>NZ_JBQFPR010000003.1:0-552473 GCF_056536465.1 Ruegeria sp. CL6
CGGCTTCGGCTTCGGCTTCGGCTTCGGCTTCGGCTTCGGCTTCGGCTTCGGCTTCGGCTTCGGCTTCGGCTTCGGCTTCGGCTTCGGCTTCGGCTTCGGCTTCGGCTTCGGCTTCGGAAAGGGTTTCTTCTACGGGCAAAGACTCGTCAACCGGAGTGTCTTCGGCAGTGACGCCAGCTTCGGCCACGTCGTCCGTCTTGGGGTCGTCCACCGGCTTTTGATCGGTTTTGTCTTTACCAGCCAACGCAATATTCCCCCTAACGAATCCAAAATTACCTGAACAACAGACCCGACTAAGTTAATCTGTGGCCTCGCCGCCCTCAACCCGCAACGCATGTTTCACAAGCTTTTTAATGGCTTTCCGCATTTTCTTGGGTGTAGGTTCCTTGGCAATCTTCAGACGCTGATAGCCCAAGGAATAAAGGGGTTCCGCTGTCGCGGCGCTGATTGCAGCCACGAATAAGGGGGCCGATCCGCGCCAGATGTCGGCAAATTGTCGCGCTGTTCTGGGGGAAAAAATAGGGGCAATTACGGGCACTTTACCGGACGCAGCAGCGATCGCTTCGGATGTCAGCGGTAACAATCGCTGCTGATATACAGGCAACTCGCGCACGGTGAGGCCGGATTCGGTCAACCGCTCGGCGACACTTCCGCGCGTATGCTCTCCGCGCAGGTGAAGAAGCGGGCTGTCGGGTCTGGCTTTCAACAGCGCGGCAACCAGTTCTTCGGCGGTCTGGCCCACCATCTGCGCCTGCCACCCCGCACCTTTGGCCGTTCCGGTGGTCGCTGGACCTACACAGTAAGCTGGCAGTTCGCGATCCACGCCCATGGACGCCGCAGCATTGACCGCATTGGCCGAAGTGAAAATCAGACCGCGCACATCCGTGTCGTTTACCTGAACCGGCAAGGGCTTGATTTCGAGGATCGGGGAATAGATGACCTGAACCCGTGACCTGACGCGGGTCGGTAGTTGCGCAACGAACCTTTCCGAGGCGGCGCGAGGGCGGGTCATCAACAAATACAACGGCGGTGCCCTTGGCCTTGGGATTGTTTGCATCCGCGCAGGGTGATACCCCGCTTTGCAATCAAGGTGTAACGGATCAGGCCAATGGTGCAAACACTTACTGTCCTCGGGCTGGAAAGCAGTTGTGACGACACAGCAGCCGCAGTCGTGCGCCAAAGTGACGGTGCAGTGGCCGAAGTGCTGTCATCGGTAGTCTTTGGCCAGACGGATCTGCACAGCGCGTATGGCGGTGTCGTCCCCGAGATCGCGGCCCGCGCCCACGCCGAAAAGCTGGATACCTGCGTGTTGCAGGCGCTTGAATCCGCAGGGATGACCCTGAAAGACGTCGACGCCGTCGCCGTGACCGCCGGTCCGGGTCTGATCGGCGGGGTCATGTCCGGCGTCATGTGCGCCAAGGGCATCAGCGCGGCAACCGGCCTGCCGCTGATCGGTGTGAACCATCTGGCCGGTCACGCGCTGACACCTCGGATGACAGACGGGATCGCTTTTCCCTATCTGATGCTGCTCGTGTCGGGTGGGCATTGTCAGTATCTGATCGCCCATGGCCCGGAAAAGTTCACGCGGTTGGGTGGTACGATTGACGATGCCCCCGGCGAAGCGTTCGATAAAACCGCACGTCTTTTGGGCTTGCCGCAGCCCGGCGGCCCCTCGGTCGAGGCCGAAGCGCGTACAGGTGACCCGAAACGGTTCCGTTTTCCCCGACCCCTGCTGGATCGGCCCGGTTGCGACCTGTCCTTCTCAGGCTTGAAAACGGCCCTTATGCGTATGCGCGACCAGATCGCTGCGGAAAAAGGTGGGTTAACCCGTCAGGACCGGGCAGACCTATGCGCCGGATTTCAACAGGCGATCGTGGATACTCTGGCCGAGAAAACACGCAGGGCCATTGACCTGTATCTGCAGGAAAGCCCGTCTGATCCCGTTATTGCCGTTGCGGGTGGGGTGGCGGCCAATTCTGCCATTCGGTCCGCGTTAGAGACTGTTTCTGCCGAATGTGGCGCCCGTTTTACCGGGCCCCCGCTGCGCTTTTGCACCGACAACGCCGCGATGATCGCCTATGCCGGGATCGAACGGTTTCGCACCGGTGCCCGCGATGGTCTGGACCTGACTGCACGCCCGCGCTGGCCTCTGGACCAAACCAGCCCTGCCATGCTGGGCAGCGGTAAGAAAGGCGCCAAGGCATGAGTATTTCGGTTCTCGGTTCTGGTGCCTTTGGGACAGCGCTGGCGATTTCGTTGGCAGGGAAAGGGCCGGTCACTCTTTGGGCGCGCGACGCGGATCAAGCGCGTTTAATGCAAAGAGACCGCGAAAACACGGCGCGCCTGCCGAATGTGTCCTTGCCCAGCGCGATCTCCATTACCTCTGACATCGCAGAGGCGGCGCAGAACGAGATTCTGCTGGTTTCCGTGCCCATGCAGAAACTTCGCGGTGCTCTTTTGGACCACGCCGCTGCGCTGTCGGGAAAGACCCTGGTCGCTTGCTGCAAAGGCATTGAGTTATCGACAGGGCTTGGACCGATCTCGGTCATTCAGCAGGCCATCCCGGATGCGCGCCCTGCCCTGTTGACCGGACCGAGCTTCGCCGACGACATCGCGCGTGGTTTGCCGACGGCCCTGACACTGGCCTGTGCCGACCACGAACTAAGTCAAACCCTGCAGCACGCCCTGACAACGTCCAACCTGCGCCTGTATCGCACGACGGACGTCACCGGGGCCGAACTGGGCGGGGCTTTGAAAAACGTGATGGCCATCGGATGCGGGGCCGCCATTGGTGCGGGACTAGGTGACAGCGCCCGCGCCGCCCTTTTGACGCGGGGCTTCGCCGAAATGCAGCGTTTTGCGCTTATGCGCGGAGCGCAGGTCGACACGCTGATGGGGCTGTCCGGTCTGGGGGATCTGGTCCTGACCTGCTCGTCCGAACTGTCCAGAAATTACCGTTTTGGCCTGTCTTTGGGTCGAAATCTTCCTTTTGACGCCGCGACCACTGTCGAAGGCGTCGCCACCGCGCGCGCGATGTCGGACATCGCCATACAAGAAGGGCTGGATATGCCCATAAGCGCAACGGTGGCCGACTTGAGCCGGGGTGCCTACAGTGTACCCGAGGCCATTCAATCCCTGCTAAACCGACCCCTGAAGGAGGAATAATATGCTCATTGCCCTTATCGCCCGCGACAAGGACGGCGCACTGCAAACCCGTCTGGACAACCGCGCCGCGCATCTCGGCTATATCGAGGAAACCGGCGTTGTCGCACAGGCTGGGCCTTTGCTGGATGGGGACGCGATGATCGGTTCGCTGATCATTCTCGAGGTCGAGGACATGGCCGCCGCCCAAGCCTGGGCCGACAATGACCCCTATGCCAAGGCCGGCCTATTCCAGTCCGTTGACCTGATCGCGTGGAAAAAGGTCGTGGGCTGATGGCGTATTGGCTGTTCAAATCCGAGCCATCGACCTGGAGCTGGGACCAGCAGGTCGCCAAAGGGGACGCAGGCGAAGAATGGGACGGCGTGCGCAACTATCAGGCGCGCAATTTCATGCGGCAGATGGCGATCGGCGACAGAGGGTTCTTCTACCACTCGCAAAAAGACAAGGCGATCGTCGGCATCGTCGAGGTTTGCGCCGAGGCCCACCCCGACAGCACCACGGATGACGACCGTTGGGAGTGTGTGGACATCAAGGCAGTGCGGCCATTCACGACGCAGGTGACCCTGGACGATATCAAAGCGGATGAGCGTTTGGGCGATATGGTGTTGGTCAAGAACTCGCGACTGTCCGTTCAACCGGTCACCGAGGCGGAATGGCAGGTGATCTGCGATCTGGGTCAGACACAAGCGGACTAATAAAGGGAAGGCTCTGACGGATGCAGAACCTTCCCTACCCCGCGTGCTCCCTACTCACCACACGCGTATGGAAATGTCTGGTTCTGACCGTCCTGGTCACACCCTGACACTAGCCGAAGTATTGGGCCGGGTACAAACCTCAAGTATCTAAAATTTAAGTCGCCCTTTTGGTACGGCGGGCGCGACCGTTTCACGGTACCTTATCCGTAAGCCGACTCTTTCCCGAAATGCTTGGTCAGCATGTAGTAAACGACCGCGCGATATTTGTTGCGCTCGGACATGCCATAGGCTTCCAGAACCTTGTTGATGCCTTCCATCAGTTCGGGGCCATCTGACAGGCCCAGTTTCTTGATCAGAAAGTTGTTCTTGACCGTTTCAAGCTCACCTTCCTGAGTGGCCGCAACCGTTGACGCATCAGCGTCATATATCGCTGGTCCACAGCCGATGGTGATTTTGGTCAGCAAATCCATATCCGCGTCCATGCCGCATTTGGATTTCAGGTCCTCTGCATACTTGGCAATCAGCTCATCGCGTTTTCCCATAGTCGTCTCCTGAATTGGGTATATTTGAAATTCCCCATCACCCCGATCACGGTAATGGCCAAGCGGGTTTGCTCAAAGGGGAAAATCTCTGGCGTTCCCCCTAGACCCGTCCCTCAAGCGCAGGGTCTTGATTTCACACTGCCCTTTATTTAACGTATAGGTTAAATTATACAGTCAGGAGATCGCCATGACCGTTTCCTTGCCCAACGAAAGCCCCGCGTACCGAGAGGCACGAAACCGCCTGCTGGCCGCCGAAGTGGAATTGCGCGCCAAAATAGAAGACGTGGCCAATCTGCGCCGCCAACTTCCTGCGGGTGGCCAGATTCCGCAGGACTATGCGTTCCGAAACCTTCAGGGCGATGATGCGCCTTTGTCCTCGCTCTTTGGTTCACATGACACGCTTGCGATCTATTCGCTGATGTATGGCCCAAATGCAGAGCTGCCCTGCCCGATGTGCTCGGCCTTTCTGGACGGGTTGAACGGACAGGTTGCTCATCTTTCAAAGAAGATCAGCTTTGCCGTGGTTGCCCAGAATACACCGGAAAAACTGGCGGCGCTGCCAGCAAAGATGGAATGGCACGACCTGCCGCTATTTTCCGCGCTGGGCACCGAGTATCAGCGCGACTATCTGGCCGAAGCCGAAGACGGAAGCCAATTACCCATTCTGAACGTCTTTCGGCGTGCACAGGACGGAATCCACCATTTCTGGAGTTCCGAGCTTTTCTTCCAGCCCAGTGATTGGCACCCCCGGCACGTAGATGCCGCATGGCCGCTTTGGAATATTCTGGATCTCACGCCCGAGGGTCGCGGCGATTTCTTTCCGGCCCTGCGCTGAGTATCAGGCACAAAAAAACGGCGGCCCTACAGACCGCCGTTTCAATTCCGTTTTTCGCCAAAATCAATAGCGATAGTGTTCCGGCTTATACGGGCCTTCGGGTTTTACACCGATATAGGCCGCCTGGTCGCTGTCCATTTGGGTCAGCTTCACGCCGATACGGTCCAGATGCAGGCGGGCCACTTTCTCGTCCAGATGCTTGGGCAGGATATAGACCTTGTTTTCGTACTGATCCCCCTTGGAGAACAGCTCAATCTGCGCCAGTACCTGGTTGGTGAACGAGGCCGACATCACGAACGAAGGATGCCCGGTGGCGTTGCCGAGGTTCAGCAGACGACCTTCGGACAGCAGGATGATACGATTGCCCGAGGGCATCTCGATCATGTCCACCTGTTCCTTGATGTTGGTCCATTTGTGGTTCTTCAGGCTGGCCACCTGAATTTCGTTGTCGAAATGTCCGATGTTGCCGACGATGGCCATGTCCTTCATCTCGCGCATATGCTCGATGCGGATCACGTCCTTGTTGCCGGTGGTGGTGATAAAGATATCTGCGCTGGCAACTTCGTCTTCCAGCAGAGTGACTTCAAAACCGTCCATCGCAGCTTGCAGCGCGCAGATCGGGTCTACTTCAGTGACTTTCACACGGGCGCCTGCACCACGCAGCGAAGCGGCCGAGCCTTTGCCCACGTCGCCATAACCACAAACCACAGCAACCTTACCGGCCATCATCGTGTCGGTGGCGCGGCGGATACCGTCGACCAGCGATTCCTTGCAGCCGTATTTGTTGTCGAATTTCGACTTGGTGACCGAGTCATTCACGTTGATCGCAGGGAACGGCAAGTGGCCATCTTTAACCAGTTGATAAAGGCGGTTCACGCCGGTTGTGGTTTCCTCGGACACGCCTTGAATCTGATCGCGCATCTTGGTGAACCAGCCGGGTGAAGCCGCCATGCGCTTGGCGATCTGCTTCTTGATCACCTCTTCCTCTTCCGAACCCGGAACAGGGATGATGTCTTCGCCGGCTTCGGCGCGAGCACCCAGCAGGATGTACAGCGTCGCATCGCCGCCATCGTCAAGGATCATGTTCGGACCGTCGTCGAACAAAAAGGACTTGTCCAGATAATCCCAATGCTCTTCCAGCGTCTGGCCTTTGATGGCGAAAACAGGGATGCCTGCCTCGGCAATCGCAGCGGCGGCGTGGTCCTGGGTCGAGAAGATGTTGCACGACGCCCAGCGCACATCCGCGCCAAGCGCTACCAGTGTTTCGATCAGAACTGCGGTCTGGATGGTCATGTGCAGCGATCCAACGATCCGCGCACCTGACAGAGGCTTGCTTTCACCGTATTCCGCACGCAGGGCCATCAGGCCCGGCATCTCGGTTTCGGCAATGTCCAACTCTTTGCGGCCGAACCCGGCCAGCGAAATGTCTTTGACGATATAGTCCCCGGCCATCAGGTGCTCCATTCCGGTAAGATTAACTCCAGATTGCCACTAGCATCCCTTTATGAAGGTGGCAACGAGGACGGCCGGAAACGGGAAAATCACGCCTTTTTTTGATTAACTTGGCGTCCCCTCAACCTTTATCTTCGGGATCGCCTCGAAAAAGTCAGTGCCGACGGCGACAATGCAACTGATGCCGTTTGGACGGGTTACCAGAACGGTGTAGCTTCCCGTTTCCTTTGAGGTCCAAACCTCCATAACGGATCGCCCACTCTGGGACTTTTGCAAACCGCCAAAAGTCAGTTCTTCTGAATAGCTGTCCTGCAACTTGGCAATCACATGCTCGCGCTGGGCGCAGCTTTGTGCAAAAGCGGGGGGTGCAGTCGCGGCCATGCCAAAGGCACAGGCAATTCCCAACAAACGCTTGAACATAGCAAGCTCCTTTCGATACGAGTTACGATCGAGAGGGGCACACCGGGAGGAGCGTGCGCCCCCCTCGGTACTAGATGTCGGTATCACCGCGCGCCTGTTCAAAGCACGAATGCTCAAGAAAAAGTTGGCAGCAGGTGATCTTGACAGGTAAACCATACCACAAAAATGCGGCGCAATCGCGGCTGTTCATATGGGGCATGGCATAATGGCAACACAACCCAGAGCGTGGCAGAGGATGCTGTCAGGTCGCAGGCTGGATCTGCTGGACCCGACCCCCGTGGATATCGAGATCGAAGATATCGCGCACGGTCTGGCCTTTGTAGCGCGCTGGAACGGCCAGACAGCCGGGGATTTTGCCTATTCAGTTGCTGAACATTCCCTGCTGGTCGAGGAGCTTTTTCGCCGGATCGCACCCAAAGCGCCCGTCAAATGGCAGCTCGCGGCTTTGTTACACGATGCGCCGGAATATGTGATCGGAGATATGATCTCACCGGTCAAATCCGCCGTCGGTCCCGACTACGGCGCGCTGGATGATCGGCTGGCGGCTGCGATCCACATTCGGTTCGGCCTACCCGCCGCAGTGCCCAAAACGGTCAAGCGCCAAATCAAAAAGGCCGACAAGATCAGCGCCTGGATGGAGGCCACCCAGATCGCAGGCTTTTCCGAGTCTGAGGCGACCAAGTTCTTTGGCCGTCCGGACAAGACCGTGATGGAGGGGCTTGAGATCGTCCTACGCCCGCCGGTTGAGGTGCGGCAGGCGTATACGGACCGACATGCCGACCTGCTACGTCAGCTTTAGCCGAATACGAAGAAACACAGCTTATTGCCGTCCGGGTCACGAACATATGATCCGTAAAAGCGGTCCGGCACACGTTGACCGGGCTCTCCTTCGTCGGTTGCGCCCAGACTGATGGCCTTGTCGTACAGCGCCTTGCTTTCTTCTTTGGACTGGGCGGCAAAGGCAATCATGCTGCCGTTACCAGCCGAACAATCGCCGCCATCATAGGGTTCGCAAACGGCCAGCATCGGCTCACCGGGTTTGCTGCCGATAAAGGCGATGCGCCCTGCGTCGATGATTACCTTCGCATCGCGATCCGAAAAAAGGTCGGTATAGAATTTCTTTGCGCGCTCTATATCCGAGACGCCGATGGTCACATAACCGATCATGAGAGTATCCTTGTTTTGCGGTAAGTTTTCAGAAGCGGGCTTACGGCAAAGCGCTTCAAGGTATCAGATCAAAAAGCGATGCCCGCTAGCGCGGGCTGCGCTTCGCCAATATCCGCTGCAAGGTCCGGCGATGCATGTTCAGGCGACGGGCAGTCTCCGAAACATTGCGGTCGCACAGTTCATACACGCGTTGGATATGTTCCCAGCGCACACGGTCCGCGCTCATGGGGTTTTCGGGCGGTGGCGGCAGCTCGTCGCCCTTGGCCAGCAGCGCGTTGGTGATGTCGGTGGCGTCGGCGGGTTTGGACAGGTAGTCCGTTGCGCCGATCTTGACGGCGGCCACGGCCGTGGCAATGGCACCGTACCCGGTCAGAACCACGACCCGGCTGTCGGGGCGCTTTTCACGCAGCACTTCGACCACATCCAGCCCATTGCCATCCTCAAGCCGCAAATCCACAACCGCATAGGCAGGTGGACGTGCCGTGGAAATGGCGCGGCCTGCGGCGACCGACCCTGCGGTTTCAACCTCAAAGCCGCGCTTTTCCATGGCCTTGGCAAGACGTCTCAGAAACGGCTCGTCATCATCTACCAGAAGCAGGGATTTGTCCGGGCCGATATCGAGATCAGAGCTGTCCGCCATATTCTATTCTTTCCGCTATTTCACGCCTTTGGCTTGAACAAGAGTAATAGCAGCGCCATGAGAAAGGTCAAACAACGCTTGATTACGGCACGGACTTTAAAATCTCGTGTTGAAATTTGGTCCTCTGGCCGGCGGAAATCTTGGGGAAAACAGCAGTGGGGCAGCCCATAAGCTGCCGAAGGGTTTACTAGTTGTTAAAGCAGTCCCTAATGATCGCATTTCCATCTGTGTCCACTGCACCGGTATCGAATTTGATCTGTCCGGCAATGCGTGGACGTGTAAACGCCAGCGTCTCGTAGGTACGCCGGGACAGGATGAAGTCGCCAAACATTGGTGTGTAATCCAAAAACGCCTCGGTCATGAGAAGCGTGTCACCTTCGGTAAATAGCGGCGTGTTCGCTGCGTAGAATGCAATCTCGTCGTTGGTCAAAGCCCGCAAGCCGGAGGAGGGATGGGACCAGCAGAACTCGAGCACTCGCTCGGCCTCGTTTTCACAATCGGCCGTGCATTCAATCGTCGAAATGCGCAACTCGCTAGGGTGTTTGTCGCCGAGTATGTATTTGAAAACACTGTTCAACCCATCAAAGTAATCGGAGTCGATCAGGCTGTCTTCACGGCTGACCATATCTGATACGGTGTAAGCCGCCTTGGATCGCAAGTAAGACATCCTTACAGCATCCTGTACGACCAGCGCACCGCAGGTCAGAAGGATCAGCATCGGCAGGGCGATCCCCATTTCAACAAGCGCGGCACCGCTTGTGTCGCGTGTAAAGCGATGTACTGAGCGCTGAATTCGGGCTGAAATACTCTTAAAACGGATGAACATATCAAAATGGCTCGTTTACAAAGGCCGACCTCGACACCAGAGCGAAATTGCCTAAGTCGTCATATCGGGGAAGCGAAGCTAGCATCGGGATCGGGGGAAAAATGGAGTTCTGAACCAAACATGCGCGTGCAATCATCAATTGGTTTTCGATTCCCGCGCTGAAAACGATGGGCGGCTCATAGCCGTCGGGCGGTGTTGTATCGATGCAAAGGACGTCAGCCAGATTCAATGACCAGTCTGACTTTTCGACCTGCCGCACTTCCAAAAGCAGGTTTTCATCGCATCTCCACAACACGATCCGCGCCAGCGGTTTTGTGCAGATCGCAGTCTTGACCTTTTCGTGGTCCGGCTCGGGTATCAGGCCCAGGCGCAATTCGCGAAAGGTTTCGTCGGTTGCGCGGTCCAGTGAAACCTGCCGCATGATCAGGTAGCTGAACTCCAGTGTAATAAAGAGGAACAACAGAAGCACCGGAAGGCAAAGCGAATATTCGACCAGCGTGGTGCCGGTTTCGTCTCGCCATCCATTTTTGAGGCGGCTGGCAAGCGACGAAGTCGTCTGTTTACCTGAAGGCTGTGCATCGCGACGGGATTGTTTCATGACATCAAATCTCCGGCTCGGTCACTGCGTCAGGCGCAGTTTGTTGATTTGACGCGCGATCGACGCGAAGGCCGACGCAATATCAAGGCTGTTGACGTCGTAGAAATATGCGGGGGACGAGGCGCAATCAGCCAGGGTTGCGTCACCCTGCCCATAGGTGTCCATTCCGATCGTGAATACAACAACGCCGTTGTCTTTTGCTGCCTGACAAATCTGCGAGGTTCGGTTGTTTTTCCACGAACCACTCCTTACCTGAACGATCCGGTCATAGTGGGCGTCTGCGCTGCGCCGGGTGTCGGCTCTGGACAGGATGCTGTCTACAAACCGTTCCACAGGCATATCGGCCCAGACCTGCTGCCAAGTCATCCGTCTTGCCCCTCGGCCTGCCGTCCTGCTCCATTCTCTGTCAGACACCCGGTAGAAATCCCGGCTCGTCCCGCTTCGGTTGCGGTAATAGACGTAGTTGTTTGAACCGGGCAAACGGAACAGCGGCGAGTCGCCCTCGCGATACGGTGCTTTGATGTCGTAGTTCAGTGTGTTTTCACCGTCAGACATCACAATCAGGTACTTGAGAGAGTCCGGGTTGTCGTAATCATACGGCATACCGCGACCGGCAGGCCCAGACAGGTAATCATACCCCGCTCGTCCCGACATGGACGACAAAACGGGTCGCAGTGAAGGGTCCAGCATCGCCGCGCCCCATTTGGCGGCCATTTCGATCGAGGTATATCCGTATGGTTCCATCGCCCGGATACGGGCTTTCAGAAGTTCGGGGTTCTCTGACCAAGCAAAGATATCGCGCACGGACGAATCCGTAGGGCAAACGGTGCTGTACGAACTTAGGTCCCAGCCCGAGGTCGCCGGATCATGATGCGCCGTTCGGGTCAACAAGGTGTCCGTCGGTACGGCTGTGACGCCGTAGTCGGAATTTGAGTTGAAGGTCACACAGTTTGATGTCGTGTGCTCGGACGTAACCGTGAAATTACTCAGCAAGTCCGCGCCAACAGAAACCTGAGTGGCGAACGGAACAAGAGAGATCGTCGTGGTTCCCGGTTGCCCTGGCCTGGGCTGCACCGCGTCTACAAAAGCCTCTGCAGCCGGGATAAGCAGGTCCATACGTGATGGGTTCGAGGCCGGTCCGCTGGTTGATCCGGGCGCCCAAGACATCGAACCGGAATTGTCCAGCGCAACTGCGATCTCAAGATCGCGGCGAGACTCGGTCGCGGCCCCGACAACCGGAACGTCCCAGCCCGTGCGCCCCACAACCCTTGTAAGCAAGGCAGGAAGATGCGCTTCGGCTTCAACAGAAACCGTTCTCTCAAAGGCGGTGTTCACAATGGTGACGTTTTGCAGATTGTCCGCCAGACCAGCCTTGGCAAAGAAGTCGTTGACCACGGCCTCGGGGTCCAGAACCTGTTCCAAATCCGCCGATGCGAGGCTTGCTGAATCCGTTGTGTTCTGGAGTCTGACCCGGAGGTGCTCGGTCAGGGCAATTTCCATCGCGAACCCAACAAAAGCCATCATTGGAATAAGCATAACCGCAACAAAGACCATGACAGCACCGTCTGTCTGCTTGCGGAACCGCAGCAACAGACTGCTAACCCGGTTTTGTTCTTTGTGACTTGCTTTAATCTGGGACCCTGAAACAAAGCGCCCAGAGGGCTTTTTCCATTTCGTAACCATGTCAATCACTCACACACATCTGGTTCGGCCGAACATTTTGGCACAATCAGAACACTAAAAATCTTTAAACAACTTACCCCAATATGAATTGAAAATGAATTGAAAATGAACGGGTAAGATCGAATTATGGACATAATTTCGACACAAAGTCAAATTTTCACAGATGCTCAGCGCCTTTGACCGCCTGAAACACGTCGGACATCAACAGAGAAATGAAAAGTGATTCTAGGGGCTTAGCGTCGCTGTAACCCGGTCGCTTTGTCCAGTGAATTTGGCCGGAACACATGTCGCGAGGTTCTGATCAATAGCGCCCCGAAAGTATCCGCCCAGTAACCAATCGCACAGCTTTTCAGAAATCGTGTACGCTCTCAGAACCCATCCGGCTTGTGGCCGAAGAATACCTTGGTCACGTCCTCGAAAATGTTCCACTCCACACGGCTGCCATCGCGGACAAAAAGGCTTTCGCCGGCGCTCAGGACGCTGACCTGTCCCGTCGTCTTGTCGGTCAGGCGACACTTACCGGACAAAATCGTCATCAACTCATCGCCCTGTTCCGTACATTCAAAAACGCCTTGCGTACATCGCCAGATACCTGCCCGCGTCGTGTGACCCGGACCACCTGCATCCAGACGCCCTAAGACTTCGGGTGCGCCCTCAACAATCACGTAGTCGCTTCTTGGATCGTCGAATGGCCAAGGATCAAGCGCGCCCACATCGTCACCCGGCTTGTACTTGAGCATGATCTTCTCCGATTTGTTTCCCGCTGGGGACCAGCCGTGCAGCCTGAGCGGTCAAATGACCTCAGGTGAATGGTCCCGGGCCGCTCTGTCCTATTCCCGAAGTGTCTCCGTCCAGACCTTCAAGAAAAGTCTTTATCCGTCAGGATGCGCTGTGTCTTGCCCGATCGCCCAAAGTTAATGTCTACGATCTTTCGGTTTCTGTCCTCGGTCTTGTGACGGCAAAACCGAAAACCGTCCTTGCTGACATTGCCCGGCACCATCGCCCAATTCCAAATGCTGGGCATGAGTTTGCGGTACGGGGCGATCAGATCAATCACCCACATCCGCCCTCCATCCGATTTCCAGTCCTCTGGCATCAGCGGTTTTCCCTGAACGTGTTTCCTTTCTGCCTCGGGCGACAGAAAGGCCCAGGTGAAGATCGCGCGGGGAACCTCGTCAAAACGAAAGATCCTGTACTGGCCCAATACAAGGGGTGGTTCAAACGCCAGCCGCAAGTTCGCAACACTCATCCGGTTGTGATAGCTGCTACGAAAGGCAAGAAACATCGCGTCGCCATAGGCACGCAGGAGTTTCGCGTCCGGCGCTTCTTCTCGCGGCAGAGGTTTACCCGAGGCATCAAATATTTTTTTCATGCTAAATCAGGGTTTTTGTTAAGCAAGGCGGCTTCCCACGGCTTGAGACCGGGCAAGGCCGAAGGGCCAAAGCTGCGCGAGTTATTCCTCAGATTCGGGAAGATTTCAAAAAGCTCTTCGGCCGCATCAAGGTCAATGCCTTCCAGACTGGTCGGTCCGGGATGAAAACTCTCGGTCGCAAGTCCGTTGGTAACCATGACTTCGTGCTGATCGAACGCCAGATGGAAGTATTCGACTTCCGATACTTTCCGATCAACCGTGATCGTGGAATCGTTCAGCAAGCCCTTGGCCGGAGCCAAGACAACCGGATGGCCGAACAACATTTCAGCCATTGGATCGCTAAGCTGCACTCGGTGTTGCGGGGAAACCAACAGGTCGCTTTTGGGTTGCCCCGGACCTATTGCATCCCGGCAGATTCTAACAGGGTAAAGACGGGTGTTGCTGGCAAGTTCTTCTGCTTCAATGCGTCGGCTTCCGATCCAGCGAATCCTCTCGGCTCGCCCGTCTGCTGTCAGAACCTCATCGTCGATCATCAGGTCTTCGACCAAGCGCTCACCGCTGGGGGTGTTGATCAAAGTGCCCTTGGTGACACAGATCAAAAGCTCGATAACCACGGTGTCCGTGTCACCCGTTCCAAACGAACCGGTGGCCGTCACAGTGAAACTTATGACCTGATCTGATCCCGAAGCAATGACCGCAGCGCGATCGACGAAAAAGGTAAACTCGCCGGTGGCGGTGTCTGTCACCAAAGTACCGTAGGGCGTGACAAGCGGGCTGAAAACGTAACCGCCTGGCGCCTCACCCTCTCCGACGCCATCCAGGTCGTTATCCAGATCAAAATCGCCCGAGACCGTTGTCACGCTGGGATCGCTGAGGTCGGCGGTGGCGGTCCAGATATCCAGACCCTGCTCACCGCTGCCGGTGAACCCGTCAACCTCACTGATGTTTAATACAAAACCCATCTTTCATCGCACCCGGTTCGGTCGCCGGGCGTGGACCGGCAAATCACGTGTCGTTACCTCAATACACGTCGCGCGGGTTTGTTTCTGCAATTAAACGAGCAGGCCACCCAATTTTAGATGGAAACTGTGTGAATATGGTCCAATCGACCCAAAACTGAACAGAGTTTCGGGCCAGCGCGGGTTAGAGCTGGTCCAGAAAGCAACCCACTTTGTCGGCCATCTGTTCGGCGGTATCGTTGCGATTGAAAAACTCGATAAAACCATCCTGTGGCGTCACCAGATAGGTAAAGGTCGAGTGGTCCACCAGATAGTATTCATCGCTTTTTTCATGGGCTTTGTAATAGGTCTTGTAGGCTTGGCTGGCCGCTTTGACCTGCTCGGGCGATCCGGTCAGCGCGATGGTCTTGCCGCCAAGATTGAAAGCAAAATCACCCACCACTTCGGGCGTATCCCGGTCCGGGTCGATCGAGATGAACAACGGCGTCACCGACTGGCCGCGCTCGGCCAGAATGTCCACGGCTTCGGCGTTCCGTGACATGTCAAAAGGGCAGACATCCGGGCAGAAGGTATAGCCGAAATAAACCAAAGTCGGCTCGGTGATCACATCCGCGTCGGTGACCGTTTCGCCTGCTCCGTTGATCAACTCGAACGGTCCACCAATCGCGGCCGACCCTCCAGCAATCTGGCTGGAACGGCATTGAGCAAACTTGTCATCTGACCCACCGCCCTGTGTCAGCAGCCACATAGCACCTATACCGATGGCCAGAACAACGGTCGCAAGAATGGCATACAGGCGGATCATGACGGGTTTCCTGACCAAAAAGGGGTTGTTGATCGTTTCGGCCGGGACACCTATCAAGATGAACAGCCGATGCAACAGGACATAATGGACAAATGGCAATTTCCAACATCACATTATGGCGCGGTCAGGAACGCAGTAGCTGGATCCGCCTGCGCACCCTCATTCTGTTGCGATGGGTCGCCATTATCGGTCAGATCACGGCAATCACCGTCGCCCAGCAGACCTATCAGGTGCAGTTGGACGCCACGCTGTGCTATTTGGCAATCGGCGTGTCGATCATGGGCAACCTGACGGCTATTCTTGTGTTTCCGCGAAACAAACGGCTGTCAGAGTTTGAAAACTTTCTGATGGTTCTGTTCGACCTGCTTCAGCTTACGATCCTGCTGTATCTGACCGGCGGCTTGAACAACCCCTTTGCACTGTTGCTGGTCGGGCCGGTGACGATCTCGGCCAGTGTCATGAGCACCCGTTCGACGATGATCATCGGCGGCGTCGCCATTGCCCTGACCACCCTGCTGGCGGAATTTCACGTGCCCCTGCGCACGGCGGTGGGCGTCGATCTGGACATCCCCGATATCCTGCTGTTCGGAAACTGGGCCGCCATCGTCATTGCGATTGTCTTTCTCGGTGCGTATTCCCACCGCGTCAGTACCGAGGTGCAGTCCATGTCCGAGGCGCTCTCGGCCACGCATATGGCGCTGGCCCGCGAACAGAAACTGACCGATCTGGGCGGGGTCGTAGCCGCTGCCGCGCACGAGCTTGGGACACCTCTGGCCACGATCAAGCTGACCAGTTCGGAACTGATCGAAGAGTTGGACGACCGGCCCGACCTGAAAGACGATGCTGCGCTGATCCGTGAACAGGCCAACCGATGCAGGGACATCCTGCGGGACATGGGGCGCGCGGGCAAAGACGATCTGCATCTTCGGCAGGCGCCCTTGTCCACGGTCGTCCACGAAGCCGCCGAGCCTCATATCAATCGCGGTAAGATCGTTCATTTCGCCGAGGGTCCCGCAGGCGAAGGCGACGTGCAGCAACCGTCAATCCTGCGAAAACCCGAAATCATCCACGGCCTGCGAAACCTAATCCAGAACGCCGTGGATTTTTCGCGCGCCAATGTCTGGGTCGAGGCCGAATGGACCCCTGATCAGATCACGGTAGGCATCATGGATGACGGGCGCGGCTATCCCTCGCAAATGATTGGCCGGATCGGAGACCCTTTCATGCGCCGTCGCCGCGCCGAGACCGAACAACGCGCGCGGCCAGAATACGAAGGCATGGGCCTGGGACTGTTCATCGCCAAGACCCTTCTGGAACGGAGCGGCGCAGAACTTGAATTCGCCAACGGCTCGGACCCCTATCAAACCCTGTCCGACCACCCCGAGCGCCGAGGCGCGATCGTCAAGGTCACATGGCCTCGCAAACTGGTGGACGCCCAGATCGGAGATACCCCTGTTCCATCTGGTGCAAATCAACGCTTTCAGGTCTGAGTTAAGACCCCGTTAACCATTGGAAACCATAATCTGTACCCGTGATTTTCGTTGCGGGGCGCGCATGGTGGACTGGATCATTCTGGCCTTTATCAGCTTGGTATCTGCCGGTCTTGCCGCGCAGTGGTTGTTGCCGCGCCGCCGGCATCGGGGCGACAATTTCGGCCTGTCCTCGCCTTCCTCATTCTTCGACGTGGTGTTTCTGTTTGATGGCGACCGGCTGATTAGCCATTCGGACATCGCCCTTGATGGATTTGAAGAGGTTCGCCAATGGGCCGACCTGCAACGCCTGCTGAAACGGGACTTTCCGACATTTCCCGAAACCCCGGATCGAATTCGGAAGGAAGGGAACCTGGTTATTCCGGCTATCGACTGCACGGTCGAGCGTGACGTGCTGTGCGAATGGATAGACGGCGTCGTCCGCGTCCGGCTGCGCGACAACAGGGGTGGTCAGCAAGCTGTTCCTCAGGGGGCAAGTGACCCTATTCGCATGGCGATGGAGCGTGCGCCCTATCCCGTCTGGCTGCTTGATCAGCAGGACAATGTCCGATGGTGTAACGCGGCGTATGTGTCATTGGTACGCAAGGTTCGGGGTCAGGATACCGACCTCACGGCACCGTTGTTTCCAGGCGCAGAGGGCAACACGGGGTTGCGCACCAAAACGCGAGTTTCGATCTCATCGGAAGACAGCGCAAACAAGCTCTGGTTCGACCTGACGCTTGTGAACCACCCGGAAGGGTACTTGTGCTATGCCGTGGACATCAACGCCATTGTCGATGCCGAAACCGCGCAACGAAAATTCGTTCAGACAATGACGAAAACATTTGCCCAGCTTTCGATCGGGCTGGCCATATTCGACCGCAATCGCCAACTTGCACTGTTCAACCCGGCCCTGATCGACCTGACCGCCCTACCCCCTGATTTTCTGAGCTGCCGCCCAAGCCTGTCCAGTTTTTTCGACCGTCTGCGCGACCAGCACATGATGCCCGAGCCCAAGAATTACCGTAGCTGGCGGAGCCAAATGAACAGCCTGCTCGAAGCGGCAGAGGACGGAAATTACCATGAGACGTGGTCATTGCCCTCAGGCTCAGTCTATTCGGTCAGCGGGCGTCCGCACCCAGACGGCGCGGTGGCCTTTTTGTTCGAGGACATCACGGCCGAGATCACGCTGACTCGGCGGTTCCGCTCAGAGATGGACCTGATGCAATCGATTCTGGACAAACTGGCCGACGCCATCGCCGTTTTTGGCGATGATGGCACGCTGGCATTCACCAATTTCGCTTACCAGCAGCTTTGGGGCGAACCATCTGACGTGGGGTTTGACTCGGACACTGTGCTCGAAGTGACGCGAGGCTGGCAGACACAGTGCACGGCGACGCCCATCTTGGGCGAAATTCGCGATTTCGTTGAAATGCGCGAAAACCGCGTCGAATGGAATGGAACTTTGCAAATGCGCAACGGCACGCATCTGACTTGCATGATCAGCCCGCTGCAAAACGGTGCCACAATTATACGCTTTTCCTCGGACGCGGACGCTCTGCAACCGGCAGAGATACGGCAGATCAGCGCCTGAACCGGGTTGCGGCCAACCGGACACAGGGCCATTGTGGCGCCATGACGACGACACCGCTGACGATTGCCCTGAATTCCCCAGAAGAAACAACCGGGTTTGCCACTCGGTTAGGTTCGACTTTGCTGCCCGGAGACACCCTGTTGCTTGAAGGTGAGATCGGCAGCGGCAAAACCCATTTCGCGCGCGGTCTGATCCAATCACTGTTGACCACCCCCGAGGATGTGCCCTCTCCGACGTTTACGCTGGTGCAGGTTTACGACACCGAGTCCACAGAGATCTGGCATTGCGACCTGTACCGTCTGAGCGCCGTGGAAGAAGTGGAAGAGCTTGGCCTGACCGAGGCGTTGGACTCGTCGATCTGCCTGATAGAGTGGCCGGAAAAGCTGGGTCCGCTTCGACCTGATACCGCCCTTACAATGACGTTTGAAACAGACCCTGACACAATGGAAAAACGAATACTGACCCTATCGTGGTCGGACCCAAAATGGGCCCAAAGGCTGGAGTCCCGCTCATGACAAACCGTGCTGTTCTGGCCGAAGCCCTGATCGCACAGACGCCTTGGGCCGACGCGCAGCGTACGCCTCTGGCCGGGGATGCCTCGAACCGCCGGTACGAGCGTCTGACCGACCCGAAAACCGGCAAGACCGCCGTTCTGATGGATTCCCCTCCGGGTCAGGCCGAACCTGTTGAGGCATTTGTCCGCATGGCCGAATATCTGCGGTCCATTGGCCTGAGCGCGCCCGAAATCTATGCCGAAGACACAGAATACGGGTTCTTGTTGCTTGAAGATTTGGGCGATGATCTGTTCGCGCGTGTTCTTCGGCAATATCCGCAGAAAGAACGTGAACTGTACGAAGCGGCAACAGACGTTCTGATCACGCTACATGATGCGCCAACCCTGTCGCTGCCGTCTTATGGTCCCTCGTTGATGACCGAGCTGGCCGCACTTTCGTTCACAAAATACGCGCAGGCCGTTCAGGGCAGTTATGACGAAGACGCACGGGATCGGTTCGAGCATCGGTTCTCGGACATCCTGCACAGTGAGGCATCTGGGCGAAAGGTCGTTGTTCAGCGTGACTACCATGCCGAAAACCTGATCTGGCTGCCGGAACGCGACGGTGTGCAGCGCGTGGGCCTTCTGGACTTTCAAACCGCGATGCTGGGACATCCCGCATATGATCTTGTATCGCTGTTGCAGGACGTCCGCCGCGACGTGGCACCGGGCACCGAGATGCGGATGGTCGACCGATACATCTCGGCAACAGGGGTCAACGATCATGATTTCCGCACGGCTTACGCCGTTCTAGGTGCACAGCGGAACCTTCGGATACTCGGAGTATTCGCGCGTTTGGCGACCGAGTTCGGAAAGCCGCAATATATAGACCTGATCCCCGCGACCTGGGCCCACCTGATGCGGGATCTCGAACATCCCGCCCTGGTGACGGTTGCAGATCTTTTACGCGACGCCCTGCCCGCACCGACACCCGAAGCTTTGGAAAGGCTCAGACAGGCATGACCCGATCTCCTGATGCTGTCATGCTGTTCGCAGCAGGGTTCGGCACACGTATGGGCGCGTTGACCAAAGACACGCCCAAGCCGCTCATAAAAGTTTCGGGCCGGGCCTTGATCGACCACGCGCTTGATCTTGTGGACGAACTGAACCCAAAGCGGGTTGTCGCGAACCTGCACTATCTGCCGGATCAACTTGAGGCGCATCTGACCCCGAAGGGTGTGCAGTTATCGCTGGAACAGCCGGACATTCTAGACACCGGGGGCGGATTGCGCGCCGCTTTGCCCTTACTGGGGTCTGAGCCGGTTTTCACCCTGAATTCAGACGCGATCTGGTCCGGTCCGAACCCGCTGAAGCTGCTGCGCAACGCGTGGGATCCCGAGCGAATGGATGCCCTTCTGATGTGCGTGCCCGTTGCCCAGACGATCGGCTACAGGGGGACAGGCGATTTCACCGCCGACGCTACAGGCCGGATCACCCGCGGCCCCGGTTTGATCTATGGCGGTGTACAGATCACTAAGACCGAAAGGTTGAAAGAATTCCCTCAGAAGTCATTTTCACTGAACCTACTTTGGGACCGGATGCACCAGCAGAATCGTCTGTTTTCGCTTTCGTATCCCGGGCGCTGGTGTGACGTCGGCCACCCGGACGGGATCGCCTTGGCTGAAGGGCTTTTGGCCGATGTTTAAACCCGGCGACCTGCCCCGAGTCTTTGCCGTCCCACCGGGCACGGACTTTCCCAAGGCACTGGTTCAGGGGCTGAGAACCCGGTGCGCGGATCAGCCACCCGAAGCGCTGGCCCGGGTTCAGCTTGTGGTCAACACCCGACGCATGGCCCGCCGGGTACGCAGCCTGTTCGATCAAGGTCCAGCTTGCCTGTTGCCTCGGCTTTCGCTGGTGACTGATCTGGGTGAAAGCGTCGATCTTGCCAGTGTCCCACCAGCCATCCCGCCCCTCCGACGCAGGCTGGAGCTGACACAACTGGTTTCCAAACTCTTGGACCAACAGCCCGATCTGGCCGCGCGGTCGTCCTTGTTTGACCTTTCTGACAGTTTAGCCGCGCTGATAGACGAGATGCAGGGTGAGGGCGTATCGCCCGATGCGATCCGAAAACTGGACGTCAGCGACCTTTCCGGTCACTGGGCGCGGGCGCAGGCATTTATCGGAATTGCAGATAGCTTTATCAATCCCGGTGGCGATGCGCTGGACGCTCAGGCTCGACAGCGTCGCGTGGTAGTGAACCTGATCCAGCGTTGGCGAGATGATCCACCGCGTCACCCTGTGCTTCTTGCGGGGTCTACGGGGTCTCGGGGGACAACTCTAATGCTGATGGAAGCCGTCGCGCGATTGCCACAAGGTGCCTTGATCCTGCCGGGGTTTGACTTTGACCAGCCCGAGCGTGTCTGGACCGATCTGGATGATGCGCTGACGTCGGAAGATCACCCGCAATACAGGTTCCGAAAGCTGATGACCCAACTTGGGGTGAAACCAGATCAGATTGAACCTTGGACACCGGACGCGCCCCCCTCGCCTGCCCGTAACCGGCTGGTTTCATTGGCGTTACGCCCAGCGCCGATCACGGATGCCTGGATGTCCGAAGGCCCAATGCTGAGGGATTTGGACCGTGCGACAAACGACCTGACACTGGTCGAAGCCCAATCTCCTCGCGCCGAAGCACTGGCCATTGCCCTGCGTTTGCGTCAGGCCGCCGAGACCGGTCAGACCGCTGCTCTGATAACCCCGGACCGGATGCTGACACGTCAGGTCAGTGCCGCGCTGGATCGTTGGAACATCCTGCCCGATGACAGCGCCGGCCTGCCCCTGCAACTTTCTCCGCCCGGACGTTTTTTGCGGCACGTTGCCAACCTGTTCGCACGACGTCTGGATGGTGAAGCTCTGCTGACGCTGCTGAAGCACCCCCTCTGTCACGATGGCGGGGGTCGGGGTGAGCATCTTTTGCACACCCGTGATCTTGAGTTGGACCTGCGTCGCCACGGTCCTCCGTTTCCAGACAGCGCCAGCCTGACCGCTTTCGCCATCCGCAAAGAGGTTCCGGGTGACTGGATGCAATGGCTCGCGCGGCATTTCTGCGACCAAGAGATCTCGACCGAATTGCCCCTGTCGGATTGGGTTGCCCGTCTGCGAACGTTGGCCGAAGCCATCTCAGCCGGCAGTGCGGGCGACACCGGAACGCTTTGGGACAAAAACGCGGGTCAAAAGGCGCAATCCGTTCTCACCTCACTCGAGTCCGAGGCACACCATGGTGGGTCAATGAACGCGCATGACTTCGCGGACCTGCTGGGGGCATTACTGGCCGGAGAAGAAGTGCGCGATCGGGACGCGCCGCATCCACATATCATGATCTGGGGAACGCTTGAGGCCCGCGTACAAGGGGCCGATCTGCTGATTCTCGGCGGCCTGAACGAAGGTAGCTGGCCGGAAGCCGCCGCACCCGACCCGTGGCTGAACCGCCAGATGCGCGACAAGGCGGGGCTTTTGCTACCGGAACGGCGGATCGGCTTGTCGGCGCATGACTTTCAGCAGGCTATTGGCGCGCCCGAGGTCTGGCTGACCCGCGCGATCCGGTCCGATGACGCGGAAACAGTGCCTTCGCGCTGGCTGAACCGGCTGACGAACTTGTTGCAAGGCCTACCGGATCAAGGTGGTCGCGACGCGTTGTCCGGCATGCGTTCCCGTGGTCGGCAATGGCTGCGCTGGTCCGAGCAGCTTGAAACCGCCCCGCATATCAAAGCTGCCCCACGACCATCGCCGCGCCCGCCCGTTGCGTCGCGCCCGCGCCGTCTGAGCGTTACGGAAATCAAACGCCTGATCCGCGATCCCTACGCGATCTATGCCAAACACGTGCTGCGCCTGAAGCCTCTGGACCCTCTGGTGCAGGCACCGGACGCGTTGCTGCGCGGGATCGTGATCCATGAAATCCTTGAACATTTCGTCAAGGACAGCTTGCTGGACTCGGCGCTTCTGTCGCGTGACAACTTTTTGAAACGCGCTGAAAGCCTGCTGGAACAGCATGTTGCATGGCCGACAGCCCGCAAGCTCTGGCTGGCGCGACTTGAACGGATTGCCGATGACTTTTTGAAAGCTGAGGCCTCGCGGCACGGCGATGGTGGCCCCGTGGCGTTTGAGGCTGCGATGAAACTGGTACTGTCGCCTCTGGACTTTACGATTTCGGGTCGCGCTGATCGGATCGACTTGAACAGCAGGGGTGCGCTACGACTGGTCGACTACAAAACCGGCACTCCACCTAGCGAAAGCCAGCAAGCCAAGTTTGACAAACAATTGCTGATCGAAGCTGCAATGGCCGAGCAGGGCGGGATTGAGGGAATTGACCCACTGCCAGTGGCAGAAGCCATTTTTGTCGGTATGGGAGGGGCTTATAAGGAAGTTCCCGCGCCACTTGGCAAGGAACCGCCCGACAAAGTTCTGGCTGAGCTGAAAGAGCTGATTTCAGCCTATTTAGAGCCTGAACAAGGCTATTCCTCGCGCCGGATGCTGCATAAGGACACCGACATTGGCGACTACGATCACCTCGCACGATTTGGCGAGTGGGACCGGACACACGAAACAAACCCCGAGGATCTGAAATGAGCCCGCGAAACGACGCGACCGAACGTCAGGTACAGGCCGCGCGACCCGAAGCCTCAACTTGGTTGGCGGCAAATGCCGGTTCGGGCAAGACCAGGGTTCTGACCGACCGGGTGGCGCGATTGTTGCTGGACGGTATTCAACCGCAGCACATTTTGTGCCTGACCTACACAAAAGCCGCCGCCAGCGAGATGCAAAACCGCCTGTTCAAACGACTGGGTGAGTGGGCGATGCTGGACGATGACCGGCTACTGGCGCAATTGACCGATCTGGGCGTTCCGGGTGTCATCGACCCTGACCGGCTGGCGCAGGCTCGCACGCTGTTTGCGCGCGCCATCGAGACGCCCGGTGGATTGAAAATACAGACAATCCACTCATTCTGCGCGTCTCTCTTGCGCCGCTTTCCGCTTGAGGCTGGCGTCAGCCCGCAATTTTCCGAAATGGAGGACCGCGCCGCCGCGCTGCTGCGCGAAGAAATCGTCGAAGATTTTGCAGAGGGGCCGCAAGCCGCGCTGATCGAAGATGTGGCCCGGTTCGTGACGGATACCGGTTTTGAAAAGCTGACGGCCGCAATAACGCACAAGCGAAACCTGTTTGCGAAGCCCCTGAATTGGGACGAGATTCAACGCCAATTCGACCTTCCCGAAGGGTTTGACGAAGAGACGTTGTTGTCCCGCGTTTTTCTGGGCGGCGAGGTTGATCTGATCCGCTCGATCCTGCCCGCCATGCTTGAAAGCGGTGGAAACAACGCGAAGGCCGCAGCAAAGCTGGCCGGATTCACTGAGCCGCGAACCAGCATCCTGCCAACTTTGGAAGGGGTCTTCCTAACCGGAAAGTCGGCGAAGGAACCGTTTTCAGCCAAAATCAACAACTTTCCGACCAAAGCGCTGCGCGAAGGGGTTCTGGCAGACCGAATGTCGCAACTCGAAGCCTTCATGTTGCGGGTTGAGGCAGCCCGAGAGCAACGGCTGGCTTTGACGGCCGCGCGTAAAACACGTGTACTGCATCGGTTTGCAGCGGCTTTCCTACCGGAATACGAACGACGCAAACAGATACGGGGGTGGCTGGACTTTGACGACCTGATCCTGCGTGCGCGCCAAGTTCTGAACGATCCGGCGGTCGCGGAATGGGTGCTGTATCGACTGGATGGCGGTATCGACCATATCCTTGTGGACGAAGCGCAAGACACAAGCCCCGACCAATGGGACGTGATCGAGAAGCTGGCCCAGGAATTCACCAGCGGAGAGGGTGCCCGATCGGGGGTTGAGCGGACGATTTTCGTGGTCGGCGACAAGAAACAGTCGATCTATTCCTTCCAGGGCGCCGACCCGCAAGCCTTTGACCGGATGCAGCTTGAATTCGGGCGAAAGCTGACTGAATCAGGCTCTAAATTGTGGGATTCCACGCTTGAGTACTCGTTTCGGTCCTCCAGCGCGATCCTGTCCTTGGTGGATATTCTGTTTGAAAACCAAGTAGAGGCAGGCTTCCACAAAGAAAGCCTTCACCGTGCGTTCAAAGCCGATCTTCCGGGGCGGGTCGATCTGTGGCCCGTGGTTGAAAAGGTCGAGGAAGACGAAGACGGTGACTGGACCGACCCTGTGGATCGACCCGGCGCGCGACATCACACCGTTATTCTGGCCCAACAGGTAGCAGATTCGATCAAGACGATGATCGAGCGCGGCGAAACCATTCCCGATGATAGCGAAACACCGGGAGAGTTTGTACGACGCAAGGTGCAACCGGGGGATTTCCTGATCCTGGTTCAGCGTCGCTCGGACCTGTTCGCTGAAATCATTCGGGCGTGCAAAGCCGCTGACCTGCCAATCGCCGGGGCAGACCGCCTGAAAGTCGGCGCGGAATTGGCGGTGAAGGACCTGGCCGCGCTGCTCAGCTTTCTGGCAACGCCTGAAGACAGCCTTTCGCTGGCGACAGTGCTCAAATCTCCGTTGCTGGGGTGGACTGAACAGCAGCTTTTCGATCTGGCCCATCGCCGAAAAGACCCGTTTCTTTGGGCCGCGCTGCGCCGCCGCGCCGATGAGTTTCCCGACACGCTTGCCGTATTGAACGACCTGCGCGGGCAGATCGACTTTCTGCGCCCTTACGACCTGATCGAACGCATTCTGACCCGCCATGACGGGCGGCGCAAACTGCTCGGGCGGTTGGGGGCCGAAGCCGAAGACGGCATCAACGCGCTATTGTCGCAGGCGCTTGCATACGAGCGCACCGATATTCCCAGCCTGACCGGGTTTTTGGTGTGGATGCAGACCGATGACCTTGAGATCAAGCGACAGATGAGCGGTGTCGGCAACATGATCCGAGTCATGACGGTGCATGGATCAAAGGGGCTGGAAGCGCCGATCGTAATCCTGCCCGATACGGGTAAACGGCAAGCCCCGCGTGATGCCGAAATCATGGTGGCAGAGGGGATGCCCTTGTGGAAAGTCTCGGCAGACGGATCACCGGCCTTAATTGCCCGCGCCCGCCAAGAGGCGCGCGAACGGGAAGAAAACGAGCGGTTGAGGTTGCTCTATGTGGCTCTAACACGGGCCGAGAAGTGGTTGATCGTGGCCGCAGCCGGGGATGTCGGCAAAGATGGGTCAAGCTGGTACCAGATGGTTCAGGCCGCCATGGAACGGGCAGGTGCCATTTCAGAGCCGGGTTCAGAAACGCTAAGGCTGTCGCATGGTGAGTGGCTTGGCCCGCCGCTGATCGAACATGCAGAATCAACGATCGAGCGTGTAGACCTTCCGCAAGCGTTTCTGGCTGAGGCAGCCACGCCCGAGCCAGTGACCGAAACGCTCAGCCCGTCGGATCTCGGTGGCGCGAAAGCCTTGCCGGGCGACAGTGGACAGGATGAGGACGCCGCAAAGCTGCGCGGAACCCGGCTGCACCTTCTTCTCGAGCACTTGCCTTCGGTTGCGTCCGAATTCTGGCCGCAGCTTTGCGCAAGGGTTCTTCCCGATATGCAGGATTCGGAACGCGATGCGCTGTTTTCCGAGGCGCGGGCCGTACTGTCCGCAGACCATCTGCAGGACATATTCGGCCCAGACTCTCTGGCCGAAGTTCCGGTATCCGCCGATCTGAACGGGCGTCGGATGCACGGGGTCATCGATCGGTTGATCGTAACGGAAAAGGACGTTCAGGTCATTGATTTCAAATCGAATATGATTGTGCCGGACACCGCAGCCGCGTGTCCTGACGGCCTGCTGCGACAGATGGGGGCGTATTCCTGTGCGCTGTCACAGATTTACCCCGACCGCGACATCAAAACTGCGATTCTGTGGACCAGAACGGCTCGGTTGATGTGGTTGCCACACGATCTGGTGACGGATGCGCTGACGCGTGCGTCGATGCCTTGACCTTGGAAAACCCCGCACCTAGTTTCAGTGACCAAGCATTCCCCATTCAGGAGACAGAATATGTCGACCGTAGCCGTAACCGACGATACCTTTGACGCCGAAGTCAAGAATTCCGACATCCCCGTTGTTGTCGATTTCTGGGCCGAGTGGTGTGGCCCCTGTAAACAAATCGGTCCCGCTCTGGAAGAGCTGGCGGTTGAGTATGGCGACAAGGTCAAGATCGCCAAGGTTGACGTAGACAGCAACCCCAACGCCGCTGCCGCGATGGGCGTGCGCGGTATTCCTGCGCTGTTTATCTTCAAGGATGGTCAGGTGGTCTCGAACCGTGCAGGTGCCGCGCCGAAGGCCGCCCTGCAAAGCTGGATTGACGAATCCATCTGATCCGTTTGGATACGCAAAGATCGGGGGCGCCTCATCCGGGGCGCCTTTTTCATGCCGGAGGTTCACATGGCGAAAACACGCGTTCTTGTTGAGTTTGGCATGGGCACCTCGCTGCGCCGCGAAGACTATACCGAGGCCGCTTTGCGGGCCATCAAAGACGCGTTGTGGCACAACTCGGTCAACATGGCAGAGCTGTTCGGCTTTCCTAAAGAGGCCATGATTATCGACGCCGAAATCGGAGTCGCCCATCCAGAAAAGGTCGACACCGAAGCGCTGACGGCGGTGTTTCCATATGGCCAACCGAACATCCGCGTGACGCAGGGCGGGTTGGACATAAAGAAACCGGAAACCGCCGGCCACACGGTAATTGCCAATGCGGCGATCATCGTGTCCTTCGACATGGAGGCCAAACTGTGATGGAAAAACGCATCATTCTGGAAATGGGAACCGGCAACGATCTGTACGGACAAGACTATACCAAAGCTGCGCGGCGGGCCGTGCAGGACGCGCTGCATCACTCGTCGATCACGTTGTTTTCCAAGCTGGGCGTAGACCACCATCAGATGCGTGTGCGGGTAACAATAGGGGTTCAACAGCCAGAAGCAGTGGATTGCGAACTTGTCGCAGGCGATCTTCCACGCGGTCGCGCCGAAGTACGGGCGGTCACCGGAGGACTGGATGTAGAGGACCCCGAGGACGGCACGCGCCACGTCATCGCAACTGCAGCGGTTGAGGCGTTTCTTCCCGATATGGACGGGCTTTTTAGACTGTCCTGACAAAGAAAAAGCCGCCCAGATCTGAGCGGCTCATCTTACTGTCGAATGTCTCGCGGATCAGATGTTTCTGATATCCGCGCGGCTCAGGCCGATGTCGTCCAGTTGAGCGTCGCTGAGGACCGACAGGGCCTTGCGAGTTTTGCGGGATTCATTCCACGCAGTTGCTTTTTCAAATGTTCCGAAGAACGCGTCCACTACATGCAGGATGGTAGCTGCTCCGAGCGGCGCATGGATATTTGCAGTAGTTGCCATTTGCGCATTTCCTTGTAACTGAAACAGCCGACCTCTTGTCGGTTGTGAGGCTCATGTAGGAGCATTGGCTGAGTCTCACAATTGCTAGTCCGGTAACCCCGAATTGCATTTCTTGCATATCTTTTGGGCAATTTGTGAACTGTTGCGCTGTGGATGGGTCCGGCCCATATAGGGTGCAAGAAAAAAACGGAGGCTTTCATGGCAGACAGCGAATTTCCCGGTTGGCACGGCACAACGATTATTGGCGTCAAGAAGGGCGGCCAGGTGGTGATCGCCGGGGACGGGCAGGTGAGTCTGGGTCAGACGGTCATCAAAGGCACTGCCCGCAAGGTGCGTCGTCTGTCTCCGGGCGGGTTCGAGGTTGTTGCAGGCTTTGCCGGATCAACGGCAGACGCTTTCACTCTGCTAGAGCGGCTGGAGGCCAAGCTGGAGGCCACACCCGGCCAGCTTGCCCGTGCCTCGGTAGAACTGGCCAAGGACTGGCGCACCGACAAGTACCTGCAAAAGCTCGAAGCGATGCTGATTGTCACCGACGGCAACGATCTACTGGTGATCACCGGGGCAGGGGATGTGCTGGAGCCCGAGCATAACGTGGCTGCCATTGGATCGGGCGGCAATTTCGCGCTGGCGGCTGCGCGCGCGATGATGGACGGCGACAAACCCGCCGAAACGGTGGCGCGTGAGGCCATGGCGATTGCCGCCGATATCTGCGTTTATACCAATGGCAACCTGACGGTTGAGGAAATCTCAGGCCAGTAGCGCCTTGATCTCTTTTCCCTTCCAGCGCCGGTGCATTCCAATCAGGCCGCATATCGCGGCGACGATCACGATGTAGTACGGCACCCGGATGTCGATGCTCATCAGCCCACCACCGATCAGGGACATGACGCCTCCGGCCAAACAAAAGACAGCTGTGGTCACGCCCATGACCCAGCCCTGATCCGCCTCGCTGACGCTGGACGAAAACAGGCCCAGAAGGGTCGGGTAGGCCACGCCGAACAGGAAATAGAAGAAAAAGACCGGGACATAGCTGAACACTCCGCTGGGGCTGAAGGCGAAGGCAAAGCCGCACATCACCATAACGATCAGCGACGCATAGATGATCTTGTGCTTGCTAAACCTTTCCTGCGCGGGTTTGACAAGGAAGGTGCTGGAAAACGCCAGTGCCACGCCTATGACCACCATCGCCACGCTGCCTCCGATCACGCCATAGCCGAACTTGCTGGTCAGGAAATTGTCAACGAATACGTAGAACGTGACGTTGGCTATCATGAAGAACGAATAGACGGGCAGGATTTTCAACACCGTCGGGTGACCTTTCACCGCGATCAGGCTGTCGGTAACATCGCGTGGGCGAAAGACAAAGGCAGCGCGTTCGGTTCGTGTGTCCTTGAAGAAAAACAGGACCAGGAAAATGGCGATCAGAACCAGAACGAACGCGCCGTAGAATGGCGTTTTCAGTGTGGCTATGCTGCCCAGCAGGGCGGCGTCGGACAGGACCGCCCCGATTATCGGCCCGCCGACCAGTCCGAAACTGACGCCGGTCACGATATATCCCATATTTCGGTCGCGGTCGGCCGCATCGGTGCTGCCGTCAATCATGGCGGCCTGTGCGATAGGCTGGTTCCCGGCAGTAAACCCAGTGATCGAGCGCCCAAGGATCAACAGCAGCAGGCTGTTCATATACAGCGCCGCTATGGTGATCGCATAGCCGGCCAGCGCCCCTCCCAGACAGACCAGCAGCGCATTCTTGCGCCCGATCGAGTCCGAAACCTTGGACACATAAACCACGCCAAGAAACCACGACAAAAAGAAGCAGCCGATCACAAGCCCATAGTAGAAATGCCGCTGTCCCATCGGAGTATTCTCGGGCAGGAATCCGGATTTCGTCTCCATGATCAGCGAGTTGATGATGGGAAAGACCAGCCCTTGTCCAATCAGGTCAACAAACACAACGAACAACAGGGTGATCTTCGCAATTTTCGTCATATCCGCGCTCCTGACCCTCAACGCCTTGAAATCACTGTATCAGAGGGCGCGCGTTTCACCTATGGAAAGCATTTGCAAACCGGAGGGACGGTTGTTAACCAACGCTGCCAATGAAAGTAGCTTGGTTGTTTTCGCCCACGCGGTGACTACCTAAGCCGCATCTGACCCACGCCGACCGAAAGGACCGCCCCCGTGACTGACCTGACCCCGCGCGAGATTGTCTCGGAACTGGATCGTTTTATCATCGGGCAAAAAGACGCCAAACGCGCGGTCGCCGTGGCGCTGCGCAACCGCTGGCGGCGCAAGCAGTTGGCGGATGACATCCGCGATGAGGTCTACCCCAAGAACATCCTGATGATCGGCCCGACCGGGGTTGGCAAGACCGAGATCAGCCGCCGACTGGCAAAACTCGCCCGTGCGCCGTTCATCAAGGTCGAGGCCACCAAGTTCACCGAGGTCGGCTATGTGGGGCGCGACGTGGAACAGATCGTGCGCGATCTGGCGGATGCCGCGATTATCCAGACCCGTGAATACATGCGTGAAGATGTAAAGGCCAAGGCGCATCAGGCCGCCGAAGATCGCGTGATCGAAGCCATCGCTGGCACCGATGCCCGGGAAGGCACGCGTGAAATGTTCCGCAAGAAACTGAAAGCGGGCGAACTGGACGATACGGTGATCGAGTTGGAGCTGTCCGACAGCTCGAACCCGATGCCGATGTTTGACATTCCCGGTCAACCCGGCAGCCAGATGGGGATGATGAACCTGGGCGACATCTTCGGCAAGGCGTTCGGCGGTCGCACGGTCAAGAAGAAGATGACCGTCGCCGAAAGCTATGACGCGCTGATCGGGGAAGAGGCCGACAAGCTGCTGGATGATGAAACCGTCAACCGCGTGGCTTTGGAATCGGTTGAACAGAACGGGATCGTGTTTCTGGATGAGATCGATAAGGTCTGCGCACGATCTGATGCGCGCGGCGGCGATGTCAGCCGGGAAGGGGTGCAGCGCGACCTGTTGCCCCTGATCGAAGGCACGACTGTCAGCACCAAACACGGCCCGGTGAAAACCGACCACATCCTGTTCATAGCCTCGGGCGCGTTCCACATCGCCAAACCCTCGGACCTGTTGCCCGAATTGCAGGGCCGTCTACCGATCCGGGTTGAACTGCGCGCACTGACCGAGGAGGATTTTGTGCGTATCCTGACCGAGACGGACAACGCCCTGACCCGCCAATATACCGCCCTGATGGGAACCGAGGAGGTCACGGTCAGCTTTACCGAAGATGGCATCGCAGCCTTGGCCAAAATCGCTGCGGACGTGAACCAAAGCGTCGAAAACATCGGTGCGCGGCGGCTTTATACAGTGATGGAGCGCGTGTTCGAGGAACTTTCCTTCACTGCCCCGGATCAGGCAGGGGCCGAGATCACGGTCAACGCGCAATTCGTCGATGACAATCTGGGCGAACTGACCAAGTCCACAGACCTCAGCCGTTACGTCTTGTGATATGTCCAGCCGGTTTCCGCCGGAATTTCTGTGCGGCACCGCTGGACCTTAGACAAAAATCCGATAGCGTAGGCGCATATTGTCCCGAGGGCCAACCCTGTGCTGCGCTATTTTTTCATTTTCCTGTTGGCGGTGCCCCTGACCGCTTGTGTTGACCGAACGATATCCGAAACGGTGCCAACCGCGCTGTCTGTAGGAAGTCCCGAAACCGTATTTGCGACAACGACTCGAGCGAGAGAGCCCGACGGTTCCTACGGATTTCGGCGTGGTGAGACGTTGCAATATCTGGAAATGACGGTGTCGATTCCACCCAATCACACGCCCGGTACGCTTGATTTTTCCTATTCCAATCCCGACCCCGAAAAGCAGTTTGTCATGGCCAGTGTGGACGAGTTGAAAGGGCCGAGTGAGATGAAAGCCCGATTGGGGGGTAAAGATGAGGTTTCCATCTTTATCCACGGCTACAACACGACCCAGTTCGAGACCACGTTTCGCGCGGCGCAGCTTAGCCGAGACGTCAACATTCCCGGTGCCATCATGGTGTATTCCTGGCCCAGCCAAGCTAAGGGTGCCGGGTATGCCTATGATCTGGACAGTATGCTTTTTGCCCGCGATGGGCTGGAACAGACTGTTCGGAACCTAAAGGCGATGGGCATAAGGCGCGTCGTGCTCGTGGCGCACTCGATGGGAACGGCCCTGACGATGGAGATGATGCGGCAAGCCGAATTGCGAGAACCCGGTTGGTCCAGCAAAAACATCGAAGGTGTCGTCCTGATCGCCCCTGACCTGGATATTGATCTGTTCCGGTCACAAATGGATACGATCAAAACGCCGCCTGACCCTTTCATCGTTATGGTGTCGCAGAAAGACAAGCTGCTGAACATCTCGGCCCGGCTGCGCGGCGTTGAAGAGGGTAAGCGCCTTGGCAATATCGACTCTGCTGAGGCGTTGGCCGACTACAAGATCAACATTCTGGACACGACGGCCTTCAACCGGGACGCCGAGTCCTCGCATTTCGTCGCTGCGACGTCGCCCGCGCTTTTGGCCATTATCAATTCCGCCCGCAGGGTCAGCAGCACGTTCGACCCGGATGGGCGTGGATTTGACATAATCGCACCGACCAGCATTCGGAACCCGACCGGGGCAACTGAAATCGTACTGAGCGAAACGGGGCAGGCGCGGGTCAGCTCTCCGTGACTGGGTTCCGTTTGGGCCAATATCTTCAGAACAACGCGACATGGTTGGGTGCAGGGGTCTTGCTGACCTTCATGTCCAGCTTTGGGCAGACCTTTTTCATTTCGATCTTTTCCGGAGAAATCCGCGCCGCCTTTGGCCTTAGCCACGGCGCGTGGGGCGGACTGTATTCGCTTGGCACCACCGTATCGGCTGTCGTGATGATCTGGGCCGGGGGGCTGACCGACATCTTTCGAGTTAGGGTTCTAGGCCCGGCGGTTCTGGCAGGTCTGGCACTGGCGACCGTGGCGATGGCAATAAACACTTGGGTTGTTCTGCTGCCGGTCGTGGTATTTCTGTTGCGGCTATTTGGGCAGGGGATGAGCACCCATCTGGCGCTGGTGGCCATGGCGAGGTGGTTCACCGCCACACGGGGCAAAGCGCTGGCGATCGCGTCGGTCGGATTTTCGGTGGGCGAAGCATTGCTGCCAGTCACTTTCGTGGCTGCTATGGCCTTGCTGGACTGGCGGTGGCTTTGGGTGATTGCTGCCGGTGTCACCCTTTTGGGCATCCCAATCCTGTTACGCCTGCTCCGTCAGGAAAGAACCCCGCAAAGCCTGTCTAGCGAATATTCGGCTACGGGCATGGAGGACCGCCATTGGACCCGGAAAGAAGCGATCTTTCATCCGCTGTTCTGGTTCATGGCACCGGCTTTGTTGGGTCCATCTGCTTTTATCACTGCCTTTTTCTTTCATCAGGTCCATTTGGCGGACACAAAAGGCTGGCAGCATATCGAGTTGGTTGCCCTGTTTCCGGTTTTTACCAGCGTCTCCCTGCTGTCGATGTTTGCGGCGGGTTGGGCGCTGGATAAATGGGGCACGGCTAGGATCATGCCATTTTATCAACTGCCAATGGCCGTTGGGTTTGGGATCGTGGGGCTGACGTCGTCGATCGGAGGGGCAACGCTGGCCTTGATGTTTCTGGCACTGACGGTTGGTGCCAACAGCACCTTGCCCAGCGCGTTCTGGGCCGAGTTCTACGGCACCCGGCATATAGGCGCGATCAAAGCCATGGCAACAGCAGTCATGGTTCTGGGGTCAGCCATCGGGCCGGGGTTAACCGGCGTGTTGATCGATCTGGGGATGCCGCTGGATATCCAGTTCCTGTGGATTGGCGGGTTTTTCGTTCTGGTCTGCGTCCTTACGCGCATTGGCATAGCCAGAGCCGTTCAGACGCTTTAGCGAATGCGGCGCAAATACACGTAATAAGCCCCGTCACCGCCATGGCTGATATGGGCAGGTGTCACTTGCAGAACAGCCTGCGCCAAGGGCGGCAAGGACAACCATTGCGGCACTTGATTGCGCAACACGCCGCGTGGAGTGGGTATGGGGCCGGGCTCATCACGATCCTTGCCCTTTCCGGTCACGACCAGAACCAGACGCTTGCCTGATGCCTGCGCCGATAGGATGAACCGGATCAATGCCGGGTGCGCGGTATCTACGCGCAACCCGTGCAGGTCCAGCTTGCCTTCGGGCTTCAGCTTGCCCCGTTTCATGCGGCCGAACGCCTTTGTATCCATCTGAACCGGCGTCGCACCTAGGCTTTCGGTCACGGTGGGTTTCAACGCATTTCGCGCAGGTTTGCCCAAGGCGTTCTGTCCGACCTCAAACCGCTCAATCCGTACATTGGGGGTCTTGGTTGGCTTGGGCTTGGGTAAAGTGGTCGGGTGCACTGACTGAGGTATTTCGGGATGCAGGCGCTCGGCCTGATTGGTCACCTTGCGCCACAGCTCAATCTCTTCCGGGGTCAGTTTACGGCGCGACATCAGAACTCATCCGGCAGCAACGCATAGGCGCGTTGAATCGGCAGCAACAGCACCATCCGGCCGGGATCTTTCAATCGACCGGCGGCTTCCCCGGCCTCATCCCCCGTGCCAAAGAAGATGTCCGCGCGTTGTGCGCCCTTGATGGCAGCGCCTGTGTCCTGCGCGATCATCAATCGGCGGAACGGAGCCTTGCCGTTTTTCTCAACCCAGACCGGCGCGCCCAGAGGCGTATAGACCGGATCAGCCGCAATACTGCGCATTGTGGTGACGGACCGGTTCATTGCGCCCAGCGGACCCAGCTCTGGCGCGACGCGGTTCACTTCGCGGAAGAACACATATGACGGATTGTGGAACAGCAATTCCGCGCCCGCTTCGGGGTTCTTGCGCACCCACGCCCGGATCATCTGGGCGCTGACCTGATGCGCGCCCAGCGCACCACGGCGGATCAGTTCCGCCCCGATGGACCTATAGGGGTGGCCGTTCGCCCCGCCATACCCGACGCGAACTGCGCGGCCATCCGGCAACCGAATGCGGCCAGAACCCTGAATTTGTAGAAAAAACAGTTCGACCGGATCATCGACCCACGCAATCTCCAGGCCCCGGCCAGTCATGCTGTCGCCGGTCAGTATCTCTCGGCGGCTCAGCCACGGACCTTCGGCGCGTGCTTCTGGTGGCATCTTGTATATCGGGTATCTGAAACGCTCGGATCTGGTCAGGGATCCATCCAGCTCGGGCTCGAAATAGCCGGTGAACAAGGCATCCTTACCGTCTTCGACCAGAACAGGGCGGAAGAACAGTTCAAAGAACGATCGGGCGGCATCGGGTTCATAGGCTCGGGCCACACCGCACAGCGCACGCCAGTCCGGGTCGTCCAGATCACCGCATGTGTTCAGAAATACCGAAAGGGCTGCGCCGTGGTCATCCTCGGCCCAGCCATCAAGATCGTCAAAAGTCAGAATGGAACGCGTCGCTTCGGCGCTGGCAGAGGTTGCCATCACAGCCCCCAGCAAAAACGACCGAAGCGCAGCAATCATGCGTCCGTGGCGACAAGCAGCCAGTTCGGATCGTCCGCGCCCATGACGCGGGCAAAGGTCCAGCTGTCCTTCTGGCGTTTGACGGTATTGGGGTTGCCTTCGATGATATCGCCGCCGCGATCACGCACGACCGAGGTCAGCTCACCGACAAACTTCATGGTGATCTCAGCTTCGTTCGTATCCTTGTCGAACTTCACATCGGCAAGGGATGTCTCGCGCACGCCAATAAACTCGGCCTCGATGGTCAGCCCTTTGTCTTCCCGATCGGCAACGACGGAAACAAAGGTGTCGAACACTTCTTCGGACAGGAAGGGCTGGATTTCATCCAGGTTGCCCTTTTCAAACCCCATGACGATCATCTCGTAGGCACCGCGCGCGCCCTGCACGAACTCACTGACGGAAAAGCTGGGCTCAACCCGCTTCATCGCGGTCAGGGTTTGCGCCTGCTCGCTGTCTTCGGCGACGTGGTCGGTGATGTCGTGATCCGGGCCGCCTTCGATCACCTCGAAGTCACGGCGCGACTTGTGCGCCTCTGGTTGCTGCTGAACCGGGGGCTTTTCAAAACCCTCACGCGTACCCAGGACGCTTTTCAAGCGCAGGATCAGGAAAACGGCAATTCCGGCCAGGACCAGCAACTGGATCATCGGTTCGTTCATTTCATCCTCTTTTCGGGCCACGACTTTGTATACGCAGCCTCATGCCACTATGTAGGTGACAGTTCCGGGCAAGTCCACCGCCCGGACCACGGTAAAGGAAAACACGAATGTACCTGTTCCTGGCATTTTTATTGGTCCCGATCATAGAGATCGCCCTGTTCATTCAGGTTGGCGGTTTGATCGGCCTATGGCCCACACTGGCGATTGTAGTCCTCACGGCCGTTCTGGGCACCGTTTTGGTTCGGACACAAGGTCGCATGGCGCTGGAAAACCTACAGCGGTCTTTTGCCGAATTGGATGACCCGACCGAGCCGCTGGCCCATGGCGCAATGATCCTGCTGTCAGGCGTATTGTTGCTGACGCCGGGGTTTTTCACCGATGCCGTTGGTTTTGCTTTGCTAATTCCCGGTGTCAGAGTGGCCGTATTCCGGTATCTGAAATCCAAGGTCACCATCGCGCAGTTTCAGATGGGAACTGGCGCTCAATTCCGCACCGGGCCTGATCCATTTCAACAGGATGACGTAATCGATGGTGAGTTTACCGAAGTTCGCCCACGCCAGGACCCGTCAAAGCCATCGAAATGGGTCGAAGGGTCGTGACCTGCATTGAGGTGTCTGCCCCAACTTGTTAAGCAGTGACTAATTTTATTTTCGGAGTAGATCCATGGCCGACGAAGACGCCAAAGAAAACACCGCGGCCCAGGCCGCCCCGCAAATCCAGATGCGCGTTCTGGGACAATTCATCCGTGACCTGTCTTTTGAAAACGTGATGGCCCAAAAAGGCGTGTCGGGCGATGTCCAGCCCGAGATCGCAGTGCAGGTCAATCTGGATGCGAAAAAGCGCCCGGCCGAGCATCAGTACGAGGTGTCGATCAAGCTGAACCTCAAGTCCAAGGCCAAAGGTCTGGAAGACATCCTGTTCCTGTGTGAGCTGGACTATTGCGGCCTGTTCCACGTGGAAGGCGTTGCCGAAGATCAGCTGCATCCGTTCCTGATGATCGAATGTCCCCGGATGCTGTTTCCGTTCCTGCGCCGCATCGTCAGCGATGTGACCCGCGACGGTGGCTACCCGCCGGTGAATCTGGACAATATCGACTTTGTCAGCCTGTACCGCAATGAGCTGATGCGCCGTCAGGCCGAAGCCCAGAAAACCGAAGCCTAAAGTTCCGGTCCCGCGCCGGGATATTTCTCAGGCGCGGGTCCACAAGGCGTTTTCGCCCAGTTTTTCCACGAAAGCATCATGCGCGGCACGTTCGTCCTCGGTAATTCGGGGTGGAAGCGCGTTTGGACGGGCCGACGGCCGCCATTTCTCAGCGCCGCCCGCAGATGAGGACGCCGCAGTCGACAATCCGAAATCCGGCTGTCGCCCGCCAATCAGTTCCAGATAAACCTCGGCCAAAATCTCAGAGTCGAGCAGCGCCCCGTGCAGCGTTCGGTTCGAGTTGTCGATATTGAACCGGCGACACAACGCATCCAATGATGCAGGTGAGCCGGGAAACCGTTTACGCGCAATGGCCAGCGTATCCAGCGCCTGCTCCATCGGGATCGGGGGTAGACCCATCCATTTGAGTTCCGCGTTCAGGAATTTCATATCGAACGACGCGTTATGGATCACAAGCCGCGAATCCTTGATGAAGTCGCGAAATCCCTGACCGACCTTTGCAAAGACCGGCTTATCCTTCAGTATCACCTCGCCCTTTTCCGGCGGGCGCGGATTCTCAAGCAGATCCGGCCCGATGCCGTGCACACCAAAGGCTTCTTCGGGCATCGAGCGTTCAGGGTTGATATAGACGTGGTACGTTTCACCCGTGGCCACGTGGTTCCACAGTTCGACCGCGCCGATTTCCACGATCCGGTCACCGCTTTCGGGATCAAACCCCGTGGTTTCGGTATCGAGTACAATCTCACGCATCTGCCAGCCCCGTTCGTATCTGTTTGACCACATCCTGCACCTGCGCACGAGCATGGTCCAGACTGTCTGTCACGATCACAAAATCTGATCGTGCGCATTTTTCTTCGTTCGGCATCTGCTTGGCGCGGATCTGTTCAAACTGCGCCTCGGTCATTGTACCGCGATCCATCACACGGCGTTTTTGTTCATCAGCCGGGATCGATACACAGGCAACAGCATCCATTGCTGCATCTCCGCCGGTTTCAAACAGCAAGGGGATGTCAAAAACCAGAATATCCGCAGTCGCATTTTGCCGAAATGCCGCGCGATCTGCAGCGACCAGTGGGTGAACAATGGCCTCGATCTGTTTCAAGGCGGACACGTCCCGCGCAATGATCTGTTTCAACGCATCACGGCTGACCGCGCCATCGACGATTACGTCTGGAAAAGTGGCCTGCATCGGCTCAACAGCTGCTCCGCCCCTTGAATAGAGTCTATGTACGGCGGCATCCGCATCCCATAGCGCACAGCCTTCGTCGACGAACATCCGAGCCGTCGTGCTTTTTCCCATCCCGATCGAACCGGTCAGGCCCAGTGCAAAACTCATGACAAAACGGCCGCGCGCAGGTCCAGATTTACCTCGGGCCTTACCCCGAACCAGCTTTCAAATCCGGGAACCGCCTGGTGCAGCAGCATACCCAGCCCATCCACCACTGTGCATCCGGCTTCTTCAGCCGTTTGCAAAAGGTGGGTTTTCAGCGGCGCGTAGACCAGATCGGTGACAACAGCGCCCGGCTGCAACCCATCCAGGGGAACCCGCAGCTCAAGCTGCCCCTGCATACCGAGTGACGTCGTGTTGACCACCAGCTCAGCATTTTCGACCACGTTTCCGGCCTGCACCCAATCGACCACAGTGATGGTTTGGCCGAATTCATCCTTTAACTTGTCCGCCCTAGCCCGTGTTCGGTTAGTCAGCATAATTTTAGGCACTCCGGCCTCAACCAAGGCTTGCAAGACGGCGCGCGCGGCTCCACCAGCGCCAAAAACCACGGCCGGTCCGTCGCCCGGCGTCCAATCCGGTGCCCCGCTGCGCAGGTTTTCCATAAATCCGTAGCCGTCGGTATTGTCGGCGTGGATTGTACCGTCCTCGCGAAAGACCAGCGTGTTCGCGGCACCGATTTTCCTTGCCCGATCCGATACGTCATCCGCCAATCGCAAGGCCGCTTCTTTATGGGGCACTGTCACATTTGCCCCAACAAACCCGGCCTTGGGCAAGCTACGCAGAACGACCTCAAGATCATCCGGGGCAACATCCATTGGAATATAGTGCCCGGCCAGTCCGTAGGACTTCAACCAATGCCCATGAAGTGTTGGGGATTTTGAATGCGCAACCGGGTGCCCAATCACGCCTGCCAGAGGAATACGGTCTTTACTCATTGATCAATCACCCCTTTGACCGCCAGAAAATTCAATAGCTCCAATAGGGGCATACCCAAGACGTTAAAATAGTCTCCGTCAATGGTTGCGAACAGACGCACGCCTTCTTCTTCCAATTTATATGCCCCGACCGCGTGCCGGATACTGTCCCAGTTGCGATCAACGTAGTTACGCAGATACGCGTCCGAGCTCATCCGCATCCGCAATCGCACCTGACCAACATGTCGCCAGATGGGTTCCCCGTCCTGATAGATCACCGCGGCGGACAACAGCATATGCCGCTTACCGCGCATCGCCCTGAGCTGCGCCAGTGCATCCGCTGGAGATTCAGGCTTGGACAGCAGCCGACCGTCAAAGTCCAGCACCTGATCACAGCCCAGCACCATCGCGCCCGGAGTCTTGTCACTGACTTTGCGTGCTTTCATTTCGGCCAGCGTGTCCGCAATATCGCGCGGGCTTGCATCCTCGGCCAGTAATGCCCGCTTAGCCGTCTCTTCGTCCACGCGCGCGGTTTGCACGGTGAAGGGCACGCCAGCATTCTCAAGAAGCTGCGCTCGTATCGACGACCCAGAGGCCAGAATGATGGGGACAGACATGTGGAAAACCCCTTGAGTAAACCGTTAGCTATTCCGGGATGGTTTGTATGGTTTTCCAGTTGACACGCAAGCCCGGGATTTTCGCGCCAAACTTCCCAGATTCGCCCGAACACTGTCCAAACGGGACAAGGATAACTTGGAACACGGGGATAAGCGATTTTTCATACGTTACCCAAAGAGTTACCCCCAGATTTCCCATCTTAATGAAGATATAAGTACCTGATCTTATTGTGAAATAAATTCCTTCTACAGAATCACCTATTCTTGAGGGGATTCTATCCACCTGGGGAAAACACTTGTGTAAAAAAGTAATCCACGGATTTTGTTCACCCTACAAAACCATCTTCCTTTTTCTTTTCTTATTTTTTTATTAGGGAGAGTTCCGAGCAACCTTCGGAGCCGAGATGACGGATCTTCTTTTCACGATTTACCCATGGGTGAAGTCACTTCACATCATGGCGGTAATCTCGTGGATGGCAGGACTGTTCTATTTACCCCGACTGTTCGTCTATCACGTCGAAAAAGCGCAGGCTGTCGATAAGGCAGAACCAATCTTCTTTGAAATGGAAGAAAAGCTGCTACGCGTGATCATGCGCCCCGCGATGATCGTGGCCTGGGTCTGTGGCCTGATCATGGTGTTTACACCTGGCATCGTCGGGTGGGATTTTGCATGGCCTTGGGTCAAGGGTGCGGCCGTCATTGGCATGACCTGGTTTCATCATTGGCTGATGGCACGCCGTAAAGACTTCTTAGAGGGGCGAAACAAGCTCACTGGGCGGCAGTATCGCATGATGAACGAGGTTCCGACCGTTTTGATGGTAATCATCGTTCTAGCGGTCATTCTGAAGTTCTGAGGGCGTTTTTAAGCGCAAGGGTCAGACGGGCGGTTTGACTCCGCCAGACGCCACGCTTATGTAGGGGTCAACACGCCCGTCCGGGCGGCGTATCTTCCGTACTGAAATTCCACTTCGTGCCGCGCTGACAGCGGTGAAGGTTTGTATCATGTCTACTGAATCCCTGAATCTGGCCGATCTGAAGGCCAAAAGCCCCAAAGACCTTCTGGCCATGGCCGAAGAGCTGGAGATCGAAAACGCCTCGACCATGCGGAAGGGCGAGATGATGTTCCAGATTCTGCGCGAACGCGCGGATGAGGGTTGGACCGTCGGAGGAGACGGTGTTCTGGAAGTTCTACAGGACGGGTTCGGTTTCTTGCGCTCGCCCGAAGCGAACTATTTGCCGGGGCCAGATGACATCTATGTGTCGCCTGACATGATCCGCCAGCATTCCCTTCGGACCGGCGACACTGTCGAAGGTGAGATCAAAGCGCCTGATGACAATGAGCGGTACTTTGCGCTGATCAAAGTCACGAAGATCAACTTTGAAGAGCCTGAGAAGGCCAAGCACAAGATCCTGTTCGACAACCTGACGCCTCTGTATCCCGACGAGCGTCTGAAGATGGAAATCGAAGATCCCACCATCAAAGACAAGTCGGCCCGGGTGATCGATCTGGTTGCGCCCATCGGTAAGGGTCAGCGGTCGCTGATCGTGGCGCCTCCACGGACGGGTAAGACGGTAATCTTGCAGAACATCGCCCATTCAATCGAACAGAACCATCCTGAGTGCTATCTGATCGTTCTGCTGATCGATGAACGACCGGAAGAAGTGACGGACATGCAGCGCTCGGTAAAGGGTGAGGTTGTGTCCTCGACCTTTGACGAACCGGCAACCCGCCACGTGGCCGTATCGGAAATGGTTATCGAAAAAGCCAAGCGTTTGGTCGAGCATAAACGAGATGTTGTGATCCTTCTGGATTCGATCACAAGACTTGGTAGGGCGTTTAACACCGTCGTCCCGTCTTCGGGTAAAGTTCTGACCGGTGGTGTGGACGCGAACGCTCTGCAACGTCCCAAGCGGTTCTTTGGTGCGGCGCGGAATATCGAAGAGGGCGGTTCGCTGACCATCATCGCCACCGCGCTGATCGACACCGGTAGCCGGATGGACGAGGTGATCTTTGAAGAATTCAAAGGCACAGGTAACTCGGAAATCGTTCTGGACCGCAAGATCGCTGATAAGCGCGTGTTCCCGGCCATCGACATCCTCAAATCCGGTACAAGGAAAGAGGATCTTCTGGTCGACAAGGGCGATCTGGCCAAGACCTTCGTCCTGCGCCGTATCCTCAACCCGATGGGCACGACCGATGCGATCGAATTCCTGCTGTCCAAACTGAAGCAGACGAAGACGAATGGTGAGTTCTTCGATTCGATGAACACCTAATACAGGTCTTAACCAACGCGGGGCCTACGAATGGATACGATATTCGCCTTGGCCAGCGCGCAGGGCAAAGCAGGGGTGGCGGTCATCCGCATCTCTGGTCCTCTGGCGCATTCTGCTGCTGCTGAATTGACCGGTCATCCGCTGCCGCCCCGTGGTATGCGCTTTCGGTTACTTTACGCATCCGATGGGTCGCGTCTGGATGACGGCCTAGTGCTGACATTTCAAGCACCTGCGAGTTTCACTGGCGAGGATGTAGTTGAATTTCAGATTCACGGCAGCACCGCTACGGTGGATGCTGTGATCCGCTGTCTTTCCGATACAGAAGGCTTGCGTCTTGCAGAGCCAGGCGAATTTACGCGCCGGGCACTTGAGAACGGCAAGATGGATCTTACGCAAGTCGAAGGTCTGGCTGACCTGATCGACGCTGAAACTGAGGCACAGCGGAAACAAGCTCAGACCATCCTCGCGGGGGAGCTCGGCTCTTTGGCGGAACGGTGGCGAGGTGACCTGATCCGTGCTGCATCCTTGCTAGAAGCCGTGATCGATTTTGCGGATGAAGAAGTCCCGACAGATGTGACCCCAGAAGTTCGTCAACTGGTGAGCGGTGTTATGTCAGACCTTCAACGCGAGGCCGAAGGAGTGCGGATCGCCGAGCGTATTCGGACTGGGTTTGAGGTCGCAATCGTTGGGCTTCCAAATGCGGGTAAGTCCACTCTGCTGAATGCTCTTGCCGGGCGTGATGCTGCTATTACATCTGAATATGCAGGGACGACCCGTGACGTGATTGAGGTTAGAATGGACCTCGATGGATTGCCTGTTACTTTGTTGGATACGGCAGGGCTGCGCGAGACTGAGGACCATGTCGAAAGTCTTGGTATCGAGCTGGCCCGAAAACGCGCTGAAACCGCTGATCTACGAGTCTTTCTGACAGAGAATCCTTCGGAATTGGGCGTAGTCATGCGCGAGGATGATATCCAGGTTTTACCCAAAGCTGATCTTAGAAAAGGGTCAGGTGATGGAATATCTGGTAAAACGGGTCAGGGATTGGATCAACTGATAAACAATATATCGCGTATATTGAATCATAGAACCACTAGTTATGGTATAGCTACGCGAGAACGGCACCGTATCGCCCTTAATAACGCCCGAGATTCACTAGGTGCTGCAATGTCTGTTCTGGAATCGGGCCCGGATTTGTATGATATCGCAGCGGAAGAATTGCGCACGGCCATTCGTGCGTTAGAGGCTTTGGTAGGTAGGATCGGTGTTGAAGACCTCTTGGATGAGATATTTTCAAGTTTCTGCCTTGGAAAATAGGGAGTGTTTCACGTGAAACATTCGAGTTTCGACGTTGTAGTGATTGGTGCCGGACATGCTGGAACCGAAGCGGCGCATGCAGCGGCCCGCATGGGTGCCCAAACTTCTTTGGTTACGCTTTTATCAGCGGATATTGGCGTTATGTCCTGTAATCCGGCAATCGGTGGGCTTGGAAAAGGTCATCTGGTTCGCGAGATAGATGCGCTGGACGGTGTTATGGGGCGTGTCGCTGATCAGGCCGGCATCCAGTTTCGACTTTTGAACCGGCGAAAGGGTCCGGCGGTACAGGGGCCAAGAACACAGGCAGATCGCGCGTTGTATCGAGCTGCCATGCAGCAGGAAACCAGTGCCCAGCCTAATCTTTCGATAGTTACCGGAGAAGTTGTTGACTTTCTAATGGATGGTCACCGCGTCGCAGGGGTGAAACTCGCGGATGAGTCCGAAATTGGCGCTAAAGCGGTTATTTTGACATCGGGAACTTTCCTGCGTGGTGTCATACACATAGGGGACGTTTCGCGCCCGGGTGGACGGATGGGGGATAAGCCGTCCGTCAAGCTGGCCGAACGATTGGATAGCTTTCAATTTCCACTTGGACGCTTGAAAACTGGGACTCCGCCCCGGCTTGATGGGCGCACGATAGATTGGTCAGATTTGGAAAGACAGGATGGCGATGATGATCCAACGCTGTTCTCATTTATGTCCTCGGCTGTTGTAGCGCCTCAGATTTCCTGTGGAATCACACACACGAATGCGCGAACACATGAAATTATTGAGAAGAATCTAAGTCGATCGGCAATGTATGGGGGACATATTGATGGTGTTGGTCCCAGGTATTGCCCTTCGATCGAAGACAAGATCGTAAGGTTCGCCGATAAAGAGTCTCACCAAATATTCCTCGAGCCAGAAGGTGTTAACGACCACACGATTTATCCCAACGGAATTTCAACATCTTTGCCACAAGATGTGCAGCTGGACTATGTTCGGTCGATCAAGGGGCTGGAAAAAGCCGAGATACTCCAGCCTGGATATGCGATCGAATATGACTATGTGGATCCCCGCGTTTTAACTTCATCTTTGACCGTCCCAGAAGTTCCAGGTCTATATCTTGCGGGTCAAATCAATGGAACAACAGGATATGAGGAGGCGGCTGCCCAAGGGTTGGTGGCCGGTCTGAACGCGGCACTGTCTGTTTTCGGGCGAGATCCTATCCAGTTCACACGAGCTGATAGTTATATTGGCGTGATGATTGATGATTTGACGACACGCGGTGTTGCCGAACCCTACCGTATGTTCACATCTCGAGCAGAGTTCAGATTGTCCCTACGCGCCGACAATGCAGATCAACGACTAACACCAATCGGCATGGAGTTGGGATGTGTAGGAGAGGCCAGAATAAAGTCGTTCTCTGAAAAGATCGAAAAGCTGACTGAAGTCAAATCCAGGCTTTCAGAACGAACCTATACTCCAAAGGAAATGCGCTCTGTCGGTATAAATGTCAATCAGGATGGAAACCGTCGTGATGGAATGGCAATCTTGGCGTTTCCTGATGTTTCATTCTCCGACTTGCTTCCGCTAATTCCGGAACTTGGCAACGTAGATCCTGAGATACGCCAGCAAGTCGAGAGAGACGCGCTATATGCAAACTACATTGCTCGTCAGAAACGGGATGTCGAAGCAATGAAGCGTGATGAATCCTACGAAATTCCACTTGATTTCGACTATTTTGCCCTGGATGGTCTATCATCTGAGATGAAGCAGAAGCTTTCAAACGCGCGGCCAGAGAACGTGGCCCAAGCAAGTAGGGTCGAAGGGGTTACTCCAGCAGCTTTGACGCTTGTTCTTGCGAAGCTCCGCAGAGAACAAAAGGTCAGAAAAGTATGAGTGAAGGAGTATTGGATGATCTGAATGTTTCACGTGAAACATTCGAGCGTCTGACCAAATATGTCGAACTGGTAGAGCGATGGAATCCGAAGATCAATTTGGTATCGCGTAACAGTCTGAATGACATCTGGACCCGTCATATCAAAGATTCCGTTCAGGTTTATCGTTGTGCCGGTACCTTTTCCAATTGGGTAGACCTGGGCAGCGGCGGAGGTTTCCCGGGAATGGTCTGCGCAATAGTGGCCATTGAAGAAAACCCAAGCGCTCAGTTTACACTTATCGAAAGCGATCAGCGAAAATCAGCCTTTTTGCGCAACGTTGCCCGTGAATGTCAGGCAAATTGCAGGGTTATTTCCAAACGGATTGAGGTGGTCGATCCGCTTGGCGCAGATATCCTATCAGCCCGAGCGCTAGCTGAACTGGGCGTGTTATTGTCCTTTTGTGACAGACATTTAGGGGATTCAGGTGTCGCGCTGTTGCCTAAAGGCGCAACCTGGAAAAAAGAACTGGACGACGCGCGCAAAGAATGGAATTTCCAGGCTGAGCCGATTACAAGTTTAACTGAACTTCAGGCCGTTATCCTTAAAATTAAAGGAGTATCACGTGGTTGATCTGTCTCGTCCCTCAGGGCCCCGGATTATCGCCGTTGCCAATCAGAAGGGCGGAGTAGGCAAAACCACAACAGCGATTAATCTTGCAGCGGGCCTAGCAGAGGCCGGTTGTCGGGTTTTAGTTGTTGATCTGGACCCGCAAGGGAACGCTTCGACCGGGCTGGGGGTGGAAGACAGAGATTGGACGACCTACGATCTGATACTGGACGACGCACCTCTTGAAGCTGTCATTCAGGAAACAGAAATCGGTGGTCTATACGTTGTACCGGCAACGGTGGATCTGAGTTCAGCAGATATCGAACTTATCTCGAACGAAAAGCGCAGTTATCTGTTGCACGATGCTCTCAGGCAGACAGCTATCGACAAGTTTGAGCTGGACTTCGTGCTGATAGATTGCCCGCCATCCCTGAATTTGCTGACCGTCAATGCGATGGTTGCAGCTCATTCCGTACTGGTTCCGCTTCAAAGCGAATTCTTTGCGCTTGAAGGTTTGTCGCAACTCATGATGACGATTCGAGAGGTCCGCCAAACCGCGAATCCCGACCTGAGAATCGAAGGTGTTGTGTTGACCATGTATGACAACCGCAACAACTTGTCCCGTCAGGTCGAAAAAGACGCGCGTGACAATCTGGGTGAGATGGTATTTAAAACCAAAATACCCAGAAATGTGCGGGTCAGCGAGGCGCCGTCATACGCGCTGCCTGTGCTGCAATATGATTCTGGGTCTCTGGGCGCGATGGCCTATCGTCATTTGGCCCGCGAAGTCATGCATAAGAATAAAAATGCCGCGTAAGCGGCAGTAGGAGGGTCCAGTGGCAGCTAAGAAATCAAAACCCAGGGGATTGGGTCGCGGCCTGTCTGCTTTGATGGCGGATGTCACGCAAGAGACAGAAGGGCTTAGACCGTCAGAACCTCGCCGCCCGGATATGAAAGTTCCGATTGAAAAGCTGCACGCGAACCCAAACCAGCCGCGCCGCACCTTTTCGCGCGACCAACTGGATGAACTTGCGGCGTCGGTTAAGGAAAAAGGGATCATCCAACCTCTGATCGTCCGCGAGATAGCGGAAGGCGATTATGAGATTGTCGCGGGTGAGCGCCGCTGGCGTGCAGCGCAAATGGCGCAACTGCATGATATTCCCGTCATTGTTCGTGATTTCGACGATACCGAAGTGCTGGAAGTCGCGATTATCGAGAATATTCAACGTGCTGACCTGAATGCTGTTGAAGAAGCGGCCGGCTACAAGCAGCTTATGGATCGTTTCGGACACACGCAGGAAAAGCTGGCCGAAGCCTTGGGCAAAAGCCGCAGCCATATTGCAAACCTTCTGCGTTTGCTTTCCCTACCGATGGATGTGCAGCAACTTGTCGTCGAAGGTAAGCTGTCGGCTGGACACGCGCGCGCATTGATCACAGCGGAAAACCCCTCTGAATTGGCGAAATTTGTTGTGCAGGACGGTCTTTCCGTTCGGGCGACTGAAGCGCTTGTGAAGAAAGAGCAGGCCGATCCTGTTAAATCCGTGCCGAAATCCCGAAATCTGAATGCAGGAAAAGACGCAGACACACGCGCGTTGGAAAAGGATCTTTCTGCGATTCTGGCTATGAAGGTGGCGATCAATCACAAGGCCGGGACAGAGTCAGGGCAGGTTGTTCTAACCTATGAAAACCTGGATCAACTTGATGACCTGTGCGCAAAGCTCAGCCGTTAGGACGGGTCCAGATAAAGGTCATCACACCACCTAATACAATCGCCTGAATGATTAGCACGTGATTGGGCACTTGGATAAGAACTGAAATTCCAAAAACGGCGGCAATCGAGAGGGTTGCTGCCTTTTTTGCTTTTGGGCGTATGGCGCCGGAGTTCTGCCAATCCAAGATCATTGGGCCAAAGGTTTTATGAGTGATAAGCCAGTTGTGCAGGCGGGATGACGACCGAGCGAAGAAAAACGCAGCCAGCAGCAGGAAAGGGACTGTGGGAAGTAAAGGCAAAGCAATACCGACCACCGCAAGGGCAACGCTCAATAATCCCAATGCTGCCCAGAGATATTGCATCCGCTAACCCAAAAGTTCCCGGATGACCGAGTTCAATACAGCGCGCCCGTCTTGTGTGGCGATCAAGCGCCCGTCTTTCTGTTCAATCATGCCGATATCGGTCAGATGTTCCAGCTTGGTTTTTGGCAAAGGCTGGCCGGATAAAGAATTAAACCGATCAATATCTAGACCTTCTGATACCCTTAACCCCATCATAAGGTATTCATTGGCCTGATCCTGCGCAGAAAGCTCAGTTCGTTCCTTTTCTCCGCTACCTTGATCGACGGCTTGTAGCCACCTGTTCGGAGATAAGTAGGTTTCGGTTGCCAGCTTCTTTCCGTCGCGGGTGATACGACCATGTGCGCCGGGGCCAATTCCAACATAGTCACCGTAGCGCCAGTAAATCAGGTTGTGTTGAGATTCCGCTCCGGGACGGGCGTGATTGGAAACTTCGTAAGCAGGTAAGCCATGCGCTTCGCAGATTTCTTGCGTGGCAAGGTACATATCAGCGGCGCTATCATCCTCGGGCAGACCACGCAGCTTTCCAACGGCGTATCTGTCGCCGAATGCGGTGCCTTCCTCGATGGTCAGTTGGTACAAAGACAAATGGTCAACGGCCATTGATAAGGCGTCAGACAGTTCAGCGCGCCAAGCGGCCAGGGTTTGATGCTGGCGGGCGTAGATCAAGTCAAAGCTGACCCTGTCGAAACAGGCTCTGGCGATATCATACGCAGCCCGCGCTTCGGCGACTGTGTGGATTCGACCCAATCGGCGCAGATCGTCGTCATTCAGCGCTTGCACACCCATCGAGATCCGGTTCACCCCCGCGACGCGATAGGCGGCAAACCGTCCAGTCTCGACCGAGCCGGGATTGGCCTCAAGCGTGATTTCCATGTCATTAGCAGGCCGCCACAGGCTGCGGGTCTCATCAATAATGGCAGCGACGGTGTCCGGGTGCATTAGAGAGGGTGTGCCGCCACCAAAAAAGATCGTATTCAGCACCCGATCTGGCGTGCCCAAAGCAGAGCGGCGCAGTTCGTCTAGATAACTGTTAAGCCATTGTTTTTGGTCGATATTTTTAGACACATGGCTGTTAAAGTCGCAATAGGGGCACTTGGCCTCGCAAAAGGGCCAATGCACATACAGGCCAAAGCCCCCGTTGCGCCAATCATCCGCCAAAGCAGCCTTTCACGAACATCTCCACCGCGCGACCGCGATGGCTGATCTTGTTCTTTTCCCAGCGATCCATTTCGGCAAAGGTAATGTCATGCCCGTCGGGGACAAACATCGGGTCATAGCCGAACCCATCCTTACCCCGGATCGGCCAGACAAGGTGGCCGGGGGCGATGCCCTCGAACACTTCGTCATGTCCATCGGGCCAGGCCAATACCAGAGTGCACCGAAACTGGGCCGTTCGGGGGTGGGCTGCGTCTTTTGCTTCCAGCTCATCATGCGCGCGGGTCATTGCCATCAGGAAATCACGGCCATTGCCGGTTTCCGCCCAATCTGCCGTGTAAACGCCGGGTGCACCGTCCAGCGCATCAATCGTAATCCCGGAATCGTCCGACAGGGCAGGCAGTCCGGTGGCCTTGGCCGCGGCATGAGCCTTGATCCGGGCGTTGCCGACGAAAGTATCCTCGGTCTCTTCCGGTTCGGGCAGGTTCATCTCGCCTGCGCCGACAACGGTTACACCAAAGGGTTCGAGAAGATGCGCCATCTCCTCGAGCTTGCCTTTGTTATGCGTGGCCACCAGTAGCCTGTCGCCGTCGAACTTGCGGGTCATGCGGTGGCGGCCTTTTGCGCGGCTGCCAGTTCGCCGACGCCTTTTTCGGCCAGATTCATCAGTTGATCCATTTGCGCCCGGCTAAAGACCGAGCCTTCGGCGCTCATCTGTACTTCGATCAGCTTGCCCGATCCGGTCATGATAAAGTTACCATCGACGCCAGCCTCACTGTCTTCAGGGTAGTCTAGGTCCAGCACAGGCTGACCGGCATAAATGCCACAAGATACGGCGGCCACCGGATCGACCAGCGGGTCAGAGATCACATCGCCCGCTTTCATCAGCTTGTTCACCGCCAGACGCAGCGCAACCCAACCTCCGGTGATCGAGGCGCAGCGGGTGCCGCCATCGGCCTGAATGACATCGCAGTCCACGGTGATCTGGCGCTCGCCCAACGCGACACGATCCACACCGGCGCGCAGGGCGCGACCGATCAGGCGTTGGATTTCCACGGTCCGGCCACCTTGCTTGCCGCTGGCGGCCTCGCGCCGCATCCGGGTGTTGGTTGCGCGGGGCAGCATGCCGTATTCCGCCGTCACCCAACCCAGGCCCGAGCCCTTGATGAAGGGTGGCACGCGATCCTCGATCGTGGCGGTACACAGCACATGGGTGTCGCCCATTTTGATCAGGCAGGAACCTTCGGCATGTTTGGTAAAGCCCGTCTCGATTGAAACGGCGCGCATTTCGTTTAGATCACGTCCTGAGGGTCGCATGGAAAATCCTTTGTTTGCTGGGTTGGGGATACCGCCCCGTGGCGTTACGATGCAACCCCGATTGACCTTTCATTTGCCTGCGATTTAATGACGACCCAGCAGGGGACCGCCGATGAGCGAAGCAAGCAAAATTCTTAACGAGATGAACGACCGGTCGCGTGAGGTGTTTCGGTTGATCGTCGAAAGCTATCTGGAAAGCGGTGAGCCGGTGGGCAGCCGGACCCTGACACGCACCCTGTCGGAAAAAGTCAGCGCTGCGACGGTACGCAACGTGATGCAGGACCTGGAGTTTCTGGGATTGCTGGACAGTCCGCATGTTTCTGCGGGTCGGATTCCGACGCAGCAGGGGTTGCGGATGTTTGTCGATGGATTGCTTGAGGTCGGCGATCTGGGGGCGGATGATCGGCAAAAGCTGGATGAGACTTTAGGCTCTAACGCAGGCGATGTGGGCGGGATGCTGGACCGGGTGGGATCGGCTTTGTCACACGTGTCGCATGGCGCGTCTTTGGTTTTGACACCCAAGCAAGAGTCCGAGATCAAGCATATCGAATTTGTTTCACTGGCCCATGACCGCGCGCTGGTCGTTCTGGTATTTGCGGATGGGCATGTGGAAAATCGCCTGTTTACACCTCCTCCGGGGCAAACGCCCAGTTCCATGCGCGAAGCCGCGAACTTCCTTAACGCTTTGATCGAAGGGAGGACGCTTGGCGAGGTCAGGCGCCAGATGCAAACACAGATCACCGCCCGCAAGCAAGAGATCGACGTGCTGGCCCGCGAGATGGTCGAAAGCGGTATGGCGGCCTGGGACGGAGACGGCGGAGACTCCGCCCGGCTGATCGTGCGTGGACGCGCGAATCTGTTGGGCGACTCAGGTCAGGAAGAGGAACTGGATCGCATTCGCACTTTGTTTGACGATCTGGAACGTAAGCGCGATATTGCCGAATTTTTGGAATTAACCGAAGAAGGTGAAGGCGTTCGCATTTTTATTGGTTCTGAGAACAAACTTTTCTCACTTTCGGGTTCCTCTTTGGTGGTGTCTCCATATATGAACGCTGATCGAAAGATAATCGGTGCGGTCGGGGTTATCGGACCTACGCGACTGAATTATGGACGGATCGTACCGATCGTGGATTATACGGCGCAACTGGTCGGCAAGCTGATTTCCGACCGGAGCTAGAGGGTAAGAGATGGCAGAACCCAAAAACGAAGATTTCCTGGACGATATCGCAACCGCCGAAGCGGAAGAATTGGCGGAAGAATTTGCTGAGATCAGCGAAGAAGAGCTAGAGCTTGAAGCGCTGCGTGCTGAGCGAGACGAGTTCAAGGACAAGTTCATGCGCGCGCTGGCAGATGCCGAAAACGCGCGCAAACGCGGTGACAAGGCGCGTCGTGATGCCGAACAGTATGGCGGATCGAAACTGGCTCGGGATATGTTGCCGGTTTACGACAATATGAAGCGCGCTCTGGAGGCAGCAACAGACGAGCAGAAAGAGGTTGCCGCCGGACTTCTGGAAGGGGTTGAACTGACCATGCGTGCCCTAAAGGACGTATTCCAAAAACACGGGATTCGAGTGATTACCCCGGAAGTCGGAGACCGGTTTGATCCAAATCTCCACGAAGCCATGTTCGAGGCTCCTGTTCCCGGCACCCGTGCCGGTGATATTATTCAGGTGTCCGCCGAAGGCTTCATGCTGCATGACCGGTTGCTTCGTCCGGCACAGGTGGGTGTGTCTTCGACACCTGCAAGCTGATTGGCCTCTGCGAGGCCAAGCCTCCGGCGGAAGTATTTTTGAACAGAAGAAGGGGCGGTCAGGATTTGGCCGCCTCTTTCAGTTTGTAGATCAGGTCGAGCGCTTCTCGGGGTGTCAGTTCATCTGGTAGAATTTCGTCCAGCATGTCCGCAAGCGGGGACGCCTTGGGCGCGGAGGGCGGAGGCGGCGGCGCGGCGGAAAACAGGGGCAGGTCGTCGATCAGAGCCTTTTGTTTGCCGCCTTCGCGTTCCGTTTTTTCCAATTGGTCCAGAACAACGCGGGCGCGGTCGACCACGGACACGGGAAGCCCGGCCAATTGCGCGACCTGAACACCATAGGAGCGGTCGGCGGCACCTTTGTGGACCTCGTGCAGAAAGATGACCTCGCCCTCCCATTCCTTGACGGCGACGGTGGCGTTTTCGACACCTTCCAGCTTGCCCGCCAAAGCGGTGAGTTCATGGTAGTGGGTGGCGAACAGCGCGCGGCATTGGTTTGCGGCGTGAAGATGTTCCAGCGTGGCCCAGGCGATCGACAGGCCGTCATAGGTGGCCGTTCCCCGCCCGATTTCGTCCAGAATGACCAGAGCGCGATCATCGGCCTGGTTCAGGATCGCGGCGGTTTCAACCATCTCGACCATGAAGGTTGATCGCCCGCGGGCCAGATCGTCCGACGCTCCGACACGGCTGAACAGTTGGCTGACGATGCCGATATGAGCCTGCTCAGCCGGGACATAGCCGCCCATTTGCGCCAATAGCGCGATCAGGGCGTTCTGGCGGAGAAAGGTAGATTTACCTGCCATGTTGGGGCCGGTCAGCAACCAGATCGCCGCGCCTTGATCCGCGCTCAGATCGCAGTCATTGGCGATGAAGGCGTCGCCCGATTGCTGACGCAGTGCGTGTTCGACCACCGGGTGGCGACCACCTTTTACGTCGAACGCACGCGAATTGTCTACCTGCGGGCGGCACCAGTTTTCTCCGCGCGCCAGATCAGCGAGTGCTGTGGTCAGGTCAAGCTCGGCCAGCCCTCGGGCGGCCTGATTCAGGCGGGCGGCGAGGGCTAGAATTTCGCCAGAAAGCCTTTGATAGAGCCGTTTTTCGATCTCCAGCGCCAGATTGCCCGCATTTAGGATGCGGGTTTCGATCTCAGACAATTCCACGGTGGTAAACCGCACTTGATTGGCGGTGGTCTGGCGGTGGATGTAGGTTTCACTGAATGGCGGGTTCAGCATTTTTTCGGCATGGGTGGACGTGGTTTCGATGAAATAGCCCAACACGTTGTTGTGCTTGATCTTCAACGAAGTGATGCCGGTGTGTTCTGCGTATTTCTGCTGAAAGCCCGCGATGACCGAGCGGCCTTCGTCGCGCAGGGTGCGGGCCTCATCTAGTTCTGTGTCGAAACCGGGCGCGATAAAGCCGCCGTCACGGGCCAGCAAGGGTGGTTCAGCGACGAGGGCTTCGTCCAAAAGGTTCAGCAGATCATCAAAGCCGACAAGGTTCTGCACTGCGGTCGCCAACAGGACAGGAAGATCCTGACTTTCGCACAATTCAGCGATTGTCGATGCCTGTGTCAGTCCATTTCGGATGGCGGCCAGATCGCGTGGGCCGCCGCGCTCGAGCGATAGGCGTGACAGAGCACGGTCTAGATCGGGGGTCTTGCGCAGCGCCTCTCGCAGGTCCGAGGTGATCAGGCTATCCTCAGCGGCGAAACTCACCGCATCCAGCCGGGCGTGGATGACATCCAGATTGCGCGACGGGCTGGACAGGCGTTGTTCCAGCAGCCGTGCGCCACCCGGCGTAACAGTGCGATCAACCACCGACAGCAGTGATCCGGCGCGGCCACCAGACAGAGACTGGGTCAGCTCCAGGTTGCGGCGCGTGGCGGCGTCGATCTGCACCACGCGATCCTCGGATTCCTTCAGTGGCGTTTGCAGCAGCGGCAGTTTGCCCTTTTGCGTGATCTCAAGATAGTCGATCAGCGCGCCCATGGCCGACACTTCGGCCCGGCCAAATGATCCGAACGCATCCAAGGCGCCAACGTGAAACAGCCCGCAGATACGCTTTTCCGCTGCTGTGCTGTCGAAACTGGCGCGTCCGATCGGGGTTAGGGAAATCCCTAGATCGCGCACCGTCTCGTTCAACGCCTGCTCCATCCCGTCGCCCACAATCAGCTCGGACGGGGCTAGCCGCGCCAGTTCGGGGCTGAGGCGCACGGACGTCAGAGGCATCACGTGAAACGCACCTGTCGAGATATCGGCCCAGGCCAAAGCAGCCTCATCCCGAACCTCGGCGTAAGCGGCCAGAAAGTTGTGGCGGCGGGCCTCTAGCAGCGCATCTTCGGTCAGTGTACCCGGCGTCACCAGACGCACTACATCGCGCCGAACCACCGATTTAGAGCCTCTTTTCTTCGCCTCAGCCGGGCTTTCCATCTGTTCGCAGACGGCGACGCGGAACCCTTTGCGGATCAGGGCCAGCAGATACCCCTCGGCCGAATGGACCGGCACGCCGCACATGGGGATGTCCTCTCCATTGTGCTTACCGCGCTTGGTCAAGGCGATGTCCAGCGCCTCGGCCGCGTTCACAGCGTCCTGAAAAAACATCTCGTAGAAATCACCCATGCGGTAGAACAGCAGGGCGTCTGCGTGGGCCTCTTTGATTTCAAGATATTGCGCCATCATCGGCGTGACTGTGGACAAAAGCGGCCCCCTTCTGGCGTATTCCGGTCGCGACCTTACAAATCCCCCATCCGCGACGAAAGGTGAAAACGTATTGTCGTTGAGGCGCAGCCCTGCCTGCGTTATGACGCATCAGCCCCGAATTCATGGAAACGACCGACAAGATGCCCAAAACGAAAATCACCAAAGAAGAGGCACTGGCCTTTCATCTGGACCCCACCCCCGGCAAGTGGGAGGTGCAGGCCACCGTTCCCATGACCACGCAGCGCGATCTGTCGCTGGCCTACAGCCCTGGTGTGGCCGTTCCTTGCGAAGCCATCGCCGAAGCGCCCGAGACCGCCTATGACTATACCAACAAGGGCAATCTGGTCGCCGTGATCTCGAACGGGACGGCTGTTTTGGGGCTTGGCAATCTGGGCGCGCTGGGCTCGAAGCCTGTGATGGAAGGAAAGTCCGTCCTGTTCAAGCGCTTCGCCGACATAAATTCGATCGATATCGAGTTGGACACCGAAGACCCGGATGAGTTTTGTCGCGCCGTGCGACTGATGGGGCCGACCTTTGGCGGCATCAATCTGGAAGACATCAAGGCGCCCGAATGTTTCATCATCGAACAGCGCCTGAAGGAAGAGATGGACATCCCCGTCTTCCATGACGACCAGCACGGCACGGCGGTAATCTGCGCGGCGGGTCTGATCAATGCGCTGCATATCTCGGGCAAGAAGATCGAGGACGTGAAGATCGTTCTCAATGGTGCGGGTGCTGCGGGGATCGCCTGTATCGAATTGCTCAAGGCGATGGGCGCGCAGCACGACAATTGCATCGTGTGCGACACTAAGGGAGTGATCTATCAGGGCCGGACCGAGGGGATGAACCAGTGGAAATCGGCCCACGCCATCACCACTGATCTGCGCACTCTGGAAGACGCCATGAAGGGCGCGGATGTCTTTCTGGGCGTGTCGGTCAAGGGGGCCGTTACCCAAGAGATGGTTAAGTCGATGGCTGACAACCCGGTGATTTTCGCCATGGCCAACCCCGACCCCGAGATTACCCCGGAAGAAGCACACGAAGTTCGTGTAGATGCCATTGTCGCCACGGGCCGCAGTGATTATCCGAACCAAGTGAACAACGTGCTGGGCTTCCCCTACCTGTTCCGCGGTGCGTTGGATATCCACGCACGGGCGATCAATGATGAGATGAAAATCGCCTGTGCCCACGCGTTGGCACGTCTGGCGCGCGAAGATGTGCCGGATGAGGTCGCGATGGCGTATGGCAAGTCGCTGACCTTTGGTCGCGACTATATCATCCCCACCCCGTTCGATCCGCGTCTGATCCACCGTATTCCGCCTGCCGTTGCCAAGGCCGGGATGGATACCGGTGCCGCGCGCCGTCCGATCATCGACATGGATGCATACGAGCTGAGCCTAAAATCCCGCATGGACCCGACCGCCAGCATCCTGCGTGGTCTGAACGCCCGTGCGCGTCAGGCCCAAAGCCGGATGATCTTTGCCGAGGGCGACGATCCCCGTGTGTTGCGTGCCGCTGTCACCTATCAACGCTCGGGCTTTGGCAAGGCGCTGGTTGTGGGGCGCCCCGATGACGTGAAGGCCAAGCTGGAAGAGGCCGGTCTGGGCGATGCCGTGCGCGAGCTTGAGGTGGTCAACGCCGCCAACACTGCGCATCTCGATACCTACTCGAACTTCCTGTACGAGCGGCTTCAGCGTAAGGGTTTCGACCGCAAGGACATTCACCGCCTTGCGGCGCGGGACCGTCACGTGTTTTCCTCGCTGATGCTGGCGCATGGGCATGGCGATGGTCTTGTGACCGGGGCCACGCGCAAATCGGCGCATGTTCTGGACCGGATCAATCACGTGTTCGATGCGGACGCAGCACATGGTGCGGCTGGCGTGACGGCGTTGTTGCACAAGGGGCGGATCGTACTGATCGGCGATACGCTGGTCCATGAATGGCCCGATGAGAATGATCTGGCCACTATCGCCGAACGCTCGGCTGCCGTTGCACGCCACATGGGGCTTGATCCGCGCGTGGCCTTCGTCAGCTTTTCGACCTTTGGCTATCCGGTGTCGGAACGGGCTGAAAAAATGCACCGCGCACCTGCGGTTCTGGATCAGCGCGGCGTTGATTTTGAATATGAGGGCGAGATGACCGTGGATGTTGCCCTGAATGTCGATCAGCAGGCCAGCTATCCGTTCCAGCGTCTGACGGGGCCTGCGAATATCCTGATCGTACCTGCGCGCCACTCGGCGTCGATCTCGACCAAGCTGATGCAGGAAATGGGCGGTGCGACAGTCATCGGCCCGATCCTGTCGGGTGTCGATAAGCCGATCCAGATTTGTTCGACCGTTTCGACGGCGAATGACATCCTGAACATGGCTATTTTGGCGTCTTGTGACATTGGATAAGCCATGACGATCTGGAACCTCGGCTCGATCAACGCGGACATGATTTACGACGTGCCGCACCTTCCCGGGCCGGGGGAGACGCTCTCGGCCAACCGTTTGGATCGCTTTCTGGGCGGCAAAGGGGCGAACATGTCCGTGGCCGCGGCCCGAGCTGGCGCGCAGGTGGCCCATATCGGGGCCGTGGGGTCGGACGGGCGCTGGGCGCTGGATCGTTTGACGGAATATGGCGTGGATACGCGCCGTATCGCTCTGGTCGATGTGCCGACAGGCCACGCCATCATCGCCGTGGATTCCAAGGGTGAGAACAACATTATCCTGTTTCAGGGGGCGAACCACGCAATATCAACCTATCAGTTGGGGCAGGCGCTGTCTTCAGCCTCGCAGGGTGACTTGCTGGTGATGCAGAACGAAACCAACCTGCAGGTTGAGGCCGCGAAGATGGGGCGCGAGATGGGTTTGACCGTCTGCTATGCCGCAGCACCGTTTCAGGCCAAGGCGGTGCAGGCCGTGCTGCCCTATCTGGATTTCCTGATCCTGAACGAGGTTGAGGCCGAACAACTGCTTCAGGCCACTGGCCAATCGGTCACGGATTTGAAGGTCGAGCATGTGATCGTCACTCTGGGCTCGAAAGGTGCGCGATACTATCATCGCGCCGCGACGTCGGATTTCCCGGCCCACAAAGTTCAGGCTGTGGATACGACCGGCGCGGGGGACACGTTCACCGGCTATGTTCTGGCCGGGATGGATCGTGGGATGCCGATGGCGCAGGCGATTTCACAAGCAAATCGTGCCGCGGCCCTGATGGTCACGCGGCACGGTACAGCCGATGTCATCCCGGATTTGAAAGAGGTCCGGGACGCGCAGTTCGACTAGGATCCGGCAAACGGCGCGTCGCTTCCCCAAAGCTGTTTCACTCGGGCGTCCCGACCGCAGGCTTTGCGGTATGCCTTGTATGCGCTGTGCTGACGTTTGGGGCCAAACCGCGTGAGAACCAGCTTGGACCCCTTGTAGTAATCCTGATGATACGCCTCGGCTGGGTAAAACGCGCCCGCCTGCAGGATCGGAGTAACTACAGCCTGCCCCAGCGCATGTTGTGCATCGGCTTTGGCCTGCTCAGCAGATGCTTTTTCGCCTGCGTTAGAGACGAAAATCGCGGTTCTGTAGCTGTCGCCCCGATCGCAGAACTGACCGCCTGCATCGGTAGGATCGACCGAGCGGAAGAAGAGGTTCAACAGCGTTTCACGGGAAACGACCGATGGGTCAAAGGTGATCTGAACGGCCTCGTAGTGACCTGTACCACCTTTTGTGACTTGATCGTAGGTCGGGCTTGCAGTGGTGCCGCCGGTATATCCGGAAACTGCCCCTGTCACGCCCTTCACGGATTCAAAGTCGGATTCGACGCACCAAAAACACCCGCCAGCCACTGTTAGGGTTTCAGTTCCAGCGGCGGGTGCCGGGGTTGCGCGCAACAGTGCAGCAATTGCGATCAAGACAAACAGAAGCGTCGGTTTGACGTAGTCGAGATAAGCGATGCGGGTCATGGCAGGTCTCCTTCCAAGATCAGGCTGCCCTGTCTTTTCGCCCTGCGCAATCACCTGACATCGTTTGTCACGCGCTGGTGAGAGGAGTTTATCCCAGCAACTGCCCCAGTTTCATCGCAACGCCCATATTTCCCGAAATCTTGAGCTTGCCCAAAGCCACGCCCGTCATAGGGTTCAGTTTGCCGGTCAGCAGCTTGGTCAGGTTCTTCTGCGAGATGCGGATAGTGCAGTCGGTGTCCTGATCCTGGGTGGTGGCCTGATTGTCGGACAGCACGATCACGCCGTCATCGCCACAATCGAATTTCAACGAACCCTCAAAGCTCTTGCCAACCAGGTTTTTCTGAATGTCGTCTGCAATAGATTGCATCATGGTATTTCTCCTTGGTTGACCTGTGCGTAAAGCTAAACAGGTTAACCAAGCAAGGATGACGCAACGGGAACCCGAGGCTACGAGCGTTGCAAAAGCTGGACGGTACGTTCGCAGCGCTGGCCGTCATAGAATGCGTCAAGAACGGCATTAAATTCCTGTGGTGCGTCGGGTACAGACGAGAACAGAGTCATGCACGACCGCAGTTTCTTGGCATCAATCCCGCCCAGAATTTCCGAAGCGTCGCGCCCCTTGTGCAGCAGCATCAACCGCGCTGTTTCCGTCAGGCGTTGGCGCAGCTCTGTATGATCCAGATAGGCGGTTGCCTCGTCCAGATCTTCAATTCCATATAGCTGCGCCATATCGGATCGGCCAAGCTCGGCCAGTTGCGGAAAGACGAACCACATCCAATGGCTGGTTTTCTGCCCCTGCTTCAGCTCGCGCAGGACGTCGGACCAGACCGTGTCCTGCGCTTCGATGAACAGATCAAGCTCATCACCGATGCCGTCGTCCTCGATCACTTGGACAAACGCTTGTCTCGGGCTGCCAGCAATTTCAGACGCAGGGCGTTCAACTGGATAAAGCCTGCTGCATCTGTCTGGTCATACGCGCCCGCGTCATCCTCAAAGGTCACATGTTCTTCAGAGTAGAGCGAGTGATCCGACCAGCGGCCCACGGTCGAGGCCAGACCTTTATACAGCTTCACCCGCACGGTGCCGGTGACATGTTCCTGGCTCTTGTCGATTGCCGCCTGCAACATTTCGCGTTCGGGCGAGTACCAGAAGCCGTTATAGATCAGTTCCGCATATTGCGGCATCAGCTGGTCTTTCAGATGCATCGCGCCACGGTCCATGGTGATGGATTCGATGCCACGGTGCGCTTCCAGCAGGACGGTGCCGCCGGGCGTTTCGTAGATTCCGCGCGATTTCATGCCCACGAACCGGCCTTCGACCAGGTCGAGACGGCCAATGCCGTGCTTGCCGCCATATTCGTTCAGCTTGGTCAGGATGGTGGCAGGGCTCATCGCTTCGCCATTGATGCTGACCGCGTCGCCTTTTTCAAAGCCGATTTCGATGAATTCAGGCTCGTTCGGCGCGTCTTCGGGGTGGACGGTGCGCTGGTAGACGTAGTCAGGCGCCATGTCTGCGGGATCTTCCAGAACCTTGCCCTCGGACGAGGTGTGCAGCAGGTTCGCATCGACCGAGAACGGAGCCTCGCCGCGCTTGTCCTTGGCAATCGGTATCTGATGCGCCTCGGCCCATTCGATCAGACGGGTGCGGCTGGTCAGGTCCCATTCACGCCACGGCGCGATCACCTTGATGTCTGGGTTCAGGGCGTAAGCCGCCAGTTCAAACCGAACCTGATCGTTACCTTTGCCGGTTGCGCCATGCGCCACAGCATCGGCACCGGTTTCGGCGGCAATCTCAACCAGACGTTTCGAGATCAGCGGACGCGCGATGGAAGTGCCCAGCAGGTACAGCCCTTCGTATTGAGCATTGGCGCGGAACATGGGGAAGACGAAATCGCGGACGAATTCCTCGCGGATGTCTTCGATATAGATATTCTCGGGTTTGATCCCCAGCATCTCGGCCTTTTGTCGTGCCGGTTCCAGCTCCTCACCCTGACCCAGATCGGCGGTGAAGGTCACAACTTCACAGCCATACTCGGTCTGCAACCATTTCAGAATGATCGAGGTATCAAGGCCACCGGAATAGGCCAGAACAACTTTCTTGGGCGCGGACATCTGACTTCCCTTTATGCGTAGAACGATTGGCCCCTAACGGGTTTTGAAAGCGGGGGCAAGTTATCAGCGTTGACGCAGGCAGCGATTTGAGGTGAAACATTCTTGTATTGTACAAGGATTGGTTGAAAGGGCAGTTTTGACAATGTTGGGTTGGCAGATTTTTACGCATTCGGTGCGGATGGTCTTTGGAAATCTCAAGCAGGTATTGCAGATCACTTTCGGGCCTGCGCTCGTGGCTACGGCGGTTATTGTTGCACTGTTTCTGGTTCTGGACGTTCCGTTGGATCAATTCGACCCGGAATCGGGTCAGTTGCCTCCGGGTACGTCCTACGGCTCGTTTGTCGTCTTTGCCATCGGGCTGGTTGCCGTGACGGTTGTTACGATGTTCTGGATTGCCGTGTCCTGGCACCGCTTTATCCTGTTGGAAGAATACCCGCGCGGGATCTTCCCAACCTTCAGGTTCGACAGAATTCTTGCGTATCTGGGGCGCGTGCTGATGCTTGGCATCTTTATGGCCATCGCCTTTTTGCCGCTGAGTTTGGTCGTCGCGGCCCTGGGAAGCGGAGCGTTGGCCTTCGCGGTCATTGCGGTCTACGCCATTTTTCTGGTCGTTTGTTTCTATCGCCTCTCCATTATTCTGCCAGCGGCCGCGATCGGCCATCAGACAACCATTGGTGACGTCTGGAAAAGCACCGAAGGCACGACCGGAGCGATTGTCGTTCTTCTGATCGTGAACTTTCTGTTTCAGTTTCTGGTGCAGCTTTTGTTCACCGCGCTCGCGTTTATTCCGTTGCTGGGTATCTTGCTGACCCTGTTCTTCGGAACTTTGGTATTGCCTCTGATCAACGTCAGTATTCTGACCACGATGTTTGGCGTCTTCATCGAAAAGCGTGAACTGGCTTAACGGCTCGTACACATATGTATTCCTTGCGCTTTCGGCGGTGATGCGGCACTGAAACCGTCATGAGTGATTTCATGACCCGTGCCCGCGCCGCCGAACAGGAAATGCGATCGGTTTTTCCGCCGACTCCTTTGCAACGCAATGCTCACCTGTCCGACCGCTATGGGGCTGATATCTGGCTCAAGCGAGAAGACCTCAGCCCGGTACGATCCTACAAGATCCGCGGCGCTTTCAATGCCATGCGCAAGCAGCAAGGGCGGGACCTGTTCGTCTGTGCCAGCGCGGGCAATCACGCGCAGGGCGTGGCGTTCATGTGCAAACATCTGAACGTGCGCGGTGTGATCTTCATGCCGGTGACGACGCCGCAGCAGAAAATTCAGAAAACCCGCATCTTCGGCGGTGACAATATCGAGGTTCATCTGTCCGGGGACTATTTCGACGACACTCTGGCGGCGGCGCAGCAGTGGTGTGCGCAGCAGGGCGGTTATTTCCTATCGCCCTTCGACGATGAGGACGTGATCGAGGGGCAGGCGTCCCTTGCTGTTGAGATCGAAGCGCAGCTGGGCCGCGTACCGGCTCACGTCATCCTGCCGGTTGGGGGCGGGGGAATGTCATCAGGTGTGGCGACGTGGTTTGGGGACCGAACACATTGCCTGTTTGTGGAACCCAAGGGTGGGGCGTGCCTGCATGCGGCGATGGCAGCGGGTCACCCCGTTTCGCTGGATCACGTAGACAACTTCGTCGATGGTGCCGCGGTTGGCCGGATTGGTGCCAAGCCGTTTGAATTGCTCAAGTCGCGCCACCTTTCGGATGTGCTGGTCCTGTCCGAAGATCGCATCTGCACCACGATGATTGAAATGCTGAATGTCGAAGGCATTGTTCTGGAGCCTGCCGGTGCCCTTGCGGTCGAGGCGGTTGCCGATGTGCAAAGCTTCATTCGCGGCAAGACCGTGGTTTGCGTCACCTCGGGCGGGAATTTCGACTTTGAGCGCCTGCCCGAAGTGAAAGAGCGGGCGCAGCGCTACTCGGGCGTGAAAAAGTACTTTATTCTGCGTTTGCCGCAGCGCCCCGGAGCGTTGAAGGAATTTCTGAATATCCTTGGCCCCGATGACGATATTGCCCGGTTTGAGTATATGAAGAAATCGGCGCGCAATTTCGGTTCAGTCCTCATCGGAATCGAAACCCGGAAGCCCGAGAACTTTGCGCGCCTGTTCGCGCATCTGGACGAAGCGGGTTTCACCTATACCGACATCACGGACGACGAGACGCTGGCGCAGTTTGTCATCTAAGCCAGTTTTTGCGTCTTTTCCGACAGGAAACATGTGCGCGACTCTTCAAACGCTGCCAGAATTGCCGGCAGGTTAACATCGACAGCGTGGCCAGAGGCCGCCGACCGCTCACCGTCCTGGCATAGCCGCGAGAAGTGATCAAACCCAAGGCTCAGGGCGCTGCCCTTGAGGAAATGCAGGTTTTGTTCCAGATCGCGCCGCGCCTTGTCCTGTTCCAAGCGCTCGATCGCCTCTTGAACTTCGTCCAGAAAGATTTGAACGACCTCATCAAACTCTGCGTTGCCGACCTCGTTCCGCAACTGAATGACCCTGGACCAGTTGATCATGTCCGCATTCTCAACAAAAATCGCGATGTGAATTTGCTAGCGCTTTGCCGGTAAAGGGCAGGTTAAGCGATGCGAAGATCGACCTTCACCTGATGTTAAACAGCCCACGCTTAGGGTCTTCTTGCGCGGGAGATGGCTACGGAACAGAGGATTCGGGTGGCAGAGGTCAGTCAAGCAGAAACCAGGTCTGAACTGGATTTTGGAGTCATCCAAAAAGTGCTTGTCGTGGATGACAGCCGGCTGCAGCGTCGTATCCTCGTGGCTTCGCTCAAGAAATGGGGGTTTCAGGTTCTCGAGGCGGACAACGGCGATGCGGCGTTGGAAATCTGTGCAAACGAACCACCGGACCTGGTTCTAAGCGATTGGGTCATGCCGGGGATGAGCGGCCTGGAATTCTGTCGGGCATTCCGAGCGCTGAATCGCGAGCAATACAGCTATTTCATCCTTCTGACCTCCAAAAGCGAAAAGCAGGAGGTGGCGCGGGGACTGGACGCCGGGGCAGATGACTTTTTGATCAAACCGCTTGAGGCGGACGAACTGCGCGCTCGGATTTCGGCGGGTGCGTGAATTCTGGATATGCAGCGCGAATTGTCCGAGAAAAATCGCCTGATCGAATCCGCGCTGGAAGACCTGAAACTGGCGCATGACGCGATCGACAAAGATTTGATTCAGGCCCGCAAGATTCAGGAATCTCTGGTGCCAGAGCTGACGCGAGATGTAGGAAAGTCGCGTGTCAGCGTTCTTTTGAAGCCCTGTGGACATATTGGCGGCGACCTCGTGGGAATGTTCTCGCCGGGTGTGAACAGGCTTGGGTTCTACAGCATTGACGTGTCGGGCCACGGCATCACTTCGGCCATGATGACGGCACGCCTTGGGGGGTACCTGTCCAGCAAGCATTTCGAGCAAAACGTGGCTATGGAAAAGCGGTTCGACAAATTCTATGCGCTTTTACCACCCGAGCAAGTGGCAGAGATGTTGAATTCAAGATTGATGGCGGATGCAGGGATCGAGGAGTATTTTACAATGGTCTATGCCATTGTCGACTTACGCAACGGTCATCTGAAAATGGTTCAGGCCGGGCACCCTCATCCCCTTTTGTTGCGAGAGGACGGCAGTACCGAATTCCTTGGCGAAGGTGGGCTACCGATCGGGTTGCTGCCGGACGCGACATTTCAGCGGATCGAAACCTACTTGAAGCCCGGCGAAAAGCTGCTGTTGTACTCGGACGGCTTTACTGAATGCAGCATGGCGGATGGAAGCCTTCTTGAAGAAGAAGGTTTGCGCAAGATGGCGACCGAATGTGCCGCGCTCTGTGATGGGTCCGAGTTTCTGGATACCATGTTCACGCGGCTGACTCGGGCGATGAAGCCGGGACCGGGTATGGATGACGATGTCTCGGCCGTCTACTTTGAATACGGCGGCCCCTAAAGTGCTTGCAGGTGCAGGCCGGCAAAATGGCGGTCCCCCGCATTCCCCAACATCTGAACTGCGTCGGATGTGTCCATCCAAAGTGCCTCGTGAAAAGGCTCGGTCGGCGCACTGACATTGCGAACGGGACGCGCGCGGTAGATCAGACAGACTTTTTCTGCCCACAGGTCATATTCTGGCATATAGGTGAACCGGCGAAACGCACCGATACGGCGCGGGTCTGCGACCAGCCAACCGGTTTCCTCGAAAACCTCTCGGTGCAGGGCCGTGACGGGCGACTCGCCGGGATCAATGCCGCCACCGGGCAGTTGCAGATCGGGTCCGGGTTCCATTTGGCAGGTCAATAAAAGGTGCCGACCGCGGGGAAGCAATGCGTAGACGCCAACGCGCCGTGTGTATTTCCGCCCCGCTTGTGGGGTTTCACCAAACCGTCTGATCATGTATGGCCCCTTACAACCCGATTTGTTCGACCTATATGGTGGCGGTATGCCAACCTGTGGCGTGTAAGGAAACCCCATGTCTCTTGGAACCAAAATCGCGTGGGACGATACCGTTCTGCCCTTTCAACTCGATGTATCGGACATGCGTGGCCGCGTGGCCCGTCTGGACGGGGTGCTGGATGGCATCCTGAAACAACACGACTATCCCGAAAAGGTCGAAGCCCTGGTCGCTGAGATGGCGCTGTTGACTGCGTTGATCGGTCAGACGGTTTCATTGCGCTGGAAGCTGTCCCTTCAGGTTCAGTCCAAGGGCGCCGTCCGCATGATTGCCACCGATTATTATGCGCCCTCTGAGGAAGGTGAACCAGCGCGCATCCGGGCCTATGCCAGCTTTGACCGGGACAGGCTGACCGATGCCAGCCCGTTTGATCAGGTGGGCGAAGGGTATTTTGCGATCATGATCGACCAGGGCGAGGGCACGCATCCCTATCAGGGGATCACTCCGTTGGCCGGTGGGTCGCTCAGCGCCTGTGCCGAAGCCTATTTCGCCCAGTCCGAGCAGTTGCCGACCCGCTTTTCGCTGAGCTTTGGGAAATCGACCGAACCCGGCGTTGGCGAACACTGGCGCGCGGGCGGGATCATGTTGCAGCATATGCCCAAAGCCTCGCCTTTTGCGGCAAAGGCTGAAGGCACCGGCGACATCCTGACGGCAAGCGATCTGGTCGACGGCGAAGAGGGTGAAAACTGGGGCCGCGTCAATATCCTGCTGGATACGGTCGAGGATCTGGAGCTGATCGGCCCGTCAATTGCGCCGACCGACTTGCTGGTGCGTTTGTTCCACGAGGAACAGCCCCGCGTCTATGACGCGCAGTCGGTTCAGTTCGGGTGTACCTGTTCCGAGGATCGCGTGCGGCAGAGCTTGTCGATCTATTCGGCGAAGGACATCGAGAAGATGACGACGCCCGAAGGCGAAGTTACGGCCGACTGCCAGTTCTGCGGCGCACATTATGTGTTGGATCCCAGCACCGTTGGTTTTGATGCTGACCGGGCCTGATCCGACAGACTTGCTGCGGGCGGCGCTGAGTCGCCCCGGCCACGGGTCAAGCGATTTTGACCTGAACCCCGACACTGTACTGCCCGCAGGTCGCAAGCTGCGCCCGGCCGGAGTGCTGGTTCCGGTTTCCGTTGTCGGAAACACCCCGCACGTAATCCTGACCAAGCGTTCGTCGGCGCTTAAGCATCATCCGGGTCAGATCGCCTTTCCGGGCGGCAAGCAAGATGAGGGTGACGCTGATGTCACCGCCACCGCCCTGCGAGAAGCGCAGGAGGAGATCGGTTTGCCCCCGGACCTGCCGGACATTCTGGGTCATTTGCCGACCCATGAGACGGTGACATCTTTCACGGTCACTCCGGTAATCGCCATTCTACGGGACAGGTTCCAGCCAGTACCGGAACCGGGCGAAGTGGATGAGGTGTTCTCGGTCCCGCTTGCGCATGTCCTTGATCCTGCAAATTATATCGTTGAATCCCGCCGCTGGCGGGGCCAGAAACGGTATTATTTCACGGTGCCGTTCGGTCCCTACTATATCTGGGGCGCGACGGCCCGCATGTTGCGAGGTTTGGCCGCGCGGGTGAGCGAATGACGCAAATCAAGGAAAGCTGGGTGTCTGATCCGGCGACGCAAAAGGTCTGTGCGGCTTTGACGAGTGGCGGAGCGCAGGCGTTGTTTGTTGGCGGCTGTGTCCGAAACGCGCTTTTGGGCGCACCCGTGTCCGATATCGACATCGCAACCGACGCCCGCCCACAGCAGGTTGTCAAACTGGCGCAGAATGCGGGGCTGAAAGCGATCCCAACCGGGATTGACCATGGCACCATCACGGTAGTCTGTGACGGCATCCCGCATGAGATCACCACCTTCCGCCGTGACATCGAAACCGATGGCCGCCGCGCGGTGGTGGTGTTTTCCGACAATATCCAAGAAGACGCTGCGCGGCGGGATTTCACCATGAACGCGCTTTATGCGCAGCCTGACGGGACGGTTTTGGACCCGCTGAACGGTTTGCCGGACTTGCTGGCGCGGCGGGTGCGTTTCATCGGAACCGCCGAACACCGCATCCGCGAAGATTACTTGCGGTCTTTGCGCTATTTTCGGTTTCACGCTTGGTACGGTGATACAGAGGCTGGGTTTGACCCGGACGCTCTGGCGGCGATTGCGTCCAATTTGGACGGCTTGACCGATTTGTCCCGCGAACGCGTTGGGGCCGAGCTTTTGAAATTGCTGGGCGCCCCCGATCCTGCACCGTCTGTTGCGGCCATGCGCAGCGTCGGTGTTCTGGCGCAGCTTTTGCCGGGGGCGGATGACCGTGCTCTTGCGCCACTGATCATGTTAGAGCAGCAGGCCGGCACCGCGCCAGAGCCGATCCGACGTCTCGCCGCGATTGCAACGCCCGAAATTGCAAAGACCTTGCGCCTGAGTAAGGCGCAGCTTCAGCGCCTTAGCCGGATGCGGGACGAGGCAAGCGGCACTGCGTCAATCGCAGAGCTCGGGTTCCGTTATGGAGAAGAAAGCGGTTTGCACGAAGTGCTGCTGCGCTGCGCCTTTCTGGAACAGCCCTGGTCCGATGAAATGCGCACCGACCTTCACGCAGGGGCCAAGGCTGATTTTCCAATCAGCGCCTCAGACCTGATCCCCGAATTCACCGGTCCCGCGCTGGGCCGGAAACTGGCCGAGCTTGAGGCCCGCTGGATTGCCTCGGGTTTTGCCCTGACCCGCGACGATTTGCTGGCCAGCTAGACCCAAGTCTCAAAAAGGGATGACAAGTTGCGGTCTTTGTGCTTACGTTCGCCTGTCACATAAATGGAGGGATGCGAGTGTATTACGGGATCTGGTTCGGCTAAAGCCGGGACACATTGACCCGTAAGGGTGGTGTTCTGGCGCCATCTTTCTTCGCATGACCTATTTTCTGCTCAATCGGAGCACTCTCCATGTTTCGCTATTTTGAAAACCTCGTTGACCCTTTTATCACCTACAAGGAATCTGACACACCGCCCACGCGGTTGTGGCCCTTTATGCTGGAATACTCCAAGCCGTTCTATCGGGTGTTCTTCTGGGCCGGGCTGATCTCGGTCATCGTTGCGGCGGTAGAGGTCGGGCTGATCTATTATATGGGCCGCGTGGTCGACCTGTTGTCCGGTCCGCCCGCCGAGGTTTGGCAGGTGCACGGGACCGAGCTGATCCTGGTGGCTGTCTTTGTTCTTTTGCTGCGGCCCCTGTTGCATGTCGTGGACGTTCTTCTGTTGAACAACACGATCCTGCCGAACTTTGGCACTCTTATCCGTTGGCGTGCGCATAAACACGTTCTGCGTCAGTCGGTGGGTTGGTTCGAGAATGACTTTGCGGGCCGTATCGCCAACCGGATCATGCAGACGCCCCCGGCAGCAGGCGAGGCGGTGTTTCAGGTATTCGACGCGATCTCTTTCTCGCTGGCCTATCTGATCGGGGCTGCGGTGCTGCTTATGGCGGCTGATCCGCGCCTTTTGCTGCCACTGCTGGTCTGGTTCGTTCTGTACGGCCTGCTGGTGCGCTGGACGGTTGCGCGGGTGGGGCCCGCGTCGCAGGCGGCGTCCGATGCGCGGTCTGCCGTGACGGGCCGGGTGGTGGACAGCTACACCAACATTCATTCGGTCAAGATGTTTGCGCATGACGCGCAGGAACTGGACTATGCCCGCGAAGCCATCGAGGAAACGCGCCGCACGTTCCAGATCGAGATGCGGATCTTCACCATCATGGACGCTGTTCTGGTTGCTCTGAATGGTCTGCTGATCGTCGGCGTTGTCGGATGGGCGATTGCCCTGTGGATGCAAGGCAGCGCCTCCGTCGGAGTGGTCGCGGCGGCAACGGCTTTGACTTTGCGGCTGAATGCGATGACTGGCTGGATCATGTGGGCGCTGACCAGCTTCTTCCGTCAGCTTGGTGTCGTGGCCGAGGGGATGGAGACGATTGCCCAACCCATCGACTTGCTGGACGTCCCCGATGCCAAGCCTCTGCACCTGAGCAACGGACAGATCGACATCCGCGATTTGTCGCACCACTATGGGCGCAAGACCGGTGGTCTGGATCACATCAATCTGACCATTCAGCCGGGTGAAAAGATCGGTTTGATCGGCAGGTCAGGTGCCGGAAAATCGACCCTAGTAAAGCTGCTTTTGCGGTTTTACGACGTCGAGCAGGGCGCGATCCTGATCGACGATCAGAACATTGCTCAGGTCACGCAGGACAGTTTGCGCAGCCATATCGGTATGGTGCAGCAGGACAGTGCCTTGTTGCATCGTTCGGTCCGCGACAACATCCTGTACGGTCGTCCCGACGCGTCCGAGGCGCAGATGATCGCCGCTGCGAAACAGGCCGAAGCGCATGAGTTCATCCTCGATCTGCAAGACCCACAAGGGCGCACCGGATATGACGCGCATGTGGGTGAGCGGGGCGTGAAACTGTCCGGCGGGCAACGCCAGCGGGTGACCTTGGCACGCGTGATCCTGAAGGATGCGCCGATCCTACTGTTGGATGAGGCGACATCCGCCCTAGATTCCGAGGTCGAAGCGTCGATACAGGAAACTCTTTACGGCATGATGCAAGGAAAAACCGTGATCGCCATTGCCCACCGGCTAAGCACCATTGCCCAGATGGATCGCATTCTGGTCATGGACGGTGGTCGCATTGTAGAGCAGGGCGGCCATGCCGAGCTGCTGTCCCAAGGCGGGCTTTACGCTCAGTTCTGGGCGCGGCAATCTGGCGGCTTCCTGAACCCGGAGGCTGCGGAATGAGGATAGCTGACCTCATAAACCCGTTCAAAAACATCAAAACGCCCCCGCCGCAAACGCTGGGGGCGTTCATTCGCTGGTGCTTGTCCGGCGCGTGGCCGATGCTGTTTGTCGCGGCCTTCTTTTCCGCAACCGCAGGCGCGATGGAGGCCGGAACCGCTTGGATTCTGGGATTGGTGGTTGACGTTGCAACCTCGGGCGGGCCCGAGAACTTTCTGACCGCCAGCAATATGTGGATGATCCTTGGCGCAGTTGCCTTTTTCATGCTGCTGCGCCCGGCCTTGTTCGGACTTTCCTCACTGTCGAACAATTACATCGTGATGCCCAATATCACGCCGCTGGTTTTGGCCAAGCTGAACCGCTGGACACTGGGGCAGTCTGTCACCTATTTCGACGAGGACTTCGCGGGGCGGATCGCGCAGAAACAGATGCAAACCTCGAATGCGATGGCGTCGGTCGTGTCCGAAACCATCAGCGCGATCGTCTTTGCGCTTGCCTCGCTTGTGGGCTCATTCCTTTTGTTAGGGTCTATTCATCCGCTTGTTATGCTGCCCTTCACGGCTTGGCTTGCCGTTTATTTCCTGTTGATCCGCTGGTATCTGCCGCGCATCCGAAAACGCTCGGCAGCGCGGGCCGGGGCGCGGGCAATGGTGTCGGGACAGGTGGTCGACACGATCACAAATATCAAAACCGTGAAGTTGTTCGCGCATTCAGCCTATGAAGATCAGGCCGCCCGGAATGCGATGGTTGATCTGCGGGAGAGGTCGCTTGAGTTCGGCAGCCTGTCTGCAAGTTTCAGGTTTATTCTGATGACGCTGGCCGGGGTGCTGCCAGTTCTGCTGATGGGTGTGACGCTATGGTTGTGGCAGGCGGGAAGCGCGACGGCGGGCGATATTGTTGCGGCGGGTGCGGTTTCGATCCGTATCGCCCAGATGACAGGCTGGGTCAGCTTCACACTGATGGGCCTCTACGCGAATGTCGGTGAAGTTGAGAACGGAATGAAGACACTCGCCAAACGGGACCGGGTCGAGGACGCGACAGGCGCGTCTGATCTGCAGGTGCCGGATGGTCGGATCGAGTTTGACCATGTCAGCTTTGCTTATGGGCGCGATGTTGGTGGCGTAAGCGATGTGAACATGACCGTTTATCCGGCTGAGAAACTGGGCATCGTCGGCGCATCGGGGGCGGGAAAGTCGACCTTAGTTTCGCTGCTGTTGCGGCTCTATGACGGGGAAAAGGGCGCAATTCGTATCGACGGCCAGGACGTTGGCCAAGTGACACAGGACAGCCTGCGCAGGCATATCGGTATGGTCACGCAGGAAACCGCGATGTTCAATCGATCCGCGCGTGAAAACATCCTGTACGGCCGTCCTGACGCCACAGAAGACGAGATGATCGCCGCTGCAAGGAAGGCCGAGGCACATGAGTTCATCCTTGGCCTGCAGGACGCCCATGGTCGCACCGGGTATGATGCCCATCTGGGTGAGCGTGGTGTAAAACTCAGCGGGGGCCAGCGGCAGCGGATCGCCTTGGCGCGTGCGATACTGAAGGACGCGCCGATCCTTGTATTGGATGAGGCGACATCTGCGCTGGATTCCGAGGTTGAAGCCTCGATCCAAGCCGCCCTGCACCGTGTGATGCGGGGCAAGACCGTCCTGGCGATTGCACACCGGCTGTCGACTCTGCGTGAGATGGACCGGATTATCGTTCTGGATCACGGGCGCATTGTGGAATCCGGCACTCATGACGATCTGCTAGAGCAGGGCGGTCTTTACGCGCGCTTCTGGCATCGTCAGTCGGGCGGTTTCATTCAAGCTGAGGCCGCGGAATAGCGGTTGGCTGAAAAAGCCGGCACCAACGGCGTATTTTTGTTCAAGCCGACCTTGGTGGTGTCTAAGGGGTTTTGTTGCGGGCAAAGCCCCGGTATCAGGCGCTCCATGACTCAGACATTCACCATAACGCGCCTTGGCCATCAGGGTGATGGCATTGCCGAAGGGCCAGTTTTTGCGCCGCGCACCTTGCCGGGCGAAGTGGTCAGCGGCACCACTGTCGGGCAGCTTTTGACCGAGATCCGGGTCGAAACCCCCTCGGATCAAAGGGTCAAGGCGCCGTGTCGCCATTACAAGTCTTGTGGTGGATGCCAACTGCAGCATGCATCAGACGCGTTTGTCGCCGACTGGAAGGTCGAAATTGTGCGCAAGGCGCTTGATGCGCAGGGGATCGAAGCGGACATGCGCCCCATCCATACCTCGCCCGAACGGACCCGGCGTCGGGCAACCGTTGCCGTGCGGCGGACGAAAAAGGGCACTTTGGCCGGGTTCCATGGCCGTGCATCCGATACGATTACCGAGATTCCGGATTGTCACTTGCTGCATCCTGATCTGATCGCCGCGATCCCGGTGGCCGAAGCACTGGCCTTGCTGGGCGGCAGCCGAAAGGGGGTTCTGGCCGTGACCCTGACTCTGTCAGAGGGTGGTCTGGACGTGGCGGTCAAGGGTGGCAAGCCGCTGGACGGCCCGCTTGAGCTGGCTCTGGCACAGGCAACCGAACACCACGGGCTTGCGCGGCTGAGTTGGGAGGGTGAGGTAATCGCCACTCGGCAGCAGCCGGTTCAACGCTTTGGGGCGGCCGAAGTCGTGCCTCCTCCGGGTGCGTTTCTGCAGGCCACCAAGGATGGAGAACAGGCTCTATTACAGGCCGTTTTGAAGGCAACTGAGGGCGCAAAGCGCGTTGTTGACCTGTTCGCGGGCAGCGGTACCTTTTCACTTCCACTGGCGCAGACCGCCGAAGTTCACGCCGTTGAAGGCGAGGCCGACATGACCGCCGCGTTGGATCAGGGGTGGCGCAAGGCCAAAGGGCTAAAGCGAGTGACGACCGAGGCGCGCGACCTGTTCCGCCGCCCCTTGATGCCGGATGAACTCAGGCATTTTGACGCGATCGTGCTGGACCCGCCGCGTGCGGGGGCCGAGGCGCAGGTGTCCGAGCTGGCGCAGGCAAAACGCCCGGTGATTGCCTATGTCTCTTGCAACCCAGTTACATTCGCCCGTGATGCAAAAACGCTGGTTAACGCGGGTTACACTCTTGAATGGGTACAAGTGGTTGACCAATTTCGGTGGTCGTCACATGTCGAACTTGCCGCGCGCTTTACTCTGAACTCAAAACCCTGACAGGAGAGCACCCGAATGGGGATCACCCAACGCCTGCAGACCATCATCGACGCCCCGACTTTTGGGCATTTCATCACCGGAGTCATCCTGTTCAATGCGGTCTTGCTAGGGATGGAGACATCTCCGACTCTGATGGAGATGGCGGGTCCGGTGATTGTGACATTGGACCAGTTGTGTCTGGCCATTTTTGTTGCCGAAATCTTGATGAAACTGATCGCAACGGGGCGGAACTTTTTCAAGAACGGGTGGAACAACTTTGATTTCCTGATCGTTGGCATCGCCCTAGTGCCCAGTGCAGGCAGCCTGTCGGTTTTGCGGGCGTTGCGTATTCTCAGGGTGTTGCGCGTGATTTCGGTTGCGCCCCGTTTGCGCCGGGTGGTCGAAGGGTTCATTTCAGCCCTGCCGGGTATGGCCAGTGTGTTCCTTCTGATGGCGATCCTGTTCTATATCGGCGCGGTGATTTCGACCAAGCTGTTCTCGCAGTCTTTCCCGGACTGGTTCGGTGATCTTGGCCTGTCGGCCTATACGCTGTTCCAGATCATGACGCTGGAAAGCTGGTCGATGGGCATCGTGCGCCCGGTCATGCAGGTGTATCCCTATGCGTGGGTGTTCTTTGTACCTTTCATCATGGTCACGACCTTTGCCGTCGTGAACTTGCTGGTGGGTTTGATCGTGAACTCGATGCAAGACGCCCACCATGCCGAGGATGAGGTGAAGACCGACGCCTATCGTGATGAGGTGCTGGAGCGTCTTGAATCCATCGAACGTCGCTTAATTGAGCAATCGAACATCAAAAAGTGATTTCAGTTTTCCGGATTTCTGGCATAATCCTGAAAAAAACAGAGCAGCAGGCAGTGAAACATGGATCGTCGAGCATTTGGATTGGGTGCTATGGCAACGCTGGGCCTATCGGCCTGTGCCTCGGCAAGCCCCAGATTTCTGACATATGATGGACCTGAGGTGACTTCTTTGGTCATCAACAAAAGTGCGCGGAAGATGTATCTTCTGCATCACGAACACGTTCTCAAGGAATATAAGGTTGATCTGGGTTTTGCGCCCGCAGGAACCAAGACCAAACGCGGGGACGGCCGCACGCCTGAGGGCACGTACCTGATTGACCGTCGCAATCCGAACAGCAGCTATCATCTGTCGCTGGGGATTTCTTACCCGAACTCAGAAGACGTTGCGCAGGCGAAGGCAGCGGGTGTTGATCCGGGCGGCGATATCTTTATTCATGGCCAGCCCAACAAGCGATCTGAACGCAAACGCGCGAAAAAGACGCCGGATTGGACTGCTGGATGCATTGCGGTCAAGAATGACGAGATCGAAGAAATCTACGCGATGGTAAATCGCGGAACGCTGATCACTCTGCGCCCTTAACGGGTTTCCACGCGTCAAAGCCGAACTGCATATAGTCGCGCTGGTAGGCCTGTGCCGCCAGCGTCTCGAGCGTTTCGTCGTAGATATCACCCAGCGTGTATGGACCGTCAGGTTCGGCTGCGGCTGGCACCGGCGGGGTTTCGTGCCCAAATGTCCGGGCCAGTTCTGGAAGGGCCGCTGCCAGTTCGTCTTCCCTCAGGATCATATCGGGCAGGGCAAAGGACGCCATTCCTTCCAAAACCTGCGCCTGACTGCACCAAACTCCGTCAACACGAACGGGTGTCTGCCCTGCAAGGTTCTGGCGTAGAAACTGCAAGAAGGCGGAAAACGCTTCGACGTGCTGGTCGAGAGGGTAGTTGTCTTTACGCAGTTGCCCGGGAATGGGAACCTTGAACCGATTGCGCAACATGTTTCGGATTTTCAGATAAGCACCCGGTTCGGTGCTCAGGATATAGGAGCAAAAGGCCGAATGGGCACGGGCTAGCGGATGCCGCAGCACTGTGAATTTCCGGTGGCCCGGATGGGAAATCATCCAGTTCCGCGCCCGCTTTCGGTTCTGATTGGTGATCAGGGCGTCTGTGCCCACCCCGTCCAGATCGGCCAGCCATTGTGAAACCTGCGTCTTTACCCCGCCACGCACGGGCAGATACATCAATGGTGTTTTAGCAGCGGCCACGTAGTTGGCGACTGCCGGACCACGTCGGGGTTCAAAATTGGGGGTCCGATGCAGATTGAACCTGTCGATCGCGGGCAGTTCCTGCTCCATCCGGTCCGGGTTTGTCACCTTGGACAAGGGCGGTTCAGGATTTTGTGGTTTCAGCGAGTCATCAAGGGCCGATAAACGGCTATCAATACCCAGCCATGCCGCCAGACCATTTAATGTGTCCAGGCGGAGCAAGTCGTCATATGCGATGTAGAAAGGGGTTTGGCCAGTCGCCTGAAGGTGATGCAAAAGCATCAACTGAAAGTCCTGCTGCTGATCCAGGTAGCTCTCGAATGCGGCCACGTCGAATTCAACGCGCGCTTCGCGCCGGCGCTTGACGTTTTTCAACTGCCACTGCTTCGTTTCCCGCGCGATCTGCAGTGATACGAAACTGTCTAGGGGGTTTCGGGTCAGGATGATCTTGGCGCAGCGTGGATCGCTCAAAACAGGCTCTAACACGCGCGGATCGTGACCGTCGAAAAAGCGAAATCCGTTCAGCTTGCCCGGCGCTTCTCGGATGGCGTCCAGCAGATCGACCGGATTTTTATCCCGATCCTCCAGTGAAATACCAAGCAACTCCTCGGTCTTAAGCCGACCTATGAAATGCGGGTTGAAAGCCTCACCGTGGCTGGTGACCCCATCCAAGGCATTCAGATTGGCCTCGAGCAGGTTCGAGCCGGTGCGCATGGCTGCGAGAATGACGAAATAGTCGAATTTTGAACGCATCTCGGACTATTGCACCAAGTAAGGTTTTCGGTATGGCCTGACCTGTTTTCCAAACACATCGTCCGTGGGGAAATCACCCATGAGATAGGGATGCATCCCCTGGTTCTTGAGGTTCTGCAGAAATTGACCAAAACCCGAAAGGTCAACCATGGTTGGGGCCGTTGTCAGGTGGCTTTGATGCTGAATCCCGATCGCTCCGATCACTTCTTGCAGCGGCTCCATCGGCGTTTCGATGAAATCCGCCAGCGACCAGGTCCGAAGGCGGGCCTTGGTCCAGACCGAGTTCAGAACTTCAAGCTGTTTGGTTTCGATCTGCTGCAACCGGGCGGCTTCGTTGCGGATATCCGAGAAGTTCAGGTTTGATCGGAACAGCGGTATCGCCCATGCGCCGGTAATGACCGAGATTTGGGCATTCTTGTCACGCGCCAGAAACCAATTGATTGCCTGGGTGTCGCGCGGCCCGAACTGCAAACACTGCCGTTCTCCGCGTGTGTTCCAGATCAGGTTCGATAGGAAGGCCGTAGGGTTATAGTCCCGCAGCGTGGCGCAATCGCTTAGTGCACCGTTGGTGATGGTTTCACCGCCCGAGAACTCTGCCCGGTTGGGCGCGAAAAGGTGGCCGTGCACGCGCGCACCAGTCGTTTCTGACAGCCATGGCTCAAAATCCTCGAACAACTCGGCAAAGCCCTGAAACACGGAATAGGGAAAACAGGTCAGGCCATTTTCGCTTCCGTGGCGGGGAAAGCGGCTTTGCATATACAGGCCATCCCGCCCACGTGTCCGGCGCTCGACCGCCTTCGAGAATACGCGGTCGATTTTCCCCGGATTGGGTTCTGCCGGTTTCATTGCGCCAGTTTGATCCGTGAGAAAGGACTGATACAGCCGATCCGCGTCGCGCCAAACCTTGCGGGCAACAAAACAGTCAGACCTGCGCAAAAGCTGCAGGTGATCGTCGTAGAAGATATGCGGCCGCCCTTGATAGTCGAACTTGGACAGGGTGAGTGACCGGCTTTCGATATGGGTCGAGTAGAGTCGAGCCAGCGTCTGAAAATAGCTTTCATCAGGTATCCAGACGCGACGGAAATAGCTGTCATAAACCTTGCGCTTGGGATCTTGCAAAATAGCGGACAGAGTCTGACGGGTCAGACACCACCATTGGCTGCCCATATGCGGCACCAGCCCCTTTGGGATACGGCGGCGCATTCTCAGGGCACGCTGCAGTTTCACGTAGCTGTCGAACAGTTTGCGGTGTCTGCGCCACGAAAACGGAAATCTGAGCGTGAATCTTTCCTGATCCAAGCCACCAATCGTCCAGCTCACGTCGGCAGTGGTGGCACTTTCGATGAAATCGACGCGGGGGCGCTGTACCAAGTAGTCCACCAGTTCGGAAACCGGGCGCAGCGGCAAGCAGGCACCCGAGGACAAATACACGTGGTGTACATCGGGAAACGCGTCGAGCATCAGTTCTGAGGCGGCTTGAGTGGCCTCAACGATGCTCCACCTTCCCCAATCGCATGTGTACCGATCCGAGAACCGGATCATGGAGTTGTCGGCACACGAGAAGACAAGATCAGAATAGGCGCTGTCCGAAACTTTCTTGTCCACGTGGATAACAACCGGACAACCAGCAGCGGCCCAATGACGAGCGACCTGCTCGACCCGGTGCAGAGCGGTATGGACCAGCATGACAACGCCAAGACTGCTCATGCCCAGTTTCCTTTTGACATCAGGCCCAGGATTTCAAGCTGACGCCAGTTGATGTATTTCTCGGACCAGTCGCACCAGAATACGGGCTGATCGTCCAGCCCTTGGGCATAAGCGCGGTATTCGCCGGATCTTCGGTAGTGCTGACCCCGCTCCATTTCCTCGCGGGCCTTGGTGCCCAATGTGTCAATCAGCTTGGCATGCAGCAAAGCACCGCTGGTCTTTTCGCCGCCCCATTCGTCGTACACCTGGTTCAAACCCCGCGGCAAAAGCGAATGGGTCGAGCTGACATAGACGTAGCGCCGGTCCCATTTTACCAAGGGTATCTTATTCAGCGCCGGTGCTTTGGACGGGTTATCCCGGAAAAACACCCGCGCCCGAGGGCCGCCCTGAATCCACAAATTCCCGTAGTCGGGGTTCTTGGTGATCATGTAGTTGCCCGAGTCGAACCAGCGGGCGATTTCAAACGGATCCTGACCTTCGTGATAGGGTTCGGCTTCAACCGGGCCGCGTGGGTACATGTCGATCAGCATCGTGCCAAAACTGCGCACTGCGCATCCGTCCAGCCAGTCGGTCAGCGCCCGCACGGGGCGTGTGTCGCAGAACGGGTAAATGAAGAACTCATCCGGGTCGACTGTCAGAACCCAGTGACCATGCGCGTATTTGCGCAGCAGGTAGTTCGACCAATCGATACCGAATGTGGCCCGCTTATAGCTTGCATCTGCCCGCCAGACAGAAACATCCGGTTGATCGGCCAGAAATTCGCGTGTGCCGTCATCACTGTCATTGTCCACAAAGAGAAAGTGATTAACACCCAGACGGCGGTAATAATCCAAAAAGAACGGCAGGCGAATTTTTTCGTTTCGCACCACGCTCATCAACAGGACATCGCGCTGTTTTATGGTTCTGGTTTTATTGGAAACTGCTGAAAGGTCACGACGTTTGCGCAGAGAACGCAAAATACGGCGCTTGCGCCGCAATCTCATTCGGTAAGAATCCAACAGGCCCACGTGACTGCCCTACCTCTTAATTTACGCGAGCATACCCGGGGCCTGGATCAGCCAGAGTGGTGCCGGGTCGTTATCGGGTTATGCCATTTTTTCATCTATCGAGGCAACGCATTTACAAGCCGTTAGCCGAAGATGCCGAATTTTCAATCAATACTGCCCATCAGCCCGAGTTGCTGAAGCTGCCTCCAGCCCGTGTAGCGCTCTGATTGGGGTGTCCACATTAAGGGGCGATTAATTATCCCGTCATAATAGTCCGCGAACTGGTCAGGGTTGTGGAAATGCTGCTGCCGGGATTTCTCGATCTTCGATTTCTCGATTACCTCGGGTAGAAACTTGGTGTGCAGCAATACGCCCGACGGCCTGCTATCGCCCGGACCGTCATAGGCCGCGTTCAGTTTACGCGGCAAAGCCGAATGGCACGAGTTTACATAAGCGTATCGCCGGGACCACCGAACCAGAGGGAGCTTGTTCAACGTCGGGGACCGCTGAGGGGTGTCGGCAAAGAACATGCGCTCGCGCGCACCGCCCTGAACCCATAGATTTCCCATAGGAGACTGTCGTTTAGCGCGGTAGGGATCGGTGTCGAACCAGTTCAAAACTGCGGTTGGGTCAGTGTCGGGGTCGTAGTCCTGAACCCCAAGCGGGTCCTTGGGATAAAGGTCCAGCATCAGCGCGCCAAAAGCGTCGCGGCCTTGTTGGTCCAAAAGGGACGTCAGATCGCGCAGTGATCGCGTATCGTGCCGTGGGTAGATCAACAGCTCATCCGCATCCACCATCAGCGTCCAGTGCCCGTGCCCATGCCGCATCTGCAACCAGGTCAGCCAGTCCAGCCCGTACCGTGCATCGCGATAGCTGCCATGCGTCTGCCATAACGACACGTCCGGCTGGTCGTGAAGAAACGCGACCGACCCGTCATCGCTGCCGTTATCCACGATCAAGAACTGATCCACACCCAAGGCCCGGTAGTGCCGCAGGAACCAGGGCAGGCGGGTGATCTCGTTCCGAAGGGTGGTAAAGGCCAGAATGTCGCCCGGCTTGATCACGCGGGTTCGATTCAATAGCGGAGTCAACTGACGGCGGCTGCGAAACGATCTCCATAACAGTCGCCGCCGTTTCAGGCGTAACCGGTACTTCTGCACCCATGACAGGGGCGGCAGAGTTTCCTCGGTACCGGTCACAGGGGGCTCATTTCTCGTAGTGACCGTTTTGGTGCCAGCGCCACGCGTCCGAGATCATCGTCTCTAACGTGGATCTTTTGGGCGTCCAACCAAGTTCCTCACCGGCGCGCACCGATCCTGACACCAGCTTGGTACAGTCTCCGGCCCGGCGCGGTCCGATGGAATAAGGCACGTCGCGATTGGTGACGGACTTGGAATGGCCGATAACTTCCATCACAGAAAAACCGCTGCCTGTCCCAAGGTTGAACACACGGCTGCCCTTGCCCTGCTCCAGCCAGTTCAGACCCAGAACATGCGCATCAACCAGATCGCAGACATGCACGTAGTCGCGGATGCAGGTTCCGTCCGGCGTGTCATAATCGGTGCCGAACACGGTCAGGCCGTCGCGCTTGCCGTCGATCGCGTCCAGCATCAAGGGCACCAGATGCGTTTCAGGGCGGTGGAATTCGCCCACTTCACCGTCTGGGTCAGCGCCAGCCACGTTGAAATACCGGAAAATCACGTGGTTCAGACCGTGCGCCGCCTGAAAGTCGCGCAGAATGTCCTCGATCGCCCGTTTGGAAGCGCCATATGCGTTGAGCGGTTCCTGCGGCGTGTTTTCGTCCAGCACGACATTGTCGTGTTCGCCATAGGTGGCGCAGGTCGACGAGAACACAAAGTTCAGGCATCCGGCGGCAACGGCGGCCTCGATCAGAGACAGCGATCCGGTGACATTGTTGGTCCAGTATTTACCCGGCTCCGACATCGCCTCACCCACCTGACTGAGGGCAGCGAAATGCATCACGGCGGCGGGCTGATATTTGGCAAAAACCTCGTCCAGCCGGGCGCGGTCCAATAGATCGCCCTGTTCAAAGGGGCCGAATTTCACAGCGTTCTGCCAACCTGTAATCAGGTTGTCAAAGGTCACAGGCGTGTATCCGGCTTGCGACAACGCTTTGCAGGCATGCGACCCGATGTAGCCGGCACCGCCGGTCACAAGGATATTAGTCATTCAAAATTCCAGTTTGTCTTGCCGCCCAAGAGGGCTGTTAAATTCAATAGGTACGCGATCAGTCCAGCCCCATGGCGGCCATCATTTGCTCCAGTTTCGGCACGTCCTGCGGGTTGTTCAGTTCCCAGAACTGGCGGCCCTTGGCCTCAACCTCAACGCAAAGAACCTTGCGGCCGTTTTCCATGAAGCGCAGTTGCTCCAGCCCCTCCAGCTGCTCTAGCGGGCCAACGGGCCATGTGGGGTAAGCGGCCAGCGCATCGGGGCGATAGGCGTAAACGCCGACGTGGTGGAACACCGGGGTCTGGTCTGCCTCCGCATAGGTCTGAGCGGTGTAAGGAACGACCTCTTTCGAGAAATACATGGCGCTGTGATCTGCGGCGAAGACAGCCGTTGTGCCGCCGACGCGCCCGTGCTTGCGATCGTTCAGCAGGCTGTTCAGCGCATCGCCATCACAGCGCAGCACCGGCGTGGCGACACCGGCATCCGGTGCGGCGCGCAGCCCTGCGATCAGGTCTTCGACGAACCAATGCGGGGTTAGCGGCGCGTCGCCTTGAAGATTGACCACGATATCATAGCCCATACCCAGATTGGCGTGAGTTTCGGCGCAGCGCTCGGTGCCATTGCCGCAGGAGTCCGAGGTCATGACAACTTCGGCCCCGAACCCTTCCGCCGCTTCGCGGATACGGTCGTCATCGGTGGCGACAACCACCTTGTCCACTCCGGATACGGAACAGGCCGCGCGCCAGGACCTTTCAACCAGCGTCATGGACTTGCCACTTGCGCCGGTCAGCGGAACCAGAGGTTTGCCCGGATAACGGGTCGAGGCATAGCGGGCGGGAATGGCGATCAGAACGGACATTAAGCCTCCTTCAGGTCAACACCCGGAGCGTAGGCGATGAAGAACGGGTTTGCATAGCCATCCTTGCCATAGGGCAGGGGTGTATGGTCATCAAAGCGAACCACATTGCCGCCGGCACCCGTCAGAACGGCATGGCCTGCGGCTGTGTCCCACTCCATCGTGCGGCCGACGCGGGGATAGAGATCGGCCTCGCCCGTAGCCACCAGACAGAACTTGAGCGATGAGCCCGCGCTTTTGCTGTCCTGCACCTGATACTTATTGATGTAATCCTCGGTCGCCTGATCCCGGTGGGATTTCGAGGCTACGATCAAAAGTGCGGAATTGTCTGGTTTAGAGACTGAAATCGGAGTTGTCTCGCCGATATTTTCCCTGTCCAGCGCGCCGGTTTCCTCGACCGATTGTCCGTCGGGCTGCGTGTAGAACATGCGTCCTTTGGCCGGGGCATACACCACACCTCGGGTCGGCGTGCCGTTTTCAACCAGCGCGATGTTCACGGTGAAATCACCGCGGCGGTTGATGAATTCCTTGGTCCCGTCCAGCGGATCGACGATCAGGAACGTGTCACCTTTTTCCGAATGCGAGGCCGCCTGTTCTTCGGTCACCAGCAGAATATCGGGGAAAGCGTCGCGCAAACCGGCCGAGATCAGGGCATCTGCGGCCTCATCCGCTTCGGTCACGGGGCTGGAGTCGGATTTGACCTTCACGTCGAAATCATCCGAATTGTAGATCTGCATGATCTTGTCACCAGCTTCCAAAGCCAAACGGCGGATGACGGGGATAAGGGCGTCGTAGGTCACAAAAATGCTCCGTTCCTGTGATTTGTTGATCGAATATGCTGACGGCCTTATGATGTGCCGGTTACGGATCGGCAAGAATTTCGTGTCAGTTTGCAGGCGATTAAGCGGGAAAGAGCGCGCGGGTGTTTTATTTTAAGCGAAATCAGACGCTTTTGGGGGGCGCGTTCACGACGGCTGAACTAGTGTTTCACGCTGTTGTGCGAAACATACGGTCGCGCCATTCCAACGCCGTGATCGCGATCGTCATGAACATCGTCCAGATTTTGGCGCTGGTAACGGTTTTCTATCTGCTGCTGAGTTTGATGGGGACACGGGTCGCCAAAATCCGGGGTGAATTCATCCTGTTCCTGCTGTCTGGCGTTTTCTTGTTCATGACGCACATCAAATCCGTCAGTTCCGTGGCCGGAGTGGGGACGGGCAATAATCCGATGATGCTGCATTCTCCGATGAATATGATGGTGGTTCTTTTGGCCTCGGCCTTTGGAACCCTTTATACGCAGCTCGTCTCGATTTTCGTGATCCTGTTTGGGTATATGGTCTTAGTCGCTCCGCTGGAAATTCAAGACCCCGGCGGCGCGTTCTACATGCTTGTTCTGGCGTGGTTTACCGGATGCGCGGTTGGCGTGGTTTTCATGGCGATGAAACCTTGGCTGCCAACAACATCAACTATTCTGAACACGATTTACCGCAGGCTGAACATGATCTTCTCGGGGAAGATGTTCGTCGCGAACGCGCTGGGCGGGTTCATGCTGACAATGTTCGCGTGGAACCCGTTGTTTCACATCATCGACCAATGTCGCGGCTTTGTTTTCCGCAACTACTTTCCGCGCAACACCAACTGGGAATACCCGCTGTGGGTGGGGTTGGCGCTTTTGATGATTGGTCTGCTGGGAATTTTCTACACCCGCAAGCAAATCTCGCAGAGCTGGGGCGCACGCCGTTAACTGGCGATGCGCAAGGTCAGGTTGATCCGCCCACCCTTGGGCAATAGCTTGGATGACCCGAACCGGATGCGATCTACGCCGTGATAGGTCAGGCGGGCCGGTCCCCCCATGATCACGACATCGCCCGAGTTCAGCCAGATCGACTCGGTCTTGCCGCCTCGGGTGCTGTTGCCGATGCGGAACAGCGCGTCGTCCCCAAGAGAAATCGACAGGACTGGCCATGAAAAATCCGCCTCGTCCTTGTCCTGATGCAAACCCATTCTGGCCCCTTCGCCGTAGTAGTTGATCAGACAGCAATCCGGGTCCCGTTCGGCGCTGGCCAGATCGCGCCAGATATCGAGAATGGGTTCTGGAATTGCTGGCCAGCCACCCCCTTTGGGATGCTGCGCCTGATACCTGTAGCCCGCGCGATCTGTCACCCAACCCAGCGCGCCGGCCGAAGTCATGCGAACCGACATTTCCTTGCCCGAGGGCGTAACGGGCCGGAACAAAGGTGCAGATTTCAGAATCGGACGCAGTACCTCGATCAGCCGCGTTTGCGCAGTGCTGTCCAAATAGGCTTTTCTGATGTCGAAATCGCGCAAAATAAGCCGCGCCATCGAAGAATCCTCAATCCTTGCCAAAACCTTGCGAAAAAAGGCCACAGAATCCCGAAAACCTGCGATTTACACCGCTTGCAGGCTTTTGGTCCCGCCCTTATATACGCCGGGACGCGTAATGGTGTAGGGCTGTTGCGCAAATCAGATCGGGGCCGGGTGCCATAACGGGTCCGGACCTCGGACATCGCCTTGAAGAGAAAGGGATTGAACATATGAGTAAAGTAATCGGGATTGACCTCGGAACCACCAACTCGTGCGTGGCCATCATGGACGGCTCGCAGCCGAAGGTCATCGAAAACGCAGAAGGGGCGCGGACCACGCCCTCGATCGTCGCGTTCACCGAAGACGAGCGACTGGTCGGTCAGCCTGCCAAACGTCAGGCGGTCACCAACCCCGACAACACGATCTTTGGCGTCAAACGTCTGATCGGTCGTCGCGTGGATGATGCAGAAGTCGAAAAAGACAAGAAAATGGTGCCGTATGCCATCGTCAATGGCGGCAACGGTGACGCGTGGGTTGAAGCCCGCGGTGAAAAGTACTCCCCAAGCCAGATCTCGGCCTTCACTTTGGGAAAGATGAAGGAAACAGCTGAAAGCTATCTGGGTGAGGAAGTCACGCAGGCGGTTATTACCGTTCCAGCCTATTTCAACGACGCACAGCGTCAGGCCACCAAAGACGCCGGTAAAATCGCCGGTCTGGAAGTGCTGCGGATCATCAACGAACCCACAGCGGCTGCGCTGGCCTATGGTCTGGACAAGGAAGAAACGCAAACCATCGCGGTTTATGACCTTGGCGGCGGTACCTTCGACGTGACCATTCTGGAAATCGACGACGGCCTGTTCGAGGTCAAATCGACCAATGGCGACACCTTCCTGGGTGGTGAAGACTTTGACATGCGCATCGTCAACTACCTGGCGGATGAGTTCAAAAAGGAACACGGCGTCGATCTGTCCAGCGACAAGATGGCTCTGCAGCGTCTGAAGGAAGCCGCTGAAAAAGCCAAGATCGAGCTCAGCTCGACCTCGCAGACCGAGATCAACCAGCCGTTCATCTCGATGGGCGCAAACGGTCAGCCGCTGCACATGGTCATGAAACTGACCCGTGCCAAGCTGGAATCGTTGGTCGGCGACCTGATCAAGAAGTCGATGAAGCCTTGCGCGGCCGCTCTGAAAGACGCCGGTCTGTCCGCTGCTGACGTGGACGAGGTTGTTCTGGTCGGTGGTATGACTCGGATGCCGAAAGTCATCGAAGAGGTCACCAAGTTCTTCGGTAAAGAGCCGCACAAAGGTGTGAACCCGGACGAAGTGGTTGCCATGGGCGCCGCAATTCAGGCCGGTGTTCTGCAGGGCGACGTCAAAGACGTGGTTCTGCTGGACGTGACCCCGCTGTCGCTGGGGATCGAGACGCTGGGTGGCGTGTTCACCCGTCTGATCGACCGCAACACGACGATCCCGACCAAGAAGTCTCAGGTTTTCTCAACTGCCGAGGATAACCAGAACGCCGTGACCATCCGCGTGTTCCAGGGTGAGCGTGAAATGGCTGCGGACAACAAGATTCTGGGTCAGTTCAACCTCGAAGACATCCCGCCTGCACCGCGTGGCATGCCTCAGATCGAGGTGACGTTTGACATCGATGCCAACGGTATTGTCTCGGTTTCGGCCAAGGACAAAGGCACCGGCAAAGAGCAGAAGATCACGATCCAGGCTTCGGGCGGTCTGTCCGACGCGGATATCGAAAAGATGGTCAAAGACGCCGAGGAAAACGCCGAGGCCGACAAGGAACGTCGCGAGCTGGTGGACGCCAAGAACCAGGCGGAAAGCCTCATCCACTCGACCGAAAAGTCGATGGAGGAACACGCCGACAAGGTCGACCCGACCACCATCGAAGCCATCGAGCTGGCGATCGCAGCACTGAAGGACGAGCTGGAAACCGAAAATGCTGACAAGATCAAGTCGGGCATCCAGAACGTCACCGAAGCGGCTATGAAGCTGGGCGAGGCGATCTACAAGGCGCAGTCGGACGAGGCCGAAGATGAGCCTGCAGCCGCAGACGCAGCTCCGGGCGACGATGACATCGTCGATGCCGAGTTTGAAGATCTGGACGACGACAAGCGTAACTAACGGGCAACCGGGCCAATTCGGGCCGGTCCGGTTGTCGGGCCGGCCCGATTACGTTGAGGCAGAAGGAAATACTGATGTCAAAACGCGACTACTATGATGTGCTCGGCGTATCAAAGGGCGCATCGGCGGACGAGATCAAGAAAGGCTTTCGCAAGAAAGCCAAGGAATTGCATCCCGACCGCAACAAGGACAACCCGGATGCCGAGGCGCAGTTCAAAGAAGCGAACGAAGCCTATGACGTACTGCGCGATGCCGAGAAAAAGGCCGCGTATGACCGCTTTGGTCACGCCGCGTTTGAGAACGGCATGGGTGGCGGTCGTCCCGGTGGCGGGTTTGGCCAGGGCGACTTCTCCAGCGCATTCTCTGACGTATTTGACGACCTGTTCGGCGATTTCATGGGCGGTCAGCGTGGCGGTGCTGGTGGAGGCCGTCGTGCAGCACGCGGATCAGACCTTCGCTACAACCTGCGCGTGTCGCTGGAAGAGGCGTTTTCGGGACTTCAGAAAACTATCAACGTCCCCGCTGCTGTTGCCTGCTCAGCCTGTGATGGCTCGGGTGCCGAAGGTGGCGTGGAGCCAACGATGTGCCCGACCTGCTCGGGCATGGGAAAAGTGCGGGCGCAACAGGGTTTCTTCACCGTCGAACGCACGTGTCCGACTTGTTCGGGCTTGGGACAGATCATCAAGAACCCCTGCAAGTCCTGTCAGGGCGCTGGCCGCGTAGAAAAAGAGCGTGCCCTATCCGTGAACATCCCAGCCGGCGTTGAAACCGGTACCCGTATCCGCCTTGCGGGTGAGGGTGAGGCCGGGATGCGCGGGGGGCCTCCGGGTGATCTCTACATCTTCGTCGAAGTGTCAGATCACAAGCTGTTTGAGCGCGACAGTGTAAACCTCTATTGTCGGGTGCCGGTCAGTATGGCCAAGGCAGCGCTGGGTGGTTCTATCGAAGTGCCGACAATCGACGGTGGCCGCGGTCGCGTGCAGATTCCGGCTGGCAGTCAGTCAGGCCGCCAAATGCGCCTACGCAGCAAGGGTATGCCTGCCCTGCGCGGCGGTGGGGTTGGTGACATGTTCATTGAACTGGCCGTTGAAACACCTGTAAACCTGACCAGCCGCCAGAAAGAGCTGCTGCGTGAGTTTGATGACCTGGGCGAAGATAACCACCCGGAATCAAAAAGCTTTTTTTCGTCTGTTAAATCCTTCTGGGACGGGATGAAAGGCTGAACCTTCGGTTTGGGGGCTCTGCCCCCGCCTCCCTTCGGGAGACTCCCCCGGGATATTTTCAGCCAGATGAAGCAGGGGATCCGTACTTCATCTGGCCCCAAATATCCCGGAGCGCGAGGCAGAGCCTCGCAAAAAATACTTGATTCTTGCGGACCTCCCTGAGATGGTCCGCGCCAACCGTTGGGGTGCCCTGTCCACAGGGCTGAGAGGTGCGAACGCGTCAACCCATCGAACCTGATCCGGGCAATTCCGGCGGAGGGAACGGTCGTACACTTTACAGACGTTTTCGACGCCACCGTTGCCCCAATTGAACCGGAGCAATCATATGGCGCCTATTGCATTGACAATTGCAGGATCGGACAGCGGCGGAGGGGCTGGAATTCAGGCCGACCTGAAAGCGATGTCGGCTCTTGGCGTGTTTGGCGCGAGTGTTGTCACGGCGGTGACGGCGCAAAACACCCGCGCGGTGACTGCCGTGCATGGAATACCGTTGGACGTTATCGCAGCGCAGATCGATGCGGTTCTGACTGATTTGGACGTTGGTTCCATCAAGATCGGAATGTTGGCGACGCCCGAGATTATCCGCACCGTGGCCGACAGTATCGCAGATTTTGAAGGTCCAATCGTCCTAGACCCTGTGATGGTTGCCAAGTCGGGCGACTCCCTGTTGGCAGAGGACGCGGTTCAGACCTTGCGGGATGTGCTCTTACCCCGAGCTTCGGTGTTGACGCCAAATCTGCCGGAGGCTGCGTGTCTGTTGGACAGCGTAGCGGCCACGTCGCCTGTAGAGATGGCGGATCAGGGGCGTCGCCTGTGCGCATTGGGGGCAAAGGCAGTATTGATGAAAGGCGGGCATGGCGCAGGGGATATTTGCCACGATATCTTGCTGGACGCTTCGGGTGTCTTAGGTGAATACACGGCCCCCCGTGTGGATACGCGCAACACGCATGGCACCGGATGCACGTTGTCGTCGTCGATTGCAGCGGGGTTGGCAAAGGGTCTGGCGCTGTCCGATGCGGTTGCACAGGCGCATGACTATCTTCAGGGGGCCATCGCCAAGGCGGATGAGTTGAATGTCGGGCAGGGCCACGGGCCGGTCCATCACTTTCATCGGGTGTGGACGGCGTGACGCTCTGGTCGGTCATAGGGGCCGGTGTTGCCGGTTTGACCGTCGCCAGCGAGCTTGTGTCACGCGGCGCTAAGGTGCAGGTTTTTGATCCCGGTGGACCTCCGGGTGCGCATGGGTGTTCCTGGTGGGCTGGCGGAATGTTGGCTCCGTGGTGCGAGTATGAAAATGCCGAGGAACCAGTGCTGCGTCTGGGGCAAGGCGCGTTAGAGTGGTGGGGGTCGCGCACTCAGGTCCATCGGCGCGGTACTCTGGTTGTTGCCAATTCAAGAGACCTGCCTGATCTGCGCCGGTTTTCGCGCCGGACGCATGGGTTCAAGGATGTAAATCAGGCAGAAATCCAGGAATTAGAGCCTGACTTGGCCGGTTTTTCTAGGGGCCTTTTCTTCTCGGATGAGGCGCATTTGGATCCGCGCCGGGCGTTGCTGGATCTGTATCGGCAGTTGCAGGCGGAGGGGGTCGTATTTCATCAGAAACTGGCCCCGGCCGGATTGAAGAACGCCATTGATTGCCGGGGGCTGCATGCGCGCGAGACATTGCATGACCTTCGCGGCGTCAAGGGTGAGATGCTGGTGATCCGGTGTCCTGATGTTTCCCTGTCTCGCCCCGTGCGCCTGTTGCATCCGCGGATGCCGCTTTACATCGTGCCACGCGGCGATGGCGTCTACATGCTGGGCGCAACAATGATCGAATCCGAAGACAGCAGCCGCATCACCGCGCGATCCATGTTGGAACTGCTGAGCGCTGCATACGCGCTGAACCCCGCCTTCGGAGAAGCCGAGGTACTGGAAATCGGTGTCGATCTGCGCCCGGCTTTCCCGGACAACCTGCCGCGTATCCGGCGTCTGGGGCATACGATCTATGCCAATGGCCTGTATCGTCATGGCTACCTGTTGGCTCCGGCGCTTGCACAGGGTGTGGCTGATCTGGCGCTTGAAAACAAACATTCGGAGATGGTCGATGAAGATCGTGCTTAACGGTGAGCCGCGCGAGGTGCGTGCCGAAACCTTGTCGGACGTGTTGTTGGAATGTGGATTTACCGGCCGCGTTGCGACGGCTGTAAACGAAGAATTCGTGCCTTCGTCCCTGCGCGTCGCCCATAAACTAACCGACGGCGACAGGGTCGAAATTGTTGCGCCGATGCAGGGGGGCTGAAGATGAAGACGTTCTATGGCACCAAGCTGCCGAATCCACTGATGCTGGGGACGGCGCAGTATCCCAGTCCGGCGATACTTGAGACGGCATTTCGGGAAAGCCGGGCCGGGGTCGCCACCGTGTCCTTGCGGCGTGAGTCTGGTGCCGGGCAGACGTTTTGGCAAATGATCCGCGATCTTGGTGTATTGGTCCTGCCCAACACCGCTGGCTGTCATACAGTCAAAGAGGCCGTGACTACTGCGCATATGGCACGCGAGGTGTTTGATACCCGGTGGATTAAACTTGAACTGATCGGTCATACCGACAGCCTGCAGCCGGACGTGTTTCAGTTGGTCGAGGCCGCTCGCATTCTGACCGAGGATGGGTTTCAGGTTTTCCCGTACACCACCGACGATCTGATAGTGGCGGAACGCCTGTTGGGGGCTGGATGCGAGGTGCTGATGCCCTGGGGCGCTCCGATTGGGTCGGGGCGCGGGCTGAACAACGAATACGCTCTGCGCGCAATGCGGGCTGAATTTGCCGATGTGCCGTTGGTCATTGATGCGGGGATCGGCCTGCCAAGTCACGCGGCACACGCGATGGAGCTGGGCTATGACGCCGTTCTTTTGAACACAGCGGTGGCGCGGGCAGGTGATCCGGCAGCGATGGCGCGGGCGATGATGTTGGCGATTGAGGCGGGGCAATTGGCGCATGAGGCCGATCCGATCGAGGCCCGCGATATGGCCGAACCCTCGACCCCGGTAATCGGAAAGGCGTTCCTGTCATGACGCTGGACCGGTTCTATCCAATTTTCGATCATTCCGATTGGCTGCGGCGCATGTTGCCGCTGGGAGTGAAGCTGGTTCAACTGCGGATCAAGGATCAGCCTGACGAGGTGGTTCGGGAGCAGATCTCCGCGTCACGTGACCTCTGCCGCGCACACGGCACGGTGCTGGTGGTGAACGACTACTGGCAGGCCGCCATTGATGCGGGGTGTGACTGGATTCATCTGGGTCAAGAGGATTTGGACGACGCCGATCTGAAAGCCATCCGGAAGGCAGGACTCAAACTGGGTGTGTCCACCCACGACGATGATGAGCTTGAACGTGTTCTGGCAATGAACCCGGACTATGTGGCGCTTGGCCCGGTCTATCCGACCATCCTCAAGAAAATGAAATGGGAACAGCAGGGTTTGCCGCGCGTGACAGAGTGGAAAGCACGGGTGGGCGACATTCCCCTTGTCGGTATAGGCGGGATGAGCGTTGAACGCGCCGAGGGTGTGTTGCAGGCGGGTGCGGATATTGTTTCGGCCGTGACCGACATCACCCTGAATGACGACCCCGAAGCCCGTGTGCGCCAATGGATCGAGGTCACGCGATGAGCCGGTACGCGCGCCAAACCCTGTTGCCCGAAGTCGGGGCCGAAGGTCAGGCGCGCTTGTCCGATGCGCGGGTTCTGGTGATTGGTGCCGGAGGTTTGGCGGCACCGGTTCTTCCCCTGCTTGCCGGGGCCGGTATCGGGCAGATCACGATTGTCGATGGCGATACGGTTGCCCTGTCAAACCTGCACCGCCAGACGCTGTTTACCGAGGCGGATTGTGGGCGGCCCAAAGCCATCGTCGCCGCCGAGCGGTGTCGCGCGTTGAATGGCGAAATCAACGTATCTGCGGAAAAACAGGCTCTAACAAGTGAAAATGCCGCCTACTTGGTGACGCAGGCGGATGTGGTTCTGGATTGTGCTGACAGTTATGCCGCCAGCTATATCCTGTCCGACGCGTGTTTTAGCGCAGGAAAACCACTGATCACCGCATCGGTTCTGGGTCTATCGGGTTACGTTGGTGGGTTCTGCGGTGATGCCCCGTCGCTGCGCGCGGTGTTCCCGGATGCGCCAGACAGTGGGGCAAGCTGTGCAACTGCGGGCGTTTTGGGTCCAGTTGTCGGATTGATCGGCGCGATGCAGGCGCAGATGACACTGAACCTGATTTTGGGGCTGGACCCCTCGCCCTTGGGCCAGATGGTTCAGTTCGACGCACGAACACTGCGCAGCACCACGTTTCGTTTCGACAATGCGCCGGAACCCGAGCGGCACTTCAGATTTGTCTCCGCAGGTGAACTAACCGGGGACGATTTGATCATAGAACTGCGCAGCGAAGACGAAGCACCGAAGCCCGTGCATCCGAATGCGCAGCGTCTGCCGCTTGCCGCCCTCAAATCAGAGCCTAACAAGGGCCAAACACTGGCTTTGTGCTGCGCCACAGGTTTGCGTGCGTGGCGCGCTGGCGAAGAAATACAACCGGATTGGTCCGGCGAGATTGTCCTCGTCGCGGCCGCAACCTCGTGAAAAGAAGGAAACGCGAGACATGAAAAAGCTGATCACAGCCATCGCTCTGCTGGCCGCCGCGCCCGCATGGGCAGAGGACAAGATGACCGTGCTGCTGGACTGGTTCATCAACCCTGATCACGGTCCCATCATCGTCGCTCAGGAAAATGGCTACTTCGCGGATGAGGGGCTTGAGGTCGAGATCGTTCCGCCTGCGGATCCGTCTGCGCCTCCGCGTCTGGTTGCTGCGGGTCAGGCGGATCTGGCCGTGTCTTATCAGCCGCAACTGCATCTGCAGATCCACGAGGGGCTGCCGCTCAAGCGTGTGGGCACTCTGGTTGCGACCCCGCTGAACTGCCTGCTGGTGCTTGAGGACGGCCCGATCAAATCGCTTGCTGACCTCAAGGGCAAGAAGGTCGGATTCTCGGTCGCAGGCGTGGAAGAAGCAATCCTGACGGCGATGCTGAACGCGCATGGCGTGGCACTGGACGATATCGAGCTGATCAACGTGAACTTCTCGCTGTCGCCATCGCTGATGACCGGTCAGGTCGATGCTGTGATCGGTGCGTTCCGTAACTTTGAGCTGAACCAGATGGATATCGAAGGCGTCGCAGGCCGCTGTTTCTATATCGAAGAAGAAGGCGTTCCGCCCTATGATGAGCTGATCTACGTCGCCAATCCCGACAAGATGGACACCGACATGATCGCGCGTTTTCTGGCGGCGACCGAGAAAGCCACCCAGTTCATCGTCAACAACCCCGAAAAAAGCTGGGAGATTTTCGCCGCCACTTCGTCCGAGCTGCAGGATGAGCTGAATGCACGCGCATGGGTCGACACTCTGCCCCGTTTCGCGCTGCGTCCGGCGGGTTTTGACGCCGGCCGTTACGCCCGGTTCGAGGAATTCCTCAAGGACAGCGGCATGATCGACAGCATCAACCCGGTGAGCGACATCACCATCGACGTGACCGCGCAATGAGCGAGTACGGCAAAGCCTTCGCGCTGATGCGCGACGCGGCGCAAGGGCCGTGGCGGGACTATACCCGCCACGCTTTTGTCGAAGGGCTGAAGGACGGAAGCCTGCCGCGTGAGGCGTTCCTGCACTATCTGCGTCAGGACTATGTGTTTCTGATCCACTTTTCCCGTGCCTGGGCGCTGGCGGTGGTGAAATCGGAAACCCATTCCGAGATGCTGACCGCCGTCGGCACTGTGAACGCACTGGTGGTCGAGGAAATGCAACTGCATATCGGTATCTGCGAGGCCGAAGGCATCTCGGGCGAGGAACTGTTCGCCACCCCCGAACGCGCCGAAAACCTGGCCTATACGCGGTTCGTGCTCGAGGCGGGCTTTAGCGGCGATCTGCTGGACCTGCTGGCGGCCCTTGCGCCTTGCGTGATGGGCTATGGCGAGATCGGAGCGCGCCTGGCGTCCGAAGCCACGTCCGAGACCTATCGTGATTGGATCAACACCTATGCAGGTCCCGACTATCAAGAGGCGTGCATAGCAGTGGGATCATTGCTGGATCAGGCTCTAACACGACGACTTGGGCCGGATTTTGAAACCTCACCCCGGTGGGGCAGGCTGTGCCAGACCTTCCGAACCGCCACAGAGCTAGAGGTCAATTTCTGGCAAATGGGCCTGACACCATGACCCCTGCACCCGATCTGACCATAAGCGGCAGGGCCACCATTGACGGAGCGCCGCTGTTCGCCCCGCTTAGCCTGACCCTTGGGTCGGGGCAGTGGACCTGTTTGCTGGGGGGATCGGGTGTTGGAAAAACAACGGTTTTGCGTCTGATCGCAGGGCTGGAAACGGGCGCGGATTTCGACGGTCAGATTACCGCAAGCGATGGTCAGACCGTGGCGGACCGCGTCGCGTATATGGCGCAGGACGATCTGCTGTTGCCGTGGGCGACGGTTGCGCAGAACGTGTCACTGGGCGCTCGGCTGCGCGGTGAGACCCCCGATATCGAACGCAGGGACCGTTTGATCGAACGGATGCGCCTTCAGGATCACATGGCCAAGAAACCGTCAGAACTGTCTGGCGGGCAGCGCCAGCGGGTCGCGCTGGCGCGTACCTTGATGGAGGATCGGCCCATCGTTCTGCTGGACGAGCCGTTCTCGGCCCTCGATGCGCGGACACGAGCCGATATGCAGGACCTTGCTGCTGATGCGCTGAAGGGCAGGACCGTTCTATTGGTGACCCATGATCCGGGCGAAGCCGCGCGGCTGGGTCAATCCATTGTGGTGATGACACCGCAGGGGCTGACCTCATGCGAACCGCCAGCCGCGCCTGCGCCGCGCCACGTGGATGATCTGGAAACGCTGGAAACGCAGGGTGCCTTGTTGCGACTGCTGAGAGAGGCGGCATGAAGATCCTCTCGGCCCTTGCAGCAACACTGTTCGCGCTGGCTATATGGCAGGCGATCGTCAGCCTGACCGGGTTGCCGAAGTTCATCCTGCCCGGCCCGGCGCTGGTGGCCGAAACTTGGTGGCAGAACCGCTGGATCATCGCGGAGCACACGTGGATCACGGCGGTCGAGGTTGTGATCGGTCTGGCCTTCGGGACGGTTCTGGGCGTTCTGACCGCCCTGCAACTGGCCAATTCACGTGCGGCCCGGGTGTTGGTGCAGCCGATGCTGGTCTTTACGCAGGCTTTGCCGGTTTTCGCGTTGGCACCTTTGCTGACGCTCTGGCTGGGATACGGGTTGTGGTCCAAGGTCGCCATGGCCGTGTTGATCATCTACTTCCCGATCACGTCATCCTTCTTTGATGGACTGATGCGGACGCCCCAAGGGTATCTGGATCTTGCGCGCACCATGCAGGCCAGCCCCCGCGCCGTATTGTGGCACATTCGTATTCCCGCCGCGCTGCCCTCGCTGGCCTCGGGGATGCGGCTGGCGGCCGTTTATGCTCCGATCGGGGCCGTGATTGGCGAATGGGTCGGGTCATCGCAAGGGCTGGGCTATTTGATGCTGTTGGCCAATGGGCGCGCCAAGACTGATCTGATGTTTGCCGCAATGCTGACGCTGGGTGTGTTTTCCATCCTGCTGCACCTGATCGTCCGACGGGCCACCGCACGCATGGCGGGTGAGGCACGTTAACCTTTCAGAAACTGATTCTAAGCCAGTCTCTGAGGTATGACTCAGGACGCCTTCGCCGAAGCCCCCTCGTTGTTTGAAACTGATGAAGCCCCGGTGCAGCCTTTGCCACAGGGGAAGTTGCCGTCCTATATCAAGGACCACCGCAAACGGCTGCGCGAGCGGTTCATGGCGGGCGGATCGGCTGCCATGCCAGATTACGAATTGCTGGAACTGGTTCTTTTTCGCTCGATCCCCCGGCAGGATGTGAAGCCATTGGCGCGCGCCCTGATGGACACATTCGGTGACTTCAACCGCGTGCTGACCGCGCCCGAGGAACGGTTGCGGCAGATCAAGGGCGTGGGCGATACGGTGATCACGGACCTCAAGATACTCGAAGCCTGCGCCCACAGGATGGCACGGGCGCGGGTGATGCAGCGGCACGTGATATCGGGTTGGGATGCGTTGCTGGACTATTGCCACACAACGATGGCGCACCGCGAGACTGAACAGTTTCGGGTCTTCTTCCTGGATCGCAAGAACGTGCTGATCGCGGATGAGGAACAAGCCAAGGGCACGGTGGACCACGTACCAGTCTACCCGCGTGAGGTCGCCAAACGCGCGCTTGAGCTAAACGCCTCGGCGCTGATCCTTGTGCACAACCATCCCTCGGGTGATCCGACGCCATCGCAATCGGATATAGACATGACAAACCGAATTCAGGATGCGTGCACAGCTTTGGGGCTGACGCTGCACGATCACCTGATCATCGGAAAATCGAATGAGCTGAGTTTTCGATCCGAAGGCTATCTGTAGCTTTTAGTCGACCCAAACCTCGACCCTGCGATTGACTTTGCGGCCCCAATTCGTGTCGTCGCAGGCCATTGGCATCGCCTCGCCAAATGCATCCACATTCAATTCGACGCTGTCTGGCACCGTGGTCTCGACGGCTGCCAGCACTGCATTGCGAACCGTTTTCGCGCGCAGCAGGGCGATACGCGCATTGCCTGCGGCGGGGCCGTCACCGTCGCTGAACCCGACAAATGTCAGCTTGCGCGCATCAAATGCTCCGGATTCAATCTGTTGCGCCAGTTGCCGTATATTGGATCGTGACTGCGCATCGGGTCGGGACGATCCCGCCTCGAACCGAAAGGACAGCGACAACCGTGACAGGGGACGCAAGGTTTCGATCATGCGCTGCAATTCGTCCAGCCCAACCTCGGGGCCGCCAGACGCCACGGCATTTGCCAGACGGTCCCCCTGTAGCCCGATCCGCATCGTTTCGGGCGCCTGATCAACAAAGCCAGAGTTTCGAATCTGCAACTGCGCCGCATCGCTTTGAGTATAGGCCAGAAACTGCCTTGCGATCCGGGGCAGGCGGCGGTTGGGCAGATACAGGAACATGGGCGAGGTCAGCGGATAATCCTCGGTCTTGATGGTTTGCCGCGTGGCTGAAAGCGCATGACCGCAGCCTCCGGTCAGCGGCAGTGCGCGGACTGAGTCCAGTTCGGCCTGACTTGCAATGCCGATCGCGAAAGGGTCACTCGCGACTTTGCGTACCAGTTCTGCACTGCGACCGTGCCGAGTGATCTCGTCGGACAAGACCGCTTGGGAAGGTGCAAGCAGCTGATCCTCGACGAATTGGGCCAGGCCCGACCCGGCATCCGGCAAGTGCAACGAAATCGGCGCGTCTGGGCCGCCAAGCTCGGACCAGTTGGTGATCTGAGCAGCAAACACCCGTGCCAGATCAGAAGGTGAAATTTGCCGAACAGGATTTTCAGTCGCAACAATCGGTACCAACGCATTCAGTGCGACAACACGTGACCGACGTGCGCCAATCAGGTCCCCTAAGCCTGCGTCATCTGCGGCCTTCTGTTCCGCTGGGCGCACTTCGCGCAGGGCCATGACGATGTCAGTTTCGTTGTTGGTCAGATCGGAGAAGCCCTGACCCGTGTTGTGCGGGCTTAAAAAGAACCGGCCTAGCGGCGCGTTCCGCTCGGGTTTGTGAAACGTGTACGTCAAGCTTCCCGAATTCAAATCCTGCGGTACGGCCGAAAGCCCCTCTTGCCTTGCAAATCCCATGATAAGGGCGGGCAGAACTTTTTCGGCCATGACAGACGAGCCCGAAAACCGAACCTCGGCCACGAAATCGGTCAGGTTCGGGCAGGCAGGACCCTCGCAGGTCACGCCTGACCCATCAACGGTCAGATGTCCGAACTTGGTGCCCACCCTGTAGAATTCACCATCGAATCCAAGCAAGTTGCCGACAACTTCGACTTTGCCGTCATGAGAGGTGAGCGTGATGTCTTGGGCTGACGCGCCTGACGTCAGTGCCAACGAAACGAGTGCAGCCGCCGCCGCACGAAAGAAAATCATAAGTTGCCCGAGCCTGCTGCCTGATTTTAGTTGGCCGCGATTGTCAGGTCTTCGATCAGATTATTCAACACCAGAAACTCACCCGCCTGCGTACAATTCGGAAGGTTGAGTGTCAGTTCCCGCGACCGAAGACGTTGATCGGCGCGCAGTTCAAAAGACTGAACGCTTAGATTCCGGTCACAGTTTGCGTCTGTCACCTCGGCTTCGACGGTCAGGGCGATAGAGCCGGTCCGGTCAGTCTGACCGTAAGGAAACGAATACACCTCGACGTTCTGTGCGTCGTCGAAACCGGTCGACCCGAGCGTTACGACGCTGCCTGCGCCTTGCGCGTTTGGATCCGAGAAGACATGGCCTTTGCCGCCATAGCTGGCACCAAATTCAAGAGCGTGGATTTGCAGGTCTGTGTCACCGGCCCATTGCAGAGCAATCCGGTTATATTCGGTCAGGTCGGGAATATGAGTCGTGGCGACTGTCCCGTTCTGGTCATCGACCGAGATCAAAAAGATCGCGTATTCCGACAGCGCTGGAATCGTCAGTTCCATCGCGCCGTTTTCATCGGTCATCTGCGTAACCGTCAAGCCGCTGTGCAGCACATCGACTGGCTCATTCGCATGGCAGGGTGCCTTGATCGTCAGCACGGCAGATGCGCCGGGCACAGCCCTTGCGCGCGCGCTGAGGCCGCAATTCGCCGGTTCTGAGGGGGCTGACCGGCTGGGTTGCAGGGCGCGTTGCTGGGGTTGACTGGAATCGGTCGCATCCGGGGCTGAAGACGAGGAGGTCAGAACAATATCCTCCAGCCCGACGATGATCGAAGCATGGTCAGTTATTGATGTTGCATTGGCCGCCGTCTGCGCACCGTTCGGTTGCACAGGCGTTCCATTCTGCATCAGGTAACCGATCGCAAGGGCACAGGCGACCGTGCCTCCGGTGGTTACGTAGTTCTTAATAATAAACAAGACACCCTCCCCAGTTGAAGGAGCGAGTCGGATATTGTCCGCGAATCACGGCCAATATGTGGCCGCGAAACGGACTCATTGTGTCTGAATTACGTCGGCGTCAGGTCAGGCGGCCGTGGCAATGCTTGAACTTTTTCCCCGATCCGCAGGGGCATCTGTCATTGCGCGACGGGTTGCCCCAGGTGCTTGGGTCATCCTCGACAAAGCCGGGACGCGCATCGCCCGAGGCTTCGGCCTCGGCCACGGCTTCGGCTTCATCCACCGCCTGATCGACGGCTTGTTGTGCCTGTGCCTGCTGTGCCTGCATTTGCGCCAACATCTCGCGCTGTTCTTCCTCGGTCAGCGGGCGGACGCGCGACAATTGCTGGGTCACGGTTTCACGCAGGCTGTCCAGCATGCTTTCAAACAACTGGAAGCTTTCGTTCTTGTATTCGTTCAGCGGATCGCGCTGGGCGTAACCGCGGAACCCCACGACCGAGCGCAGATGCTCGAGCGTCAAGAGATGCTCGCGCCACTTGCTGTCGATCGTGTTCAGCAAAACCTGCTTTTCGATGTTGCGCATGTTTTCAGGGCCAAAGGCTGCGGCCTTCTGCGCCATCATCTCGTCCGAGGCGTTGATCAGGCGTTCGCGCACCTGTTCGTCGTCCACGCCTTCCTCGGCTGCCCAGTCCTGTACGGGGGCGTCGATGGTCAGCTTGTCCTTGACCGCTTCGTGAAGGCCGTCAGCGTCCCACTGATCGGCGTAGGATTTCGGTGGCATGTATTCGTCGATCAGGTCGTCAATCACCTGCTCGCGCATATCCGACACGATTTCGGACAGATCATCCGAGGACATGATCTCGCGCCGCTGGCTAAAGACCACCTTACGCTGGTCGTTCATCACGTCATCGAATTTCAGGACGTTCTTGCGCATGTCGAAGTTGCGCCCCTCGACCTTGGACTGCGCGCGTTCGAGCGATTTGTTCACCCACGGGTGGATGATCGCCTCGCCTTCCTTCATGCCTAGTGTGTGCAGGACCTTGTCCAGACGTTCCGAGCCGAAGATGCGCATCAGGTCATCCTCAAGGCTCAGGTAAAACACGGTGCGGCCCGGATCACCCTGTCGACCGGAACGGCCGCGCAACTGGTTATCGATGCGGCGGCTTTCGTGGCGTTCGGACGCCATGACGTACAGACCACCGGCGGCCAGCACCTTTTCTTTCTCTTCCGCGTGGCGGGATTCCTCGGCGGTGCGCAGCTCGGCGGGATCGGCCTCGGGGTTTTCAGCCAGTGCCTGCAGAACCTTCATCTCGACATTGCCGCCCAGCTGAATGTCGGTGCCACGGCCCGCCATGTTGGTGGCGATGGTGACGGCTCCGAAACGGCCTGCATCGGCAACGATCTGCGCCTCTTGCTCGTGCTGGCGCGCGTTCAGAACATTGTGCTCGACACCTTCCTTGGTCAGCATCTGGCTCAGAAGTTCGGACTTTTCGATCGAGGTCGTGCCCAGCAGGACAGGTTGCCCGCGTTCCTGCGCTTCCTTCGTTTCCTGGATCATCGCGCCGTATTTCTCACCGGCGGTGCGATAGACCTGATCGTCTTCATCCGCACGAGCGATCGGCTTGTTGGTCGGAACTTCGACCACGCCCAGACCGTAAATTTCCTGAAATTCTTCGGCCTCTGTCAGTGCGGTGCCGGTCATGCCGCCCAGCTTGTCATACAGACGGAAATAGTTCTGGAACGTCACGCTGGCCAGCGTCACGTTTTCCGGCTGGATTGGTACGCCTTCCTTGGCTTCGATGGCCTGATGCAGACCTTCCGACAGGCGGCGGCCCGGCATCATACGGCCGGTGAATTCGTCGATCAGAACCACGTTGCCATCACGCACGATGTAATCCTTGTCGCGCGTAAACAGTTTATGCGCGCGCAGACCCTGATTGACATGGTGAACAACCGTGGTGCTTTCAGGATCGTACAGCGAATGGCCTTCAGGGATCAGCCCGCCGGCGATCAGTTGTTGTTCGAGGAACTCGTTGCCCTCATCCGTAAAGGTCACGCTGCGGGATTTCTCGTCCAGCGAGAAATGGTCGTCCTGCAAGGACGGGATCAACGCATCAATCGCGGTATAAAGCTCGGACCGGTCCTGCGAAGGGCCCGAGATGATCAGCGGCGTCCGCGCCTCGTCAATCAGGATCGAGTCAACCTCGTCCACGATCGCAAAGTTGTGGTAGACCTGATAAATCTCGGCCAGATCGGCCTTCATGTTGTCGCGCAGATAATCGAAGCCTAGTTCGTTATTGGTGGCGTAGGTCACGTCACAGGCATAGGCAGCCTTCTTCTCGGCGTCGGGCTGGCCCGACCAGATGACACCGGTGGTCATGCCAACAGCGCCAAACACCTTGCCCATCCATTCCGAGTCGCGCTTGGCCAGGTATTCGTTCACCGTGACAACATGCACGCCCTTGCCGGTCAGCGCGTTCAGATAGGCGGGGAAGGTGGCGACAAGCGTCTTGCCCTCACCTGTTTTCATTTCCGAGATATTGCCCTGATGCAGGAAGGCACCACCCATGAGCTGCACGTCAAAGGCGCGCAGACCCAGCGCGCGCTTGGCCCCTTCGCGGACGTTGGCAAAGGCTTCGGGCAGCAGGGCATCCAGGCTTTCGCCGTCCAGCGCGCGTTTGCGCAGCTCGGCGGTCTTTTCGATCAGACCCTCATCGGACAATTTCTCGAACTCGGGTTCCAACGCATTGATCTGTTCGATCAACGGGCGGGTCGCCTTGATCTTGCGGTCGTTCGGTGTTCCGAACACCTTTTTGGCGAGCGTTCCGAGTCCCAGCATGTTCACTCCAGCGGATCTGTTCTTGTCTTGGTTGCGACAGGCTTGCCCACCTTGCGCGCAACCCATAGATACGGGGGGTGAAAGGCGGCCCTGTCCAAGGCTTCAAAGCGATGTAAGCGGCAGGTTCCTGAGTGTCAACGCTGCGCCCTGTCGCGGCAAAGAAATAGGATGATTCCATGCCCAAAGGCTTCACTTTTCTGCCATCTCTGGCGCTTGCTGCCGTTTTGGCCCTGCCGCTGGCCGCCGAAACCAAGCCTGATGCCAGCACGGTTGTGGCCCGCGTAAACGGGGACGAGATCACTTTGGGTCACGTCATCGCTACGGTTGCGACCCTGCCGCCTAACTATCAACAGATCGAAGACGACGTTTTGTATGATTTCGTCATCGAACAACTGATCCAGCAGCAACTTCTTGGACAGCAGCAGGAGGCGCTGACGGCATTGAATGCCCTTGCGCTGGCGAATGAGACCCGCTCGTTGCTGGCAGTTCAAACCGTCAACGCGCTGGTCGAAGATGCCGTCACCGACGAGGCCATCCAATCTGCTTATGACGCGCAATTCGCTGAGTTCGAGGGCGAGGATGAGTTCGACGCCAGCCACATCCTTGTGGCGACGGAAGACGAAGCGAAAGAGATCAAGACACTGTTGGACGACGGCGCGGATTTCGCTGAACTGGCCATAGAGAAATCGACAGGTCCGTCCGGACCCAATGGTGGTTCACTGGGGTGGTTCGGCAAAGGCCAGATGGTGCCCGAGTTTGAGGCCGCCGTTCTTGCATTGGAAAAAGGCCAGGTTTCCGACCCCGTACAAACCCAGTTCGGCTGGCATGTCGTGACATTGAATGACAAACGCAAGTCCGAAGCCCCTGAACTGGACGACATTCGCGATGAATTAGCCCAGACGATTCAAAACGAGGCGATTCAGGCCCGCATCGAAGAATTGACACAGGCGGCTCAGATCGAGCGGCCCGAACTGGAAGGGGTAAGCCCCGACGTTGTTCGCCAGATCGAGCTGATTCAGGAGTAAACGACCGTGGCGACGATCACCAAAGTTTCGCCGCTGGCTCCGGCGGCGTTTCCTGAATTGCCAGCGATTGACGGCGTGCGATTTGCGACCGTCGAGGCGGGCGTGCGCTATCAGGGTCGGACCGATGTGATGCTGGCGGTGTTGGACCCCGGCACGTCTGTGGCTGGGGTGTTCACACGCTCGGCCACACGCGCGGCACCCGTGTTGGACTGTCAGGACAAGATCGGCGGGGCCAGCGATGGCCCGGCGGCGATCCTTGTGAATTCGGGCAACGCCAATGCTTTCACCGGACATTACGGTCAGACCTCTGTTGCCGAGGTGACGCAGGCCGTTTCCAAAGCCACTGGCGTGGCGGTGGAACGGGTGTTCACCTCGTCGACTGGCGTGATCGGTGAACCGCTGCCTCATGATAAGATCACGGCCCAGCTTGAGGTGTTGAAATCGGGCCTCAGCCGCCATGCGATTGAAGACGCGGCGCGGGCGATCATGACCACCGATACCTTCCCGAAAGGAGCCTCGGCACAGGTCGAGATTGACGGGAAAACAGTCTCTATTGCGGGGATTGCCAAGGGGTCGGGCATGATCGCGCCGGATATGGCGACGATGCTGGTTTACATCTTCACCGACGCGCAGGTCGACCAATCGGCGCTGCAAGCGATGCTGGGTGCGCAGACGGATCGTACCTTCAACTGTATCACCGTGGACAGCGATACCTCGACCTCGGACACCCTGTTGTTGTGCGCGACTGGCGCTTCGGGCGTGGATGCAACCGGCAACGCGGCTTTCGCGCAGGCGCTTGAGACAGTGATGCTGGACCTTGCACAGCAGGTGGTGCGCGACGGGGAAGGGGCCACGAAATTCGTGGAAATCCGCGTGACCGGCGCGGCCTCGGACGCGGATGCCAAGGTGCATGGGCTGGCGATTGCCAACTCGCCGCTGGTGAAAACGGCGATTGCGGGTGAAGACCCGAACTGGGGCCGAGTGGTCATGGCCATCGGCAAATCCGGTGCCGCCGCCGACCGCGACCTGCTGAGCATTTCTTTCGGAGATATTCTGGTGGCCGAGAAAGGCTGGGTCAGCCCCGATTACCGCGAGGAAGACGCCGCCGCATATATGAAAGGTCAGGATCTGGTGATCACCGTCGATCTGGGGCTGGGCGAGGGCGCATCGACCGTTTGGACCTGCGACCTGACCCATGGCTATATCGAAATCAACGCGGATTATCGTTCATGAAGACCGTTTTGGTGTCGGCCGTCGCCCTGATCGACGTCGAGGGCCGCGTCCTGCTGGCCCAACGCCCCGAGGGAAAATCCATGGCTGGCCTGTGGGAGTTTCCGGGCGGCAAAATCGAACTCGGCGAAACCCCCGAGGTCGCCCTGATCCGCGAACTGCATGAGGAGCTGGGCATCGACACCTGGGCCTCGTGCCTTGCACCGCTGACCTTTGCCAGCCACAGCTATGACGATTTCCACCTGCTCATGCCGCTGTTTGCCTGCCGCAAGTGGGAGGGGATACCGCAGTCCAAGGAAGGCCAGGCCCTGAAATGGGTGCGCGCGAATGACCTGCGGAATTACCCGATGCCTGCGGCGGACGTGCCTTTGATTCCGATACTGCGGGATTGGTTGTAGGTTCCCAACACAGGATCACTAAAATAGTGGGCTCGCACGGATAGACGCTTTGTATGCAGCGGTGCAGGTTCTTGCCTACGTGATTTTAGTAGCGGCAGTTGGTGTAAAAGCCGTCTGACACACTGATGCAAGAAATTGTATTGCTGCCGGGCATGCTGATTGGCGCCACGACAGGGGCGGGCATCGGCGTGTAACGTGGTGTCGACATCTGAATGGAATTCGACGCTTGTTGCATCTGCTGGATAAGAGCGGCCTGTTCCGCCGCGGCCTGAGCTCGTCTCTGCTGTGCCATTAATTGATTGTGCCTGTACATCTGCAACTGCTGGTCGGTCATCGCATCCCGGTATCCGGTATTTTGACCAGCCGTGTTCGTGCACATGACCCTGCCTTTGGCGACTTGTGTCACGCGCGCACAGGCATTGTCTCCGGCCATGTAGTAGTTTCCGTTGAAATGAAATGGCGCAGCCATCTGAACAGGCTCAGGAGCGCAACCCGCAGCAGCGGCCAACAAGATACTCGAAAGAACAACCCTTTTCATAAAAATACCCTCTAAATTTTCCAATGACTCAATTTATTCAGTTGGTTAAGCGGGAATTGGTCCGGAAATTCGACATATTTTTGAAATTCATGACACATTCTTCAGCTTGGACGCAGCAAGGGTAGACAAATGTCCGAGTGCTTTCCTCATCCCCTGTTACAATTCGTAAGAATTGAGAAAACATCAGGCAAAACTTGCCGCTGATCTTGCCCGAGTTCCTTATCGGAGCGCTGGCGTTCGGGCTGAGGTCCGGGTTTGCCGTTTCCGGCCCGGGGAGGGGTCGGATTGGGAGGAGAAAGAGATTGGCTCAGACGCAGTCGGGCGCCGATGGGATGAAGTCCCTTCCGGCGCTGCTACACCGCAATGCGACGCAGTTCGGGGATTCCCCGGCCTACCGGGAAAAAGAATTCGGAATCTGGCAGTGCTGGACCTGGGTCGAGGCCTCAGTTGAAATCCGCAAGCTGGCGCTGGGGTTCCTGGAAATCGGCGTGGAAAAGGGCGACCATATTGCCGTAATCGGGCGCAACCGTCCGGCGCATTACTGGTCGATGGTCGCAGCCCAGATGGTGGGCGCGGTTCCGGTTCCGCTCTATCAGGACTCGGTCGCCGAAGAGATGGCCTATGTTCTGGAACATTGCGGCGCGAAATATGTCGTCTGCGGCGATCAGGAGCAGGTCGACAAGGTCATCGAGATTCAGGAAAACCTGCATCAGGTCAAACATATCCTCTATACCGACAAGCGCGGGATGCGGAAATACGACCACAGCCAGATGAACGCGCTTGAGGACATCATGGCCGAAGGTGGCGCGGGACACGCTCGTTTTGACGCCGAGCTGGACAAGCGGATTTCCGAAATTTCGTATGATGACACCTGCGTGATGCTCTATACGTCGGGCACCACGGGCAAGCCGAAAGGCGTTGTGCTGTCGAACCGCAACGTGATCGAGAGTGCCAAGAATTCCTCGGATTTTGATCACCTGACCCGGAATGAAGACATCCTGTCCTATCTGCCGATGGCGTGGGTGGGCGATTTCATCTTCTCGATCGCTCAGGCCTATTGGTGCGGGTTCTGCGTGAACTGCCCCGAAAGTGCAGACACGATGATGACCGACCTGCGCGAGATCGGTCCGACCTATTTCTTTGCGCCGCCGCGCGTGTTCGAGACTCAGCTAACCAATGTGATGATCCGGATGGAGGACGCAGGCAAGCTGAAGCAGCGCATGTTCCACCACTTTATGGACCACGCCAAGAAAGTCGGCGGCCTATTGTTGGATGGCAAACCGGTAGGGTTTGCCGACCGGATGAAATACGCGCTGGGCAATATGCTGGTCTACGGTCCGCTCAAGGATACGCTGGGCTATGGCCGGTTCCGCGTGGGCTATACGGCGGGTGAGGCCATTGGGCCCGAGATTTTCGACTTTTATCGCTCGTTGGGGATCAACCTGAAACAGCTTTACGGCCAGACCGAAGCGACCGTCTATATCACCATCCAGCCCGATGGTGAGGTCCGCGCCGACACGGTGGGCGTGCCTGCGCCTGCGGTCGAGTTGAAGATCGACGACAAGGGCGAGATCCACTACCGCTCGCCCGGGGTGTTTGTTGAGTATTACAACAACCCGGACTCGACTGCCTCGACCAAGGACGCCGAGGGCTGGGTGGCCACAGGGGATGCCGGGTTTATCGAGGAAAGCAGCGGCCATCTGCGGATCATCGACCGCGCCAAGGATGTGGGCAAGATGGCCGACGGGTCGATGTTCGCGCCGAAATATGTCGAGAACAAGCTGAAATTCTATCCCGACATCCTTGAGGTCGTGCTGTTCGGCAATGGCAAGGATCGCTGCGTAGCCTTTATCAATATTGACCTGACAGCGGTGGGCAACTGGGCCGAGCGCAACAACGTGGCCTATGCGTCTTATCAGGAACTGGCCGGTCATCCGCGTGTGTTAGAGACGATCAAGGCCCATGTGGAAGAGGTGAACAAGTCGATCGCCGCAGACGAGATGCTGTCGGGCTGTCAGGTGCATCGCTTTGTGGTTCTGCACAAGGAACTGGATGCCGATGACGGCGAAATGACCCGGACTCGTAAGGTGCGCCGTGGGTTTGTTGAGGAAAAGTTCAACGACATCATCACCGCACTTTATGACGGCTCGCCCAGTGTCTCGACCACGACCGAAGTGACCTATGAGGATGGGCGCAAGGGCTCGATCAGCGCAACGCTGGATATCGTTGATGCGGCGGTTGTGCCGTCGACACAGCACAAGGTGGCGGCGGAATGAGGGCCGTTCGAGCGCCGCTCGACCTGCGGTCGTCGCCCCGCCCTCCGTCCCGTATTTGCGCAAGTCAGGGAGTGACTGATGCTGGATAATTCCGAAGGATATGTCACCGAGGACGGCCGCAAGATCGGCGGCGTGGTGATGGAGATGAAAAACATCACGCTGCGTTTCGGCGGTGTGGTCGCGATCAAGGATATCTCGTTCGATATCCGCGAAGGCGAGATTCGCGCCATTATCGGCCCGAACGGTGCGGGGAAATCCTCGATGCTGAACGTGATCTCGGGGTTTTATGTCCCGCAGGAGGGCGAGGTCTGGTTTCACGGTGCCAAACGCCCGGCGATGCGGCCTTTTGAGGTGGCGCAGCAGGGGATCGCGCGGACCTTCCAGAATATCGCGCTGTTTGAAGGCATGAGCGTTCTGGATAACGTCATGACCGGGCGGTTGGGCTACATGAAGACCAACATTTTCCAGCAGGCGCTGTGGAAAGGGAAGGCCGAGGCGGAAGAAACCGAAAACCGCGAGGCTGTCGAGAAGATCATCGACTTTCTCGAAATCCAGCACATTCGGAAAACACCGGTGTCGCGCCTGCCTTACGGCTTGAAGAAACGCGTGGAACTGGCACGCGCGCTGGCGGCCGAACCCAAGCTGTTGCTGTTGGACGAACCGATGGCGGGCATGAATGTCGAGGAAAAAGAGGATATGAGCCGCTTTATTCTGGATGTGAATGACGAGTTCGGCACGACGATCGCCCTGATCGAACACGACATGGGTGTGGTGATGGATCTGAGCGACCGGGTGGTCGTGATGGATTACGGTAAGAAGATCGGGGACGGCACACCGGATGAGGTGCGCAACAACCAGGAAGTCATCGACGCCTATCTGGGGGTGAGCCATGACTGACCAACTGACAGACATGAGAGGGGGCGCACATGCCTGATCAGCTGATTTTCGCGATGGAGGTCATCCTGAATGGCCTGATGGCAGGGGTTCTTTATGCGCTGGTCGCGCTGGGCTTTGTGCTGATCTACAAGGCTTCGGGGATTTTCAACTATGCTCAGGGTGTTATGGCCCTGTTCGCGGCCATGACCCTTGTCGGGATCATGAATGGGCAAGTGCCGTTCTCGCACCTGATCAACGCGATCTTCGGGACGCATATCCATTACTTCGGTTGGAATGTCCCGGCGCTGCTGGCGATCCTTCTGACGATGGCGGTAATGGTGTTTCTGGCCTGGGCGGTGCAGCGGTTCGTCATGCGCCATCTGGTTGGCCAAGAGCCGATCATCCTGTTCATGGCGACCATTGGTCTGGCCTATTTCCTTGAAGGCGTGGCCGACCTGATGTGGGGGTCCGAGATCAAGACGCTGGATGTGGGTCTGCCGCAGGGCATCAACCTGTGGATCGACGAGACCACGTTCAACATCTTTGGCTATGGCTTCTTCATCGACAACCTCGACATCGTGGCGACCGTGATCGCGGCGCTGCTGGTGGCTGCGCTGGTGGTGTTCAGCCAGTACACCAAGCAGGGCCGGGCCATGCGCGCGGTGGCGGATGACCATCAGGCCGCGCTGTCGGTGGGTATTTCGCTGAACTTCATCTGGATCATGGTCTGGTCGGTCGCGGGGTTTGTCGCGCTGGTCGCCGGGATCATGTGGGGCACCAAGTCCGGCGTTCAGTTCTCGCTGTCGCTGATCGCGCTCAAAGCGCTGCCGGTTCTTATGCTGGGCGGGTTCACCTCGATCCCCGGAGCGATCGTTGGCGGGCTGATCATCGGTGTGGGTGAAAAGCTGTTTGAATTCGCAGTCGGCCCGATGGTCGGTGGCGCGACCGAGAACTGGTTCGCCTATGTTCTGGCGCTGATCTTCCTCGTGTTCCGGCCGCAGGGTCTGTTCGGTGAGAAGATCATCGAGAGGGTGTAGCGATGCAGAAGGTGATCGCCATCATCAATGTGATTGCATGGGCGGGGTTCTGGGCCTTTGGCTATATCGCCGTCACCTCGGACGATCTGACGGCGAGCCAACTTGTCGTCGCGGCGATCCTTGCCTTTGCCGGGCTGGTCACGGGCATCATGGCCTACATGAAACTGGTGCGCGCGTCTGAGGCGAGCGGATATGCAAAAGGGTCCAACCAACTGGACGCGGCAGCCCGGAACCGGGCGCAGGAACAATGGGGAAAGTGACACATGTTCTATCGTGAGGCCGGAGACTTCAAAGTTTCCTATGTGGATGACAGCCAGACTTTCCCGATCAAGTTCGACCGGTATCGGTACTACGTGGTTCTGGCGGTGGCGTTTGGGATCATTCCGTTCATCATCAACGATTATTGGGCCAACGCTCTTTTGCTGCCGTTCCTGATCTACGCGATCGCGGCAATCGGCCTGAACATCCTGGTGGGATATTGCGGACAGGTCAGCCTTGGTACGGGCGGCTTTATGGCGGTGGGGGCTTATGCCTGCTACAAGCTGATGACGGCCTTCCCCGATGTCAGCATGTTCATCCACGTCATTCTCGCTGGCGGGATCACGGCCATTGTCGGCGTTCTGTTCGGTCTTCCGTCGCTGAGGATCAAGGGGTTCTATCTGGCGGTGGCGACACTGGCCGCGCAGTTCTTCCTTGTGTGGCTGTTCAACCGTGTGCCGTGGTTCTACAACTACTCGGCTTCGGGTCAGATCAACGCACCGGAACGCGATGTGTTCGGGATCATTATCACTGGGCCGAATGCTCCGGCATGGGCGACGTATCTGTTCTGCCTGATCTTCCTGACCGTCTGCGCCCTGATCGCACGCAACCTGACACGTGGCACCACCGGGCGCACGTGGATGGCGATCCGCGACATGGATATCGCGGCCGAGATCATCGGGGTGAACCCGCTCAAGGCGAAACTGACCGCCTTTGCCGTCAGCTCGTTCTTTGTGGGCATCTCGGGGGCGCTGTTCTTCGCGGTCTACCTCGGCGCGGTTGAGGTCGGCGAGGTGTTCGGCATCAACAAGTCGTTCCTGGTTCTGTTCATGATCATTATCGGCGGACTGGGCTCTATCTTCGGATCTTTTGCGGGGGCGGCGTTCCTTGTGCTGCTGCCGGTGGTCCTGAAAGTGGTCGGTGCCGACATGCTGGGCTGGCCCACGGATATCGTGGCGCATTTGCAGCTGGTGATCGTCGGAGGGCTGATCATCATGTTCCTGATCCTCGAACCACATGGGCTGGCGCAGCTATGGCGCGTCGCCAAAGAGAAACTCAGACTCTGGCCGTTCCCGCACTAGGGGCAGGCCCAATCAGATAACGGGTGCAAAGCCCGAGCCCAACATCGGACCAACCAAGGGAGGAGACACCCGATGAAATTGAAACTGGCAACCGTGGCGCTGGGCGCCGTAATGGCGGCAGGACCGGTTATGGCCGACCTCGTGTTCCCGTCACTCAGCTACCGGACCGGGCCTTATGCGGCGGGTGGCATTCCGTTCGCGGATGGCTATGCGGATTACTTTACCCTGCTGAACGAGCGTGATGGCGGGATCGGTGGCGTTCCGGCGAAAGTGATCGAATGCGAAACCGGATATAACACCGAAAAAGGTGTGGAATGCTACGAGTCGACCAAGGGCGAAGGCGCTCTGGTTTATCAGCCGCTGTCGACCGGTATCACTTATCAGCTGATCCCCAAGGCGACCGTGGATAACATCCCGATTCACTCGATGGGCTATGGCCGTACGTCTGCCAAGAACGGCGATGTGTTCAGCCACACGTTCAACTATCCTGCGAACTACTGGGATGGTGCCTCGGGTGCGGTGAACTACCTGCTGGAAGAGAATGGCGGAGACCTGAACGGCAAGAAAATTGCGCTGGTCTACCACAACTCGGCCTACGGCAAAGAGCCGATCCGCACGCTGGAGGAGCTTTCGGCCAAGCATGGCTTTGAACTGGTTGCCCTGCCTGTTGACCACCCGGGTCAGGAACAGAAATCGCAGTGGCTGCAAATCCGCCGCGACCGTCCTGACTATGTCCTGATGTGGGGCTGGGGTGTCATGAACCAGGTGGCCGTTCAGGAAGCTGCCAACATCCGCTTCCCGATGGAAAACTTCATCGGCATCTGGTGGTCCGGTTCGGAAAACGACGTGCTGCCAGCGGGTGAGGCCGCAAACGGCTATAAGGCGCTGACCTTCCACAACGTGGGCACGGACTTCCCTGTCTTTGACGATCTGAAGACACATGTTGTCGACGCGGGCAAAGCTGCCGGTGCTGGCGATCAGGTTGGTACGGTTCTGTACAACCGTGGTCTTTATGCGGCGATGCTGGCGGCCGAAGCTGCCAAGAAAGCGCAGGAAATCCACGGGACTGCCGACATCACCGCTGCGATGATGCGCGACGGTATGGAAGCGCTGGAAATCACCGAAGCCAAGATGACCGAATTGGGTCTGCCTGGTTTTGGTCCGGCATTCTCGGTCTCGTGTGAGAACCACGGTGGTGACGCTCTGGTTGGTGTGACCCAGTGGGATGCGGCCAACAAAACCTGGAGCCTGATTTCCGAGTTCAAGGCAACCGATGGTGACGTGATCGGCCCGCTGATCGACGAAGACTCGAGCGCCTATGCGTCCGAAAACAACATCGAATCGCGCTGCTGATCCGATGCACTGAAACCCGGGGCGGCGGCAGACCGCCGTCCCGACCCCAACACTCGCACGAGGACACGCGCTGATGCTGGATGCGGCTCAAACCACTGACGTGCAGGCGGAAACCCTGCTTGAGGTCAACAATATCGAGGTGATCTACAACCATGTGATCCTCGTCCTGAAAGGTGTCAGCCTGACCGTTCCCAAAGGCGGTATTACTGCTCTGCTCGGCGGTAATGGCGCGGGCAAGACGACGACGCTCAAGGCGGTGTCGAACCTGCTCCACTCGGAACGGGGCGAAGTCACCAAAGGATCGATCAAGTATCGCGGGTCAAGCGTGCATGAAAGCGACCCGGCCGATCTGGTTGAAAAAGGCGTGATCCAGGTGATGGAGGGCCGCCACTGTTTTGAACACCTCACGGTCGAGGAAAACCTTCTGACCGGAGCTTACACTCGCAAGGACGGCAAGGCTGCGATCCAGAAGGACCTTGATCTGGTCTACACCTATTTTCCGCGTCTGGCTGAACGTCGCCGGTCGCAGGCGGGCTATACCTCGGGCGGTGAGCAACAGATGGTTGCCATGGGCCGGGCACTGATGTCGCGGCCGGAAACGATCCTGCTGGACGAACCTTCGATGGGTCTGGCCCCGCAGTTGGTCGAAGAGATTTTCGGCATCGTCAAGGATTTGAACGAAAAAGAGGGCGTGTCCTTCCTGCTGGCCGAACAGAATACAAACGTGGCCCTGAGGTTTGCGCATTACGGCTATATCCTGGAATCCGGCCGTGTCGTAATGGACGGCCCGGCCGCCGAGTTGCGCGAAAACCCGGACGTGAAAGAGTTTTATCTGGGCATGTCCGATGAAGGCCGAAAAAGTTTCCGGGATGTACGCTCATACCGCCGCCGCAAGAGGTGGTTGTAAGCGGATGGAGGATCTGGAGATGACTTACTTCGACGCACTCGAGACCCGATCAGCAGACAAGCGCGCCGACGAACAGGGTCAGGCTCTGCGTCTACAGATTGAACGGGCATTGTCTGCCCCCGGTTTTGCAGCGCACCTGAGCGACGCGGATACTGGCGGTGTGATGACGGCTGAAGATCTGGTAAAGCTACCTGTTCTGCGGAAATCCGATCTGGCGCAGGCGCAGGCGGCGCGCCCTCCGTTTGGAGGGTTCACCGTCAAACCGGCGCGGCATTTCCACCATGTTTTCCAGTCCCCGGGTCCGATTTACGAGCCGGGCAGCGCAGATCATGACTGGTGGCGCATGGGCCGTTTTGTACATGCGGCCGGGGTTGGCCGTGGCGACATCGTGCAAAACTGTTTCGGCTATCACCTGACGCCTGCGGGCATGATCTTTGAAAGCGGCGCACGGGCGGTTGGCGCGGCTGTTCTGCCCGCCGGAACCGGCCAGACGGAATTACAGGTAACTGCCGCGCGCGACGTGGGCTGTACGGCCTATGCGGGCACACCGGACTATTTGAAAGTGATCCTCGACAAGGCCGACGAGATGGGCGTTGCGCTCAACTTCTCGAAAGCGGTCGTGGGCGGGGGTGCGCTGTTTCCGTCTCTACGTCAGGATTATGCAGATCGGGGCATTGTTTGTTTGCAATGTTACGCTACTGCTGATCTAGGTAATATTGCATATGAAAGCCCCGCGATGGAGGGGATGATCATAGACGAGCATGTCATCGTCGAGATTGTCACTCCGGGCACCGGAACACCGGTGGCGGCTGGAGACGTGGGTGAGGTTGTGGTGACCTCTCTTAATCCTGATTACCCGCTGATCCGGTTTGCCACCGGTGACCTGTCGGCCATCATGCCGGGCACGTCACCTTGTGGTCGTACAAACGCGCGGATCAAGGGCTGGATGGGTCGCGCCGATCAGACAACCAAGATCAAGGGCATGTTCGTGCGCCCCGAGCAGGTTGCCGCGCTGGTCGACAAACACGCCGAGATCGTGAAGGCGCGGGTCATTGCCGCCCGACAGGGCGAGATGGATACGATGACCGTTCAGATCGAAAGCACGGGTGGGGACGATATGGTCTATGCCAAATCCGTTGTCGAAGTGCTGAAGTTGAAGGGCGCGATCGAGGTCGTGGCCCCCGGCTCACTGCCCAGAGACGGGTTGGTGATCGAGGATCAGCGCGTCTACGAATGATAAACCAGCAGGTCTGCGGCAGTATGTGTCGCAGATTTGTCCTCCGGCCTACTGGTGTTTCTTAGCGTTTTGGTCGATTAAAGATCAACTCTGCGCTCTAGCCAGGTACAAGCCGGGAACATGGCCGAAATCGAACTTTCAGAACACGGAGCGCGCAATCGCGGCGCGTTTGGCACTCGGCTGGTTGGTACGATGGCCTGCCTTGTTGCGGCTGCCTGTCTTCTACCAATGGTGGCCGTTGTTCTGGCCTCGGCAACGGGTGGGACCGAAACGATCTCTCACCTAATGAACACGGTTCTTCCGCGTTATGCGCTGACCACCGTGATCCTTGTCGTTCTGGTGGCTGCCGGAACCTTCTCGATCGGAGTGGGCGCGGCCTGGCTGGTGACGATGACGCGCTTTCCGGGGGTGCGGTTTCTTGAGATCGCCCTGGTTCTGCCGCTGGCCTTTCCTGCCTACGTTCTGGCCTATGCCTACACGTTTATTCTGGACCATCCCGGTATCGTGCAGGCCACATTGCGGGATATAACCGGCTGGGGTCCCCGCGATTATTGGTTCCCCGAGATCCGCTCGACCGAGGGGGCTGCTGTAATGCTGATCCTCGTTCTGTACCCTTATGTCTATCTGCTGGCCCGTGCCGCCTTTCTTCAGCAAAGCGCCACGGCATTTCTGGCGGCTCGCGCGTTGGGCAAAAGCCCTTGGCTGGCCTTTTGGCACGTGTCGCTGCCAATGGCGCGCCCCGCAATCGCCGGAGGTGTTCTGCTGGCGATTATGGAAACCATCGCCGATTTTGGCACTGTCGCCTATTTTGGTGTTCAGACTTTTGCCACAGGTATTTACACAAGCTGGTTTTCGATCGGAGACAGAGCCGCCGCAGCCCAACTTGCCCTGTGTCTGCTGGGTTTTGCGCTGGTGATGGCCGTAGCCGAGCGTATGCAGCGCGGCAGGGCGAAATACTACCAGGCAGGGAAAAGCCACGCATCGTTGCCCTCAGCGCAATTGAAGGGCTGGCAATCAGCCGCCGCCGTTACCCTTTGCGCCATCCCTGTCCTGTTTGGGTTTTTGCTGCCCGTGTTTATCCTTGTTCAGATGGGGCTGGAATCCGAGCAGAATCTTCTGTCGCGGCGTTATATGGGTTTCATCCAGAACTCTTTGACTTTGGCAGGTGTGGCGGCTGTTGTGACCGTTTGCGCGGCAATCTGCGTTGGGTTTTTTCAGCGATTGCGACCGGGGCGGGTTTCGTCTGGCACCAGCTATATGGCGCGGCTGGGTTATGCGGTTCCGGGCGGCGTGATCGCCGTTGGCCTGATGGTGCCATTTGCCAGTTTCGACAATGCGTTGGATGCGTGGATGCGGCAGACATTCGACGTCTCGACCGGGCTGCTGGTCACCGGGTCCATCTGGTTGCTGGTCGCAGCCTATATGGTGCGCTTTCTGGCTGCTGCCCTCAGCGCATATGAAGGCGGGCAGAGCACGGTGCATGCGAATATGGACGCGGCTTCGCGGTCTTTGGGTCAGACACCGCTGGGCACTCTGCGCCGGGTGCATTTGCCTATTCTGACACCTTCGTTGCTGACCGCCCTTCTGATCGTGTTCGTGGACGTGATGAAAGAGCTGCCTGCGACGCTAATCATGCGGCCGTTCAACTTTGACACGTTGGCAGTTCAGGCGTACCGGCTGGCTTCGGACGAACGTCTTGAAGGGGCCGCAGTCCCCTCTCTGGTCATTCTGGCGGCGGGATTGCTACCGGTCATCCTGATCTGTCGGCAGGTCGGCCAGAGGCGCTAGGGCGGTCCAAAAATACCACACGCCTTAGTAGGTGGGCTTGATTTACACGCAATTTCCGGCAAGGCTTGGGGTATGAACACGCAGCCTCCCAGCCGGTTCTCTGCAAACTCGGCCCAGATGCCCGTCGCGTTTAACCGGCATGAGATGTCCCATATCCTGTCCGTCTATGGCCGGATGGTCGCCGCCGGAGAATGGCGCGATTACGGTATTTCCAACCTGCGAGATATGGCCGTGTTCTCGATCTTTCGCCGAACTGCGGAACATCCCATCTACCGGGTCGAAAAACATCCCCGCCTTCGGCAAAAGCAAGGGATGTACTCGGTCGTGGGTATGGATGGCCGTATCCTGAAACGCGGCCACGACCTGCGCACGGTGCTGCGGGTGCTCGAGCGTAAGCTGATCCGCTCGGTTGACCTTGGTTAGAGCCGTTTGTGGGCCGTCACTGGCCCGTCACCCTGATCCATAATCCGCGTAATCGCCTGCTCTAAAGGTTCAAATGTCACGTCCATGTGGAAGGCATTGGCGTGCAGCAACATGTCCTCGGCATAGACCCATGCCACATGCCCCTTCCAGAACAGCAAATCGCCGCGCTGAGGGGGGGTGCCTTGGGGCAGCAGATGACCAATTTCGCGTTCCTGATCACCACTGTCGCCGGGGCAGGGCTGTCCGCAGGCCAGCAGCCCGGCTTGTACAAGACCTGAGCAATCCAGCCCGAACCGGCTGTTTCCACCCCAAAGATAGGGCGTGCCCAGAAAAAGTTCGGCCACTGCAACAGGATCGGTTAGCGTTACACCAATATGTTTGGCGTGAACGGACGGGATGAACCCAAGCTCGGTTTCCAGAAAACCATTCACCTCGGACGTGGCCACAATCCTGCTGCCAAAACTCAGGGACGTCCGGTCGTGGCTTTTCATGTCTGGCTGCACATAGGCGTGGGTGGCTGGTGCGGTGATCCAATGCGTTGCGCTCAGCTCTGGGCCAAGCTGTTCCGACCGGACCCAGCCCGCGTAGCCGTCTTTTTCCGCGGTGACCCGGCTCCAGCCGTTTGCGTGATCCGAGACTTCGACAGTGTCACCGAAAAGCAACTGCCGATCGCGTGGACCATCTGGTTCGCGCAACAGGTCTGTGACCGGCTGGATGATGCGTTGGCGTGTCATAGGCCCAGCATCTCGGGCAACGCCGTCAACAAGGCGCGCGGCCCCTGGCCAAACCCGCCCTTGCTGCGGCCGGGCTCGTTGCTGCGCTGCCATGAGAAGATGTCGAAATGCATGTAGCGGCTGTCGCCAACGAAGCGACGCAGGAACAGTGCGGCGGTGATAGAGCCGCCAAATCCACCCGCAGGGGCGTTGTCCAGATCGGCGATGCCCGGTTCGATCAGTCCCTCATAAGGGTCATGGAATGGCATGCGCCAGACCGGATCAGCGGCCTTGCGCGCGGCGCGGGTCAGCGCGTCTGCCGCGTCGTCGCTGTCAGTGAAATAGGGCGCAAGATCGGTTCCAACCGCCACGCGCGCAGCCCCGGTCAGCGTCGCCATCGAGATCACGAGGTCCGGTTTCCCTTCGTCTGCCAGCGCCAGTGCGTCGGCTAGCACCAGCCGCCCTTCGGCATCGGTATTGTTGATCTCGACCGTCAGACCTTTGCGCGAGGTCAGGATGTCGCCGGGCCGGAAGGCGTTTCCGGCCACCGAATTCTCGACAGCCGGGATCAGAACGCGCAGTTGCAGCGGTAGCTTCAGCGCCATGATCATCCGGGCCAGACCCAGAACATTGGCGGCACCGCCCATGTCTTTCTTCATCAACCCCATCGACGCGCCGGGTTTCAGGTTCAGGCCGCCCGTGTCAAAGCACACACCTTTTCCGACCAAGGTCAGCTTTGGCCCCGCCGTGCCCCAGTTCATCTCGATCAGTCGCGGCTCTTGCGCTGCGGCGCGGCCAACCGTGTGGATCATCGGAAAGTTCTGATCCAGCAGCGCATCGCCAGTTATGACCGAGCAAGACGTGTCGAATTCCAACGCAAGGTTCTCGGCGGCGGCCTGCAACTGTTCCGGTCCCATGTCCGACGCGGGTGTGTTGACCAGATCCCGGATCAGGGCTTCGGCCTTTGCCAAAATCTCAAGACGCGCAGCATCAACGCCATCGGGTGCAACCAGCCGGGCTTTGGCGGGTGACTGGCTGGCATAGCGGTCAAACGCGTACCCGGTCATCAGCCAGCCAAGGCATTCGGTTTCCAGCGCATCCTTTGGAACGCCCGATGCGATGTGATAGGTGCCTTCCGGCAGCGCCTCGGCCGCGGCCGCCAGTGGAAAACGCTTGCGGGCGCGGCCAGCGGGTTTGCCATACCCCGCCAGCGCGCAAAGCGGAGCCTCACCGGTTCCCGGAACCAACAAGGTTTGGCCCATCGCCCCGGTAAAACCGTTGTTCGAGACCCAGTTCTGCACCGCGTCAGACTGAATTTTCACCCAATCCTCCAGATCGGGTTGGGCGATCACGTGGAGCGGGACAGAACGGTCAGAGGGCGAGGCAAAAGTCAGGGTCATGGGTAACTCGGCTGGTTCGATTTGCGCCCAGCCTAGTCGCCCACACTCTATCCGCAAGCCCCCGTCAGACCGAAAGGTCCTGCTGATCCCAGATAACGGTCAGGGATTTTTCACCCACACGGATCAGGCGCGACAGGGTGGCGCCAGTGGCGACAGCGTCGCCGGCATCCACGTTCCGGGCCACGTCGCCTGCGACGCGGGCCAAAGCTGTCATGCCGATCTGTTCTGCGATTGCCACCAAAGACCGCGAACATTTACGCAACCCGGCCCAATCGCGCTGCCGCCAGAACCGTTCGCAATTCGACAGGCGAACGGCCAACTCTTCGACCGTGCGGCACAACACGTCCAATGCGTTCTTTTCCCCAAGCTGCCGGTACAACCCGTTCAGGCGATCCGGGTCCAGTCGGACGGTTTCTTTGTGTTCAAGCGTGATAATCTTTTCCACCACATATTCCCCAATTCACTATACCCCCACGGTACAATCGGAATGTGGCGTTGAATTCCTTTGCAAAACCTTGCGACCAAGGGGGATAATGTCTCGAATTTAGCTAGAATTCAGGCGGGCCGCTGATCTCACCGTGCCAACGGACGCGGCGAAGTGCCCGATCAACATGGTGCGCCGCTTGGGGATCTGGGACCCTCGCCGGCGTGGTAATACTTGCTTTGATATTCGCTAGCTGCCATTTACGGCCCGAATTCAGGCGGAGGGGACAAGAAGATGCCAATTACCACTGATGAGTTGACCGCCGCGCGCGAAGCCTGGGGTGAAGGGCTGATTGCAATCTCTAAGGCTTATGAAGACGGCGGCATAGACGCAGCGCGCACGGTTGCCGAGGGTGTGCTGAATGCGGCCTATGGCTATTCTCTGGGACCGGTTCTTTTCAAACCGACAATGGCGTCCGGGGATCAGACGTTTCGCCCAACTCAAAAAGGCGCGTTGGCCTATTTCGTCGGGCATGATGCCGAGTATCCACTAGACGGCGGGTTCGGAATTAGAGGCTGGCGCGCGATGGAAAGCGTCACATCCGCCATTTTCGTCGAAGGGGGCGTTGGTATGTGGATGGGTGCTGTCATTCTGACGGACAAGGACGGCAACGTCACGCAAGTGGACAAGAGCTTTGGTTACAAGAAAGACGCTGACGGTACGCTGAAGATCGTGCTGCATCACTCGTCGTTGCCCTACCAGCCTTGATGCCAACAATGGCCATGCAGCCAAGCGCCTGACGGCAAAAGCACGTATCGCCGCCGGATTTCCAAGGCGCACGAAAAACAAAGACGGCGTGGATATATTTCCGCGTCGTTTTTTGTTTCGGGGTGGGCTAGCCCGTTTTGACCTTTGGTTTTGGCAGTCCGCACCTTCTTTAGAAAACTTAAATTTTGGTCATTCTGCACTTTTTTTAACTTTTTCGTTGCCGAAACCGGTTTCGGTGCGAACAAATGTGAAGAATGACAGCGAATCTTTCATATCGGTCGCGCGACGTCGCTAACCGCCTCTCGGTCTCTGGACGCGTCAAGCTGGACGAACTGGCCGCGCATCTGGGCTTGTCGAAAAGCACGGTGTCGCGCGCGCTGAACGGGTATTCGGATATTTCGGCCGTCACCCGCGCCAGGGTGGAAACGGCTGCGCGCAAGCTGGGCTATCGGCCCCTGAGTCATGCGCAGGCCATTCGCACCGGTCAGGTCCGCGCGATTGCGATGGTGTTGAACAGCGACGAACCTGATCGCCATAACCCATTCCTGCAGGATTTTCTGGCCGGCGCGTGCGAGGCCGCCAGCCACCTTGACTGGACCATGACGATTTCAACTGCAACTTCGGAACGGGACACGCTGACCGTCCTCAGCAGATTGTTCGAGGAACGCAAAGCGGATGGTTTCATTCTGCCCCGCACCGCGGTCAAGGACGCCCGGATCGGTCTTCTGCGCAGCCTTGAAGTTCCGCATATCCTTTACGGTCGCACCGGTTACGGGCAACCGAACACGTGGGAGGAAACCTCGTGGTTCGACATTGCGGGCGAAACGGCGATGCGCAAAGCGGTTTTGCGGTTGGCCGGGTTTGGGCATACGCGCATCGGCTATGTCGGCAGCGACCTCAAGTTCAACTACAGCCACCTGCGCCGTGACGGATATGCCGAAGGTCTGCACGAAGCTGGATTGCCCTTGGACCCCGAGTTGATCCGCGACGGTGCCAGAACGCGGGATGAGGGTGCAGCGCAGGCAAAGGCTCTGATGCAGGTCGAACAGCCTCCGACGGCGATTGTCTTTGCCACGGATCTGGCGGCTTTGGGCTTTTATCCGGTCGCGCAGGACTTGGGGCTTGAGATCGGGCGTGACGTGTCCGTCATCGGCTATGACGGCATTCCCGAATCCCGATACGCGCGCCCGGCTCTGACCAGTTTTGCGGTGGATTCACACATGGCCGGACAGCGTTTGGCGACGATGCTGATCCGGCAAGTCCGGGGCGACGACCCCGCAGGTTTACGCGAACTGACCGAAGCCACTCTGGTCGAGGGTGGGTCGGATGGGCCGCCAACACGAACGCCACAGGAATTGGCGCGAATAATACAGACTGACAAAAATCATAACCGGGGAGACCGATCATGAAACTTACACCCAAGATGTCCCACCTGATGCTGGGCACCTCGCTGGCAGTGATGCTTGGCGCGCTGTCGGCACAGGCGGATACGATCCGTTTTTGGACCACCGAGGAACAGCCCGAACGTCTGGCCAAGCAGCAAGAGATGGCCGACCAGTTCAAAGCTGAAACCGGAACGACGGTCGAAGTGATCCCTGTCACCGAAAGCGATCTGGGCACCCGAGCAACCGCAGCCTTTGCTGCCGGTGATCTGCCGGACGTCGTCTATCACACGCTGCAATACGCTCTGCCCTGGGCCGAGGCGGGCATTCTGGATACCGAAGCCGCAACCGAAGTGATCGAGGAATTGGGCGCGGACACATTCGCCCCCGGCGCGCTGGCAATGGCGGCTTTCAATGGCGAAACCGCCTCGGTCCCTGTTGATGGCTGGACCCAGATGGTCGTCTACCGCAAGGACCTGTTCGACGAGGCCGGTCTGGAAGCCCCAAGTTCCTATGCCAATGTTCTGGCCGCGTTGGACAAGTTGCATAACCCGCCGGAAATGTACGGCTTTGTCTCGGCCACAAAGGTTGACGAGAACTTCATGAGCCAGGTGTTGGAGCATGTATTCCTCGCCAACGGTGTCTCGCCCGTTGGACCGGATGGGTTCCAGCCTCTGGACGAGGCCAAGACCATCGAAGTTCTGGATTTCTACAAGGCGATTTCCAAAGCCTCACCTCCGGGTGAGCTGTTCTGGAAGCAATCGCGCGAGCTGTACTTCGATGGCAAGGCCGCGATGATCATCTGGTCGCCCTTCATTCTGGACGAGCTGGCCGGTCTGCGCGACAGCGCGCCGCCGACCATCAACGATGATCCGACCTCGCGTGATCTGGCGTCGAAAACAGGGATTGTCACCAACTTCTCAGGCCCGTCCAACCCGGATGGCGCGGCATGGGGGGACGTGCGGTATTTCGGGATCACCAATGATGCCGACACCGACGCGGCGATGGAGTTCGTGAAATTCGCCATGGATGACGGCTATACCCAAACGCTGGCCATCGCGCCCGAGGGCAAGTTCCCGGTGCGTCGTGGTACTGCGGACAACCCAACGGCCTTTGCCGAAGCGTGGGCGGAATTGCCTGTCGGCGTCGATCGCAAAGCCCCGCTGGGTGAGCTGTATGATCAGGCGATGATCGACGAGATCGTCGGCGGTCTGGACGTGGCGCAGCGTTGGGGCGTGGCCGAAGGGCAGCTTTCGCTGGCGTCCAAGATGATAAACTCTCAGGCCATCAACCGGATCGTGCGTCAGTATATCGACGATGAAATCGACGCCGCCGCTGCCGTGGCTGCGATGAACGAAGAGCTCGCCAAGGTTCAATAGACCCCTGCTTGACCGGCATCTGCAGCGGCGTGCGCGCCGCTGCACCTAACCCTCTGAGGTCCACCCATGTCTTCGGCTACCCCACCGACCGGAACCGGGGCGCTTGCCAAACGCGAGGCGCGTCTGGCCTGGGCGTTGCTTTCCCCGACCGTGATCAGTGTATCGCTTGTGGTGATCCTGCCTTTGCTGGCGATCTTCTGGATCAGTTTCAAGCCGTTCACCCTGTCTGACCTGCGTCCGCCCGCGCCCGTTGTGCGTGAAAGCCTGCGCGGATCAGGGGATGATCTGCGGATCGAATACCGCGTGCGCAATTCAAGCCAAGAGATCGCCATTGAAGGCGTGACCGTGACAGATGTGCTGCCTGATGGCGTAACGGCGGGCGAAGTCTCGGCCCCCTGTGTGCTGGATGGGCAGGACTTGTTCTGTGACTTCGGTGCGTTGGAAGGTGGTCAGCGCGAACGAATCCGTATTCCCGTCACCGTGGACGGAGACCCTGACGCCTTTGAAGACCTGATCGAAGGGTCTGAACCCGACGTGACCGGCAGCGGCCCAAGTGTTTTGACCAATTTCGAGTTCAGCCTGGAGAACTTCGCCCGTGTTTTCGACGGGGATGAGTTCTGGGGCGTTCTCTGGGTCACGCTGTTCTACACGGTTTTCGGCACCATCGGAGCCTTGGTGATGGGCCTTTTCGCGGCCCTGTTGCTGAACAAAAGTTTCAAAGGCCAGGGGATCATCCGGGGGCTTTACCTGTTCCCCTACGTGGCCCCGGTGATCGCGGTGGCCTTTACGTGGGTTACACTGTTCGATCCGTTCTCAGGCTCGGCCAATGCGCTGTTGGTGCAGATGGGGTTGAGCAGCGAGCCGATCAATTTCTTCGGTGAACGTCCCCTTGCGCTGATCATGGTCACTGTGTTCGAGATATGGCGGTATTTCCCGCTGTCCTTCCTGTTCATCCTGGCGCGGATGCAATCCATCGATTCCAGCATGTATGAGGCGGCGGATATGGACGGGGCGTCGCCTTTCCAGAAATTCTGGCTGCTGAGTATCCCGCAACTGCTGGGCATCCTGTCAGTGCTGTTCCTGCTGCGCTTTATCTGGACGTTTAACAAGTTCGACGACATCTTCCTGCTGACAGGCGGCAATGCGGGTACACGCACCCTGACCGTGAATGTCTATGAACAGGCCTTTGCGATCTCCAATATCGGGGCAGGCTCAGCGGTAGCCGTGGTGATCCTGATGTGCCTGATCGCCTTCAGCTTTGTCTTCTTCCGCTTCATCAGCCGAGAGGAGGGCCTGTGATGCGCAAAGGCTATTTTACCGGCCCGGTTCTGGGCGCGCTCTGGCTGGTGGTGATTGCCACAACGGTTGCCATCACAATGTCCTTCTCGACCGGGGCGGCGTTTCGTCCGCAGGTCTTGCTCTGCCTGATTTGGGGCGCGGTCGCCGGGATGGTCTATGTCCAGTTCCCGGCACAGCGCGCACCGGCGCGGTTGGGGATCTCGGCTTTGTTGGGCCTGTCCGCCCTGACCGGGTTCGGGCCTGTCCTGATCGGTTCGGACACGTCTTTGCAGGCGGTGCTGGTCACGGTTCTTGCCATGGCCATCGTCACGCACCTGTCGCTGGCCGCAATCCTGCGGGATACGCCATTTGGCGACCTTACCCGGCATGAGTTCGAGGATGCGGTGATCCGGTTCTGCACCGGGTTTGGTTATATCTTCTTCACCGCTATCGTCGTCATTCCTTTCTATGTCATGGTGATGACCAGCCTGAAGTCGCAACAGGCGCTGTTGCAGAACCCGCTGGATTTCTCGGTCGACCTGTCGCAGGGCTGGGCGCTGTTCCGCAGCTATACCGAGCTGTTCCGAGACTTCAATTTCGGCACTTACCTGTGGACCTCGTTCTATGTGTCGGTCCTGACGGTGTTCATCACCCTGCTGTTCAGCGTTCCCGGCGCCTATGCGGTGGCGCGGTTCCGGTTCAAGGGGCAAAAGGCGTTCTCGCGTTCGATCCTGCTGATTTACATGGTGCCGATGATCGTTTTGGCGCTGCCGATCTATATCGCCTTCTCGCTGACGGGTCTGCGCAACTCGATCCTTGGTATTGTGATGATCTACCCGGTCACCACGATCCCCGTCGCGCTTTATATGCTGCAAGGTTACTTCCGCGGGTTGCCGACCGAGGTAGAGGAGGCCGGTCTGATGGATGGCCTGTCGCGTCTGGCGGTGATCTGGAAGATCACCCTGCCGCTTAGCCTGCCCGCGCTGGCGTCGGTGTCGCTCTATGTCTTCATGATCGCCTGGAATGAATTCCTGTTGGCTTTCATGCTGCTGGACGACCCGTCGAAATTCACCCTGACCCGAGGGGTCATGATGCTGAACTCCTCGGAAATTCCCCGCCAACACCTGATGGCCGGGGCGGTGATTGCCACCGTTCCGATCATGGCCCTGTTTCTGGGGCTTGAACGTTTTATGACCAAGGGTCTGACGGCAGGCTCGGTCAAAGGATGACTGACATGAACTACTATATCACGCCGAGTGAATCGGCCCGCAACATCCTGATTGCCAATGACAGGGGCGGCTACACAATCCCCACCAGTGGCTTGTATCCCTACCAATGGAACTGGGACAGCGCGGTTGCCGCGCTGGGTTTTGCCGAGTTCGACATCAACCGCGCCTGGGTCGAGCTTGAGACGCTGTTCTCGGGTCAGTGGGCGGATGGCATGGTTCCGCATATCCTGTTCCACAAGCCCGATCCGGGCTATTTTCCGGGGCCGGACGTGTGGGGCGGAACGGGGCCGATCCCGTCTTCGGGGATCATTCAGCCTCCGTTAGCGGCAACGATGGCCCGTCGCGTTTTGGATATGGATCCGGTGTCTGGAAAAGAACGGATGCGCGCGCTGTTCCCCAAGATGCTGGCCTGGCATCGCTGGATCATGGCGTGGCGGCTGGACGATCACGGCGCGGTCTGCACCACCCACCCGTGGGAGGCCGGGCGCGACAATGCCCCGGACTGGGACAATACGATGGCGGCGATTGATGCCTCGGACGTAGGTGAGTATCAGCGTCGTGACACAAGCCATGTCAACAGCGCCGACCGCCCGACGAAATACGACTATGACCGCTACATCAAACTGGTGAATATCGGCCGTGAGGCTGGCTGGGATCAGGCCAAGCTGCTGGAGCTGAACCCGTTCCGCGTGGCCGACCCGACTATGAGCTTTACCACCCTGCGTGCCGCCCGCGATTTGCTGGCCGTAGGTAAAGACCTTGGGCTTGAGGTCGAGGGTCTCAGCGCCGATATCCAGCGGCTTGAGGCTGGCGCGCGGTCCCTTTGGAACGAGGCGCTGGGCGCGTTTGACGCACGTGATGCGCATACCGGCGAATGGGCAGAAAGTGTCTCTAACGCGAGCTATTTGTGCTGGTATGCGGGAATTGACTCAGCCCGGATGTTGGAACGCGTCAAGACTGTTCTGACCACCGTGCCGCATCCCATTCCCAGCTATGACCCGCACATGCCCAAATTCGACGAACGCCGATACTGGCGTGGTCCGACATGGGCGTTCATGAACATGCTGACCGGTTTTGGACTGGTTGAAATGGGCCACGGGGTCGAGGCCGAAGCCCTGCGCCTGAAAACCGCGCGCCTGATCGCTGGACATGGCTTTGCCGAGTATTTCGATCCGCTTACCGGTGGGCCCGCGGGTGGCAATTCATTCACATGGACCGCTGCCGTTTGGCTGCACTGGGCAGGGAGGAACTGATGGGCAGCATCGAACTCAAAAGCGTCGAGAAATGGTTCGGCGAGGTGCAGGTGATCAAAGGGATCGACCTGCAGATCCAGGAAGGTGAGTTTGTCGTCTTTGTCGGCCCCTCGGGGTGTGGCAAGTCCACCCTGCTGCGCATGATCGGCGGGCTCGAGGACATCTCGCGCGGGGGGCTTCTGATCAATGGGGCGGACGTGACCGACCACCCGCCCTCGAAACGCGGGCTGACGATGGTGTTTCAGTCCTACGCGCTGTATCCCCATCTGACGGTGGCCGAGAATATGGGGTTCTCGCTGAAAGTGGCGGGTGTGTCCAAGGCCGATATCACCGAGCGTGTTGGAAAAGCGGCCGAAGTGCTCAAGTTAGAGCCTTATTTGGAGCGCCGCCCCAAGGATCTTTCCGGCGGACAGCGTCAGCGTGTGGCCATCGGTCGGTCCATCGTGCGCGACCCGACCGCGTTCCTGTTTGACGAACCCTTGTCCAATCTCGATGCCGCCCTTCGGGTCGAAATGCGGTACGAGATTGCCAAGCTGCATCAAAGCCTGAACCGGACCATGATCTACGTGACCCACGATCAGGTCGAGGCGATGACACTGGCCGACCGTATCGTAGTGCTGGAGTTCGGCAAAATCGCGCAGGTCGGCACCCCGCGCGAGCTGTATGAACGCCCGGCCAACCTGTTTGTGGCGCAGTTTATCGGAAGCCCGAAAATGAACGTCCTGCCCTGTACCGTGGCCGGGGATCAGTTCCGTCTGGAAAACGGCGGCAGCGGTCCTTTTGATCGGACGGGAAAGGCGACACGGCTGGGCATCCGCCCCGAACATATCAGCGTAGTCGAACCGGGCGCGGGCCATAGTGACGGCGTGGTCGAGGTTGTCGAATACCTTGGCGCTGACATGTTCATCATCGTCGATTGTGGCGCCGAAGAAAAAGTCACCGTCCGGCTTGGTGGAGATACCGAAATCAAGGCTGGGGCGCAGATCGGTCTGCACTTTGCGCCCGAGAAATTGCAGTTCTTCGATGCAGAGGGTCAGGCTTTGTGAGCCGATCGTTTCACGCCAAAGCTCAATCGGGCGACAAAAAACCCCGCTGCGAAAACAGCGGGGTTTTCAAGGCGTAGCTTTTTGATTGCCTCAGCCCTTTTTCAGAACCTCTCGGCCCAACAGTTCGGCGATCTGCACGGCGTTCAGGGCGGCACCTTTGCGTAGGTTGTCGCTGACGCACCACAGGTTCAGGCCGTTTTCCACGGTTGAATCCTGACGGATGCGGCTGATGAATGTGGCGAAATCGCCCGCGCATTCGATGGGCGAGACGTAGCCACCGGCCTCGCGCTTGTCGATCACCATGATGCCCGGAGCCTCGCGCAGGATGTCGCGGGCCTCGTCTTCGTCCAGGAATTCCTCGAACTCGATATTCACGGCCTCGGAATGGCCAACGAAAACCGGCACGCGGACACAGGTTGCGGTGACCTTGATCGACGGATCGACGATCTTCTTGGTTTCGACAACCATCTTCCACTCTTCCTTGGTCGAACCGTCTTCCATGAAGACGTCGATCTGCGGGATGACGTTGAAGGCGATCTGCTTCTGGAACTTGTTCGGCGGCACGTCCGTTGTGGGGTTGTAGACAGCTTTGGTCTGATCCCACAGTTCGTCCATCCCCTCTTTACCTGCGCCGGAAACCGACTGGTAGGTCGAGACGACAACGCGCTTGATCTTGGCGCGGTCATGCAGCGGCTTCAGCGCGACAACCATCTGCGCGGTCGAGCAGTTGGGGTTGGCGATGATGTTCTTGTTCTTGTAGTCGTGGATCGCCTGCGGGTTACATTCCGGAACGATCAGCGGGATGTCCGGATCGTAGCGATACAGCGACGAGTTATCGATCACCACGCAGCCAGCCTCAGCCGCTTTGGGCGCATAGACCTTGGTAGCGTCCGAGCCGATGGCGAATAGCGCCATGTCCCAGCCGGTGAAATCGAAGGTGTCGATGTCCTGGGTGGTCAGTGTCTTGTCGCCAAAGCTTACCTCGGTGCCCAGCGAACGACGGCTTGCCAGAACAGCAAGTTCATCGACGGGGAACTGGCGTTCCGCCAGGATGTTCAGCATTTCGCGGCCCACGTTACCCGTGGCGCCGGCGACAACGACGCGATAGCCCATTTCATGTCTCCAAAGTTAAGGACGCGCGTTCATAGCCGCGTTGCAGTAAAGAAAAAAGAGTTTTCGGGGCATATTTCGCGCAAAGACACCGATTTGACGCGGCGCATCGCCTCAGTTTTCGGTCAGAAGCCGTTCGTAGAGGGCGACAAGGGTCTTTGCCTCGCCGTTGATATCGAAATTCTGTTCGACATGGGCGCGGGCGGCGAGGCCGGATTGGGTGAGGGAATCGCGGTTCTTCAGCATTTCGGCGCTGGCTTCAACCATGGCGGGGATATCGTCCGGCGGGATGATACGGCCCAGCGTGGGGTCGGTGACAATTTCCGAGAACGCTCCGACGTCAGTCGCGACAACAGGAACGCCACAGGCCATCGCCTCTAGTGGGGTGAGGCCGAACCCTTCCCACCGCTGCGGAGCGACAAAGAGGTCCAACACCTGATACCATTCAGCGATTTGGTCCACGGTGACTTCGGGCATGAACAGGATGCGGTCAGACAGGCCCGCAGCAGCGACCTTGTCTTTCAGCTCGGCCAGAAAAGCGGTGTGTTTCTCGGTCGCGCGGCCCATGACGATGCCGTGGGCGTCATCGAACCGGCCACACAGGTCGATCATCGCATCGACAAAAGCGTCAGTGCCTTTCTGATGACGGATGCGGCCATAGCAGCCCAGCAAAAGACCATCCGGCAGACCCAGACGGGCGCGAACCGCCGCCTTATTCTCGGGCGGGGTGAAATCCTGCAGGTTGATGCCATGCATGATCACCTGCGCGTCCCGGTCCAGATACCCGGCAGTCTTGCGAGACGTGGCGACCACCGCATCCATCTTGTCGATCAACCACTTGGTGTAGCCGGTATGGGCGCGTTGCGAGGCGCTGGTGAACAGCAGCTTCAACCGCAGGCGCAGAATGTTGCGCAGGAACAGACCCAACAGCATCTCGGTATTGCGGCGCGCGTGCCAGACACGCAGGGTTTTGCGCGACAGAAAGGGCAGGCGGCCCAGCGGGATGTGTGGGATGTCCGCGGGCAGGCCCGGACCGGTGGCGGCAATGTCGATCCATTGCACCTGCAGCGGCACCAGTCGCGCAATCGTCGCTGTCACGCCCGACAGCCTGCGTTTGAGATTGGGGGCGATGACGCGCGGGTCTGTCAAAGGGGCTCTCCCGAAGGGTCTCAGTCCAGGCTATCGCGGCTGAACAGGTAAATCACGCAGCCAAGCGCGACGGCTATGGCAAAAAAACCGAATATTGCTGTGTAAGGTGCGCTTGCGCCCATGTCCACCGTCGCTGCGTGGATCCGCCCCGACGCAAACTGTGCCAGCCCAACGCCCCCGATGCCGAATAGATTGAGCAATGCAACCCCGCGCCCCACAAGATGCGGAGCGATAAAAGCGCGCCCATGCGCCATGATGACCGGGAAGGCCGCGCCAAGAAAGCCGATCAGGGCCAGCAAAGCCACGGAAAGCCAGACGGATGCTTCTATCCAGAAACACATCGCCGTCAGCGCCAGGCTGCTCAGGACATTGCCGCCGAAAATGACCCATTTCCGGGTGCCCAACACGCGGTCCAATGGTCCATAGACGAAGATACCTGCGATCATCGCGGCCCCCATGAACAAAGTCGCCTGACCGATCTGCGACGTCGTCAGTCCGAACACCTCTTGCAGGTATGGGCCCGCCCAGAGACCGCGCAGCGCTGCCGAAGGCGCATAGGCCACCAGCATCAAGGGCAGTATGGTCCAAAGCGCCGGTTCCCGGAGCAGGTCTAGCACAGACCCTTTTTGTTCAGTTTCGATCCGCTGGGGATCGCGCACCGTTGAAAGAATACCCAGCGCCACAATTGCCGAAACCACGGCCAGCGTCCAAAGGGTATTGCGCCACCCCATCAATTCCACGGCAAGCGCTGTCGGGTATGAGGCCACCAGATTTCCGACCGACCCGACTCCCATCATCAAAGCCGCAAGGGTCGCGAACTTGGCAGGCGGAAACTCACGCGCGAAGATGTAATAAGAGGCCATCAGGACCGGAGAACACCCAACGCCGATCAGCCCCATCGCAAGGGTAATGTGAAACGGTGTGGTGGCCACGGCAAAAAGGCCCGCGCCACCTGCTCCGCCGACCAGCAGCAAAACCGCAGCCGTCAGGCGGGGACCGACCCGATCCAATGCCCAGCCCACGGGCAGTTGCATGGCCGCAAAGACCAGAAACCAAAGACCCGATGCAAAGGCCAGATCCTCGGGCGTTGCGCCAATGTCGCGGCCAAGATCGACGGTGAGAACGGCAAGGAAAGCACGAAAAAACTGGCTGAGCACATAGCCCAGACACAACACCACCAGACCTGCCTTCATGTATCGCCCCTCTTCCCCAACGGCTGACCGGACCTGATTGGCACGTCCAACCGCTGCACACAAGCACGTGTGTCGTGACGATTTCACGGGACAGCAACCGCGATCGCACTACACTAAGCGTTAATTTCTGATTGAGGCGATTATGAAAGACGCTCAGGCCGCGTTTTATGACAGTCTTCCTTTGCTGCGCGACTTTGCCCGGCTTGCCGATCCCGTGCAGTTTTCAGCGCTTCCTGACGATTGGGTCGTCGGGGTGGCGGATATTGTTGATTCAACGGGCGAAATTGCCAAAGGCCGCTATAAAACGGTGAATATGGTCGGTGCTGCGGTCATCTCTGCCATGATCAACGCCATGAAGGGCAACGACTTCCCTTACGTGTTCGGCGGAGACGGTGCGGGTTTTGCCGTCCCCGCAAGCGCCGCCGATGACGCGCAATCCACGCTGGCCGCCTTGCGGCGCTGGGCGGAGGAGGAGTTTGGGATATCCTTGCGCGCCGCGTTGACGCCTGTTGCTGAAATCCGTGCGGCGGACCGGGATCTGCGTGTCGCCCGTTATGCACCCTCTGACGGCGTCGATTATGCCATGTTCTCGGGCGGCGGGTTGGCCTGGGCCGAGTCTCAGATGAAAGCGGGTGCGTTTGCCGCGTCTGTTGCGGAACCCGGCGCTCAACCGGATCTGACTGGCCTGTCCTGTCGCTGGTCGAATATCAAGGCGGCTCATGGTCGGATCGTATCACTGGTGATCGAGCCGACCCCGCACGCGACCGAGAGCGATTTTGCGGACTTGGCGCAGTCCGTACTGGCCGCGTCAGAAGGGTTGGAGAGGGCTGGCCATCCTGTGCCAGTGAATGGCCCGCCGATAAACTGGCCTCCGCCGGGTTTGGATATCGACGCGCATGTGTCCCGACGGGGCCGCAATGTCACAGTGCAGAAACTGGGCTTGCTGGTGCAGAACCTGCTGATTTACCTTTTGTTCAAGGCTGGGCGGCCCATGGGCAACTTCCAGCCCGAGCACTACAAGCAGATGGTCAGCCGCAACGCGGATTACCGAAAATTCGACGACGGGTTGAAGATGACGCTGGATTGCGACGAGGCGACCCTGTCGCAAATCCGGATAATGCTTGAACAGGCCCGTGGACAGGGAAAGATCCGCTATGGCCTGCATGCGCAGGATGAGGCGATGATGACCTGCTTTGTTCCCTCGGCCACGCGCGACGATCACGTTCACTTTGTGGACGGCGCATCCGGAGGCTACGCGCAGGCGGCAGCCGCCATGCAAGGCTGAGGCGCTATTTCCCTTTCCACTGCGCAGCCAGTGCACGCGCGGCCTGAGCCAGCAACATGACATCAATGCCAACCGCCAGAAACTGCGCACCCATATCCAGATAGGCTTGATTGGCCTCATCCGTTGTTCCCAGAATGCCCGGAGCCTTGCCCGCAGCCTTGATCCGCGTCATGGCATCGGCGATCACGGTGCGGACTTCGGGTGCGGTACTGTCGCCCTGAAAACCCATGTCGGTGGACAGATCCGCAGGCCCGATAAACACGCCGTCGATGCCCTCGACCTCCAGAATTTCGTCCAGAGCCTTTATCCCCGCGCGATTTTCCACCTGAACCAGCAGGCATATCTGGGCGTCTGCGGTTTGAATATAGTCGGTGGCCGTTCCGTACATCGTCGCACGCGACGCCATGGCCCCGACGCCCCGCACACCTTGAGGCGGGTAGCGGCACGCGCGCACCAATTCCCGCGCCTGTTGTGCGCTTTCAACCATCGGAACCAGTATCGTCGGCGCCCCGGCGTCCAACACCATCTTGATCAAAGCGGTGTCACCTACGGGCACCCGGACAACAGGATGGGTGGGGCTGGACGACAACGCCATTAGCTGATCGCGAATGGATCGGATGTCGTTTGGCGCATGCTCTCCATCAATCACCAGCCAGTCGAATCCGGCGGTGCCCATGATCTCGGCCGTGACGGCCTCGGCAAAGCTGCTCCAGCAACCGATCAGGCAATCGCCGTTTTTCAGAGCCTGTTTAAAGGTATTTGTGGGCGTGGGCATGTCGAAACCTTCAAGTCAAAGAGCGGGCGATTTCAGTTATAACGTCAAATGTCATGCGGACCTCATCCTCTGTGGTTTCAAACTGACCGGCCTGAAAGCGGATCGCGAGCTTACCATCGACGCGGGTTTGGGTCAGGTAGATGCGGCCATCATCGTTGATGGCGTTGACCAGCCGCAGGTTCAGCTCGTCCAGGTCGGCCTGCGCATCAGGGGCATATCGAAACGTCCAGAGCGACCACATCGGCTGTGTGACAATTTCAAAATCCGGTTCGGCTGCCAATCGGTGATGGAGATCAACGGACCATTTCACATGGTTTCGCAGCCGCTTTCGCAACCCCTCCAGCCCATAGGCCCGCATCACGAACCATAACTTGAGCGCCCGGAACCTGCGGCCCAAAGGGACGGACCATTCCGAGTAGTTGATTATCCCGTCCTTGCCGTGGGTCTTGAGGAATTCCGGGCTGATCGCCAGCGTCTGAACTAGATCATCGGGGTTTTTCAGGAAATGCGCACAGCAGTCGAACTGAACCCCAAGCCATTTGTGCGGGTTGAACACGATGCTGTCGGCCTGTTCGATTCCCGGCCAGTAGTGGCGATATTCAGGGCAGATCATGGCCGATCCCGCCCAGGCCGCGTCTACGTGGGAATAGAGACCGTATTTCCGGGCGATCTTTAGACATTCGTCGATCGGATCAGCCGCGCCTGTGCTTGTTCCGCCGACGCACAGAATAACTCCGGCTGGCTGCAAACCAGAGTCTAAGTCAGACAAAATCGCCGCTTCCAATGCCGCCGGGTCCATGCCGCGCCAGTCGCCCTTGATTGGGATGCGGACCAGATTGTCCTGTCCGATCCCGGCAACCCAGATGGCGCGATCCACCGACGTATGAACTTCGGCGGAACAATATACCCGTAGAGGCTTTTGCCCGAACAGCCCCTGCTGGTTGCCCTGCCATTTCAACGCTTTTTCCCGCAGCGTCAGAACGGCCGCCAACGTCGCCGAGGAGGCCGAATCCTGAATAACCCCGGCGAACCCATCTGGCAGGTCCAGAGCGTGCCGCAGCCAATCCATCATACGTGTTTCCATCTCGGTCGCGGCAGGCGAGGTCTGCCACAGCATGCATTGAGGCGCGATCGCGCTGGCCAAAAACTCGGCCAGGACAGACGGCGCAGATGCATTCGAGTTGAAATAGGCAAAGAACCGAGGATGCTGCCAATGCGTGATTCCGGGCATCACGATTTGCTCAAAGTCCGAAAAGATGTCCTCCATCGCCTGCGCGTGTTCTGGCGGGTGTTTTGGCAGTGCGTTCAGAATGTCGCCCGGTTGGGTTTGGGCCCGGACAGGTTTATCGCCAACGGTCAGGTGATAATCCTGAGTCCACTCCGAGACTTTCTTACCCCAGTCCGAAAACTCATCCCATTTCATACCAATCTCCACCCGTTCAGCCTTACCTAGAACCTGGCTGTGATAGCTGCAGTCCAAGTGATGGTCATTCGATGCCAAAGGTCAATCGTATTCAGAGTGTCTTCAATCCGCGCGACGGCGCATGACTGACGAAATAGGCTCTAATACGGTGAATTCCCCGATTCAGGGGCCGGTTGCAGTCCGATGTGAATTCGTCCAAGATTCCTCATGACCAGCGATTTGCCCCTGACATCCCGCTCTTTACCTATTGCTTTGCTGCGTGCGCGGGAGCGCGTGATGGGACCCGTTCGCAAAATGCTGTCGGACGCAGGCGTCACCGAGCAACAATGGCGGGTTCTGCGCGTGCTCAAAGAGGAAGGCTCGCAAGAGCCGACACATATTGCGGAACGTGCATGCCTGCTGTTGCCAAGCCTTACGCGAATCCTTCAAAAGCTGGAAACCAAGGGGTTGATCCGCCGCCATACCCATCCGGGTGACAAACGCCGCCAGATTGTGGAAATCACGGACCGGGGCGCAACGATCATTAAGGACAACATCGATGTGACGCTGCAGCTTGCAGAGGAAATCAAAGCCCAATTGGGACCAGAGCGGCACGAGGCATTGCTGGATCTTCTCACTGATCTGCACGACTTTAAAACTGAGGATACGGATTAAGACCCCGCCAGAGGCATAGGGGGGCACCCTCTGGCGGGGTTGGCCAGACGAAGACTGGACTGCGTGTCTGGCCCGTGGCCGAAGCGCCGGGTATTCCCCTGCGAACGGCTCACGCTCCGAAGATCCGGCCAACCTGAAAATATGGATGACGCTCGGCACAGAATCCCTAAGGGGAAGGAACGCTGGCCATGGTTCTCCGAAACTTATGCGCCCGGGTCAGGTCGCGTGACGCGGCCTGTTCGGGTCACGGTCGTCCTTGCCTGTGGACAGTCGGCTGCCACAGGCGGAATTCATGTTTTTTTGATATTAGAACCGCGTTACATGCCCCATCTAGCCCGATGTGACAGGATTCCAAGGGGCCGGCGTGACATAAACCGCGCTGCCGAATGCAGCCTCTGCGCGGGAAGGGGGGATTGGTCGCTGACATGCCTTGCTCTGGCGGGTTTGTCGCCTAAGATGCAGGTCTCTCAACCGAAAAAGGGGCGATGATGCCGGATAGTTTGTTCTTGTTGCCCAAGTCGATCGCAATTCCGATTGAGGGTCTCTCGACCCTTTATCCGGTGGGGCGAATTTTCTGCGTCGGGCGCAACTACGCGGCGCATGCGGCCGAGATGGGCCATGAGGTTGATCGCGAAGCGCCGTTCTATTTCACGAAATCCGCCGCCAATGCAGTTTTGTCCGGGGCCACAGTGCCCTTTCCACCGGGGACAGATAACTTTCATCACGAAATGGAGCTGGCCGTAGCAATCGGCACCCCCGTTTTTCGTGCGTCCCAAGCTGAGGCCGCAGATGCCGTATATGCCTACGGGTGCGCATTGGACATGACCCGCCGTGACCTGCAGATACGAGAACGAAACAAGCAACGCCCCTGGGATCTGGGCAAAGACCTTGAGAACGGGGCAGTCTTTGGCCCCCTGACGCGTGCCACGGACTGGTCGCCAGATGACGACAAGCGTATCTTTCTAAGCGTGAATGGCGATGTGCGACAGGACGCAACGCTGCACGAATTGATCTGGAAGATCGACGAAATCGTCAGTCATCTTTCAGGCTATTACCATCTGCGCCCCGGCGATCTGATTATGACGGGTACCCCGGCGGGCGTTGGGCCGGTTCAACCCGGTGACAGGCTGGAGGGCGTGATTGACGGTTTGCAACCGATAAGCTTGACCCTTTCTGCGGCGGAATAGACCCTAAACAGGGTCTTTTAGCCAGTTGTCCGAAAACTCGACGCGGTTGAGATCGGCGAACCTGCGGACCCGGTCTAGTTCTGATTCCAACCGTCCTGTCCGTGCCGCAGACCAGCGAACCGAGCGTTCCGGCCACACTGCACTGACCCGCAGTGCATCGTCGTCGCGGTGGGCCTTCATGTCGATGCGGCCGATCATTCGGTCACCTTCCAACAGCGGAAACACGTAATAGCCATAGGTTCGTTTTGGGGCGGGTACGAACACCTCGATCCTGTAGTGAAACCCAAACAGCTTTTCGGCCCGGTTACGATCGCGAAGCATGGGGTCAAACGGACTAAGCACTCGGATGCGGCCCGGCGGTTTGCTCAACTGGCCTACGTCTTCCGAGCCGGGCCGAGACAGCACCTTGCGCGTCCGGCCATCGGCACAGGTGATTTCGATTTCTTCCAGTTCCCCTTTTGTTAGAGCCTGTTTGCACCATTCCCGCGCTTCGGTGGTGCTTACCGTATCCCAAAACGCGGCCAGCTCGCCCGAGGTTGCAAACCCCAGCCGGTCCATCGCCGCATTGCACAGCCAGTCAACGGTTTCCTCCGGGTCGATCTGCAGCGCCCCGGGGCAAAGGTGGTCGTCGATCACACGTTCTGTCAGGTCATAGCGTTTCTGAAATCCCTGCCGTCCAATCACGGTCAATGCCCCGGACCGCCAGAGGAACTCCAGCGCGGTCTTGGATGGGTGCCAATCCCACCAGCCGCCCGATCCTTTCTTTTCGTCTTTGCCTACGTCTGACGAGGACACTGGCCCGTGGTCGCGGATATGCTGCAAGACGGCTTCAAATCGCTGCTCGAACCCATCACGGCGCCAGTTCTTCCACCGGGATTTCAACAAATCCGCGTCACGTTGGAACCTGAGATGCCAATGCCGGTAATACTCCATTGGGATAACGGCAGCGTCATGAGTCCAGTGTTCAAACAATGCCCGGTCGCGTTCGTACAGATGCTTCAGATTCTTCGAGCGATAGCTGGGTCTGCGTGAAAACAGGATCATGTCGTGGGCGCGGGCCACGGTGTTGATGCTGTCCAGTTGCACAAAACCCAACCTCTGGATCAGGTCCAGCAGGGCTGTTCCCTTGGCGCTGCCTGTCGGCGGTTCAAGAAGCGCGTGCCGATCCATGAAAACGGCCCGCGCTGTTCGGTTGTCCAGTTGACGAAGCGCCATCAGGTCAGCGTCGTTTCAACGTGTCGCCATAGCTGATCTTGGGGGTCAGGGTCACGCGGGTGTCGACCTCTGCATTGGGGTCGGCAAGCTGCGCAGCGATGATCTCGGCCGCTTTGCGCCCGATCTCCAGCCGGCACGCATCCATCGTGGCCAGCTTGCGCGGCAGACCTTGCAAAAGCTCGACATTATTGAACCCCGCCAGACCGATCTGGCCGGGCACGTCGATGCCCTGATCCAGCAGGTAAAGCAGGCCACCCGCGCCAATCATATCGTTGGAATAATACAGAAAATCCAGTTCGGGTGAGCGTTCCAGCATGGCCTGCGTCATCTCGCGCCCCTTGGCCAGAGCCGAGCCACCAGAGTAGAACTCGCGATCTTCGATTTCGACGCCGTTCTTGCCCAGCACCTCGGTAAAGCCCTCAAACCGTTTACGAGCACGGTGGTCCAGCGGCATCTTCGTGCCCATGAACCCGATATGTTCATAGCCCGCCTTGAGGATCGCCTGAGCCATCTCACGCCCGGCCCGACGGTGCGAGATCCCGACCATCGCATCCACCGGTTTGCCGTCGGTGTCCATGATCTCGACCACTGGTATCCCGGCCGAATCCAGCATGGCGCGGGCCGCGTCCGTGTGTTCCAGCCCAGCGATGATCACACCAGAGGGCCGCCACGAGAGCATCTCGTACAGAACTTTTTCTTCTTTTTCCGGCAGGTAATCGGTGACGCCGACCACGGGTTGCAACTCGGTATCTTCCAAGACCTGATTGATGCCGGTCATAACTTCGGGAAAGACCATGTTGGACAGTGACGGGATGATAACCGCCACCAGATTGACCCGGCTTGACGCCAGCGCGCCTGCGATTTTGTTCGGGACGTAACCCAGCTCTTTCGCGGCGGCCAGAACGCGGGTCCGGGTGGCGTCGGACACATCGCCGCGGTTCCGCAGAACTCGGCTAACCGTCATCTCGGATACGCCGGACGCCTCAGAGACATCGCGAAGGGTAAGCGGGCGTTTTGTATCTGTCGTCACTGGGGCACCTGCGTTGTTGTTTTGAGGAATGGTAGCGTGAACAGAACGTATTTTACAACTGTTGCGCAAAGGTCATGACAACCAGAAAAAACACAGGTAGAGAGAGCCTTGCACGGCCCCGTGGCTCAACTGGATAGAGCAGCCCCCTCCTAAGGGGCAGGTTGTAGGTTCGAATCCTACCGGGGTCACCATAACTATCTATACTAATTGGAAAATCCTGTAAATTTTTAGTTTTGGCTTCCTTCTCGTAATGCTGATTTTCGGCGACTTTTGGAAGAAAGTGGCACAAATTTGACACAAAATTTGGGGTATTATTTGCTTCACCCCAAAATATAGTTAATTAATTTACACCGCCGCAAAACTGTCCGACAGATTTAAGGTGCTTTTCGTTGACTAAATGCGACCACTTTCGGGCGATAGATTAGTGTTGGAGGAGCTGCTTTAGGAGTAAGATCAATGGACAACTTTCCTTCTTCGGACTTCTCTAAGTTGCTTGACCGAGTGATGTCACTCGCCCGGGAAAACTCGGAAATGCGCGAAAAAGAAAGGTCCGTAATACTTCTGATGGCTCATATTTCGCAGGGGCACTACACACCGGATCAACTTGTTGAGCACGTGCCGAAGCATCGTCGCAAAATTTTTCTTAAGAGCATTGCGCCCGGACTGGCCAACAGGTCCCGGTACTACAGGAACCGAGCGCTAGTGCTCACTTTTAGCCTACTAGGGGTGAATGAGGGACTAATTGCCGAGTTCATAGGTTATTCAAGATGGGCTGTAAGGAGGTTCGTTCGCCGGTTTTCGAACGGCGATCACAAGGGTCTGTTTGAACCTCGTAAGAAGCCCCGAAAATACGACGACAAAAAACTAAGAGATCAACTTTTTGAAACGCTTCACGAACCCCCAAGTGCTTACGGCATCAACAGAACCACTTGGACAATCGATCTTTTGCACAGCGTTCTAAAAGCCAAGGGTACGCTAATAAACAAAAATGCAATGGGGCAAATATTCCGAGAGGAAGGCTACTCCCGATGTAAAACTCGAGAAGTACTCACAAGCAACGACCCAAACTACCGCGAGAAGTTAATTAAGATCACCCGCACATTGAGGCGGCTTGGTCCCATGGACCGCTTCTTCTCGATTGACGAATACGGCCCAGTTTCTGTTCGCGAACGAGGTGGCCGGCGTTTGGTCAAACGCGGTACAAAACCTACCGTGCCTCAATACCAGGACTCGAAAGGTTTCTTGATTGTGACTGCTGCGTTGGAGTTGAGCAGCAATCAAATAACCCATTTTTACTCTAAGAAGAAGGATACAGAAGAAATGATTAAGCTGCTGCACGTACTTCTTCACGAGTATTTTGACTGTCGAAGGCTCTATCTCTCATGGGATGCCGCCTCATGGCATTCTTCGAAAAAATTCCTTGCTGAAGTGAAACGCGTCAACAAACGTGAATACCGAAATACCTACCAGTCACCGATGATCAAATTGCGGCCGTTACCGGCGCGAGCGCAGTTCCTCAACGTTATTGAGTCGGTGTTCAGCGGACTTTCTCAGTCCGTAATACACAACAGCAATTACCAATCGGTTGAGGAAGCTAAGTCAGCGATCGACAGGTACATTTCGGAGAGGAACGCCTTCTTCCAATCAAACCCAAAGAAGGCTGGGAACAAAATTTGGGGCGAAGAACAAGTGCCATCGTACTTCAGTGTTTCTCACAACTGCAAAGACCCCAGGTTTTCCGGCTTGGGATCGATCCGTTGACTCGCTACTGAAGTACCAGCCGCCTTTTTCGTGCAATGCAATAAGAATTGGCATTTTGAGATTTGAGCCAATGAACGTGACTATGTATTAGACTAAGAGAACAAACTGAGAACTATCGAGTGGCCAAGCGGAGTTAAGTTCAAAAAACAGCGAAATTCGTGGCACAAATTTGACACAAAAATCCAAAGATTCCTTTTAACTACATGAAATTAAATACAAAAAACAGGCAACATGTTCCTCTCCTAAGGGGCAGGTTGCAGGTTCGAATCCTGCCGGGGTCGCCAGCCGGAACCTGCAAATCAGCCCTTTTATGCCCGAAAAGTCCGGGTGGCAGGCTCATCCGCCCGAATATCAACCTGCTTCTGCGCTGCTGGGCCGTATTACTCTGCGACTTCCGCTTTCGTCTCGGGGTTTTTGAATTGTTCTTCAAACAGGCTGCGGAAGTTGCCGTTCTTTTGCATCAGTTCTTCCAGATTGCCCTGTTCGACCACTGCGCCGTCCTGAACGACCATGATCGTGTCGGCCTCAAGTATCGTGGACAACCTGTGTGCGATCACAACAACCGTGACATCTTTTGTCAGCGCATCCAGCGCTTCTTTAACCAGAGATTCGGATTTTGCGTCCAGCGCGCTGGTTGCTTCGTCCAGCAGTAGAATCTCTGCTTTACGCAAAATCGCGCGGGCGATGGCGATTCTCTGTTTTTGACCGCCCGACAGGAACGTGCCGTTTTCACCAACGGGGGTGTCATAACCGTTGGAAAGCTCGGTGATAAAGTCGTGTGCGTGTGCAGCTTTCGCGGCAGCGATCACTTCTTCATCGGTTGCATCCGGCGCTGAACAACGCAGGTTTTCCATGACCGAAGTAGAAAACAGGAATGTATCCTGACCAACATAGGAAATCTTGCGCCTCAGCGATGAGTAACTGGCGTGCCGTACGTCCTTCCCGTCGATTTCGACACTGCCTTCGTCCGGGTCAAAAAAGCGCATGATCAAACCGAAAATCGTCGATTTGCCCCCGCCGGACTGACCCACAAGCGCGGTTGTTTTGCGGGCCTGGAATGTCAGGCTCATGTCTTCGATCACAGGCACCGAACCTTGATACCCAAAGGTGACGTTGCGCAGTACAACCTCACCCGGTCCGTCGCCGAGGTCATGGGCGTCCGGGCTTTCCAGCATCGAGTCTTCCTGGTCCAGAAGCCCAAACAGCAGACCAACGCCGACCATAGCTGTTTCGATCTGAACGCGCATCTTAGACAGCCGCTTTGCCGGTTCATAAGCCATAAGCAGCGCGGTAATAAACGACATCAACTGACCGGCCGTCGGCTGTTCGCTGCCTGCGATTCCGGTTGTGCTGACGATCAGGACGCCGGCGACGGCCAAACCTGCGAGAAACTCCATCAGGGGACTGGCGATGGATTGAAGCCGCGCAATATCGTTGGCCCGCTTCTCGACGGAGCGGATCGCCGTGTCCATTCGATTGATCATCCGGTCTTCCAGAGAAAAAACCTTGATCACTTTGATGCCGGCCGAGGTTTCCTGCAGAACGCGAATGATCTCTGCCAGGGACTTGAATTCGGCCTGCATGATCGAACGGACGCTTTTCAACAGGTACCGCACCCCGACCAGAGCAATGGGACCAACGACAAAGAACATGACGGACAGAACCGGCTGTTGGTACACCATTACGATGACAAGGCCCACCAATGTCAGCGCGTCGCGCACAAAGCCGGTCACAAGAACGTCGATCAGTTTCCTGGCGGACTGCGCCCCGTTGGTCGTTCGCATCAGCAGGTTCGACGAATCGTTGTCCGAAAAGAACGAGACTCCGTGCCTAAGCAGTTTGCGATAAACTTTTTCCTGCTGCGCTGCCACGATCCGGTTTCCGGCACGGGCCAGAAACACCGCCTGAACATATGACGCCAGAGCCTTCACAAGAAACAGGGCGATGACGCCCAGAGCAATCAGATGGGCCCAACCGCGCATTTCTGGGCTGGTCATGGCGTCCACGATGTATTCCATCATGTAGGCGGACCCTGCAGTGGTTGCCGCAACCGCGATCATCGCAACAATCGCCACGGCGTACAGCCCGCCCTGGGCAAAGAAGCTCTCGCTGATGAGGCGGCCCATATAGCCCGACCGCCAATTGTCCCAGGCGCGCTTTATCATTGCGTTCTCCAGATCGTGAAACTGTGCGCTCGCTCAGATAACCTATAACCGTTCTTCTCTAAAGTGCAGATGAAACGAAATGACCTTACGGTCCGTTTCGACAGCATGACGAGCGCCCGTGCCAGATAGGTATCCGTACCGTATTGGGCAAGGGCTGACGAAAACATAGATAATCCTCACGGGCGGCCTGCAGCGGCTTTTCGTCGCTCCGGCCCGCGTGCCTGTGACTTATGTGAATCGCGCGCCCAGATAAGGGGCTGAAAAATATAGCTATTTTTTTGAGTTCGCAGTGCCGGGGCGTGCAGCAGGCCAAGCGCTTTTCCTGATTTTACAGTGTGTTACCAGCAGCGCGACTTGCTCCGACGCCGAGGCCCACGCGGTGAACGTGTTCAGGTGCCGGATTGGGGTTTGAAATTGCGCGGTTTTTTGCCGCTGTGGGCTTTTGGTACGTCTTTCAAAAAAAACACTCGTTCTTTCGCGTTTCTGCTGCTTAAATGTTAGTATTAGCGACGCGGTAATTTCAATTGGTATCAAGATAGTGTCGATCACGGCCGTTATCCTCAGCCTGCCAAAAGATGTAGAGCGGCGACGTTTCTGCGAAGCAGAGCTTGCACGTCTGGGCGTGCAGCATAAATTTTCTGATGCCATATCTGGCGACCAGTTGGGCGGGTCTGAACTGAAGCGCATCTATGATGCCGAGATGAACCGCGCCAAGTTCAAGCGTCCCCTTAGCCGCAACGAAGTTGCCTGCACTCTGGGACATCGACAAATCTGGCAGCACATCGCAGCATCCGATGACTGTGTCGGTCTTGTCCTGGAAGATGATGCAACGTTTATTCGGGATCCCAGATCGTTCCTGAGCGCGCTTTCAGAATGTCCCGAGTGTTTTGAAGATGTGATGATCAAACTGGATGGCGTACCGGGCAAAAATGTTCAGGTCATCAAAGAGTTCGCCGATCAGAACCTTGTCTTGTCGGATATCCTGCCACCCAGAACCACCGGTTATATTCTTGGCCGCCGGGCCGCGGCTCGGTTGCTGCAGGTAGATGCGCCGATTGCCCGCCCTGTTGATATCGACCTGAAATTCTATTGGGAGCATAAAGTGCCCATTCTGACCTTGGGCAGGCAGATGGTGGCCGAGCGGAATTCGCAAGACAGCAACATTGAATCCCATCGGAGAAAAGCCAAACCGGGCTCGCGGCTTGAACGATTTGTCCGCAATCTCGTGTATCAGGCGAAATTCACCCACGGTCGACTGAGCCACCCGCTGAACCCGGACATGATTGACGGTCTTGGCCCCCTGTTGCGGACCGATAGCCAAATTCGGAACCACGTATGAACAAAAGCCTTGTGGTTGTCCGGGCAGGCAGCAAGTCGCTGCATAGTCGGTGGCTGGAAATCCCTCACAATGATCGCAACTACGATCTTTTGATCAGCTATTTTTCAGACGAAGCATATGCAGAATTCGTACCAGAGCCGGGCGTGGACGCAGTATTGGTCAAAGGCGGAAAATGGGACGGGTTGTATAAAACTCTCTCGGACCGGGATCTGGATCAATATGAATACTATTGGCTGCCTGATGACGATCTGGACATCAGCGCACAGGATGTGAACGCTCTGTTCGAAGCGATGCGGTTCTACGGTTTGCGCATCGCGCAGCCGTCTCTTAGCCCGAACAGCTACTTTTCGCACTTTGTGTTCAGCCAATGCCCCGGCTTCGTGCTGCGTTATACGAACTATATCGAGATCATGGCCCCGTGCATGCATAGGGACATTCTGAAAAAGGCGTTGCCGCTGTTCCAAAACACCATGAGCGGTTTCGGGCTGGATTATATCTGGTGCCGCTGGGCCGAAGCCGGAGCATTCCGAACAGCCATTCTGGACGAGATCGCGATGCACCACACGCGACCGGTCGGCAAGAACCTAAAGGTGGCAATGGCCGAGACGGGCAACCTCAGTTCCGAAGAAGAAGAAGCCGTCCTGAAAGAGATGTTCGATCTGTCCCGGCGCACCGTTCCCGTGATCTTTGCCGGAATATTGCAAGGTGGGCAGCCTGTTTCGGGCAGGATTCAACTGGGGTGGCGTATGTGTCGTGGCTGGCTTTCGATGATGTCCAGCTTTCGCGATGCTGGAGAAGCGCGCGCGGGCATTCTGAAAATTGCGCGGCGGCAGTTGATCAAGCCTTTGGACATGACGACGATATCACCAAGACAAGAAGGTGTTTGAATGGAAGCGGGTCGATTTCTTATGGTTGGTGCCGGTTTGTCCGGTGCCGTAATTGGTCGTGCACTGGCAGAAGAAGGTCATCAGATCACGATAGTTGATAGCCGCGACCATATCGGCGGCAACTGCCATACCCAGCGCGACGCCGACACGGGTGTCATGATCCATGTCTATGGCCCCCATATCTTTCATACCGATGACGAAGAGGTCTGGACCTACGTCAACCGGTACGCGAATTTCCTGCCCTACAAGAACCGGGTCAAGACAACCTCGCGGGGGCAGGTCTTTTCGCTGCCGGTCAACCTGCACACAATCAACCAGTTCTTTGGCAAGACGATGCGCCCGGATGAAGCGCATAGCTTTATCACCGAAGAACAGGCTGACACCTCGATCACCGATCCGCAGAGCTTTGAGGAGCAGGCCATGCGGTTCGTCGGGCGTGACCTCTACGAGGCGTTCTTCAAAGGATACACGATCAAGCAGTGGGGGTGTCACCCGTCCGAACTGCCTGCGTCGATCCTCAAACGTCTGCCGGTGCGGTTCAACTACGACGACAATTACTTTTTCCATCGATTTCAGGGGATGCCCGAAAACGGCTATACCGACATGATCGCGGGTATCCTTGATCACCCCTCGATCACCGTCAAACTGAATACGACCTTTGACCGCAGCATGGCCGAGGGGTTTGACCACGTCTTCTACTCGGGGCCGCTGGACGGCTATTTCGACTATGAGCTTGGGCGTCTGGGATATCGGACGCTGGATTTTGAACGCTTTACCTATGACGGCGACTATCAGGGCTGTGCCGTCATGAATTACGGCGAAGAAGACGTCCCCTATACGCGCATCACCGAACACAAGCACTTTGCCCCGTGGGAGACACATGACGGGTCGGTCTGCTATCGCGAGTATTCACGTGCCGCCGAGCCGGGCGATATTCCCTATTATCCGATCCGGCAGGTGAAGGAAAAAGCGCTGCTTGGCGAATATGTCGAGCTGGCCAACAAGACTGCGAACGTGACCTTTGTTGGCCGTTTGGGAACCTATCGCTATCTGGATATGGACGTCACGATCCGCGAGTCTCTGGATACGGCGGCGGCTGTTCTTGCCTCGCTGGAACGGGGTGACGACCTCAAACCGTTTTTTGTTTCGGTGCTCTAAGCGGGGTCATGCCTTTTGCGTGATTGCCGGATCAGGGAACCGGCTGCGCGTGCGGTTTGCAAAAGCCACGAGTGACAGCATAACCGGCACTTCGACCAGAACCCCCACAACGGTTGCCAAGGCAGCGCCCGAGTTCAGCCCGAACAGGCTGATGGCGACGGCCACGGCCAGCTCAAAGAAGTTGGACGTGCCGATCATGGCGCAGGGTGCAGCGATGCGATGGGGCACTTTCAGCGCATAGGCCGCGCCATAGGCCAGTGCAAAAATGCCGTAGCTTTGGATCAAAATGGGCACGGCGATCAGCACAATCACCAGCGGCTTGGCTAGAATGGTCTGCCCTTGCAGGCCGAACAGGATGACCACCGTGGTGATCAGGCCCAGCACGGACCACGGCTTTACCCGCGCCGAGAATGCGTCAATGGCGTCCTGCGATCCCAGTTTGCGCCGTGTGAGCAGACCGGCAATCAGGGGCAGCACCACGTAGAGAACTGTTGCCAGAACCAAGGTCTGCCACGGGACCGAGATGTCAGTGACCCCCAGCAGGAACGCGACGATCGGGGCAAAGGCCACGACCATGATCAGGTCGTTCACCGACACTTGCACCAGTGTATAGGTCGCATCCCCCTTGGTCAGTTGAGACCAGACAAACACCATCGCCGTACAGGGGGCCGCGCCCAACAGGATCAGGCCAGCCGAGTATTGCGCGGCGTCTTCCGGTTTAATCCACGGCGCAAACACGTAGTCAAAGAACAAAACGGCCAGCAAAGCCATTGTGAACGGCTTGATCAGCCAGTTGACCACTAGCGTGACGATAAGACCCTTGGGCTGACGGGCGACCCCTGCGACCGCGCCGAAATCGACGCTGACCATCATCGGATAGACCATGGCCCAGATCAGCACGGCCACCACAAGATTGACGCTGGCGAACTCGGCCGATGCGATCAATGCCACCAGATCGGGGGCTGCCAGGCCGATCAGCACGCCTGCGATCATGGCAAGGGCGACCCATACGGTCAGGTAACGTTCAAAAATGCTCATGAGTACGCCTCGTTCGTCTGATCGCTGAGCTTGCCAGAGGTCAGTGCCGCAAGCGCGACCATAATAGCAGCAGTTCCCAGCACCAGTGGAAGGCCGCCGATCTGATAGGTCAGGCCGGACAGGACAGTGCCCAGCAAACGGCCCGTCGCGTTTGCCATGTAATAAAAGCCGACATCCATCGTGACCCGCTCGGACTTGGTGAAGGCAAGGATCAGGTAGGAATGCAGCGAGGAATTGACCGCGAATATCGCCCCGAACACCAGCAATCCAAGAACCAACGTCACAGTCAGCCAAGGTTCTGGTCCCGAAGACATCAGGACGGCGACCGTCAACGCAGCCGGGACGCAGAACAGGGCCAAAGCCCAATTACGGGCCGCCCGGATCAGGTCGCCCTCGGTCCGTTTGGACGCGTTCAGGATTTTCGGTGCGCTGGCCTGAACCGCTCCGTAGAGGATGACCCAGACGGCCATGAAGGTCCCGATCATAAAGAAGGCCGCGCGGTTTCCTTCTTCGGTCCCGTCGGACAGGACCGCGTAGAAATAGATCGGGATACCAACCACGAACCACACATCCCGCGCGCCAAACAGAAAGACACGCGCTGCGGATAGCCAGTTCACGTTTGCGGATTTGGAAAAGACCTCGGAGAACTTGGCACCCTTGCGTCCTTGCGGCAGGCCGGGTGGCATCAACACAAAGACCGCAACCAGGATGATTGCCAGAACAATGGCCATCGCCAGTGTTGCCCACATGAAGCCCACCGTTGCCAGCAGACCGGCCCCCAGCAGAAAGCCCAACCCTTTGACTGCGTTTTTCGACCCGGTCAGAAGGGCGACCCAGCGAAACAGCCCTCCGCCCGTTGATGGGGCCAACAGCTTCACGGCAGACTTGGACGACATTTTGGCCAGATCCTTGGCCACTCCGCTGGCGCCCTGCACGATCATCACAAAGACGACTTTGACTGGAATCGCCCAGTTAGGGTCTAGTTGCGTCAGCACCAGCAGCGCCCCGACCTGTAGCGCAAGCCCTGCATACAGCGTCGAGGTCAGGCCAAACCGAGCCGCGATCCAACCGGCGGCCAGGTTTGTGACCATCCCGGCAATTTCGTACAGGACGAACAAATACGCCAGCTGCACTGGCGAGAACCCCATCGTATGAAAGTGCAACAGCACCAGCATCCGCAAGGCTCCGTCGGTCAGCATGAAAGCCCAATAGGCCGCCGTGACCGCAATATAGGCCGACAGTCCTTCGGGCCGGTCGGTCACAGCGCGGCCCCGACCATCAGCGCCACATCAACCAGACGATGCGCATAGCCCATCTCGTTGTCATACCACGCGTAGATTTTCACCTGCGTTCCGTTCACCACCATGGTCGAGGGCGCGTCGATAATCGAAGACCGTTCGTCATTGGTATAGTCGGTTGAGACCAGCGGCCGCGTTTCATAGCCCAGAATACCCTTCAGTTCGCCCTCGGCAGCAGCTTTGAAGAAGGCGTTAACTTCTTCGGCGGTGGTTTCACGCTCGACCTCAAAGACGCAATCCGTCAGCGAGGCGTTCAGCAACGGCACCCGCACCGCATGGCCGTTCAAACGGCCTTTCAGTTCGGGATAGATCAGCGTGATCGCCGTGGCCGACCCGGTGGTGGTTGGGATCAGAGAGTTCAGCGCCGAGCGTGCGCGCCGCAGATCCTTGGCGGGGCGGTCCACGATAGTTTGCGTGTTGGTTACATCGTGGATCGTGGTCATCGAGCCATGGCGGATGCCCAGATTTTCATGGATGACCTTGACCACAGGGGCCAGACAGTTCGTGGTGCAGGACGCCGCCGTCACGATGTGATGCGCGGCAGGGTCATAGGTGCCCTCATTCACGCCCATCACGATATTGGCCGTGGGGCCGTCCTTGACCGGGGCCGAGACGACAACCTTCTTCACACCGGCCGCGAAATAGGGGGCCAGTTTTGCCTCGGTCTTGAAAACACCGGTGCAGTCGATCACCACATCGACGCCGTCCAGCGGCAGGTCGTTCAAATCCTTGGTGCCAATAAACGGCAGGCGCGTGCCATTGATGGTTACACTGTCCGCATCATGTGCGAACTCAGCATCCCAGCGGCCATGCACCGTGTCGAACTCCAGCAGATGCGCGTGCATCTCGGGGTCACCGACCCCGTCGTTGATCCAAGCGATCTTGGCACCCTTTTCCAGCAGGGGCTTCAGGGCCAGTTTTCCCATCCGGCCAAGGCCGTTTACCGCGTATGTGGTCATTTCGTTTCCTCAACGGGGGTTCTGCCGATGTCATCGACAGCAGTTTGCAATGCGATCCGATCCAGACTTTCGACCGGCAGAGAGGTGAAGGCCTCGATCCGCCGTTTCAGTGCGCCATAGGCGTTCTGGAAGGCGAGGCTTTTCTCGGCATCCGTGCCGGTCGCCTTGACCGGGTCGATCATACCCCAGTGGCCGCTGATGGGCTGGCCTTCCCAGGCCGGGCATTCTTCGTTGGCCGCCTGATTGCAGACCGTAAAGACGAAATCCATATCGGGCGCGTCCTCTGCGGCAAACTCGGACAGGTGCTTTGATCGCAGGTTCGACGTATCGTGTCCCTTGTCGCTGAGTACCTGAACGGCGAAAGGGTTGAGTTCTGATGTAGGTTGCGTGCCCGCGGAATAGACGTTGAACCGATCCCCGCCCAATGTCCGCAGAAGGGATTCAGCAAAGATCGAGCGGGCAGAATTCCCCACACATAGAAACAGAACGTTGAATTTCCGATCCGTCATTTTCTCAGGCTCATGCGGTGAGGGCATGCAGATATCAGGTCGTCCACGGCAGCAGTCGTTCAGCAGGAAATCCAGCATGTGCTGCACGTTCTTCATTTCAATCGAATAGAGCAGAGAGGTGCCCGACCGGTCCTGCGTTACCAGACCCGACCGCTGAAGCGCGTTCAGGTAGTTCGACAAGGTGCTGGGCTTGATCCCCAACTCCGCCGCCAACTCACCTGCCGGGACCGAGTCAGGAAATCGTCGCATTAACATGCGAAACACCGAAATGCGTTGAGGGTGGCCCAGAATGGCAAGTTGGTTGGTTATCTGTTCTATCATATTTCATGAAATATAGAAATAGTGATGAGTCGGCAACGTCTAATCTTTATCGTTACAAAAAATTCACAACCGAAGAACGAGAGCATAGCGCAAGCCGGTTCGATGGGCCAAATCCAGCGGATGAAGGCTTGCACGCCACTTCGGGACCGTTTAAACGATCCTTCGCTTGCCTCAATAGCTCAGCTGGTAGAGCAGGTCCTTCGTAAGGACAAGGTCGGGGGTTCGAGTCCCTCTTGAGGCACCAATATCACAAAGATAAATATTGAAAATCAGATGCTTAGGTATAATTTATGCGCATCTATCCCCCAATTTATCCCCCAAAGGTTTCGCGGCTATGGCAGGGTGCGGCGCATCATCATAGCCAACTTACGGACCGCTTGAGTTTCCAATGTTCGGGCGCCGTGGCGAAACGCACCGTTTCCCTCACCTTCAGGCGCACCACCCCCGGCTCCGTGAAACCGGCAGACATTCCAGCCGCGCACCGCAGGGCCTTTGCACCTTTCTCCGGTGCGCTTAGATGTAGCTGTGCATCTGGGTGTCGCGTTCATTAGTGCCACTAGGCACATGGGGTTGGTGTCAGGTTTCGGCATTGCCCCCTCCTAGTGCAAACGGCAAGTCAGCGCAAAATATCAGACAATGGTTTTGTCGCGCCCAAAAGCGGCCATTGGCAAGATCGCTGAACAACTTCCGCTGTGCGGAAAAACTTGATCTCGGTTTCGTTTCATGTGACTACCGGCTCCTTCACAAAGCGGCCGTTTTCAGCCTGGCTCGCTAGTGCGATGCAACTTCTTTGTACTGGCCATTCGCGCCTGCGTCGCATCACTCTGTCTGGTTCATAGCCTGTCGTGGCTATAAGTTGGAATAGTTGATGCGGCGAGGTAAGTTGGAATGCCTCATCTGACTAGGTCCACCGTTATGTATAGTGAACGGAGGACAGAGAATGGCAAGCAAGCGGCACAAGCCCGAGGAGATAGTTCAGAAGTTACGGCAGGTTGATGTGCTTGTCGGCCAGGGTATGCAGCGCGCGGATGCGATCCGCGAAGTGCGCATTACCGATCAGACCTATTACCGATGGCGCAAGCAGTACGGCGGTATGGGAACCGACCAACTTAAGGAACTCAAACGGCTCCAGAAAGAGAATGAACGGCTTCGGAAAGCCGTGTCGGATCTGACCCTGGACAAGCTAATCCTTAAGGAAGCAGCCCGGGGAAACTTCTAAGCCCCGCCCGCCGGCGTGCCTGCATCGACCTGATCCGAAGTAGGATGAAGGTTTCAGAACGCAGGATCTGCCGGGTGCTGGGGCAGCATCGATCGACGCAAAGGTACTCTCCCCGAGGCCGGGAAAACGAAGACCGGCTTGTCGCGGACATGGTTGAACTGGCCCGGCAATACGGCAGCTACGGTTACCGCCGCGTCGCCGTTCTGCTGAGAGATGCGGGCTGGCAGGTCAGCGTCGGCCGTGTTGAGCGGCTATGGAAGCGGGAGGGGCTGAAGGTGCCACGCAAGCAACCAAAGAAGAGCCGTCTCTGGCTGAACGACGGATCATGCATCCGCCTGAGGCCTGGCACCGCAACCATGTCTGGAGCTACGACTTCGTGCATTGCCGCACTGACGACGGCAAGGCGTTCCGTACCTTGAACATCCTCGATGAGTTCAGCCGGGAATGCCTGTCAATCACAGTGAAGCGGAAGCTAAACTCGACTGACGTGATCGACGCTCTCACCGATCTCTTCATCCTGAGAGGGCCGCCGGCATTTGTGCGCAGCGACAATGGCCCCGAGTTCGTTGCCAAAGACGTCCGGGCATGGATCGAAGCCGTGGGAGCCAGGACGGCCTTCATCGAACCGGGCAGCCCTTGGGAGAACGGCTATGTGGAGAGCTTCAATGCCAGGTTCCGCGATGAACTTCTGAACCGAGAGATCTTCTACTCGCTGAGGGAGGCTCAGATTATCATCGAAGGCTGGCGGAAACACTACAACACTAAGCGGCCCCACAGCGCTCTCGGCTATCGGCCACCGGCTCCTGAAACCATCGTCCAGATGGACCCGAGGCCAGTCATGCACTAACAATCAAGTCGGACCAGTCAAATCAGGCTGCTCACGGCGATCAAGTCGTTCTCATTGCTGAGCTTTGGCTGATACCGATAGCAGGTCTCGCTGATTGAAAACGCACGGCAAGCCAGCGCGATACTGGCGGACCGGTAGCGCACCGCCCATTCGGCCATCTCGCGTCTTTGAGACGGCCTCACCACTTTTTTCCAAGCGCTTCCTTTAGCAGGTCGTTTTGCATGCTCTTCTCCGCATACATCTTATTGAGCCGCTTGTTCTCTTCGTCGAGTTCTTTCATCCGCGCCATCAGGCTGGCGTCCATGCCGCCGTACTTAGATCGCCACTTGTAGAAGCTCGCGCTGCTCATACCATGCTCGCGGCACAGATCAGCGACCGGCACGTCATTCTCAGCCTGCTTCAGAATGCTCATGATCTGTGCGTCGCTGTACTTTGATTTCTTCACCAGAATCTCCTCTTTCATCTTCGAGAAAATTCTACTTCCACAGACCCCTAAATTTCGGAGGGATTACCATATCACCATAGCCGCAGACGTTTTATTATTTTGCGATACTTTTTTCTGTTCATGAAGTACAGTCTGAACGGAAATTTTGAAACTTTACGCGCTAAAACATGCGAGTCGTTTTCTTTAGAGTGTAAAAGTTCTACTTCCTTCTCAAGTTCTTCTATTCTGCCACCGCGCCAAGATATCGAAGCATGCGCACGTTTCGACAGGTCATCATAACGCTCCCTGAGCCGTGCGACATCCTTCTCCAATTTTTCTATTCTGCCGCCACGCCAAGAAATTGATTCATTTGCTCGTCTGTTCAAACCCCTATATCGCTCGGTCGAGTTCTGAAGAGCAGTCTTCAAAAATGCGGAGTGCCTGGCAGAAATTTCTGGAAGCGCCTCTGTCTTACGTTTCCTACGCTTTCTTGGTTCCTTCGACAGTAATTCTTCAAAAAGACGCTCGTACCGCATTGCCTGGACATCAAGCGAGAAGTGCTCCAATGCAAACCTGCGACACCGATCTCTAAAATCCACGCCAAGAGCTGTAACTACCATTTTTGCAAGCGCCTTAGTATCTCCCCGCTCTACAATGAAACCCGTCACGTCGTTAATCACGGCATCGCCGACCCCCCCAGAATCAAAGGCGACAACAGGAGTTCCACAAGCGACAGACTCCAAAATAGTATTGGGCAGATTGTCCTCCAAAGTTGGCAGTATGGTAACATCTGCAGCACAGTATCCGGCGACCAACTGCTCAATATCGTCGGAATACCCTAAGCAAGTGTATGGCAGGCCAATCTCGCGCAATTCAGATGCCTCATGTCCAAAAGTGAGAATATGGAACTCTTGCCCTACCTCATTGAGGTGTTTTGTCATTTCCAAAAGTTCAATAAATCCTTTTCGCCTTTCATTATTGTCATAGCTCGTAAACAGCAAAATGCTGCAGTCGCACGGTAAACCTAACCGCCTCCTCGACGCTGTTTTTCCCATGGGACGGAAAACGTTGGTGTCGACACTATTTGGAATTACTTCGATCCTATTATTGCGAAACACTTTACTGTTACGAGCACACTCGGCCAACCAGCGGCTCGGAGAGACTACAACAATGTCATCTGTCCAGCAGGTTAGCTTGGACTTTAAGACTTGAGCTGGGTAATCATCAAAATGGGAGATAAGTTGCGGACAGTCTGTGCAGCTTTCTTTGTATCCTTCACAACCGTTTGAATAATGGCACCCACCAGTGAAAGGCAGCATATCGTGTAGCGTCCAAACCAGTGGCTTTCCCAAATTAGCGAGGAAACTCACTGCTTCAGCCGATAGCATTTCCGCCACCCAATGAACGTTGATAACATCGAATGAATCTGCAAACTCTAACTGCTCAGGCAACAAACTCGGATAGCTCGCCGAAAAACGGGTACTTCCTTTATGCCGGTTGTTTTCACTGACGATTGGAGACAGGGCGTCAAAAAGAACACTTTCCGCAGGCAGTGTTTGAAGTTGGAAATGATCTCCTGTTACGTTGGGCTGATAGCTGAATGTACGGCTCTCGTGGCCACGGCTTTTGAGACCTTTATGCAGTCGCAAGCATGCAATTCCCGCTCCGCCTGTCAGGTAGGTGCTGAACATACCTACCTTCAAAGGTCTAGCCGCTCGTGTGGGATTTACGGAGCGTTGATGTTCAGTATTAATCGTTCTTTTAACGTGGCCTAATTCTCTTTCGAGTATGTCTACGCTATGGTCACGGTTAAATTCTGAGGCGGAGGATCGTCCACTTTCCCCCAGCTCCCTGCAAAGTTCACGATCTTGCACAAGTCGTGCTATGGCGGAAGCCATTGCATCTTCACTACGCTCTACTAGAAATCCATTTACGTTGTTCTTCACGAGATACTTGACACCTTCACAGTCGTCGAAGCCGACGACGGGCAAACCGTGAGCCATGGCCTCAACAACCGCGAGACCAAATCCCTCAAAAACCGAGGGAATCGCAAAAATGCGCGCAGATCGATAAACTTCTTCAATATTGCTGCGCGTTCCACGTAGGATCTTATCCTCAGGAAGATTTAGACTTAAGCACAACTCTCGGAGCTCCTCTTCAAGCGGACCGTCCCCATAAATCTGAAGTGTCCAATCTGGAAACTGCCCCCGCAAATGCGCGTATGCACGAATAAGGTACTCAAAACCTTTCTCACGCGTTAGTCGTCCGACGGACAGAATGACTTTACCTGGTTGTGCGTCTACCCGATGCGATTTTTCTGAATAAGTGGTAAAATTAGGCAGCACAAAACACTTGCTGCGGAAATCTTCGGGCATTTGCGGAACAAATTCGTCGAAGATTACACTAACCTTATCCGCCTGTTCAAGCGACACCAGTCTCATGTAGCGATCTATGGGCCCATCGGCGGGATAAAACTGCGAAAAAAACTTATAGCTCGGCGCACTATGCAAAGCAGCTATGTGTAGAGTGCTGTCATCATTTTTCCGGCCGAGCAGGACGTAAGGGAATGTCGAAGGCATGTGCGAGATAACAACGTCAAATTGGTTCTCACCAAAAAATCCTTTGTACACTCTACATCGCCACAAGTGCCCCGATTGCTTCCACTTGTTGAAATCTTCCTCTGTGGGCGTATACTCAAGACCCTCAAATACCCGACCATCTATGTCTTTGAATTCCAAATCAAATTTAGGCGCCGCGCGCTCATATTGATCCCTATACGGCGAAACACCGATGTTTATATGGGGAATTTGCGGATCCAGATGGTAATACGGCTCCCCAGCTCTGTCGAAGCATGAAACGACCGTTACTGCATGCCCGCGGCTGTACAACTCATTAGCAGTTTCAATTGCAATACGCTCAGCACCACCTGCGACCCCATTCAAGTAAGTAAGCGCAATCGCGATTTTGAGCTTACCCGCTGGACAGGCATCATCTGATTGAGTCTTCCCAATAAGCGGGGCTTTTCGCTGCTCGATCGTTAACCACAAAGCTTCAAAAAGTTGATCAGAATAGGACTTAGCTACAGGAAGCAGAGATAACATCTCTTGATCCGGTAACTTGGGACCTTTCCATGAATTGTAGTACTTCAATTCATACAGATTATTTGCAAATGTGTCGTCTATGTCGCCGAACACTTCGCGAAGAATTCGGAAATTCTCAAAAACTTCCCTCTGCTTGTTAAATGACGCACCTCCAGTCGCCATGACCAAAATCGCTCTGGTCAACGGCGCTGCGATGAGCCCTGCCCTATAGACGCGCGTTACCCAATGATAGTCCGCCGCAAGGCTAAAGCTTAAATCAAAATTCCCCACGGAATCATAGCATTTTCGGCGAGCAAAAATTGTTTCATGACCGCCCGGAATGCCCTGAATGAGCAGAGACGGGTTCCAAGCGCGACATTCATCAGCGAGCACAACATGGTTCGCTTCATTCGCAAAATGCATTCCCGCGTAAGACAAGTCTGCTCCGCTTTTGAGCAAATTACGAACCGACAGGTAGACTGCGTCGCGCAGGTAGTAATCGTCTGAATTTAGGAACGCTATGATTTCACCGGTTGCGAAAGCCAAGCCTTTATTCATAGCGTCAAATATTCCAGCGTCTGGCTCTGATACCAACGTATCGATACCATCCGACCACTGTCGAATTACATCGAGCGTTCCGTCGTCAGATCCGCCATCAATGACAATATACTCTATGTTTGGATAGGTCTGATTTAGAACCGACTCAATACATCTCTCTATGGATGACGCATTATTGTAAACTACCGTTATTATTGAAACCTTAGGAAAGAAGCGTTCGAATATCTCAAGTTTTGATAGATGATGGGCTGTTTTCTTTCTTCGCCTAATTGGCGATCCCGAATTAGCGACCATGTCCTTTGAGGAAGGAGGAAAGTGTTTGTCTATACGGTCTTCACAGTAGGAAAATACTTGCTCACAGATCGGCATCGCGACATCGACAGTCAAATCTTCAAATGGTGCCCATTCCTGTTCTGGATCTGGTTTGGACGCAAGGAACAGCTGTTCGTCTGACCTTAGCAAGTATTCTCGTGCAATTCGCTTGTAGGTTTTTTCAAGCCTATCTAGGAGCTCTGAACTCTCGCGCGGCGAGAACAAAGAATATTTTTTTGTCCTGTATGTATGCGACTTCTTGGAGTCTAGCACTGCAGCACCCACAAGCGATTCCAGCCGCGATCGTTGCCACGCAGGGAATGAAACGGCTGCAGCCAAAAAGTAGGTCGCCTCAACAGATATTGACGTATTCGCTGACGGCGCTTTGACATCCAATAGGCTCGCGTTCGGCGCGACAACGTTTAAAAAGTCTATTACGGCATCACCTTCTTTCAATTGTTCGGATTCGAAGGGTCGGATTATGATAGTTCCCTGACCCAGCACTTTTTCCCAACAGGCTAAAGAATTGAGAAGCCGCAATTGCTCAGAAACTCGAAATTCGCACACTCGCCGCTTTGCATCTTCACTTATAGGTTCGATCACCTTGGTATGCTCCAGCAACGCCGACACTACCATTTTGTCAATTCGCCGAAGGTAAAGAACGACCTTTATACGGTGGTCAGGAAAAAGGTCACGAAACAGCTGTATATCCTCTTCAGACTTGAAGCTTTCAAAAATCCCCTCTGAGCTAAGCACGATATCTTTACCCACGCCGCGATCATCTACGGACGCCTGGACTATTTTCGTCGCTAGTGTCTTTGCATCGCCAACGAAATCGTCTGCCGCTTCAGTGCATTGGCGATGCCAGTTAAATACCGCATCGGGGTGACGTCGACGAAGAATGAGAAGGGCTTCGGTGTGATGGCCGACGCTGCATAAAGGATTAGGATAGAACACGCCATTAGCACTCAACCATTCTGCATTCTCCGCAAGGTGGCTTTGAATTGCAGTCGTACCAGTTTTCGGCAAACCAATATGCAGGAACAGTGTCTTGCTTGATAATTCTGAATTATCGACGTCGGGATTCTTCATTCTGTCTTCCGGTCTTTCCAAAGCGAGTGTTTTCGGCTGAAAGAGTGCAGTTAGCAGGAAGCCTTTGCAATGCTTTCAGGATGTATAAGCGATCAAAAAATGCAAATATTTGCGTCTGAAACACTGGAATGCCTCATCTGACTAGGTCCACCGTTATGTATAGTGAACGGAGGACAGAGAATGGCAAGCAAGCGGCACAAGCCCGAGGAGATAGTTCAGAAGTTACGGCAGGTTGATGTGCTTGTCGGCCAGGGTATGCAGCGCGCGGATGCGATCCGCGAAGTGCGCATTACCGATCAGACCTATTACCGATGGCGCAAGCAGTACGGCGGTATGGGAACCGACCAACTTAAGGAACTCAAACGGCTCCAGAAAGAGAATGAACGGCTTCGGAAAGCCGTGTCGGATCTGACCCTGGACAAGCTAATCCTTAAGGAAGCAGCCCGGGGAAACTTCTAAGCCCCGCCCGCCGGCGTGCCTGCATCGACCTGATCCGAAGTAGGATGAAGGTTTCAGAACGCAGGATCTGCCGGGTGCTGGGGCAGCATCGATCGACGCAAAGGTACTCTCCCCGAGGCCGGGAAAACGAAGACCGGCTTGTCGCGGACATGGTTGAACTGGCCCGGCAATACGGCAGCTACGGTTACCGCCGCGTCGCCGTTCTGCTGAGAGATGCGGGCTGGCAGGTCAGCGTCGGCCGTGTTGAGCGGCTATGGAAGCGGGAGGGGCTGAAGGTGCCACGCAAGCAACCAAAGAAGAGCCGTCTCTGGCTGAACGACGGATCATGCATCCGCCTGAGGCCTGGCACCGCAACCATGTCTGGAGCTACGACTTCGTGCATTGCCGCACTGACGACGGCAAGGCGTTCCGTACCTTGAACATCCTCGATGAGTTCAGCCGGGAATGCCTGTCAATCACAGTGAAGCGGAAGCTAAACTCGACTGACGTGATCGACGCTCTCACCGATCTCTTCATCCTGAGAGGGCCGCCGGCATTTGTGCGCAGCGACAATGGCCCCGAGTTCGTTGCGGCTTGCCAATGTCGTATTTCGGCTATTTTCGCGATGATGAAATCGTCGGAGCTGTGCCGCTTTCAAGCAAGTTTGTTATGTCAAACGGTAGGGCCTTAAAACTATTGGGCAAGCGACATATCCTGGACATCGGACAGTCAGAAGTGGTTTTGCCGCTGGGTCGAGATGTGCGCGTCGAAATTCCTGGAAAGGGTCTTTTCATATCTGAGCTTACGGCACAAAAGGCCACCAACGCCGTCATTGATCGAAGGTTCGAATTAGGCATGGCAAAAGGGATATATTTCGGCGATCAAAGAGTATCCACCAAGTTCAAAAAAAAGAGAGTACGGGAAACGCGGAATATTCTGGAGTCAGGTGGGCGTTTCATACCTGTCACAGATTTGACCGTTAAGGAGCTCGCGGCTGAATATCGCCGTCTGTTCTTGTTACGCCGTGGGAAGGCGCCTTTAGGCGATCCTCTGTTGAATGAAACGTTGGCGCGATGGCAGGAATTACTAACGGGCGATGTGTTGCTTATGAACGATAAACCTATCGCTCTTACTCTGCTATTCCGTGTCCAGACAAAGGATGCGCTGTTCGTTAATGCAATAAATACGCCTGTCGATCCGGAGTTTTATAGCCATGCAGCTGGCAACGTCATGGCGTTTCAAAATATTTCCAAACACGAAGCAGATGCCTATGACAAAAAAATTGCGTTTCGATACTGCCGCGGCCGCATGAGTGCAGAGTACAAACGCTCGTGGTGTATCCCTACCAACGCTTACATTACTGGGCGCTGATGACAAATTGGCTACCGCAGGTTTGTGACTTGCTTCCGGGGGCCTTCCGCAGCCTAAATCCATGCCGAATTTTGCAACGCATCAACCGAAAACAGAAAACCAATCAACGCTTTGTGCTTTCCTCCAGGTTTTTTGGGCTAACGCTGGCCAAAAAGGCAAGCGATCCACTTGCGTGCGTAGCGAATGACCGCTCTCTGCCCTTGGCGACAAATGCTGCGTCGGTCACCTATATCTCCATTGGGCTCGAATCCGAATTTCGCTGTGCTTTGCCTGAATGTCAGCTTTTTCGCACTTGACCCACAATCGCCTGACCGCCTTCATTAACAATCACATGTTCCACGATCACTTTTGACTGCCCACCGTTGCGATGCTTTCGCAGGGCTTCAGCCTGAGCCGTGAAGGTCCGGGCAAGCCGGTTGAATGATCTCTCGTAGATTTCGTGCTGGTGCAGACTGTCCACACTGTTCAGCTTGTTGGATATGCTCATGAGACTAGCATGCGTCGCGGCCATCTGCACTGCCAGCATCCGCTCTACCGCATCACGCGGGGCCATGTCCCAGATCATCGCCAACATAAAGTCGCGAGCCTGATCGGTAGGCGTATCATCTTTGCCACCGCAAGCCCCAAGGGACTGCACCAGAAGCATTTTGGCGAGCGTTTTATTGCAGGTGCCAAAAAGATCAAGTAGCACCTGAGGATCGGGCACCTTGACGCTCATCTCGTTTTTCCCGGTGCGATTGATCTCGATCCCACGCTTTGCCGTTCCGGCTACCTTTCCCATGTCTTTACCTCACGTCTGGCGGCTATGGTAGTCCGCCGATAGGTCACTTCGATACCGGCGGCGCGGACGGCTTCGATCAATGCTGCCGCATCGGCTTCGGATCGGTTCTGGCCTCCGTCATATTCGCGGATCGCAGCGCGCTCTTCGAATTGCTCCACAGCATCGGTGATATTTTCAGACTGATCCGCAGGTGTTCCGTTTTTTCCGTTTCTTCCGGTTTCCGCTCCCTCTGTCTCTACTGGAAACGGAGAAAACGGATGAAACGGAAGGGGTGGTGCCTCACCTGCGCTTTTACGTTTACGGCCCGCATTCTCGGCCCGGACACGCCGAAGGGTCTCATTGGGGTCAAACTCAAACCGCTTCATGATCTCAAAACCCGCCATGCCTCGCGGCGTTGCTTGCCGTCCACAGTCGCGCCATTTGCCTGGACAAGCCAACCGTGGGCTTCCAGTAGCTTCAGCGCCTTTTTGGCCCGCTCCGTCAGTTTGAATGGGCCAAGTCGGATTGCGACCGGTGGCGATATAAAATCCTCACTCCACGATCCGAGAAGCCATTTCCGCATTCGCTCGGCGTCCTGTACATGCGCCGGGATAACTGAGGCGTTTTGCAGACGTGTAGCTTCATCGGCATAAAAACGCGCCAGCGCCACAGCATCTGCCATTGTTTCGCCGGTCACGATCGCGGCTTCAGGGTCGGCAAAAAGCGCCATCACCGCCGCCAGCCGCGCGGCATGTTCCGCCGTTTTGCTGGCAAAAGCGCGCACATCTTCAAACACTTCACCCTGCGCTTGGGCCCGTTCCATTTGGCGGGAGAATTCAGTCAGCACCGCCCTTGCATCTTCCGCCAGTGTCAGCACCGGCGGGGCCAGCTCATTCCTGTGCCCCTCAGCCAGCGCCATAGGGCGCGACATAAGCTCTTCGATCCGGTTCGCGAAGCGGTCCACCTCTGCCATTGCATCGGCGTCCTGCGTCAGTCTCAGGCGGTGCCCAATTTGACTGACGGGACGGCTGGTCAGAAACCTTGCAAGAAGCCCCTGACCGTTTGCCAGTGGATCGCCCAGGAATTCCTCTGCCGCGCTGGGCTGGATCATCAGGTGCGATGAAAACCGACGTCCAACATGGCTGGCAATGCCATCACCCGCCCGCCATCGGTCTAGTGTCGATCCGTCCCACATGGCCGTGAAGGTGGCGAGGGTGTTCAATCTGTTTTCAGACTTCATGCCGTGACCGCCCAGCATCAAGCCGCCTTCATCGGTCATGATCCCCAGTGAGGCGCGCAAATCAGGCAGATGTTTCACGATCCCCTCTACCGTTGCCGATCCGGTCACGATTGATGGGCGCAGGGGCGGCTCAGGTTCGGGGCCAAGGTCGTGCAAGTCGGCACGGGTTGCGGCCGGATTTTCGTCGGCACCGCGAAGGATCGCCGCCTTGCGCTTTTCCCAGATTGCATGTTCCCGGTGATGGTTTACCAATGCTTCGTCATAGCTCGGGCGCAAGTTGCCCTCGAAATTGCGCACACCTTGCATTGCCAGCTTGTCAGCAGTGCTTTTGCGTTCCCCGCTTTCGGCTACGGTCAGCAGAAACAGCGAGACCGGGCGCGGCCCTCCCAATGATTCCACATCACGCAGCCCTTGCACGGCCAGCGCAGACGCCGCCAGAACGCTTGCTGCGCACATGGCAGCCGGTGCCTCTGTTACCGTTGCAATGGCTTCTGTAGCGCCTCTTAACGGTCCCAGTGCATCAACCGGATAGGGTGTTGCGTCAGCGGCTTTACGTATCAGGGGTTGCGGGCCTTCGGATAACTCGCTGGCCGCTAATATAGGCGCGGTAAGATGTTCATAGTTATCAATCGGCCCGATACGCGCATCCAGATCGGCCATGTTGCATTGGTCGCTTTGCGCAAAGTCGAATTGAAAGCTATGGTCAAGCCAATCGTCCTGACCGGATGTTTCATGCCCCGCCGCGCTATGCCCAGCGCGCGGGGCGTCGTATTTGCAGGTCATGGGTCAAGCCGCCTCCCCGGTGCCTGCGCCATCGCGATCGGCTTTGAGGCGATCCATGACGGCCTGAATGTCACTCTCAGGCCATCGCGAAGCATGGCCCAACTTTACGGGCTTTGGCAGCAATCCGGCCTTTGCATGCCGCCAGATTGTTGCTTTGGACAAGCCCAGAAGCTTTGCCACTTCGGCATCGGTCAAATATTGGTCAGTCATTGTCACCTCATGAAAGCTGAAATCATGGGGCTACATTGTCTCAGGCCGCACCAGCCTGTCTGGCCGCTTGAATTATCGGCCGGTTAATCTCATGCGATCTGACACGCGCTTCCGCAGCGCGCTTGAAGTTTCGCTGATTGGATATTGCGCAGCGACGCGGCGACGGACTTCTGCGCGAATTACACGCGACCCCATATTTTCGGCGGCTTCATCAATCAGTCGGTCAATTTCGTTCCAGTCATGAAAGCCTTTTCGCCCCGGGTCAGGCTTGGCCACACCCATCAGTGTATCCAAAGCGCGTTCGTAATCGGTTAGACGTATGCGTCCCTCTGATGTGCGGTAAGTTGACCATTGCGACTTCCAAGTCTCCTGCTTTTCGCCTTCGCGGCACAGTTTGATTATCCGCTTGGCATCAGCCTTCGAGCGAATTTGCACGTCGACCACCTCTACCCACCATTCCGGTGTCTGATCTTCGCTCATCTTCGCAACCCACTCAGGGGCACAACATCTGCTCCACCTTTGCCGGTGACATGGTCCGCCCAAGCGGCCATGAACGGGCGGCGACGTTCGATCAGGTCGGAACGCTGATAAGCACGCTCTACAGTGTTGCCGATCACATGGCCCAGCGCAGTTTCTGCTACTTCGAATGGCTGGCCGGTTTCCTCGGCCCATGTCCTGAGTGATGACCGGAACCCATGCGGGCGCGCAGTCATGCCTCGGTCTTTCATAAACTTGCTCATGGCCATGTCGCTGATCGGTTTGCCGCGAAACCCTGGAAGCAACACCTCGCCACCGTGGCGCAGGGCTTCGCTCACAACCTTCACGGCCTCATCGGTAAGGGGCACACGGAAATCATCAGTCGCGCCCTTGCGGCCCTTCATATTCACCGCAGGTATGGTCCAGATACCGGCATCGAGGTCGAATTGCTCAGGGGTCGCAAAGCGGATTGCGGCAGACCTGACGCCGGTCAGGATCAGAAGGCGCAGGGCAAGTTCGCTCACACCATCCCCAAGTGTTGCATAGAAGGCGGGCACCTCCTGCCATGCCACTGCCTCGATCCTCTTGGCTTCGTGGCGTTGCTTTCCCAGAAGCTGCCGCGCTTTGTCTACCGCTTGCAGATCAACGGTCAGGCCCAGTGCGGCGGCATGTTTCAGAACGATGTTGAGACGGTTCGCAGCTTTCCGTGCGGTTTCAGCCTTTTCGTGCCAGATCGGGGCCAGCGCATCTCGCACCGCAATCTGATCCACCTGCGACACCGGCAGTTTGCCCAGCTTCGGCAGTACATGAATTTCCAGTGGTGAGAACCATCTGCCCGCCTTGCCTTCGCCCTTCAGTTCCGCCTGACGCGCTTGATATGCATCCCGCGCTACATCTGCCAGAAGATGCAGATTGCGTTCGGCTTCGCGCTTCTCGGCCTCACGCTGGGCGATGGGGTCAACGCCCCGTCGCGCCATCTGACGTGCCTCGGACGCCATCTCACGCGCAACTTTCAGGGATATATCAGGCCACGGCCCCAGCCCCATCTCACGGCGGCGTCCATGTACCGTGAAGCGAAACACCCATTGACCCGATCCCGCCGGTTGCTTTACCAACCGCAACCCCGCGCCATCCTCATGTTTTCCAGCAGGCAGGTGTTTCAGACTTAAATTCGTTAACTTGTTAACAGAGCGCAAATCCTTTCCCCCAATCTATCCCCCAATATATATTGCGCTTGGATGGCATTGATTGAGACTGGATGCAATCAGGAAATATATCTAATGCATTGTTTTACATGTTTTTACGCAATCCGCTGATACTATATGTTGTGCTCTGATATAAAGAAAATGTGCCCTCTTGAGGCACCAGTTTCTTCAGTACATTCAAGTGAACGCTGCGTGATCAGGCGCGCTTTTCACCAATTGACGCGACGCCCAGCACTGAAAGAACCTTGGCTTCGATCTGTTCCGCGTTCATTCCCGCCACGGCATACATGTCCGCTGGGCTTGCCTGATCAATGAAGATATCGGGCAGAACCATCGACCGATATTTCAAGCCGTGATCGAACACGCCTTCGTCCGCCAGCAATTGCGCCACATGAGAGCCAAAACCGCCAATCGCACCCTCTTCGATGGTTATCAGCGCCTCGTGATTGGCCGCAAGGTCCAGGATCAGGTCGCGGTCCAACGGCTTGGCGAACCGGGCGTCCGCGATTGTTGGCGTGATCCCGCGGGCCGACAGAGCCTCGGCCGCTTTTTGCACTTCGGCCAAACGGGTGCCGAAGGACAGCAGCGCCACACGCGCACCTTTCTGGATCACGCGCCCCTTGCCGATTTCCAGAACCTCGCCGCGTTCGGGCAGGTCCACCCCGACCCCTTCACCGCGCGGATAGCGGAAAGCGATTGGCCCGTCATCATGGGCCGCTGCCGTGGCAACCATGTGCACCAGTTCGGCCTCATCCGCGGCGGCCATGACTGTCATGCCGGGAAGATTGGCGAGGTAGGCAATGTCGAACGACCCCGCATGGGTCGCTCCGTCCGCACCCACAAGGCCCGCGCGGTCAATCGCGAACCGCACCGGCAGGCGCTGGATGGCTACGTCGTGCACAACCTGGTCGTAGCCGCGCTGCAAAAAGGTCGAATACATCGCGCAGAACGGCTTCATCCCGCCTGCGGCTAGGGCCGCAGCGAAAGTCACGCCATGCTGTTCTGCAATCGCAACGTCAAAGCAGCGCGAGGGGTAGCGCTCGGCAAACAGGTTCAGGCCGGTTCCATCCGGCATCGCGGCGGTTACGGCAACGATCTTGTCGTCCCGCGCGGCCTCATCCACCAGCGTATTGCCAAAGACCGAGGTATAGGAGGGCGCGTTTGACGGCGCTTTCTTCTGCTTGCCCGTCACGACATCAAACTTGGCCGTTGCATGGCCCTTGTCGCGCGCCTGTTCCGCAGGGGCATATCCCTTGCCCTTCTTGGTCAGCACATGGATCAAGATCGGACCGGTCGCCCGCGCCTTGACCGTGCGCAGAACCGGCAGCAACTGGTCCATATCGTGACCGTCAAGCGGGCCGATATAGGAAAACCCCAGCTCCTCGAACAAGGTGCCGCCGACCGCCATACCCTTGAGCATTTCCTTGGCCCGTTTCGCGCCCTCTCGGAAAGGCTCTGGCAGCAGAGAAACAGCACCTTTTGCAGCGGCTTTCAGATCGTGAAACGGAGCCTCGGTATAAATCCGCGACAGGTAACTGGACAGCGCGCCAACTGGTGGGGCGATGCTCATCTCATTGTCGTTCAGGATCACGATCAGGCGTTTCTTGAGGTGGCCTGCGTTGTTCATCGCCTCGAACGCCATGCCCGCCGACATTGAACCGTCACCGATCACGGCAATCGCGTCGCCCAATCCTTCGGGCGTGACGCCGCCCAGATCGCGCGCAACCGAAAAACCAAGCGCGGCACTGATCGAGGTCGAGCTATGCGCCGCGCCAAACGGGTCATACGGGCTTTCGCTGCGCTTGGTGAAACCGCTCAACCCGTCTTTCATGCGCAAGGTACGGATGCGGTCGCGCCGTTCGGTCAGAATTTTGTGGGGATAGCACTGATGCCCGACATCCCAGATGATCTTGTCGCGCGGCGTATCAAACACGGCATGTAGCGCCGTGGTCAGCTCCACCACGCCCAGCCCTGCGCCCAGATGCCCGCCCGTGACCGACACGGCCGAGATCGTTTCCGCCCGCAGCTCATCCGCAACCTGACAGAGTTGCGCATCCGAGAACTGCTTGAGATCCGCAGGGCGGCTCACAAGGTCCAGCAGGGGCGTGTTCGGGCGATCTGACATTTGGCGCGTTCCTGGCTTAGCTGTCCCGGGCAATAACGAAGCGCGCGGCGTCCTTCAAGGTTTCCGCAGGTGCCCCATAACCTTCAAGCGCGTCGCAGGCCCGATCCACCAGCTCGGCCGCCCGGCTCTTGGCGGTGTCCAGACCCAGCAGCGACACAAAGGTTGCCTTGCCTGCGTCTGCATCCTTTTGAAGACGTTTTCCGGCGATCGCCGCGTCCCCTTCAATATCCAAGATGTCGTCAGCGATCTGAAAAGCAAGCCCAAGATCCCGCGCGTATCGGCGCAGGGGGTCGGGATCCTCGCCAGCCAAACGCGCACCGGCGCAGGCTGACCATTCGATCAATGCACCGGTCTTGCCAGCCTGAAGCCGCGTAATCTGGTCCAGTGACAAAGGCGATTTTGCGGTTTCCGCAGCAATATCCAGCGCCTGACCCAGCACCATGCCTTGCGCACCGCTTGCTTTGGCCAGTGTTAGCGCCAGTTCCGCACGTATCTCGGCCGATCCGACCTCGGGCCGGGTGCACATCTCAAACGCGAGGGTCTGCAACGCATCCCCGGCCAAAACCGCCGTTCCCTGATCCCATTTCACATGGACCGTCGGACGGCCCCGGCGCAGGTCATCGTCATCCATGCATGGCAGATCATCGTGAACCAGCGAATAGGCGTGCAGCGCCTCAATCCCCGTTGCGGGCCAAATGGCCTGCGCCGGGTCCACACCGTGCAGCCTTGCGCTTTCCAGAACCAGAAACCCGCGCAGCCTCTTGCCGCCTTCGGTGGCATAGGCCATCGCACGGGTCACATCCAGATCATCCAACGCGCCCAGAACCAGATCGAACTGCTTCTGAATCCGCGCGGCATCCCGTGCCAGAATGTCCTGAAACATTTACAGACCTTCGACAGGAGACGTCCCGGTTGGCTGACCATCCGCGTCCAGCGTGATCGCGGCCACCTTTTCTTCGGCCCGCTTCAACTCGTCTTCGCAGCGCTTCTTCAAGGCCGCTCCGCGTTCATACAGGGCAATGGACTGATCCAGTGCCACATCCCCACGCTCAAGCTGGCCGACGACGGCCTCAAGCTCTTTCATCGCTTGTTCAAATGTCATCTGATCTACAGGAGTATCGGTCATCGGGCTGCCTTCATCAATTCTTCCACATGGGCGCGTGTGGCCTCGGCCAGTGCGTTCAGATCATACCCGCCTTCCAGAGTCGAGACGATACGACCGTCACATACTTCACCGGCAATCTTGCACAGCTCAGCCGTGATCCACGCGAAATCGCCGGTCGACCAGTTAAGCTCCGCCAGCGGATCGTCCTGATGCGCATCGAAACCCGCCGAGATGATGATCAATTCGGGCTTGAACGCACGCAGCCGCGGGAAGGCTTGGGATTCATAAGCCGTACGCATCTCTGCCCCACCGGATCGGGGCGGCAGCGGAATATTCAGGATCGTATCGTGGGTGCCGGTTTCATCCGGGCGTCCCGTGCCGGGCCACAACGGAATCTGCTGGCTGGTTATGACCAGGGCACGGGTCTCGTCCCACAACAAATCCTGCGTGCCGTTTCCGTGATGTACGTCAAAATCCACCACGGCCACGCGTTTCAACCCGTGGTGATCCAGCGCATGCTTGGCAGCCAGCGCCGCATTGCCGAACAGACAAAACCCCATCGCCGTCTCGGATTCGGCGTGGTGCCCCGGCGGACGGATCGCGCAAAATGCATTCGGAGCGTCACCACTCAAGACCAGGTCGACCGCCCGAACCACAGCGCCCGCAGCGCGATACGCTGCATCCACCGATCCCGGCGACATGAATGTATCGCCGTCAATCTGCCGGTACCCTTCCGTCGGGCGACTGCTGCGAATATTCCGAATATGGCTTTCGGGGTGAATGCGCAGCAGATCATCATCCGCAGCAAGCGGAGCCGTTCTTCGGTCCAGATCCAGCGATTCCAGCGCATGAAGAATATGCTCAAGCCGCGCGACCCGTTCGGGGTGTCCGTCCGGGGTCACATGCTCAAGGCAATCCGCGTGAGTCAACAGAGCAGTCTTCATCAGGATCCGATCTTCATCTGGCTAAAAATATCCTCGCCGAAGGCATAAAATCGCCGCGCAGCGGCATAATCAATCCGGGGCCAACATATATCCCGCCCCGCGGACCGTCTGCAGATAACGGGGTTGCTTGGGGTCCTGTTCGATCTTGCGCCGCAGCCGGGTGATCTGGACATCCACCGCGCGTTCCTGTGCCTGCCCTTTGTCGCGGCCCAGATCCTCGACCAGTTTGGCGCGGCTGATGGGTTCTCCGGGCTGGGCCGAGAAAATCTTCATCAACTGGCTTTCGGTTGCGGTCAGACGCACGGGTTCTTCGCCCTGCCACATCTCGCCCCGTTCCACATCGTACCGGATCGGCCCAAGGATCAGAATCTTGCTTGCCGCTTCCTGTGCAGGTGTTTCGGGCATCCGCCGCAGAATAGCGTTGATGCGCAACAACAGTTCCTTCGGCTCGAACGGCTTGGCCAGATAATCGTCGGCCCCGGCCTCAAGCCCCGCAATGCGGTGTTCGGTTTCACCGCGCGCCGTCAGCAGCAGGATCGGGGTTGCATGTGTCTCGCGCAGCGCCTTGGTCAGGCTGACACCGTCTTCGCCGGGCATCATGACATCCAGAACGATCAGGTCGAAATCCAGACCTGACAATACACGTCGGGCATGGGCTGCGTCCCGCGCGGCGGTGACAAGAAAACCGTTCCGCATCAGAAACTTCTTGAGCAGATCACGGATGCGCTCGTCGTCGTCAACTATCAGCAGATGGGCGTCCATGTCGCTCATGAGGTGGTATCCCGCAGTTTCTTATAGGCATGACGCATATCAGCATCCATCATCGCTTCAAGCACTTTGCGAAAACCCGAGACGGCCTCGGGGCCGGCGTCCTTATAGGCGGCACGCATCCGCACGCGCTGGGCTTCGGACAGTATGGCCTCCAACTCTTCTCCCTTGTCTGTCAGAAATAGGTGTCTTTCGCGTTTGTCCACGGTGCCAACGCGACTTTCCACCAGACCATCGTCTATCAGGGTGCGTAGAACGCGGTTCAAGGACTGTTTGGTGACACCCAGAATCGCCAGCAAGTTGTTCACGGTTGTTCCCGGCGCTCGGTTGATAAAGTGGATTGCCCTATGGTGCGCCCGGCCATAGGCCAGTTCAGACAGGATGCGGTCCGGGTCCGCCGTGAAACCGCGATAAGCGAAGAACATCGCTTCGATACCCTGCCGCAGTTGCTCATCTGTCAGAAACAACAGGCTTTCACCGCCAAAGACCTGGGCGGGACGGGTGTCGGACATATTTGGCCTCATTGGTTACTTGGTACCGAGTTTATGTCAGCGTTATTGACATTCCAAGAGTGGGCGGGTATCGAATCGCAGTTTTTGCGCAACATTATGTCCGGTTCGGACTTAATTGGCGCAATAATCATAAATCAAGCCCGGATCAGGAGGTTGCGCATGGCGGGGTATGACGATCGTGACGGTGTCATCTGGTTGGATGGTGAGCTGGTGCCATGGCGCGACGCCAAGGTGCACATTCTGACGCACGCAATGCACTATGCTTCGTCTGTATTCGAGGGCGAGCGTGCCTATAACGGCAAGATTTTCAAAAGCCGTGAGCATTCCGAGCGTCTGATCGCTTCGGCCGAGGCGCTGGACATCCCGATGCCCTATTCGGTGGATCAGATCGAAGCCGCCAAGCAAGAGGCGTTGAAGGCCAGCGGATTGCAGGACGCCTATATCCGGGCGCTTGTTTGGCGCGGGTCGGGCGATGACATGGGCGTGGCATCGGCCAAGAACCCGGTGCGCATGGCTGTCGCCGTTTGGCCGTGGGGCGCTTATTACGGCGACGCCAAGATGCAGGGCGCCAAGCTGGACATTGCGGAATGGAAACGCCCCAGCCCCGAAACCATCCCGGTTCACGCCAAGGCTGCGGGTCTGTACATGATCTGCACCATCTCCAAGCATAAGGCCGAGTCCAAGGGCTGTTCGGATGCTTTGTTCATGGACTACCGGGGTTATGTCGCCGAAGCGACCGGTGCCAACGTGTTCTTTGTCAAAGATGGCGAGGTCCACACGCCGCTGGCCGATTGCTTCCTGAACGGCATTACGCGTCAGACCGTGATCCAGATGCTGAAAGACAAAGGCATCACCGTTCACGAACGCCACATCATGCCTGAAGAAATGGCTGATTTTGAGCAATGCTGGCTGACAGGCACGGCAGCCGAGGTTACCCCGGTGGGTCAGATCGGCGACTACACCTTTGAGGTTGGCGATATCACGCGCGAGATCGCGCAGGACTATGAGGCGCTTGTTCGCGCTTGATCAAAGTTGGACTATTGAAGAACCCCCGCATTTTGCGGGGGTTTTTCTATGGCTAGGACGAGGAGGCCTTGGCGATAGAATCCGGCGGCCCGCCAACTGCCCGGTAGCAGAACGCCAGCCGATCCGAATGATAGGCTCGGGCCGGTGGTCAGGGCGTAAAATAGAGTCTAAACCTCAGAAATCCACACCGCGCTGAGCTTTGATTCCGGCTTGAAACGGGTGTTTCTCCTCGGTCATTTCCGTCACCAAATCGGCATAGTCGCGTAGCGCCTGCGGCGCGTCCCGGCCTGTTAGAAACACGCTGGTTTTGTCTGACCGACCGTTCAGCCCATCAATCACCTGCTCGACCGAAAGGTATTCATAGCGCAGGGCGATGTTGATTTCGTCCAGAACCACAAGATCGTAGTCGCCGCTGGCCATCAGCGCCCGCGCCTTGTCAAAGGCGGCATTGGCGGCGGCGATGTCGCGCTCGCGATCCTGGGTGTCCCAGGTGAAGCCTTCTCCCATCGTGTGCCAGGTCACCAGATCCCGCTCCTCGAAGAAGCGTCTCTCGCCGGTTTTCCACTTGCCCTTGATGAACTGGACCACGGCAACCTTCTGACCCCAACCCAGAGCGCGGATGACCACGCCCAACGCCGCCGACGACTTGCCTTTGCCCTTGCCGGTGTTGATCAGCACCAACCCGCGTTCGGGATCGACGGCCTCGGATACTTTTTTGCGGTGCTGGGCCTGCACCTTTTGCATCTTTTCCTTGTGGTCTTTTGCGTCGCTCATCTTGGGAACCTTTTTGATTTTGGACCCAAACTAGGTGAAGTTCTCAAAAGGTAAAGATCAGGCTTTGGGGTCCGTTGCCTGACGCGCCTTGCCTCGGTCCAATCCCAGTTGCCGCTCGCGCAGAATGACCAGCACATTTCCGGCGATGACCAAAGCGGCCCCACCCAACATGACCAGTGTCGGCAATTCGTCGAACCAGACATATCCGATGACAATGGCGAACAACATGGTGGTGTAGTCATAGGGTGCGAGCATCGAGGCTTGTCCGAACCGATATGAAGATGTCACCAGAATTTGTGCGACACCCCCGATCAAACCCATAACGACCAGTATTAGGGTCTGTTCCAAGGTTGGCATTGCCCATCCCCAAAGGGCGGTCAACGCCGAGAGCAGCGTCGCCGTGATCGAAAAGTAGAAAACAACCGCAGCGGGGTGATCGACCTGAACCAGTTGTCGGATGTGGATTTGCACAAAGGCCCGCGCCATCGTTGCGGCCAGCACGCACAGCGCACCGATTGTCGCGGCCGTATCCATGTTGTTGCCGCCCAGACGTGGCCAGATCATGATCAAAACGCCCAACAGCCCAATAGCCACCGCACCAATGCGGATCATGCGAATGCGTTCCCCCAGCATGATCGCCGCCAGAATCAGGGTGAAGATCGGCGTGGCGTAGCCAATGGCCGTGACTTCTGGCAAAGGCAGCAGGCTGAGGCCGGTAAAAGTCAGGCCCATGGCGCTGGTACCCAACACTCCGCGCCAAAAATGGCCCATTGGCTTTTTGACCACTAAGCCCTGCGAAAGCTCCCCGCGCCAGGCCAGCCAGCCGATGATGACAGGCACGGCAAAGAGCGAGCGAAAGAACACCATTTCACCCGGAGGAAAGTCATCGGACAGAGCTTTGACCAGCGCTTGCATCACCATGAACAAAAAAAGGGCGCTAAGTTTCAGCGCCACGGCCAACATTGGCCTATGTGATGTGAGGGGTTTCGCCATTGGCGCGACCCTGCGCTTTTGAGGCGCAAATATCAACGCGAAGGGCTGAGTTTTAACCAGTCTTCGGGCAGTGAACTACCGATTTCCTCGGCGAAGTCTTCCAGAAACCCGATCATTCGGTGCGTTCTTTCCTTGGCAAGAGCCTTGCCGCCGTCTGTCAGCATGTCCTGAGACAAAGCCAGAAGTTTCACTTTCCAATGGTCAATCGAAAACTCCAGATCGTCCAATGGCCGGTTCTCCGCAAACGGGTCAGCGGGATCATAGAGAACCCGGCCAAGCGCACCGGACACCGAGAATGTGCGCGCTATGCCGATCGCGCCCAACGCGTCCAACCTGTCAGCATCGCGCAGACTCTTTGCTTCGAGTGTTTCTGGGGGGATTCCGGCTGAAAAACTATGTGCGGCGATGGCGTGTTGCGTTGCTTGGATTTCGCGCTGGGAATAGCCCAAACCCTCTAGAATAGACTCTGATTCCTTGGCTGACAGGCGAGAGGCCAAGTGACGGTCCGGGTCGTTTTTTGGCAAATTGACAAGGTCATGCAGGTAACTTGCGGCCAAAAGCACCCGCAGGTCGGTCGTGTCGCTTGCGATTGCCCTGGCATTCACCCAGACGCGATCCAGATGCGCCAGATCGTGCGCCGGGTCTGTCTCCATCCGTTGCGCAACAACGCTGCGCAATCGGCTGCGTAGATCAGCCGATGCTTCCACGGTTTTCTCCGATCTGACCGCGATGCAGCAGAAGATGGTCAAGGATCACGCAGGCCATCATTGCCTCACCCACCGGCACCGCGCGGATGCCGACGCAGGGGTCGTGGCGGCCCTTGGTGATGATCTCGGTCTCTTCACCCGATTTGGTGATCGTTTTGCGCGTGGTCAGGATCGACGAGGTCGGTTTGACGGCAAACCGCACCACGATGTCCTGCCCGGTCGAGATGCCGCCCAGAATACCGCCCGCGTGGTTGGAACTGTATTGCGGGCCGTTCTGACCCATGAATATCTCATCAGCGTTGGCCTCGCCGGTCAGTTCGGCGGCGGCCATGCCCTCGCCAATCTCAACGCCTTTTACGGCGTTGATCGACATCATCGCGGCGGCCAGATCAGTGTCTAACTTGGCATAAACCGGAGCACCAATCCCGGCGGGGACGCCGCGGGCCACGACCTCGACCACGGCACCGACCGAGTTGCCGGACTTGCGCAGGTCGTCCAGATAGGCGGCCCAGTCATCAGCGGCCTGCGCGTCAGGTGTCCAAAACGGGTTTTGTTCGATCTGCGACCAGTCAAACTTGGCGCGGTCGATCTTGTGAGGGCCGATCTGAGTCATATAGCCGGTGATCTGCACATTGGGGGCGATTTGTTTGATCGCCTCGCGTGCGAGACCTCCGGCAGCAACGCGCGACGCGGTTTCACGTGCGGAACTGCGCCCGCCGCCGCGATAATCGCGGATGCCATATTTCTGCCAATAGGTGATATCGGCGTGACCCGGACGGAACTTGTCCATGATATCGCCGTAGTCCTTGGAGCGTTGATCGGTGTTCTCGATCATAAGCTGCACGGGGGTCCCTGTGGTCTGGCCCTCGAATACGCCTGACAGGATTTTCACCTGATCGGGCTCGCGCCGCTGGGTGGTGAATTTGTTCTGACCCGGTTTGCGCTTGTCCAGCCAGTGCTGGATCATAGCCTCGTCGATGGTGACACCCGGAGGGCAACCATCCACCGTGGCGCCCAAGGCGGGGCCGTGGCTTTCACCCCAAGTGGTGACGCGGAAGAGGTGTCCAAAGCTGTTCATCGACATGGGGCGTGCTCCTTTGAGGGTTGTGATTAGCGGGGAGAGCCTTGGGCCTCAAGCGGATTTGCGTCTGAGGGGTGGGGAGGGGGCGCTGCCCCCATCGCGGCAAGCCGCGATTCCCCCGAAGTATTTTTGAACAGAAGAAGGGTCAGGCCGGCTCCAGGAGTGCGGCGCGGGTTTCGGTGATTTTGAGCGCGGCTTGCGCGGCTTCGCGGCCCTTTTCCACGAAATGCACGCGGTAGATGGCGTTGTGGTGGTCGGTTTCCTGATATTGGTGGGGTGTCAGCGAGACGGACAGGACGGGAACGCCCGTGTCCATTCCGGCGCGCATCAGGCCGTCAACCACGGCTTGGGCCACGAAATCGTGCCGGTAGATGCCGCCATCCACCACGAAAGCGGCACAGGCAACCGCGGCATATTTGCCGGTTTGGGCCAGATCGCGGGCCAGCAATGGCATCTCGAACGCGCCGGGCACGTCGAAAACGTCAATCTGATCGGCGGGGATAAGCTGCTGAAATCCTTCCAACGCCTGATCGACAATATCGGAATGCCAGTTGGCTTTGACAAAAGCATAGCGGGTGTGTGTCATTATGATCTCCTTTCGCAACAGACACGTCACCCAAGGCGATCACGGGCAGGCGCGCGGCAAGGCCGGCGCACTGCACGTTCTCTTTCATCCGGACTGTAACCGTCGGCTCTGGTCTCTCACCAGATCTGCTTGTCATCCCGGATGGTCCGGGACCGCTCGCGGGCTTACGGGTCATGGCCCGCATACCGCCGGTGGGGAATTTCGCCCCGCCCTGAGAACGAGGCAGACCTTGCCAAGGACCAAGCGAATCTGCAAGGCGTTCCGTTAGGAGACATGTCATGCACCCAAATCCCGCTTTTCGCGCTGAGGACCGCGCCCGCCACATTGCCTTTGCGCGAGACCGCGCCTTTGGGGTTTTGGCGATTTCAGCGGAATCCGCCCCTATGATGAGCCACGTTCCTTTTCTGCTGAGCGAGGACGGATCGGTGGCCGAACTGCACCTGGTGCGGTCGAATCCGATTGTCCGTGTGCTGAATACACCCTGTGCTGCCCGGATCGCTGTGTCAGGGCCGGATGGCTATGTGTCGCCGGACTGGTATGGGATCGACGATCAGGTGCCGACTTGGAACTATGTGGCCGTTCATCTGTCGGGCCAGTTGGAGTTGAGACCGCAGGCCGAACTGGGCGACCTGCTTGACCGGCAATCCGCATTTTACGAAGGCCGCTTGCTGCCCAAACCGCCCTGGAGTCCTGCGAAGATGACGCCCGACGCTCTGGAACGGATGAAGCGCATGATCGTGCCCTGCCGGATGCGGGTTGATGATATTCAGGGCACCTGGAAGCTGAACCAGAACAAGCCGGATAGCGCGCGCGCCGCCGCCGCCGAACATATGGAAGCTGACGGCTTTGGCATCGAGGTCCGGGAATTGGCTGCCCTCATGCGGGAAACTTGAAGGCAGCCCAATTCAATGGGTGAAGGTGGCGAGATATGCGGCTATATCCTCGGCGCCTTTTTTCAGTTTGACACTCATGTTCGGTCGTGCGGAGTCGTCGTTCAGATAGTCCTGAATGAATTCAATGGGGTTCTCGGAATAGGCGGTGATGTTTTCTTGCGTCCAGACCAGCCCTTCCTGACCTGCCCGGATCATGTCGTCGGTGAACATCCCGATTGGCAAACGCTCGCTTCCGTTCAGGTAGTCGGGTTCGGACCCAGCGACCCGGCCAACGACGCCGTAAAGATTCGGCCCGGTAATACCGCCTTTGACCAGAACTTCACCGTCTTTGATGATCGCATGACAGGATGAGCAGCGGTTATATAGCTTTTCGCCTTTTTCCGGGTCACCGCTGGCGGTGGCTTGGGAAGAAACGGTCAGTGCGAAGATCACGAGGGGGGCCAAGTGCTTTGACATGGGAAACGTCCTGCTAAGCGAGTATCTTTTGCGGCCTTTCACCCATTCCCGTTTAAAGTGCAATCGAAATTTTCAGTTTTCAGGGTGTGGAAAATATCTATTTTAAATTCAATATTTAAAGGCTCCAACAGCACGTAAAGGTAGAGCGATTGATAGCCATTTCTGGGAGGAAAACCGGCAGTACCAGATTGCCCGATGCACCGGGCTCTGGCGGCGCGGTCGGTCGCGTGGTGTTGCGGGGTACGAATCACGCTGTAGGGAACATCGGAATTTGTCTGCAAAACCAGCCTATATCTTGAAAAATTGTCGTTACGTTGTGACATGAATGCCCAGATGCGGCGTAGTGCGCGCCTATGACCGCTGGACGAACCGATTTCTCCCGGATAGATAGCCGCGATGAGACGCCGCTTTGATGCGGTGCTGATGCATGTTTGCCCGCAACCGCGGGCGCCGGAATCGGAGAAAACCTCGTGTCCCACGCAGAAGACCACGAAGGCACCCGCAGAGATTTCCTCTACTACGTCGCTGGCGGCGCAGGTGTCGTTGCGACGGGTGCAGCCGTATGGCCCCTGATCAACCAAATGAACCCCTCGGCAGACGTTCAGGCGCTGTCCTCGATCCGCGTGGATGTAAGCGGAGTTGAGCCGGGTACGCAGCTAACGGTGAAGTGGCTGGGTAAACCCGTATTCATCCGTCACCGCACCGGTGCCGAGATTCAGGAAGCCAAGGAACAGGACGCAGAAGGCGTTGGCGCCCTGCCTGATCCGCTGGCGCGCAACTTTAATATTGCAGCAGATGCACCCGCGACCGACGAAAACCGCGTGATGCCGTCGCCCGAAGGTGAGGCACCCGGCGCGTGGCTGGTTCAGATGGGCGTGTGTACGCACCTGGGTTGTGTGCCTCTGGGCGATGCCGGTGACTTTGGCGGCTGGTTCTGCCCCTGCCACGGCTCACACTATGACCTTGCCGGTCGTATCCGCAAGGGTCCCGCGCCTGAAAACCTGCCTGTTCCGCCTGCGGAATGGACAGACAACAGCACCATCAAACTCGGCTAAGGGAGACCCAGATGTCCGGAATTCCCCACGATCATTACGAGCCGAAGACAAACGGCGAGAAGTGGCTGAACAGCCGCCTGCCCATCGTCGGCCTGATTTACGACACCATCATGATCCCCACCCCCAAGAACCTGAACTGGTGGTGGATCTGGGGCATCGTCTTGGCGTTCTGCCTGGCGCTGCAAATCGTCACCGGTATCGTTCTGGTGATGCACTATACCCCGCATGTTGATCTGGCCTTTGCCAGCATTGAACACATCATGCGCAACGTGAATGGCGGCTATATGCTGCGTTATCTGCACATGAACGGCGCGTCGCTGTTCTTTGTTGCGGTTTACATCCACATCTTCCGTGGCCTGTTCTACGGCTCGTACAAAGCCCCGCGTGAGATCACGTGGATCATCGGGATGCTGATCTACCTGATGATGATGGGCACCGCGTTCATGGGCTATGTTCTGCCTTGGGGTCAGATGTCCTTCTGGGGCGCGACCGTGATCACCGGTCTGTTTGGTGCGATCCCGTTTGTGGGTGATGCAATCCAGACCTGGCTGCTGGGCGGACCCGCCGTGGATAACGCCACGCTGAACCGCTTCTTCTCGCTGCACTACCTGCTGCCGTTCGTGATTGCGGCGCTGGTGATCGTGCATATCTGGGCTTTCCACACCACTGGCAACAACAACCCCACGGGTGTTGAAGTGCGCCGCGGGTCAAAAGCCGAGGCCGAGAAAGATACGCTTCCGTTCTGGCCGTACTTCGTGATCAAGGACTTGTTCGCGCTGGCTGTCATTCTGGTCGTGTTCTGGGCGGTTGTAGGCTTTATGCCGAACTATCTGGGCCACCCCGACAACTATATCGAGGCCAACCCGCTGGTCACGCCTGCTCACATCGTGCCTGAATGGTACTTCCTGCCGTTCTACGCGATCCTGCGTGCCTTCACCGGCGAGGTCTGGGTCGTGCAATTCGCCAGCTTCATCACTGGTGGCATCATCGACGCCAAGTTCTTTGGTGTTCTGGCGATGTTCGGTGCGATCCTGGCGATGGCGCTGGCCCCGTGGCTGGACACGTCGACCGTGCGTTCGGGCAAATACCGTCCGATGTTCAAATGGTGGTTCTACCTGCTGATCATCGACTTCTTTGCCCTGATGTGGCTGGGTGCGATGCCCGCCGAGGAGCCCTATGCGACCTTCTCGCTGATCGCGTCCGCCTACTGGTTCGCCTATTTCTTCGTGATCCTGCCGATCCTGGGTGTCATTGAAAAACCCGATGCCCAGCCGGAGACGATCGAAGAAGACTTCAACGCGCATTATGGCAAGGCTGACGCCGACGCCACGCCGGCCGAGTAAGAAGAGGGACCGGAAACATGTTCAAGAAACTTGCAATCGGTGCCGCGTTTGCTTTGGCTCTTACCCCTGCTGCGTCATACGCGGCAGGCGGCGGCGAGCAGCATATCGAGGATTTCCACTTCTCGTTTGAAGGTCCGTTCGGCACCTGGGACAAGAACCAGCTGCAGCGCGGTCTTCAGATCTACACCGAGGTCTGCGCGGCTTGCCACGGTCTGAAATATGTACCTCTGCGTGATCTCGAAGCGCTGGGATATTCGGAAGACGAAGTGATCGCGTATTCTGCGTCCAACTTTGAAGTGTTCGATCCTGAGCTGGATGATTTTCGCCCGGCGATCCCGACCGACCACTTCCCGGAGAACAACGGTGTTGGCGCGCCTGACCTGAGCCTGATGGCAAAGGCACGCGCCGGGTTCCACGGCCCTTATGGTCTGGGCATCAACCAGCTGTTCAAAGGCATGGGCGGTGCGGAATACATCGCCTCTTTGCTGGATGGTTATACCGGTGAGGAAAAGGAAGAGGCTGGTACAGTCCTTTATGAGAACAAAGCCTTCCCGGGTGGATGGATCTCGATGGCACCGCCGCTTGCCGAGGATCAGGTGGAGTTTGCCGATGGTCACCCGGCCACGGTTGAAGCCATGTCGGAAGATATTGCTGCCTTCCTGATGTGGACGGCTGAGCCGAAAATGATGGAGCGCAAATATTCCGGCTTTGTCGGCGTGTTGTTCCTGTCAGTTCTGTCGGTGCTTCTGTATCTGGTCAACAAGCGCTTGTGGGCCGGTGTGAAAGGTAAGAAGACCGTCTAAGGTTTTCGACAGCTAAAAATTTGAACCCCCGCGCCATCCGGTAGCGGGGGTTTTTGTTGAGGGCGCGGTGAAGGGGCCAGCCCCTTCTTGGCCTGCGGCCAATTCATCCCCGGGATATTTTTGGCCAGATGAAGCGCGGATCAGGCTTTGAGTTGGCTGTCGGTGTGATCCGTGATCGTGGCGGTGACGATCTGGCCTTCGGGTTGGGGGGTGGTGAAGGTGACTTCGGTGAACTGTTCCGTGCGGCCCATGGTTGGGTTTTCCATCAGGATGTGATGGGATTTGCCCAATTGGGCAGCCAAATGTTTGGCGACCTGAACGTCTCCGGCGGCGCGTAGGCGGGCGGCGCGGGCTTTGATGATGTTGCCGTTGATTTGTTGCGGAATGCGGGCTGCGGGAGTGCCTTCGCGTTTGGAGTAAGGAAAGACGTGCAGCCAGGTCAAGTCGCAATCCGTGACCAGTTTCAGCGAGTTTTCAAAATGGGCGTCAGATTCGGTGGGGAAACCTGCGATAATGTCTGCCCCAAAGGTCATGTCGGGGCGCAGCTTGCGGGCCTCTTCGGTGAAACGGATGGCGTCGTCGCGCAGGTGGCGGCGTTTCATGCGTTTCAGGATCAGGTCGTCGCCATGTTGCAACGACAGGTGCAGGTGCGGCATCAGGCGTGGCTCGGTCGCGATGGCCTGCATCAGGTTCTCGTCCACCTCGATCGAGTCAATCGAGCTGATCCGCAGGCGCGGTAGGTCTGGCACCAGTTTCAGGATACGCATCACCAGATCGCCCAGCTTGGGCTGTGCTGGCAGGTCGGCGCCCCATGAGGTGAGGTCTACGCCGGTCAGCACCACCTCATTGTAGCCCCGGTCCACTAGCCGCTTGATCTGGTCCACCACCACGCCCGCAGGGACGCTGCGCGAGTTGCCGCGGCCGTAGGGAATGATGCAGAACGTGCAGCGGTGATCGCAGCCGTTCTGAACCTGCACATAGGCGCGCGACCGGGTGCCGAAGCCGTCGATCAGATGTCCAGCGGTTTCGGTCACGGACATGATGTCATCGACCTGCACCGCTTCGGTCTGGCCGATGAAGTCGGCGGCCATGCCTTTCCAGGTGTCGGGCTGCATTTTCTCGGTGTTGCCGATGACCGCGTCGACCTCGTCCATCCGGGCGAAGGTTTCGGGTTCGGTCTGAGCGGCGCAGCCGGTCACGATCAACCGCGCATCGGGGTTTTCCCGGCGCAGCTTGCGGATTTCCTGACGGGCCTTGCGAACGGCCTCGGCGGTTACGGCGCAGGTATTCACCACGACGGCATTGCTTAGCCCTGCCTGCTGCGACAGTTCCTTCATCGCCTCGGTCTCATAGGCGTTCAGGCGACAGCCCAAGGTGGTGAATTTGGGCGCGCTCATCCAAGCGTCCTTAGGAACTCGGGCGTCAGGGTGCCCGAGAATACGTGGCAGGTCGGACCGGTCATCCAGACGCCATCGTCGCGCCAGTCGATCCAGATCGTACCGCCATCGAGTTCAATCTGAACTTTGCGCCCCGTCAGGCCGCGCCGTACGGCGGCCACCGCCGTGGCGCAGGACGACGAGCCTGAGGCCAGAGTGATGCCCACGCCCCGCTCCCAAACTCGCATACGGATGCGATCTGTACCGATCACCTGTGCCACCTGCACATTGGTGCGTTCGGGGTAGAGCGGGTGATATTCGTAGCGCGCGCCGAATTCGGTCAGAGGGATGGCTTCGGCGTCCTCGACAAAGAATGTGCAGTGCGGATTGCCCATGCCCGTGGCCGTTGGCCCGCCTTCGATTGGCAGTTCCAGCGTGTCGACATCCTCGGCCAATGGTATGTCGCGCCAATCGGTTTGAGGATGTCCCATATTGACCGACGTCAGGCCGTCGCCGGCATCTTGCGCATAGAGCGTCCCACGCTCGGTTGTCAGGGTCAGGGCGGATTTTCCGGTTTCCTGCATCAGAAACCGCGCAATGCAGCGCGTGGCATTGCCGCAAGCCGCCGAGGTCGACCCATCCGCATTGTAGAACACCAGATGCGCGTCCGATTCGCCGTTTTCGATGACGGCCAATTGATCAAACCCGACACCAAACTGACGGTGGCCGATTCCTTTTGCCAGTGAGGGGGAAATTTCGGCGGAATGCGTGCGTGCGTCCACAATGACAAAGTCATTGCCCAGCCCGTGCATTTTCATGAAGGGCAATCCGGTGTGCAGATTCTGTTGCATGGCGGGCATATAACGCTGCGCAGGACGGGAATCCACCCTGCGGTTCAGATTCCTCAAAAAAGGGGTTGACCGCCCCGCGCCACCTGCCTAAGTAGGCCGCCTATCGGGACGCCGAAACGCAAGAAATTGCTGGCGAAACGAGGTGCAAAAAAGGTCTTGAACCCGGTTGGGGAAATGCCTTAGAGAGCGCCACGGATCGAAAAGATCCAAACAAAAGAGTGGGCCGTTAGCTCAGTTGGTAGAGCAACTGACTTTTAATCAGTGGGTCGCAGGTTCGAATCCTGCACGGCTCACCACTTTTTTACATGAAAGAACATGTTTAACTAAGATCAAGTAGGCCGTACTACGCGATTTGCGGGCTGCTGGAATCAATACTGAAGCGCTGCAGCATAGACTGATGTGCGCCTAATGGATCGCTATAACGCTGAAGGTTCTGGTCGAGATACATTCTGAGTATAGCCGCTGGCCCTCGCTACTCGATCCTCGGTAAGACTCGCTGCGCAACTTTGGGTGCAGAGTGACAGATTGGTTGAAATCGGCCAGTGCTGCGTCAACTGATGAAAAAGCCTATCACATTACCGTCGAGTTGCCGGGCGTGTTTGAGGAAGACGTCTGGTATTCGGTCAACAATGGATACCTGATCGTGCACTGCGAAATAGAAACCGAAAGCGGAAAAAAGGGCGGTACCTGGTACTTGAACGGGAAGGAGCGAGGCTTTGAAGGAACCTTCCGATCGACCGAAGATGCCGACGGTGCGAAAAAAAAGCGCACCTATGAAAGATGGTGTACATCACCGTCTAGAAGAGCTGTTCAAAGAGAGCGTATTCTGTCATTTATGTCGAAACAAAGGGGCGAATTTAAACGGGCCTAAATGATAGTATCTCATTCGTTTCGTTTCTGTTTCATCAAAACTAGGAAAACCGCAGGTACTTCAATCGAAGTTGCTCTGGCACCGCTTTTAGGGCGGAATGACTGGTTGTCTCCGTTAAAAGAGCATGACAAGCGGGCGAACCGCTTGGCGCGTTCTTTTGTACGGCAGTTACGAACGCGCATAGAAGATGTCCGTCCGCGAAATCCACACTTACCTGTTTCGACTATCGACACATACTTCTCTGATGACACGCAAGGGTATTTCAGATTTTGCGTTGAACGAAACCCATGGGACAAAGCCGTGTCAGCTTTTTTTTGGCTCACGAAACGGCGCGGTACATTTCCCGGTAAAACCGTTGAGGAACAGTTTTTCAATTTTGTGACTGGCCCGCGTTTGGGACACTTCAGTGACTTTGGCCTTTACTCGGCAAATGGGCAAATCGCAGTCGACATCGTGCTGGAATATTCTCAACTGCGCGAGCAACTCTTTGAACTTGCCGCAGCCAATAGGATTCCGTTTTTCGATACTGGAAATACCCGTATGAAGTCGGAGCAGCGACCCGGAAGAACCAGCGACCTGACCAAGTTCTACGGCAAAGATTTTAGCAATGAGGCAAGTGATATCATCAGACGTGTGTTCCATCGTGAAATCGAACATTTTGGCTATGAGCCGACATATCTTCTGCCCTAGTCTGCATATTGGCAAAGAATGACCTATACGAACGCTGAAGCAGCTTCACTTTGTTGCAAAAAATACCGTCTAGCCGCGTAACCGCGTTGCAAACCAAGCCCGTGGCGATGATTGATTTGGCAGCCATGAGCGCCGCCTCGAAATCTCGATGAGAAGATTTGGGACTTTTTGAGCATTAGATAACCCCAGGAATTGTACGAATTCTCCCACGGAGCTAAGACGTTTCACAACTAACGAGGGCACGAGTGACGAAACCGATTTCTGCGCGCTCGGCACGTTTCGCGACGTTTAACAAATTACCGTGCGAGAAACTGGTGGTAGATTTTCAGTCGCCATCTGCGGGTGATTCTGCTCTCTCGCGTTTCTGAAATAGATACATAGTGAGAAAATATCTTTGTATTGTTTCTAAATTTAGGTCGTCGTTTCCGCGACAACTGGATTGGCAGAGGACAAAGTGGCAAAGGCCGCTCTGGGCTTGTGCGCTGGCCGATTTTGAGGGGCGACGTACCGTACAGGTTAGCAGAGCCTGAAAATTCACGACTTCGATTGGCAGCCGGTCCTGCATGGTCTGCGAACAGCAGACTTGTGTAGTAGAAATAGGCACCCCGAGAGGCGTGGGGCTGAAAACAACTCTGCATGACACTTTGAAACTCGTTTAGTAGTGTAAAACACTGTAATTCTCTGCGTTTGTGCTACCCTCGCGGTAACATGCTGTGTTTTTCTTAACGAGTTTGGGGTGCGCCGGAAGATGACGGACAAAATCAACATTGCCGTGGTCGGCCTCGGGAAGATGGGATTGTCGCATTTCGCGATGGTCAATATGCATCCGTTGGCCAATACGGTGGCTTGTGATGGTGCTCGGTTCATTCGTGATGTGCTGACCAAGAACACCGACGTGACCATTCACAGTGACTACGCCGAGATGCTCGCCACTCAGGACTTGGATGCGGTCGTGATCGCGACGCCGTCCCGTCTGCATGCCCCTATGGTGACGTCTGCCCTGGATAGAGGCTTGCATGTCTTTTGCGAAAAGCCGTTTTGCCTGGACTGGCAGGACGGTGAGCGCCTTGCGCGGGTCGCCAAGGAAAAAGGCGTCGTGAACCAAGTCGGCTATCACTATCGATATGTTGGCGCTTTCCAAGAGGTGAAAAAGATCCTGGACTCAGGAGCGCTGGGCACCATCACGCACGTTCAGGCCGAGGCATATGGCCCCGTGGTTCTGCGCCCCAAGCGCACGACCTGGCGTACGGACAAGGCCGAGGGCGGTGGATGCTTGTACGACTACGCGGCCCATCCCTTGAATCTGTTGAACTGGTATTTCGGCGCTCCGTCGCAGGTATCGGGATCAGTGCTGACCCAGATTTTCTCGGAAGGCACGGATGATCAGGTGATGTCGACTTTGCGCTGGGACAATGGTCCGACGGCGCAGCTTTCGGTCAACTGGTCTGACGAGAGTCATCGCAAAATGTCTACCAAGATTACGATGATCGGAACCAAAGGGCGCCTGTTTGCAGACCGGCAGGAGTGCCAGGTTTATCTGCGCGGTGCCGATCCCGCTCTGCCGGGCTATACCGAAGGCTGGAATGTCAAATACACAACGGAACTGACAGAAGACGCGTGGTTCTATCTGCGTGGCGAGGAGTATTCGGCCCAGCTTGATGATTTCATCACTGCGGTGGCCCAAGGCAAGTCAGCTCCGGTTGAGAATGATTTTGCGTCTGCCACCGAGACGGACAAGACCATGTCGATGATTCTTGCCAATGCCGATACCGGCACACCCACGGGTGAAGCCCCAACAGCCACACAGCCCGCACCCGCGAAACGGCGCGGATGGTTTCGTCGTTAAGGAGTGCAAGACGTGGACAAGTTGCTTTTCGGCGATAATCAGTTCTTCGGTATCAACCACATGTCCGAAGAAAAGGCTCGGGCGCAGGCCATGCGCTTTCAGCGGACGGACGCAATCATGGACGTTCTGGATGTAGCCTATGACGAAGGGATCCGCACGTTCATGTGCACGACGCATGATCGTATTGCAAACGTGGCGGATCGTGTGCGCGCGAATCCAGAACGCTATGGCGACTTTCAGTTTTACCCGTGTATGCCCTACGCGCATAAATACGCGAATGCCGTGACCGAGCATGGAATGTTGGGGGCCGTCAGAAGTTTTATCCCCAATGACGGGCTGTTGACGACTGCGCTTGCAGGGACAAAGGCATTGGCCTCGAAAGAAGTGGACGGCATCGCGAAGGTGATGATCGACATGGAAATGAAGATGTTCGCGGGCACGAAAACCCCGGTCATCTTTATTCAGAATGTTTTTGCCGATTTGTTGATGGGCATGGGATTCCACCGGGCGTTCCGCATCTTCCACGATCACATACAAGAGAAATACGGCGCGGAACCCGCCTATATCACGATGAATATGCCTATGCTTCTGGACGTTCTTGAGGGGCAGGGTATCGAGCGCCCGATAATCTGTTCCAATATCAACAAGATCGGTTTTCGGATGTCCGGAGGGTTTGATGCCTATCTGGATGCGCTGAAATCCGGCCGCGTGCGTGCCGTTGCCATGTCGGTTTACGCGTCAGGAGCGATCCCGGCCGATGAAGCAATCCACTGGATTTCAGAACTTCCAGGCGTTGAATCAATCGTGTTCGGAGCCTCCAGCGCAGGCAATATCCGAGGGACAAAGGCATTGGTAGACAAGTATATGACCGGTGAATAGGCGAACACCTTTCACCCGTGCTGCGTGTTCAAGCCCCTTGGTGACGCTAACTGTTTTCTGAATGGCAACAGTAATTCACGAATGGATTCATTCTGCGAATCGACCGTTTGGATGGTACCACGTTTTTAAAGTAGGACTCTGAAAAATAAGCGTTTCCAAATTGGCAACAATCCGTTTCCGCAAGAATCGTGGACACAGTTTTGCCACAATGTCATCATCTTCATGTGGGCGGCATGTTATGGTTTTGAGCGCGTACCGGTTTATTCTTAGCTGGTCAGAGGGGGTTGTAGAGTGCAACTTGCCGCCCCGCGATTACCCACCTTATCGCAGATAATTCTCGAGGGCGGTGGCCTGTGTGTCAGGTCGCGGTAGCAACTTTTGCCAAATCGGGTTTTGCCCCTGCACCGGCCAGCAAACCAGCTTCGATTTCGGCAAGACGCTGACGCCGATTGACCATCGCCTGAGTCTCGGGGAGTTGCAGATGGCTCAGAATTTGAGCCCACCGGAGCAGCCAGTCGTGTTTGCGCAAAGCGCCAGCCAAGTTGACCCTGCGCATTCGATCCAGTTCGGCGCTGTCGTCAAGTAGGGCTACGATCTTCTCAACGGCGGCGTCCGGGTCCTCTGGCAATCGAACCACCGATTCCGGCCAGTCGAAATATTGAACATAGTCGTCCGTTTCGGGCGCGTACCCAACCTGCGCGGCACCGCCTGCGATGCCCTCGACGTGGCGCGGTCCCCACGCGATATTTCCTTTGACCTGATCCGCGTGCCCAATCTTGGCGATATCCACCATGAACAGCTTGGCGTGCTGAACCAAGTTCGCCAGCAAATCCCGATGCACGGCATGTTGAGCCGTGATCGGAGGCTTGGTCGCGGAGTCATACAGGTAGAAACCAGCGCGTTCCTTGATCCTTTGCAGCAATCTGTCATGCAGTTCAGGGCGTCTGCGCCCCATATAGTAGACGTCCACTGGTCTGTCGGCGGTCAAAGATTCGGGAACAAATCGAACCATGTCCGCCGCGCCCGGCAAGTGAATGACCGGCTTGCCCGTCCTGCGCTGAAGCTCATCGCAGGTTTCGGCAAACGCGCAGCATATCAGGTCAAACTGCGCCAGTGACGTGATGAGCGGTGCGTGGAGGTCCAGCTCTTTCGTCCAGACTTCCTCGAGAACGCAGACGGCAAGGCGGCATCGCTCCCGCCAATTTGGCACGGCATCAAGCGCCAAAAGCTCCTCTGGTTTCTGGGCATCGCAGAAAAACACATCGTAGTCGCGATCCAGATTGGTTTTTTGTACGCCGGACGGCCAGTACCTGAAAAGATCGGTGCGTTTGGACAGCCATCTCTTGGGGTTAATCGGAAAGCGGCGTTCCCTGACGTGTTTTGGGGCCAGTACCTTGGCATTCTCGATTTCGGCAATGACGTCTTCAAACTCAAACCCGGAACAACGTGAAACGTTGTCGTTCAAGCTCCGCTGGGAAAAAATCAAGACTTCTCTGGGCGTTTCTGCGGGCTGGGTTGGGCTAGTCAAACGCGTATTCCTTTTAAAGAATTCCAGATCGAATCTATTTCACAATCAGATGATCGCCTATTCAAAGAATTTTTCCTCAAAACGTTCCCCTTGATCGAATGATCAAAGCCAGTGACCGGGATTTGAGCGTTGCCGGAACGATATCGGCTGCCCCGTTCAAAAACTATGGAAATAATATGCGTTGTCTGATTAGATTTTTTGCGTCCGGTTCGCTGTACGGGCTTATTTCAAGGGTCAGTTTTACTTGGGACCCTTGCCTGGTTTCAGGATGCGGGCCGATGGATACTTGGTGGCCGTTGGAACAGGCGGATGGTTTATGATTTTTACTGAAACGCCTTTGCAGGGCGCGTTCGTAATTGATCTTCAGGAAATCTCGGACGATCGCGGCTTTTTTGCCCGCGCCTTTTGCGCTGAAGAATTCGAGCGGCATGGCCTCAAACCGACGATTGCGCAGGTAAACCTTTCATTCAATGAGAAAAAGGGAACGATCCGTGGGTTGCATTACCAGCAAGCGCCTGCGGCTGAGGCCAAGTTCATGCGCTGTATCTCGGGTGCGATTTACGACGTGATTGTTGACCTGAGACCGGACAGCCCGACCTATCGCCAGTATTTCGGAATTGAGCTGTCCGCGCAGAACCGTCGCGCTCTGTACGTGCCAGAGATGTTTGCGCATGGCTATCTTGCACTGACGGACGGTGCGCAGGCGTTCTATTCCGCTAGTGAATTCTACACACCCGGAGTGGAGGGGGGGATTCGATACGATGATCCCGCGCTTGGGATACAATGGCCCATTTCCGCCACGATTGTTTCCGAAAAGGATGCGTCCTGGCCTTTGCTTGAAACGTAACAGCCCACAGATTCTGTGACCGGAGCTCGAACCCAGATGAATTTGAAGGCCCAAAATTCAAAAGTGCTGGTCACTGGCGCCTCTGGCTTTATCGGTCGGGCCTGTGTGCGAAACCTTGCTGACGCAGCGTACAGGGTTATCGCGACCTATCGAACCGATCCGCCCCCGCCAATGGACGGTGATGTGGAGTGGGTAAAGATCGACATGGCGGATTCCGCTGCAGTCGGGGACTTGTTGCAGCGCCAGCAGCCCAGCCATTTGCTGGCTTTGGCGTGGTATATGGGGCCGGGCAACCAGCAGTCGCTGGAAAACTTCCGCTGGATACAGCATTCGATTGATTTGCTGTTCTCGTTCGCCGAGGCCGGGGGACAGCGCGTCGTGTTTTGCGGCTCGTGCATGGAGTATGACTGGAGCGCGCCCGTCAAACTGCGCGAAGGTGTGACTCCGCTGAATCCGGCAACGGAATACGGAGCGGCCAAGGCTGCCCTTTCGGTTGCGTTTGACCGGATGTGTGCTGCGCTGGGGCTATCTGGAGCATGGGCGCGGCCGTTCTTCCTGTACGGGCCGGGCGAAAGCCCAAAGCGGCTTGCGGCGGATGTGATCGTTTCGCTGCTGGAAGGGCGCGAAGCCCTGTGCACGCATGGCCGTCAGAAACGGGACTTCCTGCATGTTGACGATGTTGCCCGCGCACTGGTTGATCTGCTGGGCAGCGATCTGCAAGGCCCGCTGAATATCGGCAGCGGCACCGCGATCCCGCTGGCCGACCTGATAACCGAGATCGCCCGACAGATCGGTGCCGAAGACTTGGTTCGGTTGGGTGCACGTGAAGCGCGGGCGGGTGATCCGCCTTTGGTCGAGGCCGACAACACGCGCCTGAGTCGTGAACTGGGCTGGTCCCCGAAGTATAATTTGGAAACCGGAGTTGCGGATACCATCGCATGGTGGCGCCGCGAAATTGTGAAAGAAACCTGATATGAGTAACGAGAACATAGTTATCCTTGGTTCCGGCATGGCCGGACTTGGCGCGGCACATCATCTGCATGCTCAGGGCGTCTCGAGCAGAATGTATGACAAGAACCCGTTCCCCGGTGGTCATACCGCGACCTTCGCCCATGACAGCGGTTTCATCTTTGACGACGGTCCGCATATCTCGTTCTCGAAAGACCCGCGCATTCAAGAACTGTTTTCAAACAATGTCGGTGGCAAGTTTGAGAAACTGCAGGCTTACGTGAACAATTATTACCACGGCGCATGGGTCAAGCACCCGGCTCAGGCGAATCTGCACAACCTGCCGGATGAGCTGAAAACCCAGTGTATTTTGGACTTTATCGAAGCCTCCAAGCAGGACGTGGTGGAAAAACCCGCCAATTATCTGGAATGGCTGATTTCGGTCTTTGGTGAGACGTTTGCCACCCATTTCCCGGCTGTTTATGGCAAGAAATACCATACCGTCGATGCCGACCAGATGAGCACGGTCTGGATGGGGCCGCGTTTGTACCGCCCTTCGATGGAAGAGGTGATCCGCGGCGCGGTTTTCGCGGAAACGCCGGACGTGCACTATATCACCGACTTCCGCTACCCGACCGAAGGTGGGTTCATTTCCTATCTTAAGCCGTTCATGAAAAAGACCGACCTGCATCTGGATCACAAGGTTGTTGCCATTGATCCCGTTGCAAAAACTGTCCGTTTTGAAAACGGCGTGACCGAACAATATGGCAAGTTGATTTCATCCATCCCGCTGCCGGACCTGATCCCCATGGTCAAAGGTGCGCCCCAGCATGTTCTGGATGCGGCGGCAAAGCTGGCCTGTACCACCTGTGTGACTGTGAATATCGGGCTGGCGCGCGATGATTTCACGCCTGCAACCTGGACATATATCTATGACGAGGACATCGTCTTTACCCGGTTGAGCTTCCCGCACAAGATGTCGACCCAGACCTGCCCGCCGGGATGCGGCTCTATTCAGGCGGAATGCTACTATTCACATAAATACAGGCCGCTGGACGTTGCGCCCGAAGAACTGATCCAGCCGGTGATCGATGACCTCGTCAAGATTGGCCTGATCGCCGAGGACGAAAAGATTCTGCACACGGATGCTCGTCTGATCACCCACGCCAACATCATCTTCGATCTTGATCGCGAAGAAGCGCTGCCCATCGTTCACAAGTGGCTGGACGAGGTTGGCATAACCTATGTCGGACGGTTCGGAGAATGGGGCTATCAGTGGACGGACGAGGCGTTCAAATCCGGTGAGCGCGGCGCCCGCAACGTCATTCAAGAGCTTCAGGCCGTCTAACGCGGCGCGTGCCGCTCACGAAGCGATCGGCACGGTTCTGCGAAAATCCTGATCCAGTTGGTTTTCCTGCAATAGGGCCTCCAACTGGGCCAGTCGTTTGTATTTGCGACCTTCAAAATCCTCGACCTGCAGGTCGCAGGCTTTGACCGCATCATATAATTGCTGCGCCCCCCGGACCGCGTCCCACTTGGGTTGAAAGCCCGGGATAGATTTTTCGATCTTGGCCGAGCTGACCCGGTATGATCGATTGTCAGGTCCGGCATCGGCCGCATAGTCGATTTTCGCACCCGGAACCGTGTCGGCCACGATTTCGGCCAGATCGCGGATCTGATAGTTGTTCTCGGTTCGGCAGACGTTGAACGCCTCACCCGAAATCTCGGCGGGGTCGGCCTGGAGCGTGGCGAGGAAAGCGCGGGCCATGTCTTCGACGTGGATGATCGGACGCCACGGCGTGCCATCCGACATCATCAGGATGCGACCCGAGGTATAGGCATGTGCGATCAGGTTGTTCAGCACGATGTCGAACCGCATTCGGGGACTTGCACCATAGGCGGTGGCAAAGCGCAGGAAAGTGGGGGTGAAGCTGTCATCTGCCAGCGGTTTCAAATCCCGCTCGGCCAGAACTTTGGACACGCCGTAATCCGTCTGTGGGTTAAGCTGGCCATCTTCATCGACAAAATCCTCTCCGGCCCGACCATAGTTCGAGCAGGATGACGCGAAAACAAACCTCCGCACACCAGCGGCCTTGGCCTGTTTCGCCACATGAATTGTGCCTTCGTGGTTGATCTGCTGCGTCAGACCGGGGCGAAGCTGTCCCAACGGATCATTCGACAGCGCCGCCAGATGCACCACCGCATCAAAGCCTTTGAGGTCGTCAACCGTCAGGTCGCGAATGTCCTTGCCCAGGTTCGGGATCGTGGGAACAGCACCGCCCGGCGCGAAATCAGCCCGGTCAAAGAGATTTATATCGCACCCAGTCACCTGGATTCCCGCCTCGGCCAATACCGGGGCGGTGACCGTCCCCACGTAGCCGAGATGACCCGTTAACAGGACCTTTTGAATGCTCCCATGTTGCCCACGGTCGGTTGCCATTTTTCCACATCTCCTCAAGCCGGCGTTTGTCCGCCAGATGGTCCATACAATACCAGAAACCAGGATGGCGGTAGGCCATCAACTCACCCAACTCCATCAGCTTGGGCAGGGGGCCTTCTTCCCACATGATCTCATCGCCATTCACGCTGGCGACGGCGTCGAAAACCTCGGGCTCAAGCACAAAGAACCCGCCATTGATCCAGTCGGCTGCAGTTTCGGGTTTTTCGACGAATCCTTCCACCAATCCGTCATCGCGCACCTGCAGATGCCCGAACGTGGTCAGCGGGCGCACCATCGTGATCGTGGCCAGCTTTCCATGCGATTTGTGAAAGGCAACAAGCGCGTCCAGATCGACGTTTGAAACACCGTCCCCGTATGTCAGCATAAACGTGTCGTCGCCCAGATACGGTTGCAGACGGGCCAGCCGCCCGCCGGTCATGGTTTCCGTCCCGGTGTCGATCAGATCGACGGTCCAAGGCGGCATCTGCGCGTCAAGAACACTGTTGTGATAGTCGGGTTCGCCAAACAGCTCGCGCTTGGCGAAGTCGATCCTAAGATTCCCGTCGTATTGGCAGAGATCGGAAACATAGCGTTTGATCAGGTCGCCCATGTAGCCAAGGGCCAGCACGAATTCATGATGCCCATATGTCGAGTAATGCTGCATGATGTGCCACAGGATCGGCCGGTTGGCGATCTCGACCAGTGGCTTGGGGCGAACGCGGGTTTCCTCGATCAGACGAGACCCCTTACCACCTGCAAAAATGGCTGTTTTCAATGGTGCCTCCCCAACGGATACAAGAACTGGTAAAAGATTCAAAAGTACGAATGGATAAAGTCCACAACACAGAACGGGTTGCTGTCAATCATTGAAGGCCCGAGCGACAATGGAAATTGTTCCGGTTTGAGAAACAGTGAGTAAAATAACGACTCTTTGATTTCTGTTCTCGTGGTATGACAAGCAGTTTAATGTTCATGCAGCTTCTCTCACCCGCAAGCGGCTGCTAGCACGCAAGGCTTTGGCGATGAGATTCGCCTTGGTCATATACATAACCGGTATAATCCACTGGCCGTTCAATCGGCTTAGGACAGAGCTTTCTGTGATGTTCAAGAAGATGAAGCTCAGGCCCAGGACGAACAGAAGAACCAGATCATCCCGGTCTTTCAAGTGGCGCATGCAGTAGAATATGGACCCAAAAAACCGGATCAATGCCAGGAACAGCAAAGCCACTCCGACAAACCCGATATGGAACCAGGTCTGAAGCATCCCGTTATGAGAGTAGTGAGGCGAAAATCCCAGTTTGGCCTGGCTTTCGTACACTCGCATATATGGCGCCTCGCTGTGCCAGTATGCTGCATACCCGTATCCGAGCCAAAATCGATCCATGAGATAGGGCCACGCAATTTCCCACAGAGGAATTCTGTTGGACAAGGTCGGCTGTCGTCCGATCAACGCAAAAAGCGGATCGGCAATGTCCGAGGCGAGGATCAAAGCGGAAAAGCCAATCACAAAAGCCGAAAAAAGAAGGAACGCCAATGCCCAAAGGTATTCCAAACGCGGTGCGATCTTGCTGATGAAAAAACCGGAAAGAAGGAAAGCGCCGATTATATGTGAGGTTCTGGAATCGGATGCGATCAAAAGAACGACTGCGACAACAATTGTCAGTTGGAAGAAAGTGCGCAGTTTTCCTTTTGTTTTTTGGGCTGCGAACCAGCATGTCAGAGTGGCCAGCAAAGAGTTCGCGCCCAACTCGTTTTTGTGCAGAAAGATACCGGTCCAGAATCCTTCCCAAGTATCCAGACCCCTGGCCTGCGGCAGCGCAATAACGGCGGCGAGCGACAAAAACATGGAGATCGCGAAATAGGTCGCAAGAAACAAAAGCAAGCCGCGCAGGGACATCATGCTGCCCAGAGCGAGACCAAAGAGTGTCGTTACGACAAGGGGAACGGCACGCTCCATCGTCAGCAATGGGTAGTTGCTCCAGAACGTCGACAGGACAACCAGAATGATCATGATCGCGATTTCCGGCGAGGCAAAAGCGCCTCTGAGGAGGTGCCGGTAATACAGCATCGTAGTGGCCAGTATTGGAACGGTGGTCAGGATCTCGATCTTGTTGGCGATGGTGTTGCCGTACAGGATAACGCCAAGGATATCTGTCCCGACAATGATCAGAAACACCATGCAAACCGCCAGGACAACGTGATGGAACGAGGTTCCCACGGTCTGCTGATAAGGGATATTTCGATGGGAAATCGTCATTCCACAGTAAACACACCCAGCAAAACAAAACTCAGAAAAACGCGATTCAGCAGATCAGAATGATCTCTATATAGCAAAACTTACAAATCTGACGTGGACCTGTCTATCTCGTCGCGAATTGCCGCGCGGACTTTGGGTCGAAACCCAACCCGACCGACGCAATCGGAAAATCGACAATCAGCAGTGAATATGATTTAACGAACGCGGCTTCTGCCAAGGTTTGTCGCGACGCATTTCCCCAGAACGGCAAACACCCTGGTCAATTCGGCGCGGCTGGGCGTTTTGGGCAGTGGTGAGTTTATTTTGTTTGAGTCGATGTCGGCATCTGGCCATTGGGTTGTTTAATGAGTGCACTGCCACTGATCATGCTAAGCGGTCTTTCATGACTTGGTACTTTGTCCCCAGGATGGTGTCCGCATTCATGGCGATCGCGATTCTCGTGGTCATGACGCGCGTGTTGGGCCCGGCCGAGTTCGGTCGGTACACACTGACCCTGCTGGTGGGGATGCTTCTGTTTTCCTTCACGTTTTTCTGGCTGGTTATTTCGGTGGGCCGGTTTCACCACGCCAAAGAGTTTGAAGGCCGGACAATCGGAACAGTTCTTGGCTCTGCCATACTTGTCGCGCTTTTTCTTTCGGCGATTGTCGGTCTGGCTTACCTGGTCCTGCCCATTGACCGGGCAAACAGCTTTTTGTTCGCAGCCGTTTTCTGCCTCGGTCACGCGGTTCACGAAATTGGTGCGGTGTGCCTGCGACAATATGAAGAAGGGCCGAGATTTGCCGCTGTTACGTTGCTGAGGCACGCTCTGGGCGTGTCTCTGGCGGTTGCTTTCATCATGAACGGTGGCGGCTACGAGAGTGCCGTGATCGGCATGTCGCTGGGTGCCGCTCTTACCGGGGTTTACGCGTTGGTAATAACCGTCAAGCGATCCGGCATTTACTTTCCGAAACGCACCGAAGCAAAGACCTATCTGTTTTTCGGCTTTCCGCTTGCCGTTGTCGGCTCTGCTTCGGTTTTCCGCGAGATGTCCACGCAATCCCTGCTTGCGGTTCTCGTCGGGATTGAGGCCGCAGGCTATTTCGCTGCCGCGCAAGCCCTGGCGATGAGGTCTTTGGTGCTGACGATGAGCACGCTTTCAAACGTGGTCGCACCGTCTGTGTTCGAGGCACATGAAGTTAAGGGTATCGCTCAGTCCGACAGAGTTCTGGAGCGGTATTTTTCATTTCTGATGCTGATTTCGATACCGATTGTTGCTGCCTTGATCAGTGCGGCCGACGTGTTCGCGAACTTGCTTTTTGATCAGGGCTTTGCTGTGGAAACCGCTGGTTACCTGCGTGTGTTGGCAATCGCGGCCTTTGTCACCGGGCTGCAAGGCGCCTATTTCAGCTATTCGTTCATGAGGTCAAAAAAGACCGGGCTGCAATTGGTAATCACGTTCGGTACGCTGATCGTGCACGCCTTGCTGTCATTAGGCGTGATCTACCTGTTCGGTGCACCCGGCGCGTCCTACGCCTTTTTGTTCAGCGCGTTCGTCAGTTTCCTCGTCTACTACCATGTTGGACGCAAGGTTGATCCACTTAAAGTGCCGGTTCAGGAATTGACCAAAGCCTTGGTTGCCGCGCTGGTATTTGTGCCGTTCGGCCTGTTGGCTGAATCGTCCTCTGAACTGACGACTCAATTCGCATTGCTCCTGCTGGGCACATTGGTCATGTTTGCGGTTCTGGTTGCCATTCGCCAGACTGCCGCTGTGACGGTTTGGGAAAGAGCAAGATTCCGCGTTTCCTAGCCAAATCCGCATCTCAAAAATAATGCTTTGTTAACAATCCGTTAACATGGGTGATGCCAATGTTATTGCCATGAATTGGCGTATTCTTGCCCAGTTCCAATGCGTTTCTTGGCTCAGTCTGTGAGACGCCTCGTGGTTGGCTGAATATGATGTTAGATTGTCACTGACCTCAAGATTTTGTGTCACTTCATGGCCAATCAGGCGGGTTGATCTATAATCAAACCAAGCCGCCCGAAAACACGAGAGCATGAGGTCAACAAGGGCAGGTGCAGAAGAAAATGAGAAAGACCGAAAAAGAGCAACGTACTAGATGGTAATAGTATACCTACTCTCAGGACCGCTGGTCGCTTTGTTGTGCTTCGTCGCGTTTTATCTTTCCGGCGCAAGCACCGGGACACTTGTGTTTGGCAGTCTCATCATCGGATGCCTGACACCGCTTTTGGTTGCTGTGCTGCAATTCGCGTTCAGCCGCAAGATGCGCTTGAAAGTGTTCAGAAAACTGCCCTCGAAAATCGGGCAGTGAGAGAACAGGCGAAACTCAGTTAGAAAGCCAGAAACGGGGCGTTGGATCGACCTCGTGTTTTAGGCCGGTTTGACGGCTGCCCGGTAAATGGGCAAATGCCCAAGACAAGCGCAAATCCCCAACAAATAAGTTGTTTCCTTTAGGTATAAGTGCGATCATATCGCGGGGCAAATATCCCGGAAAGCGTTATAGCTGAGTCGGGGAATACGTGGGTGGGAATTCGCACTTGGTGCGTAGACCCCAATATCGAGCAAATAATATTAATACGTTGCCGCGGCAGCCTAGCTTAAGGGCCAAGCGCGCAGCGAGGCGTTTTGCGTTGTGTCTTTTGAATGCGCGCGCCGTGTAGTTGTTGTGTTGTCCTGGGGGTTATTATGAACCATGTTCGGAGTTCTATTCGGATAGAAGATTCTGAAATTTGCAAACCAAATCAAGGCTCTATTTCTGAAGTTGTCGAGTTCTACAATTTAAAAAGTTTCTACGCCGTCAAAGGCAAACGTCTGCTGGATATTTTTCTCATCCTTGTCGGCGCTCCATTCGTTTTGCCGCTTATTCTGGGCATCGCGATATTTGTTAAACTGGATGGCGGTCCTGCCATCTATCGTCAAAGACGCATTGGAATCGGCGGGAAGGAATTTGATTTTCTCAAGTTCCGTTCGATGGTGCCGAATGCGGATCTTATGTTGGAAAAGCATCTCAAAGAGTGTCCGGCGGCTGCGGCAGAATGGCACAAGCATCAAAAGCTTGAGCATGATCCGCGCGTCACAAAATTCGGTCGTTTCATTCGGATGACCTCTTTGGACGAGCTGCCGCAACTTTGGAATGTGCTTGTCGGCGACATGAGCCTTGTTGGTCCACGGCCAATGTTGCCCGAACAGCAAGTTCTTTATCCGGGCCGGGAATATGGCCTGATGAAGCCGGGCATCACCGGTCTGTGGCAGGTGTCGGACCGCAACGATGTAGAGTTTTCGCATCGCGCAGTTTTTGACAGCGACTATGCCCGGAAAATCGGGTTCTGGTTTGATCTGAAAATACTGTTCCGCACCGTAGGGGCGGTCTGCAACGCAACCGGATACTGAATGTGCGGGAAGTGTTGCCAGTAGGAAACGTGGTGACCGTTATGAAATTGGTACAGAGTGATTTGTTAGGAAAAGCGTCAGACTGGGTTGGAGATCAATTTCGGTTTCTGGGTCGTGGCGCGGTATTTGGTTTATTCCTGTTTAACGCTGGGGCCGCTCTGGCGGATTTTGATCTTGAGCCCGGTGACACGGTTCAGGTGACTTTTACTGGCTTGTCTGCCCTGTCTTTTGAATCGCTGATAGACGTGGATGGTTTTGTGAACCTGCAATGGCTGGGGCAGTTCAAAGCGCAAGGTATATCCCTGGAAGAGTTGGAGCAGCGTGTCCGACTGGACGCTGCAGGGAAGATTGTAAAGCAATACAACGGTGACGGGCAGATTTTCATCATTCAGTTGGATGGTGATGAAGTCGAGATTTCCCGAAACGGGTATAGGCCAATCATCATCGGTGGCGACGTCGCGCGTACTGGTCAGGTAGATTACCGTCCCGGCGTCACCGCGCGCGAAGCCGTTGCACTGGCAGGTGGTGTCAGAAGCCAGCTTTTGACGGATGATGTCAGCATTGATCCCATCCAGTTGATGCGGTGGCAGACGGCCTATGGTCAGGCTGCGCTGGATCATGCGGAAGCCCTGGTTCAGAAGTGGCGCACCACCTCGGAACTCTTGGATGACATGTCGCATCCACAGCCGCTTATTGATCACGTGTCAGTGTCAGAGAAAGTCCTGGAGGACTTGATTACCGAACAAGTCAAGATTCGCACCATAAACCTTGCCAACGAAACCGGTGAGCGGCACTTCTTTGAAGAAGCTCAACAACAGGCTGGGCAGCGGATTTCGATTCTGCAGAAACAGAAATTCGAGCTGGCCAAGGCACTCGCCGCCGATGAGGAAGAAGAGGCAAGGGTGATAAGCCTTGTTGACCGTGGGTTGGCTCCGGGGTCTCGTATCGCGGATACACGCCGCACGACCGTTCTGTCCGCAACGCGGCTGCTGGACGTGGAAGAAGACCTTGCAACAACCAGTCTGGTTCTGACCAGGTTGAGGCGTGATCGCGAGCAATACGAACAGGAACGGTCGCTGCGGCTTTTGCAAGAACGGCGGGTCGCGAACCTGGCCATTCGAGATGCCAGTTTGCAAATGGACACGATCGCCAAATATCTGGCCGGAGCATCCAGCGAGATCGGTGTAGACAGCCTGATCACGGACATCGACTACACGGTCGAGATTTACCGCCTTGTTGACGGGGAACTGAAGTTATTTCCGGCGGACAAGCTGACCCGGTTACTTCCCGGCGACAGCTTGGAAATTTCGGTGGAGGAAATGGCGCCCGAGGCTCCGTTAACCGAGTAAACCCAACCTGATCATTCTGTGGAACCCTGTCTGATGACAGGCAAAGTATGGGCTGTGGTGACGAGCGCGGTTTTGGGTGTGGGAAGACCCGCCGCCGAACATCTAGGGCTTGGGCGCGCTTAGTTGAAGGTAACTCAGGCGGCGCGCCTCTCGCCTGCCGCGCGATACTGTGTCCAAGATAAGAGCGCAGGCAACGCACATAAACGAAACCAGGAAACCTGTCAGGGCCGCGAATAGCGACGGAAAGCGGTCGACTTCCGCGGTTTCAAGAAACTCCAGGAACACCGAAAGAAACACCAGGCCGGAGGGTATGAAAACCAGCCCTGCCAACGAGCAGAAGAACAGCATTGGTTTTTCTTCTTTCACAAGAAACCCAATCATTTTCAGGATTCTCAGCCCGTCCCCATAGGTGGACAGTTTCGAGACCGAGTTTTCGGGCCGCGCCCGATACTTGACCTGAACCTCATCAATCGGAAGCCGCATCTGAAGGGCGTGGACAGTCAGTTCCGTTTCGATTTCAAAACCGCTGGACATACTGGGAAAGCTTTTGACAAACCGTCGGCTGAAAACCCGATACCCCGACAACATATCGTCCAGATTCCTGCCGAAAAACAGCTTGACCATAAACGTCAGCAAACGGTTTCCGAACTTGTGACCGGGGCGGTACGCGGCGTCGTCCGAGTGTTTTCGCGCGCCATTCACCATATCCAGATTGTTGTTTCGCAAAAGCGCGATCAGGTCACCGACATTGCTGGCGTCATATGTGGCGTCGCCGTCCGCCATGACGTAAACGTCGGCCTCGACATCCGCAAACATGCGCCGGACCACATTGCCCTTGCCCCGGTTGAGTTCGGAGCGGACGGTCGCGCCTGCCTTTTGCGCGACTTTGATTGTGGCATCTGACGAGTTATTGTCGAACACGTAGACGTCTGCATTCGGCAGCGCGGTCTTGAACTCGGAAACGGTGAGTTCGATTGCGGCTTCTTCGTTGTAGCAGGGCAGAATGACTGCAATCCGATACGCGTCATCAGAAGCAACATGATCCGGGATGCCTCCCTGCAGATTTGACGTCACTTCCTCTTTAAACACAGTATCCTTCCTCCAAAAAATCGAAAATTCATGGATTGACAGAATATGTTTTGGGATACCAGATAATCACATATGCCAAAAGAAAAATTGACATAAGGGTCAAAGCTCTAACCCTTGATGAGACCAATTTGCTGCGATCCTCCAGCTTTGCTTTGTGGGGCACATGCGAAACGGGATCACGTGCGGAAGCTAACATCAGTTGCGGGGGCGGAATTCGGAAAATGCCTTCCTCAGAGTTCTTGAAATTCATGATTGTCGGCGGGGTCGCTTTCCTCGTGGACGCTGGGTTGTTGTTGATTACAACCGAACTGTTGAACCTGCCGCCCGAGATAGGGCGTATCTTTTCGTTCTTAGGAGCGGTAACGACAACTTGGTACCTGAACCGGACATACACGTTCACAACGGCAAGCCGCCCCACTTTGAAAGAGTTCGCAAGCTACGTTCTGGCCATGAGTTTCGGTCTTGCGGTCAATTACGCGGTATTTGTCGTGTTGATCCGGCTTAACGAAATAGCTGGTGCCTATCCGGTTCTGGCCTTGGTGCCGTCGACCCTTGCCGGGATGATCATCAACTTTCTATTTTCGCGCCGTATCTTGGGGGCAAAAAAAGCCGCAAAATAAAAGCGCGCCTTGGCGTTCGGGGCTAACCGATCAAGCAAACCGCATTTCGTTAACCAAGATTTGGGTCGCCATACCGTTTGGCTTGCTTCATATCGACCCGCGTCGCCACCAAAGCTGATGGTCGCACGTCAGCGTTGTCCAGCTCTCGAATTGCCTGGTAGACGGCATTTCTGTGCGTTTTGTTCCACCGGGTGAACAGAATGACACGCTGAGAAAGCTGGGACAGATACGCAGATTCCACGGCTGCCAAAAGGGGCGGAGTATCCAGAAGGATGACTTCGTACACATCCGACAAGGCAATCAAGAGATTGATGAATCCCGGAGACCGCAGGAATTCTTCCACCAGAGCGACCTGCGTACCCGTATCCTGACTGCCCGCAAGCGGCAGGATATCAAGCCCGTCCTGGGGGGTTGCAACGATGTGATCCATGAAAGACGCAGGGTTCGACGTGCAGTATTTAAGCTCGTCAACTGAAAGCTGCGACAAGTCCTGGTACGCAGACGAGACGGTATCGCAATCAATGATCAAGGTCCTGAATTTGGTCTTGGCGCAGACAGACCCGATCAGCAACAGAGAAGACGTTTTACCTTCGTCCGGCAATGCGGATGCCCCGGAGAAGATCACACATCCATTGTTCGGCAAGTTCTGGTTGGGCTTACCATCCAGGCTCTTTGAAAAAAACTCGACAGCCTGCGAAAATGAAGGTTCATTCTGTTGCCGCAACGACCGCAGCCCGACATCGCTGCTGGCCAGCAGTTTCTTTCCGTAGCGCATGAATTCTGGGTCCAGCCTGCCTTCGCTGGTGAAGAAGGCTTCAAACTGCGGGACATGTTTGATTTCAGGAAGGATGGCCGACAGCTTTACCCCGGTTGCACTTTCAAATTCGTGCGTGGTTCTAAGCCGCTTCTGAAAGATTTCGCGGAGTACGGTCCAGACCAGACCAAGGAAAATAATCGCGAACATAACGGCGATGGATGTCTGCGACCGCTTTGGCTCTGACGGATCGACAGATACGCGCGCCCGCTCGATAAGATGCGCCCCGGCGTCCAGATAATCGCCTTGTTCCGCCCGGCGTCCAAGCTGGGATACAAAGTCACGATAAATCGCTTCTGTAACCAGAATTTCGTTTTCAATCCGTTTGGTGACAGAATCGTGCTGGACCTGTTCGGCCTGTTGCTCTTTGAAAACTTCAATGCTTCGCGTCAGATCGTTCAGCTGGTTCTCCAACTGCTCTACCCGCTTTTCGGCGATGTCCTGCGCCGCGCTCAGGCGCTGCAGCGCCTCTTCCGAGCCGGCCGCTTCGCTGATGTCCGGCGGCAACATCCCGATCTGGGTCGCAAACTCAATCGCGTCCTGCGACTTGCCCTGCGCCCGAAGGGTTTGGATTGTATTCGCCTGTTCCCGAATCCGGGCCAGTTCCTTTTCAGCAAGCGCCGCTCGCCTTTCGGATTTAATCCGCTGCGCCTTGATGGTCGCGTATTCATCCGGGGAATAAGGCGTTTCGATAGAGTGGGTTTCGAGGTCGGAACTCAACTTGTTCAGATCTTCGCGCAATTGCCCGATCCGGGTGGTTAGCCAACTTTGAGATTGGCCGAGATCATTGCGTTTCATCGCGGTCAGGTTCGACAGGTATTCACCCGCCAGGTTATTGGCGATGTCGGCGGCCTTTTGTGGTGACTTGGACGTAACGCGGATCTGGTAAACCGCCGAAATTTCACCCACCTGTTCGATGCGGGTGGCTTGCGACAGGTTCTCGATTGTCGTTTCGCGGAGCAGTTCTTCTTCAGAGCCCAGCTCGGTTTCAGTCTGTTCGCCTCCGCTCAAGGCGCTGACCAAACTATCCTTGATCTGGCGCGCCAACGTGATCGGAGACAGGTTGACGCCTGTGCCTTCTCCGGAAAATTCCGGGTCCGATTGTAGCTGCATCCGGTCGACAACGCTTTCGATCAGATCCGTAGAACGCAGCAGTTCCAATTCACTTTCCAATGAAGTCAGCGACAGCGGCAGGCCTGAAACATGCGGAGTGAACTGCGTTTCGGTCTGAACGCGCGTCTCCATCATGACTTTCGCACTGGACGTATATTTGGTGTCCAAGGTGTAAGTCAGAACATAAGCTATGACCGCGCCGATAAACCCAAGTGCCACGACCCAAGGCAGCGAACGTCTGATGGCCCATGCTATGTTGGACAGCGTTCTAAGCTCTGGGTCACCTGCCGCAGCTAGGCCCACCCCCGAGAGTTCCACGTCCAATCCTCTGCGATACTGATCAGTCATAACTAATAACAACGTGCGGTATGGATAGGTCCAAACATACGGCGAGTGGCCCTACATCAACAGTGAAAACAACATTTGGCGTCAACAATGGGCCTAGAAAACCACGTTTAGCGACTAAAAGATAGGATATTAGGCCCAATTGCCGGTTTGGTCCCATGTGCACCGATAAACTTGGCAATGCGGTGAGAAGGTATTCGCGAGAATCGGCAATACTGATAACCTGTGCGCGTATTTGTTATTTTGACGAGTTGGTTGTGAGATGAATCAGATTATCGACAAGCGTTTGTCGCATACAATTGTGGCAGGAATGCCGGTCGCGCTGGTCAGCGACGCTGAGCTGACCTCTGCCATGCTGGACGATGTCGAAGGGCGCAGAAGTGGCCGCAACCAGCGGGCGTTGACGGTGTTCGATGCCAACGCATACGGCATATCGCTTTATGACGAAGATGCGCAATTCGCCGAGGTCATAGATTCGGCCGACATCGTTCACGCCGACGGACAGATCGTGGTCTGGGCCTCCAAGTTAAATCGTGGGTCGCACGCAATACCAGAGCGCACGGCAACGACCGACTTCATCCATTCCGCTGCGGCCGCGGCTGCCGAGAATGACGTGGGATTTTATCTTCTGGGCAGCACCGAAGAGATCAATCGCGCCTGTGCCGAAAAGCTGACCGAACTTCATCCCGGTCTGAAAATCGCGGGACGGCGAAACGGTTACTTTGATGAATCCGAAGTCGAATCGGTCATTGATGACATCAATGCAAGCAAGGCTGACATCCTCTGGGTTGGGCTGGGCAAACCGAAGGAACAGCTTTTTTCCACCCGTATCGCGCCCCGATTGACGCATTGTGCCTGGGTTGTGACCTGCGGCGGCTGTTTTCACTATGTCGTCGGAGATTACGCGCGCGCGCCTGTGTGGATGCAGAAAATTGGGTTAGAATGGCTGCATCGCACCGCGACCGGTCCCGGGCATATTCGCAAGAGGCATTTTAACAGGTTCCCACGCGCGCTGGGCATTGTCCTGAAGAAAGATGTGTTCAAACGCACCCAGCGGTGATGAGGTGCGCAAGGGCTGGCCAAGCAGAATATCCCGTCGTTTGCCAGCGGTGTTTGTAGGTTGATTTGTTCATAGGGGATTTTGTGTGGCGAAGGTGGACTTCATAGGAATTGGTGCGCAGAAGGCAGCAACGACTTGGCTGCACCATGTTCTTTCAGAGCACGAGTCCGTAACGACGAACGAAGCCAAGGAACTGAACTTCTTCACGGCGAACTATGATCGCGGCTACACGTGGTATGAAAGCTGTTTCGCGAATTCCCCTGCTGGCAATTTATGCGGAGAGTGCTCGCCCACCTATTTCTTCAGCTCTGACGCGCCCCGCCGCGCCCGCGACTATAACAAGGACCTCAAGCTGATCTGCATCCTCCGGGATCCGATCGGGCGGGTTTTTTCCAATCACCTGCATGAAATTCGCAAGGGCCACATTGCGCCGTCAACGTCGGTTGAAGCAGGTTTGGCGCGCAACCCCGCCTATGTGCAGCAAAGTCAGTACAAGGCAAACCTGAAGAACTGGCTGACCTACTTTGATCGGGATGCGTTGCTGGTTTTGTTCTCGGAAGAAGTCGCCGCAAATCCAGACGAGTCGTATGACCAAATTTGCAAGCATCTTGGTATTTCGCCCGGATCCGGCTCGGATGCGATTTCAGAAAGGTTTCACGAAAACGTCACCTACAAGAACCAGACTCTTCAAAAGTCGTTGCGTTTCGGAGGCGATGTTATGCGATCTCTGGGCATGGAAGGTGGGGTGAAAAAACTCAAAGCCCTTCCGGGGTTGAAGCAGGTGCTGTCGATGAACAAGCAGCATCTGAAGATCATGGTCCCGCCGCCAACCTCAGAGACACGTGAGATGCTTGCGAACCAGTTCAGGCCCGACATGGAGTATGTGGCGGAACTGACCGGCCGCCAAAGCCTGCCCTGGTCCACTTGGAGCGACACGCGGCCGGCCAGTGCCGAGCAAAAGGGATAGTGATGCAGGGATCATTGGCGGCTCAAAACTCTGACAGCGTCGGCCCCAATGGCCCCAGCCGCGAGATCAGCGAGGTGCGGCAGCGATGACCTCTGGCCGTTGGGACAACGCTGCGCCGCATGTCGCCATTTGTGTCGCCACTTTTCTGCGGCCGCAGGGTTTGCAATCCCTCATTGAAAGCCTGAACGGGCAGGACATGCAGGGTCGCAATGTTCAGGTGACACTTGTGATCGCCGACAACGCCCCAGAAACGCCCGCAAGCGGCATGCTGGGTGATATTCAGCAGCTCAGCCGTTGGCCGGTTGTTTATGTCTTTGAATACGAGCGTGGAATTGTATCAGCGCGAAACAGAACGTTAAGCGAAGCCCCGATGGATGCGGACTTCATCGCCTTTCTCGACGATGACGAACAAGCGTCTGAGGGCTGGCTGATTCAGATGCTGGATACGATGGGGTTGCCAGACACCGTGGCCGTCCAAGGCCCGGTTGAACCGCGATACCGGCAAAAGCCACCGGATTGGATCGAGGCGTTGAATCTGTTTCGCATGGGTCCCTATGATCAGGGGGCTAGGCTGGTGTCTGCGGCAACAAACAATTCGATGGTTGATGCCTCTGTCATTCGTGAGCGGGGATTCAGGTTCGACCCGCGTTTCAACATTACCGGTGGTGAAGACGAGGAATTTTTTACGAGACTGCGCGCCGGTGGCGGAACAATCAGGGCGGCTGCGGGTGCGCTGGTCTGGGATGACGTGCCCGAAAACCGGACGACCTTGCGTTGGCTGGGTCGAAGGTGGTTCCGCATGGGTAATACGCTAAGCCGAATTGCGTTGATCAGGCGGCAGGGCGTTGCGCTGCGCGCCGCGAAAAGTGTTGCGGCCCTTGGGTGGGGCGGGATCATGTGTCTCTGCCTTGGCTTCGGTTCTCGGGCCAGATGGTATCGGGGTTGGCTCGAAATTCTGAGGGGGGCTGGCATGGTCGCAGGTCTGTTGCATTTCAACTTCGCTGAATACAGCAGCACGGCCGTCAAGGTCGATCGGGTAGAGGAGGGATGAGAGTGGCTCGGGCATCCTCGGACCCAGTATTCTCGGTCATTGTTCCCGCGCGCAACATGGAACGATTTCTCGAAGAAACGCTGCAGAGCGTGCGCGACCAGACCTTTGACGCATTCGAGGTCATCTGCATCGACGATGGGTCAACGGATGGGACGCGCCAGATCGCTGACAATTTTGCGAGCCAGGATAGCAGGTTTCATGCGGTGGCAGGTCCGGCCAAAGGCGTCAGTGCGGCTCGGAACATGGGGCTAGAGCTTGCCAAAGGTCGTTTCGTGCTTTTCTTGGACGCCGACGATCTGTTGCATCAGCGGGCGCTGGACGAATTCCATTCGTCACTGACGACAACCGACGCGGTCGGGGCGGTGGCAGGTGTGCAGAGGATAGACGTGAATGGGCAACCCATGCGGGGGGCGGATAACCGTCAGCTTGTTCCCGCGCAGGATCAACTGGCCGCGTTGCTGAGAAAGAACTTTGTGGTCAACGGAGGAGCGTTGGCTCTTAGGACGGACATCGCGCGGCAAAGCGGCGGGTTTGATGAAGCCCTTGTCAATGGCGAAGATTGGGAGTTCTGGTGCCGCGTCGCCCTTCTGGGTGTTTTCACCGTAGTTCCGGGACCGGCGCTGTTGAACTATCGGCAAGTTGCCAGCGGCGCGAATTTCCGCGCGCGCGGCCCGGTCTTTGCACATCGAGCGCCGTGTATCGAGAAAGTGGCAGTGAACCCGTCAATGAAGGAAAGGTTTGGGCCGCGACTCGGGTCCCTTTTGCGTGCCAGACAGATCGACGTGTTCTGGTCGGGTGTCCGCAATCAATATCAATACGGGCGCAAGTCGACCGCCCTTTTTGAAGGCGCGTGCGGGGCCGTTCTGTACCCTGACAGCCTTTTGCGCCCCCGTTTGATCTGGCGCTTTTTGCAGAGTTTGGAGCGAACAGGAAAATAAGTTAGGGTCACAGAGTTTGAGCCGAGAGGAGGATGCGGCAGATGACGTTTTCTAGACGTGCCATTTTGCTTCAGGGCACCGCGCTGGCACTTGCCGCGCCCTTCGCCAGTGCGTTGGCCTCAGTCCTGAATCCGGGTATTTCGGTTGAACCCGCGATCAGCTTTGTTGGGGGTGACATCGTCCAGGTCACCTTGGTAGACACGCTTTTTGATCACCCGCAGAGTGTCGAGGTGAAACCGGGTGATACGCGGGAATGGGCTCCTGATCCTTACGACTCGTTCGGCTCTGTCGGCCGGCTCAATGGGCAGAAGGGGTATTTCTCGGGCGACGCGAACGTGACGCAGCCCCAGTTGTTCATGGCCTGGCCGACCGAGGTGCAGGGCAGCAGACTGTCTGGCTTTCGCACCGGACCCGAACCGCACCAGAAGCGATCATTGGCGGACCAGCCCTCGAAATGGACGGTTCTTGTCGACGGCGCAGCAGCCAATGTCCTGGTGGTCTATCGCAAATCCGTTCCAATTCGCACTGTGGCTCTGGATGTGGGCCGTTGGGACAGCACCAAGCGGCACATCCTGACATTTATTCTGGACCGACCGGTGCCGGACGGCGCTACCATCTCGGTGGAAGGCCCATCCGTTTCAAAAATCGAAAGCCAAAAGTCGAAAACGGCCTTCAGCGAAGCCGTACATGTCTGCCACGCCGGATACCCGCTGACCGGACCCAAAAAGGGATATGTCGGAGAGTGGTGGGGGCATGACAAGGATGGCAACAGCGGCAATACCGATGCAATCCTTTCAAACCAAACCGGGTGGAGCGTCATAAACGAGCAAGATGGCACGGTTGTGCGCACGGGAACGCTTGAATTGGCAAAGCCAGCGACCGAGCCGCATCGGGGCGAAGACAACTTCAACGGTTGTGATATTTACGAGGCTGACTTTTCGGATCTGGATGGTGAAGGCGAATACCGTTTGCAAGTGAATGAGCTGGGAGTCTCATTCCCTTTCAAGATTTCGGCCACTCCGTATGCCGAGGCGCTTAGGCTGGTGGCACGATGGTATTTTCATCAGCGGTCAGGCTGTGAAATTGCCGAACCATACGGAGAAGGCAGAACGCGCCCTCGCAACGGCCACCCCGAAGACGGTTTATTGGTGTGGCAGACGGATGTGCTGATTGGAAATAAGACCGACGGGTACGGCGAGGCCAGTTCAGACAAGGCGCTGCGTGAACAACCACACGGGAACAGCGGTGCGCAGGGGTCAACAGCAGCTTGGTCCGAGCACCTTAATCCCAACGCCTGGGGCGGCTGGCACGACGCCGGAGACTGGGATCGCCGTATTCAGCATACGGAAGTCATCTATCACATGGCTCATATCATCGAGACGTTCGAGTATGCGCGTTCTCTGGATCTGAACATCCCCGAAAGCGGTAGGTCCTTTGCCGACGACAGCGTCAAGGCGCGTAAGAATGACACGGATCGGGGTGACGGAGAAACGGTCCTGCCTGATCTCATTCACGAGGCGCTTTGGGGTATTTCGCTTTGGCGCAGAACACAGCGCGAAGACGGCGGAGTCAGCGGCGGTGTTGAGTACTCAAAATCTGGGATTTTCGGCTCTGTTTCGTGGAACCCCGTTCAGATTACCTACTGCTACGGGCCGGAAGATTGGGCTGGATATCTGTTTGCACGCAGTGCGGCAAAGCTTGGGCTTGTGATCAAGCAGGTGTGCGGCGACAACGCGCTTGGCGATGAGCTCATACAGGAATCTCTGCGCGCATGGAATTGGGCAGAACAGGAATTTCTGTCCAAGGATCCCTACGGCGCGCTTTCCAAACCTGTGCAGGAGGCGTCAGAGACTCAGGATACGACCGCGCAACAAGAGCCCGACCCAGAGCGCGAAAGATGGGTCAGCGTCGTTTCACGGGCGCGCGTCGCTGCTGCGGCAGGTGTCTTTCGCGCCAGCGGAGACGCGGCCGCCCAGAAGGTATTTGAGGACTACAATCCCTTTGCCCCGATGTCGGACGAGCCGATTGAGTATATAAAACGGGAAGTCCTTCAGTTTTCCTATTTCGAATATCTGCAGGCCGCCAAGGAAGGCAGGCCCACCAAGCCCGATATCGTCAATGCGATCAAATGGTGGACAGTAAATCGCATCAAGAACTCGGAACGCATGGGTCGTGATTATGGGCTGCACAGTACGGCCACATACCCGTGGGGCCTTGGATGGCTTCGTTTCGGGCCGGGCTCTAACTGGAGGGCTGCGCACTACGCGCTGTACTACGCAGCCAATGGTGAGATTCCGGCTGAAATGCGGGACGCCGTGATCGAAGGCATGTGGTTCGGACTAGGCTGCAATCCTTCCAATGTGAGTTTCGTTCAGGGGTTGGGGCATAGGGATTATGCCGACCCGCTGTATCTCGACGGAAGGGGAAAACCGCCTATTCCTGGCCTAATCAGCTTTGGAGTGACAGGCGGCACATTGTATGAATGGGAGCGCCACAAGACAGAAGGGTCGATCTATCCGGCTGACCAACTGGCCTGGCCGATATACGCTCAGATATTTGAAAGCCGAACGATCGCAAAGGCGTCAGAGCATGACATCAAGGCCAACGTGATGGAATGGCTGATTGCCTGCGCAATGGTCAATTATCAAGCCCCAGAGCCGTCTCAGTAAATCTTGGGCAAGTGTGACGCTAGACCGGTTTCATTCGTGCTACTCCATCCAGCCTTGGACCCCTGCGCACGGTCCCTGCGCTGTGGTTTGTGAAACATCTGTCTTGTGCCTTTAATCACAATGGCGTCGGTTGCCCTTTCGCGCTCTGTTCGTCTTGGATATGACGGTTAAAGCGTCGGCGATGCGCGCCGGTCGTCCATGCCTGTGTTGCACAACTGGGAGCGCGTAAATGACGTTTCGCCGTGTGGTTCTTGCCGCGATAACCGTTTCTTTTCCGATGATAGCGCAGGCGCAATCCGAAGGGGCGGCGCAGTCCGGCCTTTTGATGGAGCTGAATACCGTTCAGGATGTCGAGGGTGCCTGCCGGCTTACCTTTCTGGTCGACAACAAGACCGGAGAGGCAATCGACTCGGTCAGTTTTGAAACGGTGATTTTCGATGCGTCCGGCAGTGTGGTCCGCTTGTCGCTGTTCAATTTCCGTGACCTGCCGGTTGACCGGCCCCGTGTGCGCCAGTTTGATTTGCCGGGTCTGACCTGTGATGGGCTGGGCCAAGCGTTGATCAATGGGGCAAACACCTGTGTTGTTGCCGGGACAGACAGTCAGCTTTGCGATGATGCGCTAAAGTTGAATAGCCGGACAGATGTGGAGTTGCTTGGATGAGCCCGCTGATCGCCCTACGTGATATACTGGCTCTTGGCGGGCCGGTCGTTGGAATTCTCATCGCAATGTCCGTGGTGACGCTTGCGGTTACCCTTTACAAACTATGGCAGTTTGCGGCTTCGGGTGTCGGTCGCCACCGTGTTCTGTCTGAGGCGCTGGCTGCATGGGACAACGGCGACACGCAGGGTGCTCGGGCGCGATTGGCCGAAAGCCGCAGCTACCTTGCCCCCTTGGTCGGGGCCGCTATGGACGCACCTGCCACGCCCGGTCTTGATCAACGACTGGATGCAGAGGCGGGGCTTGCCCTTGCCGGGCTTGAGCGCGGGTTCCGACTGCTGGACACGGTGGCGCAGCTTGCGCCCCTGCTGGGGCTTTTCGGAACGGTGCTTGGGATGATCGAAGCCTTCCAGAGCCTTCAGTCTGCGGGGTCATCGGTTGATCCATCCTTGCTGGCCGGGGGCATCTGGGTCGCGCTGGTGACAACGGCGGTCGGACTTGCGGTTGCGATGCCCACGTCGATGGTTCTTTCATGGTTTGAAAGCCGCACGGCCCGGGAACGGGTTTTCGCGGACAAGGCGTTGCGCACGGTGCTGGTGCCGGGTCAGGGTATGTCCAACCCGGCCGAGACCAAAGCCGCGCTAGCCGCGGCTGAACATGCGTAACCGGGCACCCTTTGTCCGCAGGCCATTGTCGATGACTCCGCTCATCGACGTGATCTTTCTGCTGCTGTTGTTTTTCATGCTATCCTCGACATTCTCCAAATATGGCGAGATCGAGCTGAGCAATGCGACAGGCGGCGGAGCCGCTTCCGAGGCACAGGCCGAACGGCATTTCGTGCAGCTCGGTGCCGAACGGCTGGACTTGAACGGCGCGCCGATAACATTGAATGAGCTGGGCGATCAGGTGGAAACAGGCCAAGTCCTTGTCAGCCTTGACCCTGACACAACGGCGCAGCGATTGGTTGACCTGCTGGTCCGGCTGCGCGGACGCGATGGGCTTAGTGTTCTGGTGCTGGAATGATCCGTTTCAAACGCCCTCGCCGCAAGCGCGACTCTACCATTGCCATGATCAACGTCATATTTCTGATGCTGATCTTCTTTCTGATCGCGGGAACCGTGGCGTCGCCGCTTGATCCCGACCTGAATCTCGTGGACACATCGGACCTTCAGGGGCGAGAGCCGCCGGACGCCCTTGTTCTTCACAGGGACGGTCGGATCACCTTTCGCGGCAAGGACATCGACCTTCAAAGCTATATGGACGGTCGCGAACCCGGCGCGGTGCGCATTGTGCCCGACCGGGCGGCCTCTGGTCCGCGTCTGGTCGAGGTGACGGGGGATTTGCGCAGGCTGGGTGCAACGTCCGTGTATGTCGTTACTGAAAAGGCGCTGGAATGATCCGGCGATCGGTCGTCATAGCGGCTGTTGCCATACTTGTGTCTCTGCTTCTGCACGTGACGGGTTTGACATTGACCGCGCCAAGACTGGCCGAGCAACCGGCAGGTGAAAGTCCGGACGACAAGGTCGAGCTGGGGAATTCGTTCAAGGAGCTGGCCCAAGACAGCATTGAGCCGGTTGAACCAGAACCGAATGAAGCCCCCGAGCCGGTGGCCGAAGAACCCCCGGACCCGCCGGAAGTCCCCGTCAGCGAAGCGCTCGTGGCGTCGGAGGACCCGCAAGTTACACCCTCGCCTGATCTGGGCTCTGCAGAGGTGGTGAACCCCGTGGCGACCGAACCGGTCGAGCCTGACGTTGCCGAAACCGAGAGCACGTCCGATGGTGACAAGACCGCCAGCGAGGACATCGACGAAACACCGCCGGTTGCGCCGCAGGAGGTGGTTGAAACGCCACAAGGTGAGCCTGACTCCGCAGCCGGTCCGGATGAAACCCAGCCGGTCGAACCCTCGCAGCAACTCGCGGCTTTACCAGCGCCAGAAGTGGCTCCTGTTCCGGCTGTTCCGCTAGAAGCCGAGACCGAAGAACCGGACGTGCCAGTTGCATCAAGCCCGGAAACGGCAGACGAAGCCTCGGAGCTGGCCGTGACATCTTCGATACGACCACAGCGCCCCGAACGCAGCGCTGCCACACAAAGGCAAGGGGTTCCGAACGCGGCGCGGGACTTCAGCAACCTTCGGTTCCCGTCGCAAGAGATCGAGTCACCTTTGACGACCTATCAGCGGAGGGGGATTGACGCTTTCACTTCGGGAAATACCGGAACACGTTCAGGTGGCCGCGGCCCTGGAAACTCGAACACCACCAACTATGCGGGGCGGGTTCTGGTGCATCTCAACAGGGCACCGGTCGTGTTCGTGTCAGCTCGTGGATTTGCGCAGGTCTTTTTCGAGATTAATCCAGATGGCACCTTGGCCTGGGTCGACGTGGTGGACAGTTCAGGATCGCCCGAGGTTGACCGGGCGGCCAAGGCTCAGGTGCGCGCGGCGTCTCCATTTCCACCTCCGCCAGGTGGTGCGAGCCGCAAGTTGTCGTTTTTCTATACGAGTAACTGACTATGCTCTGACTCTTGCGTCGTAACGCGTCTTACCCGCTGCGACAGTCGAACCGTCGCTCTGGCTGCACGACGCTACGAATCTTGTTTTTAACGATGTTCTTCGCCTTATACGCTTGTGATCACAAACTCCGATTTGGCGTAACACTGGTAGTCCCAAAGTGATTTAAAGAGGGGGTATCATATTTTTTTAGTCAACTTTTTGTAACAATCGCGTGGATGCAGGAAAAACCCTATATAAACATGCGCTTAGGTTTCCGCGGTGTGGACTATGGGTATGTGCAAGGTTGCAACGGAATCCGACGCCGAGGGAAAGAATTTGTGCGCGTCCATTGTGCGCATGGCGAATTTGAACGAATACGCGGGCAGCCGCTCTAGCGCGGCTATACTCCTCTCAAAAAACTTATGGATTAACCATGAAAAAAGTTCTCTTTGCATCGACTGCGCTGCTTGCAACCGCAAGCGTTGCTGCAGCGGAAATCCGGTTCAGCGGTTACGGCCGTTTCGGTCTTGGCTATGAAGAAGATCGCACTGGTACAGTTGCGAACTTCACCACCACCGCAAGCGGCGACATCGTCCGCGGAGCCGGCGGTGTAGCTGACCCTGACGCAGTAGCCACAGAAGTCGACACCGACAGCACCATCCTGGTCTCGCGTTTCCGTCTGAACATCGACGCAAACGTCGAAACCGACAGCGGCGTTGAATTCCAGGGTCGTGTTCGTCTGCAAGCTGACGACGACGCGGGCAATGGTGAGCAGAACGAAGCCGGTCTGAACGGCGCACGTTTCTCGGTCATCTACAGCGGCCTGCGTGTTGACGCCGGCAACGTCTCGGGTTCGTTCGACAACCTGGGTGACTACTTCGGTACCGAGCCGGGCCTGGAACAGTTCCTGGGTCAGTACTCGGGCGTTAACTACTCGTTCCTCGAGTACAGCTCGACCGGTTCGGGCGCAAACGGCGTATTCTTCCAGTACGCAGTTGGCGACCTGTCGTTCGGTGCTTCGTATGACCAGCGCACCCTGGCTCTGGCGGGTCAACCGCAAGACGCAGACCGCTGGGACATCTTCGCAAGCTACGTCTTCAACAACATCACCGCATCGCTGGCTTACGGTCAGACCGATCTGGTTGACGGCGAAGACCAAAGCCTGACCGTCTTCACGCTGGGCGCTGAACTGGGCGACTTCTACGGCACCCTGTTCGTTGCAGACGATGACGTCATCGACGACGCAGAAAACGGCACCGCATACGGCTTCTCGGTTGCTTACGACCTGGGCGCAGCGACCACCCTGCAGCTGGTTTACGGCGACGGTTCGGCTGACGACGACACCCGCAACATCGGTGTTGGCGCCATCTACGACCTGGGCGGCGGTGCATCGCTGCGCGGCGCAGTCGGCGAAATCAAAGACGGCGACGACGATGGCCGTATCCGTGCAGACTTCGGTGCTCAGTTCAACTTCTAAGTTGACCTGAACCATCAAGGTTCAAGGGCGGGTCTTCGGACCCGCCCTTTCTTGTTTCAACCTTCTACTTCTTTTCAAAAAAGAGAATGACCTCGCCCAGTCGGACGCCGTACCGAGAGACATAGGCGCGGTTCAGCAGGCGATCGTCCGACAGCAGCCACATCCAGTCATCGAAATTGACCCGCATCGTGCCGTCCTTGACGGGCAGGTCGATCTTGTATTTCCAGTTGAACGTGTCTCCACGCTCTACTCCGCTGGCGGTTCCAAGAACGCCGGGTGCGGTGCCGGTCCAGGTGTCTTCACCCGTTTTGGTCAGCGTCCAGATTCGCTGTTCCGTGGCCCCATCGTCATAGACGAAATCCTCAACCAGCGTCAGGGTTTCACCGTCCCATGTGCCTTGGATATCGACAGTGAACCGGCGGGGGACGTTGCCCAGAACGTCCTGAAACTGGCCATATGCAAGGGTCTTGCCTTCAAAAAACTCCTCAAGGTTCAACTGGCGATCAGACAAGAAGGTTTTGGGCACGCGGGGTTTGGCCGAGCAGGATGCTAGAACGGTCACTCCGACAATCGCAATCGCCGAGATCAGAAAGCGCCGCCGGGTCATTGAACCGCCCTCGCTTCTGACGCGCTGTCATACCCATTCGCGCCGTTCAGATGGGCGGCCTTTGCCTCGGGTGCGGGGCGCATCGTTGCGACCAGTTCAGCGACCTTGATGCCGAATTTTCGCATCTCGGATCTGTTCATGATCACCCCGTTTTCGGTCAGGTACATCCAGTCCGTTACATCCAGCGTATGTCCTCCGGCGTCTTCTGGCAGCATGATGCGATAGGTCAGTTTGACGGTCGCGCCCGAAATCGTGCCTTTCCCCTCGCCCACGATATCATCCGCTGTTGCGGTAAAGGTGTTCCCGGTGCCCAGTGTCAGATACCATTTGCGGGCCATTTCCTTGCCATTGGAGTAGGTGAAGTATTCGGACAGCGTTCCAGTGTTTCCGTCCCATTCCCCGACCATGCGGGCGACAAAGCTGTTCGACATCTTGCCGTTGGGCCCATAGATCAACCCTTCGGACAGGATTTCCCCGTTGAGAGCCTCTTTCATTTTGAACGTGGGTCCAGTCCCGGCATAGTCCGCAGGCGACTGCGCGCGAAAGCTCAGAAAGCGGCCTCTGGCGATGAGAAAGGCGAGGATGGCGAGTAGAAGGGCGGCAACGAGAGTCATTTGGCTGATACCTCAGTTGGCAGCGTCAGGACCATTCCGAACGCGCCGAGTTTCAGGATGCAGGGCAGAACGGCATAGGCGAGGTTGAGCGTCTGCAGCGCCGCCGCCGAATTGGTTTGTCCTGGTGTGAAGCCGCTGCGTTCCAGCAACGGCAGAGTGAAGAAGGCCGCGAGCGCAAGGCCCAGCTTGCCAGCGAAAGACCAAATGCCAAACGCAGCGGACGCGTTCAGACCAGCACGGGTTAGGGCGACCGAAAACATTGCGGGCAGCACGACCATGTCCGCGCCCAACGCCGCGCCTGAGGCAAGGCAGATCAGGGCAAATCCTGTCAGGTTTCCGGCGGATAACGAGGCCGCGCCGATAAACCCCGCAATCGCCAGTGGCATCGCGATCATCAGAGTCTGTTTCGGGCCAATTCGATTGCTGAGACGTGCCCAAAGCGGAACGCTTGCCCCGGCGCTGAGGAAAAACAGGATCAGCAGTGGACCGGCCTTGCCGGGCAGTTGCAGACGGTCTTCCACAAAAAACAGAAACAAAGTCGAGGTTATCGCAACGGGCAAGCTGTTGATCAGTGCCAGCGCCAGCAGACGCAGTGCTCCGGACTGTCCTAGCCCGGTAAGCGACAATCCCTGACCGGTGATCGGGGTGCGCTGCCAGATGGGAAAGGTCACAACCAGCGTGACGATTGCCAGAACACCCAGAAACAGACCGAAAGCAGGGTAGCCCTGCGCATTTGCGCCAAAGGCCACAAACAGGGCGGGTGCGCTTGCGGCAAGAACGACTCCGGCCAGTTGCCCGCCTTCGCGATAGGCCGCAAGGGTCATCAGGTCTTTGGCATCCGCGCGTTTCGCCAGCGTTGCGCTGCGGCCGTATAGAAGGATGGTCCCGAGGCTGTAGGCGGAAAAGAGAAGTATCAAAACAGACACTAACACAGACAGTTTTGCCCCATCGGGCAGGGAAAACAGCAATGGAAACCCAACAGCGAGGCCAAGTGCGGCCAGTGTCGCAAACAGCGCCTGCGCCCGCGGCCAGCGATCTATGGCCCAGCCGATCAGAGGATCCTGTATCAGGTCCACCAGACGGATCACCAAAAGCACGGTTCCGATGACCCCCAGCCCAATGCCCAGATTGACGGCAGCAAAACGCGGCAGGTGAATGTACAGCGGAATACCCGCCGCAGCGAGCATCAGCGCATAGAGACTGACGCGCGGGTAAAGCATCACTGACCCTTCAACTGGCGGGTAAAGCTGGCGCTTCGTGTGTCTGCGCCAAGGAAAATGGACATGAAGGCGCGTTTTGCGCCGGGATAGGACAGGGTGCAGGTTTTTTGGCCGTTGCGCCAGAACCCGACCTTGTTGGGGCCTTCGGATATGGCGATATAGTTATCGCCCTTGCCGACCGCCTTATAACACTGTTGAAGCGCGCTTTGCGACGGCGCGGGGTTTCCCTGCCGCGCCATCTCCTCCAACGTGGACTCGACCAGAGCCTTTTGCTTTAGCGTCTTCCGATATGTCAGCTTCAGGCCAAAATCGGCGTCCCAACTGAACGCCGCGCCGTTCGGGGTGAAAAGCTGGGCGTCGTAAACTGGTATGCCCAGAAACCGGAAGGTCGCGCTGCCGATCTGCTGCGGGCTGGATAGGGTTTGCGAGATCGGCGAGGCCGCCAGCCCGCCCGGTATCAGCACGACAAGGCAGACCAGTACAGCGCGTGACGTATCACAGATCCGCTGAGACAGGGATGGCCGAATCTTTTGCGAGAATGCCATTTTCAGCTCCGAGGGTTTGCGGGGCGCCGTTCAAAAGCCCGACGACATGCATCGCACTGGCGATCCCGTCTTCGTGAAAACCGTGCCGGTTGTAAGCACCGGCAAACCAGGTTCGGTTCTGTCCCTGCATCTCGCGGATTTGCCCTTGGGCTTTCAGGGCTGCTTTGTCGAACACCGGATGAGCGAACTCGACCTGGTCATAGATTTTATCCGCAGGAATTTCTGAACCCGCGTTCAGCGACACGAACAGTAGGTCGCTGTCGGGAATGTTCTGAAGGCGGTTCATCCAATAGGTTACGCCTACGTTTCCAGCCTGCGAGCGATAGGTCCAGCTGGACCAGCACGCGCGTCGCCGGGGCATCTGGCCCGGGTCGCAATGCAGAATCGCGGTGTTCGGCTGATACCGGATTGCGCCCAAAGCGTCCCTTTCGGCGGGTGTCGCGCTGTCGTCAAGGATGGCCAGCGATTGATCGGAATGGGTGGCCAGAATGATCTCGTCAAACTGGTCGATCTGGCCCTGGCTGTGAACAGTAACACCGGTATCGTCGCGCTGCACGTGATCGACGGGTGCGGCCAGGCGGATGTCGCAGCCGCGCCCGCGCAATGCCGCGTCTATGCGGCGGACATATTCGATACTGCCGCCTTTGACCGTGTACCACTGGTGCTGTTTGGCGCGTCCGCTGGCCAAAAGCGCGTGGTTGCGGAAAAACTGCACCAGAGACCGCGCCGGGAATTGATCCACGAACTCGACCGGGGTCGACCAGATCGCACCGCACATCGGCATCAGGTAATTATGGCGGAACCAGTGACCCAGACGCAGTTGGTCGACCAGCTCACCAATAGTGGTGTCATCGTCCTGCGCGGCGATGGGGGCCTCTTTGCCGAACCGCAGGATGTCCGCGATCATCTTGTAATAGGCCGGACGCGCCAGATTGCGTTTCTGAGCCGTCAACGTGCGCAGATTGTTCAGGCCATACTCGATGCGGCCATTGTCGATTGTCGCGCCAAAACTCATTTCCGACTTGATGACGGGAACATTCAGCTCATCGAACAGTTTGGTCAGATAGGGGTAGGTCACATAGTTGAAAACGATGAAACCGGTATCCACCGGCTGATCGCCATTCTTTCCCGCCATCACCGTTCTGGCGTGGCCGCCCAGTCTGGGCTCGGCCTCAAAGACGGTCACGTCGTTGTTTTCTGAAAGGTAGTAAGCTGCGGAGAGACCTGAGATTCCTGCGCCAATTACTGCGATTTTTTTCCGGACGCCCCGGGATTCATCGAACATTCAAGCCTCGTTATGTGACATTTTACAATAAGATACGCAGACTGGGCCGGGGTGGATCAATCGGGTTATGAGAAATTCAGTGATGAGCACTGCAAAATCTTTAGGCGTTGAGGCCCATTTCCGGCCCCGGCGCGTGATCCATTGCCTTGGCGTGGCCGTAAAAGCATCACACGGAACGAAACGGTCGGCGCATGAGCAGCTTTGATGGAAAAACCTATTGGATTATCGGCGCAAGCGAAGGCTTGGGGCGTGCTCTGGCCGACGCGCTTGGCTGTCAGGGGGCGCATCTGATCCTGTCTGCGCGCAATGCGGACCGTTTGGACGAAATCTGCGCAGCGCTTCCCAATGCCCGGTCCATTCCGATGGATGTAACCGATTTAGACTCTGTCCGTGGCGCAGTTGCCAAGGCCGGGCCTGTCGATGGGCTGGTCTATAATGCGGGCGCCTATGATCCGATGCGCAGTGCTGACTGGAACACCGAAGCGGCCTTGGCCATGAGCGATGTCAACTATCTGGGTGCCGTTCGCGTGTTGGGGGAAACAGTTCCGGGACTTGTTCAAGCCGGTCGCGGTGAGATCACCCTGATCGGGTCCCTGGCGGGGTATCATGGCCTGCCGGCCGCTATCGGGTATGGGGCAAGCAAGGCGGCCTTGATTTCCTTGGCGGAAACCATGCGACACGATCTGGCTGGAACCGGCGTCACGGTGCGCATCGTCAACCCGGGTTTCATCAAAACCCGCCTGACCGAGAAGAACAGTTTCAAGATGCCGATGCTGATGACGCCCGAGGATGCGGCCGCGCGCGTGGTCAAGGCAATGTCGCGGCGTCGGTTCCGCACCGATTTCCCGGCTCCGTTTTCCTGGGTGATCCGGTTGATCGACTATCTGCCGGATATTCTTGTTTATCGCGGAAAATAGACTCTAACAAAATTGACCGTGGCAAAACCAACCCGCTGACATGGTGCCGCCATGTCCGTAGAACAGCCAGAGCCGTTCCCCTTGTTCGGTCACCACCACCCAGTAATCGCGCACGCCGCTGCGCCAGTTGGGATCGTCCAGCCACCATTCGGGTGCGATCCGTTCCGGGCCGGTCGCCTGCGCCAACTGCCAGTCGCGCCCACGCCAACGAAAGGCGCTGGGCACGTCCGGAGTGTCCGGGGCCATCACCGGTTCGGGCTGCCACATCTGCAAGGGGCGCGGGCGTGGCGGCGCAGGCCAGTCGCGCGCCGGTTCCGACCATGCGGCGGCCAGTATCTGCGCGGTCTTCTCGGGGATGTGTGAGGCCGCAGGGTGTCGCCGCGTGATCGCCTCCAGCCCGACCCGCGCGCCCAGTTTGCCGATCAGGTCCTCGACAGCGGTGTTGCCGTCCAGCCGCTCGCGCACGGCGCGGCGTGCCTCGGCATGGCCCGTCATGGTGCGGGTGTGGATCGGTTCGGTCTGCACCGCCTCAAGCCGCAACATGTCGATGCCATAGCCCGCGTCGATCTTGTCAATCTTCATCTCTAACAAAGGGCGAATGCGGTGTTTGTCATAAGTCGGACGCGCCAGACCGACCTCGATAACCTCGGCTGCCTGATCCGCGCGATGCGCCTCAAGCCGCAATGTTCGTACCCCGCGCGCTTTCTCCTCCAGCTTGGTGCAGAGCGTCGGCAGAACCCGGTCGATCGCGGCCATCACATCTTCGGTCAGGCCAATCGGGTTGGGCAGGGTCATCCGCACCGCAAAGTGATGTGGCGGGCGGGCGGGTGAGACCGGCTCGGGCGCGCTGCCCATCGCCTGATCCAGCCGCAACACCAACCCCCGCCCGAACCGCCGCGCCAATGACGCGCGTGGTTGGCCCAGCAAATCTCCGATCCGACGCAGGCCTAGGCGGTTCAGCTGTGCCACCACCTGATCTTCAAGCCGCAGCGCCGCGATGGGCAGAGGGCTGAGCGCGCCATAAGATTGCCCCGGTGCCGCAATGCGTGCGCCCCCGCCCAATGCCATCACCTGCGGTGCGGCCCCGCCCTTGGTCCAGTGCCGCCGCTTGGTGGCGCGGGCGCGGGTGGCGCGGGCCTCTTGGCTGATGGCGTCGCCATTGCGGTCGGATGTGGCCTCTTGCCCCGCGTATCGCGCCAGCGCCCAGGCCGCACCCAGCGTGTCGGCGATGCCCATCTGTACGCTTAGACCCATATCGGCGCAGTCGGTTTCGATCACGTTCAGCAACGCCTCTTCCCCGCCGAACAGATGCGCGCAGCCTGACAGGTCAACGATCAGCCCATCCGGTGTTTCCTCGGCCACCCACGGGCTGAACTTGCCCACCCAACGGCGCAGCGCGGTCAGAAAGGCAGCCTCGGCCGGGGCGTTTCGGGGGCGGGTGATCAGGGCGGCGCACATGGCATGGGCATCACGCACCGGTTGGCCCACGCGCAACCCGGCGGCCTGCGCCTGATCATTCAGCGAGGTGACAACCTGCATGTTCGACTGTTCAGCCACCACAGCCAAAGGCCCATCCTGCAGCCCCCGCGCAGCGCGGACCAGCCGTTCAGCCCCCAGGCGGGGGAACCAGAGTGAGAGTATTCGGCGTTTGGGCATCGGCAGACATCAAAATGTTCCCATTTTGTTCTTATCCGAGAATCACGCCCCGAGTCCACGCCTACCCGCAGGTCAGGCGTTGAACGATCCCTGTGCCATTTATGTACACGTTCAAACGGTCAATGCGGTAATCCTGCGTGGCGATATCATCGGGGCCAAGAACACGTGACCGTTCCGGCAACTGCGCCTGAATGGTCGAGACCGGTTGGCCGACGGAATCGGCAAATGCCTCGCCCTGACAAAAGGCCAGATCAACGGGCGCGGCTTCGGGCTGGGTCGCGGCATCTTCGGTCGCGGGTGTCTCAGCACAGGCTGCCAACAGGACCAGCGCGGGAAAAAATCGATGCATTGGCGTTTCTCCTACTGACAACGTCGTTACTGCAATATCAAACAATTAGCCAATCTGTCACGAAAGCATAGTTGAAAATACCCTGCAATTAACGCAGGGTCGGGGCAAATCAGACACGGAGATAAGTACAATGCGTACCCGCGCCGCCGTCGCCGTTCAGGCGGGCAAACCTTTGGAAGTGATGGAAGTGAACCTTGAAGGCCCAAAAGCGGGTGAGGTTCTGGTTGAGATCAAAGCCACCGGTATTTGCCACACGGATGAATTCACCCTGTCGGGTGCCGACCCAGAGGGTTTGTTTCCCGCCATTCTGGGCCATGAAGGTGCCGGAGTCGTGGTTGAGGTCGGTCCGGGTGTGACTAGCCTCAAGCCGGGCGACCATGTGATCCCGCTCTACACCCCTGAATGTCGCGAGTGTGAATACTGTCTGCACCCCAAGACCAACCTGTGTCAGGCGATCCGCGAAACGCAAGGCAAGGGTCTGATGCCCGACGGCACGTCGCGCTTTTCGACCTTGGATGGCGATCCGATCCTGCACTACATGGGCTGCTCGACCTTCGCCAACCACACGGTTCTGCCCGAGATCGCGCTGGCCAAGGTGCGCCCGGACGCGCCTTTCGACAAGATCTGCTATATCGGCTGCGGCGTGACCACCGGTATCGGAGCCGTCATCAACACCGCCAAGGTGGAAATCGGCAGCCGCGCCATCGTGTTTGGTCTGGGCGGTATTGGCCTGAACGTGATCCAGGGCTTGCGTCTGGCCGGGGCTGATCAGATCGTCGGCGTCGATCTGAACCCCGCCAAGGTCGAGATGGCGACCAAATTCGGCATGACCGATTTCGTGAACCCGGCCGAGGTCGAGGGCGATCTGGTGCCCTACCTGGTTAATCTGACCAAGGGTGGCGGTGACTACACCTTTGACGCCACCGGCAATGTGGGCGTGATGCGCACCGCACTGGAATCGGCGCATAAGGGCTGGGGTGAATCAATCATCATCGGCGTGGCACCTGCGGGGGCCGAAATCTCGACCCGTCCGTTCCAGCTGGTCACCGGCCGCTCGTGGCGCGGCACGGCCTTCGGTGGCGCGCGGGGCCGGACCGACGTGCCCAAGATCGTCGACTGGTACATGGACGGCAAGATCGAGATCGACCCGATGATCACGCACACCATGGGTTTGGACGACATCAACCACGGGTTCGACCTGATGCATAAGGGTGAGAGCATCCGGTCGGTCGTAGTCTACTGAATTAGCCAAAATTAATTCAAGGGGCGGGCTTTTGCTCGCCCTTTTTGTTCATACATTCATCCTCTAGAATACTGTTTCAGGTTGAGGGATTGAATTGACAACACGGAATACTGACCGCCTTGCTGTCGTCGGCAGTCAGCAGGGCAATATCTATCCAGACTTTGACGCACAAATATATGGCTACAAAAGATTGAGCGATTTGGTGCGGGCCATCGACCGTTTTGAAAAGAGCGGTGCAAACGGCGATCTTAAGATCAGATGTGGGGAAGTTTGAAGAGAGAGATTTATTTCCCCGGTCGCGACGCTCCCGTATCCGACCGAGGCGAGCGTACCCGCAGAACCGGAGTGTTGACCGATGAGGTATTCGCCCGGCTCTCGCGCCAGACGACAAAGACGCCGGAGGCGATGATGATGCTGGCCCCGACCGCGACCCAGCCGTCGGGTCGTTCGCCGAAAAAGATCATGCCGAACAGTGTGGCCCAGATGATCTGGCTGTACTGGCTGGGCGCGACGACCCCGGCGGGCGCGGCGCGGTAGGCCAGAATGATCAGGTGCTGGGCGATCACCGAGAACACCCCAACAAGCGCCATCATCGCCAGATGCAACAGCGAGGGCGGCAGGTAGACGGCGGGTTGGGCCAGACTCATCACCACGATGGCCAGCAGCATCGGGTAGAGGATCAATACGGCCGAGCGTTCCTCATTCCCGATCTTGCGCACCAGAACAGACGCAAACGCGCTGCAAAACGCAGCGGTCAGGGCGGCAAGATGGCCAAGCGTGATGTCTGTCGCCCCGGGGCGCAAAACGATCAGCACGCCGATCAGACCAACGCCGACGGCGGCCCAGCGCTGGGCGCGCACGACCTCTCCCAAAATGGGGATCGACAGGACTGTCACGATCAGCGGGAAGGAAAACAGCAGCGAGTACACCTCGGCCAGTGGCAGGACTGAAAAGGCGTAGAACGCGCAGGACATTGCCGTAACCATCAGGCCGGACCGCAACAGCACCAGCCACGGGTGGTGCGGCAGGAAATTCCCGGTGGTCCGGTCGGTCAGGATTGTCACCGCCATTGGCACGAACGAGAAAAGCGTGGCGAAAAAGATGATTTGCATCACCGAGTAGGTGCCACCCAGCACCTTGATCAACGCGTCATGGCTGGCAAAAACCGCAAAGCCAAGAAACGCATAGCCAAGTCCCCGGAGGGTGGTGTTCTGAGTGCTCATTGCTGTGGTCTCGGTCACTGGGTCGGTGTGGCGGCGATCTGCCTTTACAGCGCGGACGAATTCCCCGGGCTGTCTTTTGTGTTGATTAAACCCAATTTGGCGAGGCGCATAGCCCTTATTTTATCGCTAACATGGCAAAGCCGCCATGATCTGTGGTCATCGCAGGATCGGCGGCGCGTCCTTTGGCTGGCGCGCGGATTGCACCCCGGCCTTCATCCCCACGCCGATTCTGCGCGCCAGCGCGACCCACGGGGTGGCGGTTTCAGGCGGTAGGGTATGGGCAGCGACCTCCTCGAACAGGTCGAGCCAATGGGCGAACATCTCGGGCTGAACGTCTGGACGTTCAACATGAACCCGCTGCGGATTACCGTCATAGCTGCGCTCATACAGGATGGCGTTGCGCCAGAAGGCGGCGATCTTGTCCTCATGCGCGGGCCAGTCGTGGACGTGTTTGTTGAAGACCGGTCCCAGCACCGCATCCTCGCGCACGCGGGCATAGAAGGCGCGGACCTGTGCATTGATCTGGTCCGGTGTCGCAGGGAAGCGCGGCGGCAGGGTGGGTCGGGTCATCTGTGTCTCGGGTATCGGCTCTGTTTCGGGGATACCCGGCTGTGCGTTTAGGCAACAGGCGTGGTTTTGTCGCGCGGCTCGGGCGTCAGCAGATGCCGGATCAGGGCCACCGGATGCGCCTTGAGGCTGAGGCGGGTGGCCACGTAATCCTCGACCACCTGCTCGCCCAAAGACATCTGCGGCAGATAGGCTTCGGGTTCATCCAGCGCCTCGCCCTCCAGATCCTGCGAGAACAGCGGCAGGGGTTTCGCGGTGGCAATCGCCTTGGCCTGCCACAACGCCTCGCGCCGGGTCAGATCGCAGGCGGCGAAGGCATCGGCCTCGGCCAGCCTTTCGATCACCGCAGGGCCAAGCCCGGCGCGTCGCCAGACGTCATCGACCTGATGGTAGCCATTGCCGCGCGCGGCGGTCAGCCAACTGGCATCCTCTTCGCTCAGGCCCTTGATCTGGCGGAACCCCAGCCGCAGGGCCAGCCCGCCATGACCGTCGGGTTCCATCACATTGTCCCAGAAACTGGCATTGATGCAGACCGGGCGCACCTGCACGCCATGTTCACGCGCATCGCGCACGATTTGCGCCGGGGCATAGAACCCCATCGGTTGTGAGTTCAGCAGCGCGCAGGCAAAGATGCCCGGATGGTGGCATTTGATCCAGGCCGAGGCATAGACCAGCAGCGCAAAGCTGGCCGCGTGGCTTTCGGGGAAGCCGTAGGAGCCGAAGCCCTCGATCTGGGAAAAACAGCGCTCGGCAAAGTCGTCGTCATAGCCGTTGCGTTTCATCCCGCGCAGGAACAGCGCGCGGAATTCGCTGACATTGCCGTGCTTTTTGAACGTCGCCAGCGATCGCCGCAGCCGGTCGGCCTGTTCCGGGGTGAACCCCGCACCCACGATGGCGATCTGCATCGCCTGTTCCTGAAACAGCGGCACGCCCAGCGTTTTGCCCAGCACCTCGCCCAGCGCGTCCGAGGGGAAGCTGACCTCCTCCTCTCCGTTCCGGCGGCGGATGTAAGGGTGAACCATGTCGCCTTGAATGGGGCCGGGGCGGATGATGGCGACCTCTATCACCAGATCATAGAAGTTACGGGGCCGCATCCGGGGCAGGAAGTTCATCTGGGCGCGTGATTCCACCTGAAACACGCCGACACTGTCCGCCTTGCACAGCATGTCATAGACCGTCGGATCCTCGGGCGGCAGGGTGGCGAGGGTATAGCCCGTCTGGTGGTGCTGTGTGATCAGGTCAAACGCCTTGCGGATACAGGTGAGCATCCCAAGGCTGAGCACATCGACCTTCAGAATACCCAAGCTGTCGATGTCGTCCTTGTCCCAGCAGATGACCGTGCGGTCCTCCATCGTGGCGTTTTCGATGGGGACAAGCTCGTCCAAGCGTCCTTCGGTGATGATGAAGCCGCCCACATGCTGCGAGAGGTGACGGGGAAAGCCGTCGATCTCATAGACCAGCATTAGAGTCTGTTTCAGCCGTCGATCCTCGGGGTCGAGGCCGATTTCGCGCATCCGTTCGGCCTCGATCCCTTTGGCCGAGAAGAACCCCCAGAGCTGCGAGGACAGTGCCGAGATCGTATCCTCGGTCAGGCCCATCGCGCGGCCGACCTCACGGATGGCGCGCTTGCCGCGATAGTGCACGACCGTGGCGCAGAGCCCCGCGCGTTCGCGGCCATAGCGGTCATAAATGTGCTGGATCACCTCCTCGCGGCGTTCATGTTCAAAGTCGACGTCTATGTCGGGGGGCTCGTCCCGTGCCTCAGAGACGAAACGCTCAAAAACCATCGTGCCCATCTCGGGGCTGACCTCGGTGATGCCGAGGCAGAAGCAGACCACCGAATTGGCCGCTGAACCGCGCCCCTGACACAGGATGCCGCGCGAGCGGGCGAAATGGACGATATCGCGGACGGTCAGGAAATAGGGTTCATATTTCAGCTTGCCGATCAGGGTCAGCTCATGCGCCAGCATTTTGTGCGCTTTCTCCGACGCGCCTGCCGGATAGCGCCATTTCAGCCCTTCATGCGCCAGTCGGTAAAGGCGTTCGGTCGGGGTTTCCTGTTCGCTGCCCTCGCTGGGGTATTCATAGCGCAGCTCATCGAGTGAAAAGGTGAGCTGCTCGCTGAGCGCATGGGCGCGGGTGACAGCGCCCTCATGACCCGTGAAGATACGTAGCATTTCGGCCTCGGACCGCAGGCGCTGTTCACCATTGGTCAGCGCATTGCGGCCCAGATCATCGACCTTGCGACGGAGGCGGATGGCTGTCAGGACATCGGCCAGCTTGCGGCGGGTGCCGTGGTGCATCATCGGCGCGGCACTGGCGAGGGTGGGGATGCCGAGTTGCTTTGATTCAGTCTCTAATAAGGGAAAATGAGTGCTATCCGCACCGTCATACCTGGGATGCATCAGCAGATGCATCCGCCCGGCAAAGCGGCGCGTCAACTGCTGCGCCTGTGTCCGCCACGCGTCCGCGCCGCCCTGTGACCGGGTCGCATGTGGCCAGAGCAGCAGGTGGAGACTGTCGGAAAACTCCATCAGGTCGGACAGATGCAGGATGCAGTCACCTTTCTCGGCCCGCAGGCGACCTGCGGACAGGATGCGGCACAGGTTGGCCCAGCCCTGCCGGTTCAGCGGCAGGGCGATGACGGTGGGTGCGTCTGTAAAGATCAGCCGCGCGGCAGGGATCAGGCGGGGGACCGCGTGGATTGGGTATGAAGGCGGTTTGGGGATGTGATCGGGGCAGGGCGGGCCGACAGAGGTGTTCTGCGCCTCCCACTCTAGCCGTTCGCGCACCTTTCGGGCGATCTCGCGCGCTTGGGTGTGGGCGCGGACGATCCCGGCGACCGAGTTGTCGTCGGCAATCGCGATGGCGGGCAGGCCCAGGGTGACGGCACGCTCCATGTATTCCTCGGGGTGGGACGCTCCGGTGAGGAAGGTGAAATTCGACGTGATCGACAGCTCGGCATACATGGCGATTCCATATTATATTCACCTTTTGTTCTTTTTCGAGTCCTTTGCGCAGGAAACGGGTCGCTTGGCTTTGCGACGCTGGGCAGGTTGGGCAAAAAGGGAGATCTGACATGTTCAAGATCACTGCACTGCCCACCGACGAGGTGCGCGCCCTCCAAGCCGGTGGGCCGGACGCCTACGGCACAGCCCCCGAACGGGCCATTTCAACCGGTGCAGGCAATCCCTGCCGGCACTGTTTGCAGAACATCCCGGAGGGCGAAGGCATGTTGATACTGGCATATCGCCCCTTTTTAGAGACACATTCTTACGCAGAAACCGGCCCGATCTTTTTGTGCAGCAGCCCGTGTGACCGGTACGAAGGTGACGTAATGCCCGAAACCCTAACCACTGCGCCCGATTATCTGATCAAGGGGTATGGGGGGGACGACCGGATTGTCTATGGCACCGGGGGGATTGCCCCGGCGCAGGGCATCGCGACAGCGGTTGAAGGGATATTCGTCCGGTCAGATGTTGCCTATATTCACGTTAGGTCTGCGCGAAACAACTGCTACCAGGCGCGGATCGACCGCATTTAACCTGTTTGAGGGCGCAGCTACATGCCTTTGCCAACCAGCGATGATCCTGATTGCCGCATCGCGCATGCGGCACTTGCCCCCGGTTTGCGCATCGCTCATAAACGCAGTGATATATGCCCCGCGAGGCCGACAACCGAAGAAGGATCGCCAGCCGTGACCATCGAAGCGCCGGAAACCAAAATCGTGGAATCCACCCGAGTTGCCTGTGATGGCGGCGAAGGTGCGTTGGGCCATCCGCGTGTCTGGCTGCAAATCCCCGAAGATACCGGCTGGGTCGAATGCCCCTATTGCGACTGCAAATATGTCCTGAAAGGCAAGGATTAACGTTTCTGACGCAAAACTGTTACAGAGGCTGACGCTCGGCAGGATTTGGTGTACCAAGCCCTCTAGATTTTGTGTTTTTGAAACGGATCCCAAATGCCTTTTTCAGTGCGCCTGTTGCACCTGACGGATCATGACCTTGTGGCCACGGGTGGGCACCGGAATGTTTACGCCTGCCCCGATCATCCTGACTTGCTGGTTAAGGTCACGCGGCCGCGCACACGGCGAAATCGGTCGTTTTCCAAGCGACTGGTGCGGCGTTTGTTGCCGGATTCAACCTATCGCAACGCGCTGAAAGAGTTGGAGTGCGAGATGAAAGCCGCGTTGAAAAGCGGGCTTGATGTCGCCCGGCTGCCTTTGGCGCGATCATTTGGTGTGGTGCAGACAGATGTCGGGCCGGGGGTTGTGGTTGAGCGGATGGATGGCGCAGATGGTGCGTTGGCGCATGACCTCAAGGCGCTGTGCGCGCAAGGCCCGCTTGACCCCGAGACGCTGGCCAAGCTGAACAGCTTTGTGCACAAGCTGTTTGATTATCAGATTGTGGGCCGGGATATCCATGCGCAGAACGTGGTTTACGGTCTGCGCGACGATGTGCCGATGTTTGTCCTGATCGACGGCTATGGCGAGCGCAATCTTGTACCCTTGCGTAGCCTGAGCCGCCGGTTGAACGATCGGTCCCTGAACAAGCAGATGCAGTTGATCGCCACGCAGACCGGATTGCATTGGGACAAGGCAGCCCGAACGTTCAGCGAAGTCCAAGGCCCCGCGCGATCGGTTTGATCGTCAACCCACGTTCTTGACTGGCCTCCTACGCGTCCCTGTGGCAGAACCACATCTGACCGACAGGGAGAGCGCGCATGAGCAGTTTCGGAAAAGGGTGTCACCTTCATCTGATCGACGGATCGGCCTTTATTTTCAGGGCTTATCACGCGCTGCCTCCGTTGACGCGCAAATCTGACGGGCTGCCGATCGGGGCGGTCTCGGGGTTCTGCAACATGCTGCAGAAATATGTCGAAGGGAATGATGGCCCTGATGCGCCGACGCATGTGGCGGTGATCTTTGACAAAGGCTCGCACACGTTCCGCAATGACCTCTATGACCTTTACAAAGCCAACCGCGAGGCGATGCCCGAGGATCTGCGCCCTCAGATGCCTCTGACCCGCGAGGCGACGCGCGCCTTCAACATCGCCTGTAAAGAGCTGGAAGGCTACGAGGCCGATGACATCATCGCGACGCTTGCGGTGCAGGCGCGTGAGGCAGGCGGGCGGGTGACCATCGTCAGCTCCGACAAGGATTTGATGCAGTTGGTGGGCGACGGCGTGGAAATGCTGGACGCGATGAAGAACAAACGCATCGACCGCGATGGCGTGTTCGAGAAATTTGGCGTTGGACCGGAACGGGTGGTCGATGTGCAGGCGCTGGCCGGGGATTCCGTGGACAACGTGCCGGGCGCTCCGGGCATTGGGGTCAAGACCGCCGCCTTGCTGATCAATGAATACGGCGATCTGGAAACCCTGTTGGACCGCGCGGAAGAGATCAAGCAGCCCAAACGCCGCCAGACCCTGATCGAAAAGCGCGACCAGATCGAGCTGTCGAAGAAGCTGGTGCAGTTGGACGAAAACACGCCTCTGGATTTCACGCTGGACGATCTTGAGGTGAAAGACCCCGAGCCGGACGCGCTGATGGGCTTTCTGGCCGAGATGGAGTTCCGCACCCTCACGAAGCGGATTGCCGATAAGCTCGGCGTTGACTCTCCTGTGATCCCGGAAGCCACCACGCCCAAGGTCACGTCAGAGGCCGAGGCGGTTCCGTTCGATGCCTCAAAATACGACTGTGTGCGGGATGCGGCGGCTTTGCAGGTGTGGATCGACCGCGCCTATGAAACCGGATGGGTGGCCGTTGATACTGAAACTACCGGTCTGAACGAGATGATCGCCGATCTGGTGGGTATTTCGTTGTGTGTTGAGGCGGGTTCGGCCTGTTACATCCCACTGACGCACCGGGACGGGGCAGCAGATGATCTGTTCGGGTCAGATGCGCTGGCCGAAGGGCAGATGCCGCTGGATGAGGCTCTAACCCTGTTGAAACCGATGCTTGAGGACCCGTCGATCCTGAAAATCGGTCAGAACATGAAATATGATGCCAAGATTTTTGCACGTTACGGTGTGAACGTGGCGCCGATCGACGACACGATGCTGATGTCCTACGCCATGCATGGTGGCGAACATGGGCACGGGATGGATACCCTGTCCGAGCGCTATCTGAGCCACACGCCGATCCCGATCAAGCCGCTGCTGGGCTCGGGCAAATCGGCCATCACTTTCGACAAGGTGCCGATAGATGAGGCCACCGCCTATGCCGCCGAGGATGCGGATATCACGCTGCGCCTGTGGAAACTGTTCAAGCCGCAACTGCATCAGGTGCAGGTGACAACGGTGTATGAGACGCTGGAACGCCCTCTGGTGCCGGTTCTCAAAGAAATGGAGATGCACGGCATCAAGGTTGACCGTGATGTCCTCAGCCGTATGTCCAACACCTTTGCGCAGAAAATGGCCGGGTTAGAGGCTGAAATTCACGAACTGGCCGGTGAGACCTTTAATGTCGGCTCGCCCGCACAGTTGGGTGAGATTCTGTTCGACAAGATGGGGCTTGAGGGCGGAAAGAAAGGCAAAACCGGGAAGTACTCGACCGGGGCCGATATTCTGGAAGACTTGGCTACCGAGCATGAGTTGCCGCGCCGGGTGCTGGATTGGCGGCAGCTTTCCAAGCTGAAATCGACTTATACGGATGCGCTGCAGACCCATATCAATCCAGATACGGGAAGGGTGCATACCTCGTACTCGATCACGGGGGCAAACACGGGCCGTCTGGCCTCGACCGATCCGAACCTGCAAAACATTCCGGTGCGCACCGAAGAAGGCCGCCGTATTCGTGAGGCGTTTATCGCCGAGCCGGGCAACGTGATGGTCAGCCTCGACTATAGCCAGATCGAGCTGCGGATTTTGGCCCATATCGCTGATATTCCGGCGCTGAAACAGGCGTTCGCGGATGGGTTGGACATTCACGCCATGACCGCGTCCGAGATGTTTGACGTGCCTCTGGACGAGATGACGCCGGATATCCGCCGTCAGGCCAAAGCGATCAACTTTGGTGTGATTTACGGGATTTCGGGCTTTGGTCTGGCCCGCAACCTGCGTATTCCGCGGGCCGAGGCGCAGGGCTTTATCGACCGATATTTCGAGCGATTCCCGGGTATCAGAGCCTATATGGACGACACGGTCGCCTTTGCCAAAGAGCATGGGTATGTGCAGACGTTGTTTGGTCGCAAAATCCACACGCCTGAGATTAACGCCAAGGGGCCGCACGCAGGCTTCTCGCGCCGGGCGGCGATCAACGCGCCGATTCAGGGAACGGCGGCGGATGTGATCCGGCGCGCGATGGTGCGGATGCCGGATGCCATTAACGGGCTGCCTGCAAAAATGCTGTTGCAGGTGCACGACGAATTGCTGTTTGAAGTGGCTGAAGATGCGGTGGAACAGGTGATCGGTGTCGCGCGCGACGTGATGGAAGGCGCATCGGACCCGGCGGTGAAGTTGGACGTCAAGCTGAGCGTTGATGCCGGGCAGGGGGCGAACTGGGCCGAGGCGCACTGAGGTTCGGCGGGGCGCTTCTCATCAGGTCCGATGGACCCTCTTCGCAGCACGTCAGTCCTGCGGCCTGACCAGGCGATTGACCAACCGTTGCACGGCAGGCCCGAGAATCAGAATGACCGAGAATGCGATTGGCCAGCAAAAGGCCCACGATGCCATCCAGTCGCCCATCGTGCTGGGTCCAAATCCGATGGCCTTAACCGTCGCAATACCCGTCACGATGCAAGACATCAGCCCCGACATGATCAGGCTGAACAGAGCGCGGGCATAGCGGTTAGGGATCATTGGTCAATTCCTAAAGGACTCCACGCCATTCATCTGAGGGATTTTTCGCAAAAATTCCAGTGCTAGGCGCGCATCCAGCCCAGACTGTCAGCCGTTTTCGGTGTCGAAGGCAGGTACTCGGCGCTGACCCATCCTTTGTAGCCTGCATCGTCGATAGCGTTGAACAGGGTGGGAAAATCTGTCGGTCCGTGCCCGGGTTCGGACCGGTCCGGTGCGGCCCCGATCTGAGCGTGGACCACATTTGCGTGGAACCGTGTCCAAACGCCCAGCGCGTCGCCGTGGATCATGTGGGCGTGAAAGCTGTCGAATTGCAGGCCGATATTCGGACGGTCCACGCGATTCAGAACATCCGCTGCCAGATCATAGTCGTTCAGGAAATAGTCTGGTTGTGACACCGGGTTGAGTGGTTCAATCGTGAACTGTTGCTGAGGTGCGAAATCGGCAGCCCATTTCAGGTTCTCCACGAAACAGTCTAGCGCGTCCGGCCCTGTGGAATAGCCGGACATGATGTGGATCAGCCCTGGTTTCAGAACATCGGCGTAACGCATCACGCGACGAATATCCGATTGAAACCGCGCCTCGCCGCCGGGGACCGCCGCATAGCCCGGCTGTCCGCCCGTGTAATTCGGTGGCGGCGCATTGATCAGGACAAGGTCCAACCCACTGGACAGCAAGGCCCGCCGGGTTTCCTTGGCGGCCAGATCATAGGGAAACAGAATCTCAACGGCTGGAAATCCGGCCTCAGCCGCCGCCTGAAACCGGTCGAGGTAGGGAAGTTCTGCGAAAAGCAGTGAGATATTTGCGGCAAATTTAGGCATTGGCAGGTCCGGATATTTGGTGACCGGACCTTAGCCGTCGGGTGATTTCAGGGAAAGGGACTGAAAACGACAGATTGTCGAAAATCGGCCAGATCGCCCGATGCAATTCAGAGACATTCGGGACAATGCGGCGAATCATTTTCGGTCGCCGTTCCAACAGAAGGTCTGACACCATGGCAATGAGCCCTGACCCCGTGCGCGGGAACACTCTTTCTGTGTCTGCCGAGCGCAGTTCTGCCTTGCCCGGCAATGGCTTGGCCGTGGCCAGCATGCTGACATGGGCGGCTGGTTTTCCGGCGGCCGAGGTGCTGTTGCAAAGCTGGCCTCCGGTTGCGCTTTTGGTGGCGCGACTTGCGATTGCGGTATTGGTGATGGTGCCGATCTGGGTGCTGTTTGACGGGCCATCTCGGGTGCTGCGCGCCCGCTGGGGACATGCGATGCTGGTCGGAGGAACGCTGGGGGCGGGGATGTTCCTGATCATTCTGGCGCAGAAGCTGACCGACCCGGTGACCGTTGCCATCATCGCCTCGTGCGCGCCCTTGTTTGCGACTCTGCTTGAGCTGGCGACGGGCGCGCGACGCTTGCGTTGGAATTTTGCCATCGGAGTCGTCGTGTCGATCGTCGGAGGGTTGATCGCGACCAGCGCGGTGGCTCCTGCGCAACTGGGGTTGGGCGCGGGGTGTGCCATTGTGTCGACGGGGCTGTTTTGCTGGGCAAGCATGGCAACCGCGCGGGACTTTCCAGAACTCAGCCAGACCGGGCGCAGCACCATTACATTCGTGGGCGGGCTGGTCGTGGCTGTCATCCTGTTCTTCGCGGCAGGGCAGTTGGGGTTGGACGTCATCCCAACGGCTTCGGTCGACATTCAACAGGCGGGGATGCTGGTGATCTATGCGCTGATCTCGATGGGGCTGAGTCAGGTGTTCTTTATCGCCTCGGTCGGGAAACTCGGCGTGGCGTTGGCGTCTTTCCACATCAACATTGCGCCGTTTTACGTGATGTTGATCATGCTTGTGCTGGGGGACGAGTGGAACTGGACCCGCGCGCTGGGCGCGGGGATCGTGGCTGTGGCCGTAGTGCTGGCGCAAGACCGTCGGGTGGCGCGCCGGGTTTAATCCGGCAAGTCCTCGGACCGGATCAGGGGGAAAAACTGCCCATCTGACCAAACGCCAAACCATTCGCCATTGTGTTCGGCAATGTCGACCAGCCGGTAGAAGCTTTTGCGGTCGATCCGCGCTTCGAGGTTGGCGCGCACCAATATGTAGGGCGCGGGTTCTTCCGTTTCAGGGTCGATGACAATGCGGATCGGGTGATCCGGCCCTGCAACAGCGGTATCGCCCACATGGGTCGTGAAAGTCAGCACCTGCGCCGCGCCTCTGCCCGCAACATCGAAATCGACCGCCACAAAGGGCGCGTCCTCGACGGTGATTCCCACCTTCTCGACTGGGGTGACGAGGTAATATTTCCCCTCTTCTTTCTTAAGAATTGAGGAAAAAAGCTTCACAAGCTCGAACCGGTTGATCGGTGACCCTAGATAAGACCAAGAGCCATCTTTGGCGATATGGATGTCCAGATCGCCACAAAACGGAGGATTCCACAGGTGAACAGGGGGTAAGCCCTTGGTTTTGGCGGCTTTGACTGATGCCGCAATGCCATCAGGGGAAGGTGTCACAGGTTTTTGTCCGCTCATTACTTTTGCCATTTCCTTTTCGCGCGATACACTTCAACCATATTAGTCCACGGAAGGGAAAGTCATGACCGAACCTGCCGACCTCGTGTCCGAGATCGAAGCGCTGGAATCGAAACTGCAAGAGGCCAAGTCCTCGATCACCCGCCGCTTTATCGGACAGGAACGGGTCGTGGACCTGACGCTGACCGCGCTGCTGTGCGGTGGGCATGCGCTGCTAATCGGGTTGCCCGGTCTGGGCAAGACAAGATTGGTTGAGACGCTGTCGACCGTGATGGGCCTGCACGGGAATCGCATCCAGTTCACGCCGGACCTGATGCCTGCCGATATTCTGGGGTCCGAGGTTCTGGACACCGCCGAAGACGGCAGCCGTCATTTCCGGTTCATTTCCGGGCCGATCTTTTGCCAGTTGCTGATGGCCGATGAGATCAACCGCGCCAGCCCCCGGACCCAATCGGCGCTGTTGCAGGCGATGCAGGAACGCACGGTGACGGTCGCTGGTGAAGATCGTTCGCTTGGAACGCCGTTTCACGTGCTGGCGACGCAGAACCCGATCGAGCAAGAGGGCACCTATCCGCTGCCCGAGGCGCAGTTGGACCGCTTTCTTGTGCAGATCGACGTGGAATACCCGGATCGCCAGACCGAGCGTGACATTCTGTTGGCCACCACGGGCGTCGAGGAAGACGACGCGCATGAGATTTTCACCAAAGAGGAGCTGCTGGCCGCTCAGGTGCTGCTGCGTCGGATGCCGGTGGGCGACTCGGTCGTTGAGCTGATCCTCGATCTGGTCCGCGCCTTCCGCCCGGACGAGGCTGGCGTGTCCGAGCGTGTTGCCGAAACCGTCGCATGGGGACCGGGTCCGCGAGCGGCGCAGGCGCTGATGATGACGGTGCGGGCACGAGCGATGCTGCAAGGGCGGCTGGCCCCGAATGCCGAGGATGTGCTGGATATGGCCCGCCCTGTCCTCAGCCACCGGATGGCGTTGAACTTTGCGGCGCGTGCGCGGGGTGACAGCCTTGCAGACCTGATCGAATCCACCGCTGCCGGCCTGATCCGTGCCGAGGCCGCGGCGTGAATGCCGCGCTGACCCTTCGCGAAAGATCCGAGGCCGAGGCGTCCCGGCTACCGCCCCTGTTGGCGCGCGCCGAACATCTGGCGGGAACCGTTCTGTTGGGCGATCATGGGCGCAGACGCTCGGGTCTGGGTGATGATTTCTGGCAATACCGTCCGGCCCAGATCGGTGACAGCCGTCGGATGATCGACCACCGGCGATCTGCGCGGGGGGATCAGCAATTTGTGCGCGAACGCGAATGGCAGATCGCGCAATCGGTGATGCTCTGGGTCGATCAGGGCGCGTCGATGCGGTTTGCGTCCGACAAATCCCTGCACACCAAAGCGGACCGGGCGCGCCTGCTTGGTCTGTCAACGGCGATCCTGCTGGTGCGCGGCGGGGAACGCGTTGGTCTGACCGGAACAACCCTTCCGCCCCGGCGCGGCAACGCGCAGATCGTGCGGCTGGCGCAGGCATGGTCCGAAGATGCCGAGGCCGATTACGCCCCGCCCGAACACAGGGCCATGATCCCACACGCACGCGCCGTCTTCATTTCCGATTTCCTCGGGCCAATGGATGAGGTCGAACTGGCCTTGACCAAAGCCGCCGACCGGGGCGTGCGCGGTGTTCTGTTGCAGGTTCTGGACCCGACCGAGGAGAGCTTTCCCTATCGTGGGCGGACCATATTTGAAAGCGTTGGCGGCACAGCGCGACACGAAACCCTCAAGGCCGGAGAGCTGCGGGACCGCTATCTTGAGCGGCTCGCCAGTCGCAAGGACGCGCTGACGCAACTGTGCCGGGCGACCGGATGGCAACTTGGTCTGCACCACACGGGTGACAGCGCGCAAGCGGCTCTGTTGTGGCTCTATCGTGCGCTGGACGGGGGAACGGCATGACGGTTCTGGCGGGTATTGGATTTACCGCACCGTGGGTGTTGCTGGGTCTTTTGACCCTGCCCATCCTGTGGTTGATCCTGCGCGCCGTGCCCCCAGCGCCGATCCGCAGGTTGTTTCCGGCGGTCACGCTACTGCTTGGGCTGAAGGATGAAGAAAGCGTTTCGGACCGCACCCCGTGGTGGTTGCTGCTGTTGCGCATGCTGGCGGCGGCGGCGATTATCATCGGGTTGGCCGGCCCAGTTCTGAACCCATCGCGAGAGCAAGCCGGATCAGGGCCGCTTATGTTGGTGCTTGACGGAAGCTGGGCGGGCGCAACCCGCTGGTCTTCAACGCTGGATCAGATCGACGCGCAACTGACTGAGGCCGGGCGCGCCGGGCGCACGGTCGCGATCCTAAACCTGACAGATCCCGAAGTCCCTGTATTCCAGGCTGCCGAGGCGTGGAGCGGTCGATTGCCGGGGTTGGTTCCGATGCCGTGGCAGCCCACGGCGGAACAGATTGAACAGGCTTTGGCCGCGCTGGATCAGGTGGATGGTGGGTTTGAAACGCACTGGTTCAGTGATCGTCTGGCCTTTGAGGGCAGTGAAACGATGCTTACGGCTTTGCAGGCGCGCGGGGGTGTGACCGTGTATCAGTCGCCCTCGTCCGTTGTTGGGTTATTGCCGGCTGGCTATCAGGACGGTGTCATTCAGTTGACTGCGCAACGGGCCGAGGCTGGCCTGGCTGAGCGCATCACGGTTCTGGCGCAGGGCCGCGATCCGGCCGGGGCGATGCGGGTGTTGCAATCCGCCGAGGTGGAATTTGCAGGGGACGAAACCCAGGCCCAGATAGAACTGGCCCTGCCGTCAGAGCTGCGCGCCCGGATCACGCGGTTTGAAATTCAGGGTCAGCGGTCTGCCGGGGCCGTGACGCTGACCGATGACAGCCTGCGGCGGCGCGAAGTTGCCTTGATCGCCGGAACGCTGAATCGCGAAGGGTTGGAGCTGCTGTCGCCGCTGCATTATCTGACGCAGGTTTTGATCCCGACTGCGGATTTTGTTGATGGCGGTTTGCTGGATGTGCTGCCAGCCAACCCGGATGTGATCGTTCTGGCTGATGTTGCCAAACTGTCAGGGGGCGAACAATCGGCGCTGGTCGAATGGGTCGAAGAAGGCGGCTTGTTGCTGCGGTTTGCGGGGCCGCGCATGGCCGCCAGCGATCTGGGCCGTGACGAGGAAGATATCCTGTTACCTGTCCGCCTGCGCAGCGGTGGCCGATCCGTCGGCGGCGCGATGAGCTGGGGTGAGGCCAAGGGGCTGGCGCCGTTCCCTGAAAGCTCTCCCTTTTACGGCCTGAAAGTGCCCGGAGATGTATCTGTCACCACGCAGGTCATGGCGCAACCAGACCCTAATCTGGCGGATCGCGTGATTGCATCGCTGTCGGACGGAACGCCACTGGTGACCCGCAAGGCGCTTGGGCTGGGTCAGGTTGTGCTGTTCCACGTGACGGCTGACGCAGAATGGTCCAGCCTTCCCCTGTCTGGTCTGTTTGTCGAAATGCTGGATCGGCTGGCCGTCGCCTCGGCCGCCAAGTCACGGCAGGAGTCCCAGTTGCAAGGCACCACGTGGGAGCCAATTCAGGTGATGGATGGGTTTGGCACTTTGTCCGATGCCGGCAATCTGTCGGGCGTCGATGGTGTCGATCTTGTGTCCGGTGCAATTGGCCCGGATCTGCGTCCGGGGCTGTACGAAAGCGGCAAGCAAAAGCTGGCGCTGAATGTCCTGACCAGCGACACGGTACTCAGCCCCGCTGTCTGGCCGTCGGATGTGCCCATCAAGGGGCAGGAGGTCAGTACCGAAACGCCCATCGGGGGTATCTTGCTAAGCCTTGCGCTGCTGTTGCTGACCGTGGATGTCATTGCGTCTCTGGCGCTGTCAGGACGGTTGGGATTGGCCAAGGCTGCGGCCACGGCGGTCGGAGTTTTGTTGTTTGTGCCTCAAGCAGATGCGCAGACGCCATCGGACACCGATTTTGCCCTGAACGCCACCAAGGAACTGGTGCTGGCGCATGTCCTGACGGGTGACGCGCAGGTCGATGACATTGCGGGTGCCGGCATGCGGGGTCTTGCGCAAACCCTGTTCTATCGCACATCTGTCGAACCGGCCGAGCCGATCGGCGTTGATCTGGAGCGGGATGAGCTGGCCTTTTTCCCGTTGCTCTACTGGCCCATTACCCCTCAGCAACCGCAACCGTCCGACGAGGCATATGCCAAGCTGAATGCTTACCTCCGCTCGGGCGGGATGATCCTGTTTGATACGCGGGATTCGGATGTGGCGCGATTTGGGGCCTCCAGCCCCAATGGGCGCAAGTTGCAGCAGTTGGCCGCGCCTTTGAACATCCCTTCGTTAGAGCCTGTTCCGCGTGACCATGTACTGACGCGCGCTTTCTATCTGCTTCAGGATTTTCCGGGGCGCTACGCCGGAACCGAGGTTTGGGTTGAGGCCGCGCCGTTGGATGCCGAACAGATCGAGGGGATGCCGTTCCGCAACCTCAACGACAACGTGACGCCGGTGGTGATCGGTGGTAACGACTGGGCCGGAGCATGGGCCGTTGACCGCAACGGTCAGGCGTTGTTGCCCGTTGGACGCGGTTATGCAGGTGAGCGTCAGCGAGAGCTGGCCAACCGTTTTGGTGTCAATCTGGTCATGCACGTTCTGACTGGGAATTATAAATCCGATCAGGTGCACGTGCCTGCCTTGCTGGACAGGTTGGGACAATGACAGGAACCGTTATCTTTGATCCCCTGATCCCGTGGCCCGTTTTGGCCACCGTTGCCGCGATTGCCCTTGCCGGGGTGGTTCTGGCCCTGTGCCGGGGGCTGTCCGGGTGGGCCTTGCGCGGATTGGCGGCCCTTGTCGTGATTGGGGCGCTGGCTGGTCCGGTCTACCAGATCGAGGATCGCGCGCCCCTGACGGACATCGTGCTGATGATCGAGGATGAAAGCGCCAGTCAGACCCTCTCGGACCGGGCCGAGCAGACCGCGCTGGCCGCCGAGGAACTGGCCGCCGAGATCGAGTCGCGTGACAATACCGAGCTGCGCCGGATCAAAGTCGGTGATGGTGACGGCGACGAAGGTACGCAGGTCATGGCCGCGCTGAACGAGGCCTTGGCCGAGGAGCCGCGTGCGCGGATTGCAGGAATTCTCGTGGTCTCGGACGGGATTGTGCACGATGCAGATCAGGCACCGGACCCGCCAGCACCGATGCATCTGCTGCAAACCGGGCGCGCCACCGACTGGGACCGCCGCCTGATTGTGCGCAATGCCCCGGCCTTTGCCATTATCGGCGAGCCGGTCACCCTGACCTTGCGCGTTGAGGATAGCGGCGCAGCCCCTGCTGGCGCGACCAGCGCCCCGCTTGAAATCTCGGTCGACGGGGCCGAGCCTCAGCAATTCTCGATCCCCATTGGCGTCGACGTGGAATTGCCCGTCAGCCTTCCTCATGGTGGGCGCAATGTGATTCAGTTCACGGTGCCCGAAGCCGAAGGCGAACTGACAGATCGGAACAACACGGCGCTGATCCAGATGAACGGTGTTCGAGATCGTTTGCGCGTGCTGCTGGTATCGGGCGAGCCCCATCCCGGCGGGCGGACATGGCGCAACCTGCTAAAATCCGACAGCTCGGTCGATTTGGTGCATTTCACGATCTTGCGGCCGCCCGAGAAACAGGACGGCGTTCCGGTGGACGAGTTGTCGCTGATCGCGTTCCCGACTCGAGAGCTGTTTCTGGAAAAGATCAACGATTTCGATCTGATCATCTTTGACCGTTACAAGCGGCGGGGCATTCTGCCGGCGATCTATCTGGACAACGTCAACAACTATATCAACGAAGGTGGTGCCGTTCTGATCGCGGCTGGGCCTGACTTTGCCAGCGCGGACAGTATCTTTCGTTCCCCTCTGGCCCCGATCCTGCCTGCGCAGCCAACCGCGCGGGTGATTGAGGAACGCTTTGTCCCGATGGTGACCGATCTGGGGCATCGCCATCCGGTTACGACCGACCTTGGGGATTCCGAACAATGGGGCGCGTGGCTGCGCCAGATCGACGTAAAGCACCGCTCGGGCGAGTTGCTGATGACCGGGATTGATGACCGGCCGCTGCTGGTCCTTGATCGTGTTGGCGAAGGCCGCGTGGCGATGCTGGCCTCGGATCACGCGTGGCTCTGGAGTCGCGGGTTCGAGGGGGGCGGGCCGCAGCTTGAACTGTTGCGCAGACTGGCGCATTGGATGATGAAGGAACCCGAGCTTGAGGAAGAAGCGCTGTGGGCCGAAGCCAACGGCCAGATCATGCGCATCATTCGGCAGACCCTAGAGGATAAGATCGGGCCGGTTACGGTCACCCGCCCGAATGGGGAAACGCTGGACATCAAGCTGGACATGATTTCCCCCGGTCGGTTTGAGGCACAGTATTTCGGGCCAGAAATCGGACTTTACCGTTTGCAGGAAGGCGAGTTGTCCGCCGTCATTGGGTTGGGTCCGGCCGCTCCGAAAGAGTTTGAGCGCACCATCGCAACCTCGGACATTCTGGATCCGCTGCTGGCCGAGTTGCGCGGTGGGGCGATCACGCTAGAGGATGGTCTGCCCGCCATTCGCAACGTGCGGGCCGGACGACCGGCATCCGGGCGTGGTTGGATTGGTCTGACACCGCGCGACGCCTACGAAACCCGGGACGTGACGCAGGCCGGTCTGCTGCCGCCGTGGTTGGTGCTGGTTCTTGCAGGCGGCTTCCTGCTGGGCGGTTGGTTGCGCGAGGGGCGTCGCTGACGGCCCAAACCTGTGATCCGAACTGCCCAGGGATCGCTTAAACACTTCTTCATGCTCTGACTGGATGTTGATCTCGGGATAGTTCGGGATCACCAAAGATGAGTCTTGCAGCAAAACTGGCACAGGAACGACGCGCACGTCTGGCGGCAGAGCGTCTTTTGGAAATGAAGCAGGCTGAATTGTCTGCTGCCAACCGTAAGCTGGGCCTGCATGCGATGGCGTTGACCAAGCGCATCGGCGAAACGCAGGCCGAGGTTGAAACGGTTCGGGGTGAGAACGAAAAGGTCAAATCCGACCTGACGCTTGCCAATGCCAAGATCGAAGTGGCCGAACGGCGCTTTTGGCATTCGATTCAGACGTTTCAGGACGGGTTCGCCTTTTTTGACGGGGATAACTGCCTGATCGGGGCGAATACGGCCTACCTTAGCTTGTTTGACGGGATCGACGAAATTGCGCCGGGCATCGCATATCCACGGATACTTGAGATTCTGACGGCTGAGGGGTTGATTGATCTCGGGTCCGAGGGGGCATCGGACTGGATTGAGAGGATGCTTGAAAGATGGGCGCAACCGAACCCGAATGCGGAAGTTATCCGCCTTTGGAACGGACACTATTTCAAGCTGATCGACCAGCGGGGCAATGGTGGCGATGTTGTAAGTCTGGCTCTGAACATCTCGGCCTCGGTCCGGCACGAGGCCGAGTTGACGGCCGCCCGCGAACGCGCCGAAGCAGCCAACCGCGCCAAATCCGCATTTCTGGCCAATATGAGCCATGAGATACGCACTCCGATGAACGGCATTGTCGGGATGACCGACCTGCTGACCGAAACCCCATTGGACGAGGAACAAAGGCTCTATCTCAATTCGATCCGCAATTCGGGCGAGGCGTTGCTGGTCATCATCAACGACGTTCTGGATTACTCGAAGATCGAGGCGGACAAGCTGATCCTGCACCCTGAACAATTCGACTTTGAGCGTTGTATTCTTGAGGTTGCGATGTTGTTACAGCCAAGTGTCCGCGACAAGGGTCTGACGCTGCTGGTGGATTACGACCTGTTTCTTCCAACGCTATTTGTGGGCGATCCGGGGCGTGTTCGTCAGGTTCTGACAAATCTGGTGGGCAATGCGGTGAAGTTCACCGCCAACGGCCATGTGCTGATCCGTGTCACAGGGGTGCCCAACTCTGATACCAAGACCTGCGATATCCACGTGGCCATCGAAGACACCGGAATCGGGATCGAAAAGGACAAGATCGACCACATATTTGGTGAGTTCAATCAGGTCGAAGATGAACGGAACCGCCAGTTCGAGGGGACCGGGCTGGGTCTGGCTATCACGAAACGCCTCATCACCCTGATGGGCGGCACGATCTGGGTCGAAAGCGAACCGGGGCGTGGTTCGTGTTTCGGGTTCCGCGTGCCGATGCCGACGGTTGAAGGTGTGCAGCCTGCCCCTCCGGATCTGGGCGGGGGGCTGCACCATGTGATGGTGGTCGAGGATTTAGCGGTGAACCGGGCCATTCTGTCGAAACAGCTCGGCCGATTGGGATCGCGCGTCACCGTGTGTTCTTCTGGCGGAGAAGCATTGACCGCAGTTGACGATACCGTGGACCTCCTTTTGTGCGACCACGACCTGCCGGACATGGATGGGCTGGAATTGGCAACCACCCTGAAGGATCGCGGCTGGAATGATCTTCCGGTTGTGGTGATGTCGGCCAACCCAGCCGTCATCCACGCAAACCCGGCCCGCCACTTGATCGAAGGGGTTTTGCAAAAACCTATTCCCCGGGCCGAGCTGTATTCCAGTCTGACCGCCTTGGCCCAAAAACCACGGCCAAGTATCGTTTCACAGGTGATCCCGAAAACCGATGTGGTCGAACAGTCTCAGGCGGCCTCGCAGGGGCGTGTGATGCGCGTTCTGGCCGCTGAAGATAACCGGACAAATCAACTGATTCTGGAAAAAATGGTCAAGGATCTGAACATCGACCTGCGGTTTGCTGGAAACGGGCTTGAAGCCGTTGAAGCCCATCGTGAATTCGATCCGGATCTGATCTTCATGGATATCTCAATGCCGAAAATGGACGGTAAGCAGGCCACCGGTGAAATCCGGCGGCGCGAGATTGAGACGGGCCGCCATGTTCCGATTGTCGCGCTGACCGCGCATGCGATGTCAGGGGATGATCAGGGGATATTGTCGGCAGGTTTGGACCACTACCTGACCAAACCTCTGCAAAAACAGAAAATCCATCAGACTATCCTGGGGCATCAACCCGAGGGCACTCAGGCAGTCGTTGCCGGACAGCCCTAACCGAATTAGGCTGAGCGCATGTCAGATGAACGCGGTTTTCAGCCTCGCGCGCTGGGCGAGATTGCCATTCGATGCGCCGATATGCCGGCGATGGTCGAGTTTTACGAAACAGTGATCGGCTTGCGGCGACTCAGCGGCGACCATGACAGTGCGATCGTTTTCTTTGACATCGCGCAGGGTTTCGGCGGGCATACTCAGGTGCTTGCCCTGTTCCACCATACAGCCGCGCCACGTCCCGGCCTGCATCCCACAGGTGATCAATCCCCGGTGACCGGCGGCGCGTCGGCTTTGCATCACATCGCCCTGTCGCTGCCCTTTGAAGAACAGGACGCTGTCCTGCGTTGGTATGAACACATTGGACAGCCCTACCGGGTCGAGCAATTCGGCTGGATTGGCTGGCGCGGCATTTTCACCGAAGACCCCGAGGGAAACACGGTTGAACTGGTCGCTTACGACCGGTCAATGCTGAGTCAGGCCTGATAAGGGCGCACGAAAACGGGTTTGTCCTCGGTCGACAGATCAGGCCGGTATTCATAGCCGCCGGAGTCGAAACCCAACAGCCCCGCCGGATCGGTCAGGCGGTGCTGGATGATGTATCGCGCCATCGCGCCACGTGCTTTCTTGGCGAAAAAGCTGACGATCTTGGGTGTGCCGGCTTTGTCCTCCATGAAAACAGGCGTGACCACCCGTAGTTTCAGCGCTTTGGGATCGACCGCGCCGAAATATTCCTGACTGGCGCAATTCACCAGCACGTCCGACCCGATCTGCGCGCCTTGCGCGTTCAGCGCCTTGCTGAGGTGATCGCGCCAGTATTCATACAGGTTCTTGCCGCGCCGGGTTTTCAGCTTGCTGCCCATCTCAAGCCGATAGGCTTGAATGGCATCCAGAGGGCGCAGCACGCCGTATAAGCCCGACAGGATACGCAGGTGGTCCTGCGCCCAGGCCATTTCATCGGCATCCAGGGATGCAGCCTCAAGCCCCTGATAGGTGTCACCGGCAAAGGCCAGCGCAGCGGGGCGGGTCTGGTCACCCTCCGGCGCATCGGAAAAGGCGCGATACCGGTCGCGGTTCAGGCGGGCCAGATCGTCGCTCAGGTCCATCAGCTTTTTCAGATCGCCAAGCGTCAGATTGCGTGCGGTTTTCGACAGCCGGATCGCGTCGTCCTGAAAATCGGGTTGAGTCGCGGTCACATCGCGCTCGGCCCAGTCCAGCCGTTTGGCCGGGGAAATCACTACCAGCATATCCGCCCTAACTCCTTGCCTTATAGTGCGTACCTAGCCCGCCTGTTCCAGCACGTCCAGAAAAGCGGCCCCAAACCTTTCGTGACGACGATCCCCCAGCACCTGTTCCAAACCGCGCTGATCTCCGGGGCGCAGTTGCGCGACCTTGGCCAGTTGCGCGGCCGAACAGGTCAGCGGCTTGTCGATCCCTTCGGGCCCTCGTGCAAGATCGCTCTGCACGGCCAGCAGTTGATCGTAGATGTCACCCTGTTCGCGGCCCGCCAGTTTGCGGCGGGCAGGATGTACCGCCTCAACCTCTCCGGTGATGACCTCTAGGAACGTATCGCCATAGCGTTCCAGTTTTTTCGCCCCCACTCCGCCGATCCGGGCCATGTCGTCCAGAGTCATGGGGCGGGTTTCGGCCATCTCGATCAGGGTGCGGTCAGGGAAAATGACATAGGCAGGCACCCGTTGCGATTCCGCCAGTGCACGACGCTTGGCCTTGAGCGCCGACAGCAACGGCGCGTCTTCTTCGGCCACTATCGCTTTGACGGCGGGGCGGCGGGTGGCTTTGCGGATCGTGTCCTTGCGCAAGTTGATCTGCGCCTCGCCTTTCAGGATGGGCTTGGCGGCCTCGGTCATCCGCAGCGCGCCGTGGCGGTCAGGGTCGGGGCGCACCAGATCGTGCCCCATCATCTGCCGGAAAATCGCCTGCCATTGCGGGCGGGACCAGCCCTTGCCGATGCCCCATGTGGACAGAGCATCATGGCGTCGCGCGCGGACCTTGTCGGTTTCATTGGCCAGCAGGATGTCGATCAGATGGCCCGACCCGAACCATTCTTCGGTGCGCAGGATGGCGGACAGGGCCATGCGGACCGGCGTCGTGCCGTCGAACACTTCGGGCGGGGTGTCGCACAGATCGCATTTGCCGCAGGGTTCAGCCTGTTCGCCGAAATAGCCTAGCAGGGTCTGGCGGCGGCAGGCCAGCGCCTCGGCCAATCCAAGCAGAGCGTTCAGACGGGCATGGTCGGCCATGCGACGCTCAGCCGGGGCCAGCCCTTCGTCGATTTGCGAGCGGCGCAGGCGGATGTCGTCGGGGCCGAACAGGGTCAGTGTCTCGGCCGGGCCGCCATCACGCCCAGCGCGGCCGATTTCCTGATAATAAGCCTCGATGGATTTGGGCAGGTCAGCGTGGGCGACCCAGCGGATATCGGGCTTGTCGATCCCCATGCCAAAAGCAACGGTGGCGACGACGATCAGCCCGTCCTCGCGCGCAAAGCGGGTTTCGACGATGCGGCGGTCCTCGGGGTCCATGCCGCCGTGATAGTGGCAGGCGACATGCCCCTCGGCGCGTAGGGCTTGGGCCAGCACTTCGGTCTTGTTGCGGGTGCCGCAATAGACGATGCCAGATTGCCCTTTGCGCGCGGCGGCGAAATCGAGGATTTGTTTGCGTGGCCCGTCCTTGGCGGCAAAGGCCAGATGGATGTTGGGTCGGTCAAACCCGCGCAGGAATTTGCGGGGCGCGGTGCCGTCGAACAGTTTCTCGACAATCTCATCCTGCGTTTCCGCATCCGCCGTGGCAGTGAAGGCGGCCAAGGGCACGTTGAGTGCGCGCCGCAGCTCTCCGATCCGCAGGTAATCCGGGCGGAAATCGTGACCCCATTGGCTGACGCAATGCGCCTCGTCCACGGCGATCAGGCTGACATTGATCCGCCGTAGCATCCCCAACGCGGACCCGGCGGCCAGACGTTCGGGTGCCATATAGAGCAGCTTGAGCCGCCCGGCCTCGAGCGCCTCCCACACCGCGTCGGTTTCTTCAGGAGTGTTGCCGGATGTTAGAGCGCCTGCTTCGACGCCCGCTTCCTGCAACCCGCGCACTTGATCGCGCATCAGGGCGATCAGAGGGGAAATCACCACCGTCACGCCATCGCGCAACAGGGCAGGTAACTGAAAGCACAGGGATTTTCCGCCGCCCGTGGGCATGATGGCCAGCACGTTTTCGCCCACAGTCACGGCATCGACGATCTCCTCCTGACCCGGTCGGAAGTCGTCGAATCCAAAGACATCTCGCAGCAGGGGCGCGGCGTCGAACATGTGGGGATTGCCCTGTTTTTAGGTTTGTCTGCTCTTAGGGCAGGACAATCACATACTAAGATTCGGTGAACAAGAGGTCAGACGAAATAGACCATATTGTTGATCAGGATGATCCGCAGCGCATAGACGCCGACCAGAACGACCAGAGGCGTCAGGTCCAGACCGCCCATATTCGGCAGAACCCGGCGGATCGGGCCGTAGATGGGTTCAAGTATCCGGTTCAGGCCAAACCAGATTTGCGCCACCAACTGCTGGTGCAGGTTGAGAACCTGAAAGTTGATCAGCCAGCTCATGATCACATGGGCCAGAATGATGAACCAGACAATGTCCAGGATCAGCAGCAGGATTTGGATCAGTGACAGCATGGGGCCTCCGGTATTTGCGTCAGACGAGACGTAAGCGCCCACGCTCCAAAGAGCAAGTCTGCGCCAACAGAACGCTTGCGAAACCGTCCAAAGCCCCGTCTTATGAAAAATAACAAGAACAGGGGCAGTCATGGCAGAGATTTCCAAGCGCAAGCGCATCTGGGGCTGGTGGTTTTTCGACTGGGCGACGCAGCCATATCACAGCCTTCTGGTCACTTTCGTCTTTGGCCCCTATTTCGCCGGGGTTGCTGCGGGGTATTTCGCAGGAACCGAACTGGACTCACAAGCTGCGGCTGCACGGGCGCAGACGGTCTGGGCGAACTGCCTGACCATCACCGGGCTGATCATCGCCTTTGGTGCGCCGCTTTTGGGCGCGATGGCAGATGTGTCAGGGCGGCGCATCCCGTGGATCTTCGGGTTTTCCGTCATGTATGTCGTGGGGTCTGCGGCGCTGTGGTACACGCTGCCGGATGGATCAAACATGTGGCTGATGCTGTCGGCCTTTGGTCTTGGATTTGTCGGCGCGGAATATGCGCTGATCTTTATAAACTCGCAGTTGCCCGATCTGGGCGATGACAAGGAAGTGGGTGAGATTTCCGGCTCGGGCTTTGCCTTCGGTTATTTCGGAGGGCTGATCTCGTTGGCGATCATGCTGCTGCTGTTTGTCGAGCAGGCCAACGGCAAAACGCTGATCGGACTGGACCCCGCTTTTGGGTTGGATGCAGCGCAGCAGCAGGGCACCCGGTTCGTCGGTCCGTTCACTGCGGGATGGTTTATCCTGTTTATGGTGCCGTATTTCCTGTGGGTGCGAGACGATTCATCTGCTAAGAAACGCGGCTCGGTCAGCGACGCGCTGGGCCTGCTGGCACATTCGATTTCCAACCTGCGGCACCGGCTTAGTCTTGCCAGCTATCTGGGATCATCCATGTTCTACCGCGATGCGCTGAATGGGTTGTACAGTTTTGGCGGTGTCTATGCCCGGCTGGTGCTGGAATGGGACCTCATCAAGATCGGCGTCTTTGGGATCGTCAGCGTTCTGGCCGCCGCCGCCTTTTCGTGGGTAGGCGGGAAGCTGGACAAGAAAAACGGCCCTAAACCGGTCATTCTCTTCAGTATCTGGGTTCTGATCCTGGTTTGCGTCACGATCGTTTCCATGGACCGGACACAGGTTTTCGGCATCGCTTTGCCCGAAGGATCGGGGCTGCCGGATCTTGTGTTCTTTGCCTGCGGCATCCTGATTGGCGGTATGGGTGGCATTTTGCAGTCGGCCAGCCGGTCAATGATGGTGCGTCACACCGATCCCAAAACCCCGGTGGAAAGCTTTGGTCTCTATGGCTTGTCGGGTCGCGCTACGGCCTTTGCCGCACCTCTATTGATCGGGATTGCCACAACCGTGACCGGCAGCGCGCGTCTGGGGGTGTCACCGATCATTCTGTTGTTTATTCTGGGTCTAATACTGATGCGCTGGGTGAAACCGGAAGGGGATCAGAGCAGATGATATTACAGCGTTTTTTGGCGATTTTGGCCTTAATCACACTGGCAGGCTCCGCAGGGGCGCAACCCCTGGCCAAGCAATTATTCGGAGCTCAAAAGCAAAGTTCACAACAAAAACCCGCCGCTTTCGGCAGTTATTCGCGCGGATGCGCTGCCGGGTCGGTGCAGTTGCCCGAAACAGGCCCGACATGGCAGGCCATGCGCCTGTCGCGCAACCGCAACTGGGGGCACCCGGTGGCGATTGACTATGTGCAAGACCTCAGTCGGTTTGCGGCCAAGCAACCGGGGTGGAATGGTCTCTATATCGGGGATATCAGCCAGCCTCGGGGCGGGCCGATGACATCTGGGCACCGGTCGCATCAACTGGGTCTGGATATCGATATCTGGATGCTTCCGGGCAATGACATGCGGCTCAGCCGAAAGGCGCGTGAGAATATCTCGTCCATTTCCCTGCGCCGCGCGAACGGGGCGTTCGTCAACGGCAACTGGACCAAGCAGCATCACGCCGTTCTGCGTGAAGCGGCCAAGGATAAACGGGTTGCCCGAATATTCGTCTTTCCCGGTGCGAAGGTGCAGATGTGCAAAGAGGAAAAAGGCAACAGGGCCTACCTGCGCAAGATCCGGCCCTGGTGGGGACATCACTACCATTTCCACGTGCGGCTCGCCTGCCCACGCGGATCCAGAGGGTGCGTCAATCAGGACCCACCGCCCAAGGGTGACGGATGCGCCGAAGCGCAGCAGTGGGTGAACAACATCCTGAACCCGCCGCCTCCCGACCCAAATGCACCTGCACCCAAAAAGCGTAGAGAATATCGTATGGCGGACCTGCCCCAACAATGTACCACCGTTTTACAATCCAACTGATAGCCGCGCTGTTTCTGGCGGGACCCATCTGGGCAGTCGAAGTCAAATCGGCCTCGGAACATGGGACCTATGTCTGGCACCATCCGGATGAGTGGTTCGGTGGATTTTCCGCTCTGCACCTCTCGGATAATGGTCGGCATCTGATCGCGCTGAGTGACAGGGCGCGGCTTGTGCACGCCGAAATCGAGCGCAAGGGCGATGGTATCGCAGGTGTTGAGATCACGGGACATTGGCCAGTTCTGTCCAGCACCGGCCAGCGAATGTCCGGCATCGCCGGAGATTCCGAAGGGCTGGCGACAATCGCCGACGGCAGCTTTTACATCTCTTTTGAAGGCGTGCATCGCGTCGCTCATTATTCGGCCCCCGGATCAAAGGCGCATGTGCTGCCCCGCCCAGAAGCGTGGGATCAGCTGAGTCTTAACGGCGCGTTCGAGGGACTGGCGATCGACGGTCAGGGGCGGCTGTATACACTGACTGAAAAAAGCCGGACCGAGGACGGGGACATACCGGTCTATCGCTGGGACGGGCAGGGTTGGTCGACGCCATTTGTTTTGCCGCAAAGGGGAAAGTTCCTGCCTGTTTCCGCCGATTTCGGCCCTGACGGGCGTCTATACGTTCTGGAGCGCTCGGTGTTTTTGACAGGGTTCCGCTCACGCCTGCGCCGGTGGCAGATTGAAGCTGACATGCCAACCAGAGAAGAGATATTGTTCACGACTGGCGCGGGCAAGCATGACAACCTCGAAGGTTTGTCGATCTGGCGCGACGAGCAAGACCGCCTGCGCGCCACTATGGTGTCAGATGACAACTTCCTCGCGCTGCAGGGTACCGAACTGGTGGAATACCTGCTGCCTGATTGACAGCCACCGATCAAGCGTCTAGAAGCGCGGCTTGCCTTGGGACGGTCCCTTGGCCAAGTCGCCGCTACCTTGTCAAAACGGGCATCTGAAAATGCAACGCAGCTATCTACCCGGCATTCTTGCCATGGCCACCATTGTTGTGGCCTCGAACATCCTGGTCCAGTTCCTCATCCTGGACGGTCTGTTGACCTGGGGTGCTTTCACCTATCCTCTGGCCTTTCTGGTCACTGACATCATGAACCGCGTCTATGGCGTGGGTCCGGCCCGCAAGGTCGTATTCGCAGGGTTTGTCACCGGCATCATCTGTTCGTTGATCGGCAGCCAGATCATGCTGCAAGGCGACGGCTTCACCTATGCCGCCGTGCCGCTGCGCATCGCCGTGGCCTCGGGCACAGCCTTCCTGATCGCGCAGCTGACCGACGTCACCGTGTTCAATTCGCTGCGCGGTGGCCGCTGGTGGCGCGCACCGCTGGTCTCGACGTTGGTCGGATCTGCGCTGGATACAGCGATCTTCTTCACCCTGGCCTTCTCAGCCTCGGTCACCGTCTTCGGCGCAAATGCCGATGCCGCGATCAACTGGGCGTGGGAACCGGTGCCCTTCATGCTGTCGGGGCCGATGGCGCCGCTGTGGGTCACGCTGGCCTTTGCTGATTGGCTGGTGAAACTGTCGCTGGCGCTGATCGCACTGATCCCGTTCAAAGTGATCGTTGCGCGGTTGTCCGCGCAGCCCGCGTAAAAAGTGCTTTGAGAATGGCGCATCTTGTGTCACCATCCTTATCAACCGCAACAGATAGATAAGGAGGTGATCCAGTGTCGAGAAAGAGATTGGAGAGAGGTGTCGGAACAACCGGGGGGATCGCCTGTTAAGGCAGCCCTTGGCGGAGCGCTCGCTCCGGCTGGTCGATTGATCTAACCGACCCACCTCCTGAACTTTCGTAGGGCCGTCCCATCGGGGCGGCCCTTTCTGTTTTCGTGTCCGCCCGTTAAGGTCCGCCCCATGTTGCGTATTACCGACGAAATAGTCCTGCAAGACTGGGAAATGACCGAGAGCTTTGTCCGCTCCTCCGGTCCCGGCGGGCAAAACGTGAACAAGGTTTCAACTGCGGTTGAACTGCGGTTCGAGGCGGCGCGCTCGCCCTCTTTGCCTGATCCAGTCAAAAACCGACTGAAACGGCTGGCCGGGCGTCGGTGGACCAAGGATGGCGCAATCATCATCCAATGCGAGGAAACTCGATCGCAGGCCCGCAATCGAGAGATTGCCCGTGCTCGGTTGGCAGAACTGATCGCGCGCGCGCTTGTGAAACCGAAACGGCGGATCGCGACAAAACCCACTTACGGTTCGGTGAAACGGCGACTGGCAGCGAAAAAGGCACGCTCTGACGTTAAGGCGCTGCGGGGTCGGGTGTCGGAAGATTAATCTGGAAAGTTCGCGGTGCCTTGCTACTCTGGCGCGTAAAGACGACTGGGAGGCAAGGTTATGAGGCTAGAAGGAAAAACCGCTATCGTGACCGGTGGTGCCTCGGGGTTTGGGGCAGGTATCGTCCAAAAGTTCCTGTCCGAAGGCGCGCGCGTGATGATGGCTGATATCAACGGCGAAGCGGCCCATGACATGGCTGCGTCACTCGGGGCGCAGGCCAGCGCGCAACAGGTCGATGTGTCTGATGGCGCGTCCGTTAAGGCAATGGCGGACACTGTGGCAGATACATTCGGGCATCTGGACATCTTGGTGAACAATGCGGGCGTTACGCATCTGCCGACCCCGCTCGAGGACGTGGCAGAGGACGACTTTGACAGGGTCTACCGCGTGAATATGAAGTCAGTCTACCTGACCGCTCGCGCCTTTGTTCCGCAAATGAAGACGCGACAGCAAGGCGCCATATTGAACGTAGCCTCGACCGCCGGATTATCACCACGCCCGAACCTGAACTGGTATAATGCGTCCAAGGGCTGGATGATCACTGCAACGAAAACGATGGCTGTGGAACTTGCGCCCTCAGGCGTGCGTGTCAACGCGATCTGCCCCGTCGCGGGGGAAACGCCCCTGCTGAAATCCTTCATGGGCGAGGACACGCCCGAAATGCGCGCCAAGTTTCTGTCAACGATACCGCTGGGCCGGTTTTCCACACCGGAAGACATGGCAAACGCAGCGTGTTTCCTGTGCTCGGACGAGGCCAGCATGATCACCGGTACTGCTTTGGAAGTCGACGGTGGCCGCTGTATCTGATCCGCACTTCATCTGGCTAAAAATATCCCCGCCGGAGGCAGCGCGCTTGCGCGCTTACTGGCCTGAACGTCAAAGAAACACATGACCCCTGGACCAAAGAACCTAATCACCGATGTCCCCGGCCTTTTGGTCGGCAACGCGCAGGACCATACCTTGAAATCCGGCGCGACCGTCTTAACCGCCGAGTCCCCGTTTACAGCGTCAGTTCATGTCATGGGCGGCGCACCGGGCACGCGCGAGACTGATCTGCTGGCTGCGGACAAATCCGTGGACAGGGTGGATGCGATTGTTCTGTCTGGTGGCTCGGCCTTTGGTCTGGACGCTTGTTCCGGCGTTTCGGACATGCTGCACGCGCAAGGGCGCGGGTTCCAGGTGGGTCGCGCGGTGGTCCCCATTGTACCCGGCGCAATCCTGTTTGACCTGCTGAACGGCGGCGAAAAAACATGGGCTGAAAATCCGTACCGAGGATTGGGACAACGCGCATTTCAAGTCGCCGCAGAGCAGTTCAAACTGGGAAGTGTCGGTGCAGGAACCGGGGCGCTGGCAGCGATGCATAAAGGTGGATTGGGATCAGCCTCGCTTGTGTTGGGCAGCGGTGTGACCGTGGGTGCCTTGGTCGCTGCGAACCCCTTGGGCAGTGTCACCACTCCGGGCGAGCGGCATTTCTGGGCTGCCCCCTTTGAAATCGAGGATGAATTCGGCGGGTGCGGCCCTGACAGCTCCTCGGGGTTGGGGCGGGCGGTTCTCAGCCGCAAGGCGCAAGCTATGCATCCGGCCTCGCCAGAAGACGCGAACACGACGATTGCGATCGTGGCGACGGATGCCGCCCTGTCCAAGACGCAATGTCAGCGTATGGCCGTAGCCGCGCATGACGGTATCTCACGGGCCATCGTTCCGGCGCATACGCCAGGGGACGGCGACTTGGTATTTGGGGTTAGTACTGGATCGCGCGAGATTGGCCATGATCCTTCCGAGTTGGGCATGATAGGTCATGCAGCTTCGATCTGCCTGGCGCGCGCAATCGCCCGCGCCGTCTATCTGGCGACGCCCGCGCCAGGAGACCTTTTGCCGTGCTGGTCCGAGCACAATGGCCAGGACGATTCCACCTCGTGACGCAAGCGAATCCGACCTTCGTACGCGGCAATCTGCGCGTTGACTCTGTGCCTGTGCAGGGTTCCATTCGGAACAGCCAATTTGTATCGGAGCAAAGCAATGAATCGCATCCTCGCCACCGCAATTATGGGTCTGCTGGCCATCCCCGCTTATGCTGAAGGCGACGCAGAAGCAGGCAAAAAGGCGTTTAACAAGTGCAAGTCATGCCACCTGATCGCCGACCCTGCAGGAGAAGTGATTGTCAAAGGCGGCAAAACCGGTCCGAACCTTTATGGTATCGCGGGCCGCACAGCGGGCACTGTCGACGGGTTCAAATACGGTGACAGCCTTGTCGCCGCAGGTGAAAAGGGTCTGGTCTGGGACGAAACGACCTTTGTCGAGTACGCGCAGGACCCCAAGGCATTCCTGAAATCCTATTTGGATGAAACGTCTGCAAAGTCCAAGATGACGTTCAGATTGAAGTCGGGCGCCGAGGACGTTTACGCCTATATCGTCAGCGTTTCGGGTGAATAACGTCTGAAACCGGGCAACCTGTAAGAAACCAAAAGGCCGCAGCACCTGCGGCCTTTCGTGCGGTTGATAACCAGATGGATCAGCGCCACCTTGGTTTTGCGCGGTTCAACATGCGCCCCGCGCATGGAGCCGCAAAGCCAAGTCGGTCCGGTCACGGCCAGAATATGAAACCCGGCCGTTCAGAGGGATCGGCAGCAGGAGACACCAAATGGGAATCATGATCCCGGCCTGGGTTGATGGCGAGTTGACCCCTGTGGACAAACTCGAGGCGCATGAAAAAGGACTGCGGCACAAGGCGGTATCTGTCTTTGTCGTCCGAGGGACAGAAATTCTGCTGCAGCGTCGGGCGATGGGCAAGTACCACACACCCGGCCTTTGGGCCAACACATGTTGCACCCATCCCGACTGGGGTGAGACGCCCTCGGAATGTGCTGTTCGTCGTCTGCGTGAAGAACTGGGGATCACCGGGCTATACCCCGAGTACCGGCACCGGCTGGAATATCACGCGGATGTCGGCAACAACATGATCGAACACGAGGTGGTCGATATTTTTCTGGCCCATGTCCGCGGCCCGTTGAAAGTAGAGCCCAATCCAGACGAAGTGATGGACACGCGATGGATCGACTATCACGATCTTCTGGCAGAGGTTCAGCGCCATCCGGCCCGGTTCACGCCGTGGCTGAAGATATATCTTCACAACCACGCTGACACCATATTTGGCCCCGATCTGATCATCTCGGCCAAGTCCTGAGCGCTTTTTGGGTTCGCGTTTCGTCTTGGTCGAGTTTTCGGAAAAGGCGATAGGCAGAGGCGACGTCTTACTATCCAGAACGATCACAAGCCGCTCTGGGCTTGCAAGGTCCGGCCAAGCCGCCTAAATCAACGCGTCATGGCCAAGCAGAAGACAGACCCGAATTACAAAGTGATCGCCGAAAACCGGCGTGCGCGCTTCGATTACGCGATCGAGGAAGATATCGAGTGCGGCATCGTACTGGAGGGGTCCGAGGTCAAATCGCTTCGTGTTGGCGGATCGAACATCGCCGAAAGCTACGCGTCGGTCGACGACGGAGAGTTATGGTTGATCAACAGCTACATCGCGCCTTACGAGCAGGCCAAGGTCTTCAAGCACGAGGAACGCCGCCGTCGCAAGCTGTTGGTGTCGCGCAAAGAGCTGTCGAACCTGTGGAACGCGACCCAGCGCAAGGGTATGACGCTGGTGCCTCTGGTTCTGTATTTCAATCACAAGGGCCGCGCGAAAATTAAGATCGGTATCGCCAAGGGCAAAAAGACCCACGACAAGCGCGAAACGCAGGCCAAGCGCGACTGGTCACGTCAAAAGCAGCGGCTGCTGAAGGATCACAGTTGACCCTTCTGCTGCCTTAGAATGCCATTGCTGCGGAAACTGCGCGCTGCCAGCGGACGTAAGCGGCATCCCTTTCTTCCTCGGACAATTCGGGTTCAAATCTGCGGTCTAGCTCCCAAGTTTCCGAGAATTCATGCTGTTTTGGGTAAATACCCGCACGCATTCCGGCCAGCCACGCAGCGCCCAGCGCTGTCGTTTCCTGCATGACAGGGCGGTCGACTGCTGCGCCAAGATAGTCAGCCAGACCCTGCATGGCCCAGTCCGATGCGCTGGCCCCGCCGTCTACGCGCAGTGTGACTTTGGTGTCTTGGCCCCAATCCCCTTGCATGGCGTGCCATAGGTCGCGCGTTTGGTAGGCGATGCTTTCAAGTGTGGCGCGTGCAAACTCGGCGCGACCAGAGTTGCGCGTCAGACCAAAAACAGCCCCCCGGCAATCCGGTTTCCAGTAGGGTGCACCCAGCCCCGTGAACGCAGGCACCAGCACGACGTTCTGGTTTGGGTCCGCCTGCAGCGCAAGCTCACCGCTTTCGGCCGCAGACTCGATGATCTGCAACGCGTCGCGCAGCCACTGCACGGCGGCACCAGCAACAAAGATTGACCCTTCCAGAGCGTAGGTACGTTGACCGTTCAACTGGTACGCGATGGTTGTCAGCAAGCGGTTCTTGGATTCCACCGGCTGTGACCCGGTGTTCAAAAGCGCAAAGCACCCGGTGCCATAGGTGGATTTCATCATGCCCGGTTTGAAACACGCCTGCCCGATCGTCGCGGCCTGCTGATCACCTGCAACGCCCAGAATGGGAATCTCGCCGCCCAACAGGGTTGTTGTTCCAAAGTCCGAGGCGCAGTCGTGCACCTCGGGCAGCATATTCATCGGAACATCCAGCAGATCACAAATCTCGGCGCTCCATTCGCCCCTGTGTATGTCAAACAGCAGGGTTCGGGCGGCGTTGGTGGCGTCGGTGGCATGGCTGCGGCCTTCGGTCAGGCGCCAGATCAGGAAACAGTCGATGGTGCCGAACATCAGCTCTCCTGCTTCGGCCTTGTCCCGCGCACCCGGCACGGTATCCAGCAACCATTTGACCTTGGTTCCCGAGAAATACGGGTCCAGCAGCAGACCGGTCTGGACGGTGATATCGTCTTCGCATCCAGCTTGTTTGTAACGGGCGCAAATCTCGGCGGTGCGGCGGTCCTGCCAGACGATGGCATTGTGGATCGGCTTGCCCGTGGCACGGTCCCAGACGACGGTGGTTTCGCGCTGATTGGTGATCCCGATACCTGCGATCTGATCCGGCGTCACACCGGCACTGTCCATCACTTCGCGGCAGACCCGAAGAACGCTGTCCCAGATCTCCTCGGGGTCATGCTCGACCCAACCTTCCTGCGGAAAATGCTGCGTGAACTCATGCTGAGCGGTGTCCACGCGTTGCATATCCGCGTCGAACAAAATGGCCCGCGATGATGTAGTGCCCTGATCAATGGCAAGAATAAAGGTCACGCCTGCGTCCCTCCCGTTTCGTTTTGCGGGACTTTAGCGCAAACGGTTACGAACGTACCAGAGCGATCGGACAGGAATATTGTCGATCAACCGAACACCGTCCGCCCAGGCTGCTGCAAACAGGCGCGCCGGGCGTGATGCATGGGTCAGCGGCTCAAGCGTATCGGCGCAGCGTAGCTGAATATATTCGACCTGCGTAAACCCGGCGGCCAGCAGTTCGGTTTCGGCCCGAGCGCCCAAAGTGTCAAATTGCGCACCATCGGCCAATTCCTTAGCAAGCGCGCGCATGATCCGGTGTTTGTTGGCGGCAATGTCCAACCCTTGCGGCGATAGACGCAGATTGCGCGACGACATCGCCAGCCCCGAGGGCTCGCGAACCGTGGGGCAGCCGATCACGTCGACCGGAATGTCCAGATCACGTGCCATGCGGCGCACGACCATCAGTTGTTGATAGTCTTTTTCCCCGAAATACGCGCGATCCGCCTGCGTTTGCAGAAACAGTTTGGCGACCACGGTGGCCACGCCATCGAAATGGCCGGGACGGAACTCGCCTTCCATCACATTGGTCAGGCCTGCGACGGAAACGGTGGTGGCGAATCCCTGCGGATAGATTTCCTCGGGCTCGGGCACGTAGATCGCGTCGACGCCGTAAGGGACAAGTTTCTGCGCGTCCTCGTTTTCGGTGCGCGGATACTTGGCCAGATCCTCGGGGTTGTTGAATTGTTTGGGGTTCACGAAAATTGTCACGATCACCCGGTCCGAGCCCGCTTTGGCCGCCGCGACCAGCGACAGATGCCCCTGATGCAGCGCGCCCATCGTGGGTACGACGCCGATCGTTTCACCATCATTGTGCCATTGAGTTGTCAACGCGCGCAGATCCGTCAGGCGGCGCAGTATTGGGGCAGTCATTTAGTTTGTCCTTTGGCCGGAGCCTGATCTGAGAACACGTGTTCTTCGGCCGGAAAAGCCCGCGCACGGACGTCGGCGGCGTATTCAGCGATGGCCGATTCCGCCAACGGGCCAAGCTCGGCATAGCGTTTGACGAATTTTGGTTTGAAGGCGGTGAAAAAGCCGACCATGTCATCCACCACCAGAATCTGACCGTCGCACCCGGCAGAGGCACCGATGCCGATCGTGGGGATTGCGATTTCAGCCGTAATCCGGTCGGCCAGCCGTTGTGGAACTTTTTCAAGCACAACGGAAAACGCGCCCGCTTCGGCAACGGCGCGGGCATCGGCCAGCACCGCTTCGGCCTGGTCATCCCGGCCTTGCACCTTGTAGCCGCCCAGCGTGTTGATGGATTGCGGCGTCAGGCCGATATGCGCCATCACCGGGATGCCGCGTTTGACCAGAAAGCGGATGGTTTCCGCCATCTCGACGCCGCCTTCCAACTTGACCGCGCCTGCGCCCGTTTCAGCCATCAGGCGGGCAGCGTTGCGGAAAGCCTCGTTTGGCGAATGCTCGTAGCTGGCGAACGGCATATCAATGACCATCATCGCGTTGTTCAAACCGCGCGAGACGGCCTGACCATGCAGGATCATCATCTCCATCGTCACCCCAAGGGTCGATTCCAGACCATGCAGCACCATACCGACGCTGTCGCCCACCAGAACAAAGTCGCAATGGTCATCCATCAGCCGTGCCATCGGCGTGGTATAGGCGGTCAGGCTGACCAGAGGTTCGCCCCCTTTTCGGGCGCGGATATCCTCTGCGTTTGGTGCCTTTTTGCGGGCGGTGGCGCTCATGATCGCTCCTCCGGGATTCATGTTGCAGCGCGGCATAGCAGATCGGACACGGGCTAAGAAACCCCGGTTGCGCCAACAATCCCTTGATTGACCTAAGGTTTAAAGTGACATTGGTCTTGGAAAGGCCCGGAAAAATACGGGGCCGCAGATATTCAGTGGGGAGTTATTTCTATGACAAAGCAGATGTTTCGGTCCTTCGCCTCGGCCCTAGCGGTGGGCGTCAGCCTGTTCGCGACGCAGGGTTTGGCCAAGTCCGACATAACCATCGCCATGCAACTGGAACCACCGCATCTGGACCCGACCAGCGCCGCGGCGCAGGCTATCGATTCGGTTGTGTACACGAATATATTTGAAGGTCTGACGCGGTTCATGGGGGATGGCTCGGTCGTGCCCGGCCTGGCCGAAAGCTGGGAGATTTCTGAGGACGGCACGGTTTACACCTTCAAGCTGCATGACGGGGTTACGTTCCATGATGGCACGGCGATGGATGCCGAAGACGTCAAGTTCACCCTTGATCGCGCCACCGCCGAAGACAGCGCCAACGCGCAAAAAGCCCTGTTTGCCGGCATCGAAAGCGTCGAGGTCGTGGACCCCCTGACCGTTAAGGTCACGCTGTCGGCTCCGAACGGGAACTTTCTGTTCAATCTGGCTTGGGGTGACGCGGTGATCGTGGCCCCCGAGAGTATCGATAATATCAAGACCAACCCTGTCGGAACTGGCGCATTTACCTTTGGCGAATGGGTTCAGGGCGACAGCATCACGCTGAACCGCAACCCGGATTATTGGGGCGAACAACCAGCGCTTGAGACTGCCACATTCAAATTCATTTCGGACCCCACCGCCGCCTTTGCTGCGATGATGGCTGAAGATGTGGATGTGTTTGACAACTTCCCCGCGCCTGAAAATCTGCCTCAGTTCGAGGCTGATCCGCGGTTTCAGGTGCTCGTTGGATCAACCGAAGGCGAGACCATCCTTTCGACCAACAACAAGCAGCCACCCTTCGATGACATTTTGGTGCGGCAGGCAATGGCTCATGCGATTGACCGGCAGGCCATTATCGACGGAGCCATGTTTGGCTACGGAACGCCGATTGGAACTCATTTTGCTCCGCACAACCCGGCCTATGTCGATCTGACGGGCAACTCGGCATACGACCCGAAGATGGCGGCACAGTTGTTGGCTGAGGCTGGGTATGCAGACGGGTTTGAAACCACTTTGCACCTGCCGCCCCCTTCCTACGCGCGCCGTGGCGGAGAGATCATCGCCGCACAACTGGCCGAAGTTGGAATACAGGCGGAAATCATCAACGTGGAATGGGCGCAATGGCTGGAATCCGTGTTCAAGGGTAAGGATTTTGGCCTGACGATTGTCAGCCATACCGAGCCGATGGACATCGGTATCTACGCGCGGCCTGACTACTATTTCCAGTATGACAGCGTCGATTTCCAGACATTGATGGAGACTCTGAACGGCACCACTGATCCGGATGCGCGTAAAAAGCTGTTGGGTGAAGCTCAGCGCCTGATCTCAAATGACTATGTCAACGGATACCTTTTCCAGCTTGCCAAACTCGGCGTCGCCAAAGCCGGGGTTCAGGGTCTGTGGGAAAACGCGCCAACGGCCGCCATTGACCTGACCGCGATCAGTTGGTCCGAGTAATCGCTTCGGGGCCGCAATAGGCGGCCCCGGTAAACTGCAATTGCCGAAAAAGCCTTGCTATGACGGTATTTCGCATATTCTGCTTATTTGTCGCGACCGCGTTTCTGACCATTTCGTCTGTCGGTCAGGTTCAGGCGCAAAACGCGCTTGGGGGGCGATTGGATGCGCTGGCGGGCACGCCGGAAAACCCTCTGCAGGTTGGCATCGGCATCTGGATCGACCAGATCACCAGCGTCGATCAGAAGGCCGAGAATTACGGTGCGGTTGTTGTGTTGCGGGTGGAATGGACCGACCCCGCACTGGCCTTTGATCAACAGGCATTGGGTCGTGATATCAGGGTTTTTAGTCCACCTGCCCTTGCCGACCATGCGGCAAATATCGGGGCCGTGCTGCCCGCCTTTGTCATTCACAACCAGCAATCCAACAAGTGGATACACGAGTCCGCCGCCTCGCTGCGGTATGACGGTCGGGTGGTCTATGTCGAGAAGTCCAATCTGACGTTGCAGGCTCCGCATTTCGATTTTCGCAAATACCCGTTCGACACGCAGGATTTCTTCTTTGAAGTCGTCTCGATCTTTCCCTCGGACTACGTGTCCTACTATCCACTTGAGGACCACTCGGGCCTGGGCGACATGCTGGGCGAGGAAGAGTGGGTTCTTGGAAATGCTCGTGTCGAAGTATCGACGGTTCCGGGACTGTCAGGGCATGAAAGTGATCAAATTGCGCTGGTTTTTGAAGGCAACCGTCACCTGACCTATTATGTGATCCGTGTTTTCCTGCCGATGCTGGTGCTGATCACGGTCGGCTGGGCGCTGTTCTTTCTGGACGAATACCGCAGGCGGATCGAAATCGCCGGAGGCAACCTTTTGGTGTTTGTGGCCTTTAACTGGGCAATCTCGGCCGATCTGCCCAAGCTGGGATACCTGACTTTTCTGGATTTCGTTCTGCAGTGCATGTTCCTGATGACCGGGGCTTTGATCGTGTTCAACGTGGCTCTGCGAAAGCTGAAAGTATCAGGTCGGGAAAACGGTGCGCGCAAACTGGACAATTATGCGATCAAGTGGATTTACCCGCTGGGCTATGCGGCCATCGTCGGTTACGCGGTTTTTGCCTATCTTCTGATACCTTAGGTGCTGGACCCGCGCCATATGTGACCCTAACGTGGCTTCAATGCTCCGTTATGCTTTGAAACGTCTGATGTCCCTGATGATCAGCCTGGCTGTGGCCTCGGTGGTCATTTTTGCGGTGATCGAGGTTGCCCCCGGCGATCCCGCGTCCTTTATGCTGGGCGTCAACGCGCAAGAGGACACGCTGGCCGCGCTGCGTGTAGAACTCGGGTTGGATGGCTCGAAGCTTCAGCGTTACTTTAGCTGGGTTAGCGGGATGCTGGTGGGGGATTTCGGAACCTCCTACACATATCGCACACCGGTTTCACAGATGATCGCAGATCGGTTGTGGGTGTCGCTGCCCTTGGCGTTATACGCGCTGACCCTTTCGACCCTGATCGCCTTTCCCGCTGGTATCTATGCCGCCGAGCGCCGGGGCAAGCCAGGGGATTTGACCGTGATGGGCGCGACGCAACTGGGCATCGCGGTCCCCAATTTCTGGTTCGCGATGATGCTGGTGCTGATCTTCGCCATCAACCTGCGCTGGTTTAACGCCGGAGGGTTCGCAGGGTGGGACACCGGGTTCTGGATTGGCCTGCATTCCCTGACCCTGCCCGCCATCGCGCTGGCCCTACCGCAAGCGGCGATTCTGGCGCGGGTGATGCGGTCATCGCTGCTGGATATTCTGGGCGAGGATTTCATGCGGACGGCGCGCGCCAAGGGGTTATCGCGCAGGCAAGCCTTGTGGAGGCATGGCGTGCGCAACGCGCTGATTCCGGTGCTGACGATAATCGGGCTGCAATTTTCTTTCCTTCTGGCCGGTTCGATCATTATCGAACAGGTGTTTTACCTTCCGGGCCTCGGGCGGCTGGTGTTTCAGGCGATCTCTGCCCGGGACCTGATCGTGGTGGAATCGGTGGTCATGCTGCTGGTGTTTGCAGTCATCACCGTGAATTTTCTGGTCGATCTGGCCTATGCCGCCGTCGATCCCCGCCTGAGGAGCCGGACATGAGCCGCAACCTGATCCTTGGCGCGGCTTTGTCGTCGCTGGTTGTTCTGGCGGCGTTGGTCTCGTTTATCTGGACACCTTACGACTATGCGGCGCTGAGCATCCCAGACAAGCTGCAACCGCCAAATGCGCAGCACTGGTTCGGAACGGATCATTTTGGCCGTGACATGTTTTCCATGATCATGGTCGGAGCCCGAACGTCCATTGCAGTGGCCTTGGTCGCGGTGGGTATCGGCATGGCACTAGGTGTGCCGCTGGGACTGGCGGCAGCAGCGCGCAAAGGATCGTGGCTGGATGAGCTAATCATGCGCGGCAACGATTTGGTATTTGCGTTTCCCTCATTGGTCATCGCGATCCTGATCACCGCCGTGTTCGGAGCCGGAGCGGTCAACGCGATCATAGCGATTGGCATTTTCAACATCCCCGTCTTCGCCCGCATCACTCGCGGCGCGGCGCTGTCCCTGTGGGAGCGCGAATTCATCCTCGCCGCGCGCGTGTCGGGCAAGGGCGCTGCCCGGATATCAGCCGAACACATCCTGCCCAATGTCGCCAATTTGCTGATCGTGCAGGGAACCATTCAGTTCTCGCTTGGGATTCTGGCCGAGGCGGGCCTGTCTTATGTCGGTCTGGGGGCGCAACCGCCAACGCCCAGTTGGGGTCGGATGCTGGCCGACGCACAGACAATGGTCAGTTTTGCCCCGCATTTGGCTCTGATTCCGGGGTTTGCGATTATCGTCACCGTGCTGGGCCTGAACCTGTTGGGGGATGGCCTGCGTGATTGGCTGGATCCCCGGATAAGGGTGGCGCGCGCATGAGCTTGCTGGACATCAAGAACCTGTCCCTGTCGATCCACGGGGTTGAAATCCTGAAACAGGTCAGTCTGTCCGTCGACCCGGGTCAGATCGTGGCCGTCACGGGTGAAAGCGGCTCGGGCAAGTCCATGACGGCCCTGTCCGTCATGAACCTGCTGCCAAACGGGGCGCAAACGCAGGGCGCGATCCGGCTGGACGCTCTTGACCTGCTGACCCGCCCCGAGGTGGAAATGTGCGCCCTGCGCGGTGCCTCAATCGGAATGGTGTTTCAAGAGCCGATGACCGCGTTGAACCCGGTCAAGACCATCGGGGATCAGGTGATGGAGACAATCCTGATTCACAAGGCGATGCCCCGCCCGCAAGCCCGCGAACGCGCCGAGGAGGTTCTGACCCGTGTGGGCCTGCCGCCTGATCGGTTCCCCCTGATCCGCTATCCGCACGAGTTGTCGGGCGGACAGCGCCAGCGTGTCGTGATCGCCATGGCCATTGCACTGCGCCCAACGCTGCTGATCGCGGATGAGCCCACGACAGCGTTGGATGTCACCACGCAGGCGCAAATCCTCGATCTGCTCAGGGGGTTGGTCAGCGAGTATGGCATGGGTCTGCTGATGATCACTCATGATCTGGCGGTTGTGGCGGATCTGGCCGACAAGATCGTCGTTATGCGTCACGGCGAAGTTGTTGAAGAAGGGGCCACGGAAAACCTGTTGCGCAACATGCAGCACCCTTACACGCGCATGCTGTTCGAGGCGTCTGGCCACAAGGTTTCCTTGCCCGACACGATAAGCCCGCGCCCGTTGCTGGAGGTTACGCAGGTCGTCCGCGACTACCGCCTTCCCCGGAAAGGCTTGTTCGATGCACCCGGTCATCACCGCGCCGTCGATCAGGTCAGTTTCACCCTCAATAGTGGCGAGCGTTTGGGGTTGGTCGGCGAGTCTGGTTGCGGAAAATCGACCCTAACACGGGCGATTTTGGGGTTAGAGGAGGTTCAGGCCGGGGAAATCCGACTGGACGGGGAACCTGTTTTTGCGGGCCACAAGCCCAACCCAGCCGTTCGGCGAAAGATGCAGGTGGTGTTCCAGGACCCTTACGGCAGTTTCAACCCCGGTCACCGGGTCGCGCGGTTGATCACAGAGCCGTTTCACGTATTGGACACTCCCCCCAAAGGGACCGAGCGTCAGGACTTGATCGCCGAAATGCTAAGTGCCGTGGGCCTCAGCCCCAAAGATGCCGATAAGTACATCCACGAATTTTCCGGCGGTCAGCGGCAGCGCATTGCCATTGCCCGCGCCTTGATCATCCGGCCCGAGTTGATCCTGTTTGACGAGGCGGTTTCGGCGCTCGACGTGTCCGTACGCGCGCAAATCCTCGACCTTCTGGTCGAGCTCTGCGCGGCGTATGACCTGACCTATTTGTTCATCAGCCACGATCTTAGCGTTGTCAGAACGATAACCGACCGCGTTATGGTGATGCAGGCCGGTAAAATTGTTGAGCAGGGTGAGACCGAGCAGGTCTTTTCCGATCCGCAGCATCCCTATACCCGAACCCTGATCAACGCCGCGCCCATCCTGCCAGATATTGGCAGCCAGGTGGCTTAATCCCCCATGTTAGAGCCGCAATAGGAGATCGAAATGCCCAATCCTCTCTGGTTCAACCCAACCCATTGCCTGATCGGTGGCGCATGGGTCGATCCTGCCTCGGGGTCCACGCTGCCTTTGGTCAACCCTTCCGACGGGACTGAGATTTGCCGCATCGCTTGCGGTGAGGCCGCAGATATCGACGCGGCGGTTCAGGCTGCGCACTCGGCCCTGGACGGCGACTGGGGCCGTAAAACAGCGCTGGAGCGGGGCCGCATCCTGACGCGTCTGGGTCAGTTGGTTCTGGAACGAGTCGAAGATTTGGCAGCTTTGGAGGCGATGGATGTTGGCAAGCCGCTGACACAGGCCCGCGCCGATGCCGTGGCGCTGGCGCGGTATTGCGAGTTTTACGGCGGTGCCGCCGACAAGGTCATGGGCGAGACGATCCCTTATCTGGAAGGCTATACCGTCTATACTTTGCGCGAGCCGCATGGGGTGACGGGTCACATCGTGCCGTGGAATTACCCCATGCAGATCATTGGCCGCTCGGTCGGGGCGGCGCTGGCGATGGGCAATGCGTGTGTTCTGAAACCTGCCGAAGAAGCCTGTCTGACCGCGCTTGCCTTCGCACATCTGGCGCAAGAGGCCGGGTTGCCAGCAGGTGCGTTGAACGTGGTGCCCGGATTGGGTGCCGAGGCTGGCGCTGCATTGTCCGGTCATCCGGGCGTGCATCATATCTCGTTTACCGGGTCGGTCGCCACAGGTGCGTTGGTGCAACAGGCGGCAGGCCGCAATGTGGTGCCAGTGACGCTGGAACTGGGCGGGAAGTCCCCGCAACTGGTGTTTGACGATGCTGATCTGGACGCCGCCCTGCCGTTTCTGGTGAACGCAGGAATTCAGAACGCGGGTCAAACATGTTCGGCCTCGTCCCGGATTCTGGTGCAGCGTGGGGTGTATGAGCAGGTCAAATCCCGCATGGCCGACGCCTATGCCGATCTGACCGTTGGGCCAGCGAATGAGGATTTGCGCGTCGGCCCCCTGATTTCAGCCCGTCAAAAGGACATCGTCGAAGGGTTTCTGGCCAAGGGCGCGGACCTGAAAATCTCCGCGCAGGGTCGCATTGTTGAACACGCACCGATTGATGGAGCTTATGTCTGCCCTACTCTGTTTGCTGACGTTCCGCCTGATCATGCGTTGGCCCGGGACGAGATATTCGGCCCCGTGCAGGTCTTGATCCCCTTTGAGTCCGAGGAAGACGCCGTGCGGATTGCCAACGGAACCGACTATGGCCTAGTGGCCAGCATCTGGACCCGCGACGGTGCACGCCAGATGCGATTGGCGAAACGTCTGCGCTCGGGTCAGGTTTTCGTCAACAATTATGGGGCCGGTGGTGGCGTGGAACTGCCCTTTGGCGGGGTGGGAAAATCCGGGCATGGCCGCGAAAAGGGATTTGAGGCGCTGTTTGGGTTCTCACAACTCAAAACAGTGGCAAGTTACCATGGTTAGAGCTTAAACGATCACCTCGATCGACTCTTGCGCGCCCACTCCGAACACGCGTTTGTAGCGGTCGATTTCCTCAGCCGGACCCATGGCTTTTTCCGGGTTGTCCGACAGTTTGACCGTTGGGCGGCCATTGGCTGAAACAGCTTTACACACCAGTGAAAACGGGGCCAGCGCGTCATCGGGCACCAGTCCGCGGAAATCATTGGTCAAGAGCGTGCCCCAACCAAACGACACCTTGGTGCGTCCTGCAAACTGGCCGTGCAGCTCGCGGATCTTGTCTACGTCCAGCCCGTCAGAAAAGATCACCCGCTTTTCCATTGGATCCTCGCCGCGTGATTTCCACCATTGGATTGCAGTTTCCGCGCCGGTGGCCGGATCGCCACTGTCCACGCGGATACCTGTCCAACCGGCCAGCCAATCAGGGGCGCGATCCAGAAAACCCTGTGTGCCATAAGTGTCAGGCAGGATGATGCGAAGATTACCGTCATGTTCGTCATGCCAGTCGCTGAGGACATCATACGGCGCCTGCGCCAGTGCCTCATCGGTATCAGCCAGCGCCGAGTAAACCATCGGCAGCTCGTGCGCGTTGGTGCCGATGGCTTCAACCTCGCGCCGCATGGCAATCAGGCAGTTCGACGTGCCGCTGAACGCAGGCCCCAGCCCTTCGATCATGGCCTGGACGCACCAGTCCTGCCACAGAAAGGAATGCCTGCGACGCGTTCCGAAATCGGCGATGCCTAATCCTTCAATCCCGCGAAGTTGTTCGATTTTCTCCCAAACGCGGGTCATCGCACGGGCATAGAGCACCTGAAGCTCGAACCGGCGCATGTCGTTCAGCACGGCGCGCGACCGCAGCTCCATCAGAACGGCCAATGCGGGGATTTCCCACAGCATGACCTCGTGCCACTTCCCTTCAAAGGTCAGCTCGTATTGGTCACCCTTGCGTTCCAGATGGTAGGGCGGCAGGCGCAGGTTCTCGAACCACTCCATGAAATCCGAGCGGAACATTTGCCGTTTGCCGTAGAACATATTGCCGCGCAGCCATGTGCTTTCGCCTCGGCTGAGGCTCAGCGAACGGATGTGATCCAACTGTTCCCGCAGTTCGCCTTCGTCGATAAGCTGGGCGAGGGGGATGTGATTCGACCGGTTGATCAGCGAAAACACCACATCCGTTTGGGGCTTATTTCGAAACACTGACTGGCACATCAGCAGTTTGTAGAAATCTGTGTCGATTAAAGACCGGACAATCGGGTCAATCTGCCATTTATGATTGTACACGCGCGCCGCAATATCGACCATGGGGAACTCCTGCGATTTCCGTTGTTAGATCAATCGGTGCGTTGAATGGCAAGAGTCGCTGGTTTGGGGACAATGACAATGTCAGGTCACAAAGCGAGCATATTGTGAAATCTTTTCGCTTGTTAGTGAGAAGTGGGAAGGGAAGACGAGGTTTAAATAGTGAATGGTTCTCGAGTACGATTTTGACATCGTTGTAGTCGACCCGGGGGATGGGGGGGCAGAATCCGGCCGTGACGGTTTTGTGAAAAAACCGGTTTTGCGTGCGATGTTTCGCAACGTGAAAACGGCTGATGCATTGCGCGCCACCTCTCCTAAAATTCGCAAGATATTTCAGGATGCAGGCTTTGGCCTAGACGCAACCGGAAGCGAGTTGTCCAGCGGTTTGTATCGCCCTCGCGACGAAGCCGAACGCGAAAGAATTCTGCGTGCCCTGTTCGCCAATGTCCGAGAGATGGGAGTGAAAGGCGAATATTGTGGTGAGTTCGATTTCAAGCAGTTTCTAAAGGATGTCAAAGCAGCGCGGCCGCGCAATGGTCAGCGTCGGCAAGTCGCGGACTGGACGCCCAAGCCGCGCAGTGGCTCTATGGAAAAGCCCGAACGTCGCACGGTTCCGGCCCGGATCGGGCTGGCGCTGGGGTTGGCAGTGGTTATCTTCGTAATCCTCAAGTACCTGGCTGAATCGGGGTCAGCGCCCTAGATCAGTGTAACGCCTGCGTCGCGCATCGCGGTTTCGGCTGCACCCAGTGATCCATCAAGATCAATCGCCCGGCACGCGTCCATGCGCACTTGCACGTCATATCCAAGCCGAGCCGCGTCGACCGCCGAGAAATGGACGCAGAAATCCGTGGCCAATCCAACCATCGTCAGTTTCGTGAACCCTCGTGAATTCAGATAGCCGTCAAGACCCGTTGGTGTGGTCTGGTCATTCTCGAAAAAGGCCGAGTAGCTGTCGATCGCGCTGCGAAACCCCTTGCGGATGATCAAGTCGCCATCGGTGCGTAGATCGGGATGAAACGCGGCGCCTTCGGTGCCTTGAACGCAGTGATCTGGCCACAACACTTGTGGGCCATAGGTCATCTCGGTCACGTCAAAGGGGTTTTTACCCGTATGAGAGCTGGCAAAAGACGAATGTCCCGCCGGATGCCAGTCCTGTGTCAGGATCACCGCGTCGAAATCACCCATCATCGCGTTGATGGGGGCGATGATCTGATCTCCGCCGGGCACGGCCAGCGCACCGCCGGGGCAAAAGTCGTTCTGGACGTCGATTACGATCAGGGCGTGGGTCATTGCGGCCTCCTTGCGTTGTCCTATCGGTAGGCGGCAAGTAGGGGGGCGTCAATCCGGTCCCTTGCGACTCTTTGAATGCAGGTTTAGACCGCGCGCATGTATACCATCGCTGCCCTCTATCACTTCACCCGATTCCCGGATCACGCTGCCCTGCGCGAGCCATTGCTCGAGCTTTGCCGCGCGCAAGCTGTCAAAGGCACTCTGCTGCTGGCGCGAGAGGGGATCAATGGCACCATCGCTGGCCCCCGCGCCGGAATCGACGCGGTGCTGGCGCATATCAAGGCGTTGCCGGGATGCGCGGATCTTGAGTGGAAAGAGGCCACCGCCGATCATCCGCCCTTTGGCAAGATGAAGGTGCGCCTGAAGAAAGAGATCGTGACCATGGGCCAGCCGGATGTCGATCCGCGCGCCCGCGTTGGCAACTATGTCGAGCCTGAGGATTGGAATGACCTGATCCGCTCGGACGATGTGGTGGTGATCGACACGCGCAACGATTACGAGGTTGCGATTGGTACGTTTGAAGGCGCAATAGACCCTGAAACCGCCAGTTTCCGCGAATTCCCGGCATGGTGGGAGGAAAACAAGGACCGCTTCCACAACAAGCGCGTCGCTATGTTCTGCACCGGCGGCATCCGCTGCGAGAAATCGACCAACTTCCTGCTGGGGCAGGGGGTTGAGGATGTCTATCACCTGAAAGGTGGTATTCTGCGTTATCTTGAGGAAATGCCCGCTGAAGACAGCACGTGGCAAGGCGAGTGTTTCGTGTTCGACAACCGCGTGTCCGTCGGACACGGGCTGGTCGAGGGGCCACATAATCTGTGTCACGGTTGCCGACGTCCCATCCTGCCCGAAGATATGAAGCGCCCGGAATACGAGCATGGCGTGTCCTGCCACCGGTGCATCAATGAAACGTCCGAGGCTGACAAGATGCGCTTTCGCGAGCGGCAGAAACAGATCGGTCTGGCGCGTCAACGCGGGCACGAGCATCTGGGTACGACCTAAACCTCTGATTTTTCAGGTTGCGGGTATGCGCGTCTGACCCGATGATTGACCGTGTCACATATTGACGGAGGTTTCATGCACCGCGACCCGACTACTCTGGAAGAGTGGAAATCAACCTTGGTCGCCGCCTTGGGATTGGTGGTCGCCAGTTTCATCGCGTGGTACGGGCTGTCGCGGCTGAGCGAGACCACGGCAGGCGACAAGATCGGCACAGCTACTACCGTGCTGCTGACGATCTGGCTTGTGTCGCAGACCTGGTACTACATGACTCAGGTCAAATCACCCCGTCGGCAACTGCTGTTGATGGGGATCTCCTTTATTCAAGTCGTCCCCTTTCTTTTCGCGGCTGTCTATGGATCGTTCGGCTATTACGACCTGTGCGTCGTAGGCGCGCGCGGCCCAACTGACGTTTTGTATTTCTCCTATGTGACCTTCACGACGGTTGGGTTCGGGGATTTGCACCCTGCCGGAATGTGTCGCGGTTTGGCCGTGGCCGAGGCTATCACCGGCTATATCCTGTTGGGCCTGTTTGTGGCCGCAGCGGTTGGGATTTACGCCCGTTCACACAGCGACAACTGATCCGCTATTTGTTGTGGTCGATCCATAGCGACATCGCATGCTTGTCCCGAAAACACTCTTGCGGGATTTGCCTGCGTTTGCCGCGGGCAATACGCTCGGCATAGGCCACCTGCTTGCCGGTTGGATAATTGGCAAAGGGCGATGGATCATGCGGTTTGTGTGCTGAAATCCACTGCGACATGGCCCGGCGATCCCGTTGCGCTTCGACGGGGATTTCCAATGCTGTTTGTTGAGCGATCGCGCGCGCATAGCGCATTTGCCGATCGGTGACAGGCAGCAGGTGATAGTCGTTCGATGGGCCGTTCAGAGCAGTATTTTGCGTGGCGTAAGACATCGGAATGTTCCTCTGACTATGTAGAACATAAATGGAACATTAACTTTTCTATTCAAGAGGACAGCGATTCACATCGGCGAGAGTTTGCCGTATTCACGTTTATTGACTGATCAATCAACAAAAGTTAAAGCCGGTGGAAAGACTTCTGAAAAGGACCCGGTCATGAAATTCCAGCCTAAGGCGAGCCATTTTATCAATGGTGAATACGTCGAAGACACCAATGGTGCCCCCATCGACGTTATCTTTCCCGCAACCGGAGAGATTATCGCCCGGCTGCATTCCGCCACGCCAGAGGTTGTTGAACAGGCTCTAAACAGTGCAAAAATGGCTCAAAACGAATGGGCTGCGCTATCGGGAGCCGAGCGGGGCCGGGTTCTACGCCGTGCCGCTGACATCATGCGCGAACGCAATCGCGCGCTGTCCCTCCTTGAAACGCACGACACAGGAAAACCTCTGCAGGAAACGCTGGTCGCCGACGCCACCAGCGGGGCCGATGCGCTGGAATATTTCGGCGGGTTGGCCGGATCGCTGACCGGTGAGCATATCCCGCTGGGCGGTGGTGACTTCGTGTATACCATCCGCGAGGCGCTGGGCGTCTGTGTTGGCATCGGCGCGTGGAACTATCCCACCCAGATCGCCTGCTGGAAAGGCGCGCCTGCCTTAGCTTGCGGCAATGCGATGGTATTCAAACCGTCGGAAACCACGCCTTTGTCCGCATTGAAAGTGGCCGAGATTCTGATCGAGGCCGGTGCCCCAAAAGGCATCTACAACGTCGTGCAAGGGTACGGAGATGTCGGCGCGTCGCTGGTGACGGACCCGCGCGTGGCTAAGGTCTCGTTGACCGGATCGGTGCCCACCGGTCGCAAGGTCTATGCCGCCGCCGCAGCGGACATGAAACACGTGACGATGGAACTGGGCGGCAAGTCCCCCATGATCGTGTTTGACGATGCCGATATCGAAAATGCCGTTTCGGGCGCGATTTTGGGGAACTTCTATTCCTCGGGACAGGTCTGTTCCAACGGCACGCGCGTCTTTGTACAGAAAGGCATCAAGGAACAATTCCTCACTCGCCTGTCCGAACGTCTGGCCACCGCGAAAATTGGCGACCCGCTGGATGAGAGCGTAAATTTCGGCCCTATGGTTAGCGAAAACCAGATGAACATCGCGCTGGGCTATATCGAAAAAGGCAAAGCCGAGGGCGCGCGTCTTGTCTATGGCGGCGAGCGGATCGAGGGCGACGGCTTTTACATGCAGCCCACCGTTTTTGCCGATGTCACTGACGACATGACCATCGCGCGTGAGGAAATCTTTGGCCCCGTCATGTCCGTTCTGGATTTCGACTCCGAAGAAGAAGTCTTGGCCCGCGCCAATGATACCGAGTTCGGCCTGGCCGCTGGCGTCTTTACCAACGACCTGACCCGCGCCCATCGTATCGTGGCGGGTTTCGCGGCGGGTACCTGCTATATCAACACCTACAACCTGGCCCCGGTCGAAGCTCCGTTCGGCGGTTCCAAGATGTCGGGCGTCGGGCGCGAGAACTCGAAACTGGCGATCAACCATTTCAGCGAGATGAAGACCGTCTATGTCTCGATGAACGATGTCGAGGCGCCCTACTGATCAAAACCGGCCATTCACACTCTGTTTTCGACATTTCGCGTCGGGAACAGAGCATAAGCCGCCCCTGACCTGTGGCTGACTTTCCTGCAAGCGCCAAGTTCGCAAGCAGGAGGTCAGCCCATGAAAACCCACGCTCAGGCCGTTGTGATCGGAGGGGGGCTGGTCGGATGCTCGATCCTGTATCATCTGGCCAAGCTCGGCTGGACCGATGTTGTCCTGCTGGAACGCGATGAACTGACCAGCGGGTCTACATGGCACGCGGCGGCCAATATCCACGGGCTGCACGACAACAACAACATCACCCGTATCCAGCATTATACGATGAACCTGTATAAAGAGCTGGAGAAGGAAACCGGGCAGGGCTGTGGTGTTTTCCAGTCGGGATCGCTCTATCTGGCGCAGACTGAGGACCGCGAACACCAACTGCGTCTGCAAGAGGCCAAGGCGAAGTTCTACGGTCTGAATTTCCATGAGATCAGTCGCGAACAGGCGATGGAACTGCACCCGCTGGCGCAGTTCGACGACATTCGCTGCATCATGTTTGAACCCGATGGCGGCAATGTCGATCCTTCGGGCGTGACGCATGCCTACGCCGCCGGTGCCCGCGCGATGGGGGCCACGATTGAGCGGTTTTGCCCCGTAATAGGGACTGAACAGCAGCCGGATGGGTCGTGGATCGTGCGAACTGAGAAAGGGGACATCCACACGCATTGGGTGGTCAATGCAGGCGGTCTCTGGGGGCGTGAAGTTGCGGCGCTGGCCGGGATTGAGCTGCCTCTGCAACCGACCGAACATCAGTATTTCGTCACCGAAGCCATTGATGAGGTCGCAGCCTTAGGCCGTCGCCTGCCGTCCATCGCCGACCGGGATGGTGAGTATTATTTCCGGCAGGAAGGCAACGGGCTGCTGATCGGTGCCTATGAGAAAGACATGAAGTTCTGGGCCGAAAGCGGCACACCGCTGGATTTCGCCCATGATCTGTTTCCCGACGATCTGGACCGAATCATGGAAAACGTCATTCGAGCCACCGAACGTGTGCCAGTTGCCGCGACCGCAGGTGTGAAACGGGTGATCAACGGCCCGATGATCTGGTCGCCCGACTCCAACGCGATCTGGGGGCCGGTGCCCGAGTTGCAGAACTATTTCTGCTGCACCGGGATCATCCCCGGATTCTCGCAATCTGGTGGTCTTGGCCTGCTGTCGGCGCAATGGATGATCGAAGGTGAGCCGAAATACGACATGTTCGCGTGGGACCTGGCGCGATTTGGCGACTGGGCCGACAAGAAATTCACCAAGGCGCGGGTCCAAGACGCCTATACGCACCGCTTCGCCATCCATTTCCCGAACGAAGAACGCAGCGCAGGTCGTCCCGCCCGTGTGCGCCCCGCTTACGAGATGCAGAAAAATATGGGCTGCGTCTTTGGCCTGAACTGCGGGTGGGAACATCCGCTGTGGTTTGCCGACCAACCCGGAGTGACCGATACCAACGGGTTTACACGCCAGAACTGGTGGGAACCCGTAGGCCGCGAGGTGCGGATGCTGCGCGACAATGTGGGCGTGATCGACATCTCAAACTTCGCCAACTATGTCATCAAGGGACCCGGCGCTTATGATTGGCTGGATCGTCTGGTCGCCAACCGCGTGCCGACCGAGATCGGGCGGTCCTGTCTGACCCCTCTGATCTCGGTCCGCGGGGGCGTTGCGGGCGATTTCACCATCACCAAAACCGCCGAGGATGAGTACATGATGATCGGTTCGGGCATGGCCGAACGCTATCACCAGCGGTTCTTCAACATGGTCGAGTTGCCCGAAGGTACGACGCTCGACGTCGCCACAGACCGTATCGCAGGGTTCAACGTGGCAGGGCCAAATTCGCGCCACGTGTTGCAGCGCCTCACGAATGCGGACCTGTCAAACGAGGGGTTCCGCTTTATGCGGTCCCGACGGATCGAGGTTGCAGGTGTGCCCTGCCTGGCCATCCGCGTCAGCTTTACGGGTGACTTGGGGTGGGAGCTTCATTGCGCCGAGGAAGACCAGATCAGGCTCTATACAGCGCTTTTGGAAGCCGCGCATGACTTGGGTGGGGGTCCGGTTGGCGGTCGCGCGTTGGGGTCATTGCGGATTGAAAAGGGATATGGTTCCTGGGGGCGGGAGTATTCTCAGGAATATTGGCCGCAAGAAGTTGGGTTGGCCGGGCTGATCAAGCTGGACGAGGATTTCTTGCACAAGGACGCGTATCTGGCCGTCAAAGACAATGCCCCGCGTGAGGTTTTGTCGATGTTTGAAGTGGACGCAACCAATGCCGATGCATCCGGCGGTGAGCCGATATTCACCCCGGATGGAACACCGGTTGGGCGAGTGACCTCTGGCGCATATGGCTACAGCGTCGGGAAGTCTCTGGCGATTGGTTATGCCGACCCCAAGGTTGCCCAACCCGGAGATACGGTGACTATTTTCATCCTTGGAAAACCGCACAAAGCCACGCTTTTGTCCGAGCCGCCTTTTGACCCGTCTGGTCAGCGCCTTCGGGATGTGAAGCAACCGGTGATGGACCCGGTAAAATGACAGGGACGTTCGACCAAGTCGCGGATTTTGCGCTACGCCGGACAGCGGATCAGATGCCGCAAAGCGCGATGGACGCAGCCGCTCTGATGATGCTGGACACGATGGGTATCCTGATCGCCTCTGGTCCGATGGAGGCTGGGGTGATCGCCCGTGAAACGGCGTCTTTGCTGTATGCCAGCACGCAGGAAGCGTACAGCGCGCGCTTGATGTTCGATGGTCGACGGGTCAGCATGGCAGGGGCGGCCTATGCGATGGCGACTCAGACCGACAATCTGGACGGGCATGACGGGTACAACCCGACCAAGGGGCATATCGGTGTTGTCGTCTTGCCTGCGCTAGTTGCCTTGGCCGAGCATTGCCCCGACCTGACCGGGCCCGAGGCGCTGGCCGCCGTGATCACCGGGTACGAGGTTGCCGGGCGCGCCGGGTTGTCGTTGCACGCGTCGGTCAGCGACTATCACACATCGGGTGCGTGGAATGCGCTGGGTGTGGCGGCAATGGCCTCGCGCCTGCGAGGGCATACGCCGGAACAATTGCGACAGGCGATGGGGATCGCCGAATATCACGGCCCGCGCAGTCAGATGATGCGGGAAATTGCGAACCCGACGATGCTACACGATGGCTCTGGCTGGGGTGCGCTGGTTGGCCTGTCCGCTGCGGTTCTTGCCGAAAAGGGATTTACCGGCGCTCCGGCCATTACGATCGAAGCTCAGTCTGCGGCGTCTCATTGGGCCGATCTGGGGAGGTTCTGGCAGGTCGAACATCAATATGTAAAACCCTACCCGATCTGCCGGTGGGCACATGCGGCGATTGACGCGGTTCGCGCGGTCATGACGTCGAACAGCCTGACACACGATCAGATTCAGTCAATACAGATCAACAGCTTTGACGAAGCAGCGTGCCTATACGCTGGAATGCCGGAGACGACGTCTCAGGCGCAGTATTCCCTTCCCTTCGCCGTTGCGGTTCAGGCGATTTACGGGCGGATCGGGGTCGAACATATTTCGGGGGCTGGTTTTTCCGATCTTGACGTGGCCGACTTCATGCGGCGTATCCAAGTATCCAGTGCTGAACGTCATTCCGCGCGCTTTCCAAATGGTAGATGGGCGGATGTCAGGATCGAAACCACAGATGGTCGAGTACTCGAATCTGGTGACATCCATGCGCGCGGCGGCCCCGAAGCACCCTTCCACCGTGATGAGGTGATCGGCAAGTACACGGAGTTCACCGAGCCGGTCCTCGGGCGCGCCCGTGCGGACGCGATTCGAGATGCCATCTTGGGCTGGAACGACCCAGAAAGCCGGTATTCCGACCTTGCGCAATGGCTTTTTGATCCCATCGAGCAATAGGCGAAACGCAGGCTCAAACACTGAGTTTTTGTCTCTAACACGGCTGAATTCTGCAAAACTGCGAGTTCTATCTGACAACCGCTGCCAATAGTTCCGCGATTTGTTGCCGGGTGTCTGCGCTGTCTTGCAGCAGGGTTCTGGCGTCAGCCAATGGTTTGCCGGGCACGCGATTAGGTTGCCTTGACAGATTTTGGGTTGTTTGGCTTATCCGGCCAAATCGTGGACCTTGCACCGCGTCGACTTCATCGGGCAGATCGGCCAGCCAAAAGAAGCGGTTGGCTTCGTCGTAGTTGCCAAACGCCTAGGAAAGACTTCCGGCCGTCGCGTAGTCATTGACGGACTGGAGTGCCTGCAGCTTGATTTGCGTTGCTTTCTCTGACGAGTCGTCGGCCAACTCTAGCAAAGCCTGATGCGGGCGGCGGGACAGCAGGGCGGAATGCGCGCGCAAACGTGCCCGATCTGCAGCGCGAGCCTTGTCTTGAGATCGGCTGGCCAAAACATGCGCCGGGCGCGCAAAACCAAGCGATACCAATCGATCTGCCACTGCTATGGCCGTGCTGGTCGTCAGAGCAATTCTATGTTCCGCTGACATCGTCAAAACGCGCCGTAAAAAAGTTGTATCGTCGGCGCGTTCCGTCAGAACCTGCGTGATCTGGTTTAGCCCCGCGTCGTGTTCGGGCCCTTTCGGAATCTCCTCTAGAAAATCCAGAGCCTGATCAAATTCTTGGCTTAACCCAAGGGCAACAGCATGCGTGCGTTGAAGCACTGGCTGAAGTGGAGACTCGCGCAACTCGGCCGCGAATGAGGCGGCAAGAGCCACCTCCTTGGCGGAAACCGAACCGCGGTCCGTCCACCGTTTGTCGACAAGGCGAACCAGAGCGACCGGAGCCTCCAACGTGGATCCGGGTGCAGAAATAGCATCGGTCAGCAGCGTTTCTGCCAACGGTCCATCACCGTCAGAAGCCGCGATTTTGGCATTGGCGTTCGATGCGCTTGCACTGGGATTGGTTTGGACGCGGCCAACACCGCGCATTACCCGCCGGGCGGCTTCCAGTTCCTTGCCCTTCACGAAAATCTCTGACAGTTCGGGGCCAAGGTGACGTCGCAAGTGGCGGGGCAAACGTGCAAAGGACTGCTCGATGTCGTTGAGCGCTGCATCCTCGACCAAGACGCCTTCGGTGAGCACAGACCACAATGCCGCGTCACTGTCGCAAAATTGCATGCCTGCAAACGGGTTGGCCTCAGACACTTCACCGCGATCCAAATATTGCGCAATCGCGGCGATCCGTGTCGTCTCGGGCGATGATACCTTGCCCAAAAGCTCCAGCATCCGAAGCGATTCTGCGCCAAACCCGTGAAACGCGTACAGTTTTGCAAGTTTTAGGGCCGAATCTGCATCGAGGTGATCAAACTCTTGAAACAATTTGGTGCGGAGTTCGGCCAACTGCAACGGAAACGGATCTGCCTCAGACCATTTGCCGAAACCAAGGTCAGCACTGGTAAAACACGCTGGATGCCGTTCAATGGGCATCAAACGCGCGCCGAACTGATCGTTCAGTTCGTCCGCAATCGAGGTCACGTTGATATTCGCGTTCAGATCAAACGCCGGTTGCTGTACGTCTTTGGCAATCGATGCCCTTGGACCGACCGGAGCGAGTTCAAGGTCTACGAGATCCCGGTCAGCGCCTTGCAGCAGCCGCGTGGAAAGCAGACTTTCAAGGAGCCGTGCGTTCAAGTTCACAACGGGTAATGACAGCGCCTTCAAAGGCTGCGTGCTGTCCAGGGGATTTGGGGCTGGTACAGCCTTGGGCAGCAGGGGCGGAGGAATATCGGAGCTGATCGCCGGTTGAATTTTAGCCGCGGTGATATCGACGACGATCATCGTGTCTTTGTACAGAAAGGATGACGCGACACAGTCGCAGCCAAACTGCATCTCCAAAGCCTCACCGGGGCTTTTCTGCGATATGGCCGCCAGCCGGTTTTGCGTGAGGCGCTGAAAAACAGAGCCCGTATCAAAGGTCACGTCTTCCAGCGCCACGCTCAATCGCGCGCCGTTCCTAGTTTGCGCCAGTGTCCAGTCAGTACCAGCTGGAACTTGAACGACCAGCCGCGTGTAGCCGTCGTGCTCGCCGGTTCTAACGGTCACAGGTCGCGCAGTCGCCAAGTTTGCGATCGCCAAAAAGCCAGCAACAAGAAATCCCAACTTTTTCATGCCGCAGCCTGTTTCAGCTCTTTCAGCGCGTCTTCAAGTTCGGAAAATCCCGGGCGGTTATGTGTTGGAGTGTTCTGACGCCCGACTTCGATGCACATAGCCGGATTGTGGTTATGCAGGTTTGCAACCAGCACCTCTTTGATCAACTGGTAGAAGTGGTTGTCTTCTTCGACCACAGCCTTCAGTTTTCCGGCAAATGGCCCGACCAGCCCATAGGCCAGGAAGACGCCAAGAAACGTTCCGACCAACGCTCCGCCAATCAGTTTGCCCAGAACCTCGGGGGGCTGGTCAATGGATCCCATCGTCTTGATCACCCCTAGAACAGCGGCCACGATACCCAGGGCCGGAAGTCCATCTGCGACCGTCTGCAGCGCGTGGCTTGAGTGCATGGCGTGATGGAAATTGGCCTCCATCCGTTTCTCCAGCACCTCCTCAACCTGATGCGGGTCGTCGTAGTTCATTGAGGCTGAGCGCATCGTGTCGCAGATCAGGTCGACCGCTTCTTTGTCCGATTGAATCTTTGGATAGGCCGAGAACAGTGACGACGCCTTGGGGTCTTCGATATGCTGTTCCAGTTCGACCGGGTTGGCCTTGGCAACGCGGATAAGTGAAAACAAGAGGCACAGCAGATCACGATAGTCTTCGGGCTTCCATTTGGGGCCCTTGAAGACTTTGCCAATGTCTTTGGCGGTGTGTTTGACCGCGCTCATGTCGTTGCTGATCAGAAAAGCACCGACAGCCGCACCCCCGATCATCATCATTTCAAACGGGAGTGATTTGAGAATGATGGCCATTTTGCCGCCCGCAGCCAGATAGCCGCCGAAAACCATGGCAAAAATGACGACAATTCCGATTAATCCGATCATGTGCGATCTCCAGAGAGGCAAAAGCGGGGTTGATAGACGTCGTCAGTCATTCCTGAGGCGCGGTTGCGTTTCGACTGGCCATGATGACGCTGATTGTGTAAGCAGATTCGGGGCTGAGCCCGGCCAGCACGCCAGCGGCGGCGTCAGGCGGCATGCGAGATAGGAAACCCGCCGCGAACCCTGGATCCATCGTCTCGAACAGGGCCGCTGCGTCTTTTGGCTTCATGTTTTGATAGACGTCCGTAAGGCGCGTCAGGTCGGTCTCGGCCGCTTTCTCAGCATAGGCCAACGTCTCGCGCAAACTCTCTTCGGCCTCTTGCAGTGCAGCCAATCGGCCTTCGATTGCCTGATCCGCAATTTGCAGGGCTTTTTCCTTGTCCAGCACGGCGGCTTCGCGAATTGCCAATGCTTCTTCGCGGCGTAGCAACTGGGTCAATAATTCCTGAGCACCGGGTTTGTCGCTTTGCGCTATTTCAGGCTCTAACGTGAGAGAATCAGAGCTTTTGGCAAGCGCAGGACCAGCTTCCAGACCCACGCGGATCACAGCGGAACCGATCATCAACAAAGAGATCACCGCAAGAACACCGCTTTTAGGTCGCTTTGTGGGCTTTCCCGTCATGCTGCGGCCTCATCAGACTTGCGTCCATGCCTCATGAACATCAACCCGGCGGGCCGCTTGGCCGATTGGGCGCTTTCCGGCTTTACTGCCTGCTTCGGTTCGGATTCTTCCTGAATGACTTCATCCGGCGGCGCGGATTCCTCGGCTCTGGCCGGCTCGTCCGGGGCTTCTTCTTCGGGTATGACGTCATGCATTGACGCCATCATCAGTTCCAATCGTTGCGCGACCGATTCTGCCCTATTTGTCAGGTCTTTCAGAGCGACCCCCGATTGATCGGACGCCTCGCGTGCCGCATTCAGGGATTGTTTCAGCTCGTCTGCTTGTGACGATAAAACAGCCACCGCACCGCCAACGCCCTTTTCGAGGTCAGTAAAGCGTTTGAGGCGCCGGGACAGGACGAAACAATAGAGGCCCGCGCCCAACGCTCCGGCAACCAGCAAGATATCCGCGATCAATTCCAACTTTGCCTCCTAGTTCAGTACAAATTCCATCACGAGAACATCGCGTACGCGATCTTCTCCAACGACAATGCCGATGCGCCGCAGCAGGTGCCCGCGGATGCGCATCAGCGCGAGCGAATCTTCGAGGTCAGAGATTTCGACCGCGCGCAGGTATCCGTTCAGGACGTCCATGATTCGCGGCTTCACTTTTTCGACGTCGCCCAGATATTCGGAGTTCACCTCAAGCTGAGCGTGAAATTTCAGGTGGCGGGAATCACCTGTACTCACCGATACAATCACTGTTGGAAGATCGACGAATCCGACGTCGGGCAATGCCTTTTCAGGCGTGTCATCCCTTTTATCCTTGGCATTTTGCGCGCTGGTTTCGCTCCTAATCGGTAGCGCGCCTGAGGTGGTCAGAAAATACCCGCCTGCTGCGCCAATCACCGCCAGAATCAGCCCGATGATCATTCCCTTTTTCCCCGTTTTCTTAGGGGCTTCTGCCTGTTCTGCGGTCGCGTCGGTCATGACGTCCTCATTCATCCGTTCTGCAATTGTCATAACCCGGCAGGGACTAACCGATTGTTAAGGGCAATCGTCCAAACAAGGGATGCGCCGGGCAGAATGTCGGCGAGTCGGAGGTGAGCGTGCAGCAGATCGGAACTGTCTGGGCTAGTTTGGACAGGCGTAAACAAATCATCGTTGCCGGTGCGGTTGTGCTGGTGTTTCTGGGGGTGCTTGCGATGTCGCGGCTGGTCGCCGCGCCGTCGATGACTCTGCTATATGCAGGGCTGGAAAGTGGTGCTGCGGGTGACATTGTCCGCTCGCTGGATCAGCGCGGAGTGGCTTACGAGATTCGCGGCGGTTCAATTTACGTCCCGGGGTCGCAACGGGATGAGCTGCGCATGACTCTTGCCAGTGAGGGACTGCCTGCGAACGGAAACCAAGGGTATGAGTTGCTGGATTCACTCAGCGGTTTCGGCACCACGTCGCAGATGTTCGATGCCGCCTATTGGCGCGCGAAAGAAGGCGAGCTCGCCCGGACGATTGTTGGCAGCCCTCATATCAGCCAGGCACGGGTGCATATTGCGAATGGATCGACGAACCCGTTTCAGCGCAGCATTGCTCCGACGGCGTCGATCTATTTGGTATCGTCTGGTGCGGACATCACCTCGGATCAGGCCAAGGCGATCCGGTTTCTGGTTTCGTCGGCTGTCAGCGGCCTTGCGCCCGAGAATGTGACAGTTGTCGATTCCAATGGATCAGTGATCAGCGCGCAGGAGAACGCGGTTGCATCCGATACGGCTGACGACAAGTCGCGTCAAATGCGAGAGCGTGTTCTACGTTTGGTCGAAGCGCGGGTCGGGGCCGGAAATGCCGTGGTAGAGGTCAGCGTGGATACTGTCACCAAGACGGAATCCATCCGCGAACGGCGTTTTGATCCCAATGGTCGTGTTGCCATCAGCACGGATGTCGAAGAGCGTTCGGACAGTGCGCGCAACCAATCCGCCGATGTCACTGTGGCATCGAACCTGCCGGATGGGGACGGAGCGGGGGGCGACGAATCAAACTCGAACGCCACCCAGACGCGCGAACGTGTGAACTACGAAGTATCAGAGACCGAGTTTGAGGTGCACAATGCACCGGGCGCGATCAGGCGACTGACGGTGGCCGTGCTGGTGAACGGGTCGCGGGAAACGGACGCTGCCGGTGTCGAAACCTTTGTCCCGATGCCCGAGGTTGAGATGGAAGCTCTGAAAGAACTGGTGGCTTCGGCGGTCGGTTTTGACGCAGAACGTGGAGATGTGATCACGTTGAAATCCATGGATCTGCCGTCGGTTGAACCACAGGGAACGCTTGCGTCGACTTCGATCTGGCAGAACATGCATTTTGACGCGATGTCGCTGATCCAGATGGCGGTGTTGGCCATTGTCTCTTTGGTTCTCGGGCTGTTCGTGATCCGTCCGATCCTGACAAAACCTCAGGCGGCGCCACCCTTGTTGCCTGCGGCTGCGCCCTCTGACCCCCAGACCGTTCTGACCGGAGAGATTGCCACGGACGAAGCCGGTCGTTTCACGTCGCTTCCGGGACAGTCTGCACAGGAAGAACTTCCCGTACCTGCAACGCAGCAGAGCGCTGATCCTGTCGAACGGTTGCGCGCAATGATCGGCGACAAGCAGGAGGAAACCGTAGAAATCCTGCGTAGTTGGCTCGAAGAAGGCGAGGAACGCGTCTGATGTCGATTGCCCACCTTCTTGAGGATTTTACACTACAGGCCGGCACAGCCAAAGTGCTCCTTCTGGATGAAGACGCGCTTGAGGAACAGCGGCTTGCAGCATTCGAGCAAGGCTACAGCGCCGGTTGGGAAGACGCGGTACAGGCGCAGGCACAGGACAAGGGAGAGGTCTCGGCGGACCTGGCCAAAGCGCTCGGAGATATGTCGTTCACCTACCAGGAAGCCTTGGCGAGGATGACCATGTCGCTGAAGCCCATGTTCCACAGTCTTGTTGAGGTAGTTCTGCCTGAAACGTTGGATCGAGGTTTTGCAACGCGACTGACTGAACAACTAACCGAAATGGCGCGCGATCACATTGGCCAGCCTATGCAGATATTTGTGCCCGTTGGCTGCGTGGCGGAAGTTGACGAGATGGTTCCGGCAGAGCTGTCCCCGTCCACCCAAGTCGTTGAAGACCCGTCGCTGGAGGCAGGGCAGGCAAGGTTGCAGGTCGGAGTGCACAGGCGCGAGGTGGATTGCACCGATCTGCTTGCCGCCATTTCCGGGGCGTTCGACGCCTATGTATTCGAGGCAAAAAAGGCATTGACCAATGAGTGATACCCAGACCCAGCGACCCGAAAAAACGAACCCGTTTGAAAATGTCCCTATCGAGGTCACCGTCTCGGTCGGGCGCGCGCTACCGCTGATCCGCGATCTGTTGAGCATGGGCGAGAATGCCGTGCTGACCCTGGACAAACGTATCGAGGATCCGGTTGACCTCTATGTCGGGGATCAACTTGTGGCACGGGGTCTGCTTGAAGAAATGGAGGGCGATCAAGCAGGGCAACTTGCCGTGCGGTTGACTGAAATCGCGGATTTGCAAAACGGAATCGGCTGATGCGTTGGTTGCCCGGGCTGATCGCTTTAACGGTAATGTTGTGCCCGTCGCTGGCCGCGGCGCAGGAGGTATCGCTTTCGCTGGGGGAAGGCGGTTCGATTTCAGCACGGACCATTCAGTTGATCCTGTTGGTCACAGTGCTGAGCCTTGCGCCGGGACTGGCGATCATGATCACGTGCTTTCCATTCCTGATCACTGTTTTGGCGATCCTGCGGCAAGGCATCGGGCTTCAGCAATCGCCTCCTAACATGCTGATCGTCAGCCTAGCTTTGTTTCTCACTTACTTCATCATGGAGCCGGTCTTTACCGAGGCATGGACGATCGGTATCCGGCCCATGGTCGAGGAGACTCTGGAAGTGGATTTGGCGCTGGAAAGAGCCATTCAGCCGTTTCGCGTTTTTATGGCTGCGCGCCTGGACCCGGATACGTTTCACGCGATGGCAGCCTTGCGGCCCGAAGGCGAAACCGCTGTGTTGTCGCCGCAAGCTCCGCTTTCGATCCTGATGCCGTCCTTCATGCTGTCCGAGATTGCTCGGGCTTTTCAGATCGGGTTCCTGATCTTTTTGCCTTTTCTGATTATTGATCTGGTTGTCGCTGCGGTGCTGATGTCGATGGGGATGATGATGGTGCCGCCGGCAACGGTATCTCTGCCGTTCAAACTGGCGTTTTTTGTCATCGCGGATGGGTGGCCCCTGATCGCAGGAGCGCTGGTGCGCAGCTATATGAGCTAAAGGATTATTGCCGGGTGATCTGGAGGCACGCGCGTAGCCCGCGATCTCCTGCCTCGAAGGTTAGTTCGCCGCCATGCTGCTCGGCGACTGTGGCGGCAATCGTCAGGCCAAGGCCAAACCCGTCAGACGATCCGGTGTTCGAGCCGCGCCGAAACGGGGCCATCAGCGTTTCGATGTCGGCGACAGACAAGTCCGTACCCTTGTCCTCGACGGTAATGATCGCTGTGTGCGCATCAGTTTCCAGTTGCACCTCGGCGTGGCGGCCGTATTTCAGGGCGTTGTCGATCAGGTTGGTCAGCGCGCGTTTCAGCGAGATCGGGCGCCCAGTAACCAACATGCGCCGAGTCTCCGGCAGCGATCCATGTCCGCGCCGGGTCATGAAGACCGACGGAGCGCCCTCGACCGCGACCGGATCAACCTTTTGCAGCGTGACGGGCAGGTCCATGTCCTGATAGTCGGCCACGACCGACTCGACCAGCGATGTCAGCGAGATCTGTCGTGGTTCCTCGACGCTTAGCTCGGACCGCGTGTAGGTCAGGACGCTTTCGATCATGCCGGTCATCTGATCGACGTCAGCTTCGAGCTTTTCGCGCAGTTCGTCATCGGCAATCAGGGCGGCGCGCAGGCGAACGCGGGTCGCCGGTGTTCCCAAATCGTGACTGACCCCGGACAGGACAGTGGCACGTTTTTCAAGCTGCATGCGCTCGGCTTCAAGATGTGCGTTCACGGCCGAGACGATGTCGCGCAATTCTTCCGGGCCATCCGTGTCATAGCTTTCTGGTCCACCGCGCCGCCGCCTCTCGCGAAGGGCATGGGCGAAGCGGGTGAACGTATCGGACACATTGCCCACCGAGGTCAGGATCACGGCAAGCGCAACGATGCCCAACAAGATTGCGGGCAGACGCAGATCAACCGGAGCGGCCCCGCAGCCCCAGATCGAGGTTCCGTCTACTCTGTACCACCGCCCACGTCCGAATTGGGCGATCAGTATCGGCTCGCTGCAGTAGGTGGCCAGCAGACGGGTCAGATTGCCCATCTTCTCGGGGCCGGTCTGATCCGTGCCAGAGACGATGTCCGATACCGGATAGACCAGCCGGTCGGACAGGATAGCCAGAGTCAGCTCGCGCCCACTGAGCGGGGATGAACTGTCTGTCAGGATGGAAAGATTGGTCACGAAACGTCGGTCGGCGAAACCCGGCAACTGTTGAAAATCACCCGATTCCGCCAGGGACGAATCCTGCGGTGACAGGGGTTCTATTGAAAACGCAGTGGACGAGGCCATACCGGTGCGCAGGTCTTCATAGATGGTGAATCCGGCAACGAAAGAGCGCGTCAGGAATTGGTTCCAGGCACGGGCAGAGGCGAACCATAACCCGGCAGAAAGCAATCCTGCGGCAAAGGCTGAAAGAACCCACAGCCAGCCCAAGTTGCGCAGACGCCGTGTCATTCCTCTTGCACCGAGACTTCGGCGGCAAAGACATATCCGACGCCCCGTTCTGTCCGCAGCATCTGTGGATCTTTCGGGTTGGCCTCGATCTTGGATCGCAACCGCCCGACAAGCATGTCAATCGCGCGACCTTGCGCTTCGGGCTTGTCGCTGTCGCCTGTCACGTCCAGCGCGGCCACGATCTCGTCGCGGGTCAGGGGAATGTGGGGGTTGGCCAGCAAAACCTTGAGCAGCGCGGTTTCTCGTTGCGACAGAGAAACAAGATAACCTTCGGGCGAAAATACTTCGTCGCGCTTGCCGTCATAAAGCCACCCGTCGAACCGAAAACTGCGTGTGCGGCGGCGATAGGCCAGCGAAGGCGTCCGACGTGCGCGCTGCATAACCGCGCGAACTCGCGCCAGCAGCAGTTGGGGGTTGAACGGCTTGGCGATATAGTCGTCGGCCCCGACCTCGTATCCGGCCATTCTTTGGTGATCGGCGGACAGGGCTGAAACCAGAATGATCGGCACATCCTGTTCGGCTCTGAGACGGGCGCAAATCTCGACTCCGTTTTCATCCCCCAGCATCACGTCCAGCAGGATCAGGTCGATACGGCCTGAGGTAAGATGATCACGGATTTCGGATTCAGATCGGGCGGGCAGGGCGATGAAACCGTTTTGCTGCATGAACTGCGTCATCATCGACCGCATCTCTGGGTCGTCGTCCACCACCAAAAGTCGCGGAATGCTCACGCGGCTTGTCCTCCCTGTTTCTGCTCCTCCGGTGTCGTCAATTGTAACGAACGGAAACGGATTCAATGTCAACGTAACACGGTGTAACAAAAGCGGTGAAAATTTGGGCTATTTCTGCATGTTGCGAAAGATTCCAAGTTGCCAGACGGCCTGTGCGCATCAGTATGGCCGTCATCGCCGCTTTGACAGCGGCTCCGAATTTCCAGGGAGGAGACAGGAAATGAAGCGTTTTGCATTTGCTACCGTTTCGACATTGGCCGTGGTTGCCGGGTCGACAGCGTTGGCCGGGCCCGAGGCCGAGGTTCTGCATTGGTGGACGTCGGGCGGTGAGGCCAAGTCGGTAGCCGTTCTGCAGGAGGAGTTTGCAGCGAATGGCGGCACCTGGACCGATATGCCGGTCGCCGGTGGTGGTGGTGACGCTGCGATGACCGCCTTGCGTGCCCGCGTTCTGGCCGGAAACGCGCCGACCGCTGTTCAGTTGAAAGGCCCGGCGATTCAGGAATGGTATGAAGAAGGCGTTCTGGCCGACATTTCATCCGTTGCCGAAGCCGAAGGCTGGGCAGATGTTCTGCCTGCCTCGATCGCCGGTCATATGATGTGTGAAGGCACATGGTGCGCCGCGCCTGTGAACGTCCACCGCGTGGACTGGATCTGGGCCAATGCGGACGTTCTGGCTGCCAATGGTATCGAGATGCCGACCACGTGGGACGAGTTCAACGCGGCTGCCGTCAAGTTGATGGATGCCGGTGTGATCCCGCTGGCTCATGGTGGTCAGTCCTGGCAGGACGCGACCGTATTCGAGGCTGTATTGCTGGGCATCGGCGGACCGGAGTTCTATCAAAAGGCGCTGGTCGATCTGGACCCCGAGGCGTTGACCTCGGACACAATGGTGCAGGTGTTTGACCAGATGCGCACCCTGCGCGGCTACGTGGACGAAAACTTCTCGGGCCGTGACTGGAACCTTGCGACGGCCATGGTGATGAACGGCGAAGCAGCCTTCCAGATCATGGGTGACTGGGCCAAGGGTGAGTTCCTGGCGGCTGGCAAAAAGCCGGGTGAGGACTTCCTGTGTGCCTCGACCCCCGGTGACGGTTACCTGTACAACGTCGATAGCTTTGCCATGTTCAACGTGGACGGAGATGACAAGAAAGCCGGACAGGATCTGCTGGCCAAGCTGATCGTCGCGCCGAACTTCCAGAAGGTGTTCAACCTGAACAAGGGCTCGATCCCGGCACGGACCGACGTGGCGCTGGATGATTTCGACATCTGCGCCAACCTGTCGGCCGAAGACATGGGCTCGACCTCGGCGGCAGGGTCGCTGCTGCCATCCTATGCGCATGGCATGGCGCTGCGCGGGTCGCAGTCCGGTGCGATTACCGATGTTGTAACCGCACATTTCAACTCGGAAATGTCCTCGGCTGACGCGGTTCAGCAACTGGCGGACGCGGTGGCAAACAGCTACTGATCCGAACCGGCTCTGCCCCTATACTGTGGGGCAGAGCCTCTTTTCTCCCGGAGGAAAAAATGTCCGAATGGCTGGAAAACCACCTGCCCAAGGTGGTGCTGGCACCGTCGTTCATTGCCGTATTGATCTTTGTCTACGGCTTTATCGGATGGACGGCTTGGGTGTCGCTGACCCGATCGAAACTGCTGCCGAAATACGAGATCAAGGGCTTCATCCAGTATGAACGCCTGTTCGACTCGCCCCGCTGGGATACGGCGATTAACAACCTGTATATCTTTGGCGCATTGTTCATCGTGATCGCGATGGTGCTGGGCCTGTTGCTGGCCATCCTGCTGGATCAGAAAATCCGCGTCGAAGGGGCGATCCGCACCATCTACCTGTACCCTATGGCGCTGTCGATGATCGTAACCGGTACAGCGTGGAAGTGGATTTTGAACCCCGGTTTGGGCATTGAATCCATGGTGCAGGGCTGGGGGTTCACAAACTTCGAGTTCGACTGGCTGGTAAACCCCGATTACGCCATCTACACCATCGTCATGGCCGCGATCTGGCAAAGCTCGGGCTTCGTTATGGCGCTTTTTCTGGCCGGTCTGCGATCCGTGGATGGAGAGATCATCAAGGCCGCGCAGGTCGATGGTATCCCCACATGGCGCATCTATACGGCGATTATCATCCCTTCGATGGCCCCGATCTTCCTGTCGGCCTTCATCGTGCTGGCGCACCTTGCGATCAAGAGCTTTGATCTGGTCATCGCCCTGACAGGCGGCGGTCCGGGCTACGCGACCGATCTACCGGCAACCTACATGTACGCCATGGCGTTTTCGCGCGGTGACATCGGTCAGGCGGCCTCGTCTGCGATGATCATGATGCTGGTCGTCTTTGCCATCGTGGTTCCCTATCTTTACTCAGAGCTGAGGGCGAAAAATGACTGATCTGTCGATGCCCCAATCCCGAACGCAACCTCGTAGCCAAAGCGCCGCTGGCAAGATTGCCCTGCGTTGGCTGCTGTATGTCCTGCTGGGACTGTTTGCGCTGTATTACCTGATGCCGCTGTTCGTGATGTTGACCACGTCGCTGAAAAGCCTTGAGGAAATCCGAACCGGGTCTCTGATTTCTCTACCGCGTGAGGTCAGTTTCGACGCTTGGAAAACGGCATGGTCCGGCGCTTGCACCGGTATTCAGTGTGAAGGTCTGCGGCCCTATTTCTGGAACTCGGTCCTGATCGCGGTGCCTGCGGTGGCGATCTCGACCCTGCTGGGCGCACTGAATGGTTATGTCGTGGCGCAGTGGCGGTTCAAAGGGGCCAACATCATCTTCTCGCTGATGCTGTTTGGCTGCTTTATCCCGTTTCAAGTGGTTCTGCTGCCGATGGCGCGCCTGCTGGGCTTGATGGGGATCGCCGGGACCATTCCGGGACTGATCTTTGTTCACGTCATCTACGGGCTGGGCTTCACCACGCTGTTCTTCCGCAACTACTACGTTACCATCCCGGCCGAGCTGACCAAGGCTGCGCGCGTCGATGGGGCCGGGTTCCTGCGGATCTTCTGGTCGATCTTCCTGCCGCTGTCGCTGCCCATCATCGTGGTGACCGTGATCTGGCAGTTCACGCAGATCTGGAACGACTTCCTGTTCGGCGTGTCCTTCAGCCAGGCGGGGACGCAGCCCGTGACCGTGGCACTGAACAACATCGTAAACTCCACCACCGGCGTCAAAGAATACAACGTCGACATGGCTGCCGCGATCATCGCGGGGCTGCCGACGCTGCTCGTCTATGTCGTTGCCGGTAAGTATTTCATCCGCGGTCTGACCGCTGGTTCCGTGAAGGGATAAATCATGGCCCCGATCCTCGATATCCAAAACCTGTACAAGAATTACGGCGCGACCGAGATTCTCAAGGACATCAACATCTCGATCGAACCGGGTGATTTCCTGGTGTTGGTCGGCCCGTCGGGTTGCGGCAAATCCACCCTGCTGAATTGTATCGCAGGTCTAGAGCCTATCACCGGTGGGACGTTGTCCATCGGCGGGAACGACATGACCCATGTCAGCCCCAAGGACCGTGACATCGCGATGGTTTTCCAGTCTTATGCCTTGTACCCGACCATGTCGGTCGCCAAGAACATCACCTTTGGTATGAAGGTGCGCGGGGTCGATCAGGCGACGCAGGACGCCAAGCTGAAAGAGGTTGCCCAACTGTTGCAGATTGAACCTCTGCTGAACCGCCGCCCCAGCCAGTTGTCAGGCGGTCAGCGTCAGCGGGTTGCGATGGGCCGGGCGCTGGTGCGTGACCCCAAGCTGTTCCTGTTCGACGAGCCGCTGTCGAACCTCGACGCCAAGCTGCGGGTCGAGATGCGGACCGAGATCAAGAAACTGCATCAAACACTGGATGCGTCCATCGTCTACGTCACCCACGATCAGATCGAGGCGATGACGCTGGCCACCAAGATCGTTGTTCTCAAAGGTGGGATCGTGCAGCAGATCGGCAGCCCGGCCGAGATATACAACAACCCGGCGAACCTGTTTGTGGCCGATTTCATGGGTTCCCCCGCGATGAACCTTATCCCGGCTCAGGCGCGCAAGAACGGGCCGGGTACCCAGATCGCCATCGCACGCGATAGTGGAGAGACTCTGGTGCTGAACGATGCCCGCGATCTGTCGCTGCCGCAGGATGTGATCCTTGGCCTGCGCCCCGAGGATATTGCCGAGGCCGGGTTCCGCGCAGGCGATGGCGTGCAAGAGGCCGAGTGCCTTGTCGATATGGTCGAACCGGCGGGGGCTGACACCTATGTGGTTTCGGAACTGGGAGGCAAGCAGGTCACCGCGCGCCTTCACGCGGAAACCAGCGCGCGGGCGGGCAAGATGTTGAATCTGGCCTTTGACATGAGCAAAGTTTCCTATTTCGCCAAGGAAACCGGTGAGCGCCTGAACTAAGGCAGCAGAACGAAAAAGCGCCGCGCGATCCGGGTCGCGCGGCGCTTTTTGCACCTATGGGCCAGTTTAGCTGAGCTTATTCTGGTTCATGTCCTTGATGAGTCGGTTCAGATCACCGCCACGCGCATCCAGCATGGCGCCGATCTCGGTCCGTTCGGTCAGCAGCATGTTCACCCCTTCGATGAACATATTGAAAAACCGATCACGCCCGGACTTGTCGGACACCAGAAAGGTCACCTCGAACGGGGACGAGCCCTGCAGCTTGACCGACGTACGAACCTCGTACCCGGCCTTGATCTTGCGGGCGTTCCGAACTGTAACCTGACCGCCGATGAATTCCCGGAAACGGCGGCCGTATTTGGTTGAGATATAGCCCTGAAACGCCCTGGTGAATTGTTTTAGCTGCGATGAACTGGCCGAACGGCCGTCAGCGCCCAGCACATAGCGCGCCATAATCGGAACGTCGGCATATTTAACGAAGATTTTCTCAAAATCGCGGATCATCGCTTTTTCGGACTTGCCCGAGGCGATCACGCGGTTGATTTCGTCCACGACGCTGACAACCAATGCCTTGGCGCTGGCTTCGGTCTGGGCGAAAGCGGGGAGGGCGGTCATCAGCGCACCGGCAAGGCCAGTGGCGACGAAACTGCGTCGGTTCAAGTGGTTACTCGGCATAGGGGTCCTCGTAGGGGTCTAGGTAGGGGTCCCTGACTGGGTCGGTCCCGGTTTCGGCATAGGGGTCATCATACAGACCCAAATAGGCGTCTTCATCGTCTCTTGCCAGTTCAAAGCGCCGGTTTTGCAGGTAGATGGTCTGTGCCTGCCTGTAGCTGTCGGCACTTTCATACAGGATCGAATCGACCGTATCCGAGAACCGGCCGCGATCGCCCATGCGGCGCACAACCTCGGCGTAGACGCCGATATTGTCGACCGGGCGAACAGGCGTAAAGTTGATGGGGTTCGAGAACAGATTGACGATCACGCCAATCGAATCCCGCTGGGTTGACGGGCCGTAGAACGGCAGCTCGACATAAGCGCCCTCACCCACGCCCCACACGTGCAGTGTCTCGCCAAAATCCGTGTCCACCGGCGGCAAGTTCAATTCGCTGGCGGGATCGGACAGGCCCGCGCCGCCGACCGTCGTATTGATCGCGAACCGCAGCAAGGCATTCCCGGACTGTTTGATATTGCCTTGCAGCAGGTAGTCCAATGCCTGCCCCGGCATCGTCAGGTTTTCGGCGAAATGGTTGAAGCTGGTGACCATCGGATCGGGCACAATCTTGACATAGCCCTTCGAGGCCGGACGGAACAAAAACCGGTCAACGCCAAGGTTGAACTTGTGGATGCCCCGATTGGCGTTTTCATAGGGATCGAATGTTTCCCCCGGAGGCGTTCCTTCGGGCGGGCGCGTGGCACATGCACCAAGAACTGTCATAACGGACAGGACGATCAGGGGCTTCAAGCGAATTCTGCTCAACACGGGTTTTGCCACTCCAACCTGCTCGGGGACGATGCGCCCGAACATTTAATCAATACTGCCTTTGGCCGTTTGAGGCGGCACAATTCGACGTCACTCAGATGTTTCACAAATACACAGAAACAGCCAGCGTTTAACCTGCGCTTAGGGTCAAGGTAAAGTGACCAGAATGGAAGCGTCCCGAATAAGAGAAGTTATGCTTAGTGCGCGGGCAGCAACAAAACTGCCGGTTTCGTGCTTTTCCAAATCCCTGAACCCGGTTAGCGTCCGACCGAGTCGAATTTAGGTGAGGATCATCACATGAGCATCGCAGCAAAACTGGAAAGCCTGGGCGTCACTTTGCCGGACGCGCCTGCTCCGGCCGCGAATTACGTCCCTTTCGTGCGCGTCGGGAACATTGTCTATGTCTCGGGCCAGATTTCCAAGGATGACGACCTGATCACCGGCAAGCTGGGCGATGATATGGGTGTCGAGGCCGGAGCCGCCGCCGCCAAGGTCTGCGCGATCAACCTGCTGGCACAGGTCAAGGCGGCCTGCGGCGGGGATATCGACAAGCTGGTGCGCGTGATCAAGCTGACCGGGTTCGTGAACTCGACCGCTGATTTCACTGCGCAGCCGCAGGTCATCAACGGCGCATCTGATTTTCTGGTCGAGGCGCTGGGCGAAGCGGGCCGTCATTCGCGCTCGGCCGTCAGTGCCGCGTCGCTGCCTCTGGGCGTGGCGGTTGAGATCGAAGGTATCTTCGAGATCGCATGACGCCTGCGTTACCAGCCGCTTTCCTGCGGGCTCCGATTGCGCATCGGGCCTTGCATGACATCTCGGACAACCGCCCGGAAAACAGCCGGGCGGCCATTCGTGCCGCGATCCGGGCCGGATACGGAATTGAGATCGACCTGCAACTGACCGCAGATGACCGGGCTGTGGTGTTCCACGACTATGACTTGGCGCGTTTGACCGGCCAGCCGGGTCCCATCCGGCAGGTTTCGTCGGCTGAGGCCTCGAAGCTGACATTGTTGTTTGGCGATGACGGTATTCCAACACTGGACGAGGTGTTGGACATCGTTGCGGGTCAGGTTCCCCTTTTGATCGAGCTCAAGGATCAGGATGGCGCGATGGGTCCTAATATCGGCCCGTTAGAGCACGACACTGTCCGCGCCTTGCTGGGCTATGAAGGCCCGGTGGCTCTGATGTCGTTCAACCCCAATTCGGTGGCGGAACTGGCGCGTCTGGCTCCGCATTTGCCGCGTGGGATCACAACTTGCGCCTATGAGCCGAAGGTCGAGCTGTTGCCGCAGGATGTGTGCGACCATCTGCGTGGCATCCCGGATTTCGACCGGGTCGGAGCCAGCTTTATCAGTCACGAAGCCGCTGACCTCATGCGTCCCCGCGTGGCCGAGCTGAAGGCGCAGGGCGTTCCGATCCTGTGCTGGACCGTCCGCACGCCCGAACAAGAGGCAGAGGCCCGCAAGGTTGCCGATAATGTGACCTTCGAGGGGTATTTGGCCGCCCATCCGGGTTGAACCCAACCCCGTCCGTCACAGATAAAGACCAGACGCGGAGGGCACATGGATCAGGCACAGATCGAGGTTCGGGTACTGAATTCACTCGCGCAGATACCTGCGGCTGAGTGGGACAGTTGCGCCTGCCCCGAAGCCTTGGACGGGGGGCGCCCGTTTGATCCTTTCACCACGCATCGGTTTCTGCTGGCGCTGGAGGAAAGCGGTTCAGTCGGGCGCGGCACCGGCTGGCAGCCACAATATCTGACTGCTTATCTGGATGGGATGCTGATCGGTGCGGCGCCGATGTATGCCAAGTCGCATTCTCAGGGCGAGTATATTTTCGACCACAACTGGGCGCATGCCTATGAAAACGCAGGCGGGCGCTATTACCCCAAGCTACAGATCGCGGTGCCCTTTACACCCGCCACGGGGCGGCGGTTCCTAGTGCGGCCGGGCTATGAAGGCGTCGGTATGTCCGCTTTGGTCCAGGGAGCGGTGCAACTGGCGGCGGACAATCAGGTCTCATCCATCCACGCGACCTTCTGCACCGAAGCAGAGGCCGCTGTGGGCGAAGAAATGGGCCTTATGGTTCGTCATTCCCAGCAGTTCCACTGGTTGAATGACGAATACGGTGACTTTGATGGGTTTCTTGCGGCGCTGTCGTCGCGCAAACGCAAGAATATCCGCAAGGAACGCGCACAGGCTTGCAGTTTTGGCGGTGAGATCCGCACCTATACCGGCGATGACCTGCGGCCTGAACATTGGGATGCGTTCTGGCGGTTTTATCAGGACACCGGCTCGCGCAAATGGGGAATGCCGTATCTGACGCGGCAATTCTTTGATATCGCCCATGAAACCATGACCGGTGACATGGCTTTGGTGCTGGCCGAGCGCGACGGATACCCGATTGCCGGAGCGCTGAACTTCATCGGGCGCGAGACTTTGTTTGGCCGCTATTGGGGGTGCGTCGAACACCATGCCTGCCTGCATTTTGAACTGTGCTATTATAGGGCGATCGACTTCGCCATCTCACAGGGCTTGGCGCGGGTCGAAGCCGGTGCACAGGGGGAACACAAGCTGGCACGCGGCTATCTGCCCACGCGCACGCATAGCCTGCATTGGGTGAACGACCCCGGCTTTGCCGATGCGATCAAGAAATATCTGGACGCCGAGGCAGCCGCAGTGGGAGAAGAGATCGAGATTCTAACGGATTACGGTCCGTTTAGAAAATCGAACCCGGAGGAACAGCAATGACCGAACTTTTGTCGACCGAGACCCGCGGCCCCCTTCTGGACCCGCTGTTCAAGAACGGCTGGACCATGGTCAAGGACCGGGATGCGATTACAAAAACCTTTATTTTCGAGGATTTCGTCCACGCGTTCGGCTGGATGACGCAGGTGGCGATTTTTGCTGAAAAGTGGAATCACCACCCTGAATGGTTCAATGTCTACCGCACGGTCGAGGTGACGCTTTCAACGCATGACGTCGGCGGGTTGTCGTCGCTTGACGCAAAACTTGCCCGCAAGATGGACAGCCTGGCCTAGCCGCGATCCCCGCGTGAGCCCATACCTCCGGCAAGGCTGGCGACTTCACCCAGACGCCTGAATTCGGCAGGGGTAATCGTGCCGTCGCTGACATCGATGTTGCCGGGTATTCCGGTTCTTCGGTTCCCGACCATGCGCACGGACCTTGCGGCCGGGTTGATGTCGAGGCAGCGCGACTCATAACACGTCAGACCGCTGGTGCTGATCTGGATTTGTTGTTGGCCGCCCGGACCTGTGACCACGGGTGCTTGTGGCACATCGCAGGCCGCAAGCACGCCAAGAACGCCCAGAGAAATCCATTTGTTCATTGCACGCTCCTGTTCGGTTCGACGGGTGCTAGTCCAACAGCCCGTTGCCGTCCTGATCCGCGGATATAAAATCATCATTCATCTGCGCGTCGTATTCTGCACGAGAGATAAGGTTGTCCCGATTGCGGTCAACGCTTTGGAACTGTTTTATGTCCAGAAACGGCTTGGCTTCATTCAGCCCGAGTGTTCCGTTCTTGTCCTCATCCATCGCCTGAAACGCATAGTCGGAAAAGGCGTTGAATTCGTCTTTGGACAGAAATCCGTCGTTGTTCGCGTCGATCGCGTTCAGTTGCTGTTCGTGCAGCTCGGCCGCTGTTTCGGCTGAAACTGCCCCGGCCACCAAAATGGCAACAAGCGCCACATATCCAAGTCTCATCGTTGTCCTCCTCAGCATGCGTAAAGCTGACCGCCCCGGCCGCCTGCAACGGCGCCTGCCGCAGTCAGGATGTCGCGGCCCGAACCGCCGCCGAACTGGTTGCCGATGGCTCCTCCGATCAGTGCACCGCCCAGCGTACCGCTGAGACAGGCGATCTCATGCTGTCGCGCCGCTTGCTGCTGTGGAGTGGGGGCAGGCCCGCAGGCAGCCAGAGCGCCTGCCGCGCCGAGGAAGATAGTAAATACCCTTAGTTTCATCACAGAACTCCCTGAACGAATAGGATCAGTATTCGCGCATCAGGGCGTTGCATCAAGTTAAATAGAATTCATGGCCCCGACCGGGGCCGGGGCCATGCTTGCTTAGATCGTCTCGAGCAGACCCTCGCCGGCAGAAATCTCACATGCGCCGGGGTTTTCTTCGAGGTTCAGGGCGGTAACCTTGCCATCCTCGACCAGCATCGCATAGCGCTTTGAACGCCCGAACAAGCCCACGGGCGGGGCGTCAAAGTCCATTCCGATGGCCTTGGTGAACTCCGATGCAGGATCGGACATCATCGACAATCCGGCGGCCGTCGCACCCGTCGACTCGCCCCATGCCCCCATGACGAACGGGTCGTTGACCGAGATACAGATGATTTCGTCAACGCCCTTGGCGTCAAATTGGGTCTTGGTTCGGATAAAGCTTGGCACATGCGCGGTTGTGCAGGTTCCAGTATACGCGCCGGGGACGGCAAAAATTACGACCTTGCGCCCTTTGGTCTTGTCGGAAACCCGCGCTTCTTCGGGGCCATCTGCACCCATCTGGATCAGCGTGGCGTCGGGCAGCATATCACCTGTTGAAATCATTTTTGTGCTCCTGTCGTTTGGATTTGCAGAGTCGGGCTTTGCCGCAATATAGGTGGACGCGTGGAGGAGACCACGGGAATTCGACAGGGTGAGGGGAAGATGAGCCATATTGTCGTAATCGGTGCCGGACAAGCGGGCGCTTCGCTTGTCGCAAAGCTGCGCAAAGACGGGTTCAAAGGTGACATCACCCTGATCGGGGCCGAACCGCATCTGCCCTATCAGCGCCCCCCATTGTCCAAGGCTTATCTGCTGGGCGAGATGGAGTTGGAACGCCTGTTTCTGCGCCCCGAGAGCTTTTATGCCGAGAACAACATCGCGCTTCGTTTGGGTCAGCGCGTGACCGGGATCGATCCTCAGGCCAAGACCGTTTCGTTGGGTGATGAGGTCATTTCTTATGACGAGCTGGCATTGACCACCGGGTCCGACCCACGCCGCTTGCCTGCCTCGATTGGCGGTGATCTGGCTGGTGTGCATGTGGTGCGCGATCTCGCCCATATCGACGAGATGGAGCCGCGCGTGACCAACGGTGCCCGCGCTTTGATCGTGGGCGGCGGTTATATTGGGCTTGAGGCCGCGGCGGTCTGTGCCAAGCGCGGGGTCAAGGTGACTCTGGTCGAGATGGCCGACCGCATCCTGCAACGTGTCGCCGCGCCAGAGACCAGCGATTATTTCCGCGCCCTGCACACGCAATACGGGGCGGATATCCGCGAGGGCGTCGGTCTGGATCGTCTGGTGGGCGAGGACGGCAAGGTCACAGGTGCGATCCTGACGGACGGGACCGAACTAGAGGTCGATTTTGTCGTCGTTGGCGTGGGTATCGCCCCCTCGACCGCTCTTGCGGAATTGGCCGGGCTGGAGCTGGACAATGGCATCAAGACCGATGCCCATGGCCGCACCTCGGACCCCTCGATCTGGGCGGCGGGCGATTGCGCGTCTTTCCCCCATGCCGGGGGGCGTATCCGGCTGGAAAGCGTGCCCAACGCGATTGATCAGGCCGAGGTCGTCGCTCAGAACATGTTGGGCGCGGCAAAGGACTATACCGCGACACCGTGGTTCTGGTCGGATCAGTATGACGTCAAACTACAAATCGCGGGGCTGAACACCGGCTATGATCGCGTTGTGACGCGGCAGGGTGAGGGCGCAACGGTGTCCTTCTGGTACTACAAAGGCGATCAGTTGATCGCTGTGGACGCGATGAACGACCCGCGCGCCTATATGGTCGGCAAACGCCTGATCGACGCAGGAAAAACCGCCGATCCAGCCGTGGTTGCCGACCCCGAAGCGGACCTCAAGCCGCTGCTCAAGGCGTGAGGATCATCGCCGGAGAATTCCGGGGCCGCGCATTGGCCTCGGTCGGCAAAGGGGACGCGGGCGCACATCTGCGGCCCACAACGGATCGTGTCCGCGAAAGCCTGTTCAACGTGCTGACCCATCAGATCGACTTTGACGGTCTGCGCGTGCTGGACCTGTTCGCGGGCACAGGTGCGCTGGGGCTGGAGGCGCTGTCGCGCGGCGCATCCCATGTGACCTTCGTGGATGACGGGCGCGTGGCGCAGGGGTTGATCCGCAAGAATATCGACCTGACCCGTAGCTCTGGCCAGACCCACCTGATCCGCCGCGACGCGACCCGGTTGGGCGAAAACCCAGAGGCGCCCTATGACTTGATTTTCCTGGACCCTCCTTACGGGAAATCCATGGGACAGAAGGCTCTGGCCGCTTTGTCCGGCGGATGGATATCCGAAGGCGCGCTGATCGTGTGGGAAGAAAACGCCCCGATGCAGCCGCCCGAGGGGTTTTCACTGCAGGACAGCCGCAAATATGGGGATACGCATATCACGTTGATGTGGAAGGGTGCCTCGGACGCATGAGGCCGGGCTTTCCTGCATGCCGCGTCCGGGTCTTTGGGGAAGTTGACCGAATGTGGTAGGCTGCCTTCATGGACCGCGCATTGACCCCTTCGATCTGGGCATCGTCACAGGTGGCCGCAGCCGATACCGGCCCCGAGCGCCCACCGATGCGCGCGCCTATCTTCATCCACGACGCGGTGACGCCGTGGGGGGCTGAAACACTGCTGTTGAAGCTCTTGCGGGATCAGGCCGCCGATCAGGACGAATAGGTCGGATGGTACTTGTTGCCCGGTGATAGGGTAAAGATGTCTACCCCATCTGCCGTAACGCCAACCGAATGTTCAAACTGTGCGGACAGGGACTTGTCCCGCGTCACTGCCGTCCAGTCGTCGGACAGGGTTTTGGTTTCAGGCCGCCCCAGATTCACCATCGGCTCGATCGTGAAGAACATGCCTTCTTCCAGAACCGCCCCGGTCCCCGGACGGCCATAGTGCAGGACGTTGGGCGGCGCGTGGAACACCCGACCCAGTCCATGGCCGCAGAAGTCGCGCACAACGCTCATACGATGTGCTTCGACATACGCCTGAATCGCGTGGCCAATATCGCCGAACGTGTTGCCCGGCTTGACCATCTCAATTCCCTTGAACAAGGCATCGTGTGTCACTTGGATCAGGCGTTCCGCCTTGCGGGGCAGTTTGCCCGCCACATACATGCGCGACGTGTCGCCGAACCAGCCGTCGACGATGACGGTGACGTCGATATTCAGGATATCGCCATCCTTCAGCCGCTTGTCGCCGGGAATGCCGTGGCAAACCACATGATTGACGCTGATGCAGCTTGCGTGCTGATAGCCTTTATAACCGATGGTTGCCGATGTCGCGCCTGCGTCCTCGACCATCTGGGTGATCATGCCATCTATCGCGCCGGTGGTTTGACCGGGAAAGACATGCTCTGCAATGTCATCCAGAATCCGCGCAGCCAACGCCCCTGCCGCGTGCATGCCGGCAAAGTCGCCCTGTTCATAGATGCGGATACCGTCCTTTGTCAGACGGCCACGATGTTCCTTCATCGGTGCGAGGCTCCAAATGTTTCGCGCGGCATTTCTTTTACGCTGCTTGTGCAGAAAGTACCAGAGGGCGATGGGTCGCGGGCTTTTTCAACCGTTCAAATGGTTCTGACAGGGCAAAGTTCAAGGCCAGACGCGGCCTGCTGTGTTCGCCTAAACTCGGAAACTGGGATAGACTAGCGACTTTTAACGGGTTGCGAACACTTGGGAGGGTGGTCATGTCAGGTAATTCGGCAGAATTTGTTGGTGATATTCCGGCCCATTACGATCAAGGGCTGGGTCCGAATATATTCGTGGATTATGCAGATAAGATTGCAGCGCTGTGCGGCGGGCTGGACGCACGGCAGGTACTTGAACTTGCTGCGGGGACAGGGATTGTCAGCCGTAAATTGCGGGATCAGTTGCACCCGCAGACGTCGCTGGTTGTTACCGATCTGAACGCTCCGATGCTGGAAATAGCCAAAGGCAAGTTTTCAGACCGGGATAATGTTGAGTTTTCGGTCGCCAACGCAATGGAGTTGCCATTCGACGACAATTCATTCGACCTGATGGTCTGTCAGTTCGGCGTGATGTTCTTTCCGGACAAAACCGAGTCTTACCGTGAGGCGGCGCGTGTCCTGCGACCCGGCGGCCGCTATGTCTTTAACGTCTGGAACTCTATGGCAGAGAACCCTTTCTCAGAGACGGCGCACAATGCGGCGGCGCGGTTCTTCCCCGATGATCCGCCGGGATTTTACAAGGTTCCGTTTCACTATGGCGACCCGGAAGCTGTCTACAAGGATCTGCGGGAAGCAGGATGGAAGGACGTCACTCATGAAACCATCAGGATCAACAAACCGATCGTTGATCCCGAGAGGTTTGCCACTGCTCTGGTTTACGGGAACCCGATGATCGACGAAATCAGGGCGCGCGGGGGTGTCGACCCGGACGAGGTTGTGACCGAAATGCTGTCGGCGCTTCGGTCGCAATTTGAGGCCAGCGATATGACGATGCCGCTTGCGTCCACCACCTTTGTATGCCGCGCGCCAAGTTGAACGCAGCAGAGCTTTGGGCCAGTCAGCTAGCCTTGTTCATAGTTAAATCGCTTCGTATCTACCCAAACGCCTTCGGATGAAATCCGGGTGCCGATGACAAGGCGCTCAACCCCTTGCGCCTGTGCAGTCTTGAAGGCGTCGGCATAAGCCGGGTCGATATCGGCGGCCAATGCAAACTGGTCGCAATCCGTGCGCTGCACGAGATACAGCATGATCGCCCGGTGGCCCTGTGCCGCCATCGCTGACAGTTCGCCCAGATGTTTGGTGCCGCGTGCGGTGACGCTGTCGGGGAACTCGGCCAGACCCGGCTGGCGCGACAGGGTCACGCTTTTGACCTCGACATAGGCATCCGGCAGGCCGGGTTGGGTCAACAGAAAGTCGATGCGGCTGTTTTCGCCGTATTTCACCTCCGGTCGGATGGTTTCATAGGCGGCCAGTTCAGGGATTTCACGCGCCAGCAGTGCCGCGCGCAGGGCTTTGTTGGGAACCGAGGTATCGACCCCTGTAAAGTGACCGTTTTCGTGATCCACAAGCCGCCAGCCGTATTTCAGCTTTTTCTTCGGATCATCATTGGGTTCCAGCCAGATTTTCTGCTCTGGTTCTGCCAGCCCCGTCATTGACCCCGGATTGGCGCAATGGGCTGTCACCTCGCGCCCGTCCTCCAGCGTGCAATCGGCCAGAAAGCGTTTGTAGCGGCGGATCAGGCGGGCGGGGACAAGAGGGGTTTCAAATCGCATGGCCAACGGCCTATACCTGCCCCAAGGGTCGATCAAGAGGGGGCACGCGCCATGGCCAATCCAACCGCTGCAATGCTTGTGATCGGGGATGAAATTCTCTCAGGGCGCACCCGAGACGCCAATATGCACTACCTTGCCGGAGAATTGACCAAGCTGGGCATCGACCTCAAGGAAGTTCGTATCGTCAGCGATGATGCCGCCGCGATCGAGTCTGCGGTCAAGGCGTTGTCAGCTGCACATGATCACGTCTTTACAAGCGGTGGCATCGGTCCGACTCATGATGACATCACGGCTGACTGCATCGCAGCAGCTTTCGGGGCGTCAATCGACGTGCGCGCGGATGCCCGCGCCTTGCTGGAGACGCATTACAAGAACTCGGGTCTGGAACTGAACCAAGCCCGCTTGCGCATGGCCCGTATCCCGGACGGGGCAGAGCTGATCGACAATCCGGTTTCGACCGCGCCGGGTTTTACACTTGAGAATGTGCATGTCATGGCCGGGGTGCCGACGGTTTTCCAGGCTATGGTTGCAAGCGTTCTGCACGGCCTGAGCGGAGGCAGACCGCTATTGTCTCAAACCCTGCGGGTAGACCGGGGCGAAGGGGATATCGCCGGAACATTATCCGTGTTGGCCGATGACTTCCCGGACCTTTCCATTGGCAGCTATCCGTTTCAGGTCAACGGTGTGTTCGGGTCAAACGTCGTCATTCGCGGAACCGACGGTGCGCAGGTTGACGCGGCCACAATCCGACTGGCGAAAGAGTTGGACCTGTGACCCCGAGCTGGGCGGATGTGGTCGATGGCACATGGCCTGCCGCGCGTTATGATCGGCTGGGTCCATTCCGGCTGCGGCAAGGATTGGGTGGGGGATCTCGCGTATCGGCCGCAAGCGCCCTGGGTGAAGCGAGCGAGACTGAGATCGACGCCGCCGAAGCCGCGATGCGGTCCATGGGGCAAAAGCGGATTTTCTGTATTTGGCCGGGCGACGAGGCGCTGGATCATCAGCTTGCCGACCGTGGATACGACATACTTGATCCGGTCAACATCTATTCCTGCCCGGTCGAGCATCTGACAGATATTCCAATCCCCCGCGTCACGGCCTTTGCCATCTGGGATCCGTTGGCAATCATGAACGAAATCTGGGCAAAGGGAGGTATCGGACCCGACCGTCTGGCCGTGATGGATCGCGCACCCGGGCCGAAAACCGGACTGCTGCTGCGACGCGCGGATCAGCCTGCGGGTACTGCCTTTGTCGCGGTGCATGGCTCGATTGCCATGGTGCACGCGTTAGAGATTTTGCCGTCGCACCGTCGTCACGGCTTGGGTCGGTGGGCGATGCGCGCTGCGGCGTTCTGGGCGCAGGAGCAAGGCGTTGAAACGCTTAGCGTGATCTGTACCAAGGCCAATGATGGGGCCAATGGTCTCTATCATGCGCTCGGGATGGAGATCGTCGGAGAATACCATTACCGTCAGCTTACCCAAGGAGAGAGCCCGACGTGACCGATCAAACACTACCTACAGCGCTGAACCTGCCGATGGCCGACCCGCTGCCGCCTGAAACCCAAAAGTACTTTGATATCTGCGTCGAAAAGCTGGGTTTCGTGCCCAATGTGCTGAAGGCGTATGCCTTCGATATCGACAAGCTGAACGGCTTTACAGGGATGTATAACGACCTGATGCTGGGCGACAGCGGTCTGTCCAAGCTGGAACGTGAAATGATCGCCGTTGTGGTCTCGGCCATCAACAAGTGCTTTTACTGTCTTGTGGCCCATGGCGCGGCGGTCCGGCAACTATCGGGCGATCCGAAATTGGGTGAGATGTTGGTGATGAACTACCGTGTCGCCCCTTTGGATGCGCGTCAGCGCGCGATGCTGGACTTTGCGGCTAAGATGACGACCGCCAGTACCGAGATCGAAGAACCTGATCGTCAGCGCTTGCGCGACGAGGGTTTTTCGGATCGTGATATCTGGGACATCGCCAATGTGACCGGCTTTTTCAACATGTCGAACCGGGTTGCCAGCGCCACGGCGATGGCCCCCAATGATGAGTATCACGCGCAGGCCCGATGATCCGAAACCTCACCCTCATACTGGCCCTATTTTGGGTCGGGCCGGTTGCCGCGCAAGACCTGACACTGCCCTCTGGTGCGCGGCAGGTCAGCGACCGGACCAGTGCCTTGGACAGCTATGACATGCCGACCGGGGTTTTTGCCGATGGCTCTGTGCCTGTCCGAACGGTCGAGGGCCGGGTCGAGCGTTTGACGTGGCGCTTGCAGGCGGGGTCCAGCACGACGCTGCAGTTGCTCGAGCCGCTGCGGGATCAGATTCAGGCGCAAGGGTTCGACGTGCTGTTTGAATGCGAGGCGCGCACCTGCGGCGGCTTTGACTTTCGTTTTGGAACCGAGGTCGTGCCAACGCCCGACATGTATGTGGCCATTCAGGATTATCGCTTTCTGTCCGCCACCCGCGGGGACGAGGCGCTGAGCCTTCTGGTCAGCCGCAACCCGCCAGATGGCTATGTGCAGATGATCCGCGTGACACCTGCGGATGCCGAAGCCCCTCCGCCGCTTGTCATCGAAGAGACGGTGGAACAGTCGCAGGGGCTGCTGGCTGATCTCGAACAGAACGGCCATGTCATTCTGGACGATCTGCATTTTCGCACCGGTGAGATCACTCTGGGAGACGGCCCGTTTGCGTCGCTTGCCCTGATCGCAGCATACCTGAAAGAAAACCCGGACGTGCGGATGGCGCTTGTGGGCAACACAGATGACACCGGCACGCTCGAGGCAAACATCTCGGTCAGCACGGGCAGGGCGCAGGCGGTTCGCGTCCGTTTGATTGAAAAATACGGTGTCGTGGCAGACCGGCTTGAGGCGCGCGGGATCGGTTATCTTGCCCCGTTGACCTCAAACGCCACGCCCGAGGGCAGGGACCTGAACCGCCGGGTCGAGGCGATTTTGCTGGTCAACTGATCCGTCACATCACCCACCACAGGTAAAGCGGCAGACCAACCGTGATGTTGAACGGGAACGAAACGCCCAGTGACAGGGTCAGGTAAATCCCGGACTCGGCCTTGGGCAGCGCGATCTTCATTGCCGCTGGTACCGCGATGTAAGACGCCGACGCAGACAGTACCATCAGCAGGAACAGGCTGCCTTCGGACAGGCCGATCATTGCACCGACGACCCAGGCCATCATCGCTCCGATCAGGGGCATCAGCACGCCAAAGCCAAACAGCCCCACCGACAGTTTATCGCGGTTACTCAGCAGGCTCCGCCCGGCTGAAAGGCCCAAGTCCAGAAGAAACAGGCAGAGGATTCCGGTAAAGGGCGTCACAATGAACGGCGCGATCATTTGCATGCCTTCACCGCCCGTGATGGCTCCGATGAGGAAGGCGCCGGTCAGCAGAACAATGGACCCGTTCGCCAGAAGGTCGCGCCAAAGCCCTTTGTCCTTGATGCCGTTGCCATTTGATCTGTGGGCAAGCCACAGCGCGGACAGGATGGCGGGCACCTCCATCGCTGCGGCGACAGCGACCATGAACCCGTCATGGCTGAGGCCGACAAGGTCCAGCAGGCTTGTGGCAGTCACGAAGGTAACGATCGAAATCGACCCATAATGCCCGGCGACCGCAGCCGCGTTCAGCGGGTCCAGTCGGGTCATGACCCGCAGCAACCCGAAGGCAACGAACGGAATGGCGAAGGACAGCGCCACACCACCCAGCAAGGTTAGAAACAAGTCCAGATGGATGCCATGTTCGGCCAGATTGCTGCCGCCTTTGAACCCGATGGCCAGCAGCAGATACAGCGACATGAACTTGGCCGCGCCCGTAGGAATCGAAAGATCGCTGCGCACAAAGGCGGCTAGCAATCCCAGCGCGAAGAAAAGGATCGTAGGCACCAGCAAATTGCTGGACAGTGTTTCGATTACGCTGGGCATTTGCGGCTCCTGTCCCGGTTTTTGGGCTAGGTGCCTTGCCGAATTGTATTATCCCAATATTATCTTTCTAAATTTAACATAGTTTAAGGCTATGAAATGCGCCCAACCTTGCGTCAGCTTGAATATGTCGTCACCGTCAGTCGCCTTGGCCGGTTCGGGCTTGCGGCGGACGTGCTGAATGTCAGTCAGCCCAGCCTTTCGGCGCAGATATCGGCCGTAGAACAAGAGCTTGGCCTGCGCATCTTTGAACGCAATCGGGGCGGTGTTTACGCAACAGCCAAAGGCGAGGAGTTCATTTCACGCGCCCAGAAGATATTGGCCGAGGTTCAGGACCTACGCCACGCCGTGACCAGCGACGCGCCGGTGGGCGGACGTTTGAGACTGGGTGTGCTGCCGTCAATCGGTCCTTATCTGTTGCCGCAGGCCATCAAGAAAATCCATCAGGAGCGTCCGGGCCTGCGTATCGTAGTGCGTGAGGAAAACACGCGTGACCTTGAGCAAGGACTCAAATCAGGGCGCTTTGACCTGATTATCTCAACCCCCGAGGATCATCCGAATACGATGCAGCAGCGTCTGTTCAATGAAACCCTGTGGATCGGCGTGGCCGTTGACGACATGCTGGCGCGGGATTTGCACGGCGTCACCGCCGAAGACCTGCGCGACCGTTTGATTCTGACGCTGGATCAAAGCCATCGCCTGTCCCGGATCGTGTACGCTCTGGCCGCCGAATGCGGTGGGGTCGTGTCAGACGAATATGAAGGAACAACGCTGGATTCGATCGTTCTGATGGCGGCTTCGGGGGTTGGCGTTGCCGTTTTGCCCGACTTGTACGCGCGCCGGCAGGGGATCTACCGCGATGAGGTTCGGTTGCGCCCCTTGGCCATTCCCAATGCCAACCGCGATATCGCGTTGTTGGCGCGCCGAGGGGAAGACGACCTGCAAGGCCGAAATATTCTGACGCAATCTCTGCGCAAAGTTGCACGGGATATGGGTTTGACGGTGCCGTTTGAATAAAAAAAGACCCGCACAGGAAGCGCGGGTCGTACAGTCTTCACCGGGGAGAAATTACCAATCCATCGGACCCTTGTCGTTGAAGGACTCGACCAGAAAATCAATGAATGCTCGTACTTTGGGCTGCGTGAAACGGCCGGGCGGGTAGACAGCATAGACGCCTTGAACCTCGTCGGGCAGTGACGGCATTGCGTCCATAACGCGACCTGTTTTCAGCGCGTCGGCATAAAGATAGCTGGGCAGATGGGCGATCCCAAGGCCCGAGATCGCCGCGTTCAGCAGGGATTGACCGTCGTTGACGCTCAACCACCCTGCGGTGCGGACCTGACGTTTTTCACCCGAAGGCGCGGTCAGCTTCCACACGTTGCCCGACGACTGGCTGGAATAGTGCAACAGCTTGTGTTCGTTCAGATCGTCGATCTTCTGCGGGCGTCCGTATTTCTCGATATAGCTTGGGGCGGCGACCATGCGTTTCACGGTTTCGGTCAGCTTGCGGGCGCGCAGGGTGCTGTCTTCCAGCTCGCCGATTCGTACAGCCACGTCAAAGCCTTCCGAGATCAGCTCTACATACCGGTTGTTCAGAACCATGTTCACCGTGATATCCGGGTAAGCTGCCAGAAACCCTGACAAAACCGGCGACAGGTGATTCACGCCGAAATCTGTCGCGACGCTGATTCTAAGTAGCCCGGATGGTGCGGATTGCATCGAGGTCACCAAAGCGTCGGCTTCGCCCGCGTCATTCAGAACACGACGTGCCCGGTCATAGTAGGCGAGGCCGATTTCTGTCGGCGAAACGCGGCGTGTCGTGCGGTTTAACAGGCGGGCGCCCAGGCGGGCTTCCAGGCTCGATACGTGCTTTGACACGGCCGACTTGGAGATGCCCATTTTCTTGGCCGCATCCGTGAAGCCACCCTGGTCCACCACATTGGCAAAGGCTTCCATTTCGGTCAGTCTGTCCATACTCGTTCCCCAGGTCTTGGTTCGTTGACCGATCTTGCTGGCCAATCTGGGCGGAAACTGGGCAGACATGGGATAATATCAGGGATTTAATTCGGATCGTTTGCGTATAGGAAACGCGGAAACGGTGGTTTCTTAAATCGCCACAAACTCAATACATGTAGGGTTTTAGTAGATTTTGCGTGAATATGTTAGGATGAGAATGGCAAATTTGTGACCACGGAGGAGATCATGAAAGCCTTTTTCGCCATCGTCGCCCTGACCCTTTCAGCCACGTTTGCTCAGGCCGGGGGTGAGACGCCTTCCAACCCGGATGCCACGGTCTATTTCGTGAATTTGTCGGATGGAGATACCGTAAAGTCACCGGTAACGATCGTGTTCGGCCTAAGCGGAATGGGCGTCGCCCCAGCCGGTACAGAGAAAGAAAACACGGGCCACCACCACCTTCTGATCGACCGTCCGCCGCTGGGCGAGGGGGAAGATGGCGCAGATGAGTTGGCCTATGGTCTGCCTGCCGATGACAACCACATCCATTTCGGCGGTGGACAAACCGAAGTGACACTGGACCTTGCCTCGGGCGAGCATACGCTGCAACTGGTGCTTGGCGATGCCGGGCATGTGCCGCACGCAACGCCGATTGTGTCAGATGTGATTACGATCACGGTCGAGTAGGAGGCGCGCATTCCGCCTTGCTTGATCAGATCGCGAAGGGTCACTCTGCACCTCTGCCAATAGCAGACGAACATTAGGAAGCCGCCCCATTCGAGGCGGCTTCGCTGGGTGCAAAAGTTATCGTCGCGTTAGAAAGTAGCGGCCAAGCGTGTTCCTTGGTTGATCGCGCGTTTTGCGTCCAGTTCTGCGGCCAAATCCGCGCCGCCGATCACATGCGGAGTGATGCCGCGTTCGATCAGCGCATCCGCAAGGCTGCGTTCCGAGACCTGACCGGAGCACAGAACAACTGTATCTGCCGCGATAACGGTTGGGTCCGCGCGCTCCTCGCCAAAGCTGACATGCAGGCCGTCGTCGTCGATACGCTCGTAATTGACGCCGCCAACGAAGTTCACGTCCTTCATCTTGAGCGTCGCGCGGTGAATCCAGCCGGTGGTTTTGCCCAGACCCTTACCATGCGCTTGTTTCTTGCGTTGCAGCAGCGTCACCTCGCGCGCCGGGGCCGCTGGCTGCGGTCCTTCGGGCGCTAGGCCCGAGCGGTGCTCGGCCGGGTCAGTCACGCCCCATTCCTTCATCCACGCAGGCAGGTCCGTAGTGATGCTGTGACCGTCTTCCAGCAGGAACTCGGACACGTCGAACCCGATGCCGCCGGCACCGATCACCGCGACGGATTTGCCGACCTCGGCCTTGTCGCGCAGAACGTCGATGTAGTTGATAACGTTCTCGCGGTCTTGCCCGGGGATTTCCGGGTCGCGCGGGTTGACGCCGGTGGCGATGACGACTTCATCAAAACCGGTCAGGTCGTCGGCGCTGACCTCGCGGTTCAGTTCGACCTTCACACCCAGATCCGCAATCATAGTGCGATACCAGTCGACCAGACCCCAGAATTCCTCTTTACCCGGAACCTGCTTGGCCATGTTGAGCTGCCCGCCAACTTCGGCGGCGCGGTCGAACAGGGTTACGTCATGTCCACGCTGGGCAGCGGTCATCGCGGTGGACAGACCCGCCGGACCTGCGCCGACGATGGCGATGGTCTTGCGGGTTTCGGCCTGTTCGATCACCAGCTCGGTCTCATGACAGGCGCGTGGATTGACCAGACACGAGGTCAATTTGCCGCCGAACGTATGATCAAGGCAGGCTTGGTTGCAGGCAATACAAGGTGCGATCTGGGCAGACTGTCCCGCGATGGCCTTGTTCACGAAATCCGCATCCGCAAGCATCGGGCGCGCCAGCGACACCATGTCGGCGCAGCCGGTCGACAGAACCTCTTCGGCGACCTCGGGCGTGTTGATCCGGTTCGAGGTGATTACCGGAATGTTCACCTGACCCATCAGCTTTTTCGTGACCCAGGCAAAGGCCGCGCGGGGTACGCTGGTGGCGATCGTCGGAATCCGCGCTTCGTGCCAGCCGATACCGGTGTTGATGATCGTGGCGCCCGCTTCTTCGATTCGCTGTGCAAGCTCGACCACCTCATCATAGGTCGAGCCGTTGGGGACCAAGTCTATCATCGACAGGCGATAGATGATGATGAAATCGGTGCCTACGGCCTCGCGCGTGCGGCGCACGACTTCGATTGGCAGGCGCATGCGGTTTTCATACGAGCCACCCCAGCGATCCTCACGCTTATTGGTGTGCGTCACGAGGAACTGGTTGATGAAATACCCCTCGGAGCCCATGATCTCGACCCCGTCATAGCCCGCTTTTTGGGCCAGCGCAGCAGCGTTGACGATGTCGCTGATCTGCTTCTCGATCCCGTCCTCGTCCAGTTCATTCGGCGGGAAAGGAGAGATGGGCGATTTCACTGGGCTGGGGGCCACGCATTTGGGGCCATAAGCATAGCGACCCGCATGCAGAATCTGCATGGCGATTTTGCCGCCCGCCTCATGCACACGCTGGGTGACGATGGAATGGTTCGCCACCTCTTTGTCATTGGTCATCATTGATGCGCCCGGCAGGACCGAACCCTCAAGGTTCGGACCAATCCCGCCTGTCACCATAAGGCCCACACCACCGCGTGCGCGATCGGCATAGAACTCGGCCACCCGGTTCCAATCGCCGGTTTCTTCAAGGCCAGTGTGCATCGAGCCCATCAGCACGCGGTTTTTCAAGGTCGTAAAGCCCAGATCAAGCGGGGCCAGCATATTTGGGTACGCAGTCATGGCGAACTCTCCCTCCCGGAATTGCAGCGTTAGATTGACCTTCGCGTCAACATTGTCACGCGAAACCTAGCGTCAAAGTCTTTGCTGTCGCTGCGGCACTTGATACAGACGAACCGGGACACCGATATGAGGCCGCCAATGACCCCGGACCAGATTGCCAAATTGCCCTACCGTCCTTGCGTCGGGCTAATGTTGATGAATGCCGAGGGCAAGATTTTCGTGGGCCAGCGCAATGACCGCCACGCCGAGGCCTGGCAGATGCCGCAAGGTGGCGTGGACAAGGGCGAAGACCCTCGCGATGCGGCCCTGCGTGAACTTTGGGAGGAAACCGGCGTCACCGCCGATCTGGTGCAGGTTGTGGCCGAAACCCCCGGATGGCTGCCCTATGATCTGCCCCATGATATCGTCCCGAAAATCTGGAAAGGGCGCTATCGTGGGCAGGAACAGAAATGGTTCCTGCTGCGCTTTACCGGGCGCGATGATCAAATCGATATCCAGACCGAACACCCCGAGTTCACCCGCTGGAAATGGCAGGAGCCAGGCAACCTGATCAACGAGATCGTGCCATTCAAGCGTGAGGTCTACCAGCAGGTGGTTGCCGCCTTTGCTGAACACCTGTCATAAAGTGCCATGCAAATTGAGGATATCTGGCCCAAATACCGTGCGCGCCTGAAGGCGTTTCTGCACTCTCGCGTCTCGAATGCGGCGGATGTGGACGACTTGCTGCAAGAGATTTCGGTCAAAGTGTTTACAGGTTTGCCTGCGCTGAATGATCCGTCCAAGTTGCAGCCGTGGCTTTTTCAGACCGCAGATCGCACCATCATAGACTATTACCGTAAGTTCGGCCGCGCGCAGGCGCACCCGGATGACCTTTGGTATCACCGCGATGATCCCGAAACCCGGCAGGATCTGGAACGCTGCGTCGAGCCGTTCATTCGCGGTCTGCCCGCGGAAACGGCGGATATGCTGATGGCCATCGACATCAACGGCATGTCTCAGAATGACTACGCAATGGCGCATGGTCTCCCGTATTCGACACTCAAATCCCGCGTGCAGAAAGGTCGGGCCGAGTTGCGCAAAGCGTTTGAAAACTGCTGCGACATCACAATGGACGCGCGCGGAAACATCGCGGATGTGCAGGAAAAATCGGAAAGCTGCAAAAAATGTTGATCTGAACGTCGTCTTTTTGGCGCGGGCTTCGTCTGACAGATGAAACCACCAAAAGGAAACAAAGATGATCCGTATCGTTAGCTTTAAAATCTGCCCTTTCGTGCAGCGCGTAACCGCGTTGCTTGAGGCCAAGCAGATACCTTATCAGATCGACTACATCAGTCTCGGCGATAAACCTGACTGGTTCCTTGAGCTCTCGCCTACTGGTCAGGTGCCCGTTCTGGTGACCGAAGGCGGCACGCCACTTTTCGAGTCTGACGCGATTGCGGAATATCTCGACGACATATCCGCGCCTTTGCAACCGGACTTGATGCCCGAGCAACGCGCCCTGAACCGCGCCTGGAGCTATCAGGCCAGCAAGCATTATCTTGTCCAGTGCAGCGCGATGCAAAGCACCGATATGGCGACGTTTGCCGAGCGTATGTCAAAACTGAATGCCGCCTTTGCGAGGGCAGAACAGACATTGGGCAGCGGCCCCTTCTTTGGCGGAGAGGCGCTGGGCAATGTCGATATGGCGTGGCTGCCGTTGCTGCACCGCGCCTCGATCGTCGAAGCGCATAGCGGTCATGACATGCTGGCGCACTATCCCAGGGTCAAGTCATGGCAACAGGCTGTGATGGCGACGGGGATTCCTCAAAAGTCGGTATCCGAAGATTTTGCCGTTCGGTTCACAGATTTCTATCTGGCCGACCGCACCTGGCTAGGCCGAGGAGCCAACCAGAACGAAGCCCCCACATCGGTCCAGACACGTCAATCAGGCGGATGTTGCGGGTGATGCGATCACCGTCCTGCACGTTGGCGTGAGGGGGCGTGGCCCTGTCCGGGGCTTGCCTCTAACTGATGAGTATCCGCCAGACCTTGCGGCGTTGCCCCCGGTCTATCGTCAATGATCGGGGGCCACCTTATGCGTATACTGTTGATCTTGCTGCTGCCTCTGATTACGGCCTGTGCCAGCGTTGAACGTCTGGCTTTGCCCTCGGCCACCCCTTTGCCGGACGCCTCTTTGACCCGTGCCTCCACTCAAGCGGGGCAAAAAGTGGACCACACGGCATGGACGGTATTTCTGGGCCGCTACATTTCCCAGGATGCGCAGGGTGTGAACCGATTGGCTTATGGGCAGGTGACGCAAGCTGATCGGGACGTGTTGGATGGGTATCTGACCCAGCTTCAATCCGTCGATCCCGGTCGCCTGACCCGCGAACAGCAACTGGCCTACTGGATCAACCTCTACAACGCGGCAACGGTGGTTGTGGTTCTGGACAGCTACCCGGTAGAATCGATCAGAGATATTAAAGACGGGCCGTTTTCTATTGGTCCTTGGAGCCGTCCTCTGGTGCAGGTCTCCGGGAACACCTTGAGCCTGAACGACATCGAACACCGCGTCATTCGTCCAAACTATGACGAACCGCGCATCCACTATGCCCTGAACTGTGCGGCCGTCGGGTGCCCGAACCTGATGGCGCGCGCATGGCAGGCTGAAACTCTGGAACGCGATTTTGCTGCGGTCGAGAGCGCCTATATCAACGACCCGCGCGGAGTTCGTTTCGATGATCGCGGACGGCTGATCCTGTCCAAAATCTTCATCTGGTTCCGCGAAGATTTCGGGCAGGATGAGAAATCGGTTCTGGCCTACCTCCAGACGGCGGCAGATCCGGAACTGCGCGCGCGGTTGCAGCAAGTGTCAGGTGTTAGTGCCTACAAATATGACTGGGCGTTGAACGACGCAGCAACCGGATCGTAGCCTTAGCCGAGGCACTGGCTCAGGCGGTGTCCGTTCTCTTTGTCCTCAAGAATGTAGAACCCGCCCTGATCGCCGTTGACAACCAGCCCGTAAGAAAAAGATTCCGGCCAGAGGCCGTATACAAAGGTGATCGGGTTGCTTTGGTTGCCGTAGTAGCTGACCCACATTTCCACGTCGGGGATGCGCGCGCCATCCACAACCAGCCCAAACGTCTCACCCGGACCTGTGCCTGACAGTTCGATGCCACCGGGAACCGAACAGTCCACGGCATATCGGCCTTCGGTGTTTCGAATGTCGAAATCCTCGGCGAATTGCGGCAACCATTCAAGGAACGCGCCGCAATAGGGTTTGTCGCCGCTTTCCTTCCAGCCTTCGCAGGGGCCATCGACCGCTTGTGCGGGTGTAAGGGCGGGCATCATGAAAACAGCCGTCATCGCGAGCAGCAGTCGCTTGGGTGTCCCTGAGCCCGGGACGCGGTTCTGATAGATCACAGCAAGCCTTCTTCGCGCAGGAGTTCCAACATGTTTGCCTCGGGGCGCGGGCCGATGTGACTGATCACTTCGCGCGCGCAGACATTGCCGATTTTGGCGCAAGTCTCGTAGTCGCGGCCTGTCGCCATACCAAACAAGAACCCGGCGGCGAATTGATCGCCTGCGCCAGTGGCGTCGACCGGCACAACCTTTTCAACGGGCACGTCGATGCGCTGTCCCTCATGCAACACCGTCACACCATCGCCCGAGCGTGTGCACACCACCAGAGGGCAGATCGCGGCGGTTTTCGCCAGCGCATCTTCAAGGTCATCGGTTTCAAACAGGGATTTGATCTCGGCCTCATTGCCAATCACGAAGTCCAATTCGTTCTCGATCAGCAGAAGGAAATCGACCCGGTGGCGTTCCACGCAGAACGGATCGGAAATGGCGATCCCGGCCTTGCCGCCGCCCTTGTGACAGGTGCGGGCGGCCTCAAGGAATGCAGCCTTGCCCTTTTCCTTGTCGAACAGATAGCCCTCAAGGAACATGATCTGGCTGTTGCCCGACACATCTGCGGACACGTCCTGCGATGACAGTTCCGAGGAAATCCCCAGATAGGTGTTCATCGACCGCTCACCATCCGGCGACACGAAGATCATCGAGCGCGAGGTTGGCAGCTCCCCACCCGGGACCGGAGGGTTCACGAAATCGACGCCATCCTCGTTCATCGCGTCCGCGTAGAACCGACCCAATGCATCGTCGTGCACACGTCCAATGAACGCCGAATCCAGACCCAACGCACCTGCACCCGCGATGGTGTTGGCGACCGAACCGCCGGGGGTCTGCACGCGCCCTTCCATCGACGCATAAAGAACCTCGCCGCGTTCCTGCTCGATCAGTTGCATAATGCCTTTTTCGATGCCCATCAGCTCTAGAAAACTGTCATCGGCCTGAGAGATCACGTCCACGACGGCGTTGCCGATACCGGTGAGCTGGTAGGTTTTCATAGGTTCTTGTCCTCGAATTGGCAGAGATCGCGGATGATACAGGTTCCGCATAAAGGTTTGCGCGCCTTGCAGTGATAGCGGCCATGCAGGATCAGCCAGTGATGCGCGTGCAGTTGGAAATCGGCGGGGATGTTGTCTTCGATGGCACGCTCGACCGCGTCCACGTCCTTGCCGGGGCAAATGCCGGTGCGGTTGCCGACGCGGAAGATATGCGTATCCACCGCCTGCGCCGGTTGCCGCCACCACATGTTCAGCACCACATTGGCCGTCTTTCGCCCGACACCCGGCAGCGATTGCAGCGCGGCGCGGGAATTGGGCACCTCGCCGCCGTAATCCTCGACCAGTATACGGCTGAGTTTGATGACATTCTTCGCCTTCTGGCGGAACAGGCCGATGGTCTTGATATGTTCGATCAGACCTTCTTCGCCCAGATCCAGCATCTTTTGCGGCGTGTCGGCGATCTTGAACAATTCGCGCGTGGCCTTGTTGACGCCCGCGTCTGTGGCTTGCGCCGACAGCGCCACGGCCACGACAAGGGTATAGACGTTCACATGCTCTAACTCGCCCTTGGGTTCGGGGTCGGCGTCCTGAAAACGAGTAAAGATCTCGCGGATCGTATGATAATCGAGTTGCTTTGCCATCAAGGCCTTAATGCCGCCCAAGGGCTGGTGACACAAGCCCTAAGCCAATGCGCACGTTCCGGGTCGCTCGGATACGACCAACGCGCTATGATCCGGTTCAGCAGATGAGGTGCGAAATGAACGTCCAGACCCCGGAAAGCGGATACCACTATAACGTCATGCGCCGCGCGATCGAGTTGATTGATCAGGGCGGAGAATCCCTGTCTCTGGAGGAGTTGGCGCGTCAGATGGATATGAGCCCAGCCCATTTCCAACGCCTGTTCTCGCGCTGGACCGGGGTGTCGCCGAAACGGTATCAGCAGTATCTGACGCTGGGCCATGCAAAGGCGTTGCTGCGCGAACGGTTCACGACCCTTGAGACTGCGCATAACGTAGGTCTGTCTGGCAGCGGTCGCCTGCATGATCTGTTTCTGAAATGGGAATCCATGAGCCCCGGCGAATACGCCCGCAAGGGCGCGGGTCTTACGATCTACTGGGGCTGGTTTGAAAGCCCCTTCGGGCCTGCGCTGGTGATGGGAACAGACAAAGGCATTTGCGGCATGGCCTTTGCTGCGGAATCCGGTGAGGAAGCGGCGATGGAGGATATGCTCTCACGCTGGCCCCTTGCGGATTTCGTAGAGGACCCGATGCGGTTGCGTCCTTGGGTGCTAAGCGCATTCGGATCAGTAAGCGACCGTTTAGAGCCGACACCTCTCTACCTGATCGGTTCTCCGCTTCAAATAAAGGTGTGGGAGGCGCTGATGCATATCCCGTCTGGTCAGGTCACGACCTATTCCGAGATCGCGCAGCGAGTGGGTTCGCCTCAAGCCGTCCGCGCCGTGGGTACGGCGGTCGGGCGCAACCCGGTCAGTTGGTTGATCCCCTGCCACCGCGCCTTGCGGAAGTCAGGCGGTCTGGGCGGGTATCACTGGGGCTTGCCGGTCAAACGCGCCATGCTTGCCTATGAAGCCGCGCAAGCAGATGCCTGAAAATAAAGCGAGGCACCCTTGGGTGCCTCACTACTGGATCACGTTATGGCGCGGTTATTCAGCGGCCCAGCCGCCGACCGCCTTGACCTCAAGGAAATCCTCAAGACCCCAGACGCCGCCTTCACGCCCGTTGCCGGACTGTTTCATCCCACCAAACGGAGACCCCGCGCTGCGCGACTGGCCGTTCATCTCAACCATTCCCGAACGCAGCTCGCGCGCCATGCGGTTGGCACGGCTTCCGTCCTGCGTCTGGACATAGTTGGTCAGGCCATACGGCGTGTCGTTGGCGATCTCGACGGCTTCTTCCTCGGTATCGAAGGGGATCATGGTCAGGACCGGGCCAAAGATTTCCTCGCGCGCGATGGTCATCTGGTTGTTGGCATCTGCAAAGACCGTGGGGCGAACATAGTAGCCTTTGTTCAGACCCTCGGGCCGACCGGTGCCGCCCGCGACAAGGCGCGCGCCTTCGTCGATGCCCTTCTGGATCAGATCCTGAATCTTGTTCCACTGAAGCTCGTTCACAACCGGGCCAATGTGCCGCCCTTCTTCCTGAGCGTTCCCGACCGACACCATGTTGGCCACCTGCGCGGCCGTCTCGACCGCCTGATCGTAGATCGGGCGCTGCACCAGCATGCGGCTGGGGGCGTTACAGCTTTGACCGGTGTTGTTCATCATATGCAGCACGCCGCGTTTGACGGCCTTTTCATCGGCATCGGCAAAGACAACGTTTGCGCCCTTGCCGCCCAGCTCAAGATGCACTTTCTTCAACGTATCTGCTGCGTTTTTGGAAATCGCCGTACCCGCGCGGGTCGAGCCGGTGAAGCTGATCATATCCACATCCGGATGCGCCGACAGTTGCGAGCCGACGCCCACGCCGTCGCCGTTTACAAGGTTGAACACACCGGCGGGGAACCCGGCCTCGTCCATCATCTCGGCAAAGATCATCGCGTTCAGCGGGCTTTGCTCGGACGGTTTCAGAACCATGGTACAACCCGCGATCGCAGCCGCGCCCACCTTGAGCGTGATCTGGTTCATCGGCCAGTTCCAAGGCGTGATCAGGGCGGCAACACCTACGGCTTCGTAGATAATCCGGTCGTTGGGGGCGTGATCCCCCAAGGGGCGATCAAACTGAAACGCCTTGGCGGCGCGGATGAAGTTTTTCAGGTGATAGACGCCGGCGCCAGACTGCTGTGTACGCGCCATGTCAATCGGAGCGCCCATTTCCAGCGACATTGCCTGCGCCAAGTCTTCCGAGCGAGATAGGTAGATCTCAACCAGTTTTTCAACCAGCGCGATGCGGTCCTCAACCGGGGTGGCCATCCATCCGGGCAGTGCGGCTTTGGCAGCGGCGACGGCTGCGTTTGTGTCCTCTGCCCCGCCCAGTGAGATGACCGCGCACGGGTCTTCAGTCGAGGGGTTGATCACCTCGAAATCATTGGCCTGCGCCGGAGCGACCCATTGTCCGTTGATGTAGAAATTGCGTTTGTCGATCATGGCTCCACCTTTTGAACTGAGTTATTTCGACCGCCCGGTCGGTTTTGTGAGGCACTCTGTCACTCTGTCCCAAAAGGGGCAAGTAACAATTCAACGTGACGCTACGCGTTGGGCTAGGGAAATATCCGGCAAGTCACAAAAGAACGGTTTAACTTGATTGCAAAGTGATTAAGTTTGCACCAACCGATCACGCTCATCAGCAGAAAAGGAGATGCCTCATGGGTTTGCGCATCAACGACACGGTTCCCAACTTCACAGCAGAAACGGATCAGGGCACCATTCAATTCCACGATTGGATTGGTGACAGCTGGGCCATTCTGTTTTCGCACCCCAAGGATTTTACCCCTGTCTGCACCACCGAATTTTCGGCTGTTGCTCAGTTGAACGACGAATGGGCCGCGCGAAACACGAAAGTCCTGGGTGTTTCCGTCGACGGAGTCGAGGACCACAAGAAGTGGAAAAAGGACATTGAGGCATATGGCAATGCCAACCCCGGGTTCCCCATCATCGCGGATGACGGGCTGGCTGTCTCGAAGGCGTTCGACATGCTACCGGCCGAAGCATACCTGCCGGATGGCCGTACACCGGCTGACAGCGCCACTGTTCGTTCGGTCTTTATCATTGGTCCCGATAAGCAACTGAAGCTGTCGATGACCTATCCGATGACCGTAGGCCGCAATTTTGCGGAAATCCTGCGCGCACTGGATGGTTTGCAGATGAGCAGCAAGGGCGTTGCGACCCCTGCAAACTGGGTGCCGGGCGAAGACGTGATCATCCCGCCAGCGGTTTCCAACGAAGAAGCCAAGGAAAAGTTCGGCGAGTTTGAAACGATTTTCCCGTACCTGCGCAAGACCAAAGCGCCCAGCTAAGACAAAAAGCGGGGCTATATGCCCCGCTTGACCAATCTGCGTATCAGGCGGCCGGTCGCTGTGGGTGTTGGTAGAGCTTCGCGCGATAAGCCGCGCGCTTGAACTCTCGGGATATCTTGTCGCCCAGCGGAGGGCGGGCCTGAATGGTTGACCCGCCAATCTCGTTGGCAACTTCCTGATTGCCGCTGCCTTGCAGTGCCAGGATCGGCTGGCCCGTCAACCAGTGCATTTGCAGAAACGTGTCAATCGGACGGTCGATTTTGTTGGTTGCCTCAAGCAACCGTTCGGCCGCACGCCGACCGACCAACTGGCACACACACTGCAGCCCGATCACTTTGGGCAGGATCAATCGCATGTCGTTGTGTTTCGCCAGCACCTGGGCGGCGATCTCACGTTGTTTCACGGGAATGCGGATATAGTGATCTGGTGTCGCGATCGGCGCGAGCATCTTTAGCGCCTCGGTCATCCGGCACGGGTCAACGCGCAGGTCGTCCTCGGTGATGATTGCCATGTCTATCTTTTCATCGACCAGCTTGCGCCAGATTCGGCGGTGGCTTTCAAAAACACCAATTTCAGCAGGTCGCAAATTGAACGGGTATTCGGGCTGATGCAAATTGCCGGGAAACAGCTCGACATTCGCGATCTGGTCAGAATTCCGCCCATTCACGGCCTCGAACAACTCGGCGTTTGGCAGGTCAGCGCACAGCTTTTCTGCGTTAGGCCGCCGGGCCGTACTTGAGGACATGTGAATTACGAAAGAGCGCATGCCCAAGTGCATAGAGCACGAGCGCAATCTGGGAAAGAGAAACAAGTGGGTAAGACAGCCAAAATACAATCATAGGTCTTGGTGGACGCGGGATTTCACCCAAGACATGTGCGAATGGCGTGTCGGAGGGACTGGATGACCTTGTTTTAGAACCCACCCCCGGGTGCCTCTCTCGCATCGGGAAATGTTGCTCGGTTCGTGAATCCAGCCAGTTATGGTAGGGTATAGCTGTTCAGCAGAGCTACAGGCGCAAGGCCACAAACATCGAGCATTCACACTGTGCATCACAGGAGAAGACGATGGCATTTACAGATTGGTATGTCGAAGGTGAGGCTTTCGGGAACTGCAATTGCGGCTATGCCTGCCCTTGCCAGTTCGAGGAAGTACCGACCCATGGGAATTGCCGTGGGTTTGAAGTTCTGAATATCTCCAAGGGACATTTCGGCGACACGGACCTTGTCGGGGCGAAGGCTGCGTTGATCTACGCGTGGCCCGGACCGATTTTTGAGGGCGGTGGCGAGATGCAGGTTATCATCGACCCAAGCGCCTCGGACGCGCAGCGATCCGCGTTGGAAAAGGTCTTTCACGGCGAAGAAACCGAAGAAATGGCGACCCATTGGTTCGTCTTTCGGGCGATGTGCAAAACCGTTCACGAGACGCTGTATCTGCCAATTGATTTCGAGATGGATGTGGAAGGCCGCACGGCCAAGGTCACTATCGGCGATGTGCTAAACTCGACCGGTCGCCCGATTCAGGCACCGCATGGGGGCGGTGAGCATAGGGTTCGGATCGACATCCCCGGCGGGATCGAGTTCACTCTGGCGGAAATTGGCAGTGCGTCGACCAAGGCGAATGCCGCGATCAAGCTGGATCTGAACGACAGCTTTGGCCAGTGGCATATCATGAAGCACGGACCGTCCGGGGTGGCGCACTAAACAAAAGACCCCGGCCAAAACCGGGGTTTTTCGCTATTCAAAAAGAGGCGCAGATTATTCTGCGTCTTCTTTCTTTTCTTTCTTCTCGGGAACGATCTCTTCGCCGGTTTCCTGATCGACGACTTTCATCGACAGGCGGACCTTGCCGCGGTCGTCAAAGCCCAGCAGCTTGACCTTTACTTCCTGACCTTCTTTCAGAACATCCGACGGATGGTTCAGACGGCGGTTTTCGATCTGGGACACGTGGACCAGACCGTCGCGCTTGCCAAAGAAGTTCACGAAGGCACCGAAGTCGACGATCTTGACCACTTTACCGGTGTAGATCTGACCTTCTTCCGGCTCGGCCACGATCGAATAGATCATGTCGTATGCCTTCTGGATCGACTCTCCGTCCGGCGAGGCGATCTTGATCACGCCGTCGTCGTTGATGTCGACCTTTGCACCCGAAACCTCGACGATTTCGCGGATAACCTTACCGCCCGAGCCGATCACTTCGCGGATCTTGTCGGTCGGGATGTTCATGGTCTCGATGCGCGGGGCGTGGACCGAGAATTCGTTGGTCTCGGACAGGGCTTTGCCCATCTCGCCCAGGATGTGCATCCGGCCGTCCTTGGCTTGCGCCAGGGCTTTTTCCATGATCTCGGGCGTGATGCCTGCGACCTTGATGTCCATCTGCAGCGAGGTGATGCCGTTTTCGGTACCCGCCACTTTGAAGTCCATGTCGCCCAGGTGGTCTTCGTCACCCAGAATGTCTGACAGGATGGCATAGTTGCCGTCATCTTCCAGGATCAGACCCATGGCCACACCGGCAACCGGTGCTTTCAACGGAACGCCCGCATCCATCATCGACAGCGAACCACCGCAGACCGACGCCATCGAGCTGGAACCGTTGGATTCGGTGATCTCCGACACGATGCGGATCGTGTAGGGGAAGTCGGTTGCCGCAGGCAGAACTGCCTGAAGGGCGCGCCATGCCAGCTTGCCGTGGCCGATCTCGCGACGGCCGGGGCCACCCACGCGGCCCACTTCACCCACCGAATAGGGAGGGAAGTTGTAGTGCAGCAGGAAGTTCGATTTGAAGTTGCCGTGCAGCGCGTCGATGAATTGCTCATCATCACCGGTGCCCAGCGTGGTTACGGCCAGCGCCTGTGTCTCACCACGGGTGAACAGGGCAGACCCGTGCGTCCGGGGCAGCATCGAGGTTTCGGCTTCGATCCCACGGATGTCGGTGGTCGAGCGACCGTCGATGCGCTTGCCGCCTTTGACGACGTCACCGCGCAGGATGCCGGCTTCCAGCTTTTTCATCGCGGAACCAAGGTTCGCGTCTTCCAGCTGTTCCTCGGTCAGCGCTTCCTTGATCGCTTCACGGGCAGCGGCAACAGCGGCGGTGCGCTCTTGCTTGTCGGTGATCGCGAAGGCGGCGCGCATCTGCTCTTCACCGGCAGCCGAAACAGCGGCGTACAGGTCCGAGTAATCGGGGGCTTGGAAGTCGAACGGCTCTTTCGCGGTTTCTTCGGCCAGATCAATGATCAGGTCCAGAACCGGCTGGATCTGCTCGTGCGCAAAGTTCACGGCACCCAGCATTTCGGCCTCGGACAGCTCGTACGCTTCCGATTCCACCATCATCACGGCGTTCTTGGTACCGGCCACAACCAGATCCAGACGCTGTTCAGGGTTCAGGCGCAGGTCCTGCATATCGTCCACGGTCGGGTTCAGGACGTATTCGCCATCGACGAAACCAACGCGGGCACCGGCAATCGGGCCCATGAACGGCGCGCCGGAAATGGTCAGGGCAGCGGATGCTGCGATCATCGCAACGATGTCGGGATCGTTGACCAGATCGTGGGACAGCACGGTGCACATGACCAGAACTTCGTTCTTGAAGCCGTCAACGAACAGCGGGCGGATCGGACGGTCGATCAGACGCGCGGTCAGCGTTTCTTTCTCGGTCGGGCGCGCCTCGCGCTTGAAGAAGCCGCCCGGAACCTTACCGGCGGCATAGTATTTCTCTTGGTAGTGCACGGTCAGCGGGAAAAAGTCCTGACCGGGCTTTTGTTGCTTGGCAAAAGTCACGTTCGCCATGACGCTGGTTTCGCCCAGCGTGGCAATCACGGTGCCGTCGGCCTGACGCGCAACCTTGCCGGTTTCCAGCGTGAGCGTCTCTTCGCCCCACTGCATCGATTTCTTTGTTACATCAAACATTTGCGTATCCTAAAAGGGAGCACTCCCGGCCCTCCGGGTCTCCCGTTTTGCATGGCGGCCCCATTGCCGCCGACCCCATTTTATCTTCCGTTCGAGTGCCGGGGTCAGGGCACAACGTCTCAGATGCTGCGCGCATACATGAGATTCCTCTCAAAGGAAAGAGAAACCGCATAGTGGCACAGTTGACGGCCATTCCACCGTTTGGAACAGCGTTGTCGAGATAGTCAGGCTTTTACGCGAATTTGACCAAACAAATGCGATAACTTGAATGCGTTTTGTAAAAATATGATGTCAGTGTAAGATGTTACCACTGAACCCGCGGTCGAAAAGACGGAAACGCGCCAAGGGGGTACAATACTCATATCCGTCAGTCGACCGAATACCTTGGCGATTGCACCTAGCGGACAGAGGGGCAGTCGAATGGCTCAGACAAAGAAAATGCTGGATCCGGATCCCCGGATCTATGACTTTGAAACCGAATACGAACTTGGGCAGGACAACGTCCGACCGTTCGGTTTGGACATCCACAACCCGGTTTTCCTGATCTCAAGTATCCTCATTTTTGCGTTCGTCCTGATCGCATTGGCCAATCAGGAGGCAGCAGCGACCTTCTTTGGATGGCTTCGGCCATGGCTGACCAGTACGTTCGATTGGTTCCTTGTTCTTTCCGTGGATGCAATCACCCTGTTCTGTCTGGTGCTGATCGTCTTACCCGTCGGCAAGGTGCGGATCGGCGGTAAGGACGCCAAGCCCGACTATTCCTATGCTGGCTGGATCGCGATGATGTTCGCGGCAGGGATCGGGATCGGTTTGCTGTTCTTCGGCGTGATGGAGCCGGTGTACTACAACTTTGCCGAGGACGGGAATGCTGTTCCACTGGGAATTGATATTGCGGTGCCCGGCAATGAATATGCAGGTATCGTCGGTACGATCCACCATTGGGGGCTTGAGGGCTGGGCCGTTTACGCGGCCGTCGGACTTGCGCTGGCCATCTTCAGCTATAACCTTGGCTTACCGTTGACCCTGCGGTCGGCCTTCTATCCGATACTGGGCGAACGCGTTTGGGGCTGGTGGGGCCACATCATTGATACCCTGGCCGTGTTTGCCACACTATTCGGCCTGACAACCTCGCTTGGATTGGGCGCGCAGCAGGTAGCCGCGGGCCTTTACGAGGTATTCGGCATCGAACCCAGCCCGACAGTTGTGGTGCTGCTGATCATCGGGATCACAATGATTGCGCTGGGCTCGGTCCTTCTGGGCATGGATGCAGGTGTCAAACGGTTGAGTGAGATCAACATGATCATGGCCGTCGGCTTGTTCCTGTTCGTGATTGCGGTCACCGGTATTGGAACGGCCATTGCACGGTACTTCAACGTGATGACAGATTACGTGCTGCACCTGCCAGCCTTGTCCAACCCGTTCGGGCGTGAAGACACCAGCTATTTCCACGGCTGGACGACCTTCTACTGGGCGTGGTGGATTGCATGGTCGCCGTTTGTGGGCATGTTCATCGCGCGTATCTCAAAGGGCCGCACGGTGCGAGAGTTCGTTATCTGCGCGCTGCTGGCACCCACGGCGGTCTGCGCCCTGTGGATGTCAACCTTCGGCGGTGCCGCGATTGACATGCTGAACGCAGGCGGAGCAGAAGGTGTCCGCGCCACCGTGATCGACAGCTATGCCCCTGAAGGCGCGCTGTTTGGCTTCCTGAAAGAGCTTCCGCTCTATGGTATCGTGGCGCCAATCGCGTTGATCCTGATCGTAGTGTTCTTTGTGACCTCGTCGGATTCCGGTTCACTGGTGATCGACACGATTACCGCGGGCGGCAAGATGGATGCCCCGGTGATCCAGCGCGTGTTCTGGTGCACTTTGGAAGGGCTGGTCGCAATCGCTCTCTTGCTGGGAGGCGGCTTGGTTGCCCTTCAAGGTGCGGCGGTTTCAACGGGTATTCCGTTTACGTTGGTCGTATTGGTCATGTGCTATTGCCTGTGGCTGGCGCTGAAATCAGAGAAAGCCAAAATGTAGGCCAAACGAAACAAAGCGAAGCGCCTGTCCTATGGCGGGCGCTTCCATCGCGTATAGCTGCTAAAAGTATTCAAAAATTCCCGGTTGTTGATATAGTGCTCTCATATCTTTGAGCATTACGTTTGGTTGCGTGGGGGGATTTTGGATGCGTTTGAACACAGGACTGATCAGAGCAGCGCTATTTGGCGCGGCGTTTGCCGTCACCGCGACAGGAACAGCAATGGCACAATCTTCTGAACCCAAGGCATGGTCGCGCACCGAACCTTACCCCAACCAAACCGTTTACTATCCCGGCACTGAAACGCTGGGTCCGGACGAAATGCGGGTTGTTGCCTGCGGAACTGGCATGCCGCAGCCGCGCCTGAAACAGGCTGCGGCCTGTTTCCTGGTCGAGCTGGGGAACGGCGACAAATTCATCTTTGACATAGGGGAAGGGTCCTTTGAGCGGATCATGGCGCTTGGAATTCCTCTGGATCAACTCGACAAGGTGTTCCTGGGTCACCTGCATCTTGACCACGCAGGCGATTTCCCCGCGTTCTACTTCACCGGCCCGGTGAATAACCGCCTCACACCTGTGCGCCTTTGGGGGCCGGAAGGCATTAAGCCTGAATGGGGTACAAAGGCTTGGGCCGATCACATGATGAAGATGTGGGCATGGGAAGAAGCAACCCGAGGCGCAGCCGTTGATCCGCGCGGCCTGCAGCTTGAGGTGAATGAGTTCGACTGGAAGGCTGTGAACAACGTCATTTATGACGAAAACGGTGTTCAGGTCAGAACCCTTCCCGCTATTCACGGCGAACAGGCTGTCAGCTTTCTTCTGGAATGGAACGATCTGACATTTGCCTTTTCTTCCGACACGCTTCCGACCCGGTGGTGGAGAGAACACGCGGCCGGTGCGGACCTCGCGATTCACGAGTGTTTCACGCCTCCTGAATTCATGATCGAAAAATACGGTTTTGCGCCCTCCGAGGCGATTTTTGTCGGATCGCAAGGTCACACCGCTGCGCAGGCATTTGGCAAGATCATGTCGGATACAGAGCCAAGACTGGCGGTCTGTTACCATTTTCAGAACGACCACGACATTGCGTTGGCGGTCTATTCGGCCATTCGGGAAACCTATGACGGCCCGCTTGATCTGGCGACCGATTTCATGACGTGGAACGTCACCAAAGACAGCATCCGCACCCGCCAGGGCGTCCCCAACGAAGAATCTTTTCCCGCGCCAGTTCAGATGGTCAAACAGCCGCCAGATTCTGCGGCCGAGTTCCCGTTCTCCGAGTTCGATCTTGAGAGTATTGACCTGGATGCCGCAAAAGCCACCAACGACATGATCGAGGCGTTCAACGAACGATCGGGAAATAACGAAGTCGGTGCATACACCAGCCTTCCGTTTGTCGAGTGACGGATAACATTTTCGCAGCAGACGATTCCGGCTGTTGCGGTCGCCGATAGAAGCGCGAGAGCAACTGGGGTCGCTGGGCTATTTCAGCATCCCAAACAGCCCTGATTTCTCGCGGCGGCGACCGTCATCAAACTTGTAGCTGAACAGGTCCACATCTTTCGCATAAACGCGCCCAACGATGTCCTGAGTCTCTTGGTCGTAGTAGTCGCGGTAGTCAGTGCGTTTTGATTGTTTTCGGTGACGAACAAGTGCCCTTCGCATACCGATCTGCTTCAAGGCGACCTTGAGGTCCTCGTCAAACCGTTCAAAGCGGCCCACGAAATCAATGGGCATCTCTCCTGAACTGTCGGTCAGGTAGATATGTTGTGGTTGAAAATAGCGGATTTTGAGAAACGTGTCCGGTTCTTGCGAAAAGGCGTGAACAAACTCGGCAAATGTTCCGTGAGAGCTGACCTCTGTGATTTCAGGTCGTCGCTGACAGACGTAGTGATAGCCAGACACGAAGCGATCCCAAGGGTTCCGCACAAAGCTGAACTTGTAATAGTTGTTGGCTTCATTCCCAAGTAAATCGAAATACTGCGAGATATAGTCGATGTCGGTGTCGCGCGGATCTCTTGGGTTTACCCGCCGCCCCAAGAAGCGATCACGCTTCAATACTGTCGTCACCGTCGAGCCGCCCGATTTCGGGATGTGTACAAATATCACTTTGATGTTCGGAAATATGGGCATTGGACTTCCATCATGGCGCAGGGAAACCGAATGATCCGTTTGGACTGCGCCGAATTCGTGTCGTCGGGTGACGTGGCAGGCCAGAAAACATCTGGCCTGCCACGTGGGTGTTCGCTCAGAACCGATAGGCGACCCTGGCGGTGAGGGTGCTGAGGTCGAAGTCCGAGTCATTGGGCGCGTCGTCAAACTCGCCGCTTACGTCCCTATAGGTATAATCTGCGCCCAAGGACCACCGGTCATTGAAGTTGTATTCCATGCCCAGACCGATGTTGAACCCGTCCAGCGTGGTTTGGCTGTCCCGGTCAAATTGGGCACTTGGGTGGACCCGCAGCCTGGACCATGACCAGCCAAGGGCGCCGTAAAACATGAAATCACCGTTCACGTAGCCGACCCTACCGCGCAAGTCCGCAAAGTCCATGACTTCGCGTGTTTCCGGGTTGCCCTTTTCCACAACGTGCGACAGGTTCGAGTACCTGACTTCCGCACCGTAGATCATGTCGCCGCGCTGTACGTTATATCCCAGCGCCACCCCGAAACTGCGGCCTGTGTCAGGGTCGAATGAAGTGTTCCTCGTGCCGCCCGACAAAACTGGGAAATCAGTCATTCCGTCGGCTGTTGCTGCCCCTAGTTCCAATCCCGCATATGCGCCCTGAAAAGCGCTTGCAGCCGCAGAATTGTCCGCATACGCCAAGTCAGGAGCCACCTGCACCAATGGTATCAGGGACAAGAGGGCAAATTTCCTCATTCAAACTCTCCTCAAACAATTCACATTTTACATGGCGGCCCGTTTTTCGGACTAACTGGAATCATAGGGCCGTCGCAAATGCCGGCAAAGGAATTGTGGTCGCCTGCGAAAAAATTCGTGAGATTTGATGCTGAAAAACACGCTGCCGGATCAGGGGGCAATCACGACGCGCCTAAAATGAAAACGCCCACCGCAAGGGTGGGCGTACAAATCGTAAATCTGGGGTCTGGCCCGGATAACCGCGCAAAGTGGCGATTAGCGGCGGATGCCCAGCTTTTTGATCAGGTCCTGATAGCGCGCTTCTTCTTTGCCCTTCAGGTAGTCCAGCAGCTTACGGCGCTGGGCGACCATTTTCAGCAGACCGCGACGACCGTGGTTGTCTTTTTTGTGGGTCTTGAAGTGCTCGGTCAGGGTGTTGATGCGCGAGGTCAGGATTGCAACCTGGACTTCAGGCGAACCAGTGTCGCCGTCCTTGGTTGCGAATTCTTTCATGACGCGTGCTTTATCAGCGACAGTAATCGACATCGGGGTCTCCTTGTAAAAGGTTAGAGTTGATGGCGCAGGCCGGGATGTCGTCCAGCACAGGCCCATGGAGAAAACCGCACCGATTCCGGTACGGATGCGCGCGTATAAGCGTATTTGCGGCGAATGGCAAAAGGATTCTGTTGGATCAGCCCAGCGCGCTTAGCTGCGTCAGGTCGAACGCGCCGATCAACTGAATATCATCCGGGGTCAAACCTTCGGCCCCAAGCAACTGAGCGACGTTTTGGCCGTTGATCATCACATTTGTCAGGTTTTCATCCTCGGCATCAGGCTCGACCTGAACAACCGGGTTTTCTTCGCCTTCCCATGAAACCAGAAGTTTGTCCTGACCGGGTTGAAAATCCATCACGGTCGTAGCCGTGCCGTCCTGAGACGCTTGGACGACGACTTCGTCTTCGCCTTCACCACCTGTCACGATGTCGTTGCTATCGGCCAAAATCGTATCATCCCCGGTGCCGCCGTTCAGGAAATCCACACTACCGTCCGAACCTATCAGGACGTCGTTGCCATCTCCGCCAAACAGGACATCCTGCCCTTTGCCACCGTCCAGATGATCGTCCCCATAGCCGCCATGCAGAGCATCATCGCCTTCGCCACCGGTCAAAGTGTCGTCGTCCTGCCCGCCATATAGCTCGTCATTACCCGCGCCACCGTCCAGAATGTCGTTGCCGAAATGCCCAAACAGCGCGTCATCCCCTGCGCCCCCGGCAATTTGATCTGCCCCACCTTCGCCGTGCAGGACATCATTGCCGCCTTCGCCAAGAAGGTGGTCTTCACCGGCCCCACCATGCAGAGTGTCGTCACCCTCCCCGCCGATTACACTGTCGTTGCCGCCGTACCCGTTGATCTGGTCGTCGCCGTCCTGCCCCGTCAAAAGATCCTGACCCTTTGAGCCTGCAATGATCAGATCATCCTGGAATTCAGATATCACTGTCCCGGTCGACGGTTCTGTGGGGGTGTCTATGTTTTCGCCAACATCCAGCAGGTTGCCTTCTGAAACGTCCTCAGCCTCATCCTCGACGATTTTCTCGTCCTCAAGGTCGTCGTCGGCCTCAAAAACATCGCTTATCGCGTAGGCGGCGCCGCCGACTGCGGCAAGGCCCAGCAATCCGAACAGAAACATGACATCCCTCCGCAAGCGCGCTGCATCGAGGGTGATTTGTCTCATGTTGCCAGTTGGTTGGTCAAAGCTGAGTTGGGCTTGTGGTTAACCTTTGATCACCATGGTTCGGGCTGCTGGGTATAAGCGATATACAGAGGGTGTTTGGGGTGGCCATCCTTGGTCAGCCCCAAATGAAACAGAGGTTGCCCGGTGCCGCGCAGCAAGGTTTCAACCGCCGGTCCTCGGTCCAGATGTGCGCCGTGGGTGCCCCAAGCGGCGATGACCTGATCGGCCCATTGGACACCGTCCAGAATGGCTGCGTCATTTTCCGGCCCTACAGGATCGGCGGCGGCGCGCATCTTGCGCGGGTCGGTGTCGCGCCAAGCAAAGATGTTGGTGACCTGAAACGCCCCGAACCCCAATGCGCGCGCTCGGCGTTCGCAGCGTTCGACGGTTGGGTCGTTCTGCACCTCGGTCGCGGTGGACGGGTTCAGCATCACGAACAGCGCCTTGCGCCCGCCCTCATCCCAGACGCGGGTCAGGCTATAGCGGTAGTTTTCGCAATCCGAATAGATGGCGGTCGAGGGCGCGTCGCCCTTGGTATGCGTTCGGGTGATCATGCCCACGGCCTAGCACGTGGCTCAGGCGACGAACACCCGGCTGGGATGCAGTTCGCCGGATTTATAGACGCCAACCGCCACGGCTTTGCCATCCAAAGATGCCCATGCCTCGTCTCCGTATTCCACGTCCGAGGCCAGAACCATGCCCGGATTGCCGTTGCGCAGACGGGTGGCGCCTTCGGGGGTGCATTTCAGCTCGGGCAGGTCGGCGAGGCCGGTTTCCAGCGGGTGCAGGTAGTCGTCCAAAGCAGTGGTCTTCGCCATCTCGTCGATCTGTTCGATACTTAGGCCATCTTCAACCTCGAACGGGCCGGACCAGATGCGACGCAGCTCTTTGACGTGGCCATGGCATCCCAGAGCCGCGCCCAGATCGCGGGCGATGGACCGGACATAGCCGCCTTTGCCGCAGGTCATTTCCAGCACCACATGATCATCGTCGGGGCGATCGACAAGGATCAGTTCCTCAACCCACAGAGGGCGGGCGGACAGCTCCACATCCTCGCCATCGCGGGCCAGCTTGTAGGCGCGCTGGCCGTCGATCTTCACGGCGGAGAAATTCGGCGGCACCTGCATGATATCGCCTAGAAACGGGGCCAGCGCCTGTTTGATTTCGTCATCCGAAGGGCGTGCATCGCTTTGTGCAGTGACCTCGCCCTCGGCATCGTCGGTATTGGTGGCCTGACCCAGACGCACCGTGAACGTGTAGGCTTTCAACGCATCGGTGATATAGGGAACGGTTTTGGTCGCCTCGCCCAATGCCACGGCCAGAACGCCGGTTGCCTCGGGGTCCAGCGTGCCTGCGTGACCCGCTTTCTTGGCGTCCATCGCCCAGCGCACCTTGTTGACCACCGCGGTCGAGGTCATGCCCGCGGGCTTGTCCACCACCAGCCAACCGGAAATGTCGCGGCCCTTGCGTTTGCGTCCCATATCGCACCTTGAATCTTGCTAAGGCGCGCGAGTTAGCGGATCACTAAAGCCCTGTCAATTTCAGGGTGCATCCTCGACCACGCCCACGATCGGCCCAAGCGAAAAGCCAACGTCCGACCGATTGCTGGCCCTTTCGTACATCCGCGAAATATTACCGTCCAAGAACAGCGCGTTCGGAGTTTCCAACACATCCCGGAACAGGCTGCCGAACTCGTGAAAGGTGACATAGTCGTCCGAGATCGCAAACACAGCCCGCGTGCCATCGGAACTGGTGCCAACACCGTTGCGTACATAGCGAGAGGTTGAGTCGGGCAGAAAGCGGGGATGCAACTCTCCGTCGATCACCAGCATGGGGCCGGATTGGGTTGCAAACGCGCAGTCAGGGGATTGATCAACGAAATCCAGCGTCTCGAACACATCGGCGCGGCCCTCGCGAATGCAGAACACGCCGTTGGGCAGCAGGCCGAAATTGCCGGGGCCGGGATTGGCGATGACGCGCATCTGTTCCTGACCATTCTCAACGTAGTGGCCCACGGGTGAGCGGTCGTCGTGATACATGCCCGCGTTCATCGCAAAGGCCAGTCGCTTGCCCTCACTGGCCAGCGCATCGTTCACCGAGGAAAAATGACCCAGAACAGAGCCGCTTTCATCCTTGAGGAACAGGCGCAGGTCTTCGTTGGCGGTATCCACTTCGCAGATGGTGTACCGCTTTTGCCCGTGGGTCACCTTTTCACAGGTCACGGCTGAGGCTTGCGAGGCCCAGAAAGCCGCGCAAATCGTGGCCAGCGTGCGGATCACTCGTCCAGATCGCGGCGCACCGCGTCCTGTTCAAACATGCGGCGGGTGTCGTCCAGACGGTCGAACGTGTCATCCAGACGGAACCGCAGATCGGGCGAGAATTTCAGATTCAGCTTCTTGCCGATCACGCGCCGCAGCTCACCCTTGTTGCGGGCCAGCAGCTCGATCACATCATCCTGCCCCTTGCCGCCCAAGGGCAGCACATAGGCAGTTGCGATCTTCAGATCGGGCGAGGTGCGCACCTCACCCACGGTGATCGACATGCGGTTCAGGTCAGGGTCGTGGACATCTCCGCGCGCCAAAACCTCGGACAGGGTGCGGCGGATCAGTTCGCCGACGCGTAGCTGTCGTTGGGACGGGCCGGGGCCATCGTGGAATTTGTTCTTTGCCATGTCTTCGATCTAAGCCCAAATCCGGCCTTTGCCAAGCGGCCCCGAACCGGGTAGGAGGCTTTGAGCCGACAGAAACAGGGAAAGAACGCCATGACCCATATTCCGGGGATCGTCATCACAGGGGCTTCGGGCCGAATGGGTCAGATGCTGATCAAGACCGTGACGGACAGCGATCAGGCGCGTCTGGTCGGCGTGGTCGAGCGTAAAGGCCATGACTGGATCGGTCAGGACGTCGGTACGGCCATGGGCGGGCAGGCGCTGGGCGTGACTGTGACAGATGATCCGCTTGAGGCATTTGCACAGGCGCAGGCCGTCATCGACTTTACCGCGCCCGAAGCGACGTTGGAATTTGCTGCGCTGGCGGCGCAGGCACGTTGCGTCCATGTGATCGGAACCACGGGGATGACGGACGAACAGATCGCCGCGCTGGAGCCTGCCGCACGCCACGCTGTGATTGTTCGGGCGGGCAACATGAGCCTCGGGGTGAACCTGCTGATGCAACTGACCAAAAAGGTCGCCGCCGCGCTGGACGAAGATTTCGATATCGAGGTGATCGAAGGCCATCACCACCACAAGGTTGATGCCCCCTCGGGCACGGCTTGGATGCTGGGTGAGGCCGCCGCCGAAGGGCGCGGCGTCAATCTGGCCGACGTATCTGACCGAGCCCGTGATGGGATCACCGGTGCGCGCAAGCGTGGGGATATCGGGTTCCACGCCATTCGCGGTGGCGACATTGTCGGCGAACATGACGTCCTGTTCGCCGCCCCCGGCGAGCGCATCGTCCTGCGTCACCTCGCCACCGACCGCGCCATCTTTGCCCGTGGTGCGCTGAAGGCGGCGCTTTGGGGGCAGGGGAAGGCTCCGGGGCAGTATGACATGGTGGACGTACTGGGGCTTTAACCCCACACAACCAAAGGATTTTATCAATTTGGCTTTACCTTCTTCCGATACTCGGCCAAACCCGAGTTGCTATGTAGAGAGGTAGTGTGATTTGGTCAGAACTGTCGCAATGGCGTTTGTGCTTGCGGTGATCGCAGTTGGCGCCCGGGCGGATGAAACTACTCAGCCGCAGGTGGCTTGCACGGTGGAAGGGTGCAAGGAAATTTCGCTGCAAAAACCGCGCTACAGCGATGCCAGCGCTTTCTCGGTGCAGCAGGTCTGGGGCGTAGTGGACGAGATCCTGTCCGTGTCGGGGCTGTTGCCGAATTTCCAGGTTGTGGAAACTTATGAGGTGGGCAACGCCGCTGCGGTTATCCTGGGCGAAGAAAGGTTCCTTGCCTTCAATCCCGATTGGCTGGCGCAATACGAGGCTGACCCGAATGCGTACTGGCAGCTGTATGGTGTCATAGCGCATGAGGTTGGTCACCACCTACAGGGCCATACCATCACGGAAGGCGGCTCGCGTCCTCCGACTGAACTTGAGGCGGACGAGTATGCCGGTTTCGTGCTGGCCGCGCTGGGCGCGACCCTGATAGAGGCGCAGTCTCTCTGGGCGACGTTGCCGCCAGAAGGGTCGTCCACCCACCCGCCACAACACCAGCGTCTTGCGGCGGTCGAACGCGGATGGATACGGCGCAAGGGGCAGGCACCGGCCGACACGACCCCGGCTGTTCAGCCCCCCGAGCCAGCAGCGCCGCCGCCGCCCCGCTGGGCCATGGGAAGTTGTACCGGTGTCGCGGTTCTCGGGAGCTGGGCAGACCTGTGTTTCAGTTCGGTTCTGGCAGCTCAGGGCAGCAACAGATATGGCCCTTCATCCGCAACGGACGGAGATCATCAAACCGCCTGGGTCGAAGGTGCGTCGGGCCAAGGCGTCGGCGAGGCCTTTGTGCTGGTCTTCGACGAGCCAACCCAAGTAGACACCTGGAGCCTGCGCAACGGCTACGCCAAGTCTCAAAAGTCATTTTCACGCAATAGCCGGGTGCGGAAACTGCGGCTGACATTCTCTGATGGTCGTCAGACATTCTTCACGCTGGATGATACACCCGACTGGCAGAGCACTTCGGCGCTGGCCAAATACGGGCCTGTTTCGTGGATCTTGTTCGAGATCACGGATGTCTACCCAGGTACCCACTACGAGGACACGGCGATAACCGAGCTGAACTTCGACTGATTTCGGTCGATAGGCAGTTCTGAGGTCGAACCCTAAAGCGACTTGATCTTGTCCGCACGAAGTGGGCAGGCGAGGTAAACCCCGAATTCCTTTCCGATATCCGCGCTGACCCGCGCATGAACTGCGCCCTGTCTGTCAAGGAACCGTTGATTGTCTTCCACGGGGAAGATCCCTTCGTGCCAGATGCCGGGATGGATATAAAGCCCGCGCGAACCGTCGCACCAGAACGCCACAACCTTGTCTGGCGTCAGGTTGTCGCCGGGCAGGGCTGCGGGAACGATAAAGGGCTTGTTGTCCAGCGGCCAGAACATCTGCCCCCCGTCCGGGTGGTAATTCATATGCCACAGCAACACCTGATCACGCGGAGCAGTCTGGCTGTCCGCCTGTGCCTGCTGCGGGTCCGTCGACCAGCCGAGAACATAGTGACCGCCCACCGCTTCGTTCCTGCCGTAAAGCACATCGCCCTTCCACTCGCCGCTGAATGTGCCTTCGACCCAGCCGCCTTCGTCACCCGTCCCTTCGTCGATGGGACGCCAGCCCTGCTGCGGCCAGCGGGTGATTTCGATCTCGAACCCCTTTGGATCTTCGACCAGACAGCCATAGCACTTGACCGACTCGTCGGTGGCGCGGATCAGAGGGAGTTCGTGCCAGGGTAGCGAGGGCTTGGAGCTGGCTTCAAAAATGTATTCCGGGGCGTTCATGCGACCTCCATATGCTTGTCGACCATGCGCTGCACCATCGGCGCAAAATGGGAAAAATCGGGTGTTTCCATGTCTGGCCGCTTGCCGGCCTCGTCCAGATACCGGACCTGAACGATCTCTTTCAGGTTTGGATTGGCTTCAAATTCGGCGACTTCCTCGGCGCTCATCGGTCCGCCCTGCAATTCCAGAGTGTGAACGGAGGCGTCGGACAGGCGGTTGAAATAGTCCGGCTTTGTGGCGCACAGATACCGCTTGGCGGCAACGTGGTAACGGCAGCAATCGGTGATGACCGAGGGAAAGAACTGCTCTAGCACCTTTGCGCCTGCATCCTCGTGGTGGCGGTCTTCGGTGTCGTCAGGATGATAGGTGCCGAACTCGGACGTGAAATGGCCGATGTCATGCAGCAACGCTCCGACGATGATTTCTTCGGCCATGCCGTTCTGTTCGGCAATCGTCGCGCCCTGAAGCATATGCTCGGCCATCGTGACGGGTTCGCCCAAATACTCTTCGCCGCCCCGACGCGTGAAGATATCGCCGATGAACGCGACGATGTTGTCGCGGTTCAGGGTTGAGAAATCCGGTTTCATTCCGCTGCCTCCTGTTGTCCCAACTCCATTGCCGCCAAGGTCGACAGCAGGCCGTCCTTGTCCGCGTAGCAGCCCTGCAACCAACGCGACCCCGCCCCAGAATATCCCAGCCGCGCATGAAGGACGCGGGTATTGTCGACGATAAAGCTCTCGCCGGGTTCCAGCTTGAACGGCACGCCCATCGCAGGATCGTCGATGATCGCACCCAGTTGGCGGTAGGCGGTGTAATACGCTTCCATCTTGTCGAACGGGACATCGACCAGAGGCGCGGTCGAGCGGTTGTTGAAACGGATGCCGATCAGCTCTCCGTCCGGCGACAGCTCGATCATGGGTCGGCGTGAGCGCAGGCAAACCCCGTCGGAACCAACATACTCAAACCGAGCCGGGTAGCCCGCCAGCAATGCAAACCCTTCGGGATTTTCACTGTTTAGCCGTTCGGCAGCCCGGAACCCGTCCACCACGATCGAATCCCCGCCTTCGGCGCTGTTTTCGAGGCAGTAGAGAATTTGAAGTGTCGGCACAGGATCGCGATAGGGGTTGTCGGTATGCGCCTGAAGCCCGAGGCCGGTAAAGGCCAGGTTTGTCGGGTTCACTTCGGTCCGAACCTCGAAATATGGGCCGTAGTTGGTTTCACGCACATACCCAAATAGATCGGCCACTTTGAGCAGCGACTCTGGCTCGGTCGGGCCTGCGGTCAGTTTGGCGAACCCGTATTCGGCGACAGAGGCCAGCCAGTCGCGCTTGATCGCGGGGTCGGTGTGCACCTCGGTCCAGTCTGCGCTGGGCGCTGCCATGCCGCGCTCCCAAGTCGTCAGGTCTGGGGAAATGCGCCCAAAAGCACCTTTCTGGTCCCGGTCATAGCTGTGGGTGGCAAGCCAGTTGGCCGGAAAAGAGACGGTTTTATCCTCGGGTTGGAACGTGACCCGAAGATCGCCGTTTGTAACTTCGGCAGCGCTGACCGAGGTCTCGGCCGGTATGTCGCCTATGGTGATCAGGCGCTGGCCATTGCCGGTCGCGCGCGTTTCTGGATCAAGGGCGTTGTCGCGCAGCCAGATGGCATGAAAACGCGATCTGGTCCCGTCGGCAAATTCAACGGTCACGACGGAAGGTTCATGGGTGACGGAGCGCAGCATGGGGTCTCTCCTGTTCGGCGCGGTCTCTGGTTGAGCAGATACGCCTATTATGGCATTACCACAATTAATCCTTATTTCTACTGAGGGTTGGAAAATCTTATGTCTAAGAAAAAGATCGGATTGCCGCCGTTGGACTGGCTGCGCGTGTTCGAGGCAGCCGGACGACTGGGCGGGTTCTCAGCCGCAGCGCGCGAGTTCGGGTTGACGCAGGCGGCTGTCAGTCAGCGCATCGGGAACCTTGAGGCGTGGTTGGGTCGGACATTGTTCGTGCGCGAGGCGCGCGGTGTGTCGCTTACGGTTGAGGGTGAAAGCTATCTGCCCTTGGTTCAGGAAAGCCTTCAGGCGTTAGAGCGCAATACCGAGGATCTTTTCGGAAAATCGCCGCGCGAATTGCGCGTGGCGGGATTGTCCTCGCATATTTACGCCTTGGTATTGCCGCGTATTCCAGGTTTTCTGGAAATGCGCCCCAAGGTCCGGGTGTTGACGGATTCAATGGCCCGCAGGTCATCACTGAATGAAGAAAAGACCTGGTTGCAGATCCGGTACGGCAAAGGGGCTTGGCCGGGGCGCGAAGCGGCGTTGATCGCGCAAGAAGTGCTGGTTCCCATGGCTGCGCCCGGTGTTGAATGGGGTGCCCCTCTTGTCGATCAGCGCGGTGAAAGACCGGGGTGGCGGGATTGGGCGCGGAAAGCCGGAGTGGAAGACCTGCCGCCAATGCCGGTGAGCTTTGATTCAATGGGCCACGCCATTGTCGCTGCGCGGCAGGGAATGGGGGTTGTTCTGGGCTCTGTCCCATTGGCCCGGGGCAACCTGCAGAACGGTCAGCTATGCCGGTTGGACTTGCCGGAGCTTGAAACCAGAGACGGGTATTGGCTGACCTGGCCAGAGGATCGGTTAAAGTCAAAAAAGCAACGCGCCCTCATATGGGATTTTCTGGAAGCGCTGCGCGGCTAGGCAATCAGAAGTCGATCGCGATGCCTTTCTTTTCCCAATCGCCATAACGCGCCGGATCGGGGCCATCGCGCCCGCCTAGTTCCTTTGGCATCTCTTTTCCCTTGGCCTCGGCCTTGCGGCGGCGTTCTTCGGCTTCGGCCAAAGCGCGCTGGGCGGCAGGGGGCAGGTCTTTGCGGTCGTCGCTCATGACATCGGGTTCCTTTCCGTGCTTGGGCTTGATATACGCCCCCGTCCCCGCTTGGCAATGCAAGCGCGGCGTATCGAAAGGCGATTCCATGTCCGACAACGCAACGGCAGCGCGACGCAGCGCGATCTATCTGCTGGATCAGATCCTAGGAGAAGGACGGCTGTTGCCCGAGTGTCTGGCCGCCGGCGCACTGGACAGATTGGGCCCAGAAGATCGCGCGCGGGCGCAGCGCCTGACGCTGGAAACCCTGCGCGGATTAGAGCGGGCCGACCGTCTGCTGGACAATCACCTGAACCGGACACCTGCACTGACGGTCCACAACGCCCTGCGTCTTGGCGCGGTTGAGCTGTGCCACGGTGAGGCGGCGCATGGTGTCGTCAATTCCATGGTCGAAATCGTGGGCCGCTCGCGCAAGCACGGCCGCCTCAAGGGGTTGGTGAACGCAGTTCTGCGCAAAGTGGCCGCCGAAGGGCCGGACGCCTGGCCAAAGATGCGTGTGCCGCGCCTGCCCGAATGGTTGCGCGACCCGCTTGTCATGGCATGGGGTGCCGAGGCGGTGGCAGGCATGGAAAAGGCACATTTCGACGGCGCTCCGTTGGATATATCCGCCAAGCCCAGTGTCGCTGGTCCGGGTGAGGCTTTGCCGACCGGATCGCGTCGGGTGCGTGATGCGGGTCAGGTCTCGGCGTTGCCGGGATATGATCGCGGCGACTGGTGGGTGCAAGACGCGGCGGCGGCGCTGCCGGTTCGAGTGCTGGCACCCAAACCGGGCGAGAAAATACTGGACCTGTGTGCCGCACCGGGCGGCAAGACCTTGCAGTTGGCAGCAGAAGGGGCCGAAGTCACGGCGCTGGACATCTCGGAGTCGCGGCTCGAGCGTGTGCGGGAAAACCTTGTGCGCACCGGGCTGAAGGCCACAGTCATCGCTGGGGATGCGTTGGAGCATCAGGGCCAGTACGATGCCATTCTGTTGGACGCGCCATGTTCCGCCACGGGCACCATTCGGCGGCACCCTGATTTGCCCTTTGCCAAGGACGGATCGGAATTCGGCGGGCTGATCGAGCTTCAGGCCCAGATGCTGGCACATGCCTGGACCCTGCTGAAACGGGGCGGGCGGTTGGTGTATTGCACCTGTTCCCTGTTGCCCGACGAGGGTGAGGTTCAGATCGAGGAGGCGTTGCCCCAATATCCCGACATGCAGGTCGATCGCGAGGCCGTCATGGTGGCTGGGGTCGAAAAAGACTGGATCACTGAGGAAGGCGGCCTGCGTCTGCGTCCCGATTACTGGGCGGATCGCGGTGGAATGGATGGGTTCTATATCGCGTGCCTGAACAAATCGGCATAGGTCGACGCTTTTCGGTGACTTGACGGGCGGGGCGGTCTATCGTTGGGTCTCAGGCGCCAGCAGAGCGCAAGAGGCAGAGTAACGAGCGGCATGTCGAACTCAGATACCATGGCCAATCGATGGACGCGGTTTCAGAACCGTATTTACGCGCGGTTCAGTCAGCGGCGCAAAGCCGTCGCCGGGTTTGTGGGTGAGCCCGAGCCGCGCACAGTAGGCTCATTCGCACGCGGTCGGCAGCTTGTGGCGGGTAACTTGCTGTTCGCCGGATTTCTGGTCGAGGCGCAGGATACCGGCCTGTGGGACGTGACTGCGCCAAGTACCGGTTTCGATAGCGAACGCCACGGGTTTGCATGGTTGGATGATCTGGCCGCCGTCGGGGATATGCGGGCGCGCGAAAAGGCGCAACGCTGGATCTGGGGTTGGATTGACGCGCATGGGCGCGGTCAGGGGCCAGGCTGGGCACCGGACCTGACAGGTCGACGCGTTTTACGTTGGATCAACCATTCGGCGTTTTTGCTGCGCGGAATGGACGAAAAGCAGACCAGAGTATTCTTTCGCTCTCTGGCGCAGCAATCGTGGTTCCTGTCCAAGCGGTGGCGGGCCGCGACACCCGGGCTTCCTCGGTTCGAGGCATTGGCGGGGCTGGTGCAGGCGGGGCTGGCGCTGCAGGGCCTAGAGCAGATGGCTGATCCGGCCCTTCGCGCCCTTGCGCGAGAGTGCGAAAAGCAGATTGATCAAAAGGGTGGTATATCGACGCGAAACCCCGAAGAATTGCTGGAAGTGTTTACGTTGCTTGCCTGGACATCGGCTGCTCTCAGTGAGTTGGGCCGGGGCACGCCAGCAGCACAGGCCGACGCGATCAAACGGATCGCGCCCACCTTACGAAATCTACGACATTCGGACGGCGCGTTGGCGCGGTTTCATGGGGGCGGTCGCGGGTTAGAAGGGCGGCTGGATCAAGCTTTGGCCCAAAGCGGGGTTCGGCCGCAACATGCGGACGGGCTGACGATGGGGTTCGCCAGGCTGTACGCGGCGCGGACCAGCGTAATCGTCGACGCCAGCCCGCCTCCGAAAGGGGCTGCGTCCTACAACGCACATGCGTCGACATTGGCGTTTGAAATGACGTCCGGTCGGCGGCCGCTGATCGTAAATTGCGGAGCGGGTGAGAGTTTCGGGCTTGAATGGCGTCGGGCCGGGCGCGCTACGCCGTCTCATTCGACTTTGTGTCTGGACGGCTATTCCAGCGCTCGTTTGACGGACCCGGTCGCGGGGACCGAAAAAGAGGCTCTGGTTGACGCGCCGCAGGACGTGCCGGTCGAGTTCGAGGACGCTTTTGAAGGCAGACGGTTCATGGCAGGGCACGATGGCTATGCCAAGGTTTTCGGGCTGACTCATGCGCGCACGTTCGAGTTGCGCTTTGACGGGCGTGAATTGACGGGTGAAGACATCCTGCTGACCGCGACCGACAAGGCCAAGCGACAATTCAACAAGGCGATGGATGCCTCGACACTCCAGGGAATCGAGTTTGACGTAAGGTTTCATCTGCATCCTGATGTGGATGCGGCCATTGATCTGGGCGGTGCGGCGGTGTCGATGGCGCTCAAGAGCGGTGAAATTTGGGTGTTCCGCCACGACGGGGTTTCTAAATTATCTGTTGAACCAAGCGTTTACCTTGAGAAAGGGCGTCTGAAGCCACGCGCGACAAAACAGATCGTTCTATCTGGCCGCGCGATGGAGTATGCGACGCGCATCCAGTGGACGTTTAGCAAGGCGCAGGATACAGCCTATGCCGTGCGCGACGTGCACCGGGACGAGCCCGTATTCGACTGACGCCAAAAGGACCTTTGGACCCATGACCGATCTTCACCCCGTGCGCCGCGCGTTGCTTTCCGTTTCCGACAAGACAGGGCTGATTGACCTGGGAAAGGCGCTGGCCGAGCGCGGGGTCGAGCTGTTGTCGACCGGCGGCACCGCCAAGGCGCTGCGGGATGCGGGGCTTGAGGTCAAGGATGTCAGCGAGGTTACCGGTTTTCCCGAAATGATGGACGGTCGGGTGAAAACCCTGCATCCGATGGTGCATGGCGGGCTGCTGGCTCTGCGCGACAATGACACCCATGTCGCGGCGATGGAAGAACACGGCATTGGCGCGATCGACCTGCTGGTGGTGAATCTCTATCCGTTCGAGGCAACTGTCGCCAAAGGCGCAGGCTATGACGAGTGCATCGAAAACATTGACATCGGCGGCCCGGCGATGATCCGCGCGGCGTCCAAGAACCATGCTTTTGTGAATGTTGTGGTGGACGTCGAAGACTACACGTCGCTGTTGGATCAGCTAGAGGAAAACTACGGCAAGACCTCACTGGGTTTCCGTCAATGGCTGGCGCAAAAGGCGTATGCCCGAACCGCTGCCTATGATACCGCCGTGTCGAATTGGATGGCCGATGCATTGCAGCTTGAGGCGCCCAAGCGCCGTGCCTTCGCTGGTGAGTTGAAGCAGACCCTGCGCTATGGCGAGAACAGCCACCAACAAGCCGCGTTCTATACGGACGGCACAAACCGCCCCGGCGTGGCGACTGCCGTACAGCATCAGGGCAAGGAACTGAGCTATAACAACATCAATGACACCGATGCGGCGTTTGAATTGGTGGCTGAGTTTGACCCGGCGAAAGGGGCGGCCTGCGCCATCATCAAACATGCCAACCCGTGTGGCGTTGCTACGGGCGCAACTCTGCTAGAGGCATACAAGTCTGCCTTCGATTGCGACCGCACCTCGGCTTTTGGCGGGATCGTTGCGCTGAATCAGCCTTTGGACGCGGAAACCGCGCAAGAGATCACCGGGATTTTCACCGAGGTCGTGATTACCCCCGGCGCTTCGGACGAAGCCAAGGCGATCTTCGCCGCAAAGAAGAACCTGCGCCTGCTGACGACCGAGGCGCTGCCGGATGTGACCGCAGGCGGCAAGACCGTGCGTCAGGTGGCCGGCGGCCTGCTGGTGCAGGATAAGGACAACGGCTTTGTTGGCATGGACGACCTGAAAGTCGTCACCAAGAAGGCCCCGACCGAGGAACAGATGCGCGATCTTCTATTCGCGTGGAAAGTCGCAAAACATGTCAAATCCAACGCCATCGTCTACGTCAAGGATGGCGCGACCGTGGGTGTGGGCGCAGGCCAGATGAGCCGCGTGGACTCGGCCCTGATCGCGGCCAAGAAAGCTGAACGCATGGCCGACGTGCTGGGCTTGGCCCAACCGCTGACCATCGGCTCGGCGGTGGCGTCGGACGCGTTCTTCCCCTTCCCCGACGGGTTGATGGAGGCGGCAGAGGCTGGCGCGACCTGCGTGATCCAGCCCGGCGGCTCGATGCGCGATGACGAGGTGATCGCAGCGGCGGACGAGGCCGGTCTTGCGATGGTCTTCACCGGCATGCGCCATTTCCGCCACTGATGGGGTATCGTCTACTGCTCTGGGCCGCGCTAGGCGCGATTGCGATCGACCAAATCAGCAAGTATCTGGTCGTGCATGTCATGCGCGTGGCCGAGGGCAGTATCGATGTTCTGCCGCCCCTGCTGGTGTTCAAGTACGGCGAGAATCGGGGTATCAATTTCGGGTTGTTCCAAGGGGACAGCGACGCTTCTCGGTGGGTGCTGATCGGCGTTTCACTGGTGATTTCCGTCGCCGTTCTGATCTGGTTGCTGCGCTCTGCCCCTTCGCGAATAGTGCTGCTGTCCGGCGGGCTTCTGATTGGAGGCGCGTTGGGAAATGTCATTGACCGTGTTCTCTACGGTTATGTTCTGGATTTTCTGAATATGTCCTGCTGCGGTATCGACAATCCCTTTGTGTTCAACCTTGCAGATGTCTTCATTTTTGCAGGAGCGATCGGTTTGATGCTGTTCGACGGCAAAAAGCACTCGTGACGCGCCCGGGGAAATGCGATAAAAGCCCCTCAAACAGGCTGGAGACTTTGATGCGGTTGCCGCGTTCCATTATTGCAGTGACATTGGCCGTTACCACGGCGGGATGTTCCGATATCGGCTTGCGCCATCTTGAGGCGCCGGGCCCGGGGCCGGATGAATTCTCGGTCTTGCCGGTCAAGCCGCTGACGCAGCCAAAGGACTACCAGTTTCTGCCAGCTCCGACACCCGGCGGGGGCAATCTGACGGACCCGACGCCCAACGCGGACGCGGTCGTGGCGCTGGGCGGTAGTGCTGCGGCGTTGAACCCGAACACACCGATCCCGTCGACTGACGCGGCGCTTGTGACCGCCTCGAGCCGTTATGGTGTGCCGTCGAACACACGGCAAGTCGTTGAATCCGAAGACGCCGCGTTCCGTAAGAAGCAGGGTCGCTGGACCCGGTTGCGCCTGTTCAAGGTGGACCGTTACTCACAGATATATCGCCGCGAAGCCCTTGATGCCGATCTTCAGAACGAAGCTGCGCGGCGTGCGGGTATAGAAACGCCTTCCTCGCCACCGGTCGATGAATAATCCTTAACTTTTCGTTATCGGCCTTGAACCTGCGCCGCACCACCGTAGTTTGAACATCACAAAACGAAACGGAGGATGCCCTATGGTTCGGGCCTTGGCATTGTCGGCCGCCCTGATCGCCGCCACACCGGTTTTTGCCGAAGATGGCCTTGAGGCGGTCACTACCTTCACGCTGGACAACGGCATGGATGTCGTCGTGGTTGAAGATCACCGCGCTCCGGTGGTGCAGCATATGGTCTGGTATCGCGCAGGGTCAGCTGACGAGCCCGTAGGCTCGTCCGGCGTCGCCCATTTCCTGGAACATTTGCTGTTCAAGGGTACGGATACGCTTGCTCCGGGTGAGTTTTCTACAACCGTCGCTGCCAATGGCGGCAATGACAACGCGTTCACGTCGTATGACTATACCGCCTATTTTCAGCGTGTTGCAGCCGACAGGCTGGAATTGATGATGCAGATGGAAGCGGACCGGATGCGCAACATCCGCTTGTCCGACGAAGATATCCGCACCGAGCGTGACGTGATCCTTGAAGAACGCAACCAGCGCACCGAAAACAACCCGCGTGCCCTGTTTGGCGAACAGATGAACGCCGCGCAGTACCTGAACCACCGTTACGGCGTTCCGATCATCGGCTGGCGGCATGAGATGGAAACGCTGGACATGGAGGACGCGCTGTCCTTCTACCAGACCCACTATGCGCCAAACAACGCGATCCTTGTGGTCACGGGCGATGTGCAGCCTGACGAGGTCAAGGCACTGGCGGATCAGTATTATGGCGTGATCCCCGCCAACCCGGACCTGCCCGAACGGGTTCGGTCTCAGGAACCACCGCAAACCGCCGAGCGTCGCCTGACCTACAAAGACCCGCGCGTATCGCAGCCTTATGTTCAGCGCAGCTACCTCGCGCCCGAGCGTGACCCCGGTGCGCAGGAAAAAGCGGCCGCGCTGTTCTTGCTGGCAGAATTGCTGGGCGGTGGAAACACAGCCTATTTAAACGAAAAGCTGCAATTCGAGCAGCAGAAAGCCGTTTATACAGCCGCTTTCTATCGCGGCGTGTCACTGGACGATACAACCTTTGACCTGCTGATCGTACCCGCGCAGGGCGTGTCCTTGCAGGAAGCAGAAGATGCTATGGATCAGGCCGTGGCTGACTTTATTGCCGAAGGTGTGAACCAAGAGGATCTGGATCGGATCAAGATGCAGCTTCGCGCCTCGCAAACTTATGCGCGCGACAACGTGGATGGTATTGGCAACCGGTATGGCCGTGCCCTGACCAGCGGGTTGACGGTCGAGGATGTGCAGGCGTGGCCCGATATCCTTCAGGCCGTGACCGGAGACGAGATCATAGCTGCGGCCCGCGAAGTGTTCCAGCCCGAGGCTTCTGTAACCGGCTGGCTGATGCGTGACGACGAGGTGACGCAATGAAACGGATTTTCGCAACCCTGATCGCATTTGTCATCGCATTGCCCGCATGGGCCGAGATTGAGATTCAGGAGGTCACCTCACCCGGCGGGATCACGGCTTGGCTGGTCGAAGATCACTCGATCCCCTTCACCGCGCTGGAACTGCGCTTTCGGGGGGGTACGTCATTGGATGATCCTGACAAGCGCGGGGCCACATATCTGATGAGCGGCCTGATCGAAGAAGGGGCCGGGGACATGGACGCCCGCACCTATGCGCGCGAATTGGAATCGTTGGCGGCTTCGTTCAGATATAACGCAAGCGACGACACGGTTTCTGTCTCAGCTCAGTTTTTGACCGAAAACCGGGATGAGGTGATTGATCTGCTGCACACCACGCTCCACGAACCTCGGTTCGATCAGGATGCCGTCGATCGTGTCAGGGCGCAGGTCCTGTCGGGTCTGCGTTCGGACCAGACAGACCCAAATGATATCGCTGGGCGCAATTTTGCGCGTATGGCCTATGGAGACCATCCTTATGGGTCCGAGGGGAAAGGCACCATTGACAGTGTGACCGCCCTGACCCGTGCCGACGTTGCCACCGCTTTTGCGAACGTGTTTGCGAAGGACCGGCTGTATGTAGGTGCCGTAGGGGACATAACGGCCGAGGAGCTTGGTGTTCTGCTGGATAAACTGCTGGCCGATCTGCCCGAGACCGGAAAGCCAATTCCTGACCGTGCCGAGGTTACTATTCCCGGCGGTGTCAGCGTCGTTGAGTTTGACACTCCGCAGTCTGTCGCCTTGTTCGGGCATGCAGGCATTGATCGCGACGATCCCGATTTCTTTGCCGCGTTTGTTCTGAACCACATTCTGGGTGGCGGTGGATTTGAAAGCCGCCTGATGCAGGAAGTGCGAGAAAAGCGTGGGCTGACCTATGGCGTGGCGACCTATCTCGTGCCCAAGGACTTGGCCTCGGTCTATCTGGGGTCGGTGTCGTCCGCGAATGATCGCATCGCCGAGGCGGTTGACGTGATCCGAAACGAATGGGCACGCGCGGCGTCCGAAGGGGTGACGCAGAAAGAGCTGGATGATGCCAAGACCTATCTGACCGGGGCCTATCCGCTGCGGTTTGACGGGAACGGCCAGATTGCCAGCATCATGGTCGGGATGCAGATGGACGACCTGCCGATTGACTACATCTCGACCCGCAACGACAAGGTAAACGCGGTCACGCTGCAAGACGTGAACCGCGTGGCCAGTGAATTGCTTGACCCCGAAGGGCTGCATTTCACCGTTGTCGGCAAGCCTGAAGGTCTGGAAACGACGAACTGATGCAAACGGGGCTGAGCGTTGCTTAGCCCTTTTTCCCTGCGGCAGCGCGCAGCATCTGCCCGAACTTTCCCGACCCGCGCTGATAAAGTGCGCCATCCACGGATAGAACAGTCCCGCTGATATAGCTGGTCATGTCCGAGCTGAGAAACAGGCAGGCATTGGCCACGTCCTGAACGGTGCCCCATCGTCCAATGGGGACATCGACGCCCCATTCCATGGACAGGGTGCGGGTGATCTGATCAACGCCTGCCTTTAGGCGGGAGCCCTATTCTCCGTAGGGCACCCAGATGTTCTTGACCTCGGTCGCAGCCTGAAGGAACCGGCGCGTTTGGTCCACGCTCCAATCGGTTGCCTTGGCGTTGTTGACCCACGTGCGTTTGAGGTTTCCGGCCGAGACGACCTCGATCTCTTTTGACAGGTCCGTGGATGAGAACGACCAGACCGCATCCACGTTCAGATGCGATGCCAGCGGTTTCGCCAGTTCCGCATGGCTGCCGGTCAGGATGTTGACCACGCCTGCGGGCACGTCCGAGGTTTCAAGGATCTGGTAGAAATCCGTTGCAGCCAGCGGGTAAGGCTCGGACGCGGCCAGAACCACCCGGTTGCCCATCGCGATCGCCGGGGCCATGGCCGAGACCAGACCCAGCAATGGTGCCTCATCCGCGCAAAGCGCGCCGATCACGCCCACGGGTTCCTTCATCGCAATGGCCACGCCCCGGATCGGCACTCCGTGAACCTGACCGTCATACTTGTCGGCCCATGCTGCCGCTGTGAACAGGCGCTGAATCGAGGCTTCGACCTCTGACGCGCCGGTCTTGCCGCCGGTCATGGCGTCGATCCGTGCGGCGAATTCATCCGCTCGGGCCGAGAGGTTTTCGCCAATATAATACAGGATCTGCGCCCGCAGGTGGCCCGTGGTCTTGGACCAGCCTTTTGCACCCGCCGCAGCCTCGACCGCGTTGCGTACGTCCTTGCGGTTCGCCAGACCCACATGCCCCAATAGGCCGGATTTGCCCCAAATGGGTTTGGAATAGCCGCCATCGGGCCGCGCCTGCTTGCCGCCGACATACATTTTTGCAGTGCGGTCGATCGGATCGATTGGCGCACCCTCGCCGGTGGTGGCGTCAAGTTTCGTCAGCGCCTTGGTCTTGCCCTTGGGCTTGGTATAGGCGGTCAGACCCTCCCAGCCGCCTTCGCGCCCGAACCCGCTTTCGCGCACGCCACCAAAACCGGCGGCGGCGTCAAACAGGTTGGTGGCATTCACCCAGACCACGCCGGCAACCAGTTTCGGCGCGATGTCCAGCGCGAGGTTCACGTTCTCGGTCCAGACCGTCGCGGCCAGCCCATAGCGGGTGTTATTGGCCAGCTCGACCGCCTCGGACGGGGTGCGGAAGGTGGACGACACCAGAACCGGGCCAAAGATTTCCTCCTGCATCAGCGGATCGGATGTCTCCAGCCCCGAAATCAGCGTCGGCGGGTAGTAGCAGCCATTCTCGGGCAGCGCGCAGTCGGCTTGATAGAGGTCACCTGCGGTGTTGCTTTCCACCATACCCTTGATGGTCTGCAACTGAACCGGGTCCACGACCGCGCCGACGTCGATGCATTTATCCAGCGGGTCGCCAATGCGCAGGTTGTCCATCCGCGCGCGCAGTTTGGCATGGAAGCGATCAGCAATCCCTTCCTGTACCAGAAGACGCGAGCCTGCACAGCAGACCTGCCCCTGATTGAACCAGATCGCATCAACCAGCCCTTCGATGGCTGAATCAATATCCGCGTCGTCAAAGACGATGTATGCGGACTTGCCGCCCAGCTCTAACGTCAGTTCCTTGCCTGAACCCGCCGTCGCTTCGCGGATGCGCCGCCCCACAACGGTCGAGCCGGTAAAGGCGATCTTGTCCACATCCGAGGCCACGATCATCTCGCCCACCGCACCGTCGCCGGTGACGATATTGACCACGCCTTTAGGCAGCCCTGCTTGCGAACAGATATCGGCAAACAGCAGCGCGGTAAGCGAGGTATATTCGGCGGGCTTCAGAACCACCGTGTTCCCCATCGCCAAAGCGGGGGCCACTTTCCACGCCAACATCAGCAGGGGGAAGTTCCACGGAATGATCTGACCGCACACACCCAAGGCCTGCGCGTCGGGCAGCTCGCTCTCCATCAACTGGGCCATGCCTGCGTGATAGTAGAAATGCCGCTGGACCAGAGGGATGTCGATGTCGCGCGATTCCCGGATCGGCTTGCCATTGTCGAGGCTTTCCAGCACCGCGAACAGGCGCGAATGTTTCTGCAACAGCCGCGCAATGGCATAGAGGTACCGTGCACGGCCAGCACCGCCCAGTTTCTCCCACTTTGGCTGCGCTTTGCGAGCGGCGGAAACGGCGGCGTCCACGTCACCTTGCTTGGCTTGGGTCAGCTTGGCCAGAACCGCTCCGGTCGCCGGATTGCGGCTTTCAAAGCCTTTGCCCGGCTTGGTGAAGGCACCGTCAATGTAGTGGCCGAATTTCCCGCCCTGATCGACCAGCCAGGCCAACGCCTCGGCAGCGCTTTCGGGGGCGGGGCCGTAATCCATGGTCTCGAAGATTTCTTTGACTGTCATTGTTCTTTCCTCAGCCCATGGAGTGGCGGTAGCCAGCGGAGTACGCGCCGGTGACATAGTGTTCCAACTGTCGTTCAATATCGCCCAACAGCGATGACGCGCCAAAGCGGAACAGGTCCGGCTCCAGCCAGCGGTCGCCCAGCTCGTCCTTGATCAGCGACAAGTAGACCAGAGCGTCTTTCGCCTTGGAAATCCCGCCCGCAGGTTTGTAACCGACGCGATATCCGGTGCGGTCATAGTAATCGCGGATCGCGCGGACCATCACGAGGGTGACGGGCAGAGTGGCGTTGACGCTTTCTTTACCGGTCGACGTCTTGATGAATTCCGCCCCCGCCATCATGCACACGACCGAGGCGCGCGCGACGTTGCGCAGGCTACCCAGCTCTCCGGTCGCGAGGATGGCCTTGACGTGGGCATCACCGCAGGCGGTTCGGAACGCCTTCATCTCGTCATACAAAGCCTGCCAATCGCCCGACAGGACGTGGCGGCGAGAAATAACGATGTCGATTTCCTCTGCCCCTGCATTGACGCTTTCCTCAATCTCGGCCACGCGCAGGTGAAATGGCGACAGTCCCGCTGGAAACCCGGTTGAGACGGCAGCGACCGGGATGCCGGTGCCTTTCAGCGCATCTACGGCGGTTTCGACCATATCGTGATAGACGCAGACGGCGCCCGTGGTGATCGGCGGCATGTCCATCGCCTGCAACAGCGCGGGTGCGATCGGCTGACGGGCCTTGGCGCACAGACGCCGCACACGGCCTACCGTATCGTCACCGGACAGCGTCGTCAGGTCGATCATCGTGATCGCCTTCAACAGCCACGCGGCTTGGTAGTCTTTCTTGACCGACCGTCGACCGGACAACGTAGCGGCGCGGCGTTCAATAGCCGAGGTGTTGGCTTGAACACTGCGCACCCAGTCCAGATCAAGGTCCATTCCGGGATTTCTGGGTTCGGTCACTTGCGGCAGATGCGCGGTGCGCACTGGGCTGTCTGAGCTCTGCGTATCCATCTTCACATCCTTTGGGAATTTCGGGCCAAATTCGCACGGGTTGCGCCTAAATGAAAGGCAAACTGGTCTCTCGCAGGCAACTTTTTTGACCAAATGGACAAATTTGGGCGTTTTCTTGCGAATAATTCGCAATAGCGTTGACTTAGTTGCGAATGGTTCGCATATTCATTCTCAAGGGGATACCAAATCGGGGTCTTACATGATTCGTCGCACCTTTCTTGCAGCGTTGGCGTTTGCCGCTGCACTGCCATTTACGGCCTGGGCTGAAGCACCGCTGAAAGTGGTCGCCACAACCGGTATGATCGCTGATGCTGCACGTCAGATCGGCGGCGATCAGGTTGAGGTCAAGGGTCTGATGGGTCCGGGTGTGGACCCGCACGCCTATCGGCAGACCCGCAGTGACATTGTCGCTATGACACGGGCCGATCTGATCCTGTGGCACGGGCTGTATCTTGAGGCGCAGATGGAAGATTTCTTTCACGATCTTGGCCGCAAACGTCCTGTCGTGGCGGTTGCAGAGGGCGTCGAAAAGGCCAAGCTGCGCGCGCATGACGACTATGCCGACAAATTCGATCCTCACCTGTGGATGAGCCCCGCCCTGTGGCGTGACGTAGTGATTGAGGTTCAGGCGGCGCTGACCGAGGCGCGACCCGAGGCCGAAGACATCTTTGCCGCCAATGCTCAGGCACATCTGGCCGAGATTTCCCAGCTTGAAAGCTATGCTGCCGAAGCTCTTGCCTCGGTTCCCGAAAACAATCGCGTTCTGGTCACGGCCCATGACGCGTTTGGCTATTTCGGTGCTGAATATGGCTACGAGGTGATGGGTATTCAGGGGATCTCGACCCAGTCCGAGGCCGGTCTGAACCGGATTGGTGAACTGGTCGACACGCTTGTGGATCAACAGCTTACGGCAGTATTCGTCGAAAGCTCGGTTTCTGACCGGTCGATGCGCGCCCTGATTGAAGGTGCTGCTGCAAAGGGCCACGAGGTTGGCGTTGGCGGCGAGCTATATTCGGACGCTATGGGCGAGCCGGGAACCTACGAAGGCACCTATGTCGGGATGCTGGATCACAACATTACCGTGATTGCAGGGGCGCTGGGCGCGGATGTGCCTGACCGCGGCATGAACGGAAAACTGTCGGCGGGGTTTTGAGTGATGCTCGAGCTGGCGGCTGAACAAGGTCTTTCAATATCAGAGCACGGCCTTGACCAAAGCCCTCTGGCTGTTCGCGGCCTGACGGTCTCATACGGTCAGAAACCGGCGGTGTTTTCGGTAGACATGACCGTGCAGCCGGGTGCTATGACCGCCATTATCGGGCCGAACGGCGCGGGGAAATCGACACTGCTAAAGGCGGCTTTGGGTATTGTCTCACCGCTGTCGGGTCAGGTCACGGTGTTCGGCAAGCCGCTGGACAAACAGCGCGAACGGATCGCCTATGTCCCGCAGCGGGCCAGTGTCGACTGGGATTTTCCGACCCGTGTGATTGACGTGGTCTTGATGGGTTTGTCGCGACAACTCGGTCTGTTGGGCCGGATCAGGGCACGTCATATGTCGCGTGCGATGGACTGTCTGCAGCGTGTCGGAATGCGTGACTTTGCGGATCGCCAGATCGGTCAGTTGTCGGGAGGGCAGCAGCAACGTGTCTTTCTGGCGCGTGCCTTGGCACAGGATGCCGATCTCTATTTGCTGGATGAGCCTTTCGCAGGCGTTGACGCGGCCACGGAAAAGGCGATCATCGCCGTGCTGAAATCGTTGAGAGAGGCCGGCAAGACAGTCGTCGCCGTGCATCACGATCTGGCGACTGTCACCGATTATTTCGACCACGTCTTCCTCATCAACACGCGCAAAGTGGCGGAAGGCCCGGTGGCCGAGGCGTTCACCGCCGAAACCCTGCAATCGGCGTATGGAGGCCGTCTGGCCACCGCTCAGATCGACCAGATCTCACGCGCGCTGGGGTAAACATGCTTTGGGATGCCCTGACCCTGCAGCTTGGCTATAACGCCACGCTGGTCGCTGTCGGTGCGACCTTGTTGGGAATCTCTGCGGGGGTTACCGGAACTTTTCTGTTTCTACGCAAGCGCGCTTTGGTCAGCGACGCGATCAGCCATGCGACCCTGCCGGGCGTGTGTCTGGCCTTTATGGTTCTGGTCGCGCTTGGGGGCGACGGTCGCAACCTGATTGGCCTTCTGGTCGGGTCGGCTCTGTCCGCCGGGGTTGGCCTTCTCTGTATGAATTGGCTGACCCGGTACACGAGGCTGGCCGAGGACGCTGCAATCGGCGCAGTCCTGTCCGTGTTCTTTGGGTTCGGTATCGTCCTGCTGACGGTGATTCAGACGATGGGCGTGGGCCGTCAGGCGGGGCTGGAGGGGTTTCTGCTGGGTTCGACCGCGGGAATGCTGTGGGCCGACGCTCTGATCATAGCCGTCGGAGGGGCAGCGACGCTGGCGCTGGTGTTGATCATTCGCCGTCCCATGACACTGGTGGCGTTTGACGCGGAATATGCTGCGGCGCAAGGGCATGCGGTGCATCGCATTGACCTTGCGATGATGGGGTTGGTCATGGCCGTGACCGTCGTAGGGTTGAAGATTGTCGGGTTGATCCTGATCGTTGCGCTGTTGATCATCCCGCCCGTTGCTGCGCGTTTCTGGACCGAGCGATCAGAGCGTGTTGTGCTGTTGGCCGGGCTGACCGGAGGGCTTTCGGGCTATCTGGGTGCGGCGCTGTCGGCCTCGGCCCCCAACTTACCCACGGGACCGATCATCGTTCTGGTCAGTTTCGCCCTGTTTGCCCTGTCCCTGTTGTTTGCGCCTGTCAGGGGCGTTCTGGCTGCCGTTCTTCGCCACCTGCGCTTTCAGCGCCAGGTTCACATCAGGCAAGGGCTTTTGGCGCTGGCGCAGGGGCAAAAGATATACGAACCGTTGACGCTTCGCCTGTTGCGCAGCGCCGGGCTGGTACGGGCCGATGGGGTTGCGACAGAGGCGGGCAGGGCGCGCGCTGCAAAAGCGCTGCGCGACGAAAAACGGTGGGAGATCGTCCGCGCGGATCAGGCGCATGAGGCCACGGCGGTTCTGTATGACGGGTTGCGCGACATTGAAACCGTTCTGACACGGGATCAGATCATCGAAATTGACCGTCAGATCGGTGGGCCGCAGGGAGTGAACCCATGAGCGGAGAAGAATTCGTCCCCCTATCCCTGACGCCGCTTTTGATCGGGACTTTCGCAGCCATCGCCTGCGCCCTGCCGGGCAACTTTCTTGTGCTGCGCAAACAAGCGCTGATCGGTGATGCGATCAGCCACGTCGTTTTGCCTGGTATCGTTGTGGCGTTCCTGCTGACCGGAGCAATCTCGACCTGGCCGATGATGCTGGGCGCAGCAGGCGCGGCGGTTGTTGCCGTCATGATGATCGAGGCCATACGGAGGTTGGGCCAGATTGAACCCGGTGCGGCAATGGGGGTTGTCTTCACCACCATGTTTGCGGGCGGGGTGCTGCTGCTGGAACAAACCGACACCTCGACCGTTCATCTGGACGTCGAACACGCACTGTATGGCAATCTGGAAAGCCTGATCTGGTTGGACGCGGTGGGATGGACATCACTGTGGGATATTCAGGCGCTGGCTGGCTTGCCGCCGGAATTGCCCCGGATCGCGCTGACCTTGGCCGGAGTCACCTTGTTTACGTGGCTGTTCTGGCGGCCGCTGAAAATCTCTACCTTTGACGAGGGATTTGCCCGAACGATCGGCATCAGGACCGGAGCCCTCGGCATGGCGTTGGTGATTGTCGCGGCGATTGCGGCTGTTGCGGCGTTTGATGCCGTAGGCTCGATCATCGTGATCGCAATGTTCATATGCCCTCCTGCGGCGGCGCGCATGATGACCAATCGGCTGGAAACTCAAATCGGGTGGAGCGTGGTTTTCGCGGTGATTTCGGCCGTTGCCGGGTATGTTCTGGCAGGCTACGGACCTTTGTGGCTGGGCGCGACGGATGCGGTCAGCGCGGCCGGAATGATTGCGACCGTATCCGGCCTGATCCTTGCCTGTGCCGCTGTTTGGGGGCCGTGCCGGACACGGACCGGCGCGCCCGGCGCTGCATGATTCGGCATGATCTTGCTGTGTCAGGATATGGTTTATCGGCTGATCTCCGCCCAAGATGTGTCACGGTCCAGAGTTTAAGAGTCACACGCGGTTCTTCGTGCTACGAACCACGTATTGCTAAAGAACGTCCACCACTCACAACGGTTCGTTCGGACAATTGCGACGATGTTCGCCGCCTCTCGTAAACGCGACGCGATTGTCCGAACGCCCCCTCGCCAGAAAATTGACCATCCCAAACCTGTGGCAGAATCGTATGCGGCTGTGCTAGCTCTAGGGGTATGGCGCAGGCAAACCACAATATCAGCGAAACGCGACCCATCATTCGTCAGCTTGACGACGCGGCGATCAATCGTATTGCAGCGGGTGAGGTTGTCGAACGGCCAGCCTCTGCTGTGAAAGAGCTGGTCGAGAACGCGATCGACGCGGGTTCGACACGAATTGCGATAGATATTGCCGACGGCGGCAAGACACTCATTCGCGTCACCGACGATGGGTGCGGTATTTCCGGCGAGGATTTGCCACTGGCGCTGTCTCGCCACGCGACGTCCAAAATCGACGGGTCCGACCTGCTGAACATTCATACTTTCGGGTTCCGGGGCGAGGCGCTGCCGTCGTTGGGCGCGGTAGGGCGGCTGACAATCACCAGCCGCGTAGCGGGGGATGAGGCCGCTTCGATCCATGTCGCGGGCGGCAAGATGGAGGCCGTGAAACCCGCCGCTCTGCGTGCAGGTACGGTGGTTGAACTGCGCGACCTGTTTTTTGCCACGCCCGCGCGTCTGAAATTCATGCGTACCGACCGGGCCGAGGCGCAGGCGATCGCGGACACCGTCAAGCGCTTGGCGATGGCCGAGCCTGCGATCACCTTCACCCTGCGCGATGTCTCGGGCGGGGGCGAGGGGCGTGTGACGTTTCGCGCCGACCGCGAGAATGGCGACCTGTTCGATGCGCTGCACGCCCGGCTTGCCCGCGTGATCGGGCGCGAGTTTGCTGAGAATGCCCTGCAAATCGACGCCACGCGCGAGGGGATACGCCTCTATGGGTATGCCGCCTTGCCGACCTATTCTCGGGGCGCGGCGGTGGCGCAGTATCTGTTCGTCAATGGCCGCCCTGTGCGCGACAAGATGCTGACCGGCGCCTTGCGGGCAGCGTATTTCGATTTTCTCAGCCGCGACCGCCACCCGGCAGCGGCTTTGTTCATCGACTGTGACCCGACGCTGGTGGATGTGAACGTCCACCCAGCAAAATCCGAGGTTCGGTTTCGCGATCCGGGCGTGGCGCGGGGGCTGATCGTTTCGGCCTTGCGGCACGCGCTGGCCGAGGCAGGGCACCGGGCATCCTCGACCGTGGCCAATGCAACTCTGGGCGCGATGAAGCCCGAACCGGCGCAGCCTGCACCAGTGCGCGTTTACCAGATGGACCGCCCTTCTCAGGTCGCGCGGCAGGTGGCATATCAGGCGCAAGCACCCGGGTTTGCCGAGCTGTCGCGGGATTACAGCGGCAGTATTGTGGAACCTGCGCCCGTGGTCACAGAAGAGCCTCCGGCGCAGGACTTGCCGTTGGGCGCGGCGCGCGGTCAGGTGCATGAGAACTACATCATTGCCCAGACCGCTGACGGGATGGTCATTGTCGACCAGCATGCCGCGCATGAACGTCTGGTCTATGAAAAGCTCAAACGTCAGATGGCTGAAAATGGCGTGGCTGCGCAGGCGCTGCTGATCCCCGAGATCGTGGAGCTGTCCGAAAGCGACTGCGCGCGCCTGATGGCCGTGGCCGACGACCTGACACGCCTTGGCTTGACGCTGGAGCCCTTTGGCGGCGGGGCCATCGCCGTGCGCGAAACCCCGGCGATACTGGGCGAAGTCGATGCCCGCGCGATGATCCTGGATATCCTTGATGAACTGGCCGATCAGGGCGAAAGCCAGACCGTGCAAGCGCGGATCGAGGCGATCCTCAGCCGGGTGGCCTGCCATGGCTCGGTCCGGTCGGGCCGTCGGATGCGGGCCGAGGAGATGAACGCCCTGCTGCGCGAGATGGAGGCGACGCCCCATTCCGGGCAGTGTAACCACGGGCGGCCGACCTATGTGGAACTGAAACTGGCCGATATCGAACGTCTGTTCGGGCGCAGTTGATCCCGCGCGTGCTGCGCGGTAAGAAGAATAAAACAAGAACACCCGAGGCGACATGATCGAGATTGCTGGCACCCAGATTGCATTGAACGACCCCGTGATCCTGATCGGCGGCGGCATTGTCGCGCTGATCCTGCTATTGCTTTTCCTGTCTTTGCGTGCCGCCAACCGCTCGGCGCGAATGGCAGAGCCATTGGCGCGGCAGATGGCGCATCTGGGACAGAATGTGCAGCAGTTGGGGCAAGGGCAGGAACAGTTGCGCGGCGGCCTCCAGCATGTCTCGGACACGCAGGCCAATGCGCAGGTTCAGGTGATCCAGACGGTTGAGGCGCGGCTGTCCTCGGTCCAGCAGCAGATGAATGACAGGCTGGCGGACAACGCGATGAAGTCCGCCCGCGCGCTGGCCGAGATGCAGGAGCGGATGAAGGAATCGCTGCATGGTTCGTCGAAACAGACCGCGACCTCGCTGACGCAGTTGCAGGAACGGCTGGCCGCCATCGACAAGGCGCAGGACAATATCACCAAACTATCGGGCGATGTGCTGTCGTTGCAGGACATTCTGTCGAACAAGCAGACGCGCGGTGCGTTTGGTGAGATTCAGTTGAACGATATCGTGTCCAAGGCGCTGCCCTCGGACAGTTTTCAGTTGCAGGCGACGCTGTCGAACGGACGTCGGGCGGATTGCCTGATCCATTTGCCGAACCCGCCGGGGCCGATCGTGATCGATAGCAAATTCCCTTTGGAGGCTTATGAGGCGCTGATCGGTGCAACCAATGACATGGAGCTGAAGGCCGCCGTTCAGATGTTCCGCAGCACGGTGCGCAAACACATCACCGATATTGCCGAAAAATACATTCTGGACGGCGAAACTGCCGATGGCGCGCTGATGTTCCTACCGTCCGAGGCTGTCTATGCCGAGTTGCACGCCAAGTTCCCCGAACTGGTGCAGGAGAGTTTCAAAAAACGAGTCTGGATCGTCTCGCCCACCACCTGCATGGCGACGCTGAACACCATGCGCGCGATCCTGAAAGACGCGCGGATGCGGGAACAGGCGGGGGCCATCCGCAAGGAATTGGGGATGCTGCACAAGGATGTCGAACGGCTGGGCGACCGCGTGGCCAATCTGGACCGTCACTTTGGACAGGCGGCCAAGGATATCTCGGACATCAAGATCAGCGCTGAAAAAGCCGGACGTCGCGCGCAGCGTCTGGACAATTTCGATTTCGAGGAACTCGCGCCGGAGGATCACGCCAACGTGGTGCCGCTTGGTAAAAGTGAGGCCTAAGCGCTACTGGATCGAGAGGTCCAGATTGTACCCAACCGTCTTGTCAGTGTCCCGATCATTGCCCATGAGGTATACGCGGATCGTGTAATCTCCGTCTTCTGGCAGTTCAACCCGTGCGGTATTCCCGTTGATGGACCCGTTGTAGATTGCTGCGCCGTCGCTGCCCGGAGGTAGGACGTTAAAGTAGATTACACCATACCCGTTGGTGTGGCTGACCTGAAGTTCTGCGAATAGTTCCTGCCCGGCTTTCGCACCCAGTCGGTAGTCAAAATACTCTTTGCCCGTAACGGTTCCGTTGACCATCGCGCCATAGTTGCCTGTCTCAAACTTCACGTCGGAAACGCTCTGTGCATTGGCAGGCGTGGTGAACCCGATACAGGCAAGGGTCAGAGCAAGTGCTTTCATGACTACATCCTCCGATTGCAGGGTCGAAGTCTCAGTGTAGCACAAAACGGCTGTTCAGGTCAGATGCGTAGAAAGGGCTGGAACAGGCGCGGCATCAGCTTGCTGAACTTTAGCGGCGCATCCGTCACGGCCAGGCAAATGCAATCCTCAGAGATGTCCGCCGTTGGCATGTGGTGCAGGTCTTCATCCGCAATCTCGACATCGCCGCGCGCAAAATGGTCGACTTCGTCCGAGAAAGCCCCTTGCAGGACCATCGTCAGTTCCATGCCATTGTGACTGTGATCCGGCACGGCGGCCCCTGCCGGGATAAACAGCAATCGGGCTGTCGCTTCGCGCGTTGTGGGCAGGATCGCCTGTTTAACGCCCATCCCGATCGAGCGCCACTGGATGGCATTCACGTCGCCGCCGACATAATCCTGCAGCGGCGCGGGAAGCACGGAACAGCCGGGGCGCGCTGGCTTGGCCACCGGCGCACCCTTGGCGATCAGCGCCATGGTTGCGGCCAGCGAACCGTCGCTCAGCGCCGCACTATCATCCTGATCCTGCAAGACACACCCGCCAACGGCCTCAAAACTTTCGGCGCGCGCGCGGCAGTGGTCGCACAACGACAGATGCGTTGCGACCATCAGGTCGAATGCTTCTGGCAGACCGCCTGCGGCATAAGCCATCAGCAGGTCATCTGTCAGGTGATGTTTGATCTTGTTGCTCATCGTCATCATCTCAGTTCATCGCGTGGCGCAAGCGGTCCAGCGCCAGCCGTATACGTGATTTGATCGTACCCAGGGGCAACCCGGTCTGAGACGCAATCTCTCGGTGACTCAGGTCGCCGAAATACGCCTTTTCGATCAGTTCTCTCTGCGCTTCTGGCAACGCCGACAATGCGTCGCGCAATTGCGCGGTTTCCTGTTGCAACGCAACGACGTCATGCTGTTCCGGTTCTGCCTCGGGACCCCAACCCAGATCCTCGGGTTCCGGCCGCCGTTGCTTGCGCAGGACGTCAATGCGTTTGTTCCGTGCGATCGTGAAGACCCAAGTGGCCACTGTCGCACGCGAGGGGTCGAACAGATGCGCCTTGTGCCACAAGGTCGCCATCACCTCTTGCGCGCATTCCTCGGCCATCGCCGCATCAGACCCCGATTTGATCAGGAACGCCTTGATGCGTGGCGCAAAGTACTGGAACAGTTCGGCAAATGCCGCCTGATCCTGCGCATCCCGAATGCGGGTCACATGTCCAACCCACTCGGTCTTGGTATTGCAACTGCCGTTTGCTTCGTTCACCGGCCTGCCCCTGGTACGTTCCTTCGCGTGCCAGGTTTTTGCTAGGGGCCCGTCGGCCACCGGTTCATCCAAGCTCGCGGTATCGATCTCGGTAAACATAACCACATTACGCGGGGCTGCCCAAGGCGGATCACTTTCTGTGGCAAATAATAATCCATATGGGCATTCGCTTCGTAGAATATCTGTATAAGGTCTGAGGAAAAGGCCGCCGTTTGAACGGTTTACAGACAGATTGGAAAAGGTCGCATGAAGCGGGTCGATCACATCGCGGGGCATACGTATCACGGGCGGAAAGGCGCGATAGAAAACGCCTTTCGGTATTCGCTCGACTACATCCTGCTGGACCCGGAAAATACCGGTCCTACGCCCGCGTTGTTCTCTGTCAACGGGGCAAATGTAACGAACTGGCGGGATCGCGATCACGGTGGAGAGCCCGGCAAAGGGCGCGGTGCCGCGTGGCTGCGCGAGCAGTTCCATGACCTCGGGGTCACGCAGCCGAACCGGATCATGCTGTTGACCCAGCCGCGCGTTTTCGGGCACGTGTTCAATCCGGTCAGCTTCTGGTTCTGCTTTGACGCGGAAGACGTGCTTTATGCTGTTGTGGCCGAAGTGACCAATACTTACGGCACGCGCCACAGCTATCTGTGCCACAATCCAAACTTTGCGCCGATTCAACCGTCAGACCGGATTGTGGCCGACAAGCTGATGCATGTGTCACCGTTCCAGAAGATCGAAGGCACCTATACGTTCCGGTTTGACTTCCGAGCCGACAGGGTCGGCGTCTGGATAGACTACGGGCGCGAGAATGGCGGGCTGATTGCAACGCTTACCGGCCCACGTGCTGCGCTGACGGACCGAGCGATCCTCTGGTCGTTGATACGCAGACCGTTTGGCGCGCGGCGCGCGTTTGCTCTGATCCTGTGGCAGGCGCTGAAACTGAAACTGAAAAAGGCCCGGTTTCGCCCGTTTCGTTCCGCTCCTGTCCCGGATCATCCAATCTCGCGGGTCCGCGAGCCATAAGCGGGCGTTATTTGCGTAAGATCAAAGACTCAGGCCACGCCGAGTGTTTGTGGTAGAATGGAAACCGCGAACACGAAGGAGTTGGGTCATGTTGGAAATCTCGGCAAGAAAAGTCGCTCAGGTCGCCATGATGGGGCGGGAACTGAACCGGGCCGAGGGCGAATTGCGCGCTTTCATCGACCGGATGAGCGAAGATGAACAGGCCGAACTGGTTGCCGTCATGTGGATCGGACGCGAGAGCTTTTTCGCCGAGGATCTGGCCGAAGCCATCGCAACCGCCAAGGCCGAGGCGTCTACTCCGTGCGCGGACTATCTGATCGGAACGCCGCACCTGTCGGACCACCTTGAGAATGGCCTGGATTCGCTTGGTATCTCAGCCGAGGACGTTGAAAACGACCTGATGTAGCCTTGCGGACGGCAGGAGGGGCGGGCACGGATTTCTCAACCCGTCTGATCACCTGCACAGAACTGTCGCCCAGATGCCAGTGATCGGGTAGCCTGCTCCTGTAGCCCGGGAATGCCGTCGCGCACTCTGGGCAAGGACAAGGGAGGGTAAGCGATGCGATCCGCGTTGCTGACGGTTTCGGTCTTGGCGTTCCTCGCGGGTGGTGTTGTTGCTCCGCGTCCGTCTATGGCCTGTCCTGTCTGCATCACCCTGCCAGAATATTCGTTGGCTGACCGCATCCTGTCGGCGCGCGTGATCGTGCTGGCGGCGCCAACACCGGAAAATCCCTTCAGGTATTCGCCTGTTTCAATCCTGAAAGGGACGCCAAAGCAGGTTTCAGGCTTGCCGGACATTCCGTATCTGGTCGACAGCGTGACCAGATCCGCGTTTCGCGTAGATCCGAACAGAACCGTTCTCATGATTTATGGAGACGGGTTGCGGGACAAAGCCGGTCGCAGCCTTTCAACAGGCTGGAGCAAAGGGTTCCTGATGACTCCAGAACGCGCGGAGTTCGTATCGGAGATACGCGAACAGGGACGCGCGTGGGCTTTTGGGCAATCGGCTGATCCTGCCCGTGTGTCGTTCTTCGGCAACTTTCTGGGGCACGAAGACGACGTATTGCGGAATGCGGCACTGATCGAGTTTCACCGCGCACCTTATGAGATTGTCAGGCAGTTGCGCGTTCCGCACCCGATTTCCCCGCTCTTGCAGGAGCTGAATGATAGAAACCGCCTTGCGTATGCCCCGGCGATCATAAGGTTGCTGGGCCTGCAATCCGGCCCCGAAGCTGCGCAGGCGGTCAGAACGCGGTACCGCACGGCGCTGGGCGTCGGCGACTTGAACCTTTATGATTGGGCGCTTGCAGGCATCGAGGTTGATGGCTCTGAGGCAATCGAGGCGATTGGTGGTGCCTTGACGCAATCCAACCACGCTCTCGAAGCCAAGCGGGACTTGGTTCAGGCCCTGACAGATGGTGGGACCGCCCGGTTCGAGCATCAAACCCAAATCCTGAGAATCTTCGAGCGTGAGCTGGAGAAAGACGCCTCGCTTGCGGTCTGGATTGCCCTTGCCGCGAAGTCTTGGGAAACGGACGTGCTGAATTCCCGGTTCCGCTCGATATTGATCAGTGAAGAATTGGAGCCAGCAGCCCAGTTTCTCGTTGAAAACACACTCGGTATGAGCGAGCTACGCTAGGACAGCGTGTTGCAGGCAGCAGGGCTAGCCAATTTTGGGATGTCTGGAGTGTACTGGACGCCTCGGCTCAGGCAGAGGGTCGCCGGGCGTGACCGTGATGGCTGAAGATAACCTGACTCGACTGGACATCCGACCGGAAATCCGCAGCCCGCCCCGGCAGCGTCAGATAAAACTGTCGCAGGCCGGGTTCGATATCCGCCGCCATTGCCGCGCAACGGTGGCACATCCGTTCGATGCGCAGGTGCGAATGGCGCTCGCGTACTGCCGCGATAAGATCAGCATGTGCCTGTGACAGCTTTTGGAATTCTGGACTGTCTATCAGGGTTTTGTCACCGACCAGAGCGTAAACAGCCTCGAGGTCGGACTTGCCCTTGAGATCGACAAACCCTGCCTCCAGCATGGCTAAATCCTGCCGAGCTGCCCGGTAGACCGCGCTTGAGACCAGAATATCGTAGTCGACATGACGGCAACTCTGCTCGATCCGCGCCGCGACATTCACGACATCGCCAATGACGGTATAGTTGAACCTGCTTCGGGAACCGATATTGCCCACACACGCCTGACCTGTCGCGCATCCTGTTGCCAAGGCGATGGGCGGCCGGCCCCGCATGACGTCCGACGCGTTGAAGTTCACCAGTGCCTTGCGCATCAACAGCGCTGCGTGCGCAGCCCGACACGGATGGTCCTCGACCGGAAGGGGCGCGTTCCAGAATGCCATGACAGCATCCCCGATGAACTTGTCGATCGTACCCCTTTCCTTCAAAATCTGGTCGCCCACCTTTGAAAAAAGCTCGTTCAGCAACGCGACAAGGTCGGTGGCCGACACGGACTCGGACAGCGGTGTGAACCCCCGGATGTCCGAGAACATCACCGTGATCTCCTGAGTCTCGCCGCCCAGTTGCAGACTGTGGCCTGAAATTTCCATTTCATCCAGAATCTCGGGGGCGACATAGTGCGAAAAGACCTGCCGGATTTCCCGTTTTTCCCGCTCGGTCGAAACGAACAGATACCCGGCGAGCAAGCCAAAATTGGCCATCCCGCCCATCAGCGGAAATGTCACATCGAACAAGACAAGCTGGTTCTGGAAGGCCAGCCAACTGGTGCCCAGAACAACTGCGGCGGCCGCGCCGCCCGCAACAAACGAGGCGACCGCACCAAAGCTGGACATGACCGCAATTACAATCAGACCAAGCAGCACGAAGGACAGCAATTCGAGCGCGGCTGTGACGTCCGAACGGCTGAGCATTTCCCCGGTAATTATCTGTTCCAGCATCTGAGCATGGATCGAAACGCCCGGGACAGATTCCCCCAGCGACGTCTGATGCATGTCGAACAGACCAGCCGCCGAAGTGCCAACCAGAATGATCCGGCCCTCGATTTCCGCCCTCAACGCCGGGTCGTTCGGATTTTGCATGACATCATCGGCCGAGAGGTAAAGCTCGGGCCTGTCTTGCCGGTACCGAACCCAGACCTCGCCGTTTTCGGTCGTCGGCAACCGAAAATCACCCAGTTCGACCGCCAGCATGATCCCTTTTTCATCGGGCGCACCTTCGGCCAGAATAAATGGTGCGCCGATTGCAACCCTCAAGGCTTCGATCCCAAGACCGGGGAGGGGACCATTGGGGCCGCCCCACAGCACCGGAACACGCCGCACAATTCCCGTTCCACCCAGCGGGGATACATTCACTCCGCCGATCCCGGCTGCGCTGCGGTCGAGCGGCGGCGCGATCGGAGTCCAATAGGGGACGGCAATCAGCCCGGCAGTCGGGTTTTCACCGATTTCGATAATTCCGGTTTTCGGAGTCACCTGACTGCCTTCGTGCGAAAGCCGTGCCGCTGTTCCCATCACGACGGGCCAGTTGGCGACTTCCAGCCCGAACAGAACATCGTAGTCCATCTTTTGCGCGCGACGTTCTACCGTAAGAACGCCTGCGAGGGCAGGATCGTTGAGCAACCGAGCCGGCGAATACCTGTCTGGTTCAACAAACAACATATCAAACGCAATCGCCGCGGCACCGTATTCGCCCAGGTTTTCAACCATCTGTGCCAGAATTGTTCGCGGCCACGGCCATTGGCCCCAATTCGCCAATGACTTTTCGTCGATGTCCAGAACCCGGACCGGCAAATCCGGGTTGTATTCCCGCGGCATGATGCGCTGAAGAATGTCAAAGTAGATCAGCCGGGTCATCCGCACAGGGTAAGGATCCATGACCCTGATGAAACAACCGATCAGGATCAGGCCCAGGCCCACCAGCCGAAAGCCGCGCCTCCGGCCAATCTTTTCTTTGGGCTTCACGGTCACGTTAACCTCCGAAGTCACTGGGCGATGCCCATGTTAACGCGCTGCTTGATTGCCTTTCCCCTTCCCGTTGCCCGGCCCCTTCCCCTTTCCGGGGTTCCCAAAGCCACGAGCGTTTCTGTTTTGCCCACCCGGATTGCTGCCGTCCCCGTGACCCGAGCGGTTTGTCTTGGTTTGCGGTTCCGGCGTCGGTGGCTCTGGCGTCGGCGGCTCTGGCGTGGGTGGTTCAGGTGTAGGCGGCTCTGGCGTCCGAGGTTCAGGTGACCGAGGCTCAGGCGACTGTGGCCTGCTGGTGGGGGCCGGGGCTTCTCGGAATGCAGCCCTTTGCCGCCGTACAGGTGTTGGAACCGGTGCGTCAGATTTCAGGACCGGAACAGGCGCAAGCTCTCCGGCACATCCGCCAATATCGATTTGCAGCGGACTAAGCAGGTTTTCCTGCGATTGGATAAAGGGGAAACCGTTTTGCAGAGCCAGTTCATATTGTTCCTGATCCACGGGGCGCCCGACATTTCCCTGCTGGCTCGTGGCAAACAGGCTGCACTGGCGCCCGGTTGACCGACAGCTTCCACTCAGGCTGCACATTTCAACGTTGCCTTCCAGTACCAACATCGCGCTTTGGGTGCCGGGCACCACCCACATGTCGAACGTCGTGCCACGAACGGCCATTGTCGCTGTCGGTGTTTGGATCGAATAGGCCCGTTTCTTGCTTTTGCCCGAGATGAAACGAAAGCTGCCGCCCAAGGCTTGAACCGCAAAAGACTTGGCCTTGCGGTTGCCGCGCAGCATCGTCACGTCCAGAATCATGCTGGCGTTCGGACCAATGGCGATTTTGGTCTCATCCACGAAAACGAGTTGGACCAATCCATTGCCGTCTGTTGAAATCGCATCTCCTGATGCGACCTCCATACCGGATTGAAGCGGCCGTGATTCTCCGGCGCGTGTTATCTCGGCGCCCTGCTTGACGCCGATAACCGTGCCGATATTGGAAAATGCCGTTGCGGGCACCAGCGAAATACACAAAACAATTATGAATACTCTGAACCAGGCCAAGCTTCTATTCCCCCAAATAGATTATGTCGTGAGCGATGCGCTCACTGCCCGGTTTTAGCCTCTGGAAAATCGCGTGTTTTTTTATTGATGCTGAAAATATGTCTAGCCAAATATGCCTTAAACACCGTGGTTTTGGCAAGTTGGTTACTTTTGCACGTCCGAGGAGGCCATAATTCGCCCCGATCTGCAGACCTATTCTCATAGGATTGGCAGAGGTTTCGGGACGACGGATATCAAATAGGTGCCGGTTTCCAGAAAATTGACGATGCACGGGAAAATCGCCTTGTATCTGGTCCACCGCCGAGGATATACCGGCCAGCGGAGACGTGGCCGAGTGGTCGAAGGCGCTCCCCTGCTAAGGGAGTAGGCGGGAAACCGTCTCGAGGGTTCGAATCCCTTCGTCTCCGCCATATTTCTTATAAAATCAATGGGTTAATTGGCTCGAAAGTTGCCAGCCCCCTTATTTGCCCCCTTGTGGAATTTTGCATTACATGGCTTTGGCAAAGCAACCTGCTCACCGCCAGCCGAGTCGGATTGTCGCACCCCCTCCCGGCCTCACCCGGACGCCGCGCGATTTTGTTTATACCCCACGCTTAGTAAGCGCGGGATGTCCGGGCATTTTGACTGCTGTGTCAGACGAGACAAGACCATCCGTGCAGCTACTCGTGCGTTTCGCCGAGAGTACATAAGCCTTTTGGTCATTTGTTGCACCAAGCGCGAACGACCGCTTTGGAAGTCTAAACGGTCATTCGCTGCAACTTGCTTGAACGTCTACTTTGCGGACATTGCAGCCATCCGCATTTTTACTCCAAAGGACCGCAGTCAGCCCAAACCGGACATTCAACCCAGGACTTTGCAATTCCGGCTTGGCGGGCTTTTTGGTCGAAGAAATTTCTTGCACCAAGGTGCTGAGCCCAAAAAGTTAACAAATCAGACCGTTCCTCTAAGCCGATGTTTTTCCTATGGTTGGTAAGAAGTACCAAGTCGGGAGGTCTTAATGAACAAGCTTATCTCAGTAACGGGTGCCGTCTGCTTTGCTTTCACTGGAGCTTGGGCCGACGAACATACCCCGCCCAACATTCTTGTCATCATGGCAGATGACGTGGGTTGGGCGAGCGTCGGCGTTTACCACGGAGGTGTCAAAAGCATCGAGACGCCGAACTTGGATCGCCTCTCCTCTGAGGGTGCTCGTCTCACAGATTATTATGCCGAGCCAAGTTGTACTGCCGGTCGATCAGCTTTCATGACCGGACAATTGCCAATACGGACTGGTATGCACACGGTTGGACTGCCGGGAGATCCGATAGGTTTAAACCCAGATGACCCAACGCTTCCGATGTTCCTGAAAAAGTTGGGGTATACGACGGGGCAGTTCGGAAAAAACCACCTAGGCGATCTCAATGAGTTCCTACCGACTACAAAAGGTTTCGACGAGTATTGGGGCTGGCTGTATCACTTGAATGCTATGGAATATACGTCTGATCCGGATTGGCCAGACGACCCAGAATTCAACGCGCAATTTGCGCCTCGCAACATCATTCATTCATTTGCAACAGAGGAAGTAGACGAAACAGTCGACCCGCGATTTGGAAAAGTCGGGAAGCAGCGCATTATTGATGACGGGCCTGCGCCTCCTGAGCGCCAAAAGACTTTGGATGACGAAGTGACATCTTACACGAAGGACTTCATTTCTCGTGCAGTAGAGTCGGACACTCCGTTTTTTGTCTGGATGGCTCCAGCCCGTGCACACGTCTGGACCCACCTCAGCCCCGAATACGAAGCTATGTTGGGCAATGGGCGCGGACTTCAGGATGTTGTCATGAAGGAGTTGGACAACAACGTTGGTAACGTTCTCAGCCACCTTGAGGATCTAGGAGTTGCCGATAATACCATAGTGATGTTCACCGCCGACAATGGCCCGGAAACACTGACGTGGCCTGATGGTGGTACGACACCGTTTCATGGGGAAAAGGGTACTACCTGGGAAGGTGGCTTTAGAGTTCCTGCGATTATTCGCTGGCCGGGCAAAATTCCTGAAGGTCAAGTCTTGAACGGCATCTTCAGCGGAATGGACTGGATGCCAACATTTGTAGCAGCGGCTGGAGGTCCGACAGATCTAAGAGAAAAGCTCCTAGAGGGATATGAAGGCTATAAAGTGCATCTCGATGGCTACAACCAACTATCTTACCTGACAGGTGAGGATAAAGAGAGCAATCGCCGCGAGCTGATCTACTATCAGGGTACGGACCTCCAAGCAGTACGCTACAACGATTGGAAAGCGCACTTTGTCGTTCAAAACCATGGCTGGTCAGGCCCGAAGGAAGAGTTGGTCGCCCCCTTGCTTTTCAACCTTCGCCGCGATCCTTATGAGAAAGCTGCGGATGAAAGCGGGATGTACGTCCGCTGGATGGGCGAGAAAATGTGGGCATTCGGTCCAGCCGCCCGTCTAGTGCAGGCACATCTCGCTACCTTCGAGGAGTTCCCTCCGCGCGGGAAGCCGGTCGCCAATCAAGACCATGTTGAGGAACAAACATCAACCGAAGGCGGCATCTCTCAGTAGAAGAAGCGAGGCATTCAATACGCTTTTCTGACAGTGGCGAGGGCATCCGGCTCGGATCATCGGATGCCCCAAAAACCGATTGGTAATTATGCAAAAAAGCAAAACCTCTACCAAAAGGAGGCCTCCATGAGTGCTAGATTAGTCCTTTTGCTTGCTGCCGTTGGTCTCGTGCCAATTGCGTTATCGTATGGTCTGATGCCAGGCAGTTCGATCCCAGTTTTGCTGGGCTTCCCGGTAGAAGGAACGAATCAGACGCATGTCTTCCGAGCGATTATGGGTCTTTATCTGGCAAACGCTTTGTTTTGGTTGGCAGCCGCTTCAAAACCAGAATTACAACGCCCCGCGCTGTGGGTTCTTTTTTTGTTTATGTCAGGACTGGCCGTTGGACGCATACTAAGCATCCTTATCGATGGAGTTCCGAACGGGATACTTCTCTTTTATCTTGCAGCCGAGATAGCTTTTGCAGCTCTGGCGGCGGTTTCTCTTAAAAAAGTACGGTGAAATAGGAAGTAGTAAAATGGTGAGGTTTGGCTTTGTTTTCTCGATGATTGCAACTCTGTCAGTTTCGACATCCGCTTTTGCACAATCTTCATCTGGCCAGACTGCGGTGGACGAAAACTTCTTAGGGATTGAGACTGCCGTTGCCGAAGCGGGAGCTACTCCAATCGCATCGATAGATCATTCGCGTCTGGCCAAAGCCGAAGGCGTAGAAATGCCAGCGTCTCGTGTACTCATTTTCTCTGATCCGGAGATAAACACACCTGTACTGGAAGAGAACGTACGAGCAGGTCTGGACCTTCCGTTTCGCGTTCTTTCATTCGATCAGGATGGTCGCCCGCAGATCGTCTACACAGACTCTCAGTTTATCAAAGTTCGGCATGATCTGAACAACACCCAGGCGTTGAATTCGTTTCAGAGCAAGTTGCTCGAAGTTCTTAAGGACTTAGATGCAGCACCAGCGCCGACCAACGGATTGAATACTAACTATGGCATCATCGAACTGCGATCTCAGCTCAGCGTACCAGAGGCAGTCGAACGTCTCAGGACAGCCGTGATGGGGCAGGACGATACTGTCTGGTTTGGAGAAATCGATTTTGCGACCGAAGCTTCCCAACTAGGGGTGGCGCTACCGGATACGGTTCTCTTGCTGTTCGGCGGACCAGCACCCGGTGGCGTGGCAATGGCGGGCTTTCCAGCAATTGGTTTGGATGCCTTTTGCCAAAAACTACTGGTTTATGCGAATGAAGAGGGCGGCTCCGTGGTCATTTTCAATGACATCGCTGCCTTGGCGGAGTTGCACTACGGTTCTTCAGCCGAACCTCATCACGGATTGAACAAACGGCTGACCGAGACATTTCGCAAGGCAATTGAGTAGCCGCTGTTAGGAAAACGCAAAAAACCTTTGCAGATTTGCCATCTTTTCGTCGTCCGCTTTGGGTTGATTTCAGCGGTTTTCAACACAACAGGCCTACCACGCTTTGGGCCGTTCGTTAGACTTTGCAAAGGCCGCTTTCTGCGCTTTGCCGTCATTGGGGTATCGTGCAGCATTGGTCAAAATGGGCTCGGTGCGGTCATTCGGCAGAATTCCGTGAACGTCTGCGTTGCGGACAATCCTGCCGTTATCTCATCTTCAGTTGTAGAGTCGATCAGGTCGCACCGATCACCCTAGCCGGTGTGCTTTCTCCCGCCCTGTACGTCATCTGAATAGAACCAGTCGTCGGGATATGGATACCACCAATCCGCCTCCTTCGCCTTTGGATCAATCACGACCATCTTGGGTCGTCTGAAAGCCTCGAGGCCTTGAAGGCCTAGCGTGCGCCCAAGCCCAGAATTCTTGACGCCGCCAAAAGGCAAGGCATCGTTGTCTACGAGCGGGTTGTTGACCCAGACCATCCCCACCTGTAGCTTGTTCACCCCTTGAAATGCCTCGTCCAAGTCGCCGGTAAACAGGCATCCGCCAAGACCGAATTGTGACGCGTTTGCCATTTCAAGCGCTTGGTCAAAGTCGCTCACCCGAATGACCGAGGCGACTGGCCCAAAGACCTCTTCCTGAGTTAGCGCCATGTCCGTCGTGACGCCGGTCAGGATCGTTGGTTCGAAAAACCAACCCGGCCCGACGTCATCCGGGATACCGCCTCCTACCTCAACCACCGCGCCTTTCTCAGTTGCATCGCGCACTAGCCGCTCGACCTTGTCGCGCACCCCCTTGGAGACCAAAGGTCCGATTTCCGCCACCCCCATGCCGTCACCGATGCGCAGTTTCCGGGTTCGGGTCACGAATTCATCGACAAAATCGTCGTACACGTCATCCACTACAAAAATCCGTTCAGACGATGTGCAAACCTGGCCCGACTGCAAAAATGCAGCGGTAACCGCCCCGGCGGCAGCGACCGCGATGTCGGCGTGTTTACTGACGATCAGTGGATCGCTTCCCCCAGCCTCGATCACTGCGGGTTTCAGGTTCTCTGCTGCGGCCACTGCGACTGCACGACCTGTCGGCACGGACCCTGTAAAAGCGACCACATGGGTTTTGGGGCTGGCAATCAGCTGTTTGCCCACGTCTGCCCCCCCCGGCAGGCAAGCTATCAGGTCTTGGGGCAACGCTCGAAAAAACTCCATGAACGCCATCGTGCACAAAGTTCCTGCGGGTGAGGCTTTCAACACTACACCGTTACCTGCGGCAAGTGATGCGGCCATCGACCAGCAGCCAAGAATGAGGGGAAAATTGTACGGAACCACATGCACGGATACGCCGTAGGGCTCGAATGTCTGATACTGAAAAGATCCAGTTTGCATCGTGCCGGCGATCTTGCCAGCGTCATTGCGCGCCATCTCGGCATAGTACCGGAAAACCGGCGGGATGTTCGCAATCTCGCCGATCGATTCAGGGTAAGGTTTGCCCGTTTCCAGTGTCATCAAGCGGGCGATCTCAGTCATGTCGCCGCTATCGATGTCGTTGGCGATCTGGTGCAATACCCGCGCGCGAGACTTGCAGTCCATTGCAGACCACTTCCTTTGCGCCGCATTGACCCGGTCCAGAACCTGGTCCACGATCTGCGACGACGGTTCACCAAAAACCCCGACGGGCTGCAAGGTAGACGGGTTGAACAGAGTGGTCCCACCACCCTCCAATGGCACATGCTTGGGGTTAAGGTAGTAGCTGGATTTGAACGGGTCACGCATTTGGCAGCCTCCTTATTTGACAGGCATTGAGCCGTTAGCGGATCATGTACACTTTCTTGACCGTCTCGTGGACAGTGCAAACGCCTTTCCAGTCCTGCGGAAAAAAGGCCGCCGTATCGGGCGTAATCTCAATTACCTCGCCGCTTTCATGGACATAGGTACAGCGGCCTTCCAGAAAGTGGCAGAACTCGTCCTTGGTGACGTGACATTCCCACTTACCGGGAGTGCAGACCCAAAGGCCGCATTCTGACTGGCCGTCAGGCCCCTTGTGGATCAACTTTCCCGAGGTGCGGGATTGCCCTTCAATCATCGTCGGGATTACCCCCCAATCGACAAGATCAGTCTGCTGGAGCGGGTTTTGCATACGTGGCGTGGTCATGTTTCAGGTTCGCGATCCGTTAGGTAGTAGGTGTTGCGCAATGTTTCCTCGACAGTGCATTCCCCTACCCAACCGGCGAGGAATAGTACGGCCGTTCCGGGCGTAACTTCGATGCTTTCGCCTGCATCCGACCGATAGACCGCGCGGCCTTGCACAAAATAGCAGAACTCGTCACGCGGTATCGTTAGGCGCCAGCGGCCTGGAGTACAGACCCATGCGCCGATCTCCGGCCGGTTGTCAGGACCCTTGTGAACCAGCATACCCGATGAATGCGACTGGCCTTCAATCATGTCCGGCTGTAGCCCCCAGTCCGTGAGGTCGGTGCGGGTCGAGATTTCCGAAAGATGCGGGGCGCTGCTCATTCCGCGGCTTTCAGGATTTCGTCGAGAATGCCAGCTGCCTTGGTCGGGCCATGCCGTGACTGCATGTGAGCAGAGGTTGCCGCCATCTTCGCCTGCATTCCTGGATCGTTGATACATTTGTCGAGGGCAATAGCCAATTCATCATCGGTCCAGTCGTATCGGTGAAACCCGAACCCGTGGCCGGTTTCCTGAACACGGGTGGCGTTATCGTGGCCGTCCCAGACATAGGGCATAATGATTGCTGCTTTGCCGAAATATAGGCACTCTGTGAACGAGTTGTTACCGCCATGATGTATCACCGCGTCAACCTGCGGAATTACCGAAGGCTGGGGATACCAGCTCTGTATGTGCACGTTGTCGGGAATGTCTGTGTATTCGTCAATGTAATCCCCGACATTTACGAGCGCCCGGTAGGGCAACCTGGAAATGGTCGAAATGATCCTCTTTAGCAGGTCGGTGTCGCCTGCGCCAAGCGACCCGAAAGATACATAGAGAAGTGGTTTGTCATTGTTGGACTTAAACGTTGGCACCTCAAAGGGTTCTTCTTCGCGCACGCAACCTTCAAGATACTGAAACCGGTTTGGGTCCAGTGGGTTCTGCCGTTCGTACTTTGCCGGCTCGGGATAAAGCAGAAGGTTCATTGTGGGCGACGCTTCGAAAAACTCTCCAATCGGATAGGCGTCTTCGTTGCATCTGGCTAGGAACGCATTGTAGTCGTCGTGGATCGGCTTGATCACATCGTGGAACTTTGCCTCATAGGCCTCCATGCCCTCGCGGTCATCCACCCGGCAGCCCGATAAGTGCGGCGGCACAATCGGGTCCGGGATTTCGTTTTCGGAACATGAGATGATCCGCACCCACGGTACGCCGAACTGCTTGATGGCTGGGAACATAATGACATTATCCACGCAGATCATATCTGGTTTGATTTTTGCCAATACCTCGGGCAGATCTTTTTGCGCCCATTTTGCGCTGTCGACGATCGCCTCCCAGCAATCCTTGACGTAGTTATCGATCTGGTCGATCGGGGCTTTGCGAAAATTTGGGATGTGACCGTTGATGAAATCCTCCCAGAACTTTGCCATCGCCTCGGGTTCCATCGGCTCGGACAGGGCAACAGGATGCGCCTCAAACCCATAACCTTCATATACCTCGACAAAGCCGGGATCGCTTAGAAATACAGCCTTATGGCCCAGTTTCTCGCAGGCCTGCGCGATGCCAACCGAATTCAGCGCAGGGCCAAAGGCAGCTTCGGGGAAGAAGGCGATGGTTTTCTGTGACATTGTAGGTCTCCGGTTAGATTTGGCTTAGCAGTTGGGAAGGATGCGGGAATGTTTCGCGTCCCATACGCAGTGGACATCCTGACCCGGCTGGATATTTTCACGGTCGGCTTGGCTGGCGGGAACGCGGGCGGAAAGGGTGCTCCTCCCGCCGCAAACGCGTACATGCACACCCAGGTCTGACCCGTGATAGGCGACTTCTTCAACAGTGCCGGGAAGGCAGTTGCGTCCATCTTGAGGGGCGGTCTGCATCAGGCTGACCCGTTCCGGGCGCACAGCGATCGTTGCAGCACCGCGCAGCTCGGAAACGCCCCTCAGCATTCCCGCCCCGTCGACATCGACACCGCCGTCGACGGCGTTACCATCCAGAAAGTTCATCACGCCGATAAAATCTGCAACAAAGCGCGATCCGGGGTGTTCGTAGAGCTCGTGAGGAGTACCGACCTGCGCCAGCTTGCCATCATGCAAGACCGCGATCCGGTCGGCCATGACTAGGGCCTCTTCCTGGTCATGGGTCACAATTAGAAATGTAATCCCCACCTCGTGCTGCAACCGTTTGAGCTCCAGCTGCATCTCTTCTCGTAGTTTCTTGTCCAGAGCTGAAAGGGGCTCATCCAGCAACAGGACTTTTGGCCTTTTGACCAGCGCGCGCGCCAAAGCAACCCGCTGTCGCTGCCCACCAGAAAGCTTATCCGGCTTGCGCCCGGCAAATCCCGAAAGTTTCGCACTTTCCAGAACCTCGGCCACTCGCGTGGCAATTTCGTCCATGGGTAATTTCTCCATTTCTAACCCATAGGCGATGTTTTTTTCGACGCTCATGTGCGGAAACAAGGCATAGGATTGGAACATCAGGTTCAGGGGCCGCCTGCTGGGACGTATGTTTGTCACGTCCTGCCCGGCAACGATTACCTGTCCTTCCTGTGGCGTTTCGAATCCTGCCAGCGTCCGCAATAGTGTGGTCTTGCCGCAGCCCGATGGGCCCAAAAGTGCAAAGAACTCGTTATCGCGAATATCCAGTGAAACATTGTCGATCGCGGTCACCAAACCGTATCGCTTTGTTATATTCCTGAGTTGAATCCCTTGGCTCATCGGCTGAAAACCTCTTTGTCGGCACGCTGCGCGAAGAAGACCAGCGTGAACGAAACGAACATGACGATGGTAGCCATCGCATTGATTTCCGGCGTGACGCCAAATCGGATCATTGCGTAAATCTGCATCGGCAACGTGGTCGAGGATTGCCCAGCACCGGCGGTAAAGAAGGCAATAATGAATTCGTCCACAGACAGGGTGAAAGACAACAGCGCCCCGGCGATAACCCCCGGCGCGATGGCGGGCAGCAGGATGCGGCGAAAGGTGGTAAATTCGCTGGCCCCAAGGTCGGCGCTGGCCTCAAGTATCGAATGGTCGAAATTGCGCATCCGCGTACGCACCACGGCGACAACAAAGGCTATGTTAAAAACGACATGGCTGAGGATGATCGAATGAAGCCCCAGCGTCATGTTGAGTAGGGTGAAAAAGGACAAGAGCGCGATGGCCAGAACTATGTCGGGGATGATCATCGGTGCGAACAGAACCGCGTCTAGAACTGAAGAATTACGCCGTGTCTCGACACCGACCGCCAAAAGCGTGCCGATTATTGTCGCCAGAACGGTCGAGATTAAGGCCACGATTAGCGTGTTGCGCGCCGCCGACAGTATTGGATCCGCGGTAAACAACTTGCCGTACCATTCCAACGAAAACCCGGTCCATACAGTTGGAAGTCCGGCCCGGTTAAAGCTTAACGCCATGAGCACAAGGATCGGCACATAGAGAAAGGTGTAAAACAAAACCAGGTGCAGCTTCAGGCCCATGTTGGATCGGTCCCGCATCAGTCCTGCCCTCTCTGTCCCGCTGCGCGATTGGCCAATACCGCCTGTGCGAACAAAAGCCCCATCATAATCGCAATCAGGAACATCGACAGCGTTGCTCCGAACGGCCAGTCGCGGGCGCTCAGGAACTGGTCATAGATCAGGTTTCCAACCATCTGAAGTCGCCCGCCACCAAGCAAATCGGGCGTAATGAAATTGCCGATCGACAATACAAAAACAAAGACACCACCTGCCGCAATGCCGGGAACGGTCTGTGGCAGTATCACCCGGTAGAAAGTGGTCCAAGCGGGCGCTCCAAGATCTTCCGAGGCTTCTATGGTTTCGACATTTATGCGGTTCAGCGACGAATAGATCGCCAGAACCACAAAGGGGGTGTAGTTGTAGACAAGCCCAACGATCACCGCGAAATTGTTATAAAGCAGAGACAGCGGCTCATCGATCAAGCCTGCCCCCTGGAGAGTATTATTGATCAAGCCCTCGCGGTTAAGCATCACGATCCAGGCGTAAGTGCGGATTAGGTAGTTGGACCAGAACGGCAGGATCACCAAGATCAGTAAACCGGTCTGCCAACGGCGCGGCGCCAGCGTGATGGCATAGGCCGCCGGATAGGCGATCAGGATCGCGATTATCGTGGCTAGAAATGCGATCTTAGCCGAGCGTAAGAAGATCCCAAGGTAAAGAGGATCGGCGGCCCGCACAAAATTTTCAAATGTAAAGACGTGGTCGATGCCGCCATAGATACCGCGTTCAAAAAACGCATAGGTAAAAATAAGACCACACGGCACCACCATAAGAAGCGCAAGCCAGCCCAAGCCCGGCCCCAGCAAGATCACCGATTTCAGTCGATTGGTCATATTCTTGGCAATCTGTGGAGTGATGTCGTACAGGCCCGACCCTTTGTTCGGGTCGGGTTTTGCTCAGGGTTTGATCACTTACTGTGCGGCCATGATTTCGGTCACGGTCCGTGCAAAGGGTTTCTGGCCATTGCCGAGATCGCGCAACTGCTCATACTTGGTAAGGTCTGCAGGCGACATTCCCATGTTCGGGAAGGTTTCGATCAAGGAGGGGTCCAGCGCCTCCATTGCAGCCTTGTTCGGCGTTTTGTAAAGGATATTGCTGGCAACCCAGACACCGACGTCCGCGCCCAAGACATAGTTCACAAAGGCATGCGCCGCATCTTTGTTTTCAGATGCATCCGCGATGACTAGCGCATCTACCCACAGATCCGATCCTTCTGATGGTATCGTGTACTTGATGTCCGCGTTTTCACCGATGCCGTAGTTGCACCAGCCATCCCAGGCGTGAACCATCGTTGCCTCGCCCGATACCAACTTCAGATAAAAAGTTGCGTCGTCGTAGGCCAGCAGATCCTGCTTCGCCGCAACCAGCAGGTCCTTTGCAGCCGCCAACGTCTCATCCGACGTATCGTTCAGCGACTTTCCGAGGGCTAGCGCAGCAGCCCCCATCAGCCAGCGATCCGTCGAGAGCATTGTCACTTTGCCTTTAAGGTCGTCAGAGGGTTTGAGCAGATCGTTCCACGAAGTTGGCTCTGGCATCAGGTCTGACCGGTAGCATAAGCCCGTCGTGCCCCAAGCGTATGGCATTGAATAGTTGTTGCCCGGATCATGGGCTAGTTCTTTAGCTTCGCCATACAGGTTAGAGGCATTCGGAACCTTGTCGTGGTCGATTGCAGCCACCAGCCCCAGGTTGTTTAACGCCTCGGCAAAAGGCGACGAGACGAAAAGAACGTCGTAGCCCTTTCCTCCACCGGCTACGACCTTGCCCATGATTTCTTCGTTAGTGCCATGCACCGAGAGCTCGGCCTCGATACCGGTTTCCTTGGTGAAATTCTCCAGCAGGTCCGGCGGCATGTAGCCGTCCCAGTTCGAGATCACGATTTTTTCTGCTTGGGCCGCTCCGGCGAATACGCTGAGTGCGCAGGTCGCCCCGGCGGTGAGCCAAGCAAATGGCAAACGGAACGAATTGGTGAACTTGTTGGTCATGTCTTCCTCCCTTGACATCCGCGCTCGCTTCTGGGGCGAGATATATAATGCAGTCACGGTATTTTTTGATGAAATAAAACTCAACAATTTTTTGAATCATTTTTGTGTGGCCCGGAAAAGCCATTTAAGATACCGTTTTTATTGTATATTAACTGAGTGTGACGAAAGCCGTCTTCTTATGCCACCAAGCAAATACTTGAAACTTGCTCAAAAAATACTGGATGTTGCGATGGATCTCGATTTGCATCAGGGCGACAGACTGGTGGAAAAAACCCTTGCTGATTCGTGCAGCGTCTCTCGCACTCCGGTTAGATCCGCATTGAGGCTGCTGGAAAAGGAGGGGATGGCACGCAAAGCGGCAGAAGGCGGGTTTGTCCTAGAATGCGAACCCGAAAAGGGGCATTCGATACTCAACCAGCATGCGGTCAGAGCAGGCGTGGATCTCGCTGGTGCCATCCTACGAGATCGCGGCGCCCGACGCCTGGACGGTGCCATCAATGTCACAGACCTGATCCGCAGATATTCGGTTTCCCGCAGCGCTGCACAGCGTGCGCTCGAAGCCCTCCTGGCCCAAGGCGTGATTCAGAAAGCCGAAGGTCAATCCTGGGTTTTTACGCGCATGCCGGGAGACCGCTCCGGACGAATAGAGAGCTACGAATTTCGTCTGATACTGGAACCGCAGGCCATTCTGTCCGACGGTTTCAAGTTGGACACCAAGCGCGCCGATCTGGTCCGCAGCCAGACCGAAGCGCTTCTGGCGCAGTCGGAAAACTCTTTCAATAGCCAGGATTTCCAAGACGCGGATCTTGCCTTTCACAAGCTCATCGCTCGATCGTCCGGAAACCAGTATCTAGCTTCTGCTCTCATGGCCCATCATGGGTTGCGCCACCTGCCAGGCGGATCATTCGGTATGATCGACTTTCGGATGAGGCAGGCGCTCGATGAACATCTGCGTATCCTTGATTTCATCGAACAGGATCATTTCGATCTTGCGGCGGATCAGATGAGGGTGCACTTGCGGCTTTCAATGCACCAAAGGCCCAGCGTCGCCAATCGTGGTGCTCCGGCGCTAGTCCAAGCAACCCGCGGGTCAATCCGGTGAGTGAATGATGAACCGCAAGGAAGCACCCGTAATCGCGTTTTTCCCCGAAGCTAGTTTTGGGGCTGCACTGAATTGTGTGGGGATCGCTCAGGAACTTCGCGCAATGGGTGCACACCCCGTTTTCCTCACCCACGGTGGCTTTGGTGGCGTATTCGCAGATTACGGTTTTGACGAGTTCGCCGTCCCTGTTCAGTCAGAGTTGACAGAAGAGGAAACCCAGACCTACTGGCAGGAATTCCTGAGCCATCATCTGCCGCATTTTAACATGCATCCAACTGACCAACTAACCACCTATGTAGAGCCCGTTTGGAACGCAATCGTCGAGACAGCGGAATCGGTCGAACAGGGGTTGGAAACGGCGCTAGAGCGGATCAACCCAGATGTCGTCGTCCTCGACAACGTCATCATGTTCCCGGCCATCGTACGATCCGAGTGCCCATGGGTCAGGGTTATTTCTTGCGCGGAAACCGAGTTGCCAGACAACTGCCTACCGCCGTACCTGTCCGGTCTGCCGGCATCTGACGCTGCCGGGTGTGCGGCATTTCGAGACCAGTACCTGGAGACCCTTGGCCCAATTCATGCTCGCTACAACAAATTTCGCCAGGATAAGGGGCTTGAGCTATTGCCTGAAGGTGAGTTCCTAGAAACATCACCGCATCAAAACCTTCTTTTAGCGCCATCTATCATTCGCCATGATCGTGATCAGGTGCTGGACTCTGGACAATTCACCTTTCTCGAAGGCTGCGTTCGCCAGGAAGGTCCTTACCGTGTACCTCAAATGCCCCGAAACGACGGGCCTCTGGTGTACGTGAGTTTTGGCAGTCTGGGCGCCATGGATGTCCCATTCTTTGAGAGCCTGTTCGACGTATTCAAGACAATGGACATGAGGTTTCTAGTCAATGTCGGGGCCCAAATCGATGCCTATTCCAGAGTCCCAGACAATGTTCATCTGCAGGAATGGTTCCCGCAGCCTTCCGTGGTTGAACAATGCGATCTGTTTATTCACCACGGCGGCAACAACAGCTTTTGCGAAGCGCTGTATTTCGGGGTCCCGTCGCTGATCCTTCCCTATTGCTGGGACGGACACGATAACGCCCAGCGGGCAGTTGAGACCAGTGTCGGACTCAGGGTAAATCGATGGGATTGGACACCGGATCAGTTGGATAATTCGATTAACCAACTCCTTGGGGACGCGGAGATGAAGGCCCGGCTGGCTGCGAACTCAGAGATCATGCAGTTGAGAAAGTCGGTTCAGTTAGCTGCTCAGAAAATTCTGGATTGTGTAAATCCTAACCGAATCTAGGTTATTCCCGTCGATCATCCGTTTTGTCATGAAGGATGGAAGGGTGCATCGCAATGACCTCTAAATCACTGAACCTAACGTGTCGGTTTGGGCTCTGAGCGGACCTTCGCTGCGGTGTGCGTCAATGGCTGCCTCGCGACAGAAAGCGGTCATTTGTTGATAGCTTTCCAATTCCTACAACGACATTTGCCGTTATCACAGAACCCGCCCCAATTTACCTTTGTAACGGGAACAGTGGCGCAGTTCGTGCAGCTTCCGATCGAGTGCAAAAAGCGCCTATGACATACTATCGACCTAATCATCGTGTTTGCCGTTCGGGAAAGCCGCGACTTCGGTGATGAAGGCCTCTTTCCATGACGCCGAAACAGGCAGCCGGACGTGCCCGGCTTCGATTTTGGGGGACTGGATGGACACGCGTTCATCCTTGCCGTTCACCTTCACAAAGACCTCGTCGACGTGCCACTTCCATTTCGAGTATGCACGAAGTTGCTGAACACGCTTTCTTCGGATCTCTGATGCAAACACCGGGCCAAACCTGTTCCACCAATATCGGACAGCCTCGTGACTCACGTAGATGCCTCGCTCGTGCAACAAATCTTCGACATTCCGAAGCGAGAGCGGGAAGCGGATGTACAACATCACCGCAAGGCGGATGATCTCGGGGCTGGTTTTGAAATACTTGAAAGAGGCAGGATTGGTCATGGGCAAAAGCTACGCAACACCCCTGCCCCGCTCAAGCAAAGTACTTCTGACAAGACCACTAGAAGCCCGCTCACTGGGTTGCATGTCTAAAGACAGAACCTGACTCATATCGGCATCGCGCCGGACGGTTCGACTTCTTCGTAGTGCCACTTCAAAGCCGTTACAGCACTAGACCACCACCGACCACGAGTGTTTGGCCCGACACATAGTTCGATTCAGGGCAACAGAAGAGGTACACACCGTCCGCGGCTTCCTCAGGCGTACCAGCGCGCCCCAGAGGAACCATTGCGCTGAATGCGTCCGCACTTTTAGGTGGAATGCCAATGCCTACCTTGTTGCCATCAACTTCGATCGACTTTTTCTCTTCAGTGGCTTCGGTGAGCCGCGTCGCAATGTAACCGAAAGCCACGCAATTCACGTTGACTTTCATTCGCCCCCATTCCTTCGCCAACGTTTTGGTGAGACCTAGCACAGCCGACTTGCCAGAAGCATAATTGGCCTGGCCAGCATTGCCACCCAGCCCGGCGATGGAAGAGATGTTGACAATTTTGCGAAACACTTCGCGGTTTTCTAAGTTTTCTTTTTCTGCATAGCCACGGATATGAGGCGCAGCTGCCCGCAAGATGCGAAAAGGTGCTTTTACGTGCACATCGAGCATCGCATCGAACTGATCATCTGTCATTTTGGCCGCGAAGCCGTCCCAAGTGTAGCCTGCATTGTTAACAATGATGTCCAGGCCACCAAACGCGTCTACGCCTGCATTTATGAAGCGTTCCGCGAACCCCTCTTCCACAACACTTCCTGAGACAGAAATTGCTTTCTGACCAAGGTCTTGGATTTCTGCCACAACCTTTGTTGCCGGGGCCATGTCAAGATCGTTGACGATTACATTTGCACCCTCGGACGCCAGTTTCAAAGCAACCGCACGTCCGATCCCCCGGCCCGCCCCTGTGACGTAAGCCGTTTTGTTGTCAAGTTTTTTCATGTGTTATTCCGATTTAGTCGATGTCGAGAGATCGTGCGATGAGTTCTTTCATGATCTCGTTTGTGCCGCCGTAGATCTTTTGCACGCGCGCGTCAGCGTAAAGCTCTGAAATGAGGTATTCGCTCATGTACCCGTAGCCTCCGTGCAGTTGAAGGCATTCATCAACAATTTCACACTGGATTTGAGTTCCCCACCATTTTGCCATAGCGGCGCTTTCTGCTGTCAGGTTTCCGGCTTCGAGCTCTACCAGACATTTATCCAAGTAAGCCGCGAGCAATTCGATCTTCGTCGCCGCCTCGGCCAGTTTGAAGCGCGAGTTCTGGAAATCCATAATTCGTTTACCGAACGCTTTCCGCTCACGCACAAATTCAAGGGTGGCCTTCAATGCGCACTGAGATGCACCCAGAGCCATGTAACCCAGCAGCAGCCGCTCCCACGGCAATTGCTGCATCAATTGGTAAAAGCCGTTGCCTTCCTCTTTGCCCAGAAGCGCCGAGCGTGGCACACGCACATCTTCGAAGTTCAGCTCCGCAGTGTCGTTACGCTTCATACCCAGCTTCTTCAGCTTGCGACCAACACTGTAACCTTCCAACTCAGCTGTTTCGACGACCAGAAGGGACACGCCCTTGGCCTTTGCTTTCGCATCGGTTTTGGCGACAAGAAGCAGGAGATCGGCGCTCGACCCATTCGTAATGAATGTCTTGGAACCGTTAATGACGTATTCGTTCCCATCCTGGATCGCCGTTGTTTTCACTGCCTGTAGGTCCGAGCCGGTACCTGGCTCTGTCATGGCAATAGCAGCAACGTAATCTCCGGTTGCCAGCTTGGGCAGCCAACGGTGTTTTTGATCTTCGGTGCCAAACGCCAGAATGTAATGTGTCGCGATGTTGTGTACGGACAGCCCCCAGCCACTGTCACCCGCCTTGGACTGTTCCAGATAACTTACAACGTCAAAGTGCTGGGTAAGCCCCAATCCGCCATACTCTTCCGGGATCGTTGCGCCGAGGATGCCCAGTTCTCCAGCCTTCTTCCAGAAAGATCGTGGCACCAAACCATCTTCTGCCCATTGTTCGCGGTTGGGTTCAAACTCTTCAGCGAAAAACCTCTCAACGCTGCCTGCGAACGCGCAATGGTCTTCGTTCATCCAGGGATGTGTGGTCATTTGAACTATCCTCGTTGATGGTTTTTTGTGCGTTAAGCTGCCTGGTAAAGCGTGACGACGCACGCACCGCCAATACCGAGATTGTGCTGGAGCGCGAGGCGCGCGTTTTCGACCTGACGCTTATCGGCGGTCCCGCGCAACTGGTGGGTCAGCTCATAGCATTGTGCCAAACCTGTCGCGCCCAGCGGATGGCCCTTGGACAATAGGCCACCGGAAGGGTTCGTCACATATTTGCCGCCATAGGTATTGTCTTCGTCGGCAATAAACTTCTGGGCGTCTCCCTCGGGGCAAAGCCCCAAGGCCTCATAAGTGACGAGTTCGTTTTGAGCAAAGCAATCATGCAGCTCAACCACATCGACATCTTCCGCGCCGATGCCCGCAGCTTCATAAACCTGAGACGCGGCCGATACTGTCATATCGTACCCCACCACCTGCATCATGTCCTCTGCCTCAAAGGTTGACGGAGTGTCTGTTGTCATCGCCTGCGCAGCGATTGAAACGTGGGCGTCTATGTCATGCTGTTTGGCGAAGTCAGAACTGCAAAGGATCGCTGCAGCTGCGCCACAGGTGGGCGGGCAAGCCATCAGCCGGGTCATGACACCGTTCCACACGACCGGGGCGTCAAGGACCTCTTGAGGACTTACCTCTTTGTCAAACAACGCCAGCGGATTGCGCGAGGCGTGACGACTGGCCTTAGCCCTGATCCGCGCGAAGTCTGTCAACGTGGTTCCATACTTCTCCATATGGGATTTCCCAGCTCCACCAAAGTACCTCAGAGCCAGTGGGATATCCCCATTACCCACGAGTATGTCACAGGCTTCGTCAAAATCGTCAAACGGGCTGGGTCGGTCTGTAAACACACTCCCCAAGGCGCCGGGCTTCATCTGTTCAAAACCAACGGCAAGAACACATTCCGCAATGCCATGTTCAATCGCTTGCCGAGCGAGAAACAACGCTGTCGATCCCGTCGAACAATTGTTGTTCACGTTTATGACTGGGATGCCTGTCATGCCGACGTTATAGAGTGCTTTCTGACCGCACGTGCTGTCGCCATAAACGTAACCGGCATAGGCCTGACGGATGTCACTGTAAGTCAGCCCAGCATCATCCAGGGCTTGCCTTATGGCAGCGGCAGCCATCACATCATAGGTTTCAGACTGACCCGGCTTGGCGAACTTTGTCATGCCAACGCCTGCGACTATGTTTCGTGCCGTCATGTTCCGACTCCGCATATTTTTTCTCGCGCGTGTTTTCCTAGAATTCTGATCATATTACAAATAGAATATTCTCAGTGTTTATCTGTTTTTGGAATACCCAATGAACTTCACAAAACTCTCATACGTCGTGGCTGTTGATCGCGCAGGCTCCGTCTCGGTCGCCGCAAAAGGTTTGAACATCAGTCAGTCTGCCGTGACAAAAGCCGTCGCCGACATTGAAAGCGAGCTGGGCTTTGCGCTCTTTGATCGCAAGGCCCACGGAGTCGTAACCACTCCGGCAGGACGTGATTTTGTTGATCGCACTGCGCGTATTCTCTCTGATGTCGATCAACTCGCGATGGATGCAAAAGAAGGGCGCAAGACGAAGGATTTGCTGTTGCGCGTAGGCGTAACACCTGGGTCGTTGGAAGGCCTGATGAACCGGTGCGTCGAAGCCCTATTGCTAGCGGACTCGGACGTACGCTTGCACATGCGTGCTAGCAATTTCGAAACCGGAATCATGTTGTTCCGCCAAGGTGACATTGACGCACTCGTCGGGCCGAAACTGGCGTTAGATGCCGAACCGGGAGTGGTAAGTCGGGAGTTACCGCCCATGCGGCCCTTCGTTTATGCGCGCAAGACGCATCCGCTTGTTGGTCGCAATGACTTGCTGCCCCAGGATATCGCGATGTTTCCAATCATTGTTCCCGACATTCAGGGACCGCTGGTATCTCCACTTCTCACCGTTTTGGAATTCCTTGGTGGAAACCCGCTGCGTCGCGTTCATGTCATCGAAACCTACCCCATTACCGCACGCCTGATTGATCAATCCGACGCAATAGGCGTGGTGTTGGGAAATTTCGCGGACAGTCATGAGTTTTCCAGCAGATTTTCCATTCTCGACTTCGACATGGGAGGAGCACTGCCCATGGCGGTGGCGACGCGCAAGTCGCAACCTATGGGCAAGGCTCTGCAGCGATTTCTGGGAAAACTGGAGCTTTTCCCACCCACTGGTTGATAGGACGGCGAGCGCGGTGGAATCAGTGTTCCATTCTCACCCACCAGAACGTGTGCCTTCGGCAAAGCGCGGTAACATTGCCGAAAAGTCAGTGCCGAGCCCTTTCTCATTTTCTACATATTGTTCATAGAGTTGCGTCGCAACGAGCCCCAACGGCGTATCAGCAACTGCTGCTTCTGCAGCGTGTTGCGAAAGTCGCAGATCCTTAGGGTCAGGACTCATAGCCAATAGATGACGGTAGCCGCCAGTGCGATGGCTGAGAGGAAGACCTTTGGGCACCTGTCGTATCGGGTTGCCACTCGCCGCCAATCTTTCAGCCTTCCGAACATGATCTCGATCCGATTGCGACGTTTGTAGCGACGCTTGTCGTACTTCACCGCTTTCTTCCGCTGCTTCCGGCCTGGGATGCACGCGCGTATCCCTTTGTCTTTCAACGTTTCCCGGAACCAATCAGCGTCATATCCGCGATCCCCAAGCAGCCATTCGACATCTGGCAGGCTGCTCAACAATGCCCGTGCGCCGATGCAATCGCTGACCTGCCCAGCCGTCACAAACAAGTTGAGTGGGCGTCCCTTGCTGTCGCAGATAGCGTGCAGCTTCGTGTTCATGCCGCCCTTGGTCCGACCGATCAGGCGCCCACGCCCCCTTTTTGACGCCCAAACTGGTCACTGTGCGGTGCGCCTTCAGGTAGGTCGCATCTATCATCACGGTCTTATCTTCGCCGTGCTCAGCGGCCAATCCGACCATCATCCGGGCGAAGATGCCCTTGTCGCTCCAACGTTTCCAGCGGTTGTAGAGCGTCTTGTGCGGGCCGTATTCATTCGGCGCATCGCGCCAGCGCAAACCATCGCGATTAATGAAGACTATCCCGCTCAACACCCGCCGGTCATCGACGCGGGGTTTGCCATGAGACTTTGGGAAGAAGGGCTCAAGACGCGCCATCTGGGCGTCGGTCAGCCAAAACAGATCAGACATGTTCACCGCTCGGTTTTCGAACCGTGAAACACGCAACCCCGAAGAAATCAATGGGTTCTGACCCTAGAAAACTCGCATAGTGTGCATCTTTAATTCTAGCGATGAAACGCTTGTAAAACTGTTTGAACTAGCCATCCCCACAGCCATGACCGCTTATCAACCCCAAAGCAACAGAGATCTTCCGACTGCTTTGGGCTCGAAGCGGCCGTTCGCTGCAACTAGCGTGAACGACCGCATTGCGGACTTTGCTGCCAATTTGAACATGTATCGCTTGTTCAGCATACGGTCTAAAGCTGACTCAGCGTTAACTGAACCATAACGGCGTGAACAGCTCAAAGCCCCAATGCCGGCCACGACACAATTGCGAGTGGGACCCAGATTGGAGAGGTCAGTACTGCTGCTGAAGTTATAGCTAGATTTTTACCTATGTGCTTTTCTCGGAGCTCATCGGCCGGTTTCGTGCTTTGGCCTGATGCAATCAGCTGTTCGCGCATGAATGCGGTTTCAGCTTTTTGCGCCTTTGTCTCGCATGCGGTTACAACAATACAGATAAGAGTTATTTGAATAGTCTTGCTCAGCATTTCTCATCTCCCTTTGCTGGTAATTGCTAAAGTAAAAGATCGGATATGAAGCATCACTCGAACCGCAAACATTTAATATTAAAGTAAAAATCCACACTGGAAGGTTTCACGTCATCCATTCCTATAATGGAATAGTGTTTTATGTTTACTTGTTGGTCCGCCGCTGATTGACGATCGATGCAGATAATCAAGTTGAATTCAGAGCAGGCCTTCGATTTTTAATGCGGCGACGAAATCGGAGATGAAATTTCGACCGATTGATGCTCCTGGCTCATCGTCAAACGCAACTGTTCCTAAACCTGTTTCTTCATACCAAACCAAGTTGCCATTGTAGTTCAGGGCTAGCCGGTAGCAACCATTTAAAATTAGGTTTTTTGTGTCGCTTAAAACTAAACGCGCGAAGCTAGCGCTATGAACCGTAACGCTGGATTCCAAGTTTCCGGTAATGGAAATTGGATCAAAGTTCATGGTCGTTACAACAGTGGTTTTACCGTCAATGACTGTGTACTTTCCGTGAAGAGTAAGTATCGGGCCAGCCTTGCCAAAGTTTGTGCTATTGAATGGTTTTAACTCGAAGACTTTTACCCCGGCCTTTAACAACCTCGCACGATACTGGGAGTATCCACCATGCACGGACACATGGTTGGTCGAAGCTAAGGAATTGGTCACGACTTCGACCCGAATGCCCTTGTCGCTCAACCGCTCCAGAAGACTGGCGCCCTTGTCCGTTGGAATGAAGTAGGGTGTGACAATCAATACTTTTTCTGTCGCTCGAGCGATCTCGTCGTAGTGCGATTGCGAAACGAGGTATCGACCCTCAAATTTATGCCTACGTATTTTTCCCGGAACGTCCGATACAAAAGAAACCTTGGCGCTAATTCCATCGTTCTTCAGCGGTCGTCTTTCAGATGGTTTTTGCAGGTCCCGATATGTTCCTTGCCACGCTTCTTCTGCCCTTCGGCGTGCGGTAACGCGAAGATCATCGAGGCCGACCATTGGAGGCAGCAACTGAAGGCTAGAGATGTCTTCGCTCCATTTATCGGTCCAGTAGAGCTCGAATGCTTCAGAAATGGCCTTCACTTTCTCGCCGCGAACCCCAATTTCGAAATCAAGGAACTTGGAAGTGCCGTTATCTGCGAAGTACTCATCAGCGATATTTCTACCTCCAATAATTGCGTAGAGGTTATCAGAGATTTGAAATCGGCTATGCATTCGCCGTCGGCTTTTTTCGTAGTCAACTATAAAGGAAAATAGCGTCGGGCTAAGGCGCGAGTATGGATTGAAAACGCGGACTTCAATGTTGGGGTGATTGTCTAGCGCAAAGAACTGATTTGCGGTTCGTCGATTGAACAAGTCATCGAAGAGCAATCGGACATTTACTCCTCGATCAGCCGCATTCAGGACTTTGCTTACAAATAGATGACCGGCATCGTCTTCTCGCAGAATGAACAGGCTAACATCAAGTGTTTTTTGAGCCTGATCAATGGCGTTCAAACGGTTACCCAACGCTTCCAATCCGTCTCGGAGCGGTTTGACTAATGCATAGGATGTTTTTGTTTTCACCTCAACGTTTAAAGATTTTTTGACGGGGGTGTAGGGAGATATTTGGGGCATTGAGCGTGAAACCATTGGTGATGTTTCAACGAACAAGGTGCACGCGCTCAATGTTAGGAAGAGCGCCCCTGCGCAGAGCGACGTTCCGTCAATTTGTCTAAGCAAGAAAACTTTGAAAACGCGAAGTGCCCCAAACATCTTTGAACTCACTTAACATTTATTGATCACTGATTATTTATCATATGTTGAAAATAATCAATGATCAATATATAATATTTAGAGGATATTAATTGTACAGTTTCAGAGGTTTAAGTGGCAAGGAGATCAGACCATACCCGTGCAGAGCTTAGGGAAATGATTTTAAAATCGGCAACGAAACTAGTTGCGAGCGAAGGTCTCGAAAAGCTGACAATTAGGCGTATCGCTAGGGAAATTGGGTACACATCAGGGACGCTTTATCTGATTTTTGAAAATCGCGATGATCTAATTCTGGAATTGCACGTCAACACATTGCGGAGCCTTCACACGTATTTGTCGGGCGTGATCTTGGATGGCTCGCCCGAGAAGGCATTGACGGAGTTAGCGAAGTCCTATTTGGAATTTACTCAGAAAAACTCCAACCTTTGGAGCGCAGTGTTTGAACACAAGTTGCCACCGGGAAAGGTAACTCCCGAAAAATACGATCGTGCCATTTTCAATCTTATTGATATTGGTGTCGCGGCAATTCGCCCATTGTACCCAGAGAGCCATGTTGATGAAGCCATTCATGACGCTCGTGTTCTTTGGGCTTGCCTCTATGGAATCGCCGCCCTTGACGCCTCAGACAAGTTATCCCGATATGAAACCTCGGAGTCGTATATCGAGTCTTTAATGAAGAATTACGTAACCGGGATTAGAAAGAGTATGCAAGAAAACGAGATATGACCAATGTATGAGGTCGTCTCTTCGAGAATAACAGCCAGGCTTTCCCTTCCATTAGTAAACTTTGATCAATGCAGGTCGAAAAACAGTTTACGTCAACTTCAATCGTCCACTTGGGCTCAGAGCTGCCTATCCTCACAGCTTGTATGATTAGCTGGTTGGCAGCCCGCACCCAAGCGGAGTATATTCAGCACAAGGACGATACAGCGCGAGATTTCTTAAGACATATTCTTGAGGTTTGGATGCTCGGACAGCATTCCTAGTGGGCAATCGGGCGCGGGCTGACGGATGCTCGTTCTCGAGGAAAGCTAATACTGCACCTCGAGATCATTATTGAAGAATAGGGCTGGGCACTGGTGCCTGGTGCTTCGGCTCTTGCTCCACCAAATCCGACTCCGGATCGTTTGGACTCCGCCTTGTCTTTTGCAAAGGAGTACGGGTCGAAGGGGGGATAGTTCTTTGAAAGTAAAATCAATGGTTGGCGTTCTCGGGTCAAGAGAGCAGCGATGAGCTTTGCATACTTTACCTATGGATCGAACATGCTGCCGGCGCGTCTCAAAGCACGATGCAGCACGGCCCGTGTGATCGGCACGGCGCATGCTCACAGCTTTGGACTAGAATTGTCCGTGCGTGGGGGAGGTATTCGGCGGACGCGCGCTCCGGGTCGTTGCGCATGGCGTTCTCAATGAACGAGGCGCGCAGCGTGGGGTTCATGGTGCGTGACGGAGCTACTTGTTGGCCCACGCGTCAGTGATGGCAGATTGTTCCGCTTTGGTCGGGGGTACTCTGCTGCTGCCTCGGGCCTGCTGGCGCGAGGACAAGTCTGTCCGCGATCGGCCGAACCGGCACGAAGGTGGCCCATAACCGCGAGGACTGGCCACCAAGGATTCGCGCCACAGTTCCCGAAGCGTTCAAGCCGCGATCTCGGCGCAGCCGATCGCGTAGATCAGTCGTTCCCAAAATTTGCCTCAATAACAACGCGAACGGGCCAAGGCCGCGCCAATTTTTTTCGCTATTCTGGTAAAAAAGTGGGAAGGCGAATATTCTGGTAAAAAAGTGGGAAGGCGAAATGGAAATCCTGTCAGGCATCCTGGATCAACTGAGCGATTCGTTTGCCGTAAAATACCTCTTCTCCCCGATCTACGTCGCGTCGACGTTGGTCATCGTTTACATTGTCTGGCTTATCCGCGGCAAACCGGACCGGTTCTTGCGCTTTGCGCTGCCGCGTGAGCTTTACATCCATCCATCCACGCTCGTGGACCTCAAAGTTGCCGTTTTCAATACCTTCTTTCTGGCCACCGGCGCGATTTCCGCTTTGATCTTCACGCCATTCGTCACGATTGAAATTCTTCAATGGCTTGGCGGCCCGGCAGATACGGATACCGGATGGATTAAGGGGGCAGTTGCCGCCCTGCTCTTGTTTCTGGCGCAGGATCTGGGCCGGTTCTTCAACCACTACCTGCACCATGAAACGCGGTGTCTGTGGCCATTTCACGCCGTGCACCATTCCGCGGAGGTGATGACACCGCTCACCTTCATGCGCGCCCATCCTTGCTATTACGCTGTGCAGGCTATCATCATTTCAGTTCTCGTCGGCCTTGTCTCGGCGCTCGTGCTTTGGGGCCTCGTCGGACGGATCGATAACTGGATCATCTATGCGGGTGCACTGGCCTTCAATGCTTATGTGTTCTTCGGGGCAAACATCAGGCACAGCCACATCTGGCTGAGTTACGGTCGCGTCATGGAACATATCCTGATCAGCCCGGCCCAGCACCAGATCCATCATTCCAGCGACCTCAAACATCACGACAAGAACTACGGCGAGGTATTCGCCATCTGGGACTGGATCTTCGGGACGCTCTATGTTCCAGACGGCTATGAAGAATTAGACTTCGGCCTCGCGGACGGAGACGGGAACAAAATTCCGCAAAAGCATCCGACGCTTTACGATGCCCTTATCGGCCCCTTCGTCGAAGTCTGGGAAGACATCACCCGCGGCACATCCATTCACCCATCGCGGGACACGGACACATGAGCACGGTCGACGTCTACTACGACGGCGAATGCCCCTTTTGTGCCCGCTATGTCACAATGCTTCGGCTGAAAGAAGCCGTCGGTCACCTGCGCCTGATCGACCTGCGTGAACACGCCGAGATGCGCCGCGAATTGCAGGTTCAGGGGTTCGATCTGGATCAGGGGATGGTGGTCGAGATCGGAGGCCGCCGCTACTGCGGCGGAGAAGCGACAAATCAGCTTGCGTTGATGTCGACACCGGTCAATTGGTTCAACAAGCTGAACGGCGCAATTTTCTCGAATCCGATGGTGGCGGCGATAACTTACCCGGTCCTGCGCACTGGGCGCTGGATCACGCTTTTTTCTATGGGACAGCAAGGCCTAAGCGAGCCCGGTGCGCATGTTGCCGCGCGGCAAACGCTTTTCGCGTCAATCTTTGCCTTGTTTTCGCTTTTCCACGTCTTCAACTACGCCTTTGCCTACGGTCGCTTTCCGCCACAATCTGATCTGATCGCCGTATTTGCGGCTGCTATTTTTGTGCTGGCGCGCCCGAAGTCGGCGCGCGCGCTAGCACTATTGATGCTGGCGAGCCTGATCAGCGCCATCGTGCAAGCGCCGGCCCAGTCCAATCACACGATCCTGCGCAATATCGTTGTCGTTGGCTACTGGCTTTCCTTTGCGGTGGCGGCCATTCGGTCCCAACCGGCGTCGGATATATTCGCCAACTTCCGATTGGCCGGATGCGGCGGACTACTCGTGATGTACGTCTTCGGCATATTTCACAAGATCAACACGGATTTTTTGAACCCCGAGACCTCCTGCGCGATGGCTTTATGGGCTGAAATGCCGTGGCCGCTGCACGCAATTCAGGGTCGGGCGATAGACATTCTCGCGATCTATGGAACCTTCGTTGTTGAAGGGGCGATCATGCTTGCGCTTATCTTTACGCGCACCCGCTACATCGGCCTGGTTTGCGGCATAGTCTTTCACTTGCTTTTGGGCCTGAGCAACTATGCGGCCTATCTTGCATTCACAACGCTGACAATCTCCCTGCACGTGCTGTTCCTGAGCGCCAGCCAACTCGACCGGATCAACGCATCGCCTGAAATGATGCTGATACGCCGGAACGCCAAGCGGCCACTTTATCTGGGTGTCTTTGTGATGTTGATTGCCGGCGGCGCCATGGCAATGTCCCAGTACAACTTCACGCTGGCGAACATATACCTTATGCCCTTGGTGCTGCCGCTGTGCTATCTGATCCTGCGCTATGGCGGACATGTGCCGGGCGAAACCCGTGATCGGCCCGGACGCTCCGCCATCGCAATCGGCGCCTTCGCCACGTCGCTATACTTTCTCAGTGCGATCATGCCTTATATGGGCCTCAAGACCGCGCAATCGATAAACATGTTTGCCAACCTGCGCTTGGAACAGGGCATCAGCAACCACCTCGTTCTCCCAAACCCGCCCGGACCCTTTACATACCTTGAGGATGTCGCGGTCATTACCGGCTCGGAGAACAGCCGTCTGCTGAAAGGCTATCAGGCGCGCAATTTCGCCGTGGTCTGGTATGACCTGCTGGCACATATGGACGACAATCCGGAGGTACAGGTCAGCTTTGAACTGAACGGCACGTTCTATCGTGACGTCGGTCGCGCTGATTTTGCGGATGAGATCGCGGGCACGCTGCATCATCCCTGGGTGCGCAAGTGGTTCCACTTCCAGCCGGTTCAATTGGAAACGCCGGAGCACTGCACGATCTAGTAATGCTTCGGATCGGTCTCTGTCAGAGGAAATTGGCTTGAGGCGCAACAAAGCGCTGGCTAGCGTCTGCCAATGAACAAAGACAGCCCTTTCAAGTAGTTCAAAAGCAGCCCCGAGATCATCCGCCTGGCGGTGATGCTCTACGTTCGGTTCCCTCTGTCGCTTCGGAACGTTGAGGGCCTGCTGCACGAGCGCGGCGTGGACGGAAGCCACGAAACGGTGCGGTTTTGGCGGCATCGGTTGTGGCCGCTGTTCGCGGCCGAGATCCGGAAGCGCCGGATCGAAGGGATGAAATCGAGCCGCTGGCGTTGACACCTTGACGGGATCTTTGTGAAGATCAACGGCAAGAGACACTACCTCTGGCGGGCCGTCGATCATGAGGGCGAAGTGCTGGAAGCAATCGTTACCAAACGTCGAAACAAGCAGGCGGCATTGAAATTCCTCAGGAAATTGATGAAGCGCCACGGTAAAGCGGAAAACGTCGTGACGGATCGATTCGCCTCATACAGAGCCGCGCTCAAAGAGCTGAGCGCCAATGAAAAACAACAGACGGGCAGGTGGCTCAATAACCGGGTTGAGAATTCGCACCTGCCGTTTCGACGACGAGAACGCGTCATGCAACGTTTCAGGCGCATGCGAAGTTTGCAGAAATTCGCCTCCGTCTATTCCTCCGTTTACAACCACTTCAACCAGGAAAGATCGCTCGCCAGCAGAGATACCTTCAAGCTGACCCGCGCCGCCGCTCTTAGCGAGTGGCGTCAACTTTGTTCCGGATAAGTTCGCGATTTCCGCGGCAAACTGAGACTGGTTCGAATTCGTCTGACAGCACCGCCACCCACACTTTTTTGCTATGAAAATCAGAGATAACACTGGTTAACCCCAGTAAATCTTGTCTCTGTCTTAGGGGGTATACTTCCTATCCACAGATAAACACAGATGGCTCTGACACGAGAGTTTAACCATTTTCTGAGCCACCTGATGCCTAAGATCGACCTGACTACACCTAAGAGTAGGATGCTTCTGAAGCCAAGGAGCAGCCCTTATGCCCATAGGATCAACACTGGTAGAAGCCTTTGCTACCGACGAAGAACTGAGTCCACTGCTGGACGATGGCTAGTGAGAACGGCTGACTTGGAGGGAAGTTACACCTATCATGCGCTGGGAGTAGCTGATGATCTTACCAATACTTCTGGAAAGATCCTGGACTTTAATCAAGCCTTGGCTTTGGCGTCCTCGCACACACCTGACACGAATCAAGAAGACCTATCTGTGAGCAGCCTCAACTGACTGGTCCAAGTTGATTGTTAGTGCATCATCGGCCTGTGATCCATCGGGATGATGGTTTCGGGCGCTGGCGGGCGGTAACCCAGAGCACTGTGGGGTCGTTTTGTGTTGTAGTGTTTTCTCCATTGTTCGATCAGGATTTGTGCTTCGCGCAAGCTGTAGAAGATCTCTCCGTTGAGTAGCTCATCCCTGAACCGGCCATTGAAGCTTTCACAATATCCGTTCTCCCATGGGCTGCCGGGTTCGATGTAAGCCGTCTTGGCGCCGACGGCAGCAATCCAGTCTCGGACAGCCTGGGCGACAAATTCCGGCCCATTGTCAGAACGTATGAAACTCGGCACGCCGCGAAGTATGAACAGATCCGTCAGAACGTCGATTACATCGGTCGAGTTCAGTTTCCGCTCAACCCTGATTGCCAAGCATTCCCTACTGTATTCATCAAGGATGTTCAGCGTTCGGAAGGCTTTTCCATCATCGGTTCGGCAATGGACGAAGTCATACGACCAAACATGGTTGCGAAACTCTGGCCGTAGCCGAACACACGACCCATCGTTCAGCCAGAGCCGTCCTTTCTTCGGTTGTTTCACTGGCACTTTCAGCCCCTCCCGTCGCCAAAGCCGTTCAATCCGCCCATCACTGACAGACCAGCCAGCCTCTCTCAGCAGTGCAGCGATCCTGCGATAGCCATATCGACCGTATTGACGGGTCAGCTCGATCATGTCGGCCACCAATCGGTCTTCGTCTGCGCGACCTTCTGGGACACGCCGTTGCGTGGACCGGTGTTGTCCAAGCACGCGGCAGGCGCGTCTCTCGGAAACGTTCAGATGGCTACGAACATGATCGATGCAGGCACGACGACGAGCGGGGCTCAGTAGTTTCCCTTTGCGGCTTCCGTCAGGATCAGTTTGTCCAGCGTCAGATCTGAAACCGCGCGTCTCAGTCGCTCGTTCTCTTTCTGAAGCCGCTTGAGTTCTTTCAACTGATCTACACCCATTCCACCGTACTTCTTTCTCCAGCGGTAATAGGTTTGTTCAACAACGCCGATCTGCCTGATCGCATCAAGACGGGACATGCCTTGCCCCATCAGAACTTCAACCTGCCGTAACTTCGAGACAATCTCTTCGGGCTTTGGTCTCTTGTTTGCCATTCGTGGGCCAGCACCAGCGCCACGTCGTCGGCTGTCCAGCCCAGCGTCGTCAGTTCGATCCGGTCTTTCTGCACGTCCGCGCCGCCGGTCAGGTAGAGGGTTTCGGGCGGCAGCCGGTCGAGACCGATAGGCTCGCGCATGGACGCCAGCTCGGCGTCGTCCAGATCGTCGCCTTCGCCGCGCCACGGCTCGCCCAGCACCGTGTTCAGCCACGGCTTCAACGTGGTCGGGCTGCGCTTGGCCTGAAGGAACTCAGCTGCCAGACGGGGCCACGAGGCGTTCGGGAGCGTGCTGGTCAGGCTGGTCAGCTTGTAGCCCCGGTGCCCCTCCACATGCGGCGCTGTGGCCCGCCAGCGACCCTCTGCGACCATCCGGGGCTTCTGCCGATCTTCGACCACGCTGCCGCACTCGGGACAGACCCAATGGGCCGTCTCGGGCTTGCCGTCGTTCCACCGAATGTCCGCCCAAACGATCTCTTGGAACTCTTCGCAGCCGGGGCACGGGACCTCGAAGACCCGCTTGTCGCTCTGGTCATAAGCCCGCAGGATGCGGCTGGTCTCTGCATCGACCGGCGTGCTGGCCAAGACGATCTTCCGATTGCCGTAGGTCATGGTTCGCCGCATGGCCAATTCCACGGGGTCGCCCTCCACGCCCGCGCTCAGTTCGTAGGCGTCGATCTCATCGGCGAAGAGGATGCGGGCCGTCCGGGCGCGCAGGTTGCGCGGGGCGCGGGCCGAGACGATGGACAGGCTGCCGCCCGCGAAATGGCGGTGCATCAGCAAATCGCGGCCCGATGCGTCGGTCGAAAGTGCCGCCCGCAGCGCAGGAGACTCGCCAAAGGTCGGTTCGATGACGGACACCATCAGGTGCCGGGCGTCGGCTTCAGCGGGGACCACGCACAGGACCGGGCTGGGGTCGTTCTGGACGAAGTGCCCGAGCGCCCCAACCATCAACTGTGTCGCGCCGACGCGGGCGCTCTTCAGGATCGTCACGCGCTCCACCGTGTCGTCGCCGATGGAATTGCCGATCTCGATTTGCGGCTTCCAGAGCCGCATCCGGCCCGGCTGGGCGGCGAGGCTGGACGGCAGGAAGACGTGAGACTCGATCCACTCGCTCAGCGCCAGCTTGGCGGGCGGGCGGAAGGCTCCCAGCGCCTCGCGGCGGAGCTGCGCCAGACGCAGGTCAGCTTTCATCGGCGATGACCTCCAAGAGAACACTTGAACCGAAGATCCCGCAACACCACTTGACCATACGTAAGTATCATTAAAAGGGACAAGAAATAATGTATGGATTGATCTTCAAGTTCGGGATTGCTGCCTTGCTCATGACAAATGGGCCGAGGCTTATCAAAGACGGCTATGATGCCATTCAGCACATTCGGGATGATCTCAAAAAGCGTCAATCCTGAGCTGGCTGTCCCTCTATCGACGATCATCGGCGATACCCTCCATTGCGTCCCTGATCTCGGCGTCCAGCGCGGCGGTCTCTTTCCGGTCCAAGGCGAGGCGGCTGGCCACCCGGGACGGCACGGCCAGCACAGCGGCACGCAGGTCGGTGACGATAGCCCGCCACTCGTTCGCCACCTGCCGGGAGTCCAGCAGCTCTCCACGGGCGGCGGCATTCTGAAGCGCGATCTTGTCTGCCTGTTCCCGGGCCAGCCTGATCTTCTCATCGGCCAGGGCCTTGTCGGGGGCCTTGCCCTTGGCCAACTGCCGGGCGTGGTCGCAATAGGCGGCGACCGATGCCATCAGCGGATAAGTCTTCTCGGGCGTCCGGGGCAGCACGCCATCGCGACCGAGCGCGTGGACCCGGTTCGCGGTCAGCCCGAGCCATTCCCCCAGCTCTGCGGCGGTCACGGTCTCAGGGGCGGCGAAGTCGTCGGCCCACTCTTCGCCGATCAGCTCGGCGATGCTGTCACGGGTGTCAGTACTCACGGGCAAATCCCCCACAGGAGGGACCGCCCCCAAAGGGAGGATGCGCCCCACAGCGGTTTTCCCAAATCAGAATCTTCACCACGGGGTGAAATGTCGAGGCTCCGCGTCCCCGCAAAGTTATCCGTCAGGGGGGAACCGCTCACTCCCCACACGGGGGCTTCTCTGAGCGCATCCCCCACACCACCAACCCAGCAATGGGAGGACAGGACAACAGGACACCCCTTAAGGGGTGTGTCCTGTCGTGTCCTGTGCTCGTCCCCGAATTGCCGCAGGACATGTCCTGCAAATGTCCTGTCGTGTCCTGTTTGTCGTGTCCCGTGGTCAATCATCATTGTCGCCTCCCAGAAGCATGTCCGGCGACTCCGTGAGGCGGACTTGCTCCCCCTGAGAGATGAAGAGCTTGCGCCGCGCCAACTGTTCCAACGCCCTGCGGAACGCCTGTCGCCTGTCGTCAATCTTTTCCGCCCCTGAAACCGCGTCACTCGCGATGCAGGCCGCCCGCCACTCTGCTTTCGGGATCAATTGTCCGTCCGGCGACAGGTCGGTAAGAATATCCAAAGCTGCCTTCGCGCTCGGGGGCAGCGGCTTCCCGGGGTTCGGTAGATGCGCGGTGTTCTCTTCGTCGCAAATTGCCGTCCAGATCGTATCGCCGTCTTCGTCGGTGCCCATTTGGATCGTGCCCACGCTGAAGGCCAGTTCCTGATCAGTGCTGCCATTCCGGTTCTTGGTCGGCCTTACGCGGACCACCTTGCCGTCGCGCTTCAGGTGCAGCGACATGTCCAGCGCCCCGTTCAGGATCGAATGGCCACGCGGCAGGCCGTTGCCGTCCTTGGTGTCGTGGTGGACCAGCACGACGGCAGCGCCCCAGCGGGTCAGGCTGCGGGCCACAGCGACCACGCGGCCCATCGCCTTCGCTTCGTTCTCTTCCAAGCCGGGGAATCCTACGGCGAGCGTGTCGATCACGATCAGCGCAGGGCGCTGGTCTTCCACCGCGACCGTCAGAGCCTTCAGGTCTTCGCTGCCATCGCTCAGCAGATCGGACACGCCTTCGACCAGCTTGAAGGCTTCAGCCTCCCCGCGCTCCGACCGTAGCGCTTGAACACGGGCGCGCATCCCGTGGCTGTCCTCCGCCGCGACATAGAACACGCGCCCCTGCCGGGTGCGGCGTCCGAAGACCTCCACACCTTGCGCGACGGCGAATCCCAGATACGGGGCCAAGAGTGATTTTCCCGCGCCCGGTGCCCCGACAACGGCGGCAATGTCGCCTTCGCCGATCAGACCCTTCACGACATAGCGGCGGGCTGGCAAGCCTTCGCAGTCGGACGGGCTGAGGAAGTTCAGGTGCGACGGCTGTCCCCACAACAGATCGAACGCCTCGGGGTCCAGAAGGCGGCGGTCCTCTTCGATTGTCTTGGCCAGCGACTCTTCCGCCGACACGCGCTTGATCTCTTCCAGCTCTTCGGCGGTCCAGCAGTCGTCCAGATCGCGCGCCAAGAGCCGGTCTAGATCAGGGTGCCGGAAGCCTAGCTGGCGGGCGCGGCCAATGGCAAACCACCCAGTCAGCCCGCCGGGCCGATCCGCCTTGAAAGACTCCCATACGCGGTCGGTCTCGGTCGGGTCATAGGTGCCGTGCTGTGCCGACCATTCGTGCCACAGATCATTGCCGTCGAGGCTGCCGCCGGACTCGGCGTGGATCGCAAAGCCCATGTTCAACCAATCGTCGCGCGTCGGGAAGGCGTCGCCGTCATTCGGCACGGCCCGCACCACTTCGGCGAAGGCGGACCACGGCAGGCCCGTGGGCTGCGCCTCGCCCACGTCCACGGGCTTTCGTCGGATCGGCAGAACCTCTGGCCACGGCGGCAGCTTGGCCGTCAGGCTGCCCTTTAGCAGTCTATAAGCGCCCTCGCCGTTGATCGCGCCGGGCGCGACCACATAGCCACCTTCGCCGCGCACATCCAATCCGGGCGGTAGCCCGGCGGCGCTGTTGCCCATGCCCTCGGGCCATTCGAGGTAGATGTGGCGACCATCGCCCGCCGTGGCCACCTGCGTGTCGGACAGCGCCTCCACGTCCAGCCCAAGCGCCGCCAGTTCGGCCAAGCCGTCCTTGCCGTTCTTGCGGTCCACGTCCAGCACCGCAATGCCGTTCCGCTTGCCGGTCGGAATGGCGGGCATGGCGTCGGGCCGGTCGCGCCACCACGCTTTGATCTGGTCCTGGTCCGTCGTGGCCTTGTCCTGCCAGCCCTTCACAATTGGGCGTTTGTCGGGGCCGACCGGGAAGACGGCAATGCCATCCGCCACCAGAGCGAGCGCGGCGCTCACGTTGTCAGCCTCTTGGCTTTTGTCGGTGTTCAGGTTATGTTTCGCGTGCATTGGTCGTGTCCTTTTTCGGCTTTTGTGACTGCGCCGCCAGATGCAATTTCATGGAAGCCCTCGCCCTGATCCGGCGAGGGTTTCTTGGTTTCAGGATATGTGGGAATCAGGTCCCGAGCCACGAAAATCTGCAACACACTTTGCAACACATACCGCAGCGCGCGTGAATCGTAATAAGATGTTATTGAACGATTAATTGTGCTCTTTCGGGCGAAACGACGGACTTCGTCTCCGCCACCAAACCATTGAAATTGGGCCGCGCTTTGAACGAGCCTCGGCCGTGCCTATGACGGAACCTGTCAATCAAGAAACGATTGAGTGCTGTTTCGGATTGCCCGAGTGAAAAATAAACGCCTGGCTATTGAGCCGGCTGGGCCGTTTGGCCTGTGCAAAGCGCTTGGCGATTTCTGGGTGGCGATTGTTTGGTCAGGAAGAGCCGCTCTTGGTCATAGTTTTTAACATTTGGGAAAAATACAGACCCGGAGCGAGCCGGTTCACGATGTGCGCGATCCGCGCCACTCGGCCGACGGGAATGAACTGCTTTTCCTGCTCAAGCCCGCGCAGGATAACGCGCGCTGCATCGTCAGGTTCCATATAGTCAACGCCGTCCGTGGCTGACCCGGGCCGGACGAAACCTTGCTCCGCTGTACCCGGCCGCCCGATATTCGTGGCCACGAAAGAAGGTGCGGCGATACTTACGCGCACGCCATGTGCGATTTCCTCTGCCCTGAGCGATTTGAAGAACCCTTCAAGCGCGTGTTTGCTGGCTGCATAGGCGGTGCGATGAAATAGCGGCGCAAACCCGGCAACCGAGGATATGGCCAAATGGGTTCCTTTAGATTGCCGCAAGGGGTGCAGAAACTGACTGGCGCAGTGAACCGCCGCAAAATAATTGATCTCGAACAGATCGCGGTGCGAGGCCATGTCGCCTTCGGCGAAGGCAGAGATTTGCGAAACGCCCGCGTTGTAAACCACCAGGTCAATCGACGCGCAGGACTTTATGACCTTGGCGCAAGTCTCCTTGATCTGGTCCGGCTGGGTCAGGTCACAGGCAAAGGTAGTGACGCCGTCCACACGGGCAAAAGAGTCCAACTCGGGCCCCGGAAGGTCAATGAGCACGGTGTGCCACCCTTGCGCGCGCAACGCCGCGGACAAGGCCCGACCCAATCCGCCCGCGCCGCCGGTTATCACTGCGGTTTGTGTCATTGGGCGGCCTCCCACCAGCGTTGAAATGCCTCTGCACTTGAAAGCTCGGGCTCGTATCCGAAATCTGTCCTAAGTGCGGAATTGTCCAGAACAGGGCGGTACAGCAGAAAGCGCACCTGTTCCGGACCATAGCGCGACAGACCCAGAGGGCGCGCGATTGTCAGGGCTGCTTTGACCAATCCGGGCTGTAACCATCGAACCGGCTTTCCCATGGCCGCTGCGATCTGTGAAACGGTCAGCGATCCGTTTCCGGCAACGTTGAAGATACCAGCGGGGCTGTCAGTCGCAGCCCGAAACAGGATTTCCGCCAGATCCCTGTCCCAGATAAAGACAAACGGGCTGTCCGATCCCTTGAGGCCCAAAAGCCGAGGTTTGCGGAACAGGGCGGTGATTTGGTTCTCTATGTTTGCGCCAAGCACCGTGCCGACACGCAGGACGACTTGTTCCAAATCCGGCGCGGTGTGTCTGGCCTCGGCCAGCATTTCTTCGACCAGACGTTTGTGCCAGGAATAGGCGAATTCGTGATTGCCGCGTATCGCATCGGTTTCTTTTAGTGGAACGGGGTTGTCCGGGTGATACCCGTAAGCCGCACCGGATGACGTCACCACAAGCCGCCGGGTGCCTGCACCGATGGCCGCGTCCAGCACATTGCGCGTGCCTTCGACATCGACCCTGTATTCCAATTCACGGGTCGAGTCCGGCCGGGGTGTCACGATCGAGGCGAGGTGAACAATCGTGTCAGGACGTTCTTCAAGGATAACGGATTGCGGGTCGCTTCCCGTCACGTCCATCTTCCTGAACCGCGTGTTTGCTGGCAGGTCGGACGGTTCCCGAATATCGGTGGCGATGACCTCAATATCGGAATGGGGCCCAAGACGGCGCAGCAACGCCGTTCCGATGGCTCCGGCGGCACCCGTGATCAGAATCCGGTTCATTGCGGTATCTCTCGTCTGGCAAAAAACGCGGCAAGGGCGATCCCTGATATCGCGTGCCAGATACCCCACAGCGCGGCAGCAACGGCCATACCGCCCAAGCCGCCGAAGAAGGCGAAGATCAGGATCAGCCCCAGCCCCGAGTTCTGAATTCCGGTCTCAATCGTAACGGAACGGCGATCACGCTCGGACAGGCCGGCGGCGGTGGCGGTGAAGTAGCCGCCCAGAAAGGCCAGCGCATTGTGAAGGATGACCAGCCCGACGATCGCTCCGGCAAACTGAAGGAAGTTGTCCCAGTTCGCGGCAAGCGCCACGACGATGAAGGCAACGAAGATGGCCATAGACAGCCACTGCATGGGGCGGCGGATGCGATTGGCGAACCGTGTAAAGCGTGCATTGACGATCATTCCAAGGATCAGCGGCAGGATCAGCATGAACCCCACGGTGATGGCCACTGCGACCGGGTCGATCTCCGTGCGTTGCAGGATTTCACGGGTCGGGCCATAGAGGTTGCCCCAAAACGCGATATTTGCAGGCGTGACGATGATCGCTGCGACGGTTGCGAAGGCCGTCATCGACACGGATAGCGCGACATTGCCCTTTGCGCGATGGGTCATGAAATTCGAGATGTTCCCACCGGGACAGGCCGCGACAAGAATAAGCCCCATCGCGACAGAGGGCATGGGTTTCAACGCGACGATCATCAGGAAGGTCAGGGCCGGCAAAATGATGAACTGCGAAGTCAGCCCGACGATCAGGGGTTTGGGCCCCCGCGCTACCCGTCGAAAGTCATCAAGTCGAAGGTCCAGCGCGATCGAAAACATGACAACGGCAAGGATGGCGTTCAAAAGCCTCAGGTTGCCCGCGTCGAAGTTCAGCGCGACCTGGTCGATCCCGTTCATCTTTCCGCCGCCCTGAGAGCTGCGATCTGGCCCGTCACTTCGCGCCGATAGGTTGCCTTGTCGACATAGAAGGCCATGCGGGGCAGGTCGATATAGTTCATGCCGCCCGTTGCCCGCTCGAACCCTTCGGCCTTGGTCGCACGGATCGCCTGTGCTGCCGTGTTTCCAGACCGCAGCCCGGCAATATACCTGGCGATCATTTCGGCCTGCTCGTGTCGGCCCTGCCAGCCCAGCCCGGACGCCTCGACCATGCCCAAAACGAACACGTCATCCCGTTCAGGATGCATGCAGTTCAGGTAAAGGTGCGGCGCGTCCCCTTTCCAGTTCAGAAGCGACTTGTCGATGAATGGGTAGTGCAGCTTGTAGCCGGTCGCCGCCAGAACCATGTCGTACTCGGCCGAACTGCCATCGCGGAAGTGGACGGTTTTGCCTTCAAATCGCGCAATGTCAGGGCGCACTGTCAGGTCGCCATGTCCAGCGTGAAACAGGATAAGCGAATTCACGACGGGGTGGGATTCGTACAGCTCGTAATCCGGTTTTGGAAACCCGTATTTCTGAGGGTTTCCCACGAACCACTTTAGAATTGCGCCATCCACCTTGCGCTTCAGCCACATCGGAAGACGGATTTTGCCGCCCATTGTGTCAGCGGGTTTGCCGAATACATATTTCGGAACAAAGTAATATCCGCGACGCATGGAAATGTCGCAGGAAACGCCATGATGGATCGCATCCACGGCAATATCACAGCCCGAGTTTCCTGCACCGATGACCAGAACCCTTTTGCCCGCGAATTGGGTTGGATAGCGGTAGTGCGAAGCGTGAATGAACTCGCCGGTGAACGTGCCCTCAAACTCTGGCATGTTGGGTTCCGACAGGGTGCCGTTGGCGATCAGAACGCCCGCGAATTGTTGTGTCTGCTCGGTGCCGGACGAGTCGCGCCAGCGGACTTCCCACCCTCCTTTGTCCAGCGGCGTGGTGCTCAGGACCTCGGCTCCGAAATGGAAGTGCTGATACAAATCGAACGCGTTGGCGAAGTCCTGAAAATAGGTCTTCAATTCGCGGTGTGACGGATATTCAGCCGTTTCCTCAAGCATTGGGAAATCTGCGAATTCGGTCATGCGTTTTGAAGAAATGAGGTGGGCGGTCTCGTACATCGTGGACCGAGGTGCATCAATGTTCCACAGACCGCCCACGTCATCTGCCAGTTCAAATCCTTGAAACGGCACGCCCTGCTCGATGAGCGTTTTTGCCATCGCAAGACCCATGGGCCCGGCCCCGATCAGTGCAAAACTATCTTCCGGGCGGGCCTTCACCTTTACCGGTTGGCCCGCTCCCAACTGCACCTGCTCCATGCGTCTCTCCTCCTGCGACGTCATTTATCTTGAACGATCGTTCTAAATAAGGCAAACTGATTTTTGAGATGTCACAACACGCTGTAAAAGAAAGAAAAAGGGCGCCGTCGCAGCGATCCGTAGCTGCGCGAGAGCGAATCCTGGACGCGGCAGAGCAGGTTTTTTCTGAACGGGGATTCGAGGGCGCATCGATTCGAGACATCGCGGAACGGGCGCAGGTTCAGAAGGCGAATGTGAATTTTCACGGCGGCCCGAAAGAAGAATTGTTTGAACGGATCGTCGCGCGCCGGGCCTCTGTTCTGTCCGAAGAACGCCTTGCTGCGATCAAGGCGCTGGAGGGTCAGGATTGGCGGGTCAGGGACTTTGTCGCGGCCTATATGCTGCCGCTGATCACGCGCGCGTTCGGCGGTGATCCGCAATGGCTGGCTTATGCGCGTATCGTGGCGATGGTTTCCGCGGATACGCGCTGGCGGGCGCTGGCAAAGGTGCATTTCGATCCCGCCGCATCCTTCGCGGTTCAGGCGTTGTGTGCACGGTTCCCAGATGCCGACCCAAACCGTGTGTCTGCGTCGTTGGTCTATGCTGTGTCTGCGATGTTGGCTTTGTGTACGTCCGACTGGCGTATTTCAGCCCTGTCCGGGTCCGACGGTGGACCCGAGGCAGAGGACATGATCGAGAACCTGCTAAGCTTTTGCGAGGCTGGCATTACCGGCAGTTTAAGCACGGGGTCGTCGTGACCCGGTAAGTTGTGCCGGACCTGCCGCGTGTCGGGTCGGTTAAGTGTATCCCAGAACCTTGCGTGCGACGCGGAAGCATTCCAACGCCTGCGGGACGCCGCAGTAGATGCCGATCACGTGAATGATGGCGCGGATTTCTTCGGGGGATACACCGTTGTTGATCGCGCCTTTGCAGTGGATTTCCCATTCGTGCATCTTGCCCAATGCGCCGATCATCGACAGGTTCATCATCGACCGCGTCTTGGCGTCGATCACGTCATCACCCCAGCCAAAGCCCCAGCACCATGCGGTCATGGCCTCTTGAAACGGGCGGGTGAAGTCATCGGCTGCGGCCAGATTCTTCTCGACATATTCCGCGCCCAGAGTGCTTTTGCGTTGTTCCAACCCTTTCAGGAACAGGTCTTCGTCGAAAATATCTGCCATTTTATCCTCTGCTGTTCAGGTCTCGGTCGCTTGCGCAGGGCGTCAGTCCACGGCCTCGCGCATCCATTGCTGTAGCCGGGCGATCGAGTGTTCCGACATCACACCACAACTGGGGTCCACGACCAATGGTCCGGGGCGGTAGCCGCGGGATTTCAGGCCGCGATGAACGGATTCCACCAGACGGATATCTTCTTCCACGGTGGTTTCACGGTCTTGCACGGCCAGTTGCCGGATCACGGCGCTTTCGGATCCACCCTCGGTGTACCAGCCGCGCCAGACGGTGCAGTGATCGGCGTCATGCGCGCGCCAGTGATAGGTGTTCAGTACGTTGCCGGGGTAGCACTGGAATGAGAACATCGGCCACAGGAACCACGACTGATAGTCGCCCGCGTGCGGCACTGACATGTCGATTGGATAGGTCATCTTGTCGAGGCTCTGACACTCGGTCGTGTGCCGCAGGACGTAACCGCCGCTGGCGTCTGGCTGAATGTCATATGTCTCGGGCTTGACAACACCTTCGGCGAAGGTCGGGTGGTTGGTCGGGCAGTGATAGCATTCCGAGTAGTTCTCGATACTGACCTTCCAGTTGCAGTTTTCTTGGATTTCCACCCACTCCAACGGTTCCAGATCGTCAATATGCGGGATAAAGGCGCGGATTTCCTCGCGCACGCCGGGGTACCACTCGTCCATGGGTGCTGCGTCATCATCGAGGTTGACGAAGATGAAGCCGTTGAACACTTCGGTCCGCACCGAGGTCAGGCAGATCGCGCTGCGGTCGAAACCGGGAACCGATTTGATATTCGGCCCGGCGCGCAATTGGCCTGTCAGCTCATAAGTCCACGCGTGATAAGGGCAGACGACCACGCGGGTATTGCCTGCGCCGCTGACCATCTCATGGGCGCGGTGTTGACAGACGTTGTAGAAGGTGCGGATTTCACCGTCGCGGCCCCGGATGCAGAACAGGTTCTGCCCCGCGATCTCGAACGCGAAATAGTCGCCCGGTTCGCGCACCTGTGCCACGTGCCCGGCGAATTGCCACGTTCGGGCCAGAAGCCCCTGCATTTCCTGCGCGAAGATCGCGGGATCGGTATAATAGCGCGCGTCCAGTGAGTGGGTGAGGGGGGCGTTCATTCAGGCTCCTCCGCGTAGAGGCCAAGTTGGTGTCTGCGTTGGTGAAACCGATCCACCCGTTCGACGATTTCGTCGCTCGATACGGCCACCACAAAGGACAGCAGCGTTTCCAGCAAAGCGATGGTCGAAACGGATGACGGGAAGAATTGCGGCGTATCGGCGGCCACGACGAAACCGTGCTGCGCGTTCAGAATAACCGGACTGGCCGGGCTGTCCGAGATGCCCACCACAGTCAGCCCCTGTTGCCGGGCCAGTTTGATCGCGTCGATCACCTCGGTCCGATAGGGGTGGCAGGTGATGGCAATCAGCACGTCCTGTTCATCGGCCCAGGCCAGATCGTCCACAGGGGTCGATCCGGGGCGAGGGATGGCGTGGAACTGCTTCATTCCCGTTGACGCAAGATAGGTGAAATTGCGGGCGTTCGCGTTATTCACGCCGACGCCCAGTGTGAAGATTTGGCGGCATTTCCAGATATCTTCGGCCGCGGCCTTCAGGCGGGCCGCATCTATCCCGGCAAAGGTTTCCTCGATATTGCGGATCGCGGCACCAACCATATCGGCGTAAAGCCCGCCCAACTCGCCCGATTTCCCGATATCCTGCAACCAGCGGGCGCGATCGGGGAAGGACACGCCGCCCTGCCGAATCGCGTCGCGAAACGGGGCGCGGAAATCCTCATAGCCTTCAAAGCCTACTTGCCGGGCCATGCGGACAAAGGTGTTGGGCTTGACCTTCGCGGCCTCGGCAATCTCGCGCACTGTGGAAACCCCAACGTCTGTTGGGTTTTCCAGCACATAGCGCGCGGCCTTCTGCGCCTCGGGTGTCAGGGCGTCCCATTCCGCGCTCAGGCGGTCGAGAACGATTGATGATACATTTGTGTCATTCATGATTGACGATGGTACAAATGTGGAATTAGCCTGTCGAGCAGAAAAGCGACTCGGGAAGAGGAAATGTCATGTCCGAGAAGAAATTGCCCGCCCACACCCGCGTGGTCATCGTCGGAGGCGGCGTCATGGGAGTCGGTCTGGCCTATCATCTGGCGCATGAAGGCTGGGGCGAAGACACTGTCCTGCTGGAAAAGGCCGAGCTGACTAGCGGCAGCACTTGGCACGCGGCAGGGCAGATCACGCATTCGACCTCAAGCTTTGGGCTGGGCAAATGCGTGGACTACAACATTGGCCTGTATTCCGGCGCATTGGAGGCCGAGACGGGCCAGCCGGTGACATGGCATGGCTGTGGCTCATTCCGTCTGGCCTATACCGAGGATGAGATGGACTGGTTGCGCCACACCTTGTCGGTGGGTCGCTCGCTGGGGTTCAACATCGAACTGGTCGGCCCCGAGAAGGTGGCCGAGCTGCACCCGTTCTACAATTTAGATGGTGTGTTGGGTGCGCTGCACACGCCGGATGACGGCCACGTGGACCCGACCAATGTGACTATGGCAATGGCGGCTGGTGCACGTCAGAAAGGCGTCCGCATCTTCCGCAATTGTCGCGCCACCAACATCACACAGGCCGAGAACGGTGAATGGGTGGTGGAAACCGAACAGGGCACCATCACCTGCGAGCATGTGGTGAACGCGGGCGGCACCTATGCGCGTCAGATGGGCGAATGGTCGGGGCTGCAACTGCCGATGACCTCGATGACGCACCATTATTTCGTGACCGAGCCGGTGCCCGAGTTCCAAAACCTCGACACCGAACTGCCGGTGATCCGCGATGACCGCAAAGTCTCGGGCTATATCCGGATGGAGCAAAATCGCGGTCTGATCGGGATTTATGAGAAAGAGAACCCCAACTCGGTCTGGCATGATCATTGCCCGTGGGAATACGAGAACTGGTTGTTTGATGCGGATTACGACCGGGTGATGCCGTGGCTGGAAGAAAGCCTGAACCGGATGCCGATCTTTGCCGAGCTGGGCATTCAACGTGACGTGCATGGGGCGATTTCGCATCCGCCGGACGGGAACCCTTTGATCGGGCCTGCGCCGGGGGTTCGGAATTACTGGTGCTGCTGCGGGACGCAGATCGGGATCGGCTGGGGGCCGGGGCTGACGCGTGAGCTGGCGCGCTGGATGGTGCATGGGGCGGCCGATATCTCGATGCGGGAATTCGATCCGCGCCGGTTCGGTAGCTATGCCATCAAAGACTGGCAGGTGATCAAGGCCGAGGAAGACTATTGCCTGCGCCACGAAATCCCCTTTCCACATTTCAACAGGCTAGAGGGACGTCCGATCAAGCCTTCGCCTTTATATGAGCTGCTGAAGTCCAAGGGCGCGGTGCATGAGGAGGTCTACGGTTTTGAACGCCCCCGCTGGTTCGCCCGCAATGGGGTCGAGCAGCGCGATCACTATTCCTTCCGCCGCACCCCCACCGATGACATGGTCGCGGCTGAGGTCAAAGCGGTGCGCGAACGTGTCGGCATCATGGACGTGACAGCCTTTACCAAGGTCGAGGTTTCCGGCCCGGACGCTTATGCCCTACTGGACCGGCTGACCGCCAACCGGATGCCGCAAAAGGTTGGCTCGATCACGCTGACGCATATGCTGAACCGCCGGGGCAGGATCGAGTTGGAGACGACCATCGTTCGTATGGCCGAAGACCGCTTCTATCTGGTCTGTGCGGCGTTCTTTGAACAACGCCTGTTGGATCATCTGGCCCAGCAGCGTGCGGATGAGGATGTTCAGATCACCGCTCTATCCGCTGACTGGTCGGCGCTGTCACTGAACGGCCCACGGTCGCGGGACGTTTTGGCGCGCTGCACTGATGCCGATCTGACCAATGCCGGGTTCCGCTGGCTGTCCGCGCAAGAGATTACGATCGCAGGTCATCAGGTCTGGGCCTTCCGCATGTCCTATGCCGGTGAGTTGGGGTGGGAATTGCACATGCCCAACGCCGCCTGTCTGGATGTTTACTCCGCACTTTGGGCGGCGGGCGAACCGCTCGGCATCGCCGACTATGGCAGCTTTGCCATGAACGTGATGCGGATGGAGAAGGGGTTCAAAGGCGCGGGCGAGCTGACCAATGAGGTCACTCTGGCCGAAGCCGATGTGCTGCGCTTTGCCCGCACCGACAAGGACTATCTGGGTAAGGATAAGACATTGAACGCCGACCTGCCGTGGATTTGCGCCTATCTGGAAATCGAACCGGATGGCGAGATCGACGGTCATGGCGCAGAAGCGGTCGTGCTGGATGGCCGCGTCGTCGGCTCGACCGCATCGGTGGCCTATGGGCACACGGTCGGCAAGATCCTCGCCTTCGCCTATATCAAACCCGAGGCCGCCACGCCCGGTACGGCATTGCAGGCCATCATCCACGGCCAACCCCGCGCGGCTCGCGTGCTGGGCGAACCGGCTTATGATCCGCAAAGCCTGCTGCCGCGCACTGATGCTATAATGGAGGCCGCGCAATGACCCTGCCCGATACAATGAAAGCCATGGTCACGATGGGCCATGGCGGGTTAGAGCAAATGGTGCTGCACAAAGACTGGCCCCGCCCCGAACCTGCGGCCCATGAGGTGCTGATCAAAGTCGCCGCTTGCGGTCTGAACAACACGGATGTGAACACACGATCCGGCTGGTACTCCAAAACAGTCACCGACGCGACCACAGGCGGCGCGTTTGACGAGGTGGGCGAGGAAGACCCCACATGGGGCGGCAACCCGATCACCTTCCCGCGCATCCAAGGGGCCGATATCTGTGGCCACATCGTTGCTGTCGGTGCAGGCGTTGATCCCGCCCGTATCGGTCAGCGTGTGATCACTGACGGCTGGCTGCGCGACCCGGATGACCCCGGAAACAAGGACAAAACCGGCTACTACGGCTCGGAACGGGATGGAGGGTTTGCCGAATACGCCACCACGCTGGCCGTGAATGCCGTGCCGATCACCTCTGACCTGTCGGATGCAGAACTGGCGACGTTTTCCTGTTCCTACTCAACAGCCGAAGGGATGCTGACCCGCGCCAATGTCACCGCGAAAGACACGGTCTTGGTGCCCGGAGCTTCGGGCGGGGTCGGAGGCGCATTGGTGCAACTGGCCAAACGGCGCGGTGCGCGGGTGATTGCGCTGGCGTCCGAGGCGAAACACGCCGACGTCGCCCAACTTGGACCCGACAGAATCCTGCCACGCGCGCCTGACAACCTGCGTGCGGCGCTGGGTGACGAAAAAATCACTGTGGTCGCAGATGTGGTCGGTGGCCCCTATTGGCCGACCCTGATCGACATCCTTGAACGTGGTGGGCGCTATACCTGTTCCGGTGCGATCGCAGGGCCGATGGTGGATTTTGACCTGCGCACCTTCTACCTGCGCGACCTGACCTTCACCGGCTCGACCGTGATTGACCCGCAGGTCATGCAAAACCTCGTCAAATATATCGAGGCGGGTCAGATCAAACCCGCCCTCGCCGCAACATATCCTCTGGAAGACCTGCGTGAGGCGCAGGCGGCCTTCATCGCCAAACAGCACACCGGCAACATCGTGGTGATCCCATGACTATGGATGATGTCCTCAAAGCCGCCCAACAGTTGCACCACGCGCATCCCGATCTGGCCGCGTTCGGAGACTGGCCGGATGATCTGCGCGCCGTTGACGTGCCACCAAACGCGATCCCTGCGGTGCCTCTGGTGCAGGCGATTGAGCCCGACGCTGGGCCAACCAAAGCCCTGACCGAGGCAATCCGGGCAACCGCACATCTGGCCGATTGGAAAGTGACTTATACCGAGGATGAGGTCGGTGCGGATTTCCTGAGCCGGTATGGCTATTATGAGCTGTTTGGCCCGTCAGGTCACTTCCACTCGACCCGGTTGCGGGGATACGTGGCCTTTTGGGGGGCGGGTCTGACCTATGACTGGCACAGTCATCAGGCCGAAGAGCTTTACCTGATCGTTGCGGGCAGCGCGCGGTTCAAGGTCGACGGCAATGAGGCCGATCTTGTTCCCAATCAAACCCGGCTTCACAACAGTTGGCAAAGCCACGCCATGTCCACCACCGATCGCCCGATCCTGACCTATGTTCTGTGGCGAGGGGAAGGTTTGGACGATCTGCCCCGGATGGACGCCGCATGAAGATCACCCGCATCCGCATCTACCAAACCGGGCTGCCCTATGTGGGCGGAGCCTATGTGTGGGGTGCGGGCAACGCGATTGAGGTGGCGGTGGCCTCAGTTGTGGTCATCGACACGGATGCCGGTCTGCAGGGCTGTGGAGAGTTTACCCCTTGCGGAGAAAACTACATGGTCGCGCATTCCGAAGGCGTGCCCGCCTTGGCACGGCTGGTCGCGCCGAAGCTACTGGGTGAGGATCCACGACAGGTTGGACGGATCGAACAGCTTATGGACCATTTGGTTCAGGGGCACGGGTATGCCAAAGCACCGTTCGACGCGGCGTGCTGGGATTTGTTGGGTCAGGCGTGCGATCAACCCGTCTGGATGCTGCTGGGCGGAAAGCTGACCGATGGCGCTCCGATGTACCGCGTTGCGCCGCAGAAGGCGCTGGATGAGACCGTAGCCGAGATGAACGCCTATCGCGATCAGGGCTACCGCCAGTTCCAGATCAAGGTGGGTGCGGATTGGGCCTCAGATATCGACCGGATCCGTGCCGCGATCCCGTTGCTGCAACCGGGCGAAAAGGCGATGGCCGACGCCAATCAGGGCTGGCGCGTGGACAATGCGATCCGGGTCGCACGGGCGACGCGCGATCTGGACTATATCCTCGAACAGCCCTGCCGCACGTATGAGGAATGTCAGCAGGTCCGCCGAGTCGCAGAACAGCCGATGAAGCTGGACGAGTGCCTGACGGGTATGCACATGGCGCAACGCATCGTTGCGGACAAAGGGGCCGAGTTCTGCTGTCTGAAACTGTCCAATCTTGGCGGGCTCAGCAAGGCGCGGCGGGTGCGCGACTACCTGATTGAAAACCGCATTCCCGTGGTGGCTGAAGATACATGGGGTGGGGAAATCACCTCTGCTACGGTCGCCCATTTTGCTGCCTCGACGCCCGCAGACTACCTGCAAAACACCACCGACCTGATGAATTATAACACCCGATCCACTGGAATCGGCGGAGCTGTGTCGCGAAACGGCAAGCTCTACGTCTCGGACGCGTCAGGATTAGGCGTTACCCCAGATTTTGAAAGCCTCGGCATCCCCGTGGCGGAGTACGCGTTATGAAAATCAAAACCATCACCGTCTACCACGTCGACCTGCCGCTAGAGCATCCCTACTGGCTGTCCGGTGGACGGCTGAAGTTTGAAACGCTCGACGCGACGCTGGTAAAGATCGAAACGGATACCGGCCTGACAGGTTGGGGCGAGGGCACACCCTGGGGCCACACCTACGTGCCCGCCCACGGCCCGGGCATCCGCGCCGGGATCGAAACCATGGCCCCTTTCATTCTGGGCCTCGACCCGCGCAGGGTTCTGGAGGTTGAGCGCGCGATGGACACCGCGCTGCCAGGCCACCTCTATGCCAAAAGTCCGATCGACATGGCCTGCTGGGATATTGCAGGACAGGCGGCAGGGTTGCCGATTGCCGACCTGATGGGCGGCGGCTCGCGTACACCGCGCCCGATCGCCTCATCCGTCGGTGCCAAAACCGCCGAAGAAACCCGAAAGGTCATGGACCGCTACCGCAGCCGGGGCTACGTCGCCCATTCGGTCAAAATCGGCGGAGAAGTCGAACGCGATATCGCCCGCGTCCGCGATGTAGAGAGTATTCGCCGCCCCGGTGAAATCGTCCTTTATGACGTGAACCGGGGTTGGACCCGTCAACAGGCGCTGAGGGTTATGAAAGCCTGCGAACCGCTGAGCGTGATGTTTGAGCAGCCCTGCGAGTCCCTCGACGATATCGCCGCCATCGCGGGCCGCCACGCCGCGCCGGTATCCGTGGATGAAAGCCTCGTCACCTTGCAAGACGCAACGCGCATTGCCCGCGATGGTGTGGCCGAGGTGTTCGGGATCAAACTCAACCGCGTCGGTGGCCTGACCAAGGCCGCCCGGATGCGCGACATCGCACTGGCCCACGGGATCGACATGTTCGTCATGGCAACTGGTGGCTCCGTTCTGGCCGATACCGAAGCCCTGCATCTGGCCGCCACGATCCCCGATGAAAACTGCCACGCGGTCTGGGCCTGTCAGGACATGATCACCGTCGACATCGCTGGCGGTCGCGGCCCTCGCAACACGGACGGCCACCTGCACCTGCCCGAAACCCCGGGCCTCGGCGTCCATCCCGACGAAGACGCCCTCGGCCCCCCAATCGCCACCTACGAGGTCCCGCGATGATCCGACCCTTCATCTGGCCAAAAATATCCCGGGGCGTGAATTGGCCGCAGGCCAAGAGAGGGGCTGGCCCCTCTGACTGCACGACATCACCACCCAAAGGACGGCCGCAATGAAGATCACCAAGCTCACCCTATGGTCCGTCGACCTCGCCAGCCATGAGACCTACCACATGGCCGAAGGTAAAACCTGCGCCACGGTCAAAACCCATGTCCTGTGCCTTGAGACGGATACTGGCCTCAAAGGGTGGGGCGAGGTCTGTCCGATCCCGCACTACCTTCCCGCCTATGCCGATGGTGTCCCCTCAGCGATCACCGAAATGGCCCCGGAAATCCTCGGGGTTTCGCCTTTCGGGGCCGACGCGCCCATGCGCAAGCTCGACGGCCAATTGCAAGGCCACCGCTACGCCAAATCCGCCGTCGATATTGCCCTTTGGGACCTGTTCGGCCAAGCCACAGGACAGCCGGTCTATGCCTTGCTGGGCGGACGCACGCGCAAGGACATGCCGCTCTACCATTCGATTACCTGCATCGCCCCGGATGAGATGGCCCGCATCGCGCAAACTGCGTATCAGACCGGTATTCGCCAATTTCAGGTCAAGCTGGGGGTCGAAGCCGACTGGCAGGCCGACGCAGAACGCCTGATCAAAGTGCGCGAGGCCGTGGGACCGGGGCCGTTGGTTTACGGCGACTGGAACTGCGGGGCTTCTCGCCTTCAGGCCACGCGGACAGGCCGTGCGGTTGCGCATCTGGATGTGATGCTGGAACAGCCCTGCAAAACGCTGGACGACTGCGCCGCGGTCCGTCAAGCCACCGGGCTGCCGATGAAGATCGACGAAAACGCCCATGATCTGGCCTCGCTGCTGCGCGCGCACCAGTTGGGCTGCATGGATGCCGTGGCGCTGAAACTGTCCAAATTCGGAGGGCTTTCAGCCATGCGCCGCGCCCGCGATCTGACCGTACATCTCGGGGCCGAGATTTGCGCCGAATGCACTTGGGGGTCGGATATTGTCACTGCCGCGTCGCTGCACTTTGCTGCCTCAACACCGCGGGGGTCGTTGCTGAACACCTGTGATCTGTCCTCCTACGTGGCTCCACGCCTTTGCCCGGATTCACCAAACCGTGACAACGGTCGTATTGCTCCGCCCGAAGGTCCGGGCTTAGGTGTCGCCCCTGACCCGGATGTCCTTGGTTCCCCAATATTGGAGATCGTCTGAGATGCTCAAGATCAACACTCAATCCGAATGGATCGCCCGTGCGAATGAGGTCCTGCCCGCCGGGGGATTTGGCAATTTCGACCCCGGCATCATCATCGCTCGTGGCGAGGGCAGCCATGTCTGGGATGAGGACGGCAATGAATATATCGACTACCTGATCGGCTCTGGCCCGATGCTGCTGGGCCACGGCCACCTCGAGGTAATGGAGGCGGTGCTGGAGCAACTGCCCAAGGGTATGACCTTTTTTGCCAATAACGCCAAGGGGATCGAACTCGCCGAGGCGATCATCGACGCCGTGCCGTGCTGCGAACAGGTGCGTTTTGTCGCCTCGGGCGGCGAGGCGGATATGTACGCCATCCGTCTGGCCCGCGCCTATACCGGTCGCGACAAGATTTTGAAGTTCGAGGGCGGCTATCACGGCATGAGCGCCGAAGCACAAATGAGCCTCGCCCCCAGCCGTCGGGTCAACTTTCCACAAGCGGTGCCCGACAGCGCCGGGATACCTGCGGGCGTGGCTGAACAGATGCTGATCGCGCCGTTCAATGATCTGGACGCCGTTGCAGCCCTGCTGAACGAACATGACGATATTGCCGCGATCATGGTCGAACCCTTGCAACGGATCATCCCGCCCTTGCCCGGATACCTGCAAGGGCTGCGCGACCTGTGCGATAAGCACAATGTCCTGCTGATCTTTGACGAGATCGTCACCGGGTTCCGCTTGGCCTATGGCGGCGCGCAGGAGAAATACGGCGTGACGCCCGATATCTGCACGCTGGGCAAGATCATCGGCGGCGGGTTCCCGTTGGCCGCGCTGGGCGCAAGCACAGAGATCATGAAACATTTCGACAAGGATCACGTAGGCGAGGGCGGGTGGCTGATGCAGCTCGGAACCCTGTCCGGCAACCCTGTGGCTTCGGTCGCGGGCCTGAAGACGATGGAGGTTCTGCGACGCGACGGGGTCTATGATCAATTGCGCGCGACAGGAGCAGCGCTTCAGCAGATGCAGGTCGCGGCATTGAACCACGCGGGGATTCCGCATCGGATTTGCGGCGATGAAACCCTGTTCGATATCTATTTCACAGACGCCGATTGCCGCGATTACCGCAGCGCTAAGCATGATGATCCACATCGCAACGTGATTTACAACAACAGCTTACGGGCGAGTGGCATCTTCAAGTCGCCGGGCAAGCTCTATCCTTCCTTGGCAGTGACGGAAGCAGACCTGCAACAGACCAAGCACGCGGTTGAAAAAGCGGTTCAGATGATTGCCAATGCCTGAACGGATTGAGCTGGAACAAATAAACGGGCCGCTGCCAGTTCATGACAGCGGCCCTGACTGATTGGATGTCCGGGGCAGCGCCTCGCCCCCTCGAATACCACTTAAAAATACGGACAGACTTGCAAACTTTCGACTTTTTCGAGAGCGGCCCGGCGTCTCAATCGGTGTATCCGTATCTTTGCAGCCTGTTGCTGTGCCTACAGTGAAGTAGTTCACATTGCGGAATTTTTCTCAACTTCTCCAGTCAAAAAATCCTGAGCCCGCTTTCTGCAACAGCGTTTCGGCCATGGCGCGGCCCATCTCAGGCCCATCGGCAACCGCGCCGGTGAGGACTTCCGAGATAGCCTCGGACCCGTCCGGGCGCAGAACCTCACCCCGCAGGCGCAGGTGGCCGTCCTGTATTTCGGCAAGGCCGGCGATTGGCGTCTCGCACGAGCCGTCCAGCGCGGCCAGCAGCGCGCGTTCGGCGGCCAGTCGCTGCCCGGTTTCCGCGTGGTGGATGGCTTCGAGCATACAAGCTGCGCGGGAATCGTCGCTGCGGCGTTCGATGCCGATAGTGCCTTGGGCGATAGCGGGCAGCATGTCTTCGGGCGCAATGGCGGTCGCGGGAACGTCGTCCATGTTCAGGCGGCGGATACCGGCCATGGCCAGAAAGGTGCAATCGGCCACGCCGTCGGCCAGTTTCTTGAGGCGGGTCTGCACATTGCCGCGAAATTCAACGACCTCTAAATCAGGGCGCCGGTTCAGCAATTGCGCCCGACGGCGCATCGATGACGTGCCGACCACCGCGCCCTGCGGCAGGTCATGGATAGAACTGAGGCTGGGCGAGATGAAGGCGTCGCGCACATCCTCGCGCGGCAGGAATGTGTCCAGCACCAGCCCTGCGGGTTGTTCCACAGGCATGTCCTTGGTCGAATGCACCGCGATGTCGATCTCGCCACGCAGCATCGCCTCTTCGATTTCCTTGGTGAACAGCCCCTTGTTGCCGATCTCTTTCAACGGGCGGTCCGCGTCGATCATGGCGCGGTTGTCGCCGGTGGTCTTGATGACCACGATCTCGAAGGCCCCATCCGGTAGGTCGAACGCCGCGCCCAGTCGCTGCCGCGTCTCATAGGCTTGTGCCAGCGCCAGAGGCGATCCTCGGGTGCCGATTTTCAGTGGTGAAGCGGGAGAGGGCAGGGTCAGTGTCATACGCTCAGCTTTAGTCGCGTCACATTGCCCTGACAATGGGGGCAGAGCTTGACAAATTGCCACTGAGGGCCGACCCGTGGCGCAAACCTGATGATTGGGGGCAGACATGGCCGAGACAAAGAAACTGCTGCGGGCGCTGGCGGGTGAGGTGCAGGACGTGCCGCCGATCTGGATGATGCGTCAGGCCGGGCGGTATCTGCCTGAATATCGCGCGACGCGAGCACAGGCGGGGGACTTTCTGTCCCTGTGCTATAACCCCGAACTGGCGGCCGAGGTCACCTTGCAGCCGATCCGCCGCTATGGGTTCGACGCGGCGATCCTGTTTGCCGATATCCTGCTTGTGCCGCAAGCGCTGGGCGCTGATCTGTGGTTCGTGACCGGCGAGGGGCCACGTCTGTCGACCATCACCCAGCAAGCGGAATTTGATGCGCTGAAGCCCGTGGACGCGATCCACGAGACGCTGTCTCCGGTCTATGAGACGGTCCGCATCCTGTCTCGTGAATTGCCGTCCGAGACGACTCTGATCGGGTTCGCAGGTGCGCCGTGGACGGTAGCCACCTATATGATCGCCGGGCGCGGTACACCGGATCAAGGCCCGGCCCATGTGCTGCGCGAAGGGAATGTGGCACTGTTCGAGGCGCTGCTGGAGCGGATCACGCTAGCGACGATCGAATACCTTTCAGCCCAGATCGAGGCCGGGGCCGAGGTGGTCAAGATATTTGATAGCTGGGCCGGGTCTTTGAAGGGGGACGCGTTCCAGAAATACGCAGTTGAGCCATGCCGTGTGATCACTCAGGCGATCAAGCAACGTCATCCGGGCATTCCGGTGATCGGTTTCCCACGCGAGGCCGGGGATGGGTATATCGGGTTCGCCAAGGCGACCGGTGTAGACTGCGTGGCCTTGGATAACTCGGTCTCGCCTGACTGGGCGGCCGATCACGTGCAGGTGGACGGCTGTGTGCAGGGCAATCTGGCCTCGTCCCATATGGTGACGGGCGGGCAGGCTTTGGTGGATGAGACGCACAAGATCGTCGAGGCCTTTTCCAAAGGGCCGCATATTTTCAATCTTGGGCATGGGATCACGCCGGATGCAGATCCTGAGAACGTGCAGTTGATGATTGATACGGTGCGATCGCGGTAAGCTGGTGGAAGGGGGCCAGCCCCCTTCTTGGCCTGCGGCCAATTCATCCCCCGGGATATTTTTAGCCAGATGAAGAGGCGGATCAGCGCTTTTGGTTGAGCTCGTCCAGAATCTCTGAGCGGTGTTCTCCGCGTGAAGGGCTGGGTTTTGGTTGCCATACGTGGTTTGAAAAGCGCGGTGCTGCGGCGGCCTGGAGGTCTCCTTCGATGTCCTGCCACGTCTGGCGCGCTTTGTTCATGGGATGGGACTGCGCCTGTTCGGGGCTGAGGACAGGTGCGACGCAGGCGTCGGTTTTGTGGAAAAGCGCCGCCCAGTGGTCGCGGGGGTGTTGGACGAAAATCTCGGTCAGGCGCGCGGTGAGTTTTGGCCACAGATTAGGGTCGTATTGTTTATTGAAGTCAGGGTCCTGTGACAGCCCCAGCGTTTTGAGGAACTCAGCGTAGAATTTTGGTTCGAGGCATTGCACCGTGATGAACCCGCCATCGGCGCAGGTATAGGTGCGGCTCCAATGGGGGCCGTCCAGCAGGCTATGGCCGCGGGTTTCCGACAAGTTGCCGGTTTGACGCATGCTCATGAGCAGGTTCATCATATGCGCCGAGCCGTCATAGATGGCGGCATCGACAACGGTACCCTGACCTGTGCGCTGCGCGTTGATCAGGCCGGCCAGTATGCCTGTGACAAGATACATCGCGCCGCCGCCAATATCGCCCACCAATGTTGCCGGCGTCTGTGGTACCTGCCCTGCTGCCGAGGCGTACCAGAGCGCGCCGGACATTGCGATATAGTTCAGGTCGTGGCCGGCCCTATCCGATAGGGGGCTGTCCTGTCCCCAGCCCGTCATTCGGCCATAGACCAGTTTGGAGTTGAGGGAGTGGCACGTCTCGGGGCTGAGGCCGAGCTTTTCCATCACGCCGGGGCGGAAGCCTTCGATCAATGCGTCGGCTGACGAAATCAGGCGTCTGGCGATTTCAAGATCGGCTGCGTCCTTGAGGTTCAGGTCTATGGACCGTTTCCCGCGATCCAGAACGGACGTCTCGGGCATTCCGGGGGTGGCGGGCTGGCCCTTGCGGTGGATGGTGACGACATCCGCACCAAGGTCGGCCAGCAGCATGGCCGCGAACGGGCCTGGGCCCAAGCCTTCGATCTCGATGATCCGGGTTCCGTGCAGCATGTTGCCTCCTTTGATTGACGCAGGTTTCCGGGGCTGCCTTGGAAATGCAAGACCGGATTTTCGCGACTTGCAAGATGGTTATGCGCCCTCTAGCGTTCCTTGCGGTGCGTAGAGTGAGGCTCGGATGCGGTTGTGGATCCTTTTCGGCAGTGTTGTCACGCTGGCAGTCTTGGCGGTCATACTTTCGCGTCTGCACCCGCCAAATACCATTGTGCTGGCAGCAGGACCCGCGGGTGGCGCCTATGAGACCGTGGCGCAGGACTATGCTGAGATTTTGGCACGAGACGGCATCCGCCTTGAGATTCTCGAAACAGCCGGGTCAGTCGACAATGCTGGGCTACTGGAGGCCGGCGATGTGGATGCGGCCTTTCTGCAGGGCGGAATAAAGGTCGACCCTGCCGTGGCTGAGGCCGTCGGCGCTGTGTTTTTCGAGCCGGTCGTCTTTTTGGTGAACGAGGGTGCAGCCATCCCGCGCAATCCCGCCTTATGGTCCGGGTTGCGGATCAACAGCGGTGCTCCGGGGTCGGGCACGGCGGCCGCGTTTCGGGATTTCGAGCGTGCCGTCGGGTTGGCCGAGGAGGACAACGAACATTTTTCGATCCCTTATGCTGAGGCCGCCACTGCCCTGTTGGGCGGAGAGTTGGATATTGCGGTGTATGTTGCGCCGATCGAAGCTCCTTACCTGAAAGCAGCCTATGAGGAACCCGGGTTGAGGGTGTTGGATCTGACCCATGTTCAGGCGATTTCGAGGCGTCTGGCCTATGCCACTGTGGTCTCTGTTCCGGCGGGCGGGATGTCACTGGACCCGGTGCTGCCGCCTCGGCCAGTCGATCTGATCGCTATTGAGGCCAGGCTTGTTGTCCGGCCTGATCTGCACCCTGCGTTGGTCAATCGTCTGACAATGGCCGCGATCGAGCTGCATCGGGCGCGCGGCATAATCACCGATCCGGGCGTTTTTCCAAGCATTGAAGGAACTGGCTTGAATGTCAGCAATACGGCGCGGCAATTGATCCTGGAGGGGCCGTCCACCTGGCACAACTGGTTGCCTTACTGGATTGCCGCACAGATCAACCGGGTATTGCTGTTGTTGCTGCCATTTTTCTTTATCGTGGTTCCGCTGATGCGGCTGCTGCCCTTTGCATATGCCTATGCGATGCGCTGGCGCGTTTGGCAGCATTATCCCGAAATCCGTGAGATCGAGCTGGAGTTGGCCAATGATCCAAGCGACGCCGAACTGGATACGATGCAGTCGCACTTGAGTGAACTGGATGAGCGTTTGGCTGCATTGCGTTTGCCGGCTGCTTACCGGCAGGGGCAATATGACGCCCGGCTGCATGTCGAACTGATCCAGAAGCGAATTGCCGAATTGCGCAATGCTAGGCCAACTTGAGAGATTTGACGCGAACAAAAATGCGCAGGGTCCTGTGCGGAATGGGCCTGTTCTGTGTCGGTTCGCCGGGGTAATGTCCCCGCCAGAACGGGGAAAGTGAATGGCACCAATTCTGTCCATCAGGGACTTGCGCAAAACTTATGCTGACGGTTTCGAGGCGCTGAAAGGCGTCTCTTTGGATATTGAAGAAGGAGAGATCCTTGCGCTGCTGGGACCAAACGGAGCGGGCAAGACGACTCTGATTTCAACCGTATGCGGGATCACAACTCCGACCTCTGGGTCCGTGACGGTGGGCGGGCATGATATCCAGACCGAGTTTCGGGCCGCCCGTCGTATGATCGGGCTGGTTCCGCAAGAGATCGCGTTGGAGCCGTTCGAGAAAGTCTGGAATACGGTGCGGTTTTCGCGCGGGTTGTTCGGGTATGGCGCAGATAGCGCTCGGATCGAGGAAATCCTGCGCAAGCTGTCCTTGTGGGACAAGCGCAAGAACGCGATCAAGGAATTGTCGGGCGGCATGAAGCGCCGCGTGCTGATTGCCAAGGCGCTGGCCCATGAGCCGCGCGTGTTGTTTCTGGACGAGCCCACAGCCGGTGTTGATGTCGAGCTGCGCAAAGACATGTGGGAAATCGTGGCCGAGCTGAAGCGGGCGGGCGTCACCATCATCCTGACCACGCATTACATCGAAGAGGCCGAGGCCATCGCCGACCGCGTGGGTGTCATCGACAAGGGTGAGCTGCTGCTGGTGCAGGATAAGGACACGCTGATGGCCCAGATGGGCAAAAAGCAGATCGAGGTCATGCTGACGGAACCCATCCAAACCATCCCCGAAAGCCTGGCCGAGCATAATCTGACCCTGAATGGAAACGGCGACGCGCTGGTCTATACTTATGACACCCACGCTGACAGAACGGGCATCACAACGCTGCTGAACGACGTGGCGCAGGCGGGATTGGTTTTGCGCGACGTACAGACCCGTCAATCGAGCCTTGAGGAAATTTTTGTCAATCTAGTGTCCGGAGCCCCCGCATGAACTGGTCCGCCGTCGCCGCCATTTACCGGTTTGAAATGGCCCGGTTCTTTCGCACACTGGCGCAGAGCTTTTTGTCTCCGGTCCTGTCCACTTCGCTGTATTTCGTGGTTTTCGGCACCGCCATCGGCAGCCGTATCCAAGAGGTCGAAGGCGTGTCCTACGGTGCGTTCATCGTGCCGGGGCTGATCATGCTGTCAGTGGTGATGCTGTCGATCTCGAACGCGTCGTTTGGCATTTATTTCCCAAAGTTCCTGGGCACAATTTACGAACTGCTGTCAGCCCCCGTGAACTTTATCGAGATCGTGATCGGCTATGTCGGGGCGGCGGCGACCAAGGCGTTGTTCGTGGGGGTGGTGATCCTGATAACCGCCACGTTCTTCGTGGATCTAAGGATCGAGCACCCTTTGGCGATGGTGTCGTTTCTGGTTTTGACGTGCCTTAGCTTTTCGTTGCTGGGGTTCATTATCGGCATCTGGGCCAGCAATTTTGAGCAGATGTCGCTGGTCCCGCAATTGGTGGTGACGCCGCTGATCTTTTTGGGCGGTACATTCTATTCGATTTCGATGCTGCCTCCGGTGTGGCAGACGATCACCCTGTTCAATCCGGTGGTCTATCTGATTTCGGGGTTCCGCTGGTCGTTCTACGGGCTTGCTGATGTTCCCATCGGGTTCAGCCTTTTGGCTATTTTGGCGTTCACCGGCATCTGTCTGGGTATCATCGGATGGATTTTCAAAACGGGCTGGCGCATCCGCAGCTAGGTGATCCGCGGCGTTGCATTTTTGCCCGTCATGTGTGGGAATTTGGTTCACGTCGCGTATTAGGCCGCAGCGGTCCCTTGTTTACCGGTTGGCTGCACTCTACATCGGCATCCATGAAACTCAGCCTGCCGTTTCTCAAAAAACAACCCAGCGTCGCCGTTGTGCGTTTGTCCGGTGCCATCGGAATGGCCGGACGTGCGTCGATGTCTGATACCTCGCTTGCCCCGGTGCTTGAGAAAGCCTTTCGCAAAGGAAAACCCTCTGCGGTGGCGCTTGAGATCAACTCGCCCGGAGGATCGCCGGTTCAAAGCTCGTTGATTGGCGCCCGCATACGGCGCTTGTCCGAAGAACTGAACGTGCCGGTCATTGCGTTTGTCGAGGATGTCGCCGCCTCGGGCGGGTATTGGCTGGCAGCGGCAGCCGATGAGATTTACGCAGACGACAGCTCGGTTCTTGGCTCGATCGGGGTGATCTCGTCCGGGTTCGGGGCGCATGTGTTACTGAAACGTCAGGGAATCGAACGCCGCGTCCATACGGCGGGGCAGTCAAAATCCATGCTGGATCCGTTTTCTCCGGAAAAGAAAGAGGATGTCGCGCGGCTGGAAAGGTTGCTGGCCGATATTCACGACAACTTCATCGCCCATGTGAAAACGCGCCGTGGTGCAAAGCTGGATGAAAATGAGGACCTGTTCACTGGTGAGGTCTGGTTGGCCCGGCGTGCGCGGGACTTGGGGTTGATCGACGGTATCGCCCATCTCAAGCCCAAGATGCAGGAGCGGTTTGGCGACAAGGTAAAGTTCCGCCGGTACGGTCTTCGCAAGCCGCTCTGGTCCCGGTTCGGGGCGTCACTGGCGCAGGATGCGATTGCCGGCCTTGAGGAGCGCGCGGCCTACGCGCGTTTCGGTTTGTAACGTGATTATCAAGATCGTAACCCTCTTTCTGATTGCTATGGGTGTCCTGGCAATGTTCGGAAAGCTGCGCTTTCCGGGGCAGCAGAGGTTGCAGTCTTCAAGATGCCCGCGCTGCGGGCGGTTTAGGATCGGTAAAGGCCCCTGCGCCTGCGAAAAAGGAGGCCGTACATGACGGCATGGCTGTTTTCCGGCCTCGGGCTGCTGATCCTGCTATTGGCGGGTGATGCACTGGTGCGCGGTGCGGTGAATCTGAGCCTGCGTCTGGGTGTGCCCGCGCTGATCGTCAGCCTGACAATCGTGGCCTTCGGCACCTCGGCCCCCGAGCTTTTGATCGCGATCAGCGCCATCAAGGAAAATGCGCCGGGGATCGCTCTGGGGAACGTGGTGGGGTCGAACACGGCCAACATCCTTCTGGTGCTGGGCCTGCCTGCTCTGTTGGCCACGCTGCACACCAGCGAATGCGACAGCCGCAAGAACTATGTCTTTATGTTGCTGGCCTCGGTGCTTTTCATCGGGCTGGCATTCTGCGGCATATTCAACCTGTATAGCGGGGCGATCCTGCTGGCTGCACTTGGTCTTGTTCTGTGGAATGCGTTCCGCGAGGCTCACGCGCATCGCAAAGCCTGCGGTCAGCCGTGCGAAGATGACGACGAACTGGACGGGCTGGAAGAAGCCGACCCGAACATGCCGTATTGGAAGATTTCGATCTATCTGGTTCTGGGGCTGATCGGCTTGCCGATGGGTGCGCATCTGCTGGTGGATAACGCAACGGTCATAGCACGCACCTACGGTGTGACCGAGACTGTGATCGGCCTGACGCTGGTGGCTGTCGGCACGTCTCTGCCAGAGCTGGCCACGACCGTGATGGCGGCTCTGCGCCGTCAGGCAGACGTCGCGTTGGGCAACGTGATCGGCTCGAACATGTTCAACCTGCTGGCCATCGTGGGTATCGCCACATTGGTCGGTCCTATTCCGGTCGACCCGGAATTCCTGCAGTTTGATCTATGGGTCATGTTGGGCGCGTCGCTGTTGCTGATCCCGTTTGTGTTCTTCAAAAAGGACATCACTCGTGGCTGGGGTCTGTTGTTGACTCTGCTGTACGGGGTCTACGTCATCTCTCTGTTGGCGTGAATAGACTGAGAGGGAGCTTTCATGACCCGAGCGTTGGTAACTGGTGCCGGAATTCGTCTTGGCCGAGCAATGGCGCTGTACCTGGCGAAACGCGGGTATGATGTCGCCGTTCATTATGCGACATCCGCTGATCCGGCGGCCGAGGTCGTGTCCGAGGTTCAGGCAATGGGCCGCAAGGCTGTTTCGTTGCAGGCTGACCTGCTGGATGAGGCACAGGTCCAGACCCTTCTGCCACGCGCGGCCGAGGCTTTGGGTGGGCCGATCACATGTTTGATCAACAACGCCTCGATCTTTGAATACGACAACATCCATACGGCCACCCGTGCAAGCTGGGACCGGCATCTGGACAGCAATCTGCGCGCGCCCTTCGTTCTGACTCAGGCGATGGCAGAGCAGGGTCTAGAGCCGGATACCGACGACGCAGGTGAACCCGTCGCGGTCGGGTTGATTGTCAACATGGTCGACATGCGCGTCCGCAAGCTGACGCCCGAGTTCATGTCTTATACCATCGCCAAGATGGGTCTGTGGGCGCTGACCCGTACGGCGGCGCAGGCGCTGACCCCTGCAATCCGCGTCAATGCCATCGGCCCCGGCCCGACGATGCAGGGCCACAGGCAAAGCGAAGATCATTTCAAGGCGCAACGCGCCAATACCGTGCTGGAACGTGGCGCAAACCCGCCGGATATCACTGCGGCCCTGGGGTATTTTCTGGACGCGCCGGCCGTGACAGGACAGCTATTATGCGTGGACGGCGGGCAGCATCTTGCTTGGCAAACACCGGACGTTTTGGGGCTGGAATAAGCATCTCTGACGCAAGTTTTGCACCGCTCGCATTTCTGTTACCAACGCGTTACAAAATTGTCTTTTTTTTCATACACTTGTCACGCGCTTGAAAAAATAACGTTTGAAAACAACATCTTAATATATCGCCTATTTTTTGGGCAAAACAAGGAATCCTTAATGAATTAAGGGAAAATCGAGATCCTCAGAAACTTATCTTCATAGTTATCCACAGAAACCGTGGATTTGTTTTCTCTTGATCTGAGACGCACAAGATTGCAGCCATGGTCAGGGAATCATATTTCAGGCTCATGACCACCCAGAACGAATCGAACCTCGAAAGACAGGGCACCGGATACGAATGTATACAGCGCTACGTGAAAACGCTGGACAATTCTCCGGGCGTTTACCGGATGCTGGATGCGGACAGCCGGGTTCTGTACGTGGGCAAGGCGCGCAACCTCAAGGCGCGGGTATCGAACTATACGCGGCCCGGCCATTCGGGGCGGATCGAGAAGATGATCGCCGCGACCGCCTCGATGATGTTTCTGACCACCCGGACCGAGACCGAGGCGCTGCTGCTAGAGCAGAACCTGATCAAGCAGCTCAAGCCCAAATACAACGTGCTGCTGCGCGACGACAAAAGTTTCCCGAACATTCTGGTGGCAAAAGATCACGCCTTTCCACAGATCAAAAAACACCGCGGGGCCAAGAAGGAAAAGGGCGCGTATTTTGGTCCTTTTGCCAGCGCGGGCGCGGTGAACCGGACACTGAACCAGTTGCAAAAGGCGTTCTTGCTGCGCAACTGCTCGGATTCCATGTTCGACAGCCGGACGCGCCCTTGCTTGTTGTATCAGATCAAGCGCTGTTCGGGGCCGTGCGTCGGACTGATTTCGGAAAGCGATTACCGCGAAAGCGTCAAGGATGCGGAACGGTTCCTGTCTGGTCGCTCGACCAAGGTGCAGGAGGAGTTGGCCGACCAGATGATGGCCGCGTCAGAGGCGATGGAGTTCGAGCGCGCCGCCAGCCTGCGTGACCGCATCCGGGCATTGACGCAAGTGCAGACGTCTCAGGGTATCAACCCGCGCAGCGTGACCGAGGCGGATGTGATCGGTCTGTATATGGACAGCGGTCAGGCTTGTGTGCAGGTGTTCTTTATCCGCGCCAACCAGAACTGGGGAAACAAGGATTTCTACCCTCGGGTCGGGGCGGATGTATCGCCCGCCGAGGTGATGGAGGCGTTTCTGGGCCAGTTCTACGACAACAAGGAACCGCCCCGGCAGTTGATCCTGTCGGATGCAATCGAAAACGCTGATCTGATGCAGGACGCATTGTCCGAGAAGGCCGGTCGCAAGGTTGAAATCCTTGTTCCCCAGCGCGGAGAGAAACAGGAACTGGTTGCTGGTGCCTTGCGCAACGCGCGGGAATCACTGGCGCGTCGCATGTCAGAAAGCGCGACGCAGGCCAAGCTGTTGCGCGGCGTGGCTGAAGCGTTTGACCTTGATGCACCGCCTGAACGGATCGAGGTTTATGACAACTCGCACATTCAGGGTACCAACGCGGTTGGCGGGATGATTGTTGCGGGGCCAGAAGGGTTCATGAAAAACGCCTATCGCAAGTTCAACATCCGCGGCGATGACCTGACGCCCGGTGACGATTTCGGTATGATGAAAGAGGTTCTGAACCGCCGTTTCACCCGTCTGCAAAAAGAAGACCCCGATCGCGACAAAGGTATGTGGCCGGACCTTCTGCTGATTGATGGCGGGGCAGGGCAGGTCAGCGCGGTGCATGAGATCATGGCTCAGCACGGCGTCGAAGACATCCCGATGGTCGGCGTCGCCAAAGGTGTTGACCGTGACCACGGCAAGGAAGAATTCCACCGCGTTGGCCATCGCCCGTTTGCGTTGAAACGCAACGATCCGGTTCTGTATTTCGTCCAGCGCCTGCGGGACGAGGCGCACAGGTTTGCCATCGGGACGCATCGTGCGAAGCGGGCAAAAGCGGTTGGCGCGACCCCGCTGGACGAAATCCCAGGCGTCGGAGCCGCGCGCAAACGGGCATTGCTGGCACATTTCGGCAGTGCCAAGGCCGTAAGTCGGGCCAATCTGGCCGACCTAAAGGCGGTGGATGGGATCTCGGCGGGGCTGGCGCAAAAGGTCTACGATTTTTTCCACGACAAGGGTTAGGTCCGCCGTCCGCGCCACAGAATGTAAAGACCCGACGCAACGATCAGGGCGCTGCCGATCCACATGGCCTGATCCAGACGCTCTCCGAACATTGCGACGCCCAATCCTATACCGAAAAGCAGCCGCGAATAGCGAAACGGGGTGACGGACGAGACCTCTCCGGTGCGCATCGCCTTCATCAGCGCGGCATAGGCCATGACGCCCATCACGATCGCTCCGGCCATGTGCAGGCTGACGGTCGGGGTCAAGGGCTGTAGCGGCGCGCCTTCCCAGAACCGATAGGCAAGCCCGGCCACTATGATGCAGACGAAACCGTAAAAGCCCAGCACTTCTGTCCCCAGCGTGGCCGGGGCTGCGCGGCTGGCCAGATCGCGCCCTGCGAAACCCAGCATCCCCAAGACCGCGAGGATCGACAAAAGGGAAAAGCTGTCTCCGGTTGGCTGGATAATGATCACGACGCCGACCAGCCCGATCAGAATGGCGCTCCAGCGCCGCCAGCCGACAGTCTCGCCAAAAAACAGCGCAGCGCCCGCGACGACAACCAGTGGTGTGGCCTGCAGGATCACCGTGGCAGAGGATAGAGGCGTCAATGCAATGGCCAGCACATAGAACAGCCGACCGAAGATTTCAAAGACAACCCGTATCTTCATCGGCCGCGACAGCACGTCCGGTTGAAACAGCCGGGTGCCGCGCACCAGCGCCACGGACGCAAAGATCAATGTTCCTCCGGTTCCGAAAAGGGCCAGTACCTGCCAGATCGGGATCTCAGCAGACGCACTCTTGAGCAGCGCGTCTTCCAGCGCAAACAGCGCCATGGCCGCGATCATCCAGGCACTGCCGATCAGGTTGGACCTTGGGTTGGTTTGAATGTGAGTTTTCATGTCCTGCGATATGTTCAGGTGGAACCGGCGGCCAATCTGACCTCAATGCGGCGATGCGCCAAGAGATATCTGGCCGACGCGCCCTGTTTCTTGCCCCGTTCCCTAGACAGGCAACCGCCTGTGCAGGGTGAGTTTTTTGACCGGCCGTCTTTTATGTCCTGAAGCGGCGATGTAGTGTCGCGGCATGAAGTGGAACCTGCCCAATATCCTGACCGTGCTACGCCTGTTGGCAGCACCCGGTCTCGCCGTAATGTTTCTTTATTTTTCCCGTCCTCTCGCCGATTGGTTCGCCTTGATCCTGTTTCTGTCGGCCGCCATCACCGATTGGTTCGATGGGTATCTGGCGCGGGCGTGGAAACAGGAAACCAAGATGGGTGCCATGCTGGACCCGATCGCTGACAAGGCGATGGTCGTGATCGCATTGATGATCCTTGTGGGCTATTCGGCCGAGCACTGGACGCCGTGGCTGGTTCTGCCTGCGACTGTGATCCTGTTCCGCGAGGTTTTCGTCTCGGGCCTGCGCGAATACCTCGGTGACGTGGCCGGGACGCTGAAAGTAACCATGCTGGCCAAGTGGAAAACGACCGCGCAAATGGTGGCGATTGCCGTTCTGTTTTCTCAGGGGATATTCGAGCACCATTTCGATATGTCGACCTTTGGTATGGATCCCGCGACCATTGATCAGGTGCCGACCGGTCAGGTTGATGACGTAAACAATATCCGCTGGCATCAAGAGGGCATGTTCTGGTCGGGACGGATCGGTTTGTGGCTCTTGTGGCTCGCAGCGACCCTGACATTGATCACTGGCTATGACTACCTACGTAAAGCCATGCCCCATCTGAAGGAGAGCTAAGCGATGGACGTTCTGTATTTCGCCTGGGTGCGTGAACGTATCGGCCTGCCAAAAGAACGGGTCGAGACCGAAGCCGCGACTGTATCCGATCTGGTGGCCGAACTCAGCGCGCGCGAAGATCGCTATGCCGCCGCCTTTGCTGACCTTTCCGCGCTGCGCGTTGCGCTTGATCAAGAGCTGTCGGACTTTGACGCGCCGCTCGCCGGGGTTCGTGAAGTCGCGTTCTTCCCGCCCATGACCGGCGGCTGATCCATGCGTATCGTGGTTCAGGAACAGGCGTTCGATCTGGGGGCCGAAGCCAACGCCTTTGCCGCCAGCGGTGCTGCAAACGGGGCGATTGTGACGTTTACCGGTGTTGTGCGTGATCTGGCCTCGGGCGATCTGGATGTCATGGAGATCGAACACTATCCCGGCATGACCGAACGTGCCCTGACCGAAATTGCGGAACAGGCAATGCAGCGTTGGTCACTGGGTGATGTGTTGGTAATCCATCGCCACGGGCGGCTGGCTCCGGGTGATCGGATCATGATGGTGGCGACGGCTGCGCGGCACCGCAAGGATGCGTTCGAGGCAGCGGAATTCCTGATGGACTACCTGAAATCCCGTGCGCCGTTCTGGAAAAAGGAAATCACCGCATCCGGTGCCGAGTGGGTGGCCGCCAAGGACGAAGATGAAGACGCGCTGACCCGGTGGTAGCTTAGTCCGCGTTGTTGATCCGTCCCCGCAATTCCTCGGCCTCCTGACGTGCCGCGCGCAGGCCGTCCATCGCCGCGGACAGCTCTGCCTCGGCTTGCGTCAGTTGATTGGTCAGTTCCGCCTCACGCTGTTGCAGGTAGGTGATCGCCTGATCGCGGGTTTCTTCGGCTTCGTGCAATTCCTGGCTCATGCGGTCCAGATCAGCCACATCGCTTTGACGCACACGGGACAGGCGGTGGGCAAGCCAGTTGGCGAACCAGCCCATGCAGAAAGCCGCGAACAGGATGACGGCGGTGGCGATGATGAATTCGATTCTGTTCAACTTACTGTTCCTCTGCGCCGGTTTCTTCGGCCTCTGGCTGCGCGTCTTCTGAGTTGCCCGTCGTGGCTTCCATCGCTTCAAGCCCGGTTTCGGAATTGGCGACGGGTTCGGGCCGGATCAGACGGAACTCGATCCGGCGGTTTTCCTCGCGGCCTTCTTCGGTGCCGTTATCTGCGATGGGCTGGGTTTCGCCATAGCCCACGGCCGAGTAGCTGCCGGTTGGAATCCGGCGGCCGCGCAATTCGTTCAGGATGGATTGCGCCCGCGCCTGGCTAAGTTGCTGGTTCATCTCTTCTCGGCCCTGACTGTCAGTATGGCCCTGGATCTCCATCCGGATGGGTCCACATTCGCGCAGGATGTTGGCGATCTGGTTCACTGTATCGCGCGAGTCCGAAGCAACCGTTGCCGAGCCCGGCTCGAAAGCGATCTTGGTTTTCGCCTGCACTTCTGCAATCCGGTCCTCACATTCCTCGGGGTCCGGCAGAGTGTCTTCCGGCTCGGGTGGTGCCTGATAAGTGATGGACAGTGTGTATTCCTGAGCGTCGCCCAGCTTGTCGGACAGCAAACCTGCGATACGCGCTTTTGCGTCCGGGTCCTGGCTGATCCCGCTGAGAATCAAGTCATCGGGCGTTACCGTAAGCGCGCCGTTGTGTAGATGGGACAAGGCTTCGAGTCCGACCAGAACGCGCACTGGCCAGTCTGCGGGCAAGTCGGGTGCAATCCGTGCAGCGGTGTAAACCTGTTCCGTCCCAAATGCAGCCTTTGCATAGCTGTCGACCATGTCGCGCACGGCGTCGTCACCGAGGCGTCCACGCATCTGCACCAGCCCCTCGGGGCTGCGGGTGGCGGAAAACTCAGGCGGGCCGGTCGGCGCGTCCTCGCTTGGTTCCGGCAGCACCGCATGGAGCGCGAACACATCAGGTAGGGCGTTTTCCAGTTCTCCTACGACGCGGTCGAACAGCGCGGGGTCAGTGCCTTCTGCGGCGACCAGCGTGATGTCGGCGTCCGAAATCGTCACCGACCCGTGCCCGATATCTGCAAGTGCGCGAATGCTGAGTGATGCGGCCTCGGGCCAGCGCGGAGACGGGACACCCAACCCGATCGTGCAGGAATACGGGCCGGAAAGACCCGCGCCCTGCGCAGCGGCCACGATGGCGTTGCGCGCGTCTTCGTCCTGTGCCGAGCACGCGTCAAACGTGCCGCCGGTTTCATCAATCAAGTAGCGCAGGGTGAAAGGGGTGATCACCGGTCTTGGGGCCGAGATCGACAGGCCAATCCGCAGGCTGGGCGGCGCCGCACGGGTCAGGTTCTGTTCAAGGTTTTCCTTTTCCTGCTGGCTGTCGGCAATCGCCGTGATCTTGACCAGACCCGGGCTGGCCGAAATCTTGGCGCGGGGCAGTTTGGAAAGGGCATCAACGGCATAATCCAGCGCCTCCTCCCAGCCTTTTGGCTTGGGGTAATCCGCTGTTTCCATCAGGTCAGAAACTTTGCCGCCGTCCAGTTTGCGCAGCTTGGCCATCAGCGCGTTGCGGTCCTGGCTTGCCGGGATCAGGCCGATAACCGAAATGCCGCTGTCGTTGCGCAGAATTTCCGCCGAGAACCGCGGCGGCGCCAGTTGGCCTGTCGCTTCAACCTGCATTTCATCAATGACACGCGACGTATCAACCTCGGTTCCGGCGGCGGTCAGCGCGTTAAAGCGTGTGGCCTCGTCCACTGCGGTTCCGGTCAGGACGACACGCAAACCGTCGGATTCGACCTCGGCCCAGTCGTGACCTTTCAGGTCGAGCGCCCTGCGAACTGCGAATTCGGACGCTTCTTCGACCTTTGTGACTGCGAAACTGGCCGCCAGCAGGGACAAACCGGCCGACACGAGGAAAATCAGGGCTGCGGCGATGAAATAAGGCAGGCGCATGTGCGGGCAATCGACTCCTCGGGTGATTGAGCGCCACTCTTACAGAGGCCTGCGCCGAGGTGCAATCAGACCAGCAACGCGACGCAGAGAAAGATCAGCGGAATAAGGCCGGTGTCCCGATTGGCGCGGAAAAGCTGCAGCAGCTTCGCGTTGTCTTCGGTATCCAACCCACGCAACTGCCATGCCATGTGCCAACCCATCGCCCAGGGACCGGCCAGTGCCACAAACAGCGCCAGGATCGAAGCCTGCGTTGTTGCGGCGTCGATGATCGCAAGGCCCATAAGCGAGACTGTCGCAACAAGGAAGTATTTCAGCCACTTCGCCGTATCTTCCCCGAACAGCCGGGCGGTGGATTTGATGCCGATCAGCTCATCATCTTCGGCGTCCTGATGGGCATAGATCGTGTCATAGAACAGCGTCCATGCGATACCTGCCAGATACAGGGTGATCGCGGGTACTCCGACCGTTCCGGTATGTGCGGCCCAAGCCAGAAGGATGCCCCAGTTGAACGCAAGGCCCAGAAACACCTGCGGCCACCAAGTGAACCGCTTGGCGAAAGGGTAGATTGTCACAGGCAGCAGAGAGAGCACGCCCATCGCAATCGCGGCTTGGTTGAAGGTCAGCAGAATCATCAACGCCAGAAGGCATTGCAGCGCCATCCAGACCGTTGCCTGCCGCACACTGACCTGACCCGAAGGGATCGGCCGCGACCGGGTGCGCTCGACCTGAGCATCGAATTCGCGGTCGGTAATGTCGTTCCATGTGCAGCCCGCCCCGCGCATAAGGAACGCGCCGATGGCGCATCCGGCCGCGATCCACAGGTCTTCCCAGCGCGGATTTCCGTCGCTCAGGATCGCCAGCGCCAGCCCCCACCAACAGGGAATCAGCAAAAGCCACGTGCCGATGGGCCGGTCTGCGCGTGAAAGGCGCAGATAGGGGCGGGTGAATGCGGGCGCATATGTATCGACCCAGTTGCCGGATACCGCATCAGCGACCTGACCGTCTGGTGTTGGCGCGTTGCCTTGCATATGTAACGTCTCATGAGTGCAAAGATCAGATTGTATGTAGAGCACCCTTTGGGTCCGGGGCAATCCGTTGATTTGACGCGCGAGCAGGCACATTATCTGTTTGGCGTCATGCGTCTGGCCGTGGGCGGCCACGTGGCGCTGTTCAACGGTCAGGACGGAGAGTGGCTGGCCGAGGTCGCGCAGGCCGGAAAGCGCGGCGGGGTGCTAAGCTGTGTTGAACAGTCCAAGCCCCTGCAATTGCCGCCTGATCTGTGGCTGCTTTTCGCTCCGATCAAAAAGGCGCGCACCGACTTCATCGTTGAAAAAGCGGCTGAGATGGGGGCGGCGCGCATCCTGCCCGTGCAGACTGAATTCACCAATTCCGAACGCATCCGGCAGGACCGCCTGCAGGCCCACGCCGTCGAAGCCGCCGAGCAATGCGGCGGCACCTACGTGCCCGAAGTCAGCGACCTCCAGCGTCTGGATCGTGTACTGGAAGCATGGCCTGACGGTCGCCAGTTGATGTTCTGTGATGAGGCCGAGGTGGGATCGGCCCTGCGTCTGGCTGCGAACGAAAAGGATCAGCCCTGGGCCATCCTCATCGGACCCGAGGGCGGGTTTTCAGACCGGGAACGCGCGCGCCTGTCAGGGTTGCCTTTTGCGCATGTGGTCAGTCTGGGCCCGCGCATCCTACGGGCGGATACGGCGGCGGTTGCTGCCCTGACCATGTGGCAGCAGGCGTTAGGGGATTGGACGTGACGTGGCAGCAGGCGCGGCAAGGGGACGTGCCAAAGATCGACCGGTTTCTGTCGGAACATATTCAGACGTCGATGTTTCCTCTGGCCAATTTACGAGATTTCGGTTTGCGAGGGCGTGACCCGCGCGCGGTGAATGTCTGGACATTGGGCGATGGACCGCGTGCCATTCTTGCCATCACGAACGAGGGTATGGTCCTGCCGCAATGCCCTGATTGCAGCGATGCCGAGCTTGCGGAAGCGATACAGTTGATCCGGGGCCGCGCGTTATTCGGTCTGGCGGCCGAAGCGACGCAGGCCCGTCGGTTCATGCATTTGGCGGGGTGGGAAGACCGGCCCGCGACGCTGAACAGTGACGAACCGGGTTTCACTCTGGATCTGAACCAGATTGTCGTGCCTGATACATCCGGCGCCGCGCTGGTGCCGCTGGGCGATCTGGATCGTGAAATTGCCGAAGGCTGGCGCCAGAGCTACCTGACCGAAGCGATGGATTTCGACGCGGACCGCGCGCGAAGCCAGTCAAAGAAAGACATTGCAGCCTATGTCGAACGCGATTCTCATCGGGCTTTGCTGGTTTCCGGTCAGCCTGTGGGAATGACGGGGTTCAACGCACGACTGCCCGAAGCGGTTCAAATTGGCGGTGTCTACACCCCGCCTGGCTTGCGCGGACGTGGCTATGCGAAACTGGCTGTTGCGCTGCATTTGCTTGAGGCTCGGGCGGCAGGCGTGACCCGCGCTATTCTGTTTGCGGCTTCCGATTCCGCCGCGCGTGCTTATATCGCAATCGGATTTATACCCGCAGGTCAGTATTCCCTGATCCTGTTCAAAAACCCAAAGGACCCGGCATGAGTTTCATCCGACCCGAAGCCAAACTGACCCTGTGGCGCTGGCGCGAGGTGTTGGCGGCCGGAGTGGTTCTATTGGTTGGGCTTAGCTGGATCAGTGGCCCCGGAGGTCTGCTGGGCTGGCTGGGATGGGTATTGGTGATCGTTGCCGCCGCGTTGACGGTGGTCGGAATTCAGCGCGCCCGGTTCAGAACCGGGGCGGGCGGGCCGGGCGTTGTCACAATCGACGAGGGGCAGATAACCTATCTCGGCCCGTTGGATGGTGGCATCGTTGCGGCACGTGAGATCGAACGGCTGGCGTTGGACCCGACCTCGAACCCCGCGCATTGGGTTCTGGATCAGCCGGGTCAGCCAACGCTTCACATTCCTGTGAATGCAGAAGGGGCCGAGGCGTTGTTCGACGTTTTCTCGGCTTTGCCGGGGCTTAAAACCGAAGCAATGCTGGCGGAACTGAACAGCGGTGGTGTGCATCCGGTGGTCATATGGGAGCGTAACCCGATGCGCCCTCCACATCTGCGGCTGCATTGACACTGGCGGCATTTCCCCCCACGACTGACCCAAAGACAGACACATCAGGATCGGAGAGCGGTTCATGTCCATCCCCCAGTCCGGCGGCGGGCCGATCGAACGCCACGAACAACTTGCCGAATATCTGGAATCGGGCTGCAAGCCCAAATCAGATTGGCGCATCGGGACCGAGCATGAGAAGTTCGGTTATTGCAAGGACACGCTGAAGCCGTTGCCGTTCGAGGGTAAACGCTCGATCGTGGCTGTGCTGGAAGGTCTGCGCGACCGCCACGGCTGGGGAGAGGTGCGCGAAGGCGACAAGCTGATCGGTCTGGAAAAGGACGGCGCGAATGTCAGTCTGGAACCCGGTGGGGCGCTGGAATTGTCGGGTGCTCCGCTCGAGACGATCCACGAAACCTGCGATGAGGTGAACACGCACCTGCGTGAGGTGAAGGACATCGCGGATGAGATTGGCGTGGGTTTCATCGGTCTGGGCGCGGCTCCGATCTGGACCCATGACGAGATGCCGCTGATGCCCAAGGGCCGCTATCGCCTGATGAACGACTATATGGAGAAGGTCGGTACAATGGGCCGCGCCATGATGCGGCGCACCTGTACCGTTCAGGTCAATATCGACTTTGGGTCCGAGGCCGACATGGTGCAGAAACTGCGCGTGGCGCTGGCGTTGCAGCCGGTAGCGACAGCGCTGTTTGCCAATTCTCCGTTCTTCGAGGGCAAAGTGAACGGCCAGAAAAGCTGGCGCAGCTATATCTGGCGGCATCTGGACGATGCGCGGACGGGCATGCTGCCGTTTGTGTTTGAGGACGGCTTCGGGTTCGAGCGTTATGTGCAATATGCGCTCGATGTGCCGATGTATTTTGTCTATCGCGACGGGCAGTATATCGACGCGCTGGGCATGTCCTTCCGGGATTTCCTGCAGGGCAAACTGCCTGCGTTGCCCGGCGAAACGCCGACCCTGTCCGATTGGGCCGACCACCTAACCACTGCTTTCCCCGAAGCGCGGATCAAGAAGTTCATGGAGATGCGCGGCGCGGATGGCGGCCCGTGGCGTCGCTTGTGCGCGCTGCCCGCCTTCTGGGTGGGGCTGACCTATGATCAGGGCGCGCTGGATGCCGCGTGGGATCTGGTCAAAGGCTGGGACGCGGAAACGCGCGAAGCGCTGCGCGTCGAGGCCGCCAAAGACGGTCTGCAGGCACAGGTCGGCAACATCAATATGCATGACCTTGCGCGCGAAGTTGTTGCGATCGCCGAGTCCGGCCTGAAGTCCCGCGCCTTGCCCGGCGCAGGTGGGTTGGTCCCGGATGAGACGCACTTTCTGAACGCCCTGAAGGACAGCATCGAAACGGGCAAGGTTCCTGCCGATGAGTTGCTGGATCACTACAACGGCGACTGGAACGGCGATCTGACGCGCATATTCCCGGAATACAGCTACTAACCGGTGAGCCGCAGTTTAAGATATGGTTTGCCGATATTGGTGTCTTGGCTTGAAAGCCGTCACAGGCCAAAGAATAATGTAATCAAGGTCCCGTATTCCGAGAGCGATTGATGGCGCGTATAAGCGAACTGCACTACTCCAACGCCTACGCAGCAACCTCTGGTACTAGCGAGTTTCTGGAGGTGTCGCTTCGCCCTGGTGAAGACCCGGCGGATTTCACGGTCTCTTTTTATCAGGCCAATGGGCAGGTCGGGATCGAGATTCCGCTGGATGATCCAAATATTCAGGTCTCCATCGACCCCGATAACAACGAACGGGTCTATGTTATCTCGGCGGATGATTTTCCGATCCTTCTGACGGACCCCGACGGAGGTGGACCAGACAACTACGAAGCCTATGCGCTGACCAACACCGCAACGAGCGAGGTTGTCGATTTTTAAGATATTGGTGGCGGCACCCAGAACATCGTAGCGCAGGATGGATTGGCTGCGGGCGAAACGTCGGTGAACCTGCCGGTGCTGGTGGGGCCAAGCCGGACCACGACGACAATACAGTTCAACCAGCCTGACCCTGATACGCTTGTGTATGAGGCCGTGAACCCCGGCGATAGCGGCGTGGCCTGTTTCACGGCTGGTACGATGCTGGATTCTCCGGATGGTCCGCGCCGGATCGAAACCCTGAAACCCGGCGACTGGGTGACGACATTCGATCATGGTGGACAACAGGTGCGTTGGATCGGGCACCGCACTGTTTCGGGGCAGGGTCGGTTTGCGCCGATCCGGATCAGCGCCGGAACGCTGGGCGCAGAGGTCGATGTTCTGGTGTCACCGCAGCATCGCCTTTTGATTTGCGGCTGGCAGGCAGAGCTGATGTTCGGAGAAGACGAGGTTCTGGTTCCAGCCAGATCGCTGGTCAATGGCGAGACTGTGACCCAAGCGCCGTGCGACATTGTCCACTACGTTCATCTGCTATTCGATCGCCATCAGTTGGTGACAACGGCAGGCTTGGTGTCCGAGAGCTTTTTTTCGGGCCAGGAAGGGCTGGACGGGCTTGCGCCGGAAACGGCGGAAGAACTTTTTGCGCTTTTCCCTGATCTGCGCCGATGCCCTGACGCCTATGGCGTTGCCGCGCGGCCGATCCGTCAGGGCAAAACCGTGGCATTGTTGCGCTCTGCCTGATTGCGCGGCTGTCCCCCTCTTGCTTTCGCGGTCTGCTGTGATAGCAGGTCCAGAACATCAGTCAGGGGCCAGGTTCAGGAAGCGTCATGGACGATCTTAAGGCAAAATATCTGGGGCAGATCGCCGATGCGGGCGACGAGAACGCGCTTGAGGCGATCCGCGTCGCAGCCGTGGGCAAAAAAGGCGAGGTCGCGCTAAAGATGCGCGAGCTGGGTAAAATGACGCCCGAGGAACGTCAGGTCGCAGGTCCCGCGCTGAATGCTCTGAAGGACGAGATCAACTCGGCCCTGTCCGCGAAAAAGGCGGCTTTGGCCGATGCCGCGCTGGATGAGCGTCTGCGGACCGAGTGGCTGGACGTGACCCTTCCGACCCGCGCGCGCCGTCAGGGTTCGATCCACCCGGTCAGTCAGGCGACCGAGGAACTGACCGCGATCTTCGCCGAGCTGGGATTTTCGGTGGCCGAGGGGCCGCGCATTGAAGACGACTGGTACAATTTCGACGCGCTGAACATTCCCGGCCACCACCCTGCACGGGCCGAGATGGACACGTTCTACATGCACCGCGCCGAGGGCGATGATCGCCCGCCGCATGTGCTGCGGACGCACACGTCTCCGGTACAGATCCGTTCAATGGAGCTGCAAGGCGCGCCGATCCGCGTGATCTGTCCGGGCGGTGTCTACCGCGCCGATTATGATCAGACCCACACGCCGATGTTCCATCAGGTCGAAGGGCTGGCCATCGACAAGGACATCTCGATGGCGAACCTGAAATGGGTTCTGGAGGAGTTCGTAAAGGCGTTCTTCGAGGTCGACGATGTCGAACTGCGCTTCCGCGCCTCGCACTTCCCCTTCACCGAGCCATCGGCCGAGGTCGATATCCGCTGCTCGTGGGACAACGGTCAGCTAAAGATCGGTGAGGGCGACGACTGGATGGAGATTCTGGGTTCCGGCATGGTCCACCCTAAGGTGATCGCCGCCGGTGGCATCGACCCCGAAGTCTATCAGGGCTTTGCGTTCGGCATCGGCATCGACCGTCTGGCGATGCTGAAATACGGTATCCCGGATTTGCGGGCGTTCTTCGATAGCGACCTGCGCTGGCTGCGGCACTACGGGTTTGCAGCGCTGGATATGCCGAACCTGCATGGTGGTTTGTCTCGGTGAAATATCAGATTTCCCAAGAGAAATTGATTCTTGAGGTGATCGAAAGAGACGATGATGGTGAAGGTTTTGGCACAGACTTCCCTGAGTTTCTAACGCAATTTGGATTTGAAAGCCGCTACAAAGAAGAAGTTGCGGCAATGTGGGAGAGTTTCTGCTATCATATTCAGCAGATCGAGCGCCGTGGATTTATCAAAGCATCGCCGATGGGCGAAACTGCCATGAGCTTAGAATTGCTGCCACTCGGTCACGAGCAGCTTGAGTTTCATAGAAAAAACACTTGGTACTTTAAGGTGCTTAGTGTCTTGTGCAGATGGATGGACAAGGCCATGACTTCGGTGGTTTTCCCTATAGTAGCAGCAGTTCTGACCGTTTTTGTTATGCAGTTTTTTGGTCTAGCAAATTAGGTACCAAGTTTTGCGCGATACGAATGAGTGAGACAAAAAGCGCGGAGCAGAGGCCGATAGGCCGCCGCGCTATCGCCACCCCGCGGTCTGGCGATAGCGCGGCTTGCGCCCTGATCCGAGAGTTGGCGTTAGTGCGTGTTACAGGTTCCCACAGGGTTGTGACGTGACAGGCGGCGTCAGGTGACTAGGCTCTGGCCTATGATCTATCGACTGCTTTTCCTCTTGATGACCGCAACCCCAGCGCTCGCCATGGGGCCGTGGAAATCCGATTGCCACGGCGATACCGCCTGTGAGATCGGGGACCGCTCGTATCATGTGCTGGAGCCGGATGGTTGGGACGGGGAAAGCCCTCTGCCGGTACTGCTGCATTTTCACGGATGGTCGCGGCAGGGCACCGTGGTGGTGAACCATGAACGGATAGCAGGGGCCACGAAACTGCGTGGCGTGTTGCTGGTGGCCCCGAACGGCTTGGGCAAAGGCTGGAATTTCTGGTCGGCGGATACCGGGGATGTCCCATTTGCCGATCGGGTGCTGGAGGATGTGGCCAATCGCTATCCGGTCGACCCGGACCGCATCTATGTCTCGGGGTATTCCTATGGCGGTGCGATGGCGTGGCGCTTTGTGTGTCAGTCGGGCAATGACATGGCGGCGCTGCTGGCTGTTGCCGGCTCGATCCGTCAGACGGAAACCTGCCCCGAAGCCCCGCGCGAGGTGCGGCATGTGCATGGCTTGGACGATACGGTGATGGATTTCCCGCTCGGCCCCGATGGGGACACGACCTATCCGGTGGCGCTATGGCGCGAGAAGTACAATTGCAACGGCGCGACCCCGCGCGGGGATTGGAGCGTGAAGCCGTTCCTGACGCTCAGCCGCACGGAATGGACCGATTGCGCGCAGGGGCAGGTGGTGCTGGATACCCATCCGGGCGGCCATTTCATCCCGCATGGCTGGCTTGGCCGGCAATTGGACGAGCTTTTGGGCCGCACCCCCACCTATCCGTAACGCGCAGCGCTTGCACCTTGGCGCAATCTTTGCCATTGCCTGTGCCAAACGGATGTTTGCCCAAGAAAGCCCGCTGCAATGAAATTCACTCTGTCCTGGCTGAAAGACCACCTCGATACGGATGCGTCGGTTGATGAGATCGCCGAGGCGCTGACCGACCTTGGCCTTGAGGTCGAAGAGATCGTGAACCCGGCGGACCGGCTGGCGGGATTTACGCTGGGTCATGTAAAGCACGCTGAGAAACACCCCGACGCCGACAAGCTGCGCGTCTGCACGGTAGAAACCGATGAGGGCGATCTGCAGATCATCTGCGGTGCCCCCAACGCGCGCGAAGGCATCACGGTCGTGGTCTGCAAGCCGGGCATGTATATCCCCGGTCTGGATATCACCATCAGCGTCGGCAAGATCCGCGGCGTCGAAAGCTTTGGCATGATGGCGTCTGAGCGCGAGCTGGAGCTGTCGGAAGAACATGACGGCATAATCGAGCTGCCCTCGGGCGAGGTCGGTGACAAGTTCGTGGACTGGCTGGCCGAGAATGAGCCGTCCAAGGTTGATCCGATGATCGAGATTGCGATCACGCCGAACCGTCCCGATGCGCTGGGCGTGGCAGGGATCGCGCGCGATCTGGCCGCGCGGGGTGTAGGGACGCTAAAGCGGCGTGACTACGCGCCTGTACCCGGCGACTTTGAAAGCCCGATCAAGGTGACGATTGACGAAGACACGCTGGACGGTGCACCGCATTTCACCGGCCGGGTGATCCGAGGAGTCAAGAACGGCCCAAGCCCGCAGTGGTTGCAGGATCAGTTGAAGGCGATTGGTCTGCGGCCCATTTCGGCTCTGGTGGATATCACCAACTATATGACCTTTGACCAGAACCGCCCGCTGCATGTGTTTGACGCTGACAAGGTGCAAGGCAACCTGCGCGTTCATCGTGCCAAAGGTGGTGAAACGCTGGTGGCGCTGGACGAAAAGGAATACACGCTGCAACCCGGCATGATGGTGATTTCGGACGACAACGGCCCCGAATCCATCGCCGGTATCATGGGTGGCGAGGAAACTGGTTGCACCGAGGAGACCGTGAATGTCTTCCTCGAAAGCGCGTTTTGGGATCATGTGCAGATCGCGCTGACCGGTCGTGCGCTCAAGATCAACTCGGACGCGCGGTATCGGTTCGAGCGTGGCGTTGACCCGGACTACACCCGCGAAGGGCTGGAGCAGGCAACGCAGATGATTCTGGATATTTGCGGGGGCGAGGTCTCGTCGGTTGTCGAAGCCGGCAAAGCACCGAACCACGCGCGGGCCTACAAGCTGGATGCGGCGCGGGTGCAGTCGCTGGTCGGGATGGATATTCCCGAAAGCGAGCAGCGCCAGACCCTGACCCGCCTTGGTTTCCGGCTGGAAGGTGAGATGGCCCATGTCCCCAGTTGGCGCCCCGATATCATGGGTGAGGCCGATCTGGTGGAAGAGGTCGCGCGGATCGCGTCCCTGACCAAGCTGAAGGGCAAACCGCTGCCGCGTATCACGGACGGTATCCCGAAACCGGTGATGACGCCAACGCAGCGCCGTCAATCCTTGGCGCGTCGTACCTGCGCGGCCTTGGGGTATACGGAGTGCGTGTCCTACACGTTCATTGATCAGGCGTCGGCCGCGCTGTTCGGTGGCGGTGATGAGGCGACCCAGTTGGAGAACCCGATCTCCTCGGAAATGAGCCATATGCGCCCCGATCTTCTGCCCGGTCTGCTGCAGGCTGCGGCGCGCAATCAGGCGCGTGGATATGCGGATGTGGCTCTGTTTGAGGTTGGCCCTGTCTTCCATGATGGCGAGCCGGGCGATCAGAAAACGCAGATTTCCGGCTTGCTGGTTGGTCGCGACGGACCAAAGGATGTGCACGGTGCATCGCGCCCTGTCGATCTGTTCGACGTCAAAGCCGATGCCGAGGCTGTGCTTGCGGCCATTGGTGCGCCCGCCAAGGTTCAGGTTCTGCGCGACGGTGATGCGTGGTGGCATCCGGGCCGTCACGGTAAAATCTGTCTGGGTCCGAAAAAGGTGCTGGGCGTGTTTGGTGAACTGCACCCGCGTATCCTGCAGTCGATGGATATCAAAGGCCCGGCGATGGCCTTTACCATCTGGCCGGACGAGGTGCCTCTGCCCCGCAAGTCGGGCGCGACCCGAGCCGCGCTGGAACTGCGTGACCTGCAAGCGGTCGAGCGGGATTTTGCCTTTGTCGTGGACGAAACCGTCGAGGCGCTGACCTTGGTCAATGCGGCCGCAGGTGCGGACAAGGCGCTGATCGAAGATGTCCGCGTCTTTGACGAATTCATCGGTGGCAGCGTCGGAGAGGGCAAGAAATCCCTCGCGATCACCGTTCGCCTTCAGCCGACAGACAAGACGCTCAAGGAAGAAGATATCGAGGCGGCCGCCCAGAAGATTATCGCCAAGGTCACCAAGGCGACCGGCGGGACGCTGCGCGGCTAAGCCTGTTTGCAATCGAGATTCGAGGCGCGCCTTCGGGCGCGCCAACCAGCAAGGAGAGTTCCATGAGCCTGAGCGTTTACCTGTCCGGAGAGATTCACACCGACTGGCGTGAGCAGATCATCGAAGGCGCACAAGGGTTGGATATTACGTTCAACAGCCCCGTGACGGATCACGATTCCAGCGACGATTGCGGAGTGGCCATTCTGGGCGCCGAGCCGAACAAATACTGGCACGACCATAAGGGCGCGATGGTAAACGCCATTCGTACCCGCAAAGGGATCGCCGATGCTGACGTTGTCGTCGTGCGGTTTGGCGAGAAATACAAACAGTGGAACGCAGCGTTCGACGCAGGCTATGCGGCGGCTCTGGGCAAGTCCCTGATCGTGTTGCATGGACCCGATCACCAGCACGCCCTGAAAGAGGTGGACGCCGCTGCGCTGGCCGTCGCCGAGCAGCCCGCGCAAGTTGTTGACGTGCTGCGATACGTTTTGACGGGCAAACTTCCCGGTTGAGGGTGCGGGGTGAGGCGCGGCCTCACCCCACCCGGTTTACTCTGTCGCCGGAATACGCAGGCCGCGCTGTACGGCGGGTCGTGCAAGGAACCGATCGACATAGGGTTGAAGGTTCGCGAAATCGTCCCACCCCACGATTTCCTTGACGCCGTAATAGTCCAGACCGCGCAGCCATGGAACGATGGCAATATCGGCGATCGAGTACTCTCCGGCGATCCAGTCCTGACCGTTGAGCTGAGTGTTCAGGACGTTCAGCAACCGCTTCGCTTCGGCGATGTACCGTTCGCGGGGGCGGGGGTCTTCGATCTCTTTCCCGGCGAATTTGTGGAAATAGCCCAACTGTCCGAACATCGGCCCCAGACCGCCCATCTGAAACATCAGCCACTGGGTGACACGATGTTTGTCGGCCGGTGTTGATCCCAGCAGCTTGCCGCTTTTTTCGGCCAGATACAGCAGAATCGCACCGCTTTCAAAAAGCGCCAGCGGTTCCCCGTCCGGACCATTGGGGTCGATGATCGCGGGGATCTTGTTGTTGGGGTTCAGCGAAAGGAACTCGGGGCTTTTGACGTCCTTGTCGGCCAGCGTGACCAGATGCGGCTCATAGGGCAGGCCCGTCTCTTCCAGCATGATCGAGGCTTTGACACCGTTGGGCGTCGGGTAGGAATAAAGTTGGATCTTTTCGGGGCTGCTGGCAGGCCAGCGGGCTGTAATCGGGTGCGAGGTGGTATCCAGCATGGTTGGTTCCTTTCAGACGGTTTGGAACAGGTAAGCACGGTCAGGCGATCCTTCCAGTGGTGAGGGTGTGCATGTCCGGTCAGCGGCTGTGTATTCTGGAACAACGGGGAAAAGGGTTGCATCTCACACCTAGACCGAAGCCCAGTTATCGCTCAGACTTCTGCAATCCCGCACTGCGGTTGCGGGTCAGAAGTAACTCGGAAAGGAGAAGCGCGTGGATGAGGTCGTGACTCAGGTGGGTGCGTTTGCCCCCCTAATCGTGAACGCTGTGAAAGCACTGATTGTCCTGATCCTTGGTTGGATCGTGGCCGGAGCGATCAGCGGTATGGTCCGCCGCCGGATCAATGCAACGCCGAACATAGATCAGACGCTTGGGAATTTTGTCGCCAGCCTAGTGAAATGGGCGATATTGGCCATGGTTCTGGTCGCCGTGCTGGGCATTTTCGGCATTCAGGCGACAAGTATCGTCGCTATTCTGGGTGCAGCATCGCTTGCCATCGGTTTGGCGCTTCAGGGAACGCTGAGCGATCTTGCTGCCGGGGTGATGCTGGTGGTGTTCCGCCCCTACAAGCTGGGTCAGTATGTTGACATTGGCGGGACGTCTGGGACCGTGAAAGACCTGAACCTGTTCACGACCGAGCTTGTGACGCCTGACAACGTGCAGATCATCGTCCCCAATGGTCAGTCCTGGGGGTCGATTATCTCGAACTATTCGGCGCATGATACCCGGCGCGTCGATTTGGTGTTTGGGATCGACTATGGCGACAGCGCGGATGAGGCGATGAAGATCATCCTGAGTGTCGCGCAGGCGGACAGCCGTATTCTCAGTGATCCCGAGCCTTGGGTGCGCGTGACCAATCTGGGCGATAGCTCGGTCGATTTGACGGCACGGTTGTGGTGTGCAAATGCCGACTACTGGGACGTAAAGTTCGAGTTGACCAAAGCGATCAAGGAAGCGTTCGATGCCAAGGGTGTCTCGATTCCGTATCCGCATTCCGTGGAGATCCACAAACAGGCGTAAGTGCTCCCGCCCGTCGGTCGGGCATTGAAATGCCCTCCTCCGGTTGGGCCCGGCGCCGCGCCTTCGGCGCGGCGTTGATGCGTTTTAAAGACCGGTTCTACCAACCCGACCGCGCTGCGCCAACGGCGCAGCGCTTGGCCCAACGCTGCAAACGCCCTCGGCAGAGGGCGCTTTCAGGGGCGGGAGGGTTCAGGACTTGATCACCACATTTGGCGATACGACGTCGATTCCCAGCGCCTTGCCGACCGCGTAGTAGGTCAGTTGACCAGCATGGACATTCAGCCCGGCCAGCAGGTGCGGGTCATCCTGACATGCCTGTTTCCAGCCCTTGTCGGCCAGTGCCAGAAGGAAGGGCATCGTCGCGTTCCCCAAAGCGATCGTCGAAGTCCGTGCAACCGCGCCGGGCATGTTGGCCACGCAGTAGTGCATGATGCCATCGACCTCGTAGATCGGCTCGGCGTGGGTTGTGGCTTTTGAGGTCTCGAAACATCCGCCCTGGTCAATGGCGACATCTACCAAAACCGCGCCGGGTTTCATCGTGGATAGCTGCTCGCGCGTTACCAGTTTTGGCGCAGCGGCCCCGGGGATCAGCACCGCACCGATCACCATGTCAGCGGTTTGAATGAGTTCAGCCGTGGCGCCAGCCGTCGAGTACTGGTTCTTGAACCTGTTCCCGAACACATCGTCGAGGTAACGCAAACGCGGCAGAGAGCGGTCCAGCACGGTGACATCCGCGCCCATGCCCGCGGCGATCTGAGCGGCGTGAGTCCCCACGACACCACCGCCAATGACGACAACTTTCGCAGGCCCAACACCGGGAACGCCGCCCATCAGCACACCGCGCCCCCCATTGGCCTTTTGGAGGGTCCAGGAACCGACTTGAGGCGCAAGGCGACCCGCGACCTCGGACATCGGTGCCAGCAGAGGCAGCCCGCCGTTGGAGTCGGTCACGGTTTCGTAGGCAATGGCCGTACATCCCGAAGCAAGCAGGTCGTGAGTCTGATCCGGATCGGGGGCAAGGTGCAGGTAGGTAAACAGCAACTGACCTTCGCGCAGCATTTTGCGCTCGACTGCCTGCGGTTCTTTCACTTTGACGATCATGTCTGCTGTGGCAAAAACTTCGGCCGCTGTTTCGACGATCGTTGCTCCGGCCGCAATGTAGTCTGCGTTTTCAAACCCCGAGCCGTGGCCCGCTCCGGTTTCGATAAGCACCTCATGACCTCTGGCAACGGCTTCTTGCGCGGCGTTGGGTGTCATGCCGACGCGGAACTCTTGCGGCTTGATTTCCTTGGGGCAACCGATTTTCATTTGGCCTCTCCGTTCATAAACTGCCTAAATTATGTGCGAAATTGGGTGCAATTTCTGTGAAACTCTGCCTGCACTTCGGCTTTTCTTCGGGAAAATCTTCGGTAAGATGCCATAAATCTGCAAAAGGATTGCGCTAATGAGCCTCGACACGACTGATCGAAAGATTCTGGCCGCCTTGCAGAAAAACGGCAGGATGTCCAATGCCGAACTGTCCGAACAGGTAAATCTTTCACCCTCGGCCTGTCATAGGCGCGTGCAGAGGCTGGAAGCTGATGGATACATACGTGACTATGTCGCGCTTTTGGATGCGCGAAAGATGAAGGTTCCAACGACAGTTTTTGTCGAGATCACGCTGCAAGGTCAGGCCGAAGAGGTTCTGGATGCTTTTGAAAAGGCCGTTGCGCGGATACCGGATGTTCTCGAATGCCATCTCATGGCGGGAACAGCGGACTATATTCTGAAGGTCGTGGCCGAAAACACCGAGGATTTTGCCCGTATCCACCGCCAATACCTGTCGCGTCTGCCGGGAGTGGCGCAGATGCAAAGCTCGTTCGCGCTGCGGACTGTATTCAAGACCACGGCTTTGCCAGTCTAGCTCAAGCCGGAGCGGGATAGGTAAAGAAGGCCAGATGCGCCGCGTTGAATGCGAAGTGCATCAGGGTGGGCACCCAGAGCCGACCGGTCGCATAATACCCAAGCCCGCAAGCTGCCCCAAGGATCGAGGCGAACGCAACCAGCGCCAGCCCACCCGGAAAGTGAACCAACCCAAACAGCAGGCTTGCGGCGGCGACACCAAGCGCGGCACCTGCTTTGGATGTGATCAAGGACTGTAAATAGCCGCGAAAAAACGCCTCTTCTGTCAGGCAGGTCAGGAACAGGTTGAACAGCGCAAAGCTGAACCACCAATGAGGGAGGCCGAACTCTGGTTTGACGGCCCCGGCGAACAGGCCAATCACGAACAAAAGAGGCAACAGCAGAAGACCGAAGGCCAAAGGCAGTCCGCGGATTTGGCTCAATCCGTCGTTCATCCTGGGCCACGCAAGAAGCACCGCGAAAAGCACCAGGGGTTTGTCCAGATTCAGGTGCATGCTGAACTCTGTGCTTTCCGGTCCGGCGTGAACCTGATCCAGAATCAGAAGATTGTGGAACCCCGGTATCAGGTGCGCGCCCAGGGCCACGGCCCAAAGGACCACTGCGATATGTCCAAGACAGACCGCCGGTCCGGATAGGTGGCGTAGGAGCGCCGCACCGCCGATCCCCGCGATTGCTACGCAAAACGCCAAGGGAGTCACAAGCCCAAGCACCAATGCCGCCGTGCCGAAAACGGCCAGTAGCGCCCTGGCCAAAGACCATTGTCCTGACGCAGCGCCAATCTGTGCTGCAATCAGGATGAACCACGGCCAGATAATCGGCAAAAGGGAAATAAAGTGCGCCACTGCATTCTCGGATTTTTGACACGCGCATTGATGCCGTCAGAAACTGCGCAAAGACAAGAAGGCGAGCGGTGAAGATGATTCAACACGTTGACCATGAGGCATTTCTGCCGCTGGATGCTGCTGCCGGTGAAATCGCTCTGTGCCGTGGCGGGGTGTTTTCTCGTGTCGCAGTGACCTTGCGGTTGCGGGCGGTTAGTCTTAGAAAAAGGACCCTCATCAATTCTTCTGATGACATCAGGCGGTTACATGCGCCGGATAATATTTGAACCTGATAGACGATAAGGAACAGACCTTGGCTTACGAACACAACGATGCCCCCAAAGACTGGCTGGAAGCCGAGTTGGAAGACACGTTGGACGAAGATTTCGAGATTGAGTTCAGCGAACCCATGTTGTCGATGGAGATCCGGAAGATCTACAAGGATCAGCACCCAGAGATGCTTGATCGCAAGGTTTACTTCCGCAACCTGCTGCGCCTGCAGGCTGAACTGATCAAGGTTCAGGATTGGGTTCAGCATACCGGGGCCAAGGTTTGCATCCTGTTTGAAGGTCGCGACAGTGCCGGTAAAGGAGGCGTGATCAAACGGATCACACAGCGCCTGAACCCGCGCGTTGCCCGCGTTGTCGCGTTGCCTGCGCCCAGCCGCAGGGAACAAAGCCAATGGTATTTCCAGCGTTACGTTCCCCATCTGCCCGCTGCCGGTGAGATCGTTTTGTTCGACCGGTCATGGTACAACCGCGCGGGCGTTGAGCGGGTCATGGGATTTGCCAGCGAGGATCAGGTTGGACAGTTCTTTCAGGACGTTCCCGAATTTGAACGGATGCTGGTGCGCTCGGGGATTATCTTGCTGAAATACTGGTTCTCGATCACCGACGAGGAGCAGCAGTTGCGATTCCTCATGCGTATCCACGATCCGATGAAGCAGTGGAAGCTGTCTCCGATGGACCTGGAATCCCGCATCCGGTGGGAAGCCTACACCAAGGCCAAAGAGGATATGTTGTTCCGCACCAATATTCCCGAGGCACCTTGGTATATTGTCGAAGGCAACGACAAAAAGCGCGAGCGTCTGAACTGCATCGAACATCTGCTGACCAAGATTCCCTATACGGACGTGCCGCAGGAAAAGGTCAATCTGCCGGATCGCGAATACAACCCGGAATATGAACGCCGCGTTCTGCCTGACGAGCTGCACGTTCCGAAAATCTACTGATCCCAACGCCCCTGATGTTCGGGGGCGTTTTTCTTTGGCCCTGAAACGACAAACCCCCGGGCGGGGCCTCGGGGGTCGTCAAATAGTGTCATCCAAAGCTGGACGAGCGTCAGGTGCTTAGAGCAAACCTTCGCGCTGGGCTTTCTTGCGTGCCAGTTTACGGGCACGGCGGATCGCTTCAGCTTTCTCGCGCGCTTTCTTCTCGGACGGTTTCTCGAAATGTTGCTTGAGCTTCATTTCACGGAACACGCCTTCGCGCTGCAGCTTTTTCTTCAGGGCACGAAGCGCCTGATCGACGTTATTGTCGCGAACACTAACCTGCATGTGGTTGTCACCACCTTTCTAGATAGAGTTGCAAGGAAATTGCAGGAAGTGGCCGTATAGCAAAGCGCCCCTAACTTGTCTAGTACTGGTGCAAGAACCCGGAGAACCGCGATGTCCACGACTTACGAAGACGCCAAAGAAAAGCTTTTGGATGCGATGTTGGGCCATGTGCCCTTTGACGGCTGGTCTGAAACCAGCTTCCGCATGGCGATAGCCGACTGCGATATGGACGACGCACTGGCCCGCGCCATCTGTCCGCGTGGTGCGGTCGATCTGGCGCTGGCTTTTCACGCGCGGGGGGACGCCGCGATGGTGGAACGCCTGAAAACCGAGGATTTGAGCGATCTGAAGTTCCGGGATCGTATTGCAGCCGCTGTTCGGTTCCGTCTTCAGGCGGTTGATGACAAAGAGCTGGTGCGTCGCGGGATGACGCTGTTTTCGCTGCCGATGCACGCGGCGGATGGGGCGAAAGCGTTGTGGCAGACCTGCGATCTGATCTGGGACACGCTGGGCGATACGTCTGACGACGTGAACTGGTACACCAAGCGGGCAACGCTGTCTGGGGTCTATTCCTCGACCGTGCTGTTCTGGCTGGGGGATGATTCGCCGGACCATCAGAAAACATGGGAATTTCTGGACCGCCGCATCGACAACGTCATGCAGTTTGAAAAGGTCAAGGCGCAGGTGAACGGGAACCCTCTGTTCAAGCCGTTTCTTGCAGTTCCGAACTGGCTGGCGGGGCAGGTGAAAGCTCCGATGAAGATGAGGTCGGATCTGCCGGGAATGCTGAACCCGCGCAAGTAAGCGTCTGGGCCTTTGAGGAATTGGCTGCTAGGCATTGGGCAAAGGAGATTTGCCCATGACCCAGATGATGCGCGCCGTTGAAATCACCAAGCCCGGCGGTCCGGATGTTCTGCAACTGACCCAACGCCCTATGCCCGAGGCACAGGCCGGTCAGCTTGTCCTGAAAGTGGCCTATGCGGGGGTGAACCGGCCTGATGCGCTGCAACGGGCGGGCGCTTATGATCCACCCCCGGGTGCAAGTGACCTGCCGGGGCTTGAGGCATCCGGCGAAGTCGTTGCCCTGGGCGCTGGGGTCGATAGCCTTTCGGTCGGCGATCAGGTCTGCGCATTGCTGCCCGGTGGAGGTTATGCCGAATACGTTGCCACTCCTGCTGCGCACTGCTTGCCCGTTCCGGCAGGCATGGGCTTGAAAGAGGCTGCCTGCCTGCCCGAAACCTTTTTTACGGTCTGGTCAAACGTCTTTACGCGCGGCGGTCTGAAAGCGGGTGAGCGGTTCCTCGTCCATGGTGGTTCCAGCGGTATCGGAACCACGGCGATTCAGCTGGCGAACGCTTTTGGTGCCCGCGTTTTCGCCACTGCCGGGTCCGAGGAAAAGTGCGAGGCATGTGTCAGGCTGGGTGCTGAAAAAGCGATCAACTATCGGGACGAAGATTTTGTTGCTGCGCTGCGGGCCGAGGGGGGTGCCAATCTGATCCTCGACATGGTGGGCGGCGACTATATCCCTCGAAATGTGAAGGCATTGGCCGAGGATGGGCGGCTGGTTCAGATCGCCTTTCTGCAGGGGCCGATGGTGCAGTTGAATTTTGCTTTGATGATGGTCAAACGCCTGACACTCACCGGCAGCACGTTGCGCCCGCAGAGTGATCTTGCCAAGGCGAATATAGCGCAGGACCTGCGCGAAGCGGTCTGGCCTCTGCTTGAGGCAGGGAAGGTTGCCCCCGTTATGGACAGCGAATTTGATCTGGCCGATGCAGCGGCGGCCCATGCGCGAATGGAAAGCTCGGGCCACATCGGTAAGATTGTTCTGAACGTCGCGGGTTAACGCGGTGGTGCATGCACGGTCCCGCGCGGTTCGCTCAGGCCACCGCGCGGCGATACAGGTGCCAAGTGGCGTGACCCAGCACAGGTATGACGACGATCAGGCCCAGCAACATCGGAATTGCGCCAAGAACCAACATCGCAGCGACGATGAAGCCCCATGTCAGAATAACGCCGGGGTTATGCCGAAGAACCCGGACCGAGGTGACGACGGCAACCGGAACACCGACTTTCCGGTCCAATAGCAACGGAAAGCTGACAACACTGATCGCCAGGGCAATCAGCGCAAACAGGAACCCGACGGCATTGCCGAACAGGATCATCGTCCAGCCTGCTTTGGTGGTGAACACTTGTGTCACGAACGCGCCCAGTGACGTGGGCAGGTCAGGACCAAGGGTCTGAACATAGATGCTCTGCGCGACCATGAGCCAAACCAGCAGCAGCGCCACAAGATAAAACCCCAATGCCAGTATCGCCCCGAAGGACGGCGATCTGAACACGCCGAACGCGTCCAGCCAATGAACATCGCTCCCCTGTTCGCGCTTGCGGCTGATCTCGTACAGTCCCACTGCGGCCACTGGACCAATCAATGCGAAACCCGCGATCAGCGGCGCAAGCAGAGGCACCATGTTTCGATTCAGGCCGAATCCAAACATCAGCAACCCGGCAATGGGATAGATCAGCACGATAAAAATCGCGTCTGCGCGGGTTTCCAGAAAGTCCTGATACCCAGCGCGCAGGCAGACCCGGAGGTCTTGCAGAGTCAGAGTTTGCACCGTCGGCAAATGCCGCGTATCCGCGCTGCCGATACGTGTCACACTCTCAGCAATGTGGTCCCCGGTCGCGCCGATGTTTCGGGCGGCCCAACTTATCGGATTTCCTATTGTCTTAGCCATCGTCATCCCCTCGCTTTTGCGTATCTGCGCAGCAGAGTGGATCCGGCGTCGGTTGCCCTTGGCCGGACCAGCCGGCAACGCTTAGGCACCAGTATAACACAATTTTTCCCGTTTTGGCGTGCGCTCGCGTTATTGTGCCGATTGTTCTGTGTCGCAGGCGTGTTAGCTTGGCGGTAGGTAACAGGAGGTCAGAATGCATCAAACGGCACGAACCGTCGTCATTCATGAACACGGCGGCCCCGAGGTTCTAAAGATAGAAGACCGCCCCCTTGGTGATCCCGGACCCGGAGAGGTTCGTATTCGCCATCACGCTTGCGGGCTGAATTTTATTGACGTCTACCAGCGAACGGGCCTGTACCCGATGGACCTGCCACACGCCCTCGGGATGGAGGCCGCAGGCGTGATCGAAGCGGTTGGCGAGGGTGTGACGCATCTGGAACTTGGGCAGCGTGCCGCCTATGCCGCTGCCCCTGCAGGAGCCTATTGTGAGGCCCGCGTGATGCCAGCAGCGCAGGTTTGTCCCTTGCCTGATGGAATTTCGTTCGACGCAGCGGCGGCGATGATGCTGAAGGGTATGACGGTCGAATACCTGTTCCATCGCACAACGCCTCTAAAGCGTGGCGATACAGTGTTGTTTCACGCAGCCGCGGGCGGTGTGGGGCTGATCGCCTGTCAATGGGCCAAGTCCGAGGGTATCAAGCTGATCGGCACCGCCGGAACGGATGAGAAATGCAGCCTCGCCCAATTCAATGGCGCTAGTCATTGCATCAATTACCGCACTGAAAACTTTGCCGAGCGGGTTGCCGAAATCACGGACGGCAAAGGTGTTGACGCTGTTATGGACTCGATCGGCGCGGACACGTTCAATGGCTCATTGGATTGCCTCAAGCCGCTGGGGATGATGATATCGTTTGGCAATGCGTCGGGGCCAGTGCCGCTGATGGATATTGGAATTTTGGCCAAGAAAGGCTCGCTCAAGATCACGCGGCCGACGCTGTTCACCCATATTGCCGATCACGCCGTTTGCCAGGCCATGGCACGGCGATTGTTCGGCAAGGTCGAGGGCAACGAAGTCAAGATCCACATAGATCAGCGTTTCCCGTTAGAGCAAGTGGCGGACGCCCACCGCGCGCTTGAAGCCCGCCAGACCACTGGCAGTACGGTGCTGGAATTGTAAGCGGCAATCGGTTGTCAAAAGAAAACCGGCGGCATTCCTGCCGCCGGTCATTTTTATCAGGGTCGGATTACTGCGCTTGCAGTTCCGCCGGAGTTTTGCTTGCAATGTCTTTCCAGTTCGCGTCTGCACGCTCGTTAAAGCCCGGAATGTCGCCTTCCCAGCGTTCCTGAATGTCAGCCGACAGGTTCAGGTACAGCTTGTTGTCAACGATTTTCCAGTAGTTCGGGTCACCGTCAAACTTGAAGCCCATTGCGGTGCCGAAGGCACAGTAGCCGCCATATGCGGGCAGATACGCTTCGGGGTTTTCTTCAAAGGCAACCTTGTTTTCTTCCGATGCGAAACGATACAGAGCTTCGTTGTGCAGCGCGGTGATGCGGTAGTCACCTTTGGTGGCTTCGCCAACAGTGAAGTAGGCAACCGGGTCATACCCTTGCAGCGCCAAACCGGTCGAGCTTGCGTTCAGCTCGACACCGGCAGCCAAAGCCGAGCTTGCGATTGCGATGGACAGGGCAGCGCCGCCGATGAGAGATTTGATCTTGTTCATTGTCTTCACCTTTCGTGAACTAAGCCACCTGAAGGCACTGAAATTGTGCCTGGGCAACTCATGGGATTTTGTTCAGTGCGGTCGGGAATTGGCCGTCACGACCCCGAAGTGGGCAGCCGCCGCATCACGTTCAAAACAATCAATCGTGATTGTGCTCGGGTGAAGATGAGCTGTTCAATTTTGCGCAGGTTCCGGTTCAAAAGCGGTTACGAAATCGACCACTTTTTGCACGGGCATTTCGCACGGGCGCAGCAATGATTTTCTGTTTGAAGTCAGGTATAGGTTCAGGCTGACATAATCCCGGCCGCCCAATTCCTGCGCGACCAGCTTATGAGATTTGCCTCCCGCCAGTTCTGATCGGCTGACGATATAGCGGCGACCGCCGCTCCATCCGGTCGACGTTCCGATTGGAATGGCGAAAAAGGCGGATAGAAACGCGCCCGGGGCGGTCAAGATTGTCCGATTTTGGGTTCTGTTCCGGCACGGATACGCGCGACATTTGCGCTGTGCCGCCAGTAGACCAGCAAGGTCAGGACCATCCCAAGAACAAACGTCGTAGTATCCGTCAGGACCATGACCCAAACGGTTGAAAGCGCCGCCGCCACAAGCGCGCCCAGCGACGAAATCCGCCAGATCGCGGCCGCTACCAACCATGTCAGGCAGCACGCCACACCGACGCGCCAGTCCAGCGCCAGCCAAATCCCAAGAAAGGTGGCGACACCCTTGCCGCCCTTGAACCCCAGCCATACCGGGAAGCAGTGCCCCAGAAAGGCCGCCAGCGCCGCGACCTGAGCTGCGTCCTCTCCGGCCATTGCTCTTGCGATCAGGACTGCAACCGCGCCCTTGGCAGCGTCGAAGATCAGCGTCAGGGCTGCGGCTGATTTGTTACCGGTGCGCAGCACATTGGTCGCGCCAATATTCCCGGACCCGATATTGCGCAGGTTGCCCAGGCCCATGACCTTGGCGATGATCATCCCGAACGGGATGGACCCCATCAGGTACCCAAGCACGGCCCACAGCAGCAACTGTGTCATCGAACTGTCAATTGGCGGCATCAGGGTCTCCGGTATACTTCTTGTCCCGCGACGTAGGTTGCGGTGACCTTACCCTGCATCCGCTGGCCGTCAAACGGTGTGTTCTGTGACTTTGATCGCAGGCTGAACCGGTCCAGTACAAAAGGCACATCCGGGTCGAACAGCACCAGATCGGCAGGTGCGCCTTCGGCCAGACGGCCAGAGTCCAACCCCAGCCGTTTGGCGGGGTTCAGCGCCATGGCCTGAAACAGAGTCGGCAGGTCCAGTTGTTCGGCATGATACAGGCGCAGCGCAGCAGGCAGCAGGGTTTCCAGCGCCACCGCGCCAGATGCGGCTTCTTCAAACGGCAGGCGTTTGCTTTCTTCGTCTTGCGGCGTGTGCATAGAACTGATCGTGTCAATCAGCCCGGTCCGCACGGCGTCGATCACGGCCTGCCGGTCGTCTTCGGAGCGTAGCGGCGGTTTGACCTTGAAGAAGGTGCGATAGTCGGCCACATCCAGTTCGTTCAGCGTCAGGTGGTGGATCGAGGTGCCTGCGGTGATGTCCAGCCCGTTGCGCTTGGCCCGTTCCAATGCAGGCAGCGCGCGGGCGGTGGTGATCTGGTCGGCGTGATAGGCGGCCCCGGTCATCTCAAGCAGGGCGATGTCGCGGTCCAGCCCCATCCGCTCGGCCATAGGTGAAACGGCGGGCAAGCCGCGCAGGGCGGCGAACTTGCCGCTGGTGACGGCAGCCCCGGCGCTGAGGCCCGGTTCCTGCGGATGCGCAATCACCAGCGCGCCGCAGGATTTCGCATAGGTCAGCGCGCGCGAAAACACCTTGGTATTGGCGATCACGTGGTCGCAATCGGTAAAAGCCACGGCACCTGCGTCTTGCAGAAAGCCGATCTCGGTCATCTCGCGCCCTTCGCGCCCTTTGGTCAGGGCCGCCATCGGCAGGACGTTGACCGGAGCATCCGCCTGTGCGCGGCGGGTGGCGAATTCCAGCGTTTCGGGTGTGTCAACGGCAGGCAGAGTGTCAGGCCGCGTGACGATTGTGGTCACGCCCCCCGCAGCGGCGGCCAGACCTGCGGATTTATAGCTTTCCTTGTGCCGCTCGCCCGGTTCGCAAACCTTGACGCCGATATCGACGATGCCGGGGGCCAGACACTGCCCACCGCAGTCGATCACCTGCGCGTCGGTGGACGGGGCCACACCTTCGCCGCGTGCGACGATCCGGCCATCAGTGACGTGCAGCCAGCCGAGCGAGTCCGTCCCGGCCTCGGTGTCGATCAGGCGGGCGTTGGTGAAGATCAGGTTGCTCATGCCATGGCCCTTTCGATTGCGGCTTTGGTGGCAGCGGGGTTGGCCTGATACTTGATCAGGTGCTTGTCGCCGCCCTTGGTGACGATCTGGACAAAGCTGCCCATGATATTGACCGCCTCGATCTGGTTCAGCGGTACGTTGCGTGGGCCGGGACCTGTCAGGGCGGTCTCGGACATCTCCCACGTGTTGGTCAGTTCTTCCGAGGCCAGATACCATGCGCGGACACCAACCGCGGCAAGGCCCGCTGGCGCTCCGGTCCAGATGTAAGGATTCCCGACCAGCCAGAGCACGACCATCGCACCCGCCATGGCAAAGGCGGCCAGCCACGTATTGGTGCGGATATAGGCGCTTTTGTCGGCGGTGAAGGTCACAGGATCAGCCAAAGAACACCCCCGATCAAAAACAGGATCACAAGCGCCAAGACAGCAGACCCGACACGGCGCGGCGTGTCATTGGCTGCGGCTGACTGCGGGGCCGAGAACGGCTTGGCGCTTTCGGATGCAAGGGCACCACCGGTCCAATTTGTTGCTTCTTCCGTGAACAGCCCGATGAGGTGCAGCCTTGGGTCGGGTTTCAGTTCGGCGGCGTTTCCACCGAACGCTGCGCTACGAACGGCCATGACCCAGCCGTCAACCGCCTCAAGAACCGTGCGGTTCAACTGATCTTGCGATACCCCGCATCCTTCGTTGAGATAGCCATAAAGCCCGAGGTCTTCGAGGTCGGCGACCGGGAAAATGTCGATTTGTTCGGGGTCCAGCCCATTGACGCCCAGAACCTGATCGGCAGCGCCCGGCTCGCGCAGGAACTTCGCCTCCTCCGGGCGCATGTCCAGCGTGAACAGGCGGATCACGCCGTGTTCATGGGGGGCAACGGTCAGATCGTTCATGCGGCCTCGCGCTGGTTGCGGGCCAGCAGCTCCATCGCGGCCATGCGGACGGCGACGCCCATCTCGACCTGTTCCTGAATGACCGAGCGGTTGATGTCGTCGGCCAGCGTACCGTCGATCTCGACCCCACGGTTCATCGGACCGGGATGCATGACGATGGCGTCCGGCTTAGCCTGCGCCAGTTTCGCGGCGTCCAGCCCATAGCGGTGATAGTACTCGCGCTCCGAGGGGATAAAGCCGCCGTCCATCCGCTCTTTCTGAAGGCGCAGCATCATGACGACGTCGACGTCTTTCAGACCTTCGTTCATGTCGTCGTAGATTTCAGCCCCGAAGTCAGCGAATTGACCGGGCACCAGCGTTGGCGGGCCGATCAGCCGGATGCGGTTTTCCATCTTACCCAACAGGATCAGGTTCGACCGGGCCACGCGCGAATGCGCGACGTCCCCGCAGATTGCGATGTTCAGCCGGTGCAGGCGGCCCTTGGCGCGGCGGATGGTCAGCGCGTCCAGCAGAGCCTGCGTGGGGTGTTCGTGCCGCCCATCGCCCGCGTTCAACACCGCGCAATTCACCTTTTGCGCCAGCAGATCGACCGCGCCGGAATGCGGGTGCCGCACCACCAGCAGATCGGGGTGCATCGCGTTCAGCGTCATCGCCGTGTCGATCAGCGTTTCGCCCTTTTTGATCGAGCTGGCCTGCATCGCCATGTTCATCACATCCGCGCCCAGCCGCTTGCCCGCGATTTCAAAGCTGGCCTGCGTGCGGGTCGAGTTTTCAAAGAACATGTTGATCTGTGTCAGTCCCGACAGCACGTCGGAATGTTTGGCCGACTGGCGATTCAGATCGACGTATTTTTCAGCCAGATCAAGAATGGCGGTAATATCGGATTGCGACAGATGCTCGATGCCAAGAAGGTGACGATGGGCGAAACGCATGGGCGGGCTCCTGTCTGACAATCGAGCCGCTTATAAGTAGCTGCGCGAGGCAAGGCAACCTAAGGATCGGACCCTTCGGGCAGTTTCTCGCACCCGCCGTCGGGCAGGCACTGTTCACCGGGTTTGCACCATTTGCCATAGCCGCAGTCCACGGCCTTGACCGGGACGCAGCCCTGATTTCTGGAACACTTGAACCCGGGACGGCACTGCGACCCGGTTTTCTCGCAGAAAAACCAGCCGGGGCGCGAGCATCCCCCACCGGGCAGGCAGGCCGATCCTGAATCGCAGGTGCGCCCGTCGCTGCATTTTAGCGAGGGGAGGGGCTGAATGTCGGGTGTGATCGTCTCGCACTCACCCCGGGCGTTGCAAAAGCTGCCGCCGGGACAATCAAGGCGCGCCCGGCACTTGTTTATGCCTCTTGGCGCGCATCTGCCGCCTGCAACGCATCGCTCGAACGGGCCGCATGTTCGGCCACCGCCGCAATAGGTGCCACCCAGAGGAATGCAGTGGCCGTCGAAGCTGCATCTTTGGCCGCCGGAACAGCAGCGGGCACCGCATTTGAACTGCCCTCCGGGGCATTGATTGTTCCGCTCATAGATACCGCCCCGGTTCGGAAAAGAGTTCCTGTCATATAAACCGCCCCGGTTTTGAAGCTGTGCAAAACCCGGGTCGCCGAGAGGGATCAGCAACATCGCAATGGCAAGGAATCGTAATAGGACCAACATGAATGGGGCAATGCTGGGCGGGACGGGCCATCCGATCAAGTGCTATTCGCTTTCCCTCGGTCAAAAGGTGGTTAGATTGAGAGCTATGGAATCGGCTTTGGACTATCACACGGCGCGGGCTCTGCTGGAATGGCAGATTGAACTGGGCGCAACAGATGCGATCGGGGATGCTCCGGTGGATCGCTATGCGTTGCCGGACACTGCGCCCAAGGCCAAAAAGCCCAAAGCGGCGCAAACCGCGCCCGAAAAACCGAAACAGGTGGACCCGGTTGCCGTTGCCAAGGCCGTCGCCGCCAGCGCAGGGTCGTTGGATCAGTTGCGCAGCACGATGGAGGCGTTCGAGCATTGTGATCTGAAGCGCGGGGCGCGCCAATTGGTCTTTGCGGATGGCACACCGGGTGCGCGGGTGATGATCGTCGGAGAAGCGCCGGGTCGCGAAGAAGACCGCGCGGGCAAGCCTTTCGTGGGGCGAGCGGGCCAGTTGCTGGACCGGATGCTGGCCGCGATAGATCTGGACCGTTCGGAAAACGTCTATATCACCAACGTTCTGCCTTGGCGCCCGCCCCAGAACCGCGACCCGAACCCGCAGGAAATCGGTATGATGCAGCCGTTTCTGGAACGCCACGTGGCGCTGGCCAAGCCGGACGTTCTGGTGGTCATGGGCAATATCAGTTGTCAGGCGGTGCTGGGCAAGCGTGGGATCAATCGGCTGCGCGGCAAGTGGGATCAGGGGTTTGACCTGCCGGTGATTCCCATGCTGAAACCCGAAGACCTGATGCGTCAGCCGCCGTTGAAACGGCAGGCATGGGCGGATTTGCTGGAGTTGAAAGCCTGGCTGGAGGGCACGTGATGCGTATTCTCGCGTTCTCGGACCTGCATATGGCGCGCAACCGCGCGGCCGAGATTGCCGCGGCCAGCGCCGAGGCTGATCTGGTGATCGGTGCCGGTGATTATTGCAATATGCGACAGGGTCTGGATGAAGCGATGGCGATGCTGTCGGAGATCTCCGCCCCGCTTGTCCTGACCCCCGGAAACGCCGAAAGCGCCGGAGAGTTGATGGATGCCGCACCCGAGGGTGTCCATGTTCTGCACGGATCGGGGATGACTGTGGATGGCCTGCGTCTGTTCGGCCTTGGATACGGTGTTCCTGTCACGCCGTTCGGAGAATGGTCCTGTGACCTGTCGGAATCCGAAGCCGCCGAGTTGCTGGAGCGTTGCGACGCCGCTGATATCCTGATCACTCATTCCCCGCCCAAAGGGTATGGCGATACGACGTCAATGGGCGATGCGGTGGGGTCGGTGGCCGTGCGCGACGCGATCGAGCGATTGCAGCCGCAATACTCTCTGCACGGTCATATCCATGACAGTTGGGGCTATCGCGGCACCATCGGGCGCACGCAGATTGCCAATCTCGGCCCCAAAGTGAACTGGTTCGAGGTGATCACATGATCGAAACGGTGACGTTGCTGGCGTTTATCCCGGCGGCCATGGCGCTGAATTTCACGCCGGGGGCCGACATGATGTTTTGTTTCGGACAGGGGCTGCGGTCAGGTGCGAAACCTGCATTGATAGCCAGTGCCGGGGTGTCGGCAGGGCTGATGGTTCACGTGTTGCTGGCAGGGCTTGGCCTGGGTGCTGCCGTGTCCACCCTGCCGTGGCTGTTCGACGTGATCCGCTGGATGGGCGTGGCCTATCTGATGTATCTGGCCTGGGGCGCGATCCGGTACGGTGCGGTCCCAGACGACAAACCAGCCAAACCAACGCGATACGCGTTTCGGGACGGGCTGGTCGTGAACCTGACCAATCCCAAAGTCATTCTGTTCGTGCTGGCGTTTATCCCGCAATTCGTGAATCCGGCCATCGGACCGATCCTGCCGCAATTCCTGATCTTGGGCGTGATCATCGCGCTGGGCGGTTTCGTCGTGAACGGGATGGTTGGAATTTTTGCAGGCGGCGCGGGGCGGGTGCTGATCTCGAACCCGCGTGCCTCTCGTATCATGGGATGGGTGACGGGCGGGATTTTCACGGCCCTTGCCCTTCGACTTGCCATCATGGAAAGGGCCTGACGCCGGATGTCGCGTATTGACGAAACCTTGGAATTCATCCCTGTCCGGATCGCCGTTTTGACCGTATCGGACACGCGCGCGCTGGACGAAGATCGCTCGGGCCAGACACTTGTCGACAGGATCGAACGGGCTGGCCATACAGTCGCGGATCGCAAGATCATCCGGGATGAGCGTCTCGAGATTTCTGCGCAGTTGCGGAGCTGGGTCGCGGACCCGGAAATCGACGTCGTGATCTCGACCGGCGGCACCGGACTGACCGGGCGCGATGTAACAGTCGAGGCGCATCGCGACGTTTATGAGAAAGAGATCGACGCGTTTGGCACTGTATTCACCATTCTGTCGATGGAGAAAATCGGCACTTCGGCGGTGCAGTCTCGGGCAACGGGCGGTGTGGCCGGAGGAACCTACCTGTTTGCGCTGCCCGGCAGCCCCGGCGCGTGCAAGGATGCGTGGGACGGGATTTTGGAAAAACAGTTCGATTACCGGCACCGGCCCTGCAATTTCGTGGAAATAATGCCCAGATTGGACGAACATCTGCGACGGAAGTAAACTGTTCGCACGTTCAAGCGTTTAAACGGACTTTGTAGCTTGGCAATTTTGACGGCCCGGCTACCTTTTGCAGATAGCAGCCTGATGCAACCGGGGAAAAGTGAATGCGATTTCTGAGGCAGAGCCTTGTCGGTGTGTTCCTGGCGTCTGTGACGCTGGCCCTGCTATTTGTGGCCGTGCAGATGATCTCGGGCGCTGTTCAGGATGTGCTGACGCGCGACGATGAGCCTCCGCAGGCGCGTGAGCGTGTGTTTGCCGTGTCCGTCCAGCCAGCCGAGCTATCGACCGTCACCCCTTATCTGGAAGCTTTCGGCGAAGTGCAAAGCCGCAGACGGCTGGAACTGCGTGCTGCTTTGGGTGGGCGTGTGATTTCGCTGTCCGAAGATTTCGAGGACGGCGGCGTGGTGACACAAGGTGAAGTGCTGGTCGAACTTGACCCCGCCGATGCGCAATCTGCACTGGATCGGGCAAAATCCGATCTTCTGGACGCCCAGTTCGAGGAACGCGATGCCGAGCGGTCTTTGCTGCTGGCGCAGGATGAACTGAATTCGGCCGAGGCGCAGGCGGGTCTGCGCGGTCGTGCCTTGCAGCGCCAGAAAGACCTGCAAAGCCGGGGCGTCGGAACCCCGGCGGCCGTGGAAGAGGCTGAACTGGCCGAGGCTTCCGCCCAGCAGTCGGTGTTGGCGCGACGGATAGCGCTGGCTCAGGCGGAATCGCGTGTGGATCAGGCGAGCACTCTGCTGGCGCGCGCGCGCATCGCGTTGGAGGCCGCTGAACGCGATCTGGATGACATGACCGTAAGGGCGCGGTTTGGCGGCACGCTGACGGATGTGACACTGGTCGAAGGGCGCTTGGTGTCCGCCAATGAAAAGCTGGCCGAACTGGTCGATCCGAATGCGTTGGAGGTGGCGTTCCGCGTTTCAACCGCGCAATATGTGCGCCTGCTGGACGCGCAGGGCGCGTTGATCAACGCGCCGGTTACTGTATCGCTTGAGGTCACGGGCACCGACCTGATGGCGCAAGGACGCATCAGCCGCGACAGCGGGTCGGCCGGTGAAGGGCAAACCGGGCGGTTGATCTACGCCCGTCTGGACGATGCATCCGGGTTTAAGCCCGGAGATTTCGTGACGGTCACTGTCGAGGAACAGCCGTTGGACAACGTGGTGCGTCTGCCCTCGTCGGTTCTGGATGCGGTCGGCACGGTCTTGGTGCTGGGCGAAGGGGATCGGCTTGAGGCGCTGCCTGTGCAGCTTATTCGCCGTCAGGGGGATGAGGTCCTGCTGCGCGGTGAGGGTCTGGAAGGTCGCGAGGTCGTGGTCGGCAGAACGCCCTTGTTGGGGGCAGGTGTCCGGGTGCGGCCCTTGCGGGTAGAGGCCAACGCCGGCGCCACGGCCGAAATGGTCGAGCTGACCGAGGAAAAGCGCGCCCAGCTCATGGCGCAGGTCGAGGCCAGCGACCGTATGCCAAAGGATGTAAAGGACCGAGTGCTGGGGCAGTTGCGCGAGGCCACAGTCCCGGCGTCGCTGGTGCGGCGGCTTGAAAACCGGGCAGGGGGATAGGCCCGATGATGCGCGAGATTCCCAGCGCGGCGGGCGGCATTCTCAGCTATTTCACGCGACACAGAACGGTGGCCAACCTTCTGTTGCTTGTCATGCTCGTTCTTGGGGCCGCAGCCATTCCGAACATGCGGGCGCAGTTCTTTCCAGACGTGATCCTGGAACGGGTCGACGTCAATGTCGAATGGGAAGGTGCTGGCCCCGAGGACGTTGACAATGGCATCGTGCAGGTTCTGGAACCAGCGCTTCTGGCCGTCGAAGGCGTTGCCAGCACCGAGGCGACTTCACGCGAGGGGCGCGCGAGCATCCGCTTGGAGTTTGAGCCGAACTGGGACATGTCCCGCGCGGTCGAGGAGGTCAGAACCGCGGTCGATGGTGTCAGCAACCTGCCCGAAGACTCCGAAGAACCCACAATCCGCCGAGGCGCCTGGAGGGATCGCGTGACCGACGTGGTGGTCACCGGTCCGGTTGCGCCGGACAATTTGGCCAAGTTTACCGACGAATTGATCAACCGTCTGTTTGCCGTGGGCGTCACCCGCACGACAATCCGGGGACTGGCGGCTCCTCGGGTGGTGGTCGAAGTGCCGACCGCTCAGCTTATCGCCAATGATATTACCTTGTCGGAAATTGCCGCCGCCATTTCTGCAGAGGTGACAGCCAACCCCGCTGGAGATGTGACCGGGGCCAATGCGCGTATTCGGACGGGAACAGAAAAGCGGACGCCAGAGGAAATCGAGGGTATTCCTCTGCGCAACTTTGCCGACGGTTCCAAGCTGTTGATCGGAGATGTGGCTCTGATCCGGGTCGAAGGCGTGAACCGCAACCGAAGCTATTTTGTTGGTGAGAATCCGGCCATGTCCGTGCGTGTCGATCGCTCGAACCTGGGCGATGCGATAGAAATCCAGCGCACGGTTGAGGATGTCGTGGCCGAGATGCAGGCCAGCCTGCCCGAAGGTGTGACGGTCGAGCTGATACGGACTCGCGCACAGGCGATCACCAATCGATTGGATATTCTGATTGATAACGGCCTCGTGGGTCTGGGGCTGGTTGTTTGCCTGCTGTTCCTGTTTCTGAATGCCCGCATCGCGTTTTGGGTCGCGGCGGGTATTCCGGTGGCCATGTCGGCGGCCATCGCCTTCATGTATATCGGCGGGCTGTCGATCAACATGGTATCCCTGTTCGGCCTGATCATCACGCTGGGCATCGTTGTGGACGACGCGATTGTCGTGGGTGAGCACGCAGACTTTCGCGCGCGTCGATTGGGAGAAGCCCCCGTTGTGGCCGCCGAACGCGCGGCGCGGCGCATGGCTATGCCGGTCTTTGCGGCGACCCTGACAACCGTGATTGCTTTCTTCGGGCTGACCGCGATAGGGGGCCGGTTCGGAGAGTTGATCCGCGACATCCCCTTCACTGTCATTGCGGTTCTGATCGCCTCGTTGATCGAGTGTTTTCTGATCCTGCCCAATCACATGGCGCATGCCATTGCACATTCGGCCAAGGAACATTGGTATGATCTGCCCAACCGCGTAGTAAATCGCGGGTTTCGCTGGGTGCGGGACCATCTGTTCCGCCCGCTGATCGCCTGGGCGATCTGGGCGCGCTATGTAGTTGTCGCGGTGATGCTGGTCTTTCTGGCCAGCCAGATCGCGCTTTTCATCCGCGGCGACGTGAACTGGAGGTTCTTCAACGCGCCCGAGCGAGGTTCGGTCACGGGCAACTTCATTATGGTCGAAGGGGCCACGCGCGTGGATACACTGGCCATGATGCATCAGTTGCAACGTGCAACCGAAGAATTGGGTCAGATCTACGAGGAACGGCACGGGCGGAACCCGATCGATTATGTGCTGGCCGAAGTCGGTGGCTCGGCGGGGTTTGGACTGTCGGCAGCTGACGGCAAGGACTCCGACTTGCTCGGCGGTATTTCCATCGAACTGATCGATGCCGATCTTCGTCCGTATTCCAGTTTTGAGTTCGTAGGCGAGCTTCAGGAATTTGCTCCGCTCCACCCCAAGGTTGAAGTGCTCAGCTTCCGGGGCTGGCGATCCGGGCCGGGCAGCGACGCCATTGACGTGCAGTTTTATGGTGCGGACGTGAACACGCTCAAGGCCGCGTCCGAGGACTTGCAGGTCGAGTTGTCGAAATACTCCGAGGTTTCGGCACTGGAAGACAATCTGGCCTACGACAAAGAGGAATTCATTCTGGATCTCACGGCGCAGGGTCAGGCGCTGGGCTTCCGGATCGAAACGCTGGGTCGCGTGCTTCGGGATCGCCTGAACGGGATTGAGGCCGCCACCTTCCCCGACGGTCCGCGCAGCGCCGAGATTCGTGTGGAACTGCCCGAAGGCGAATTGACGGCGGATTTCCTTGAGCGGACCCTGATGCGCACCCCGGACGGGATATATGTGCCGCTGGCCGACATCGTTTCGGTTCAGCGCAAATCGGGCTTTTCGACTGTTCGGCGGGAAAACGGTCTGCGGGTGGTGTCCGTGAATGGTGACATTTCCGAAGACGACCCGGCCCGAGCCGCGGAAATTGCCCGTGCGCTGAGCGAGGAGATTTTGCCCAATATTGCCGCCGAACGGCAGGTCGAATGGACAATGGCGGGCCTTAGCGAGCAGGAGGATGAGTTCCTGACCGAGGCGCGGACAGGTCTGATCTTGTGCCTGACCGGAATCTATCTGGTGCTGGCCTGGGTTTTTGCCAGTTGGACACGGCCGCTGGTTGTCATGGCAATCATACCCTTTGGTTTGGTGGGCACGATCTGGGGGCACTACATTTGGGATGTACCGCTTAGCATGTTTACCGTGGTGGGCCTGCTGGGGATGACTGGGATCATTATCAACGACTCTATCGTTCTGGTGACGACGATTGATGCCTATCAGAAGGACCGCGGACTTGTTCCGTCGATCATCGAGGGTACAGCGGACCGTTTGCGTCCGGTCATGCTGACGACACTGACGACCGTTCTGGGACTGACCCCTCTGTTGTACGAGGGGTCCCAACAGGCGCAGTTTCTCAAGCCGACAGTGATTACATTGGTCTACGGGCTTGCCTTTGGGATGTTGCTGGTTCTGCTGCTGGTCCCTGCATTGCTGGCCATCCTAAACGATCTTTCCCGCCCCATGACGGCCATGCGGCGGGCGTTGCGGGCACCGGATCGCGTTGTTCAAGGGGCAATTTTCGCAACGGGGCTGGTCCTTTTGCTGTGGTTCGGGGTGACGATGGTCTGGCCTGCACTTCTGGGCGCACCGGTCGGGCCGCTGTCCGGGTTTTATGCTGGCGAGGACGGGTTGGCGGTATTGCGGATGGGGCTCGGACTTTTCCTTGCCGGAGCACTGCTGATACTCGTGCTGTCGGTCGCACTGTCCAGCCTGTTTTACATCCGTTTCAAAAGGCAAATGGCCTAAAGTTGAGCCAGCGCAGTTTCCAGAAGGTCACTGACCCGGTTGCTCATCGGCAGATCGCCGCTGCGAATTTGATCCAGCGGAAACCAGCGCGCATCCAATGCGTCGTCCCCCGCATTGGGTTGCCCCGAGCGGTATTCGCAGGCAACGCCGACCAGAAGGTAATGTGACAGCACAGCGCCTTGGCTGTCCCGGCGCAGCAGGTCCAGATTGTCCAGATAGCGCAGGGGCGCGGCAATGACCGAGGTTTCCTCGAATAGCTCTCGTTGTGCGGCCTGCAGTACGGTTTCACCCCATTCCACATGACCACCGGGAAAACCCCAAAGCCCCGCATCAGGTTGCTTGCTGCGCTGGACCAGAAGCACATTTTGATTGTGGACAACAACGGCCAGTGCGCCGATTTTCGGAGTTTGCGTCATTCTGGTCAGCCTGCGCTGCACCCTTGAATGTCAACGGCATGACTCGCACCCAAGACGGTGATCCGTATTTCGGATCGATCCAGCGCGAAAGGACCGCCGGATTCGCTGATCACCTCGGAGGTGGCGACCAGCGTATCGCCCTGCCGTACTGTTTCGGGGGGCGAGGCCCACAACGCCGGATTACCGGGTTCGATAACGGCGACCTCACGCCCTCCGGCCGAGGGCATGGTAACGCGAGCCTCGATCTGCATACCATCAGGCGTGGGTGTCAGGTGGCAACTGGTGCGCGAAACACGCGCTTCTTTCGCCGAGAAAGGGCGCTGGGCGAGCGCGGCGGCAATCGCGGGATTGCGACCCGCGTTCGCGTTCAAGGTATGATCGAAATCCAGTTGCTCGGGGATGCAGACATCTTTGCAAACGCCCAAATCCATCGTTCCACTTAATCGCACGGGACGCGAAGGGTTCTTTGGGGTTATCTCAACCGGAAGGACCAGTTGATCCTCGTACCCGATGGACTGCAGGCCGTTCTGGTCGAACACATGGGGCGCGGGCCAAGTGATCGACACGCCCCCTACATTGTCCGAACCGTTCCAGTTGAACTGAGGCGGAATCCCCGCGTCTCCTGGTGCGCGCCAGTAGGTTTTCCACCCGTCTTTCAAGGTCACGCGCAGCGCCCCAAGGTAATTGCCCTTTGCCGTGCGGCCACCGTCCAGAATGTCCAGTTGTGCCACGTCCCCCTTCACCTGTGCTGTTACAGGGCCGGGTAAACCAAGGCTCAAGGTCAATGCGAGCGTCGAAAATGTCACCTTTGCGATCATACCCACAACATGCGCCGTGTCGGGTCCGATTCCAAGTCACGTTCCGGTCACTTGAATGAAATCTGCGGAAATCTTCGTTGATCCCTTGCCAATACCGGCCCCCCGGGGCCATTGTTGAGGGGTATTCAGCAAGAGATGTCGTTTTATGGACCTGACCGGAAAACTGTTGATTGCGATGCCTGGCATGGGAGACCCGCGCTTCGATCATTCAGTGGTCTATATATGCAGTCATGGTGACGACGGGGCGATGGGGCTGATCGTGAACAAGTCTTCGGACCTGCGGATCAAAACCTTGCTCGAACAGCTCAATATCGCCTGCCAGATTCCGATTGTCGGCGAGCGGCTGGTTCACTTTGGCGGCCCCGTGGAAATGTCCAGAGGGTTTGTGCTGCACAGTTCGGACTATGACGCCAACCTGCATTCAATGAAGATTTCGGACGATTTCAGCATGACGGCCACTTTGGACGTGCTTGAAGACCTGGCCTCGGGGACGGGACCGCTGAACTCGACATTGGCGCTGGGCTATTCCGGCTGGGGTCCGGGGCAGCTTGAGGATGAGATCGCAAAAAACGGCTGGCTCACGGCCGAGGCGTCATCCAAGCTGGTTTTCGACATTCCCGACGACGAGAAATGGGAGGCCGCGCTTGCCACGTTGGGTGTGGACCCCCTGACCCTGTCGGCCAGCGCCGGGCGCGCCTGATCAGCTATCGCGTGGCGCGGCGGCGCGGCGCAGACGATCGTTGATTGCGGCCCCTAGCCCATGATCCGGGATGGGTGACACCGCGATGGGTCGGCCAGTGTCATTCAGGTTGTGCAGGGCGGCAAAAAGATTGGCGGCAGCTTCGGTCAGGTCACCGTCCGGCGACAGGTTCAGATCGCAGTCAACCTGTCCGAACCCCAACAAAACCTCATCGCCTTGCGTTTCGCCTGCGTTCAACCTTACCGGCGCGTCGGGTGCATAGTGCGACTGCAACTGTCCCGGTGCTGTCAGGGTATCGCCGGGCTTATGAAAGTGCAGTCGCGTTTTCAGTACGGCTTCGATTTGCTCTAGCGCCACACCTCCGGGGCGCAGAAGGGCGGGGTCACCCGCCAGCCCGACGATCGTGGACTCCACCCCAACCCCGCAGGGTCCATCGTCTAGAATGGCAGCTATGCGACCGCCCAGTCCGGCCCGCACGTGCTCGGCCGTGGTGGGGCTGATCTGGCCCGAGGGATTGGCCGAGGGCGCAGCGACCGGTCCGTCAAATGCACTTAGCAATGCACGCGCCGACGGATGTGCCGGAACGCGCACAGCCAGAGTGTCCAATCCGGCGGTGACCAGCGAAGATACGCCATGACCCGCGCGCAAGGGCAGAACCAGTGTCAGTGGACCAGGCCAGAACGCCCGCGCCAACTTGTCGGCCTGATCGGACCACTCGACAAATCGTTGGGCGGCTTCGACCGAAGCGACATGCGCGATCAGCGGGTTGAAACTGGGGCGTCCTTTTGCTGCATAGATGCCAGCCACGGCTTCACCGTTGCGTGCATCTCCGCCCAGCCCGTAAACTGTTTCGGTCGGAAAGGCGACCAAAAGACCCTGTCGCAGCAGGTCCGCAGCCTGCGCGATTCCGCGGGAGTCCGCGCTAAATTCCCGAGTGCCGTTAGGACTCATGGGCGGTGACGCCGCGTTTTGATTGCGTGTAACATGGGTAAGGCTACGTAATCGTTCAATCCCAGATGCATAAAGACTGAAGGTGGAAATTCCAACCCCGTCAGCGTAAACCGAATCAAACAACTCCGAGGGAAGACATGCCGTACCGCGCGCCAATCTCCGATTATGAATTTCTGTTCCGCAATGCCATCGGTTTCGACCAGATCGCTGCGACCGAGAAATTCTCGGAAGCCAGTGAAGATGTCGTCAGCGCCATCCTGACCGAAGCTGGCAAATTGTGTGAAGATATCATGGCGCCGCTTCAGAGACCTGGCGACCTGGAACCGGCCCGACTGGAAAACGGTGTGCTGCGCACGTCGCCCGGATACGGCGACGGTTGGAAAGCCATTGCTGAAGGCGGCTGGATCGGAATGAGCGCCGATCCCGAATATGGTGGCATGGGCCTGCCGATGACTCTGACCACTGCCGTCAACGAGATGATGAGCGCGGCCTGCCTGTCGCTGCAACTGGCTCCGTTGATGACACAGGGCCAGATCGAGGCGCTGGAACATCACGCCAGTGACGCGTTGAAAGACCTCTACCTGCCCAAGATGATCTCGGGCGAATGGTCGGGCACCATGAACCTGACCGAACCGCAGGCCGGTTCGGACGTTGGTGCGCTGACCTCAAAGGCGGAACCCAATGGCGATGGCACCTATGCGGTGTCGGGCCAGAAGATCTATATCTCTTGGGGCGACAACGATTTCGCCGAAAACATCTGCCATCTGGTTCTGGCACGCCTGCCCGATGGTGTGCCGGGCACGAAAGGTATTTCTCTGTTCCTGGTGCCCAAGTACCTGCCGGACGAGAATGGCAATCCCGGCGTGGCCAACGATCTGAAAGTGGTCTCGCTAGAGCACAAGATGGGTCTGCACGGGTCGCCGACCTGTGTGATGCAGTATGACGGCGCCAAGGGCTGGCTTATCGGCAAAGAGCACGGCGGCATGGCCGCGATGTTCACTATGATGAACAACGCGCGTCTGGGCGTCGGGGGGCAGGGCGTTGGCGCGGCCGAAGGCGCTTATCAACATGCGCTGGAATACGCGCTGGAGCGTAAGCAGGGTAAGACACCCTCGGGCACCATCATTGATCACGCAGATGTACGTCGCATGTTGATGGGGATGCGCGCCGATACGTTTGCGGCCCGCGCAATTATGCTGGCGAATGCGTCCGCGATCGACATGGCCTCGGCCACTGACGATCCCGAATGGGTCGCCCGCGCGGCTTTGCTGACACCAATCGGCAAGGCGTTTGGAACCGAAACCGGAATGCGCGTGTCGGAAACCGGCGTTCAGGTGCATGGCGGCATGGGTTTCATCGAAGAAACCGGCGCTGCGCAGTATTATCGCGATGTCCGCGTAACCGCGATTTACGAAGGCACCAACGGCATTCAGGCCATGGACCTTGTTGCGCGTAAGATGATGGATGGCGGTGAAGCGGCCGGACGTCTTCTGGACGAAATCGAAGATCACGCCGAAAAAGCGCGCGCGACGATGCCTGAACTGGCCGGACCTGTTTGGGAAGCCACCGAAAGCCTGCGGGAAACAACCGAATGGCTTGTGTCGCAGACGGACATGAACACGCGTTTTGCCGGTGCCGTGCCCTATCTGCACGCCTTCGCGCGTGTTCTGGGTGGGCATTATCACCTCAAGGCGGCTTTGGCCGAACCGGAAGGTCCACGCTTTAAGCTGGCGCGCTACTATATCAATGCGCTGCTGCCTGAGTTTGCCGGTCTTCTGGCGCAGGCGCAGAACGGGGCGGACGATATTTATGCCCTCAGCGCAGACGAGCTGGCAGCCTGATGGACGGCGATACCCCTCTGGCGATCCGCTATCCATGGCCCGAGCCTCCGGCCCAGGGCGAAGCGATCGAGGTCGCCGAGGGTGTGCTGTGGATGCGGCTTCCGCTGCCGATGGCGCTGGATCACGTCAATGTCTACGCTCTGGATGACGGTGACGGATGGACGTTGATCGACACGGGGTTTTCATCGAAGAAAACCCGCGCGATCTGGGAAACGCTTTTGGCGGGTCCGTTGCGCGGTAAACCAGTGAACCGGGTTGTGGTGACGCATCACCACCCGGACCACATCGGCAATGCGGGTTGGTTCCAGTCTGAACACGGCGTGGAACTGATCACGACCCGCACCGCCTGGCTGTTTGCGCGAATGCTGACGCTGGATGTGCAGGAAACCTGGCCCCAGGAAACGCTGGATTACTATCGCAGCGCAGGCATGGCGCCTGAAATTCTGGCCAAGCGCATGACCGAACGGCCCTTCAACTATTGCGATACGGTTTATCCGATGCCGCTGGGTTTTACCCGGATCAAGCAGGATGGCGTGATCCGCATGGGCGGGCGTGACTGGGTCGTGCATATGGGCAATGGCCACGCGCCCGAACATGCCACATTCTGGAGCTGCGACGACAATCTGGTGATTACCGGGGATCAGATTCTCAGTTCGATCAGTCCCAACCTTGGCGTCTTTGTCACCGAACCGATGGCCGACCCGGTCGCCGAATGGCTAGAGGCGTGCGAGCGTCTGCAAGGTCTGGCCCGGCCCGATCAACTGGCGCTGGGTGGGCACAAGCTGCCATTCACTGGGTTGCCGTTGCGGATGAAGCAACTGATCGACAATCACCACAGCGCGCTGGATCGCCTGCAAGACTATCTGGATACGCCCAAAACCGCCGCCGACTGTTTTGTCCCGCTGTTCAAACGCAAGATTGGCGAGGGCGAATACGGGCTGGCCTTGGTCGAGTCGGTTGCACATCTCAACCATCTTTACCACATTGGTGCTGTCACCCGGACGCGCCGTGCGGACGGGGCGTGGGAGTTTCAGCGCAAAGGGTAAAGGCATGGACAAGATCGAAACCTCAGCCGAGGCAGCGGAATCCGCGGCCCTTCCCCGGTGTTACGAGGTGCATGCCAATCCCAACGCGAAATCCGGTGCAAAAGACCTGCCCGATCCGCTGAAAGCACCGGTTGAAACCAAAAGCCCGGCGCAATGGGCCTATGAGCGTCTGATCCTGTACATCCAGAATTTTGAACAAACATTGGATAGCGACCACGAGATCGCGATGGGTTTTACCGGCGGTGATGCGGGTGTCATGCGGATCGAAGGGATGGGATATTTCGACCCCGATGTCATCACCTTCTACGGCTCGGACGCGACCGGGGCACGAACCCAGCTTGTGCAACATGTGAGCCAGTTAAACGTGATGCTGCGCGCCTTGCCGAAATCGGTCGAAGACAAACCCGCAAATCGCATCGGGTTCCGGCTGGCGGCAAATCTGGAAGAAAGCTGACGGCCTGACTTGCAATTCGTGACGGCGCGGCCTTGAATGAGGGGATCATTTAAGGGGGCGTCAGGTGACAAGTTTCTCAGCCGTTACAAATGCCTACAAAGGCGCATGGGCGCGACGCCGCGTGTTTGTTCCGATCTATGTCGTGGTGCGCCTGCTGTTGATCGCGCTGATCACGCCAGGGCTGGCGATTGCCGCGAACCTTGCGGTCTCGCTGTCCAGTCAGACCGCGCTGACAGATCAGGATATCGCGGCATTTGTCCTGTCTCCCGCCGGTTTCCTAGTCGCTGTCGCCGTTCTGAGCCTGTTCCTGCTGGCCGAAGTATTCGTGTTCTCCGTTATGGCGGGATCGCTGCGCATGGGAGAGTCCGACCCGTGGCGCGCTGGCAGTGCCGCCATAGGTCTGATTTTGTCGCGCCTTCCCGCGCTGTTTGGCTTTGCGGTTCGGTTCGTTCTAAGGGTTTTGTTGTTGGTTCTGCCCTTCGCGGCCCTGTCAGCCTTGATCGCTTGGTGGAGGCTGACGGAATATGACATCAATTACTACCTGACCTTCAAACCACCTTCCTTCTGGGTGGCCGTAGTATTGATCGGGGCCGTGGTTTTGGTCATGGCCTGGGTTTTGATCCGCAGACTTTCGGCGTGGGCGCTGTCGCTTCATCTGGTGTTGTTCGAGCAGGTTCGCCCGGCGGATGCGTTCCCGCTGAGCGCAGAACGGATGGAGGGGAAGCGTGGCCGCCTAAAGGTCGATCTGGCGATGTGGCTGGGATTGCGACTGGCTATTGCGGCTCTGATCGCATGGGTTGCCGGAATTTTGTTCGCAATCGTGCCCCTTCAGGACAGCTCGAACCTGCGCCTGGCTTTGACCTACAGCCTGCTGGTTGCCGGGCTATGGTCGCTGGCGGGGCTGGTGCTGGCAGCGACAGCCCTGGGTGCTCTGGCTGTAGTGCTGGACAGGTTTTTCGAGATCAAGACAGACGAACCACCGCACCCCGAGCCCGGCACTCTGCGGGTGCCGCTGTTCGCGGCGGTCGGTGTGGCTGCCGTCGCCGTTCTGGTCAGCCTGTGGTTTGGCCAGCATCTGCTGGAACGTGTTCAGGCTCCGGACCGGGCCGAGGTTATCGGCCATCGCGGGGCGGCTGCCCTGCGGCCCGAAAACACGATGGCGGCTGTCCTGAAAGCGATCGAGGATGGGGCCGACTGGGTCGAGATCGACGTGCAGGAAACCGCAGATGATGTGGTGATCGTCGCCCATGACAGCGACTTCATGAAACTGGCGGGCGTCCCAACCAAAGTTTGGGATGCGACGATGGAAGATGTAGCCGAGATCGACATCGGCAGTTGGTTTGACCCTGAATATGCCGATGAGCGCACCCCGACCCTGCGCGACGTGCTGGCGGCGGCCAAGGGCAAGGCCAAGGTCATCATCGAGTTGAAATATTATGGCCACGATGTCGATCTGGAAAACCGCGTGGCGGCCTTGGTCGAGGAATTCGATATGCAGGACGACATCGCCACGATGTCGCTGAAGTATCCGGCCGTGCAAAAGATGAAGAAACTGCGCCCGGACTGGCGTGCAGGGGTTCTTGCGGCCACCGCAATCGGTGATCTGTCAGGGCTTGAAGGCGAGTTTGTCGCCGTAAATGCTGCGATGGCCACGCCGGGGCTGGTGCGTTCGGTTCAGGCGGCGGGCAAGGACATCTATGTCTGGACGGTCAACGACCCGCTGCAAATGTCTGCAATGGCCTCTATGGGCGTGGACGGGCTGATCACCGACCGCCCCGGGATGGCCAACGAAGTCCTGCGCGTGCGCGCCGAAATGGGGCCGGGCGAGCGGTTGCTTCTGTGGCTGGCCGCTGCGTTTGGTATGTCTGTCGATACTGAGGCGATGCGTGATGCAAGTCCGTAACCTGATTGCGGCGCTGATCTTTTGCGCGTCGCCGGCCTTTTCGCAGGACTTTATCCGAAGTCTCGAAATGCCCGCTCATCACGCCCTTATCACGCAGCGCGGCGAGGCCGAATTGACGCCGTTTGAAACAGATGGCTGCTCGGGCGGTCTATCGGCAAGCTGGCGTTTCGTCGCTGATACGTTTCCCAAGTTCGGCGCGCTCTACGAAGCCCACCCGCCGTGGGAGGGGTGCTGCGTCACCCATGACCGCGCCTATCACAATGCCGGTGGCGCGCTGAGGGCCGAGGACAGTTTCGAGGCACGCCTTTCCGCCGACGACATGTTGCGCGCCTGCGTCAAACAGCACGGAGAGGATCGTGCCGAGGACTACGCGCAACGCTATGACATGACACCGGATCAGATTCGTCTGGCACATTCTGTCACGGCCGAGGCGATGTATGCAGCCGTTCGATTTGGTGGCGGCCCCTGTTCCGGGCTTCCGTGGCGCTGGGGGTTTGGCTATCCCGGGTGTTCTGTGTTCCAAACCTTGGCCCCTGCGCGCGAATGACGTGGTGACAGGCCCGGGATTTTCGATTATCCAACATCTCGAACACGCGAATTGGGATTCTCAAATCATGGCTGAATACAAGCACGGCGAAATGGACATCACCGTTCAAACAAAAACCTTCAACGGGTTCATCAAGGCTACCACATGGTGCGTGGTTGCCATCGCCTTCCTCTGCCTTTTCCTGGCGGTCTTCGCCGCTTAAATCCGAAGAACGGGGTTGGCCGTGATCAGGATTTTGATTGCCTGTTTGTTGGCAGCGACAGTTGCAGGCTGTGCCGGGTCTCAGCGTCCGCAGGCGGACTTGGCTGAAATTTCGGCGCGGTCCTATCGCGATCCAGGGCCGTCGACCCTGACCCTGTATACGATGATCAGCACCCGGACGGGTTCGGGTGCCCATACCTCGCTGATGATCAATGGCAGCGAGAGGGTGATCTTTGACCCCGCTGGATCTTTTCGGGCGGATGTGGTTCCGATCAAGGACGACGTTCTATATGGCATAACGCCGAACGTGGAACGCGCCTATCGCAGCAGCCACGCGCGCGAAACGCATTATGCGCGCATCCAAACCGTCGAAGTGACCCCCCAGCAGGCTGAGATTGCCTTGCGGATCGCCAAGCAGTCGGGGCCGGTTGCAGGTGCGTTCTGCGCCAATTCGACCGCCCAGTTGTTGCAGCAGGTGCCGGGGTTCGAGCAGATCGAAACCACTTTCTACCCTGTCAATCTGTCGGACCAGTTTGCCCAGCTACCGGGTGTTCAAACGGCCGAGTACCGGGAAAATGACGATGCCGATCTGCAAACCGGTCTCGCCTTCAACAATGCGCAATTGAACCAGTTGGAAGCCGACTCAGCCCAATAGGTAGAGCAGCCCGTAAAGCGCTGCGGCCCCGCTGAAGATGGCTGCGATCACGTTTTTGGTAAACAGACCAGTCGCCAAGGCCACGGCCGCCGCCGCCATGCGCGGCGCATCGGGTTGACCGCCTGTCGCCGTAGGCCACACGACCAGCGGCGCGATCAACGCAGGAATGATTGCCACGGCCGTATAGCGCAGATGGCGCAGCAACCACGGTGGCATCGGGCGATCTCCGACCAGACCGATAAAGACAAAGCGCAGGGCATAGCTGCCGATGGCCAGCCCGATGATGATGGTCCAGATCGTGACCGGATCAGGCTGTGTCATGCGGCGGCCTTTCTGCGCTCGGCCATCAATTCGGCCTGTGCGCCTGCGATCATGCCGGCGCACCCGGCGATCAGCAGGCCCAGATTGAACGGAATCGCCACCGTCAGCAGGGACACCACAATTGCCGCGAGTGCTGCCACCACATGGGGCAGGGTGCGCATCATCGGTCCGATCATCGCCAGAAACGTGATCGGCAGGGCAAAATCCAGCGCCCAGCTTTCCGGAATGCGCGTCCCCAGAACCGCGCCAAGATAGGTCGCCAGTATCCAAAGAGGTGTGATCGGCGTGACCGAACCGACGAAATAAGCCATCCGTTGGGGGACGCTCATTTGCGGCTCTTTCTCGAATTGAACGATCGAACAGGCATAGGATTGGTCGACAGTCAGATAGGCCGCGCAAGCGCGCTGCCACATCGGGGCCGAGCCCAGAAACGGAGTCAGTGAGGCCGAGTACATCGCCATGCGCAGATTCACCGCCAAGGCCGATACCAGAATGATCGCAGTAGGAGTCTGATCCTGCAGCAGTTGCAGGGCGGCGAACTGGGCGGCTCCGGCAAAAACGGTAGAGGTGAACGCCATCGTTTGGACGATGTTCAAGCCTGCTTCGGTCGCAAACACGCCAAACAATGTGCCGAACGGGATCGCCACAAAGATAAACGGGGTCCCGTCCCGAAACCCTTTCCAGAAGTATGACTTGGATGTGGTGTCTGCCATGGCTAAATCCTATGGTGTTGCTCGCAGCAGTAGCTGTCTTGGGAAAGGGTTGCAATTGGCCACGGAACAGAACCTGTCAGACTATATCATCGCCCCCGACCCCAGGGCGGCCCGGCTGACCCGTGCGGTTGAAGGCGTGGATCAGAATGGCGAGGCCAGCCAGATTTCAGTGGTTGAAGAACGTCCGTTGACGATTTTCCTGAATTCGCAGGAAATCGTGACCGCCATGACCATTGGCGATTACCCCGAATATCTGGCGCTGGGTTTCCTGCGCAATCAGGGCATGCTGCTGTCCGATGACCAGATTACCCGCGTCGAATACGATGACGATCTGGAGACCGTCGTTGTCCGCACGGCGCGCGAGACGTCTTATGAAGATAAGCTCAAGAAAAAGACCCGAACCAGTGGCTGCGCCGTTGGAACCGTTTTTGGGGATATGATGGAGGGTCTCGAAGACGTGCGCTTGCCGCAGGTTACCGTGCGCACGTCGTGGCTTTATGATCTGGCCGCCAAGATCAACCGCACGCCTTCGCTCTATCTTGAGGCGGGTGCGATCCACGGCACGGTGTTGTGCCGGGAAAACCGTCCGCTGGTCTATATGGAGGACGTGGGTCGGCATAATGCAGTCGACAAGATCGCCGGTTGGATGTTGTCCGAAGGTGAAACGGCAGAGGATAAGATTCTGTACACTACCGGCCGTTTGACCTCGGAAATGGTGATCAAGACGGCGATGATGGGTATCCCCGTTCTGGCGTCGCGCTCGGGCTTCACCGCATGGGGCGTTGAGATCGCGCGCGAGGTTGGGCTGACTCTGATCGGCCGGATGCGCGGGCAGAGGTTTGTGTGTCTGGCGGGTGAAGATCGTTTGCTCCGCGATATTGATCCATCGACCGTGGCCGTTGAGGATAAGAAACATCGCAGGAAAAGCGCCAATGGCTGAGGTCATGCGAAAACCGTTGGGCGTGATCCTCGCAGGAGGGCTGGCGACCCGCATGGGTGGCGGCGACAAGGGGCTGCTACAGATCGGCGGGCAAAGCCTGATGGCGCATGTGATAGACCGGCTCGCCCCTCAGGTGGACGGTTTGGCGCTGAACGCAAACGGCGATCCCGCCCGGTTCCGTGATTTTGATCTGCCGATCATTCCCGACTCAATCGAAGGCTTTGCCGGACCGTTGGCAGGCGTACTTGCCGGGTTGGACTGGGCGGCGGAACACGATGCAGACTGCATCGTCACCGCGGCGGCTGACACGCCGTTCTTCCCTCGTGATCTGGTGGCGCGGCTGACACAAGCGGCGCAGGGGCAGGCGAATCCGCTAGTCCTCGCCACGACGCCACGCGCCGGGGATGAGACGTTGAAATCGGGCGGTGGAAAGCAGATCAACCGGCATCCAACCTTTGGGCTCTGGCCCGTGGCGCTGCGGGACGATCTGCGCGACGCTTTGAACAATGGGCTGCGCAAAGTCGTCCTGTGGACGGATCAGCACGGGGGGCGCGAGGCGCTGTTCTCTGTTGACCCGTTTGACCCTTTCTTCAACGTCAACACACCTGACGATCTGGCGCGCGCCCAACGACTGCTGGAGCAAGCATGAAAGTATACGGTGTCACCGGCTGGAAGAACGCTGGCAAAACCGGGCTGATGGAGCGTTTGGTGGCTGAGATCACCAAGCGGGGCTATTCGGTTTCCACCCTCAAGCACGCGCATCACGGTGTTGATGTGGACCAGAAAGGCACGGATAGTTACCGGCATCGCGAAGCTGGGGCCAACGAGGTCTTGCTTGCATCCGGGCAGCGCGTCGCCATCATGCAGGAGCTGCGCGGTGCGCCGGAACCTTCTCTGAACAGCCTTCTGGAACGCTTGCGCCCGGTCGATCTGATCCTGATCGAAGGTTTCAAGCGCGAAGCCCATCCTAAGATCGAGGCTTTCCGGGCCGAGGCGGGTACCCCTCTGATCGCGGAGGTAAACGAAACGATCCGGGCGGTGGCCAGCGATACCCCGCTGGAACTAAGCATCCCCGTCCTTGATCTGAACGACACGGTCGCGATTGCGGACTTTGTATTGCAGGAGGTCGGTTTATGACCAAGCCGAACATAGCGCCGCCACCTTTGCGCAACGATTGTTTTGCTTTGCCCGCCGGGGTGAACTGGACACCCGTGGATGATGCTCTGGCCTTGTTGCGTGACAGGCTTTCGGTGGTAACTGCGCCAGAGTCTGTGCCGCTGTCGGAAGCCGCTAACCGAATTCTGGCGGACGATATTTGTGCGCGACGCTCTAACCCGCCTCAGGCGAATTCCGCCGTGGATGGGTACGGTTTTGCCGGACCAGCCCCGGATGGGCCTCAAGTCATGCCCTTGCAGGATGGACGAGCAGCGGCGGGTTCTTTGTTCAGCGGACATGTACTGCCCGGCCATGCCCTGCGGGTTCTGACAGGAGCGGCCCTGCCCGATGGCATGGACACGGTTGTTCTGGAAGAAGACGTTACGGTCAAGGACGGCCACGTGGCGTTTCATGGCCCGCTCAAACGTGGCGCGAATGCCCGCAATGCCGGGGAAGACGTGGCCGAGGGCGATACGGTGCTGCGTAGGGGAAGACGGTTGACCCCTGCCGACATCGCATTGCTGTCCGCAACGGGTGTGGCGGAAGTTCCTGTTCGATCGATGCTGAGTGTTGCGGTGCTTTCAACCGGGGATGAGTTGGTCGAACCCGGAGAGGCCGCTCGGGCGGGTCAGATATTTGATGCCAATCGCCCCATGCTGCTGTCGTTGATGGATCGGATGGGATTCAGGCCCGTCGATATGGGCAAGGTGGCAGACGACCGTGAGGCGTTGCGCGACCGGTTGGATCGGGCTGCTGGTCAGGCTGACGTGATCCTTACAAGCGGCGGCGCGTCGGCCGGGGATGAAGATCACGTTTCGGCGCTGCTCCGGCAAGCTGGTGCGATGCAGGAATGGCGGATCGCGTTGAAACCCGGACGACCGTTGGCGCTGGGTATGTGGAAGGAAACACCAGTATTCGGCCTTCCGGGGAATCCTGTGGCCGCTTTGGTTTGCGCGCTGATCTTCGCGCGTCCTGCGCTTGGCCTGCTGGCAGGAGAGGGCTGGTCGGAGCCGCAGGGCTTTGACTTGCCCGCCGCGTTCGAGAAACGCAAGAAACCGGGGCGGCGTGAATATTTGCGCGCCCGCATCCGTGACGGAAAGGCCGAGGTATTTGCCTCGGAAGGGTCAGGTCGGATCAGTGGCCTGAGTTGGGCTGAGGGGCTGGTCGAGATTGAGGACGGCGCGTGTCACATTCAGCCGGGCGATCCTGTCCGGTTCCTTCCTTACGGCAGTTTCGGGCTTTAGTCGAAGGTCCCGGCCACTCGTCCCAAAAGCATGAAGGCGCGCGCGGTGCGGGTGTCGCCAAGGGCTGTCAGTTCGGCGTCACTTGCCTCGGGTTCAAATTCGACAAGCATGTGGTCAAATCGGCGCAGAAAGTGATGCGCTGCGTCCCGAAAGATAGGATCTTGCTTCATTCGACCTGCGGTCAGTGCAAGGGACGACCGGTCACGAATTCCCCCCAAGGCCGCAACAGAACGGCCGCGAGCACCCTGTGCAAACTGCCGCCATATTTCGGGCCGCGCCATGTCGGGACGCAGGTCATCCATATAGATCCCCTCTTGGCTCAGTAGGGTGAGAACGTCCTGCGATGCCTGAACCAACTGCGCGGCTTTCCGGTCTTTCAGTGCCAGGCGCAAGGCGTCGAATCCTTCGGTGTCTTCCTGCGTTTCGGGGAAGTTCAGGGCACGAATAAACACGCTGGTGCTGAGACGTGGCGCAATGTCTTCCGCCTGGGTCCCAAGTTCCAAAGAAGTCTGATCACCCGCTGCGCTTTGAGCGACACTCCGAAACGGTTCGCTGCGATGGGTGGAAAAGGTCGCCAGCGCACTTTCGGTCTTTTTCGCGGCCTGTGCGATTTCGTCGAGCTTTTTGGTGACTGTGGGCTCATATGCGCTGGTGCCGCGCTGCTGTTGAACAACATATGCCTGCCGGATCGCGTCGATCGCCGTTTGCAAGCGGGCGCTTTCCTCACGCATGATCCGGGCGGCACGCATAGACGTCGCCGCGACCCAGATCATCGCAACCGGCATGAAGACGGCAAGCAAGGTGACGACGAATCCGCCCCCTTCCACCTTGCCGGGCAGTACAAGGAATACGACCGACACGATCAGCCAGATTACGCTGAGAACAATCGCGACGATCTCGATCTCGGTCACCGACGGCTTGGTCGGCGTGTCATAGATGCCCAGAGAGGTCGGCCGCTCGGTCTCCTGCTCTGGCGTGGGCTCGGACATGGTTAACGCTCCGGTCAGGCGTACTCGATACTCAGAATTTCGTAGGAGCGCACTCCGCCCGGGGTGCGGACCTCGACACTATCGCCCTCGTCCTTGCCAATCAGGGCGCGGGCAATGGGGGATTTAATGTTCAGCAAACCGTTTTCGATGTTCGCTTCGTACTCGCCCACGATCTGCCAGGTCTTTTCTTCGTCGGTGTCTTCATCGACCAAAGTGACCTTGGCACCGAATTTGACCGTACCGGACAGTTTGGCCGGGTCGATCACGTCCGCAAGTGACAAGATGCCTTCCAGCTCTTTGATGCGGCCTTCGATAAAGCCCTGTTTTTCACGGGCGGAATGATACTCGGCGTTTTCCTTCAGGTCGCCCAGTTCCCGGGCCGAGGCGATGGCCTCGATGATCGCGGGGCGCTCGACGGATTTCAGGTTTTTAAGTTCCGCCTCGAGCGCGGCATTGCCCGAAGGCGTCATTGGAATTTTTTCCATATTCTTGTCGTCCACGCATAAAATTGCTTCGCCCCGCCGCATGAGACAAGCGTCGGGGCGAATTGATGGGTCGTCAAATACCTGACCCAAATGGCGTGGGAAATGCAAGGGGGCTAAATCGCCAGACGTGCGGAATACGGCCTAGTCATAGCTGATGACTTCAAATTCGATGCCATTTTCATCGTCAAAGTAGAATCTTTTTCCGGGTTCGTAGTCTGCGTGCGATTTTGGCGTGAACCCGGCACCTTTCACTTTGGCCTCTGTCGCGTCGATGTCTTCGACCAGCACGCCGACATGGTTCAACGCGCCTATTATGTGATGGCCGGTTTCATCCGCAGGTTTTGGGTCGCTGGGGGCGTACAGCGCCAGATAGGTATGCGTGCTGCCGACATGAACCGTGTAGCCGCCCGCGATGGCCGGGCCTTCCCATCGGGTTTTCCAGCCAAAGACCTCGTGCATCCATTTGGCCGAAGCCTGCGGGTCGCGGACCGTGAAGTTTGTGTGTTCAAGCGTCGCCATCATGGGGTCTCCTTTTCATTTTGAGGCTTGTCCCGACTCACCGTAATTTCTAAACCTAACTTTAGGTCAAGGTATTTACGAGGGCAAAATGGCGATTTCCGAAGGGCTGGCTATTGGCGCTTTGGCCAAGCGCACAGGGTTGGCGGTTTCGGCAATCCGGTACTACGAGGCGCAAGGGCTGATTGCCCCGTGGCGGAACGCAGGCGGACAAAGGCGGTATCAGCGGGCTGATATCCGTCGTTTGAGCTTTGTTATGATCGCACAACAGTTCGGCCTGACGCTGCCTGAGATTCGTGAAGTGTTGTCTGGTCTGCCCGGCAACCGAACTCCAACCCCCAAGGATTGGCAGAAAATCAGCGTTGAATTGCGATCTCATCTGGATCAGCGAATCGAGACTTTAACGCGATTGCGCGACAATCTGGACGGCTGCATCGGTTGCGGCTGCCTGAGCCTGCCGAAATGCGCTCTGTACAACCCAGACGATCGCGCCAGGTCCTATGGTAGCGGTCCCAGGTACCTGATGGGCGACGCTCCTGAGGAATAACTGCCGCATTGCAGCAATGTTACGCCGTGTTTTGATTGACCAAGGTCTTTGTGACCATGTAATCACCCGTGAAACAAAATTGCGCAGACCACGCAGTGAAAGCGCCAATTCGGAAAGTTAGCTAAGGAGCCCGCGATGGCCGAGATTGAACGCGAAGCGATGGAATACGATGTGGTGATCGTGGGTGCAGGTCCTGCGGGCCTGTCGGCGGCCATTCGTCTGAAACAGCTGGATGCGGACCTGAATGTTGTGGTTCTGGAAAAGGGCTCGGAAGTGGGTGCGCACATCCTGTCGGGTGCGGTTCTGGATCCGTGTGGTCTGGATGCGCTGATCCCTGACTGGAAAGAAAAGGGCGCGCCTCTGAATACGCCGGTCGAAGAAGACAACTTCTATATGCTGGGTGAGGCGGGACAAATCCGCATCCCCAACTGGCCGATGCCGCCGCTGATGAATAACCACGGCAATTACATCGTCTCGATGGGCAATGTCTGCCGCTGGATGGCTGAACAGGCCGAAGAACTGGGCGTGGAAATCTTCCCCGGCATGGCCTGTTCCGAGATGGTTTATGGCGAGAATGGCGAAGTCAAAGGCGTGGTTGCCGGTGTCTTTGGTCTGGAGGCCGACGGCTCTTACGGACCCAACACCGAGCCGGGGATGGAACTGCACGGCAAATACGTCTTCCTGTCAGAAGGTGTGCGCGGTTCGCTGTCCAAGGAAGTGATCGCCAAATACGACCTGCAAGCCGGGAAAGAACCGCAGAAATACGGCGTCGGCATGAAAGAGATCTGGGAGATCGACCCGGCCAAGCACAAGGAAGGCTCGGTCACGCACACGATGGGCTGGCCTCTGGGCAGCAACGCAGGTGGCGGATCGTTCATCTATCACCTTGAAAACAATCAGGTCTATGTCGGTTTCGTGGTTCACCTGAACTACAAGAACCCGCACCTGTATCCCTACATGGAATTCCAGCGCTTTAAGCATCACCCGATGGTGGCCGAGCTGCTGAAAGGCGGCAAGCGCGTGGCCTACGGTGCCCGTGCGATCACCGAGGGCGGCTATCAGTCGATGCCGAAACTGGTTGCGCCGGGTGTGGCGTTGCTGGGTTGTTCGGCGGGTATGGTCAACGTGCCGCGCATCAAGGGTAACCACAATGCGATGCTGTCGGGCAAAGCCGCAGCCGAGGCCGCGTTTGACGCTATCAAGGCCGACCGTGCGGGCGATGAGCTGACCGCATACGAGGCCGACGTGCGCGACGGTGCCATCGGCAGCGATCTGAAGAAGGTGCGCAACGTTAAACCGATGTGGTCGAAATGGGGCCTGACAGCGTCTCTTGCCTTTGGTGGTCTGGACATGTGGACCAACACGCTGGGCTTCTCGCTGTTCGGAACTCTGGGTCACGGCAAGAATGACGCTGAAGCGACAGAAGAGGCCAGCAAGCACGCGCCCATCGATTATCCCAAGCCCGATGGCGTGCTGTCGTTTGACCGCTTGACCAACGTCTCGTTTGCGATGACCAACCACGAGGAAAGTCAGCCTTGCCATCTGCGGCTGTCCGACCCGGCGATCCCGGTCAATGTCAACATGCCCAAGTTCGACGAACCTGCGCAGCGCTACTGCCCGGCAGGGGTTTACGAAATGGTCGAGGATGAGAACGGACCGCGATTCGTCATCAACTTCCAGAACTGTGTTCACTGCAAGACCTGCGATATCAAGGATCCCAGCCAGAACATCACCTGGACCACGCCGCAGGGCGGCGACGGACCGAACTATCCCAACATGTAAGCGAAAACACGGGCACTGGCAGGGTCGTGAAGGCTCTGCCATTGCCTCTTACCGGCCAAAGTCCTAGCTTGTTAGGCAGTCAACAATAGCAAGGCAGGATTTTGGTGGCTTCCCTCCTCCGTCGCGCAGCGCTGGTTGCGCTGCTTTCTTCGTCAGTCACGTTTCCGGCTTTTTCGGATACGGGGTCCGGTTCGTATCTTGCCGGGCGTCAGGCGATTTTCCAGAACGATTACACCGCGGCCGAGCGTTACTATGCGCAGGCGCAGCGCGCTGACCCTGAAAATCACAGGCTGCTGGAAAGTGTCGTTGTCGCCAGACTCTCGCTGGGTGATATCAGGCGCGCGCTGCCCGTGGCGCGCACGATCGAGGACATGGGCCTGCCAAGTCAGGCGGCCCGGATGGTGATCGCTTCAAACCTAGTCGCGGATGGCAAGCTGGACGAATTGCTTGCGCTTGACCCCGAGACAGAGGGCGTCGGACCGCTGGTGGATGGTTTGATGCTTGGATGGGCTCATATCGGCCAAGGCTCGATGACCAAGGCCATGGAGCAGTTCGATCAGGTCACTGCGCAGGAGGGGCTGCGGGAATTTGCGCTATACCACAAGGCGCTTGCTTTGGCGTCGGTTGGTGACTTTGAAGGGGCCGAGGCTATTTTCGCCGCCGATGGCGGGGTAGTTGCCCAATTTTCACGCCGCGCGGCGCTGGCACGGGTCGAGGTTCTGTCGCAACTCGACCGCAATCAGGAGGCGCTGGCGTTTTTGAATGATGTGTTTGCCGCCGGCAGTGATCCGTCTATCGAAAGCTATAAGGCGCGTCTGACCGCAGGGGATACCCTGCCATTTACCCACGTTCGGTCCGCTCAGGATGGCATGGCCGAAGTGTTCTTTTCCGTCGGTGCCGCGCTTAGCACCGAGGCGGCCCAGAATTACGTTCTGCTCTACGCTCAGATCGCGACCTTCCTGAGGCCCGATCATGTTGACGCAATCTTGCTGAGCGCCGAGTTGCTGGATGAGCTGGAACAATACGATCTGGCGGTTGAGGCTTATCGTAAAGTACCGGCTGACAGCAGTGACTATCACGCTGCCGAACTTGGCCGCGCCGAAGTTCTGGGGCGGGCTGGCAAAACCGATGCGGCCGCCGAAGTCTTGCAGACCCTTGCCGCGCAAAGCCCGAACCTGCCCAGCGTGCACGTCGCTTTGGCCGATCTTCAGCGAAGGCAGGAGGACTATGCCTCTGCGGTGAAAACATATGATCGGGCGATCGAGCTGATTGAGGAAGGGGTCGGCGGAAACTGGTTTCTCTACTACGCCCGCGGCATCTCGCACGAGCGGCTCAAGAACTGGGATCAGGCCGAGGCCGATTTCCGCCGTGCGCTGGAACTGAACCCGGACCAGCCGCAAGTTCTAAACTATTTGGGGTATTCTCTGGTGGAACGGCGCGAGAAGCTGGATGAGGCGCTAGAGATGATCGAACGCGCTGTCGCCACGCGCCCTGACAGTGGCTACATCGTGGATAGCCTTGGGTGGGTTCTATTCCGTCTGGGCCGCTATGACGAAGCGGTTGAGCATATGGAGCGCGCGGTTGAGTTGATGCCAGTGGATCCCGTGGTGAACGATCATCTGGGGGATGTCTATTGGGCCGTCGGGCGCGCGCGCGAGGCCGAGTTCCAGTGGAAACGCGCCCTGTCTTTCATCGACCCCGATGACACGGATGGCGAAGCCGACCCGGACCGGATCAGGCGCAAGATTGAGATTGGGCTGGATGCTGTTCTGGCCGAGGAGGGGGCTGACCCTTTGAAGGTCGCAAATGAAGGCTGAGGGCTTCGCGCCCGCCAAGATCAACCTCACCCTGCATGTGACTGGCCGACGAGCCGATGGGTATCACCTGTTGGATTCACTGGTGGTCTTTGCGGATTTGGGTGACACGCTGCGCTTTGCACCGGGAGATTGCCTGTCGATCACGGTTACTGGTGAGCACGCGGCAGGGGTTCCAGCGGATGAACGTAATCTGGTCTGGAAGGCAGCCAAGGCCGCAGGTTGGGCAGGTCATATCGACTTGAACAAAGTGCTGCCGCACGGGGGCGGGATCGGAGGCGGATCGTCCGATGCAGCGGCCACTTTGCGCATGGTTGCCGATCAGGGCGGCTCCATTCCAGATGAGATCGCCCTGTCACTTGGCGCGGATATCCCCGTCTGCATGGCTGCGCGGGCCAGTCGAATGCGTGGTATTGGTGACGGGCTGACACCGGTTGTTTTACCGCACTTGCCAGCCCTTCTGGTCAATCCGGGCGTCGAAGTGCCGACGGGTGCTGTATTCTCGGCGCTGGACAGCCGTGACAACGATCCCATGCCGAATGATATTCCGACGTTTACCGCTCCTGAGGACTGCGCCGCTTGGTTGCGGGATCAACGAAACGATCTTGAGGGTCCGACCAAGGGTCTTGCGCCCGACGTTGGCGGGGTGCTGGACGAACTTGCGGAAACCAAGGACGCTCTGCTTGTTCGGATGTCGGGGTCGGGATCGACGTGCTTTGCGCTCTACCCGCATATGAAGGCGGCCCATTTCGCTGCCTACGAAATTGGAGCAGCCCATCCCGACTGGTGGTGTCGCGCCGTTCAGCTTAATTGAGGCGAGACACCACGTAATCCGCCAGATCACGCAGCAACGTGCGAACTTCATGGTCGGGGAGGATGTCGAGTGACGCTTTGGCCTTGTTCGCCCATCCCAGCGCATCCGAGCGCGTGGCGTCCAGCGTGCCGTATTTGGCCATCAGACCCAGCGCGTGGTCCAGATCACCTTCTTCCTGACGACCACGGCCTATCGTGCGCTCCCAGAATGCGTGTTCTTCCGGGGTTGCTTGCGCGACGGCCTTGATGACCGGCAGGGTCAGCTTGCGTTCGCGGAAATCGTCACCGACATTCTTGCCTGTCGCAGCGCTGTCGCCCTGATAATCCAGCAGGTCATCCGCGATCTGAAAGGCGATACCCAGCGCATCGCCGTAATCGTAAAGGGCTTGGACCTGATCTTCGGTCGCTCCGGCGATGACGCCGCCCACTTCGGTCGCGGCTGAGAACAACGCCGCCGTCTTGCCCCGCACAACCTGCAGGTAGATCGCTTCGTTGGTGCCCAGATCGGTGGCTGCCGTCATTTGCAGGACTTCACCTTCGGCAATCGTCGCCGATGCGTTTGCAAGGATATCAAGCACGCGCAGCGACCCTGTCTCGACCATCAACTGGAAGCTGCGCGAGAACAGGTAATCGCCCACCAAAACGCTGGATTTGTTGTCCCACAAAAGGTTTGCCGTGGGGCGTCCGCGCCGCTGGCCGCTCTCGTCCACCACGTCATCGTGCAGCAAGGTGGCGGTATGGATGAATTCAACAGTCGCGGCCAGACGCACATGGTGGCTGCCCTGATAGCCAAACAGTTGCGCTGCGGCCAAGGTCAGCATCGGGCGCAAACGCTTGCCGCCCGCCTCGACCAGATGTGCCGTTACTTCCGGGATGCGCGGGGCGTGCTCGGACGCCATGCGGGTTCGGATCAGCTCATTCACTGCGTCCATTTCACCCGCGAGAATTTCCGCCAGCCGCTCATGCGGTTTTGAGACCGTGCCGATCGCCATCACACTCCTGATACAAGGCTCGACTTCTGCCGCACCTTGCCCTTACATCCATCCCCATGAAAGAACTTTTGCGCAGCACCGATCCAACGATCCTGGCATTTGCATCCGCCCTTCTTGAAGGCGAGGATATAGACTGCTTTCAGATGGACGTAAATATGAGCATCCTCGAAGGCGGCATAGGAATTTTCCCCCGCCGCCTGATGGTCCGCGCCGATGACCTGACCCGGGCCGAGCGCGTGATGCGCGACAACGATATTCCGCTGGGCCGATGACCCTGTTTGACGATGATGACCTGACCCTGAATGACTTTTTGGGTGGTCGTGTGCGCCTGTGGCAACCCCGCAATGGTTATCGCGCCGGGGTAGATCCGATCCTGCTGGCCGCCTCTGTTCCGGCAAAGCGGGGCCAAAGCGTGCTGGAGCTGGGCTGCGGGGCAGGGGCGGCAGTGCTGTCGCTGATGGCGCGCGTGCCGGGGTTGCAGGCCGTCGGGGTGGAGTTGCAAGCGCCATACGCTGTCTTGGCACGCCGGAACGCTGCTGAAAACGCTGCGCGGTTGGAGGTCATTCAAGCGGACCTGACCGCATTGCCGCCGGACCTGAAGCAGCGTCAGTTCGATCACGTGATCGCTAACCCGCCTTATTACCGGGCCGGGGCGCATAGCCCGTCTATAGATAAGGGACGAAGGGTCGCACTGGGCGGGGATACGCCGCTGGACCATTGGTTTGACGCCGCAGCGAAACGCCTTGCACCGAAGGGTTACCTGCACATGATCCAAAAAGCGGATCGGCTGCCGGATATGCTGATCGCCTGTTCCGGGCGGCTGGGGTCAATCGAAGTTGTGCCACTGGCAGCCCGGTCCGGGCGCAAAGCCGAGCTGGTGATTCTGCGGGCCAGAAAAGGGGGCCGCGCAGCGTTTCAACTCCATGCGCCCTTGATTTTACACGCAGGTGAGCGCCACGAAAAAGACGGCGAAAGCTATACGCCGCAAGTATCAGCGGTGCTGCGCGACGGGGCAGCGCTGGCCTGTTTCCAGGAGTGATAGGCATTAACCAGCCGAATTTGTCGGATTTATTACAGATTCTGTGCGTCTGCAGCGTGACAGGCTGGAAACGATGTGGTCAACTTCTTACGTAAACCTGAGACACCAACAAAGGAGTATCGCCATGAGCGTGAGCGCACATCTGACGGAACTGAAGAAAAAGCACGAAACTCTCGGTCTCGAAGTAGAACAAGCCCAACGCTCGCCAGGTATCGATGATCTCCATATCGCTCAACTCAAGAAACAGAAGCTGAAACTGAAAGAAGAGATCGAGCGCCTGTCCAACTAACGGCTCATACTGGCGCGTGCCGCGATAGTCGCGCCACCCGTAATCAAAACGGCCGCGATCGCCAGACCCCACGAAGGGGCCGCGATCCCGGCCACAACCAAAACAAGCGTAGACAACAAGGGTGCCGCGTAGGACGCCGTGCCCAAGATTTGGATGTCGCCTTGTTTGACCCCGATATCCCAGACGTAAAACGCCAGTCCCACCGGCCCAAGGCCCAAGGCCAGAACGGACGCCCAGCTTGTTGCGGTGTCCGGCCACACGGTGTCTTCAACAGCTATGTGCAGCGCAGCGGACGCGATGGCCGTGGCGACGCAGAACACGGCAACCGAACTTGTCGGAGTGTCGCCCAAGCGCCGGGACAGGACTGAGTAGCCGGACCAGGTCAGCGCGCATAACAGGGCCAGGCCATATCCCGGCAGGTGATCCGACTGGAACCCGGCACTTCCGCCTCCGGCTATGATTACAGTGGCCCCGGCGAACCCCAGACAAGCACCGAACAGATGCCCCAGACGCAGGTTCTCACCGGGCAGCAGTCCGGAAAAGAGAACAATCAGCAAGGGCCAGAGATAAGCGATCAAGCCAGCCTCGGCCGCCGGAGCCATGCGCAACGCCGAGAAATACAGCGCGTGGTAGCCAAACAGCCCGACCGTTCCAAACAGGTAGGTTGTCCAGCGCACCTTCCGAAGCTGCGCCAGACCACCATTTGCCCAGGTCCAGATCAGCCCAAGCGTGCCGCCGATTGAAAAGCATATGGCGTTTAACAGCAGTGGCGGAGTGGGTGCGGATCCCACCGTGAACAAGGCCAGCAGAGACCATAGCAGGACCGCGATAAATCCGATCCCCGTTGCACGGGTTCTTGTCATGGTGCGGGGACCTCTTCCACCGGGATAATCTCGAATTCATCCGAGATATGCGCGGTTTTTTCAATCTCGTCCATGAACCAATCTCGGAAGGCAGCGATCTGGGGGCGATTCTCGGCACCCGGCAGACATAGAAACCGAAACCGCCCCCGCGTTTCGATGGCGGTTTTGAACGGCGCGACCAAGCGCCCCTCGGTCAGGTCCTTGATGATCATCGCGCGGCGTCCAAGAGCAACGCCAACCCCCGCAACGGCCGCGTCGATCGCATGGTCCGCATTCGAGAAATGCGCGCCATGGGTCGGCGCGAAATTCACACCGACCGCCCGAAACCATGCAGGCCAGTCACTGGGCGGTTGAAGAAACGCAATCGAGTCGTCAAAGATCAGCGGCGCGTCCCTCAGGCTGTCGGGCGTTGAATATCGTTCGGCCAATTCAGGGGTCATGACCGGGGTTAGCCACTCTTTGCGCACGGGCAGGGAATACAACCCCTCGTCATCGCCATAGCCGAACCGGATCGCCACATCTACATCGTCACGTTCCAGATCCATATTGCGCAGCGTGGCCGAGAACTTGAGGTCAATCTCGGGATGTGCCCGCGCGAATTCATAAAGGCGCGGAGCAAGCCATTTGGCGGTCAAGGCCGGGCCTGCGGTCACGGTCAAGCTGGTATCGTTTCCCTGCCGTCGGGCCGCCTGCCAAGCGGCCTGCAATGCAGCGAACCCCTCGGCCGCGCCGGGTGCTAGTGCGCGCCCGGCCTCGGTCAGTTCGACGGCGCGGTTCAGGCGGCGAAACAGCGGACGGCCCAGATGTTCCTCAAGGGATTTGATCTGAAAGGACAGGGCCGCAGGGGTTACGTGCAGTTCTTCGGCAGCTTTTGCAAAGGACATGTGGCGCGCGGCGGCATCAAAGGCGCGCAATGCGGTCAGTGGGGGGAGGTAGTCGCTCATAGCATAAGAAATTCTTAACTGAAACCCGCAGAAAGCTCGTTTGTCGCCAGCATTGATAAGGCGCATATTGAGTGCAAGTCAAACAAAGCTGAACTGAAAGGATGACTGCCATGATCGAGATGACGACAAACCCCGCAGCCGCCCGCGCCTTTCAGCGGGCCCATGCTGAACGCGGTAAGATGCTCAAGCAGGCCCTGAACTGGCTTTTTGGTTCCCGCTGAACGCAGCGCGCGCGTCCTTACGGGATAAAAGAAGGGCCGGTCTGAAAAGACCGGCCCGTTTTCGTTTTCTGTGTCCGGCTTAGACGAAAAACTGTCCACCGTTGGCCGAAATGGTCGAACCGTTGATGAATTGGGAATCGTCCGACGCCAGGAACGCAACGCAGCGTGCGATTTCCTCGGGCTCACCCAGGCGACCAGTCGGGATTTGCGCAACGATGGAATCGCGCACTTTTTCAGGAACTGCCATGACCATCTCGGTCGCGATGTATCCGGGGCAGATCGCGTTTGCAGTGATGCCAGCGCGCGCGCCTTCCTGCGCCAGCGATTTCACGATGCCCAGATCGCCCGCCTTGGTCGCGGCATAGTTCACCTGTGCGAACTGGCCCTTCTGACCGTTGATCGAGCTGATGACGATCACGCGGCCGAACTTACGCTCGCGCATGCCGGGCCATACAGGGTGCACGGTGTTGAATACGCCGGTCAGGTTGGTGTCGATCACCTGATGCCACTGTTCCGGGGTCATCTTGTGGAAAGGCGCGTCCTTGGTGATGCCCGCGTTGGCGACCACGATGTCGATGGGGCCGACCTCGGCCTCGACTTTTTCGATGCCCGCTTTGGACTCGTCATAGTCGGCAACGTTCCACTTGTACGTGGCGATGCCGGTTTCTTCGGTGAACTTTGCTGCGGCTTCATCATTGCCGGCATAGGTGGCCGCAACATTGTATCCTTCGGCCTTTAGCGCCTTGGAAATTGCTGCGCCGATGCCGCGCGAACCGCCGGTGACGAGTGCTGTACGTGCCATTTAGGACTCCTCCAATTCATATCGTCTTGGTAATGCTGTTACTTTGAGAGGTGATCTTGCGCAATATTGTTTCGTCATGAATTTCGAGATTCCGGGTGGCAATATCGTCGCATCTTCGGGGCGTGCCCCAGTGTAACAAAAAAGGGGCGCCCAGCGGACGCCCCTTTTTATGCCATTTTCAGGGCACTTAGTCGCGCTCCACGCAGAGGGCGACACCCATGCCGCCGCCGATGCACAAGGTCGCCAGACCTTTTTTCGCATCGCGGCGTTTCATTTCAAACAGAAGCGTGGTCAGAACCCGGCAGCCCGAGGCGCCGATCGGGTGGCCAATGGCAATGGCGCCACCGTTCACGTTCACGATCGAAGGATCCCAGCCCATGTCCTTGTTTACGGCGCAAGCTTGCGCGGCAAAGGCTTCGTTGGCTTCAACCAGATCCAGATCACCGACCGACCAGCCCGCCTTTTCCAGTGCCTTGCGCGACGCGTAGATCGGGCCAACGCCCATGATCGAGGGGTCCAGACCCACTGTCGCGTAGGATGCGATCCTTGCAAGCGGCTCAATCCCGCGCTTTTCAGCGTTTTCAGCCGACATCAGCAGGGTGGCGGCCGCGCCGTCGTTCAATCCCGACGCGTTCGCTGCCGTGACCGAGCCGTCCTTGGTGAAGGCGGGGCGCAGCTTGGCCATGGCCTCCATGGTCGCGCCGTGGCGGATGTACTCGTCGCTGTCCATCACGATATCGCCCTTGCGGGTCTTGATGGTGAAGGGCGTGATCTCGTCGGCGAACTTACCGGCTTTCTGCGCAGCTTCGGCCTTGTTCTGGCTGGCCACGGCGAATTCGTCCTGCGCGTCGCGGCTGATCTGCCATTTCTCGGCCACGTTTTCGGCGGTCTGACCCATGTGGTAGCCGTTGAACGCATCCCACAGACCATCGCGGATCATGGTGTCGATATATTTCATATCACCCATTTTGTGTCCTGCGCGCAGTGCGGCGGCATGCGGCGACAGGGTCATGTTTTCCTGACCACCAGCGGCCACAATCTCGGCATCGCCCAGCTGGATGTGCTGCGCACCCAGCGCAACCGCCCGAAGCCCCGAGCCACAGACCTGGTTGATACCCCAGGCCGCGCTTTCTTTTGGCAGGCCGGCGTTGATATGAGCTTGGCGCGCAGGGTTCTGGCCCTGCGCTGCAGTCAGAACCTGCCCCATAATGGTCTCGGACACTTCGCCCTTCTCGATCCCGGCACGTTCCACGACAGACTCGAGAACCGTGGTCCCCAGATCATGTGCGGGGGTGTTGGCGAACGATCCGCCAAAGCTGCCGACGCCTGTGCGTGCTGCGGATGCGATTACTACGTTGGTCATTTAGACAATCCTTTACCGTCAAGGTCCTGTGGGAAACGTGACGGCGCAAGTCACAGAGGTCGCCCTCTGACAGTCCCGAGCGCCTCATGATCCCCCGCTCCAACTGATCATGGCATAGCGCAATGCTGCAGTTGCAGCAACGGGCAGCTTGTCTCAGGGAGTGAATAGGCGATTTTTCCATGGTTAACTGCCTGTTTTATTGAGTTTCCCAGATTTCCAAGGGGCTGAGACAGATGGTGCGCCGAACAAAAAACCCTGCAGGCAGTCAACGCCGCTTGAGACAAGGAATTCCGCGTCTTCCCGTGTTTCAACCGATTCGGCTGTCACCAGAATTTCAAACTCACGCGCGACGGCGATTAGGGCGCGCACAAGTGCTTGATTGTCGGGGTTGTCGCTGATCCCACGTACAAACTGGCCGTCGATTTTTGCGGCGTCAAAAAGAAACTCGCGGAAGTGGCGAAAGCTGAAATTGCTGGCACCAAAATCATCCAGCGCGAAGGCAACGCCACGAGGCTGCATGCGGTCCATGAAATCGACCACCAGTTCGGGCAGGGTCATTGCCGAGTCTTCTGAAATCTCAAGAATCAACCTTTCACCAATGCTGGGGTCTTTTTTGAGAAATCTCTCCATCACGCGGGACCATCGCGCATATCCGATCGAGCGTGCGGACATGTTTACCGACATTCGGATGTCCGGAGTCCGGGCCGGTGTGCGCAAGCCCATTTCAAGCGCGATACAGTCCAGTTCGCGACCGATCGGGGTGTTTTCAAGCTGGGGCATGAACTCGCGCGCAGGAATCACGCGGCCTGTTTCGTCCAGAACCCGGATAAAGCCTTCGTAAAACGCGACTCCATGAGGGGGATTGGCCTGCATAACCGGCTGAAACGCCAGCTTGCATTGCTTGTGTTTCACGGCGTCCGATGCCATCTGAACGGTTGTCGCATCCCTGGCGGCAACGGCCGAGTTCAGGGGGTTTTCAGACCCCTCGGGCAAATCTGCCAGTGTCCTGTCCTGCATGAGTTCAACGTTCCCTGCCCGTCATCGGTCAGGTTCGGATATCAAAGCAAACTCATGAATCTGCGGTTAACGGAGGGCATCAATACCTGAGGCAGCAAGATTAGCGTGCTGTTTCCCAGATGCGCCCCAGGGACGCTGCCGCGCCGATCACAGCTCCGGCAAAGCCAAGAGCCATCATGGAAAACCCGAGAACGACAAGCGAGGACGCTGTTCCAGCCAGTGCTGTCAGCATCGCGACAACCAGACCCGCCAGACCCAGAACAGTGGATATGGTCAAAAATCGGGTCATGATCCGCCTCCGGTCGTTACGTTGCGCTTTCTGAGGATATGGACTGCGCAGGCCGGAATTCAAGAAAGTACCTAGGCAGATTCGGTGGGTTCAGGCACGTTCTGCTTGCGAATTAGGCTCATCGTCTCGGAAATGCTCGAATCCGGGCGTTCCGCGATCTTCGGGATGATGGGCAATATGCTTGGCCTTGATCTGTTCCGAGTTGTCGCGGCTTCCGTCATGGCTATAGCCCGGAGGCGCGAAGCAGTAGGCCAGTCGCTGGCGCAGCGTCAGGCCCGGCTGGGTCGCATCGCGCCAGATACCGACCCATTCGTGGAAAGCGACGCGTAGCGGGTTGAACGTGCCGATATTGTGAACCAGCCCGTAATCGACGCGGTCGTGTTCTTGTTCCGGCACGAAGGTTCCAAACAGCTTGTCCCAGACGATGAACGTGCCGGCATAGTTGCAGTCCAGATAGCGAGCATTGCGTCCGTGATGCGCGCGATGGTGGCTGGGCGTGTTCATGACCGCTTCAAACCAGCGGGGCATCTTGTGGATGGCTTCGGTGTGAATCCAGAACTGGTACACAAGGTTCACCCCGCCGCAGAACAGAACCATTGCGGGGTGGAATCCCAGTAGGATTAAGGGCGCGCGGACGACCATCATGAAGGTGAATGTATAGGTCCATGTCTGCCGAAGCGCGGTGGTCAGGTTGTAATGCTGGGAACTGTGGTGGTTCACATGACTGGCCCAGACCCAGCGGATGCGATGGCCGAATCTGTGCACCCAGTAGTAGCGAAAATCATCCAGCACAAAGCAAAGGATGATCACGGGTATCGACGTGCCCAGATTCAAGGGCGTGATCTGCCACAGCCACATGAAGAATGTGTAGACAATAACTCCCAACAACAGATCGGAAGCGATATTCCCCGCGCCCATGATCAATGAGGTCACGGCATCGCGGGTCTCGTATCGCCCGCCTTTGCCTTTGATCGCGATCCACAGAAACTCGGCAAGGATTGCGGCGATAAAGACCGGGACGGCCCACTGCACGGCGTCCGGGAATGTCACTTGATCGGTCATGAGGGCTCCAACAGGTGCCGCCAGTGCTGGCGTTCAAAGTCATCTAGGTGGACGATTGCCTTGGGGGTGCCAAATTCGTTGAACCGGATCTCGAACCCGTCGGGGCGATCCAGCCAGTCGAAATCCAGCAGGTGCCGGGCAACGGTATCCATACCGAACACCCAGACCAAACCGTTCCCCGAGGGCGTGCGGATGAGCGCCGAACGCCCATCATGGGCAACGGTGACGTCGATGATGTAGTCGTCTGGAGAATGCCGCAGCCATTCACGCCGCGCACCATCCTGCGTCAGCGCGCGCAAACGGGACCTGCCCGTCAAATGCAACATCGCGGTGATTCCGGTGATTCCTCCGATCACCAGAACCAAAAGAATTTCCAGCGGCACAGCCGTCCTCCCGTTGAGCAAAGTGCAGAGTGGCCGGGTGGCTGTCAAAGGTGGCGTAACGTCAGCTTGCTTCGAGCCGTTCCAGGATTTCGTGCTGAACCACCCGCTGGACAAACGGCACCAACCCTTCCGGACCAGATGTCCTGTCCTTGAGGTGGATGCAGATGTCGGGTCTGCGCGATGCGATGATGCCCACCAACTCTCCTCGGGTCTTGTCGTCCAGCCCTGCGCCAATGATTGCGCAGGCTATTCTTGGTTCGGTGTCCAATTGCCGCCGGACTTCATCGGTGTCGTGTGCGCCGAGCCATTGGATCGGCAGATGATCCAACTGTAGCGCCACATCACCGATGACATTTGGCAAACGACCAACTAGCAGAACTACCGGTTTCATTGCCGTCTCCCTTCCTGAAGGTTGCAAACGAAAACCGGCCCATAGGGGCCGGGATCAGTTTACCACAACTAGACGGGAAAAGGTCGCGCGCCTTAACTTTCAGGCTCTACGAGCGCTGAAATGATCGACTTGGCGCTGTCCGAGTTCCACTCGGCATCTCCGATCAGGCGTGCGATCTCGTTGCCCTCGGGGTCCAGAATGACGGTAATTGGCAGCGCCAGAACCCCCATCTCGCGGGCAACGGCGGATCTGGGGTCCTGGTGACGCGGCAGGTTTTCAATGCCGTTTTCCTGAAAGAATTTCTTGATCCCGGCAGGCGAATTGCGCCCCGTGGCCAGAGTTAGAACTTGGAACTTATCCCCGCCAAATTCCTGCTGGAGTTCGGCAAGCTGCGGCATTTCCTTACGGCAGGGGGCGCACCACGTGGCCCAGAAATTCAGCAAAACATACTTGCCCCGGTAATCCTCAAGCGAGGCGGCACCGCCATCGTCTTCAAGCTGGAATTCAACCGCAGCAACAGGTTTCGGCTCTTTGTGCAGGATCAGGCGTTTCAACGTGCCGTCCCGCAGTGGACCCAGAGTTTCCGCGTCTGTGGCCAAAGCCGCGTTTGCACCCAGCGCAAGGGCCATATAAAGGGGGATCAGACGAAATAGGCGCATATCAACTCCGGGTTTTCTTACATGACCGATCAATCCTCGAACCAGATGTGGGGCGGCCGCTTTGCCGCCGGTCCAGACGCGATCATGGAGGCGATCAATGCCTCGATCGGGTTCGATCAGCGGATGGCAGCCCAAGACATCGCAGGCTCGCGCGCCCATGCCGCCATGTTGGCAGCCACAGGCGTTATTACTGATAGTGACGCGCAAGCCATTCGGGAAGGGCTGCTCACCGTTTTGTCAGAAATCCAGTCGGGGTCGTTCCAGTTCTCGACCGCGCTTGAAGACATCCACATGAATGTCGAGGCGCGGCTGAAAGAGGTGATCGGAGAACCGGCAGGTCGTTTGCACACAGGCCGGTCGCGGAATGATCAGGTGGCGACCGACTTTAAACTCTGGGTCCGTGATCAGTTCGATGCGGCGGAAACCGGCCTGCTGGCCTTGATCCGCGCCTTGCTGACACAGGCCGAGGCCGGGGCCGATTGGGTCATGCCCGGCTTTACTCACCTGCAAACGGCACAGCCTGTCACTTGGGGCCATCACATGATGGCTTATGTCGAGATGTTTGGCCGCGATCTGTCGCGCGTCCGCGATGCGCGCGCCCGGATGAACGAATCTCCTTTGGGCGCGGCGGCGCTGGCTGGAACATCCTTCCCCATCGACCGCCAGATGACGGCTGAGGCGCTGGGCTTTGACCGCCCAGCGGCAAACTCGCTGGACGCAGTCAGCGACCGGGATTTCGCGCTGGAGTTTCTGTCTACCGCCTCGATCTGCGCAGTTCACCTGTCGCGCTTTGCTGAGGAATTGGTGATCTGGTCCTCGGCTCAGTTCCGGTTTGTGACACTGTCTGATCGCTTTTCGACCGGTTCGTCGATCATGCCGCAGAAGAAAAACCCTGATGCCGCCGAGCTGATCCGCGCCAAGGTGGGCCGTATCTATGGCGCGAATACGGCGCTGATGATGGTGATGAAGGGTCTGCCGCTGGCCTATTCCAAGGACATGCAGGAAGACAAGGAGCAGGTTTTCGACGCCGCCGACAACTGGATGCTGGCGCTGGCCGCGATGGAGGGGATGGTTAAGGACATGACCGCCAACCGCGACAGTCTGGCGGCTGCGGCGGGGTCGGGGTTCTCGACCGCGACCGATCTGGCCGACTGGCTGGTGCGGGTGCTGGGCCTGCCGTTCCGCGACGCGCACCATGTCACAGGCTCGTTGGTGGCGATGGCCGAATCCAAAGGCTGCGACTTGCCCGATCTGACGCTGGACGACATGCAGTCGGTTCATGCGGACATCACGGATGATGTCTATTCTGTTCTTACCGTCGAAAACTCGGTAAACTCACGCCAGTCTTACGGCGGCACGGCGCCGGATCAGGTGCGTGCCCAGATCAAGCGGTGGAAGGCGCTGGTGTAATGCAGATCGTGCGTGTGTTGCTTTTGATCTCGGTCGGAGCGGTTCTGGCCGGGTGCGGTGCGGATGGCGAACCGATTCAGCCAACAATGAATGCCAATATCGGCGTCGGCAGCAGCGGCACGTATGTCGGCGGTGGAATTGGTCTGCAACGCGGCGGCTTGGGGATTTATCTGGGCCTCTGACGCGCGGAGATTGCAATTCACTGGTTCCGCTCCCATCTGCACTCGGTAGCCTGCGCTTAGGCACCTCAACACCGATGAGACTCGAATGAAAACTTTTGGCCTGATCCTGTCGCTTGTCGTTCTGGCGGCGTGTGAACCTTCGTCTAACCCTCGTCCAGAACCCGAGGCCAACTCGGGCGGTTCAGGGATCAAGATTTCCGGCTATGGGCGGGTCGGCGTTTCAACGACCAACTGACGCAACGCTACGGCTTGTGCAGAATCCATTGATCCGCGCGCCCTTTTTGGTCTAAGCGCGCGGGTATGGATCACTTTCTCTACCGCGACGGCGCGCTTTACGCCGAGGACGTCCCAATCTCCGAAATCGCAGCAGCGGTCGGAACCCCGTTCTATGTCTATTCGACAGCCACACTGCTGCGGCACTTCAAGCTGTTCGATGATGCGCTGGACGGCATGGACCACCTTGTCTGCTATGCAATGAAGGCGGCCAGCAATCAGGCGATTCTGAAGACGCTGGCGCAGGCGGGCGCGGGGATGGACGTGGTCTCGGGCGGGGAATATCTGCGGGCCAAGGCCGCAGGCGTGCCGGGCGACAAGATCGTGTTTTCGGGCGTTGGCAAGACAGCGGATGAAATCCGTACCGCTCTGACCGGTGGCATTCGCCAGTTCAACGTGGAATCTGAACCCGAGATGGAAGTGATCAATGCGGTCGCCCTTGATCTGGGCGTGGTTGCGCCGATCACCGTGCGGGTGAACCCGGATGTGGACGCCAAGACCCACGCCAAGATCGCTACTGGAAAGTCCGAGAACAAGTTCGGTATCCCGATCGCGCGCGCGTCAGAGGTTTACGCCCATGCCGCCACCCTGCCGGGGCTGGAGGTGATTGGCATCGACGTCCATATCGGCTCGCAACTGACTGAGTTGGAGCCGTTCGAGCTGGCCTATACCAAGGTCGCCGAGCTGACCGAACAGTTGCGCAGTGAAGGGCACAATATCCGTCGTCTCGATCTGGGCGGCGGTCTGGGCATACCCTATACCCGCGCCAATGATGCGCCGCCGCTGCCGGTGGAATATGGCGCGCTGATCAAAAAGACATTGGGCCATTTGAACTGCGAGATCGAGATCGAGCCGGGCCGACTGATCGCAGGCAATGCAGGGTTGATGGTCAGCAAGGTGATTTATGTGAAATCGGGCGAAGGTCGCGATTTCCTGATCCTCGACGGGGCCATGAACGACCTGATCCGCCCGGCAATGTACGAGGCGCATCACGATATCGTCGCCGTTCAGGAACCCGCGCCGGGCGTGGAACAACAGCCTTATGATATCGTCGGACCCGTTTGCGAGACCGGAGATACCTTCGCCAAACAGCGTAACATGCCGCCGCTTGCGCCAGGCGATCTGGTCGCCTTCCGCAGTGCCGGAGCCTATGGCGCGGTCATGGCCAGCGAATACAATACGCGCCCTCTGATCCCCGAAGTTCTGGTGCATGGCGATCAATTCGCCGTAATTCGTGAACGCCCGAGCTTTGACGAAATCATAAACCGCGATACCATACCAGAGTGGCTTTGACGCGATAGGCGCGCGGGCCCACTGTTGGAGGCCCGACTTGACCAAACGACTGCCCCTGCCGATCCCTAGACTGTCCCTGTGGCTGACGCACACTGGGATGCTGGCCGAGCGGGTTTGGCGTGCCTTTTGGCCGTTCTTTTCGATCCTGATGGCGAGTTTGGCGGCTTTGATGCTGGGACTTCAGGATCTCGTGACGGTTGAGACAGTCTGGATCGTGGGGTCTTTGGTTGTGCTGGGCCTTCTGGCCGCACTGGGTTTGGGCGCGCAGCGATTTAATATGCCCACGCGCGCCGAAGCGTTGATGCGTTTGGATGAAACCCTGCCGGGCCGACCAATTCAGGCGTTGATGGACGATCAGGCAATTGGGGCAAAGGATGCGGATTCGGTCGCCTTGTGGCAAGCGCACCAAAACCGGATGGCCCGTCGTGCGTCACAGGCCCAGCCCGTGAAACCCGATTTGCGCCTTGCGGATCGTGACCCATACGCGCTGCGGTATTCGGCTTTGCTGGCCTTGGTGATCGCCGCTTTGTTCGGGTCATTCTGGCGAATTGGATCCGTGGCCGAAATGACTCCGGGTGCCGCAATGGCGGATCAGGGACCAAGCTGGGAAGGGTGGGTAGAGCCTCCACGCTATACGGGTCTGCCGACGCTCTATCTGGCTGATCAGTCGAACCCAACCTTATCGATCACGCAGGGCAGCCGTATCACTCTGCGCTTTTATGGCGAGGTTGGCGCACATAGCCTTACGGAAACCACGACACCTTTGGGGGCTGAGGGCGCGACCGCGCCAGAGCAGGAATTTGTCGCTGATCGGTCCGGCCTATTGAAAATCGGCGGACCTTCGGGGCGGGAGTGGACGCTGGATGTTATCGCGGATGTTCCCCCCGAAATCGCAGTAGCCGACATCGCCACGGCCGAAGCTGGTGGGCAGATGAAGCTGCCCTATGCAGCCAGCGATGATTATGGCGTTCAATCCGGTACGGCCACCATCGAACTTGATCTCGCCTCTGTTGATCGCCGCTATGGTTTGACGCTTGAGCCAGAGCCGCGCGAGGTCATTTCAGTAGAACTGCCGATGCCGATTACCGGGGATCGCACCGACTTTATCGAGGACTTTATCGAGGATTTCTCGGAACATCCCTGGGCGCATCTGCCTGTCAAAATCACTCTGTCCGCGCGGGATGCTGCGGATCAGGAAACCCAGTCAGAACCCTATATGACCGCGCTGCCTGCCCGTCGCTTCTTTGACCCGTTGGCCGCGGCGATCATCGAACAGCGCCGTGACCTGTTGTGGACGCGCGAGAACGCCACGCGTGTTGCGCAGGTATTGCGGGCCGTTTCGCATCTGCCCGAGGACCTGTTCCGCTCGGACACGGCCTATCTGCGGTTGCGCGTGACCCTTCGGCGGCTTGAGACATTCACCGAATACGACCTGAAGCCAAAGCAACAAGCTGAGATCGCTCAGTCCTTGTGGGATCTGGCGGTGCTGATCGAGGAAGGGACGCTGGCGGATGCGCTGGAACGGATGCGTCGCGCGCAGGAACGCCTGACCGAAGCGATGCAGAACGGCGCAACCGATGAGGAAATCGCCGAACTGATGCAGGAGCTGCGCGAGGCCACGCAGGACTATATGCGGCAGCTTCAGCGGCTGGCGCAGGAAAATGACGGTCAGGAAGGTCAGCAGGGTCAGAACGGCGAGACCATGCAAATGACGCAGGACGACTTGCAGCGCATGATGGATCGCATTCAAGAGCTGATGGAACAGGGCCGCATGGCAGAGGCGCAGCAGGCGCTGGAGGAATTCCAGCAGATGATGGAGAACATGCGCGTCACGCAAGGTCAGGGTCAGGGCCAGCAGTCCGAGGGCCAGCAGGCCATGGAAGGTCTTGCCGAAACACTGCGCGAACAACAGGGGCTGAGTGATCAGGCGTTCCGTGACCTGCAGGAACAGTTCAACCCCGGTGCGCAAGCAGGCGAAAATCAGGGCAATGAAGGCCGGAATGGTGGTCAGGGCCGTGGTGACAGTCACGAAGGTCAAGGTGGTCAGGGTCAGGGCTCGGATCAGGCCGGAGAGGGTCAGCAGGGCGATGGTTCGCTGGCTGACCGGCAGCAGGCGCTGCGGGACGAGTTGGGCCGTCAGCAACAGAACCTGCCCGGTACCGGAACGCCCGAGGGCGAAGCTGCCCGTGACGCGCTGGGTCGTGCGGGCCGCGCCATGGACGAGGCAGAGCAGGCGCTGCGCGGTGACGATCTGGCCGAAGCCATTGATCGCCAGTCCGAGGCGATGGAAGCCCTGCGCGAAGGTATGCGTTCACTGGGTGAGGCGTTGGCCCAGAACCAGCAGAATCAGCCCGGCCAAGGCGCGCAGGAAGGTGACATGCAGGCCAACAGCCGCGATCCATTGGGCCGTAGCCCGGGCGCGTCTGGGTCGATCTCAACCGATGACAACCTGCTGCAGGGCGAAGACGTTTATCGCCGCGCGCGCGAATTGCTGGATGAAATCCGTCGCCGGACCGGAGAATCGGACCGCCCCGAGATTGAGTTGGAATATCTCAAACGCCTGTTAGAGCGCTTCTGACGTCACAGATCAGTTTTGCGGAGGGATGGAATTGGTCTGCGCTTCCAGCCACACACGCGCCTGATCGATCAGGGTGACGTAGCTGTCCAGTACCGGATCAGCCTGAGGCACAGCTTCGGATATCCTTTGCGCGTTGCCATAGATCAGGAACAGGACCGCGCCGATGATCACCATCAACAGGAATCCACGCCGGAACCCTCCGCTGGACTTGCGCGGAAGCAGCTCGACTTCTTCTTTCTTTTTCTTCTTCTTTTTCTTCGGGGCTGGTTCGTCGCTGCGCAGAGAGGAATTTATCGCCTCGACATCCGGCAACGTACCCTGTTCTTCTGAATCCTCGGTCGTTTCGGCGGTTGTCAGATCCTTGACCGCCTGATCAAGCTCTGGCTGCGGAGGCGGGTCCAGCGCCAGATCGGGTTGCGTTTCGAGGCTTTCGGCTTCTTTCGCGCGCAAACTGGCCTCGCGCGCAGCTTCTTCTTTCAGGATGTTGGCGACAGCCGGGTCCACATTGCCAGTTGTTGCAGCTTCTGCTGGTTTGGACTCGGTTTTGGTTGGCTGCGGTTCGGGTGCGGGCGGTGTTGGCGTGTCTTCGACCACGTCCGCGTCAGGTTCTGCCACGTCGGGTGAGGTTGCAGGATTTGGCTGTTTTTCCTGAAACCAGGTTTTTTCACAGTTGGAGCACTGCACGTCACGCCCCTGTTCGGGGATGACCTCGTCTGGAACCTCATATTGGGCACCGCAATTCGGACATGTAAGACGCATGCTGCCTCCCGGCCATAGTATTGACCTGATAGTAGTTTTTTCAGGAATGATATTCCGTTAAGACCAGACAGCAAAGGGTGTTTTCGGTTTCGCGCCGCAAGTGTCACCAAATCGACCCGGTACAGGCATTGAAACCGCGACTGTGCTCGGGCAAGAAGAGCAGCAGCAAAAACGGGGGCGCCGGTGATCGAGCTGGAAAATGTCAGCTATACCTATGGTGGTGGAGCTTTGCTGAGCGATGTATCCCTTCGGCTGCATCCCGGATCGTTTCATTTTCTGACCGGCCCTTCGGGGGCTGGCAAGACGACGTTGCTCAAACTCTGCTACGGGGCGTTGTTGCCGACCTCGGGGCGGCTTTGCGCGTTCGAGCAGGATGTCGCGGGTTTGGATCGGGACCAAATGGCCCTGCTGCGCCGTCGGATCGGTGTTGTACATCAGGATTGCCGGTTTCTGGATCACATGACGCTGGCCGAGAATGTGGCCCTGCCGCTGATGGTGTCCGGTCGCGCCGAATCCGCGCAGCAGGAAGACTTGGCCGAACTGCTGAACTGGGTCGGATTGGGCGCCCGACAGGACGCGGCTCCTCCTGAGTTGTCCGGCGGTGAGCGTCAGCGCGCGGCATTGGCCCGCGCGGTTATCCTGTCGCCCGATGTGGTTCTGGCGGACGAACCGACCGGGAACGTGGACTGGGACATGTCGCAGCGTCTGTTGCGCCTGTTGGTCGAGTTGAACAGGATGGGAAAGACGGTTCTGATCGCCACCCATGACCTAAGCCTGATCCGGGCAGCTAAAAGTCAGGTACAGGCGCGGGTGCTGCGCATTTCGCAACGACAAGTACAACTGGCGGGGGCGGACCTATGAGTGAGGGCACCATTCGGAACCTGCTTCAGCGTGACAAACGCGCGGATCGGGTTGTGCCACCCACGGGATACACGGCTCAACTGACACTGTTCGTGTCTGGCGCGATGGCTTTTCTTGCAGTTTTCGCCTTGGCCCTGTCGCTGGCATCCGGCAGGTTGGCGGATCGCTGGGCAACCGAACTGGCGGGGGCTGCCACGCTGCGCATCAACGCGCCGTCCGATCAGCTTGCCGCACAGACCGAGGCCGCGCTGACTGTTTTGTTGCAAACGCCCGGCGTTGCTTCGGCCCGCGCTTTGACTTCGGAAGAACAACTGGCCCTTTTGTCCCCTTGGTTTGGCCCCGATCTTCCGTTGGACACGCTACCCGTCCCGCAGCTGATCGAAATCATCGAGGGCGCGCCGGGGCTGGATGCCGCCGGTCTACGCCTGCGACTTGGGGCTGAGGTGCCGGGCGCAGTTCTTGACGACCACACCCGCTGGCGTGAACCTCTGGTCGATGCGGCGACATCGTTGAGACGGCTGGGGTGGGTGTCCATTCTACTGATCGGCGGAGCTACGGCCGCAATGATCACCTTGGCCGCCAATGCGTCGCTTGCCGCAAACGCACAGATCATAGAAGTGCTGCGCCTAGTTGGAGCACGCGACCGGTTCATCGCAAACGCCTTTGTTCGCCGGTTTACCTATCGGGCCTTTTTTGGGGCTGTGGTCGGGGTATTGTTAGGTATGACGGGGGTGCTGCTTTTACCCGAAGCCTCGGACGAAGGGGGCTTTTTGACCGGGCTTGGATTTCAGGGGCTTGGCTGGTTTTTGCCAGCTATGATCCCCGTACTGGGCGCCGCCGTCGCGTTTCTGGCCACCTGGAGCGCCGCAACCCGTAAACTGACGGAGCTTTCATGATGACCGCAGCATTGCAATGGGTTCGGTCTTTGATCTTCATGATCGTGATCTACACTTGGATGCTTGTCCTGGGTGTTGTTTTCGCGCCCTATGCCCTTTTCGCCAAGCGCGGCGCGCTGCAAGCGTGCAAGATTTACGCTCGATCAACGATGTGGATGGCGCGTTGGATGGTGGGTATCCGCTGCGAAGTCCGGGGTGCAGTGCCCGTGGATGAGGTGGTGATCGGGGCCAAACACCAGTCTTTCCTGGATATCATGATCATCTTCAACGCTGTCCCGCATGGGAAGTTTATCATGAAGCGGGAACTGCTCTGGACGCCGATAATTGGTCTTTATGCGCGTCGGCTCGGTTGTATCCCCGTGGATCGCGGTAAAAGGGGCGCGGCTGTGGCCAAGATGGTCAAGGATGTCGCAACCGAATTCGCAGAACCCGGTCAGCTTGTCATCTACCCGCAGGGCACGCGGGTGGCTCCGGGTGTGCAAAAGCCATACAAGGTGGGTACGGCGGTGCTGTACGAAGGGTTGGGTTTCACCTGCGTCCCTGCAGCAACAAACGCGGGGGTCTTTTGGCCTCGAACGGGGATCATGCGAAAACCCGGATTGGCGATTGTCGATTTTCTTGAGCCGATCGAACCGGGCGTCGCGCGCGAGGCGTTTCTTGAACGGCTGGAAGATGTGATCGAGAGCCGCTCGAACGCGTTAATGCGGGAAGTGGGGTTTGATCCTGATGGAGTTCATTGAGGACATCGAAACACTCGAGAGTCTCTATGGCACGCCCAGAGCGCCGTCCCTGCGCAAAGTGGCGGCCCAGCTTACACCGTTATACCGAAAATGGATCATGGCGTCGCGCTTGTGCATCCTCAGCACGGTTGGCCCTGAAGGGGTGGACGGAAGTCCGCGCGGCGATGATGGGCCGGTGGTGATGGAACTGGACAACAGGACGCTGGCGATGCCCGACTGGAGGGGCAACAACCGGCTGGACAGTCTGCGCAACATCGTGCGCGACCCGCGTGTTTCCCTGATGTTTCTGGTGCCGGGGTCCAACAATGTCGTCCGTGTGAACGGCCACGCGCGTCTGACGGTGGATGAACGCTTGCGGGACCGGTTTGAAAAACTTGGCCGTCGTCCTGCGACTGTGATCGTGATTGAAATTGCAGAGATATACACGCAATGCGCCCGCGCATTGATGCGCGCAGGGGCATGGACCAGCGGGGACGAAAGTACCGGGCTGCCATCCGTCGGTGAAATCCTGGCCGAGGCGTCAAAAGGCGAGGAAGGCGGTGCACAGTATGATGCGGAATGGGGTCCGCGCGCCGCCAAGACGATGTGGTGAAGGGTCTACACTTTTTCACGGAATTGCCACACGGGTAGACAATTCATAGCGCTAGAATAGGATAAGCTGAACCGGAGGTTTGGATGCAGCAGTTGCAGTCTTATTGGAACGCTTTCCTCGATCACGCGAAGAGTGTGCTTTTATATCCGCTTGATCCCGGCAACCGGATATATTTCTTATATTTGGCGACATCTTTATTAATCGCCTTTTGGATATATGCCCGAAAGCGCCGTACTTCCTCAGAAGTTGAAGGCGAGAAAACCTTTCTCGGGTTCTTATTTCCCAAAAAAGTATGGAAGCATCCATCGGCTTGGTTGGATGTGCGATATTTCTTTTTCCATATGTTGATCGGACATTTTCTTATGCTGGGTCTTCTGGCGGGATCTGCTGCGGTTTCATACTACTGGGCTAGCGGGGGATTCGACCCCCAAACTGCCGAGGAGGGAAAACACCTGACCGGTTGGGTCGGCGCGGCTATCACTATTGTATATATGTGTGTGCTGTTTTTAGTTACTGATTTTATTGCGTTTTATTTCCACTACCTGCAACACAAGATTCCATTGCTTTGGCAATTCCACAAGGTGCATCACAGCGCTGAGGTCATGCATCCCATCTCGAATTTTCGCGAGCACCCGATAGACAACATGTTTTATTATCTGGCGGTCGGCCTAGGGGGTGGAGCCGTAACCGGTTTTACCTTTCGAGTACTGGGCTACCACCCGAACATTCCGGTTGTTCTTGGCGTGCCACTATTGATGTTCTTGTTCAATGCCGTGGGATACAACTTACGGCATTCCCATATCTGGCTGCGTTGGCCGGGTGTCTGGTCCAAGGTCTTCCGGTCCCCGGCCCATCACCATGTGCATCACAGTTGTCATCCGGATCATTTGGACAAGAACTTTGCTTTCATGTTTCCGGTTTGGGATGTCCTTTTCGACACCTATGTCATGCCCAAAGACAATAGGGACGTGAAATTTGGCGTGACCGAAAAAGACAATGGCCACGAATTGAACACATGCATGAAGCTGTATTTCGTTCCATTCCGAGACGCCTGGGGTCTGCTGCGTCGGAAGCGTCAGGTCGAAAACACGCCTGGACAGACACAAAGCAACGAACCTGCCGAGTAAAGCAGATTGGTTTGACCTAGGCGCGACGCACAGACGTTGCGTCGCGCCTTTGGTGTTTAGCTATGGATCGGGCCGTCTCCGCAGGCCAGCGCAGCCTCGCGCACGGCCTCAGAGTAGGTTGGGTGAGCGTGGCAGGTCAGGGCCAGGTCTTCGGCCGATGCGCCGAACTCCATCGCGACGCAGACTTCGTGGATCAGGTCACCGGCAGCAGGGCCAATAATATGCGCGCCCAGAATACGGTCGGTGTCCTTGTCGGCCAGAATTTTGACGAAGCCGTCGGCAGCAAAGTTCGCCTTGGCGCGGCCATTGCCCATGAACATGAATTTGCCAACCTTGTAGGCGCGTCCAGCCTCTTTCAGCGTGGCTTCGGTTTCGCCGACATTGGCGACCTCGGGCCAAGTGTAGATCACACCCGGAATGACGCCGTAGTTCACATGGCCATGCTTGCCTGCAACCTGTTCGGCGGCGGCCATGCCTTCATCCTCGGCCTTGTGCGCCAGCATCGGGCCTTCGATCACATCGCCAATGGCGTAGATCCCCGGCACGTTGGTTTGCCAGTCGGCACCAACCTTGATCTGACCGCGCGGAGTCATCTCAACACCCAACGCCTCAAGCCCCAGCCCGTCCGAGAACGGCTTGCGCCCGGTGGCGACCAGCACCGTATCGGCGTCGATCACATGCTCGCTGTCATCTTTGCGCAGCTTGTAGGTGACCTTGGCTTTGGTCTTGGTGGCTTCGGTCTTTTGCACCGCCGCACCCATGACGAATTTCAGGCCCTGCTTCTTGAGAATACGCTGGAAGGTCTTTTGCACCTCGGGGTCCATGCCCGGCGTGATCACGTCGAGGAATTCGATCACCGTCACCTCGGCGCCCAGACGCTGATAGACCGAGCCAAGCTCCAACCCGATCACACCCGCACCAATCACGACCATCTTTTTCGGGATCTTGCCCAGCGACAGCGCGCCGGTCGAGGTCACAACGACCTTCTCGTCTATTTCGACACCCGGCAACGAAGACGGCTCGGACCCCGAAGCGATGATGATATTCTTGGCCTCGTGGACCTCGTCCCCGACCTTGACCTGACCTGCGGCGGGGATCGAGCCCCAGCCTTTCAGCCAGTCGATCTTGTTCTTCTTGAACAGAAACTCGATGCCCTTGGTGTTGCCGTCGATCACCTCGTCCTTGTACGCCTGCATCTGCTTCCAATCGACCGAGGGGCTTTTCCCCTTGAGGCCCATCTTGGCAAAGTTGTGCTCGGCTTCGTGAAGCTGGTGAGATGCGTGCAACAGTGCCTTCGACGGGATACAGCCCACATTCAGGCAGGTGCCGCCCAGTGTCTCACGTCCTTCGACAACGGCGGTTTTCAGACCGAGTTGAGCGCAGCGGATCGCACAGACATACCCGCCGGGACCGGCGCCAATAACGATGACATCATAGTTTGCCATTTTATTCTCCTAGAACCTGAGGAGTTAAACTTGAATCGGGCGGCCATCGCGGGATGGCGCACCCGGGAATAGTCAGACCGGTGTCAGAATTTTTACTTTGATATGGGCAACCCCGCCACGCTCGTGATGCATGGCCAGTTCCTCAGATTCAATAAAGTCCTGAGCGCGCTCCAGATCCGTGATTTCAAACAACGCAACTGCGTGGTCTTTCTGATCTGGGTCCTTCCAGATGTGGAGGTCGCGGATTCCCGCGGCCTCTCGCATTTTTTGGTCTTCGCGGAAGACTTTCAGCCAGACATCAAAGTCCGCTACGTCAGCCTGCCACAATACATGAGTTGCCATGATTACAGATCCATCAACAGACGGCGCGGATCTTCCAGCGCCTCTTTCACACGAACAAGGAACGTCACCGCGCCTTTGCCGTCAACGATCCGGTGGTCATAGGACAGCGCCAGATACATCATCGGACGGATCACGACCTGACCGTTGATGGCCATCGGGCGATCCTGGATTTTGTGCATCCCCAGAATACCCGATTGCGGGGGGTTCAGGATCGGCGACGACATCAGCGAGCCGTAGACACCGCCGTTCGAGATGGTGAACGTGCCGCCCTGCATTTCCGCCATCGAAAGCTTGCCGTCGCGGGCGCGCTTGCCCTTTTCGGCGATGGCTTTTTCGATATCGGCAAAGGACATGCTGTCGGCATCGCGGATCACCGGAACCACCAAACCTGTAGGAGTACCAGCGGCCACGCCCATATGGACAAAGTTCTTATAGACGATGTCGGTGCCGTCAATCTCGGCATTTACCTCGGGGACTTCTTTCAGCGCGTGGCAGCAGGCTTTGGTGAAGAAGGACATAAAGCCCAGACGCACGCCGTGCTTCTTCTCGAACTGGTCCTTGTACTGGCTGCGCAGGGCCATCACCTCGGTCATGTCCACCTCGTTATAGGTGGTCAGCATGGCGGCGGTGTTCTGGCTGTCTTTCAGGCGCTTGGCGATGGTCTGGCGCAGGCGGGTCATCTTGACCCGTTCCTCGCGCGCGGCGTCATCGGCAGCCACGGGGGCGCGCGGCGCAGGGGCCGGAGCCGGAGCGGCGGCAGGTGCGGGGGCCGCAGCGGTTGCCACGGCGCGGGCCACGTCCTCTTTCATGATGCGACCGTCACGGCCTGTGCCGGTGACCTGATCCGCCGACAGGCCGGCCTGCGCCATCGCTTTCTCAGCCGAGGGCGCGTTGGATACGTCCTTGCCCGTGGCCGCAGCCGCAGGGGCCGCCGCTGCCGGAGCAGCCGCCGGAGCCGCAACAGCGCCTGCGCCCGAGATCACGGCCAGCTTGGCCGAGGCATCCACAGTGGTGCCCTCGGGGGCGGTGATTTCGGCCAGCACGCCCGCTGCCGGGGCCGGAACCTCGACCGAGACTTTGTCGGTTTCAAGCTCACACAGCATTTCGTCCTGCGCGACGCTTTCGCCGACCTGTTTGAACCAAGTGGACACCGTTGCTTCGGTCACGGATTCGCCTAGCGTGGGGACCATTACGTCAACGCTGGCTGCGCTTGCCGCCGGGGCCTCGGCCGCAGGGCTTTCGTCCGCCGCCGGAGCCGGGGCCGCGCCTTCGCCAGCTGCGATTGTCGCCAGCAGAGCGTCAACACCAACGGTTTCACCTTCGGCGGCGACGATCTCTCCCATCACACCGGCTGCGGGTGCGGGCACTTCGACGGTGACCTTGTCGGTCTCCAACTCGCACAGCATCTCATCCACAGCCACTGCGTCGCCCGGTTTCTTGAACCAGGTTGCAACTGTTGCCTCGGTGACCGACTCGCCCAGCGTGGGAACACGAACTTCAATGGACATTGCTTATTTTCCTTCAATGCTCAGCGCTTCGTTCACCAGCGCTTCTTGTTGGGCTTTGTGTTGGCTGGCCAGACCCGTCGCGGGCGAGGCCGACGTTGCGCGGCCGACATAGCGTGGCCGTGTGTGCTTGGCTCCGATACGGGTCAGAACCCATTCGATATTCGGTTCGATAAAGGTCCAGGCCCCTTGGTTCTTGGGTTCTTCCTGACACCAGACCATCTCGGCCCCTTTAAAGCGCTCAAGCTCGTTGATCAGCGAATGCGCAGGGAAGGGATAGTACTGTTCGATCCGCAGCAGATAGACATCGTCGATACCGCGTGCGTCGCGTTCCTCTAACAGGTCGTAGTAGACCTTGCCGGAACACAGAACGACCCGTTTGATCTTGTTGTCAGCGACCAGCTTGGTATCGGAATTCCCCTGTTGCGCATCATCCCACAGCACCCGGTGGAAGCTGGACCCGGTGGTGAAATCCTCGGCCGTGCTGACCGCCAGCTTGTGGCGCAGCAATGATTTCGGCGTCACAAGGATCAGCGGTTTGCGGAAGGTCCGGTGCAACTGACGGCGCAGGATGTGGAAATAGTTCGCAGGCGTCGTACAGTTCGCCACGATCCAGTTGTCCTGACCGCACATTTGCAGGAACCGTTCCAGACGCGCGGACGAGTGTTCCGGCCCCTGACCTTCAAACCCGTGCGGCAGCAGCGTCACCAGCCCGGACATCCGCAGCCATTTCGATTCACCCGAGCTGATGAACTGGTCGAACATGATCTGTGCGCCGTTGGCAAAATCGCCAAACTGCGCCTCCCACAGGGTCAGGGCGTTGGGTTCGGCCAGAGAGTAACCGTATTCAAAGCCCAGCACCGCGTATTCGGACAGCATCGAGTCGATCACTTCGTAATGCGACTGGCCGGCGCGGATATTGTTCAGCGGATAGTACCGTTCCTCGGTCTCCTGATGCACAAAGCCAGAGTGACGCTGGCTGAATGTGCCGCGCGTCGCGTCCTGACCGGACAGGCGCACCGGATAACCTTCGGTCAGCAGCGACCCGAAGGCCAGCGCCTCACCCGTTGCCCAGTCGAAGCCCTTGCCGGTATCGAACATCTGTTTCTTGTGATCGAGCAGACGCGCCACCGTCTTGTGAACTGCGATATCCGCAGGCGCGTGGGTCAGAGCGTTTCCGATCTCTGCCATCGTCTCGGGTTTGATCGCGGTATCACCGCGCACATATTCTTCCTTGTTCTTGTCCAGATGCGACCAGCGCCCGTCCAGCCAATCGGCCTTGTTGGGTTTGTAGTCCTTTCCGGCGTCAAACTCATCGTTCAGATGAGCCTGGAACGCGGCTTTCATGTCCTCGATCTCGCCCTCGGGGATCAGGCCGTCCTTGACCAGACGCTCGGTATACAGAGACAGCGTGGTCTTATGCGTCTTGATCTTCTTGTACATGATCGGGTTGGTGAACATGGGCTCATCGCCCTCGTTGTGACCGAACCGGCGATAGCAGAAGATGTCGATGACCACGTCCTTGTGGAACTTCTGGCGGAACTCAGTCGCGACCTTGGCGGCGTGGACCACGGCCTCGGGGTCGTCGCCGTTCACGTGGAAGATCGGTGCTTCGACCATCAGCGCAATATCCGTCGGATACGGGCTGGAGCGGCTGAAATGCGGCGCGGTGGTAAAGCCGATCTGGTTGTTTACCACGATATGCATGGTGCCGCCGGTCTTGTGACCGCGCAGACCTGACAGGCCGAACCCTTCGGCCACCACACCCTGACCGGCAAAGGCCGCGTCGCCGTGCAGCAGGATGCCCATCACTGCGGTGCGTTCAGTGTCTTTCAACTGGTCCTGCTTGGCGCGGACCTTGCCCAGTACCACCGGGTTCACCGCCTCAAGATGTGAGGGGTTGGCGGTCAGCGACAGGTGTACACTGTTGCCGTCAAACTCGCGGTCGCTGGAGGCACCGAGGTGGTACTTCACGTCGCCCGATCCATCCACGTCTTCGGGCTTGAAGCTGCCGCCCTGAAATTCGTTGAAGATGGCGCGATACGGTTTGCGCATCACGTTGGCCAGAATGTTCAGACGGCCCCGGTGCGGCATCCCAATGACGATGTCCTTGATGCCCAAGGCGCCGCCGCGCTTGATGATCTGTTCCATCGCGGGGATCAGAGCCTCACCCCCGTCCAGACCGAACCGCTTGGTGCCCATGTATTTGACGTGCAGGAATTTCTCGAAGCCCTCGGCCTCGACCATCTTGTTCAGGATCGCCTTACGGCCTTCCTTGGTAAAGGCGATTTCCTTGCCATAGCCTTCGATCCGTTCCTTCAGCCACGCGGCCTGTTCGGGATCGGAGATATGCATGTACTGCAGCGCGAAAGTGCCGCAATACGTCCGCTTTACGATATCGACGATCTGCCGCATTGAGGCCATCTGCAGGCCCAGTACGTTGTCGATAAAGATCGGCCGGTCCATGTCGGCTTCGGTAAAGCCATAGGTCTTGGGGTCCAGTTCAGGGTGGGTGCTGGCAGCCCGCATCCCCAACGGATCCAGATTGGCGGCCAGATGGCCCCGGATCCGATAAGCCCGGATCAGCATCAGTGCCCGCAAACTGTCCAGAACAGCGCGTTTGATCTGGTCGCCGCTGACCTCAACGCCTTTGGCGGCTGCCTTATCCTTGATCTTTTTACCCGCTGCTTTTGCGTCAATCTCGGCCCATTCCCCCGTCAGGGCACCGGTCAGATCATCCGCCGGCATCGGAGGCCAGTCAGTCCGCGCCCATGACGGCCCTTCGGCTTCTTTCTGGACGTCCGGTGTGGCGTCGCCCATGGCCTTGAAGAACTCGGCCCAGGCCGCGTCTACCGCGCTGGGGTCTTTTGTGTACTGGGCATAAAGCTGCTCTAGGTATTCGGCATTATGCCCTTGCATAAAGCTTGAGGCATGAAAGGCAGAGTTGGGCGAGTGTTCGGTCATTGGGTTACCTCATAGGGGTTGGGACCGTATTGATTTGTGCCCGGCTGACTGGGGCGGGTCAGCCACCACAGCACCAGGAGGGGCGACACCACCAGAACCAGCAGTGTCGGAACAACGACCAGCAAAGTGGCGCGGGTAAACAGGATGTCCAGGTTGCCGCCATGTTGGAAACTGGACGCCAGACCAATGCCAAAAATCAGAACCGCGGCGGCTCCGAGGATCAGCAGGATCGGCAGCAGCGCGTAAAGTCCGCTGCGCCCGGTATCGTGCATCCGACGCCATGCGACGGCCAGATGCGGGAAAAAGACGATTGCGCTGACGATCGACTGCACCGGCTGGCTTGAGGTAGCAGCGACGGATTTCGTCGTGTCCGTTTCCGTCGTCGTGACCTGAGTAAAGAACTGCCAGTCAATGATCCCGGCGATGATGTTCCAGATCACGATGAACAGGAAAAAGAACCAGTACTCGGGCCGCGAGGCGCGGCCCGAGAAGGTGAAGAACTTGGAGAAACACGTTTTTACAGCCTCACCAAAGGTCATGTTCTACGTTCCTCTCAAAGTAGACGGCTAAGCCGCTGCTTTAACCAATCGCTTCCAGCACGGCCTCACCCAGCGTCGCGGGGCTTTCTGCCACAACGATACCGGCCGAGCGCATGGCTTCGATCTTGTCTTCTGCACCACCTTTGCCGCCAGCGACGATTGCACCAGCGTGGCCCATGCGACGGCCCGGAGGGGCTGTGCGGCCTGCGATGAAGCCCGCAACCGGCTTTTTGCGGCCCTTCTTGGCCTCATCCGCCAGGAACTGCGCGGCTTCTTCTTCGGCCGAGCCACCGATCTCACCGATCATGATGATCGAGTGGGTTTCGTCATCGGCCAGGAACCATTCCAGCACGTCGATATGCTCGGTGCCTTTGATCGGGTCGCCGCCGATGCCCACACAGGTGGACTGGCCCAGACCCACATCGGTGGTCTGCTTGACGGCCTCATAGGTCAGGGTACCCGAACGCGACACAACACCGACCGAGCCGCGCTTGTGGATATGGCCGGGCATGATGCCGATCTTGCAGGCGTCGGGTGTGATGACACCGGGGCAGTTCGGCCCGATCAGGCGCGATTTGGAGCCTTCCAGCGCGCGCTTCACTTTCATCATGTCCAGAACCGGGATGCCTTCGGTGATGCAGACGATCACTTCCATCTCGGCATCAATCGCTTCGAGGATCGAGTCAGCCGCAAAGGGCGGCGGAACATAGATCACCGAGGCGTTGGCTTCGGTCACATGCTTGGCCTCGTGGACCGAGTTGAACACGGGCAGGTCAAGATGTGTCATCCCGCCCTTGCCGGGGGTCACGCCGCCGACCATCTTGGTGCCATAGGCGATGGCCTGTTCAGAGTGGAATGTGCCCTGCGAGCCGGTAAAGCCCTGACAGATCACTTTGGTGTTTTCGTCGATGAGGACTGCCATCTGGCGTTCTCCTATGTAGGGCGGGCCTCAGCCCGCCGAAGTCTTGGGAAAGGTGGGCTGAAGCCCACCCAACGGGATGACAATCAGCCTTTGACGGCCTTCACGATCTTCTCGGCACCGTCTTTCAGGTTGTCCGCTGCGATCACGTCCAGGCCAGAGGTGTTGATGATCTCTTTGCCTTTCTCGACATTCGTGCCTTCCAGACGCACGACCAGCGGAACCTTCAGACCGACCTCTTTCACTGCGGCGACAACGCCCTCGGCGATGACGTCGCAGCGCATGATGCCGCCGAAGATGTTGACCAGAATGCCTTTGACGTTCTCGTCCGAGGTGATGATCTTGAACGCCTCGGTGACTTTCTCTTTGGTGGCGCCACCGCCCACGTCGAGGAAGTTGGCAGGCTCGGCACCGTACAGCTTGATGATGTCCATCGTCGCCATCGCCAGACCGGCACCGTTCACCATGCAGCCGATCTCACCGTCCAGCGCGATGTAGTTCAGGTCGTACTTGGAGGCTTCGAGTTCCTTGGGGTCTTCTTCGGTCTCGTCGCGCAGCTCGGCGATGTCGGGGTGGCGGTAAACCGCGTTGCCGTCAAAGCCCAGCTTGGCGTCCAGAACCTTGAGGTCGCCGCCTTCGGCCACGATCAGCGGGTTGATCTCCAGCATCTCCATGTCCTTCTCGACGAAGGCTTGGTACAGCTGACCCATCAGCTTGACGCATTGCTTGACCTGTGCGCCTACCAGACCCAGCGAGAAGGCGATGCGGCGGCCGTGATATGCCTGATAGCCGGTCACAGGGTCCACCGAGAAGGACAGGATTTTCTCGGGCGTGGACTCGGCCACTTCTTCGATGTCCATGCCGCCTTCGGTCGAGCACACGAACGAGATGCGGCTGGTTTGACGATCCACCAGCAGGGCCAGATACAGCTCACGCTCGATGCCCGAACCGGCCTCGATATAGATGCGGTTGACCTGCTTGCCTGCAGGACCGGTCTGATGAGTGACCAGCGTGCGGCCCAGCATCTTTTTGGCTTCTTCGGCGGCTTCTTCGACCGATTTGGTCAGACGGACACCGCCCTTTTCACCGGCGTCGGCCTCTTTGAATGAGCCCTTCCCGCGGCCACCCGCGTGGATTTGCGCTTTGACAACCCACAAGGGGCCGTCCAGTTCACCGGCTGCGGTTTTGGCTTCCTCGGCGCGCAGAACCGCGCGACCTTCGGAGACCGGAGCGCCATAGCTGCGAAGAAGAGCCTTGGCCTGATATTCGTGAATGTTCATCGAAACTGTCCCGTCTGACTACGATTAATCCGTTATAGAGATGTCCAGAGGGCAAATTTAAAGGTCTTTTTGCGGGCAGCGCCCATTTTCACAGAGATTTTTACTTTTTGTGATCACACTTTTTTGAGGTGTGATCACAAAATGACGGAAGATGAATTTATGATTCGATAAATGGTTCCGGGCCTTGGAAAACACATTCAAAAAGGGTGTTTGAGGTGTTTGCGCTAATACTGTTCTTGCAAGTGTTGCAGATCAAGAGGCCGTTGCAAAAGAAAACCGGCCCAACTTGTGGGCCGGTTTGGAATGTCGAAAAGGCTGAAATCAGGCCAGAGAGCTGTCGATGCCCTTACATGCCTCAATCAGACCCTTCACGGCGTTGACCGAGTTGTCGAAACCGGCTTGCTCTTCTTCGTTGAGCTTGATGTCGACGACGCGCTCGATGCCGCCAGCACCGATCACTGTGGGAACGCCCACATACATGCCTTCAACGCCCAGTTCGCCGTTGCAATAGGCGGCGCAGGGCAGAACGCGCTTCTGGTCTTTCAGATAAGCCTCGGCCATTTCGATTGCCGAAGTAGCCGGCGCATAGAAGGCCGAACCGGTTTTCAGCAGGCCAACGATCTCGGCGCCGCCATCACGGGTACGCTGAACGATGGCATCCAGTTTTTCCTGCGTGGTCCAGCCCATCTCGACCAGATCGGGCAGCGGGATACCAGCAACGGTCGAATAGCGCACCGACGGCACCATGGTGTCGCCGTGGCCACCCAGAACAAAGGCGGTGACGTCGCGCATCGAGACGTTGAATTCTTCCGACAGGAAATGTGCGAACCGGCCCGAGTCCAGAACGCCTGCCATGCCGCAGACCTTGTTGTGGGGCAGGCCCGAGAATTCACGCAGCGCCCAGACCATCGCGTCCAGCGGGTTGGTGATGCAGATGACAAATGCGTTGGGCGCGTGTGCCGCGATGCCTTCGCCGACGGATTTCATAACCTTAAGGTTGATGCCCAGCAGGTCATCGCGGCTCATGCCCGGTTTGCGAGGCACACCGGCGGTGACGATGCAGACGTCCGCGCCTGCGATGTCCTCGTAGGATTGGGTGCCTTTCATCTTGGCGTCGAACCCTTCGGAGGGGCCGGATTCAGCGATGTCCAGCGCCTTGCCTTCCGGGGTGCCTTCGGCGATGTCGAACAGGACGACGTCACCCAGTTCTTTCATTGCAGCGAGGTGGGCGAGCGTGCCGCCGATCTGACCTGCGCCGATCAGCGCGATCTTGGGTCTGGCCATTTGGAATATCTCCGATGGGTTTTGGAATCGCGGTTGTGCTAGTCGCTAAATTGAATTTGTGCAAGGGTTCTGCTGCGTGGCATACAACCGCATACCGTTTTTCGTAACGTCCAAGAGGCGCGATTTCACCCGATTCAGGAAGGCCGTATGATCGAGTTGAACTTGATGTTTTTTGCCGTGGCGATTCCCGCCGTAATCTTCGCGGGGATATCCAAGGGCGGCTTTGGGTCCGGGGTGGCCTTTGCATCCTCGTCGATTCTGGCGCTGATCCTGACGCCGGGGCAGGCATTGGCGCTGATGCTGCCGATCCTAATGGTGATCGACGTGGCCACGCTAAAGCCCTACTGGAAACGCTGGAGCTGGCCGGATTCGCGCCTGCTGATCCTGGGTGCTGTGCCGGGCATTGCACTGGGGGCTTGGCTTTATCGTGTGACTGATGACGACCTTTTGCGTCTTCTGATCGGAGGGATCTCAGTCGGGTTCGTGATCTGGCATGTGGCGCAAAGCAAGGGCTGGATTCGCGGTTTTGCCAATCGGCTACCGCCCTCGGCCGGTCTTTTCGCCGGGTTGGTTGCCGGATTCACCAGTTTCGTAAGTCATGCAGGCGGCCCGCCCGCCGCCGTCTACCTGTTGTCGCAACGCCTGTCGAAGACCGAGTTTCAGGCCAGCACCGTCTTGGTATTCTGGATCATCAACGCGGTGAAATTCGTGCCCTTCGCCTATCTCGGGCTGTTCACATGGCACACGGCGCTGGCAGATTTGCTACTGGCCCCCTTCGCCATTCTTGGTGCGTGGCTGGGCGTTCGGGCACATTTCATGATGTCCGAGCGTCTGTTCTTTGGCATCGCCTACGTCCTTTTGACCTTGACGGGCAGCAAACTGATCTGGGACGCGCTGACCTAAACATTGGGCGGCAGAGCCTCGGTTACGTCCTCATAGGCTTGACCCGATGCGAGAAGGCACGTCACCCCGTCCGGCAGCGTCACCGTGATCGTCCAACTGCCGCTCGAGTCCGAGGCATAGACCTCCATAACAGCGCCTTGCCGCGCTATGCCGATGCCGCGTCGCGTTTCGCCATAGGTTTCGGCCAGCCGCTGTATGATGTCCTCGCGGGGTGCGCAGTTTTGTGCCTGAACCTGCTGGGCGGCAAGAGCCATGATGCCCAGCCCCATCGTCATCTTGAATAATGTCTTTCTCATTGTCGCACCCTTTCGATTCCAACTGCGCAAAAGGGTGGGGGCGATGCACCGAAATCTGGTTAAACAAACGCACGTTGCGTCGCGTATGCTGCAATGCGGCGATTTTGCCCTTGAACTTTCCGACAAAAAATGCCCCATTCCGCGCAACTTTATTTCAAGAGGGAGAGGCCAATGGACCCCCGTCAGCGCCCCTATCGTTCTGTTCTGTATATCCCCGGTTCCAAGGATCGGGCGTTGGACAAGGCACGCACCCTGCCGGTGGACGCGATCATCTTTGATCTGGAAGATGCCGTCGCCGCCGATGAAAAAGAGAACGCGCGTGAAACGCTCAAGGCGGCTCTGGCGGCGGGTGGATATGGCGCGCGTGTCAAGATCGTGCGGATCAACGGGCTGGACACCGAATGGGGCCGCGCCGATGCCGAGGCTGTGCGGGACATGGATGCCGATGTGGTTCTGCTGCCCAAGGTGAATTCAGCCGCAGATGTAGACGCTCTGGCTGCGATCACCGGCGATATTCCGATCTGGGCGATGATGGAGACCCCGCGTGGGATGCTGAACGCTGCCGAGATCGCGGCGCATCCGCTGATGGCGGGCTTTGTGATGGGCACCAATGATCTGGCCAAGGAATTGCAGACCCGGTTCCGCCCTGATCGCCTGCCTCTGATGACTTCTCTGGGCCTGTGCCTGCTGGCCGCTAAAGCCGAAGGGCTGATCATCGTGGATGGCGTCTATAACGCCTTCAAGGATGACGAAGGTCTTGCCGCTGAATGTACGCAAGGCCGCGATATGGGTTTTGACGGCAAGACCTTGATCCACCCGGCGCAGGTCGAGATCACCAACGCGGCCTTCGCTCCGTCCGAGGCCGAGATTGACCTGGCCCAACGTCAGATTGCTGCCTTTGAAGAGATCGAGGCGCAAGGGCAGGGGGTCGCTGTGGTGGACGGCAAGATCGTTGAAAATCTGCACGTTGCAACCGCCCGTGAAATTCTGGCAAAAGCTGAGGCAATCTCAATTTTGCAAGCGGGGTAAGCCAGCATGGGCTTTGTACTTCTGATCCTCGGTGTGGCGCTTTGGTGGGCTGCGCATCTGTTCAAACGTGTGATGCCAGCGCAGCGCGCGGCGATGGGAAATGGTGGCAAAGGCGCGGTGGCGCTGGCGTTGGTGGCGGCGATCTTGCTGATGATCTTCGGCTATCGCATGACCGATTTTATCTACGTCTGGGCGCCGCCCTCTTTCATGGTCCATATCAACAACCTGCTGGTGCTGATCGCCATCTTCATGATGAGTCCCGCTGGCAAAAAGGGCCGTTTGCTGAACAAAATGCGCCACCCGCAACTGGCCGGTTTCCGCGCTTGGGCCTTTGCGCATTTGTTGGTGAATGGCGATCTGGCCTCGATCATACTATTCGGTGGCCTGTTCCTGTGGGCGCTGACCGAGGTGGTTGTCATCAACCGCGCCGAACCCGATTGGACACCGGGCGAACCCGGAACCTATGGCAAGGACGCGATGTTCTTTGTGGCCTCGATCGTGCTGCTTGGCGTGATCGGCTATATCCACGGGCTGGTCGGTCCGTCTCCGTTTCCCTCGTAAGGAGTTTGAAGGATGGCAAAACTCTATCGTCTGCTGACCGAAGAGGATACCTCGGCCATTTGCCACAAAGTGTCCGACGCGCTGGCAAAGGGGTGGGATCTGTATGGCGACCCGTCCTATGCCTATGACGCCGCCAACAGCGTGATGCGCTGTGCGCAGGCCGTGACCAAAGAGGTCTCGGCCGACTATTCACCCGATATGAAACTGGGACAGCAATAATGGTAAAAACCAATCCGGGCCGCTTTTTCGAGGACTATTCCGTCGGGCAGGTGCTGCACCACGCGGTACCACGCACCGTGACCAACGGCGAGCGCGCGCTGTATCACGCGCTCTATCCCGCCCGCCATGCGCTGTATTCTTCGGACGAGTTCGCCCGGGCGTCTGGTCTGCCGCAAAGCCCGCTGGACGATCTGGCGGCGTTTCATGTGGTGTTTGGCAAGACGGTGCCGGATATCTCGCTGAACGCGGTGGCCAATCTGGGCTATGCCGAGGGGCGCTGGCTGAAACCGGTTTACGCGGGCGACACGCTGCGGTCGGAATCCGAGGTGATCGGGCTCAAGCAGAACTCGAACGGTAAGACTGGGGTTGTTTATGTGCGGACCCGTGGCCTGAACCAGCGCGACGAACCTGTCATGGAATATGTCCGGTGGGTCATGGTGCGGAAATCCGACCTCGACGCCCCCGCACCGGAAGTGGTCGTGCCTGAGCTGAAAAAGGCACTGGATCCGAAGGATTTGGTTATTCCAGAAGGGTTGGATTTCTCGGCCTACGACTTTGCCCAAGCGGGCGAGGCGCATCGTTGGGGGGATTACGAGATCGGTGAAAAGATCGACCATGTGGACGGCGTAACCGTCGAGGAGGCCGAGCATATGCTGGCCACCCGCCTTTGGCAAAATACAGCCAAGGTGCATTTCGACCTGACTTTCCGTCCCGACGGTCGCCTGATCTATGGTGGGCACGTGATTTCGATGGCGCGGGCCTTGTCGTTCAATGGTCTGGCGAACGCTCAGATGATCGTTGGCCTGAACGCTGGTGCACACGCAAACCCCTGCTTTTCAGGTGATACCATCAAGGCTTGGTCCGAGGTTCTGGACAAGGCCGAAACGGGTGTGCCCGGTGTTGGGGCAATACGCCTGCGGTTGGTGGCCACCAAGGGTGGAGAGCCTTTCGAGCTGAAAAACGAAGATGGGCGATATATGCCCAGCGTCTTGTTGGATCTCGACTACTGGGCCTTGATCCCGACCTGATAAGAACCACCCACGTTGAAGTGATCGCGGTCGGCAACATTCGTGCTAGGCTGCGATCATGCTTTTGCTTCGTTCAATCGCCGCCTGCATTTTCCTGACGCCTCCGGCCATGGCGTGCGATTTGGCTTTGGCTTTGGCCGTTGACGTTTCAGGGTCCGTTGATACTGGCGAATACCGCATACAGATGGATGGTCTTGCCGCCGGGTTGCGCGACCCCGTCGTCTCAGAGGCGCTTGTTCGCGGGCAGGCCCGCTTGATGCTGGTGCAATGGACAGGTACCTCGCGCCAGAAGGTCACGATCCCCTGGACGCGCATAGACAGCTTTGAAACACTTGATGCCTTTGCAAGCCAAGTGGCCTCTGACCCTCGGGTCTGGAGGAATTTTTCAACTGCAATCGGCGAGGCGCTTGAAATGACGCTGACAAGTTTTAGCGCCGTGTCCGAGTGCAAGCGACAACTTATTGATATCTCGGGTGATGGGATTTCAAATGAAGGGGTTGAGCCGACAGAGATACATTCCGTTCTGCGTCGTCACGGTGTGACAGTGAACGCGATCGCCATCGAGGAAAGCGAACCGGACCTGACCGCGTATTTCTTTGAAAATGTGATCGTCGGCGAGGGCGCATTTGTGGTTTCGGCTGCAGGTTTCGAGGATTATCCCGAGAGAATCCGTAAAAAACTTCTGCGAGAGGTCACTCAGCAAACGGCTGGATTGGAGTGACTCCGGCAAAGATTCGGGGGTCAGGACGCTAACACTGCAACGAGACGGAATCATTTGTGATCACGTCAATATTTTGTGTGATCACAATTTTGGAATATCCGTCGTTTTGGGTCAATTATGGGCTTTTTTGCAGATGCAGCACGTGACAGAACGGCAAAAAACAGTAAAACCATCGGAAGCCAACCGAAAAGGAGCCGCCATGGCCGATGTTAATCGGGGCAATCGCCCGTTATCGCCTCATCTGTCGATTTATCGTCCACAGCTGACTTCGGTCACATCCATCCTGACCCGTATTACAGGAAACGCCCTGATTGTTGCCGCGCTGCTGATTGTGTGGTGGTTTCTGGCCGCCGCGACCTCGCCCGAGGCTTATGCGCGCGCAAACTGGTGGCTGACCTCGGTCATTGGGGATCTGGTGATGGCTCTCTCTCTTTGGGGGCTGTGGTATCACACTCTGGCCGGTGTACGGCATCTGATCTGGGACAATGCGGTCGGGCTTGATCTGCCCACAGCCCAAAAACTGGGTTGGGCCGTCGTGATCGGTTCGGTCGTTCTGACCCTGCTGACCCTGCTTATCGTCGCTTGAGGAGGCCAGACATGCGTTATCTTACGGACCGTAAACGTGCGACCGGCCTTGGTTCGGCCAAATCCGGGACAGCACATTTCTGGAGCATGAAGGTCAGCTCGGTGGCTTTGCTGATCCTTGTCCCGCTGTTCATTTTCACATTTGGACCGGTTCTGGGCCAACCTTACGATGTGGTTCTGGATTACTATTCACGCCCGTTCCCAGCGATTGTGGCGGCGCTGACGCTCGTGGTCGGTTTCAAGCATTTTGCTGAAGGTGCTCAGGTGATGCTTGAGGATTACGTCCACGGCACGATGGAAAAAGTTCTGATTATCCTGACCACCTGCCTGTCCTACGGCGCGGCAGCGGCTGGCATTTTCGCCATCGCGCGCATTGCCCTCTAATTCCCGGAGCTGAAAGAAATGGCTGCATACGAATACGAAACGCACGAATATGACGTGGTCGTTGTCGGCGCTGGCGGGGCAGGTCTGCGGGCCACCCTTGGCATGGCCGAGCAAGGCCTGCGCACTGCCTGTGTGACCAAGGTTTTCCCGACGCGCTCGCACACGGTTGCGGCGCAGGGCGGTATTGCTGCGTCCCTGTCGAACATGGGGCCGGACCATTGGCAGTGGCACATGTACGATACGGTCAAGGGATCGGACTGGTTGGGTGACACCGACGCGATGGAATACTTGGCGCGTGAGGCACCAAAGGCAGTTTATGAGCTGGAACACTACGGCGTTCCGTTCAGCCGCACCGAAGAAGGTAAGATTTACCAGCGTCCCTTCGGTGGCCACACCACCGAGTTTGGCGAAGGCCCAGCTGTGCAGCGCACCTGTGCCGCCGCAGACCGGACCGGTCACGCGATCCTGCACACGCTGTACGGTCAGTCGCTGAAGAACAATGCCGAGTTCTATATCGAATATTTCGCCATCGACCTGATCATGTCCGATGACGGGCAATGTCAGGGCGTCGTCTGCTGGAAGCTGGACGATGGCACGATGCACGTTTTCAACGCCAAGATGGTGGTGCTGGCGACCGGCGGCTATGGCCGGGCCTATTTCAGCGCGACCTCGGCCCATACCTGCACCGGCGACGGTGGCGGCATGGTGGCCCGTGCGGGTCTGGCCCTGCAGGATATGGAGTTCGTTCAGTTCCACCCGACCGGTATCTACGGCTCGGGCTGTCTGATCACCGAAGGCGCACGGGGTGAGGGCGGATACCTGACCAACTCGGAAGGTGAACGGTTCATGGAGCGTTATGCGCCCCAGTACAAAGACCTGGCGCCGCGCGACTATGTCAGCCGTTCGATGACGATGGAGATCCGCGAGGGGCGTGGCCACGGTGACAATGGCGACCACATTCACCTGAACCTCAGTCACCTGCCAGCCGAAGCACTGGCCGAGCGTCTGCCGGGTATCTCAGAATCGGCCCGCGTCTTTGCAGGTGTCGATGTTACCAAAGAGCCGATCCCGGTTCTGCCGACTGTCCACTACAACATGGGCGGTATCCCGACGAACTATTGGGGCGAAGTTCTGAACCCGACTGCCGATGATCCGACCGCTGTTGTGCCGGGCCTGATGGCCGTAGGTGAGGCCGGATGTGCCTCGGTCCACGGTGCAAACCGTCTGGGGTCCAACTCGCTGATCGACCTCGTGGTGTTTGGCCGCGCGGCTGCGATCCGGGCAGGTAAGGTTGTCGATGCCGACGCGTCGAACCCGGTACTGAACCAGGCTTCGGTCGATAAGGCATTTGACCGGTTTGACGCTGTTCGCAACGCCAGCGGGTCAATCCCGACGGCTGATCTGCGGCTTGAGATGCAGAAAACCATGCAAGCCGACGCAGCCGTGTTCCGGACCGCCAAGACAATGGCCGAAGGCGTCGAAAAGATGACGGCCATCGCCGCCAAGATGGATGACCTCAAGGTTACTGACCGCTCGTTGGTTTGGAACAGTGATCTGATGGAAACGCTGGAACTCACCAACCTGATGCCAAGCGCACTGGCCACAATCGTAGGGGCCGAGGCGCGCAAGGAATCTCGTGGTGCGCACGCGCATGAGGACTTCACCGAGCGTGACGACGAAAATTGGCGCGTTCACACGGTTAGCCGGGTTGAAGGCAACAAGGTCGAGCTCAGCTATCGCCCCGTTATCGTCGATCCTCTGACCACCGAGGATGAAGGCGGCATCAGCCTGAACAAAATCGCGCCCAAAGCGCGGACGTTCTAAGGAGAGGAACTTATGGTACAACTGACCCTCCCCAAGAATTCCCGGATCACCACCGGTAAGACATGGCCAAAGCCCGAAGGCGCAACCAATGTGCGCAAGTTCCAGATTTATCGCTGGAACCCGGATGACGGACAGAACCCGCGCGTTGATACGTATTTCGTTGATATGGATAGCTGCGGCCCAATGGTTCTGGACGCGCTGATCAAGATCAAGAACGAGATTGATCCCACATTGACCTTCCGCCGGTCCTGCCGCGAGGGGATTTGTGGTTCGTGCGCGATGAATATCGACGGGATCAACACGCTGGCCTGTATCTATGGCATGGATGAGATCAAGGGCGACGTGAAGATCTATCCTCTGCCGCACATGCCGGTGGTCAAGGATTTGATCCCCGACCTGACGCATTTCTATGCGCAGCACGCCTCGATCATGCCGTGGCTGGAAACCAAGACCAACCGGCCTGCGAAGGAATGGAAACAGTCCATCGAAGACCGCAAAAAGCTGGATGGCCTGTATGAATGCGTGATGTGCGCAAGCTGCTCGACCTCTTGCCCCAGCTACTGGTGGAATGGCGACCGCTATCTCGGCCCCGCAGCCCTGTTGCATGCTTATCGCTGGATCATCGACAGTCGGGACGAGGCAACGGGTGAGCGTCTGGATGAGTTGGAAGACCCGTTCAAACTGTATCGCTGCCACACGATCATGAACTGTGCCAAGACCTGCCCGAAAGGTCTGAACCCGGCCAAGGCGATCGCCGAGATCAAGAAGATGATGGTCGAACGCGCGGTTTAAGTTGCGCGTAAAATCAGCGCTTGCCGCCTTGCGGCAAGCGCATGGCGAGGTTGCAAAACAATGCGATTTGGCCTCCCCTGCTCGGCACTATCTTGCGCGCAGGGAGGAGTGATTCAATCGAAGAAGGATCGCTCCGATGCAGGACCAAAACATCAAGACCAAAGCAGACGAGGCGTTGGAAGCGCTGGAACAGGCTTGGGCCTACTATACGCCGGAACCTTTAGTGTCTGACGCTCACGAACCAGACCTGTTTGAATACGCCAACGCCGCTTGAATTCATGCAAAGATTGGGCAATGCATAAGCATGCCCATTCTGTTGCTACTACCGGCCGCTGGCGTTTTTGCGTATTTCATCTGGCGGTCACGGACATCATCTTTGACACGTGACTGCCGATGGCGTCAGCACCGCAAGGAAGGTGTCTGGGTCTGCGCCTACTGCGGGGCGCAGCAGGATGGGGCGGATTCCCCGAAAACTTGCCTGAGGAAATAATCCCGAAAGGGCGCCCTAAGCGCCCCTTCCAGGTTTAGGCGGCGTTCGGAAACGCGGCACGCAACGCGATTTCAACCATATCGCCAAAGCTGCTTTCCCGTTCGGAGGAGGGCAGAGCCTCACCGGTCAGCAAATGATCGGAAACGGTCAGAACGGCCAAAGCCCGGCACTTGTGTCGCGCCGCCAGAATATAAAGCTCGGCCGCTTCCATTTCGACGCCAAGGATGCCGTGACGGACCATCTGTTCGTTCAGGTCGGGCCGCTCGTCATAGAACACGTCCGAGGAATAGATGCCTCCGATGTGGGTCGGCGTACCACTGGCCTCGGCCGCTTGGGCCGCGGCTTGCAGCAGACCCCAATCCGCGCAGGGGGCAAAGTTGAGTTCCTTCATGATGCCGCGCGACGGGGTGCTCAGCGTTGTAGAGGTCATCGCCAGGATAACGTCACGGACTTTGACACTGTCTTGCATCCCTCCGCACGATCCGATCCGGATCAGGGTTTTGGCTCCGAAATCGCGAATTAGTTCGTTCGCGTAAATCGACAATGACGGCATTCCCATTCCACTACCTTGAATGGAAACCGGGTTCCCTTTCCAGGTTCCGGTGAAACCCAACATGCCGCGCACATTATTGACTTGTTTTGCGTCGTCTAAAAATGTTTCTGCGGCCCATTTTGCCCGATAAGGATCACCCGGCAATAATACTGTTTCTGCGATTTCGCCTTTTTCAGCGCCAATATGGATTGTCATCTTGTTTCAAATCCCGATTAGATTTCCAGGTCCGAGATGCTTGCGCCAGACTTAAGCGCGTCGTGTATCCACTGCGGCTTGCGCCCGCGACCGGACCAGGTTTGCGAGGGGTCGGCGGGGTTGCGATACTTTGCCTTGGCTTTAGAGCCTTTCCCCACGGCAGCCCCTTCTGCTGCCAAATCTGACAAAGAGAAACCGTATTGAGCGGCCGCCTGTTCCGCAGCCTTCAGCGCTTCTTGCCGTTCGCGTATTTCCGCTTTTTTAAGCGCCTTTTCGATCTGATCACGCAGTTTAATTAATTCCTTGCGCGACAATTTTTCCAGATCAATTCCCATTTCTATTCTCCATGCCAAAGTCAATAGGGCCGTATCCCTAGCGGCTTATATTAATTACAGACATGGTTTTTACCTATCCCCTTTTGAAATGGGAATAGGTTTTTAGAAAACGGAAAGTAAAAGGGCTGTTATTCAGCGGCCATATTTTGTGGATCGGCCAAGGTGATAATATCGCCCATTATCGCGTTCAGCTCAAAGTTCTTGGGCGTGTAGATCTTGGCAACACCCATAGCCTTCAACTTCGCCGCGTCTTCGTCGGGAATGATCCCGCCGACCACAACCGGAACGTCGTTCAAACCAGAGTCCCGCAGACGGTCAATGACGTCCTGCACCAGCGGGATATGGCTGCCGGAAAGGATTGAAAGGCCAATCACGTGGGCCTTGTCGTCAATCGCGGCGGTCACGATTTCCTCGGGCGTCAGGCGAATTCCTTCATAGCTGATATCCATGCCGCAGTCGCGCGCGCGGAAGGCGATCTGTTCCGCCCCGTTGGAATGGCCGTCCAGACCCGGCTTGCCGACAAGGAATTTCAGACGGCGGCCCAATTGGTCACTGACCGCGTCAACGGCGGCGCGCAGGTCATCAAGCCCCTCGGTCTTGTTGGAGACAGACCCCGAAACGCCGGTCGGCCCGCGATATGTGCCGTAGACCTTGCGCATTTCCTCGGCCCACTCACCCGTGGTCACACCTGCTTTGGCGGCGGCAATTGACGGTTCCATGACGTTGGCTCCGGTCTGCGCCGCGTTGCGCAGTGCAGCCAGGGCTGCGGTGACTGCCGCGTCATCCCGTTGGGTGCGCCATTCGTTCAGGCGGTCGATCTGTTCCTGCTCAACCGCCGGATCGACAACCATGATGCCGCCATCTTCGGTCTGAAGGGGAGAAGCCTCTCCGTCGGTCCATTTGTTCACGCCGACCACAACTGTTTCGTTCCGCTCAATCCGGTTCAGGCGTTCGGCATTGGAATCGACGAGGCGAGACTTCATATACTCGATCGACGCAACCGCACCGCCCATCGAATCCAGGTTGGCCAGCTCGGCGCGCGCGCCGTTTTTCAGCTCTTCCACCTTGGCGTCTACGGCGGGGTTGCCCTCGAACAGGTCTTCATATTCCAGCAGGTCAGTTTCATAGGCCAGAATTTGCTGCATCCGCATGGACCACTGCTGATCCCACGGGCGGGGCAGGCCAAGCGCTTCGTTCCATGCAGGGAGCTGCACCGCTCGGGCGCGGGCTTTCTTGGACAGGGTCACAGCCAGCATTTCAATCAGAATACGGTAGACGTTGTTTTCAGGCTGCTGTTCCGTCAGGCCCAAAGAGTTGACCTGCACGCCATAGCGAAAGCGGCGGAACTTGGGGTTTTCGACACCGTAACGGTCCTGCAGAATCTCATCCCACAGGTCCACAAAGGCGCGCATCTTGCACATCTCGGTCACAAACCGGATGCCTGCGTTCACGAAGAACGAAATCCGACCACAAAGCGCTGGGAAATCTTCGGCCGGAACACGTGGGCGCAACTCGTCCAACACTGCGATTGCGGTTGCCAGCGCATAGGCCAGCTCTTGTTCGGGTGTCGCGCCTGCCTCTTGCAGGTGATAGGAACACACGTTCATCGGGTTCCATTTCGGCACGTTGGAATAGCAATACTCGGCCACATCCGCGATCATCTTGAGCGACGGTTTCGGCGGGCAAACGTAAGTGCCGCGGCTCAGGTATTCCTTGATCAGATCGTTCTGAACGGTCCCTTGCAGTTTCGATACATCTGCACCTTGTTCCTCGGCCACCGCAATATACAGCGCCAGCAACCACGGCGCAGTCGCGTTGATAGTCATCGAGGTGTTCATCTGCTCCAGCGGAATCTGATCGAACAGAACGCGCATGTCCCCCAGATGGCTGACCGGCACACCCACCTTGCCAACCTCGCCGCGTGCCAGAGTATGGTCGCTGTCATACCCGGTTTGCGTCGGCAGATCGAAAGCCACGGAAAGCCCGGTCTGACCCTTGGCCAAGTTCCCACGATACAGCGCGTTCGATGCCTTGGCTGTGGAATGACCGGCATAGGTTCGGATGAGCCAGGGGCGATCTTTCTGCGTCTGCGTCATAACGTGCCTCATATCTCAGGTGGGTAAGAAAATTACGTTCATGGGTTCTAAAGCGCAATTTTCGGGATATGTCAATTCGCTGCGTCGCGGCATTCAGGGTTCTTCTGATTGTAGGACGCAACGTTTGCTGGCAGGGTGCGCGCATGACTCAGACCGTGGAACTTCCGCTTTGGCTGTTTTTGCTGATCCTGGTGTTTGCCGCGGTCACGCTGGCCTCGCATTTTCTGTTCCCATCGGTGCGGTGGTTCTTTCGTCGCCGACTTGAGCGAGCGGTCAAGCGGTTGAACAAACGCCTGCAGCGACCGATCCAGCCCTTCAAGCTGGCCGAGCGGCACGACAGGATTCAGCGTCTTATCTATGACCCGCAGGTCGGGAAGGCGGTGCAGGATCGCGCGCGGGAAATCGGCGTTCCCGAAGCGGTGTCCTTCGAGCAGGCCCGGCGCTATGCCCGCGAGATCGTGCCATCGTTTTCCGCCGTTGCCTATTTTAGCGTCGCAATCCGTTTGGCTCGGATGTTGAGCAACGCGTTTTACGACGTGCGGCTTAGTTATCAGGACGAAGAAGCCGTCAAGAATATTGATCCCGATGCGACGGTTGTTTTTGTCATGAATCACCGCAGTAACATGGATTACGTTCTGGTCACCTACTTGGCGGCGCATCAATCGGCCCTGTCCTACGCGGTGGGTGAATGGGCGCGGGTGTGGCCGCTCAGCAGGCTCATTCGTGCAATGGGCGCCTACTTTATCCGCCGAAAATCAGGCAGCGAACTGTATCGAGAAGTGCTTGCCTGCTACGTCCGGCAAGCGACCGAAGCGGGCGTGACACAGGCGATGTTTCCCGAAGGGGGGCTTAGCCTGACCGGTGCTTTGGGCAGGCCAAAACTGGGTTTGCTCAAATACCTCATCGACGGGATCAAGCCCGGAGGCAAGGATGTTGTCTTTGTTCCAGTTGCGCTGAACTACGATCGAGTGCTGGAGGATACGATTCTGACGAAGGCCGCGCTTGGCAACCAACGACGCTTCCGCGCCAGGATCGGAGTGATCACGATGTGGATACTCAAACAGATCGGGCGAAAGCTGGTCGGTCGCTACAAGCGATTCGGCGTGGCCTCGGTCCGATACGGGCAGCCGATCTCACTACAGGTGTTTCAGGCGGACAAGGACAAGGATGTGACGACAGACCTGGCGCGAGAGCTTATGGCGCGCATCAGGGATGCGATTCCATTGGTGCCAGTTCCCGCTGCCTGCTGGCTGATCCGAGAGAAAGGAGGGATGCCGGAAGATGAGGCGCGGACGCTGATTGCCGATCTTATGCGACGTGACGGAACTTTGGACGTTCTGGATCAGGCTTCAATCGTGGCCGCGCTGGACCAGTTGGTTGAGCGTCGGATTTTGAAACGCGAGAGTGGAAAAATTTGTCAATCAGGACAACGTGTTGACCTTCTTGAATACTACGCGGCTTCGGCTCCGCTGAATGAAAATGCGAAGCATGCTGCGGGTGCAAAGGGAATTTCTGCATCCGCTGGGTCATAAAATTACAAAATGACCCCAAAATCTATTGCAATATTTCTCAAGGCCCAATATCTCATCACTTAATGCAAGCGATTCTGCATCGCGGCGAATGATTAGAACAAAGGAGGCCAACATGGCTCTGGACACCGACAGCGGTATCGCGTCCTACGACGCGCCGGAAAAAGACCTCTATGAGATGGGCGAAATCCCTCCGATGGGGTTTGTTCCAAAGAAAATGTATGCGTGGGCGATCCGCAAAGAGCGCCACGGCGAGCCGGACACGGCGATGCAGCTAGAAGTGGTCGACGTCCCCAAGCTGGACAGCCACGAGGTGCTGGTTCTGGTGATGGCCGCCGGTGTGAACTACAACGGCGTCTGGGCGTCGCTTGGTAAGCCGATCAGCCCGTTTGATGGCCACGGTCAGCCTTTCCACATCGCCGGTTCCGATGCATCGGGCATTGTTTGGGCCGTTGGTGACAAAGTGAAGCGCTGGAAAGTGGGCGACGAGGTCGTAATCCACTGCAACCAGGATGACGGTGACGACGAAGCGTGCAACGGCGGCGACCCGATGTATTCGGACAGCCAGCGGATCTGGGGTTATGAGACGCCCGACGGATCGTTTGCACAATTCACCAACGTACAGGCACAACAGTTGATGCCGCGTCCCAAGCACCTGACTTGGGAAGAAAGCGCCTGTTACACGCTGACGCTGGCCACTGCCTACCGGATGCTGTTCGGGCACGAACCACATGACCTGAAGCCCGGCCAGAACGTACTGGTCTGGGGTGCCTCGGGCGGTCTGGGCTCCTACGCGATCCAGCTGATCAACACCGCAGGTGCGAATGCGATCGGTGTGATCTCGGACGAGAGCAAGCGTGACTTTGTGATGGGTCTGGGCGCCAAGGGCGTTCTGAACCGCAAGGACTTCAATTGCTGGGGTCAGCTTCCTACGGTGAACACGCCGGAATATGCCGAGTGGTTCAAAGAGGCCCGCAAGTTCGGCAAGGCGATCTGGGACATCACCGGCAAGGGTGTGAACGTTGACATGGTCTTTGAACACCCCGGTGAAAGCACCTTCCCGGTGTCGACCTTCGTGGTGAAAAAGGGCGGCATGGTTGTGATCTGTGCCGGCACCACTGGCTATAACCTGACCTTCGACGTGCGTTACATGTGGATGCACCAGAAGCGCCTGCAGGGTTCACACTTTGCGCACCTAAAGCAGGCGTCGGCTGCGAACCAGTTGATGGTCGAGCGTCGTCTGGACCCCTGCATGTCCGAAGTGTTCTCGTGGAATGAACTGCCCGAAGCGCACATGAAGATGATGCGGAACGAGCATAAGCCCGGCAACATGTCGGTTCTGGTTCAGGCACCTCGGACAGGTATGCGTACCCTGGAAGAAGTTCTGGACGCGCGCGGCTAAACACTCTGCAAGCCAATCATCGTCGCCCGCGAACCGTCATTTCGGTTCGCGGGCGTTTTCTTTTTTGCCTATATTAAATGATTACAGGGTCTTACTGGTGAGGCTCCCGCTATTTTAGGGGAGTAGAAACCGGTGAATATGGCAAAAAATATAACACATGCTATAGTTGTATTAACCCTTCGTTAACTGTTTCGGAGTGACTTTGGATGGCGAAAAATGAGTGGATACTGGACGTGTTGTCGGACCTCAACGCCTTCGCTGTTGAGAACGGCCTGACCGCGCTTGCCGAACAGTTGGATGACACCAAACTGATCGCCGCAGCCGAGACCGCGTCCGCGAAGCATGAGGCACGGGCACCCGCGGATGGGAATACAACTCGATTTGAGCCAGGTTCTGGAGGACTTGGAAAACACCAACACGCTTGACGAACTTGGCGAAGTCGCCATTCGGCTGCGCGACCGGTTGCAGATCGAACATCTCGTTTATCATTGGGTAGACGGTGCCGGTGATCAATACGGCTATACAACCTATCCTGATACCTGGGCCGAACGGTACCGAGAGAAGAACTACCATCGAATTGACCCCGTGATATTGGGGTGCTTTCAACGGTTCCATCCCGTCGACTGGAAAACATTGGATTGGTCGGGAAAGGTTGCGAAGAACTTTCTTAGGGATGCTTTGGAGCACGGAGTGGGTAACCAAGGTTATTCGATCCCGATCCGCGGCCCCAACGGGCAATTCGCCTTGTTTACAGTGAATCACTCCTGCGACGATGAAACCTGGAAAGGCTTCATGGAAACGCACGGGCGCGAACTGATCCTGATCGCACATTTTTTCAATCGAAAGGCGCTGGAGTTTGAAAGTGACAGGCAGCCGGATGCGCCGCGCGGACTGTCGCCCAGAGAAGTGGATTCAATGACCTTGCTGGCGCTGGGCTATAACCGGGCGCAGGTCGCTCATTCCCTGTCAATTTCCGAGCATACGCTGCGCGTCTACATCGAAAGCGCGCGCGCAAAGCTCGGGGCGCAGAACACAACCCACGCCATCGCCACGGCTCTGAGCCGAGGATTAATAGTGGTTTAAAAACATAAATTGATCTAAGTAGCTGTTTTAAAAAATTAAAAACAATCATTCATTCGCTTCATTTGATGCTTGATGCGGACATTGTGCGGACATAGGATGCCAAAAGACCACTTATTCGCCTTCTTCCGCCAATCGCTCTTTCACCGTCTGTCCAAAGCTCAAGCCGCGCGGGCTATCGGCGAGCAACTCAGAGGGATCGACACCGAGATCCTTCGCCAACTGACACAGTACGGGGTTGTTGATCTCGGCCTTCGGTTTCTTCATCATTCGCCCCCGAACAGATCGGATCTGCACCGCAATGGGACACGGTTTCCTTTTGGTATGTAGTCTGGGAACATCACGACGGTCTCCCTGTCTTCATGGTAAGCAGTCGGAGGGTCTACCACGGCATGGCATCGCGTTACGTGCGCGGGCGCATGGCCTGTAGGCACAAACCCAAACCTCTAAACCCGGCAGTAGCTACGTGATGGTTGGAGACTACTCGACGTCATCCAGTTTTGGCTCAATCACCTTCTGCTGGGCCAACCTTTCTGGAAAGCGGTCGCTGATGTCTTTAAGCCGCTTTGCTGGATTGACGCTCATGCCGACAGTTCCGCTGTGGGTATGTGTAACGCTTACACCGTCTGCTCGTCCGAAGGCTCGGTCTTGAGCTAGGGCCAACAAAGCGATTTGTTCTTTGCCAGAGAGTTTTCCTGATAAAAATTCGCCGTTCCCATCTATGCGATTGAAGAGTTCATCCATCGACAAAAGATCGTTCATGCGTTTTACAGCGATCTCGCCATTCGACTGGATCAACTTTCTTGTCTCGGGGTCCAGTTTAGGTCGCCCGCCGGGATTACCAGAATGACCGGGCTTGAAGAGCTGTGTTGGCACAGTGGACTCCTCTGTTCTCAGAAAGTGAAAGCATTTAGGAATAAGTGTCTATTTTATATAGCATAATGGATGCCAAATTGCGATCATTTGCGCATTCGATAGACGCACCAGGCAAGGTCGTACAGGTGCCCGCATCTATGTCGCTCTCTCAAATGTCCTAGGGATGCTGTACAAATGCATTCAGGATTAGCGAAGCCGTGGCTTCCGCCATCGTGGGCTGAACTGTTGTTCGCCACTTATTTTTCGTAGACGCTAAGGTAAGTGAGGCAGATTAATGTGTAACCTCTATTCGAATACGACACCGGCAGATGCGATGCGGCAGCTATTCGACGTCGCTGTAGAAAAAGACAGGCTCGGAAACGCGGAGCCGCTTTCAGCAATCTACCCAAAGCACATGGCGCCCATCGTCAGGAAGGACCAAGACGGGGCGCGTGAACTCGTGTCTCTGTCCTGGGGGTTTCGAACGACCAAGAAATCAAAAAAGACTGGCGCCATCTTGCAACCTCATGCCTGGAACAATGCGCGTGACGACAAGGTCCTGAAGAGCGGGCTGTGGAAGAACAGTTTCGAAGAGCGCCGTTGTCTCATACCTGCAAGTTCGTTCTGCGAGGCGCAAGGGCGCAATCCAGCCACATACCACTGGTTCGCGCTCAAGGGCTCCGGGGCTCGCCCACCATTTGCGTTTGCCGGGATGTGGCAGGCCTCGCGATACGAAGGCAAAGAGGGCCCAGAAGAGGTTCCAGCGTATACTGTGATAACCACCTCAGCGAATGACATTGTGCGTCCGATACATCCGCAGAGAATGCCAGTCATACTCCGTCCTAGTGACTATGAGGCCTGGTTGAATGGCAGCGCAGCGCAGGCCTTTGAACTGCTAAAGCCCTATGCCTCAGATGAGATGGATATCGTCAGATCGGGTGTAGGAGAAAAGTCTGACACTAGTCTTTGAACGGCACGGTTTTTGAGAGAGTTCCGATCAATGAATGTCCGCTTATGATCTCGCCTCAGACATCCGACGATTTTTGTCAGATGTCTGCACTGAGCCCGAAGCAGACTCCGGTTCACGACACCAGACCAACGCACGTTCAATAATTTGTCCGCGAGCCGAGATGGTCTGCAAGCTGATCAAAAACCAACCTGATCCTTCGCGCTGTTTGTAACTCAGAGTGTGTGGCCAACCAGATAGGAAATTTGAATGGTTCGCGTTCGGGCAGAACACGCTCCACACCGGGTGTAAGGGCCGCCACATCGTCTGACATAACACTAATGCCGAAGCCTTGGCGCACAAGCTCCCATGACACTATCCCGCTCTGCGATCCAATCCGAAAATTCTTGCGGGTTACTTCGATGTCAGCCGGATTGAGAAATCCAATCATCGTGTCAACATCGCCAAAGCCGACGAAATCCAACTTAGCAAGTTCGTCTTCATTTCGTGGTCGCCCAACCTGTTCGAGGTATGAAGGGGCAGCGTAAAAATGTGCCGTCGCTTCTGCCACGAGCTTTGCAATCAGATCCGGCTGTGTCGGGCGCACATGCCGAATTGCGATATCTGCCTCGCGCCGCTGTATGTCTCGTATGTCATTTGCTGCGACAACGTCGATCTCAAGCCGCGGTGCCGCGAGCCTGATCTGTTTGAGAATAGGCGGTAGCTGATAGGCTGACATCACGTCGGACGCAGTGATCCTGACTTGCCCTTCAACTGCTTGTGACTGGCTTGTTGCGGTCAGAGAAATTCTGTTAGCGACATTTGCCATTTCACTGACATGCACCAAAAGCTCAGCACCGGCTGTTGTCAGATTAAGCGACTTGCCAACCCTTTCAAACAAGGTGACGCCAAGCGCCTGTTCCAGCGCGGCGACCTGACGACCGACGGTTGGCTGGGTCTGCTCAAGCACGCGCGCCGCGGCGGAAAACGAGCCTTCTTCTGCCGTTGCAAGAAAGGACCGAGCCTGGTTCCAATCGAAGTTGATAGCCTTCCAATTCATGCATTAATGCATAACAGTTCTGCAATATCTGGCAATTTAATAAATCGGCGTTTTAAGATATTGGCTGCGGTGACAACAAAGGAAAAGAGAAACGATATGGCTGCATTGTCCAAAGATACCGCATTTTGGAGCAAGATTTCGCGCAAATATGCGGCTGATCCTATCCGAAATATGGAAGGGTATCTGAACACGCTCGAACGTACAAAGTCCTACCTGAAAGCCGAAGACAGCGTGCTGGAAATCGGGTGTGGGACGGGGTCAACCGCGTTGCTACTGGCACCACATGTGGCTCAAGTCACTGCCACCGATCTCGCACCGGGGATGATCGAAATCGCCAACGAAAAACTCGCTGAAGAAGAGCTGGAGAATGTAACGTTCAAAGTGGCCGAGGTTCTGCAGCACGATCCTAACGACGGTTCTTACGACGCTGTCCTCGCACATAATCTACTGCACCTTGTGCCCGATATGGGCCATGCACTCGAACACATTGCGACCCTTACAAAACCCGGTGGGGTATTCATTTCCAAGACCGTTTGCGCTCCAGAGAGTGGAGGGTTCAAATATGGCATAATCAGCCGAATAGCGATCCCGATTATGCAGGTGCTCGGGAAAGCTCCGTTCGTAAATTTTGTATCCGTAGCTGAACTCCAGCTCGCCATTGAACTTGCGGGCTTCGATATCGTCGAGACAGCGGATCAAGCCGGGTTATTGCCGAGCCGGTACATTGTCGCGAGAAAGCTGTGAAACAGTATTCGCGCCATAATTACTTTGCATGCAAGGGACAGCTCGGGCCATCAAATGAGTATAATGATAAAAGATGGGATTTCATTTGCACGCCTTTCGGAAATCGATCCGAATGACATTGCGGTTCATATGTCCGACCCCCGGGTAGCAGAGCATATGCCGCTTTTGACGTTCAAATGGAATGTTGACGTCGCAAGAGAGTTTATCGCCAAGAAGGAAGGCTACTGGGCACGGGACGGTCTTGGACATTGGGCATTTTTGTCAGGCGGTCGGTATGTTGGTTGGGGGGGCTTTCAAAAAGAAGATGACGAATGGGATTTTGGGTTGGTTTTGCGGCCCGACGCCTTTGGCCTTGGGAAACGGATTTCCAAAATGGCAATCGACTTTGCGATTGCTGACAAACGTATCCCCTTTGTCACGTTTCTGCTGCCACCAAGTAGAAAAAATCTGGGTGCGCTCCGGAAACTCGGTGCCAAACACATCGGCGAGATCGAATACGAAGATGCTCAGTTTCTCAAGTTTCGCCTGGATACGGAATGAACTCCGTTCTTTCTGATTTTTCCCGGTGGTGCGCCAAATACCCGTTTAAAGGCTTTGTTGAACGCAGGCTCTGACAAGTATCCGATGTCAGCGGCAATCTGCGAGATTGGTTGATCGGTGGACACCAACCTTTCGCTGGCAAGGTGCATACGCCACGTTGCAAGATACTGGATTGCTGGAACGCCTACCAACTCAGTAAACCGTGCCGCGAAAGCGGATCTGGACATACCAGCAACCTCCGCGAGAGACTCGACTGTCCAACCCGCAGCAGGCGCACGGTGAATCGCGACTATCGTGCGCCCGATCTGCGGGTCTCGCGCAGCTTTTAACCAGCCTCGATCTGCATCGGGTGCGCTGTTCAGCCAACGACGAATGGCCTCAATGACAACCACATCGGCCAGTCGCGTGATCACGGTTTCGCCGCCCGGTCTCAATTCCCGCGCCTCTTTTGCGATGAATTGCAAAGTTGCCTGTAACCAGCTTCCGGCGTCCTCCTCCCACGGGTCGATTTTGAGTACATCCGGAAGCAAACGCATCAACATATCACTGGCGGCGTGATCTATTCGGACCAAGCCGTACATGATGCCCGTCTCCGCGCCGCCGCCGCCGTATTCCAGTGTTTCATAAAGCTCGGTTACCTTGCGAATGGGCAACTCCTCCAGCGTCAAAAGCGGCGTGTCATCTGAGCTAAAGAAACCGACCGGAGCTCCGTTGGTCATCAAGACCAGATCGCCTTTTTCGACCTCGAACGGGTCATCGTCACCGACCTTCATCAAGCACCGCCCGTGTGTGATGACCGCAAAACTCAGTACGCCGGGAAATCCCGGTATCGATACGCCCCATGGTGCAGTCATGCGGGACTGGCAATAGAATGTACCTGTCAATTTCAGCAAATGGAGGATTTCCCCCAGCGGATCGCCGATCGGCTGTGCCAGTGCATCTGGGTCAGGGACATGCGGTTCAACCTTGTTCATGTGGGGACCTTGGCTGAAATTTAGCTCTTCGTCTATCGAATTTGGACGATCGAATAAGAATATCGGATTCTGAAGAATAGAACATCTCTATTGATTGCCTAATTTCGGGCCATCAAGTGAACTCATGGAGATGACCAATGATACAGCAAACCATTCTTGTACTTGGCGCAACAGGCAAAACCGGATCGCGGATCGCGACACGTCTGGAAGAAAAAGGGCAGACAGTCCGGCGCGCATCGCGGAACAGTGAAACGCCATTTGACTGGGAACAACCGCAGACCTGGCCCGCAATCCTGGAAGGCGTCTCGTCTGCCTATATTTCTTACTTTCCTGACATCGCTTTTCCAGGCGCGGTTGAGCAAGTCGAAGCCTTCACAGCATTGGCTCGTGAAAAGGGATTACGGCGTTTTGTGCTGCTAACCGGGCGTGGCGAGTTTCATGCGGAACGAGCGGAAGCAGTCGTACGCAATTCCGGAGTTCCGTTCACTATCGTTCGTGCAGCATGGTTTGCACAAAACTTCTCTGAAGGGGCATTGCTTGGTCCGGTCATGGCAGGTGTCTTGCCGATGCCCGCCGGTGATGTACGCGAACCAATCATCGACGTGGACGACATCGCCGATGTTGCCGTAGCTGCTTTGACAGAAGAAGGACACGACGGCGAACTGTACGAGGTCACGGGACCACGCCTCATGACGTTTGCTGACATTGCCGCAGAGCTTTCGCGTGCCATGGGACGGACTGTGCAATACCTGCCAATTTCATTCGAAGACTTCCACGCGGAAATTGCCCATGCGAATGGCGAGATGATTGCTGATGTGATTACGGACATCGCGCGTGAAACGCTGGACGGGCGCAATGCGAACCTCGCGGACGGGGTCCAGCGTGCGCTTGGACGCGCGCCACGCGACTTCGCCGACTTCGCAAACAAAGCTGAAATGTCTGGCGCGTGGACCAAAGCCGCTTAAGCCAGGCCAAAGGACATTGGAGACAAACATGAAACCTGAACTTAGAGGCAGACTTATCTTGGGCATGTCCGGATTAACTGCATTCGCTATAGGTCTGGCCATCACTCTGGACCCACAGTCTTTCTACGCCAACTACGGCATCGTACTCTCGCCGCAGCCAAACCTGATGAGTGAGTTGCGTGCACCTGCTGCCAATCTCGCGGTACTTGGCCTGATCATTTTGTGCGGAGCATTTTACAAAAAGTTGGTCCAGGCCTCAGCCTTGCTTGGGGCTACGGTTTTCTCAGCTTTCGCCGTGGGCAGGACGATCAGTTTCGTCCTCGATGGTTGGCCATCCGAAAACATTCTTGCCGCATTTGCGATAGAGGTTTTGCTTGCGGTGTTGTGTTTGTGGGTTGTCGGTGGAAATGCGAAATCTGCAGCGCCGGCCTGAGACGGCTTTGTCCGCGTAGCAGACTTTCACTGAATTCTGCCGAACGTCTGCTCTGAGCCCAAACTTGCCGTTGGAGGATAGGTTGCGAACGTCTGCTTTATCCTCTCTTTCACTGAGCTCGAGCTACGATTGTGGTTTTAAGCGCCGGGTTTCGAAAGGAAGCTACGCTACATCCGGCTTTCAACGCGAACCTGTCTGGCTAAAACTGTGACAAGCTTCTCGAAAACGAAGTTTTCAACTTTGCCAGAGAAGCCATCCAATCATCATTAGCCTGTAATTCTACATCGAATTGACGGGCCGGTTAATCAGCGGAGGCCGGCTCTCAGAATACTAAGTGCTAGACAGAAGTTTCGGTTTTTTTCTGTCTCATAAGTTGAATCTCAACCTCAGCCCGAACACCAGAGGATCATCATCGGAGAAGCCGGGATTGTTCAAATATTGGACATCTGCCGTGAGCGCGAGGTTGTCGGAGATATCCAGCCGGTAAAACGCTTCGACGGTGGTTTGCGTGTCAAGGCTTTGATCGGTTGGGTCGGCGACCGTCACGCCAAACCCGAACAAGTCGTCATAGAACCCGGGGCGCCACATGACCCCGGCGTTGACCGCACGTCTGGCAATCGGAGCATCGCCGTCGGACCAGCCAAGGCGGCCGAACAGCATAACGCTTTCGTCAAGGGTCACATTGCCCGACAGCATCGCTCCGTGACTGCTGGGCACGCCGGCGTCTTCTCTGTCATCCACATGGAATACACCGAGGTGAACATTGGTGAGGTATCGTTGGTCTCTTGCAGGCGTCCAGCCGATCTCTCCGTAGGTGAAGAACTCCGAACCGCCGGGAAACCAGTCTATATCCGTCAATGATCCATTGGCATCGCTGACCACGCCAAGTGCGTAGATCTGATCTGTAAAGTAACCACCGCCAGCAATGCCAAAGCCGGGATCGGGAATGGGAAGGACTGGACTGAACAGAATTGAAAAATTCGAAAAGGTCGTGCGGGGATTCACATAGCCAAGGATATCGGAATAGTCGCCGGGGTCGATGCGACCTGCAACGAAGCCTCCGTCGATGCCGGACAGCGCCTGCGACCAATAAGCAACCGACAGCGTTGAATCTGTGTCGCTGAAGGTCGTTGCCGTGACACCGAGATATCCGATTTCGCCCGCGAGACCGCCCGGCGCGATATCCGTTCCTAGCCGATGACGGTTTTCGAGGATGAAGACAAAGCTACCCGCATTTTCACTGCCACGATTAAAGAGTGCCCAGTTGCCAATGATCCGCGCCTGCCCGGATGCCGCCTCGTCGGTGCCACTCAGGCTGTCTGAAGACTTCTGGTACAGCGCTTGGTAGTCGAAGGACAAATTCAACCCAGTGCGTTTGGCAAAAGCCTCGCGCGAATGTTCGAAGGGATCGAAAAACCGATCCAGCCCCGGCAATCTGGAATTCTCGAGACGCCGGAGCCTGTCCTGCTCCAATTGCGCCTGAGCCGACGCTGGCCCCCCGAGCGATGCGGTGGCTGCCGCCTCCAGTTGCCGTACCGTGCTGTTCTCTTGGGCTGCCGCCCCGGATGCGATGGCCGCCACTCCTGCGCAAACGCTCATGGTCTGTTTCAACCGCGCCATTGCAACTGTTACATTGAGGTTTGAGCGCATGGTTTTGTTCCTGATACGACTGACACTACTTCAAATCATCCTGCGCCTTGATCTCGGGCACGCGGGACAACGCTTCGGCCATGTCCGCGCTGCTCATCAATTCGATCATCTGGTAGTCGTCCAGCAGTCCATCCCCAAGACGGCTGACGTAAAACGCCTGAATGAAGGTGGGATCGTCAGGTAGCAAAACAGTGATATAGTTTTTCCCGTTTCCGAGCCCCCAATAGTAACTGAGAAGCTCCCCGCCAAGCGCCTCAATTCCACCTTTGACGCTAGCTGCACGATCGCCTGGATTTGCAATCTGCATTTCCCACGCGGCACTGTTGGACGTGCCAATGAACAAAAACGTGCGCATGTTTTGGGTATCTTCTGCAGTGGCCAATGTGGCGTATCCCGCCATAAGAGCCCCTAGGATAAGATGTTTCATCGTACGTCCTTTCGATGAAGAGCCTGACGAGGTTATTGGTTCTCTGTTTGAGATTGACGGTTTTGCTTGAGCTTTTCGGCGAGACCTTCCGCCCAAGCCTTGGTGGCGGCTGATGGATCGGTAGTGCCCACTGACTGGCGGACGTCATTTTTACTGAACGTTTGAACGTCAGTAACATCCATTTCGAAGGTGGCACGCATTGAAACGAAACCGTCGACTACCAACATCCGCTCATCCGACGGCTGGATTTGCAACTGTCCCGTCACAACAATTGGTTCATACATCTCGGTCGACTTCCAGCCATTGGTCAGACGCAAGCGAACCATCTGGTTTGGCGGTGGTGGTGGTACGTGGCTGCACATTCCCCGCTCTGGAACCAGATAGCCCACAGGCGTGCCGTCCTCGGCGGCGGGTGCCGGAATGACAAATCCACCCAGCTTGATGATTTCCCCGTCTTTCGCCGGATTTCCGGCTTCTCCTGCCAGCTTTCTCCGATCCGCAACAACCCACCTTTGCGAAATAAGCCAATTGGCATCAATCCCCTCGGCTTTCAGCTCCGCCTCGACGTCGGCGAGCTGAGCTTCCAGTTGCGATCGGTCATCTTCCGCAGTGTCTCCGGATGTCAGGCTCTCCTGAGCATTCACAAAGGTGCGCAGTGCGACAAGCTGATCGAAGGTCAGATCACGGAAGGGATCCTCGAAGTTCTGAGCCGCCTCATCAACGAGATCGGGCCAGTCAGTTACCAAAGGTTCGGCAACTGCGGCCTGCCAACAGGCTGAGAAGACAAAGGAGGCGAGGACCGACCGGAAAGCCCTCATTGCTCCGGGCTCCCGGGTATCGTGGTTTCGAGCGCTGCCGGCCGATCAGGGAACTCCGAGTGTTCATCCTCTGGCGTTTCGATATCCGCATGCCACGAGAATGCCTTGTCGCCCAGATCGAGATCGATTTCACCGTCTGTGATGCGCGCGTACCGGATCGGCTTTCCGGGCCGCAGATCGGTGTTTGCAACGCCGCCGTCGATGATGATCTGACCGCTCACCAGAACGTAGGGAATCCCCTTGGTGAATGATCCGTTCATGCCCTTTTTCATCGATGATGTCTCAGTGATCGTCTCGGGGTTGAAAATTGTGATATCTGCGATCATGCCTTCCTGCATCCGGCCGCGCTCTTGCATCGCCTGAAGACCGACGCGGGAGAAGTACTTGGCGGGGATGTAAGAGGCGTTGTTGACGATCTCCATGAGCGGGATACCCTGCTCGCGGGCTTCGCGGAACACGATGCCATAAGTGCCGGCATTGCGCGGGTGGCCGCCGTACTCTCTGAAATCGGCCTCAACTGGCAGCGGTTCGCCATCGACGAGATAGCCGACGATATCATTGGCGATCGCAATGTCCTTCATGTGGATCCAGCGCTTCAGATCGGCTTCCGGGCGCACAGTGATGAAGATTGGCTTGGACGGGTCCTCTGCCTGTTGACGGAAGAATTCTTCGTCCGTTTCATAGAGCTCCCCGGTGGAGGTATCGAAGATATCCCGCGTCGGAACGATATTGTTCGACTCGATCTTGTCGGGCAGCAGTTGTGGGGTTGCGATGTTGGGATTTCCGGTGATCGCCGGATAGTACTCGGCGAAGATGTCCATGTCGCGCTGCTGCAGGCGGCGGGCGAGTTCGTAAATCTCTTCCCAGCCCTGATTCTGAATGTGCGACAGGATCAGCGCGCCATCCAGGGCCACGGCATTTGCGATCACCTCGTTTGCACCCAGCGAGTAGTAGAGCGGCAGGCTCTCGGTCGGCCCGAACCGTGTATGTGCGCCAAAGTACCGGTCATATTCCTTGGCAAGCTTCTGGAGTGCGAAGATCTCTTTCGGGAAGGTGTTGTACCCCATGTAGCCGACCGTCGTATTAACGGTGATCGCGCCGGCGCGCAGACCCTTGACGTACATGGTCATGACTTCTTCGAGTTGTTCCTTGGACGGGACATCGAGGGCCCAACTGGCATGGCCGTCTTCTTCCTCGGCCGCCCCGCGCGATTTGAGGATGTATGTCGGATCGGATGCCAGTTCGACCGGTACGCCGTCCATAACCACACGCCGGATCTCTTCATGTCCCATCCCGGTGCCGTAATTGAGAAAGGAGTTGCCCTCATACTTGTCATAGAACAGGTCGGCATCGGCCACACCGCTTTCCGTGTCGAGGATCGTGGTGGTCCCGTCGTGGGCCATCATCTTCTGATCAAACCCCCCGAAGGAGTGCGAGTGGGTATTGATGAAGCCGGGCGCGACCACGTGGCCTGCAACGTCGATCTCGCGTTCACCCGAAATTGCATCTTCGGTAATCGACGTGATCCTATCGCCCTTGATGCAGACGTTACGAACGGCGTCGAAATTGTTTTCCGGGTCCATGACCCGCCCGTTGAGCAGTGCAACATCGCAATCTGCGGCAAACGCCGGGGTTGCGAAACCTGAGAGTGCGACCAGAATGGCTATCGCGGATGTTTTCATTTCTAAGACTCCAAAAGTTGTTGGCGGACAGAGACCGATGACCCCGCCGTAATGGAGAGGTCAGTTCAGCGTGTTCTTGTAGATCACGCCGTCCTTCATGATCATTCGAATGCTTGGGACATCCTGTCCGCGCGGCGGCGCATCAAACCATGTATCCACCGCGCCGATGGCCGAGATGTCTTCAAGTGGGTTCCCGTCTACGATCAGAATGTCGGCGTAGGCGCCTTCTTCGATCACACCAAGCTTGCCTTCAGGGTAAGGGTTTCCTCGTCCGGTCAGAGCCGCCAATTCGCCACCATTCGAGGTCATCATCTGCAATGCCCAGAGGTTGCCAAACTCACGCGCGACAAACGCCTTCGTAAAATCCATTGACTGGCGATAAGGGACACCCGTGAGAAGCACGTAATCGGAATCGAACACCATCTTCGGCTTGTATTTTTTCACAAGATCCATGAGCTGCTTGCTGTTTTCCCGCAACCACAGAAACTTCGCCGTCGGCGGGAAAGTCGGGTCCTGATGCATCGGGTGTTCCAGAGCTTCGGGCGCAAGCGCAGTCAGGTTGGGCGAAAAGAACGCCTCTTTTTCGACCAGCTTCTGCATCGTCGGTTCGGTAATAGTCAGGCCGTGGTCTACCACTTTGACACCAAGATCGAGAGCACGGGACAGGTCGCTGTCCATAAATACGTGCATAGCGACGTATGAGTCCATATCGCCTGCAACCTCTACTGCAGCAGAAATCTCTTCGTTTGTGAAAGCAGACTGATAGATCGGGTCCTTGATCGATGTCACGCCACCGCTGACCATGATCTTTAGATAGTTTGCCCCTAAAGCAAAATTCCTCCTCGCACCCTGAAGCACCTCGGCGGGCCCGTCCACCAATCTGGTTATCTCCAGTCGCTCAAGATTGCTCTCGTTCTTGCGCTGACCAGCGATACCCCAGTCGCCGTGTCCGCCCGTTTGGCTAAGGCATGCGCCGGAGGAATAAATTCTTGGGCCGGGAAGTGATCCTTCATCAATAACCGCTCTAAGCCCACCATGAGCGCCGCACATATCGCGAACCGTTGTAAAGCCCATCGCCAACATTTCCTGCGCGAATGCGGCAGCACGTGCGCCAATCTCTTCCCATGTGGTGTCCTGAAGCCCCGGGATAGTCCCGTTCTTGTACATGTTCACATGCACATGGCTGTCGATAAGCCCGGGCATGAGCGTACGACCGTCTCCGTCAATGACGGTCACATCCACTTCTTTGGTCTCGATGCCGCGTTCCGTTTGAACGGTGAAGGAGTAGCCGTCGATGCCGCCGACTGGATCAGGCAACCGCTTGGATCCCCCGGTGCGCACATCGACTTCCCACTTCCCGCCCTCAGGAATGTCAGCGTCAATCTTGTGAATCTTGTTGCCTACGACGAGAACGTCGACGTCCTTGAGCCCGTCACTCACTCCATCAAAAACCATCACATTCTTAAAGAGTGTAACAGGGGGGATGTCACCTGCGGCCTCCTGTGCAAAAGCCGCGCTTGTTGTGAGAGCGACTGCGCTCGCCATCATTGTAGATTTGCCGAGGTATTTCATGGGCTTCCTTTCCCTTCCGCTATCGGGGTGCGCGGGGTGCCGAGGTGAATTCACCCCGCGCGACACTCAATCGAGTGTATTCTTGTAGATCACGCCGTCTTTCATGATGATTTTCAGATTGGCGTCCGGCTCGGCCAACAGAAGGATGTCCTCCAGCGGGTTGCCATCGACGAGTAGAAGATCTGCATAGGCACCTTCCTCGACCACGCCGAGGGGGCCGTCTTGATACGGGTTGTTCAAGCCGGTCAGTTGGTTCATGCGGGCGCCGTTCGACGTAGCGATGCGCAGAATGTCATATGCGCTGAAACCCGCTTCGTGCAGATACCCGATTTCGTCGTTCATCTTCTTGTCTTGCTCAAGCGTCTGATCCCAGTTGTTCACAAGGTCTGTGCCCAGTGTGTAGAGATCGATCATGCCCGGCGTCGTCTGGATTACTTCGATCATATTGGCTGCAGCATCGCGCACGCTTTTCCATTTTACAAAGGACGCTGGCGTGTAAAAGGCTTCCGCTTGTTCGGTGGTCACCGAGTAGACCGGGGCCACCGCCGTCGCGAACATGATCTGCTTTTCGACCATAATCTCGGCAGCCTCCTTGGTCAGGAACGGGATGTGTTCAATCGTCTTGGCGCCATTGTCGATGCATTTGCGGATCGCCTCTTCGGTGAACACATGGCAGGTGACATAGGTGCCCCATTGCGCGGCCGTCTTGACCGCCATCTGGATCTCGTCAGCCTGATACTGAAGTGAGTGCAGCGGATCGAACTCTGACGTAACCCCGCCGCTGACCATGATCTTGATCTGGGTTGCCCCGCGACGCAGGTTTTCACGCACCGCCATTCGGATTTGCTCAGGTCCGTCGGCGATAAAGCTCATGTCCGTCTCGACCCAATGCGAAGGACCCTGTCCGGAGAGTGTCGGATGCCGGTCGTTCAGTTTGCGGAAATCGGCATGACCGGATGTCTGAGTGATAAACGCTTCCGAGGAATAGATACGCGGGCCGGGAAACATTCCGGTGTCAATGATGCGGGCGATGGATTTGGCCGGACCACCAAGGTCGCGCACGGTTGTGAATCCGTTCATCAGGATGCGTTCGGACCGGATCGTGGCGACGCCGCCAAGGTGAAAGGGAGTGATGTTCTGGCGTAACCCGTCGCTGAGCGGATTGAATACCGTAAGATGCACGTGCTGGTCATGCATCCCCGGCATCAGCGTGCGCCCGCCGCCGTCGATGATCTGGGCGTTGGCGACGGCCAGAGGTTCGGTCGAGACATCGGCGATCAAGTTGTCGACGACCAGCACATTGGCATTCTCGATCCGCTCTTCGTTCACCCCGTCAAAGACATGCACATTGGTGAAGAGGATCGGAAAGCTCTCCTCTTGAGCAAATGAATATGTTGCGACCGCTGAAAGAACAGTGGCGACTATAAATCTTTTGAACATTTTGGAGTTTCCTTCTTGGCAAAGCACTGCTCTGCACGATTGTATCTTTGCGTGTGGCGCTCAGACTGTCATTAGCAATATGGTTGAATTGTCCAAAAAAATGCTCGAAAATGCGAATAAAAAATTAAATCGCGATAGTTCAGGTCGGCAAATGAAACTCCCAACTGTTGAATGCTCGATGGCGCAACCTTTTGTGTCCCTTGCCCTCAGCCATGGCCTTGAAGTTGAAAAATTTCTTGAGCCATCCGGCCTCTGTCTGAAGGACGTGCAGCGCGGCGAAGCGTTCATGGCAGGGCAGCATTGGTACGATCTGATCGACAATCTCGCGAAGGCATTGAGTAACCCGCATTTAGGGTTTGACGTCGGTGCTAATGCGGCTCTCAATACATTGCCCAACCTGTCGATCCTTGAAACTCAAAGCGCGACGCTCGGTGATCTTTTAATATCGCTTGTTGTGGACGTCGGCAGGATTTCGTCCATGGCGAACTACAATCTCGAGACCAACGGTCATGTCGCTAGGTTGGTTGCAAAACGCACATTCAAGCCATCTTCTCCACCTGGCCAAGTCGACGGCTATTATCTGGGATTTATGGTTCGACTAGTTCGATCCGTCTGCGATCCCGACTGGGACTCCAAGAAACTACAATTCTGGGTTTGCAAACCTGATTGTATCCCTGATTGGCAGAAAAAGGAAATTTCGGTACGCAGGACCAACCGCATGGGGGCGCACATCGAGTTTCCAGCAAACTGGTTGTTGCTTCGGTCAGGAGGTGGGCAAAGCCAGAATCTCCCGGAGAACTTCACAGGCGCCGACGACTTTCTTCAGCAAACCCGCGATTTGCTTGAACTGCATCTCGACAAGCAACCTGCCACCCTGAACTGGTTTGCAGAGTTGTATTCGCAAAGCCCCGACCGTTTGAAACGCACCTTCCGAGCCAATGGTACAAGCTTCAAAGCAGAACTGGAAAAATGTCGGGCGAAGCGAGCGAAGACTTTGCTTGTAAACAGCCAACTTTCGATAAAAGAAATTGGTGAAAGTGTTGGGCTTCTGGACCAACCCAGTTTTCACAGGAGTTTCAAGCGATGGACCGGGATGACTCCGAATGAATTCAAAAAACGCAATCAGATATGCAACTCCGACTGATCGTTAAGCTAAAGATTACCGCTCCAAGATTCAGAAGCGACGACGCAAGTCCCAACTTACTGCAGGCGTTGGCTCGCTTCGGATATCCGGCGTTTTTCCGTGGGACTTCAACGCCGCGAAAAGCGTAAAGACTAGGCCATACCGACTCAACAGGCTTCTCACGGGCGTTTCGGATATGGGCTGATAAGGCCCCCGCAGCTTTCAAACGATCCAACAAATACGCTTACCCCGCGAACGAAGCCCACTTCTGGAAAGCGGTCATTGACCAAATGGTGGCTTTGTCCGCGAAGCAGACGCTCAGGAAAATTTTGCGAACGATCGAACTGAGCCCAAAGCAGACCGGTTTAATTCCAGCACCCGCGCCTACACGAATGATTGCCAATCGCCTAATGCAATTGAGTGTTATGTGAAAATTTCGTAAGAAAAGACCTCTAAGTCTTCCTCAAAACCCCGCAAAGAATGCCGCCCCATTTTTTTCGGCTTTTCAGATACCAAGTTCACAAAATCGCCCGTTGCTAAAAGCCGCGCCTCCAGTTTTCGCGTCAGGCCCTCTAACCTGCTGGCTATCGCGACTGATGGGCCAGTTACCGTAAAGTCCAAGCGCTTTTCAGTGCCAACATTCCCGTAGACAGCCGCCCCAGTGTGCAAACCAACCCCAAATTCAGCACGTTCTAGTGGATCAAGTTCTTCATTCCGTTGGAACGCTTCACGCGCCGCGGACAGGGCAGCTTCGCACATGTCTTCGGGTAGTCTTCGTTGACCATCAAAAGGAAAGATCGCAAGCAATCCATCGCCAACGAATTTAAGAACCTCTCCGCCGTGATCGTGTACCGCCCCACCGACACAATCGAAGAATTGGTTGACCGTCGCGACATATTTTTCCGATGACAAGCGCTGGCTCAAAGCCGTAGAGCCGCGCATGTCGCTGAACAAGAGAGCACAGTCAATTATGCTGACATCTCCCCGGGCTATTTGACCGTTCAGTACGGATCGACCGGACAACTTGCCTAGATAGACCTCCATCAACTCAGCTGCCAAGAACTGCTCCGACAATACACGCGCTGCACCAAGCAAAGGCAAAGATAGCCGCGACAGACCATCTACCTCACGGGCTGTGAAGCCAGAACGACGTTTTGTAGCAAAAGATACAGACGCGCCCAAAGCCCACTCCATCTCTCCGTCAAAGACAACGGTACGATTGCCGAATGGCGCACTGCATACGACATAGTCGGTGACACCTGCTTCAGCGAGTTTTCGGAAAAGCGGAAATTTGTTACGGGTCGCTTGGTCTGTCAGATTTGCTCGCATGAAAGGAAACTTGATTGTGCCGTTCGCAAGTCCGTCCGCCAAGTCCCAAACTTCCTCATTAAAGTGCTGTTTCGCAATCTCATTGGCCAATTTCGAATTCTCTCCGAAGGGTGCTTTGTCGAAGAGATCAGCCGTTACCGAGCTGCGTGGAAGAACGGTCCATTCAATACGATGGTTCGATGCATCCCACGTTGCATCGAGCAATCCAATTACAGGGTGCATCATCAGGCGGCCCAAGGAAACACGCGTGACCGGCACGCCACCATCGATCAGCCTGTTACTTAACTGCTCGACTAGTCCACCAAGATCAGCATCAAAAAAGGCCAGCTTTTGCAGCCAATCTGCAATGCGATCGAAAACATCCGCCATCACTTACACCTCCACCATCATCTTGTTACAGCCGAAGGCTCGTGTCATTCGGTTTGTCTTCGAACGCTCAATTCTCTAGCGATGGGTTTGAAAATTCTTACGCGCGTTCGTTCGCGATATTGGCCAAAACCTGTTAATTTTTCGAGCTTCGAAAAAGTGCCAGGCGCAACAGTCGAAAGAGAAACGTGACTATTCAACTTTAAAGCACTCTTTCCAAGGTCCTGTGCAGCGGTGCAACTAACGGCCGCTTTGTCCACAAAGTAGACCTTCAAGCAAGTTGCAGCGAACGACCGGTTTGAGTCCAAAGCAGCCATCTGAGTAAATCCGTCAGGCGACTGCGTTGAGCCCAAAGTGGCCTTAAAAAATATGTCGACTTTGAGGGCACGTGACTGAGAAGAAAAAGACCGGCGCAAACGCGCCGGCCAGTCCAACAGGGAGGTTGCAGAGTTGACCTTTGCATCGTGAAGTCACCACAGAGATTTGGCGTCAGTTGGACCTCATTTTGGATTATTGTGCGGATGTGGCTTCTTTGCCGACAAGTCAAACTACTGAACTTCAGATGAATTGCAGCTCTTGGAGACGCGTGAGCGATCAGCCTGCCGCTGTCTGAGGTTGTTTATTCCAAAGAAATCGAAAAAATTTTTCGGAAGGGGTGACGGGCTGTGCGGGTGCCCAGCTCCACTCGCCCCCGTATTTCGTCCGGGTGGGGGGTTATTTTCGGGATTTTCCCTTGCCTGTCAAAATCCAACTCCGAGCCCGTCGCGCCACGCCTCGTCACAGGTGGCGCAGGCGTGCGTGTTTTTGCACACGCTGCGGAACACTTTGCGCAGAACTTCCCATGTTTCGGGTCTGCCCTCCCGAAACTCGGGGAAGATCGGCGTCGCCTCCATCGTGACCGTGCCACCCTTCTTGCGGTCTTTAGCGGCCTGTTTTCGGCGCTCATGTCCGTTCATGATCGGCCCCCTGATAAGGGTGTCGAAAAACATTAAAAATTTCAGACCAATTGATTTGGTCTCTAAAAACTGTCGCAGATAAGAGGAGCGCTGGAAAATGAGGAATTAGTGATTACGCTATTGTTTTCATCGACTTATAAGGCTCAGAGAAAACGCTGAAAATCGCGTTTTACTAAAGTACTCATTCCCTCTGTGAGGGGGGTGAGTAAATGAGTATTTTTGAAACCCTTTCTTAAGGGATCGGACTTATAAATGGCCAACACTGGCAACGATTGCTTTCCGAAATAGCCAACACTGTTCGAAAATCGGTCTATGACCGAATTGCGGACACAGCAGACGTCGGGCGGACTTCACTAAATTGCCGCATTGCGGACTAAGCTGTCCTTAGCTGCGCTGCGGCACGTTTGTTTTGCTTGAACAACTGCTCAGCGGATAACGCGGACACGCCGCGTAAGAAAATATTCGATCGAACAGAGCGCATCGCCGCTTAGATGACAGTTCGGACATATCGCACAATTTTGTGTATGATGCCGCCGAGCCATACGCTCAAACAATTTCGAACAATATTTTATATGGAGACGATAGATGCAGCATTTGCATACCAAAGCCCGCAATACTTTTGTCGCCTGTATTAGCTCGTTTTTTGTTTTCGCGCCCGCAGTCTCAGCGGAGGCTAATTTCCAGACGACATGCAACCCAAAAGCGGACCAGGCTTTCAACGAAGGTCTGAATCTCATTCACAACATGATGTACATTCAAGCCGAAGAAGCGTTCGACAAAGCAGCGTCTGCGGATCCAACTTGTGCCATTGCACAGTGGGGCATCGCGATGTCGAACTTTCACCCTCTTTGGCCGGGCACTCCCAGTGAAGCCGAAACAGAGAGAGGGTCTGCTGCAGCGGAAAGACTCGCGTCAATGTCCTCCGAAAGCGCCGTTGAACAAGCATTGATCGACGCCGCTGTTGCTTTCTACGCCTCAAGCCAGGAAGGCTACCGCGCTCAGCTTAAATCGTGGGCGGAGAAACAGGTGGCAGCTGCGGACCAACATGCAGACGACTTGGACGCAGCGGCGTTTGCGGCGCTGGCGCGCCTTGCAACGGCGCCGCGAGGGGCCGACGGAATCAAAGTAAAGTCGCAGGTGGGAGATACGCTCGACGCGCTTCATCAAAAGGTACCAGAACATCCTGGCGTCATTCACTACGCGATCCACGCCTATGACAATCCGCCACTCAAGGAGCGAGGCAGGCCGTACGCCGAGATTTACGATAAAACGGCTCCAAGCGC
>NZ_JBQFPR010000004.1:0-498077 GCF_056536465.1 Ruegeria sp. CL6
TCAGATCTCTGATCTGGCCAGACTAACGGCAGGATATGGCTATTCAGTTCGCTCCAACGGCCAAGAACATGGCCTCGGTGCAAACTTAAGCGTTCGGTTCTGATTAGGGCGCACGGTTGTTTTTCCTTTAGGCATGAAACTGGTCGACCACCATTGTCTGGACATTTTTTAATTGGCCTTGTGGGCGGCTTTGTCTGCAACCCGGTCATTCCCGCAACTAATCTGAAAGTCCGCCCCCAGAAACCGAGAGAACCCCTGCATCTAAATAATGAAGCAACTGCAGGCGTTTGATCCATGAAGTACCTGTCTGCCCTCGGCGTTCTCGTCGGGGGTTTGGTCATAGACTTGGGTTCGGTGTGGGCGTGTCGCTCGGATATGCAACCGTAGGAATGGTCGGCTACGAAGATCGATCAGACTACACCGCCTCGGGCACTGCGATCAACTTGGCGGCACGTCTCTGCGAAAAGGCCGAGGACGGCGAGATACTGCTCAGCGCCCGCGCGGCGATCGCCGTGGAAGACGAATTCCCGTCGGTTTCTGCAGGAGAGGTCACGCTCAAGGGTATCCGCGAACCGGTCGAAGTTTTTCGAACGACCTACGACAGTGCCGAGCAGCACAACAAGCATTGGCAAAAGCTGCTTTGGTTTGATGCGGTCATGCGATGATATTTCGTAAGCGTTTTCTATGCGCTCGAAACTATCACCCGACAGATTTGACTGAACAGCTGCCAGCCTATTTTAGAGAAAAAGGGGAATTTCGTATGAACAGATGGATTTATTTTGGGTTCGCGTTGCTGGTTTCAGCGTGCAGTCCTCCTACCCAGGCTCCATTGGTCACTGACGCGAACGGTCAGACCGTCATCCAAATCAACTCAAGCGGGCTGACATGCTACGAGTCGACCTGTCTGGAGATCACAAGGGGCAGCGTTCGCGCGATCGGACATAAAAGAGCGCGGATTCCAAAAGGTATCGATGTCAGCGGCGGAACCGTCACCCCAAACGAGTTCAAGCGGATGCGCCAATCAGCAATGCTGGCGGGCGGACCCGGTTCTGGCAATCGATAAACGAAGGAGAGGTCGCGATATGTTCAACGATGACGTCCAGGCACGATGCCCGGAATGCGGCTCGCCGGATACGGTGATTACGGGTGAGAAAGCTGCCTGCAATGCATGTGGGTACGAGGAGCCTTACCTGCTAGATGAAGAGATGCGCGACGGAGCACATGAGGTTGTGGCCCATGCGCAGAAAATGGCACGGGCAAGAGACGTTCTGCAGCGCTGGGATTTTGCTGGGTAAATGGGCGGCTAAGGGGTCTGAAATCCAGAAAAGTGAAAACGCGCTGTGCGGGCCTATCAGGGACGAAACGATGGCCGCACCTGTCACGATAGGAAAATCCGCTACCCGCCTTTGAATGGGCGTAGAAGGGTCCTGAAGGGGTTACTCTACTGCGTCTTGCTCGGTAGGGCCTACGCGTCATTCTGCGCGGGCTGCGCTGTAATCCTCGTCTGAGACATGCTCCATCCACTCCGCAGTCTTGCCCTCGACAGAGGTCTGCACAGCCAGATGGGTCATCGCACAGTCCGGTGACGCGCCGTGCCAATGCCGCTCTCCTGGCGCGAACCATACTGTATCGCCAGGGCGCAACACCTGTACTGGCTGCCCCTCAGAACCAGCCAGGCCTAAGCCTGACAAAACATGCAACGTTTGACCGGCAGGGTGCGTGTGCCACGCTGTCCGTGCGCCGGGCTCAAAGGTCACCGTAAGGATCTTGACCGGCGAGGGATCGTTTTCCGTTACAACGGGATCAAAGCGGACCGTGCCGGTGAAATACTCATTGCCGGGAAATTGAGAGGGCCGGTCCCCGGCGCGGTGAATCTCCATGATGTGCTCCTTCGTTGCGCTGCTTATTGGGACTTAGCAGAATTCCGATTTCAAACCCAGAAGCGCGCCGGGTCGACGTGGCCGTCTGAGCACCATTGTCGAATGCCCAGAAAGCGACTGGAACCGGACATCGGTTTAAACAGGATTTACATCCGAGTTGCGGACTTTGCTGCCTTTTGCATTGATTTTCCAGATGTCCGCTTGCCAAATGGTATTTATCGCACTAGTTCACGGCCACGCGCTGCACCGACGCAGAGCGATGGAGATTTTATGTCTACGATTGCGGCCCGCCGCTAAGGTCCACCCGATTGGACCATCTTGAACCAAAAGACGTCCGCGCGAGATGCCGGATGCCTTTTCGGCTGAAATAAGACCAAGAGACAATCCATTGAATATCTCAAAACACGAACAGCGTGTTTTGCACGTTCTGGCACAAGGTGGAGCCATCCACTTTGAGCGCATGACGAACGGCAAAGTGCGCGCAGATTCCTGCTTTACACGCGACGGCCATGTTTTGGCTGATTGCTCGTTGAAGCTATTCAACCGTTTGAAGAAACGGCGGTTCATCAAATCTGAAAACGGACGACCCTATCGCGCCACTAGGCTCGGCATTCGCTCTGTGAACCCTCAGTACGACAACCGATAGGGACATACAAAAAATGACAAACCCAATCATCAAAGCAACTTCGACCGATGACATTGCGGGGCTTCGGGCCGTGCTGGATGGGACAGAGCTTTTTCCAAGCGAGATGCTTGCGGATATGCTGACCCCTTACTTGGCGGGAGAAACAGAAGCCTTCTGGCTGACTTGCCACAGAAACGGAGAAGCTGTGGGCCTGTGCTACACGGCTCCAGAAGACCTGGCCGATGGCACATGGAACATGCTCGCCCTAGCGGTGCGCCCAGATTTGCAAGGCAAAGGGTTGGGGGCGGCGTTGGTACGCGCAGCCGAGCAGCGCCTAATAGACAAGGGCCAACGCATCTTGATCGTAGATACGTCTGGTACAGATGACTTCGCATTGACACGCAAGTTCTACGCTCAGAATGGCTATGAAGAAGAAGCACGTATCCGCGACTTCTGGGCTGAAGGTGATGACAAAGTGATCTTCCGAAAAGCCCTCTAGACAGCACAGCCCTCCGCTATCCTAGTGGCGGGGGGCGCTCCATTTCCTACGTTCGCTACGATGCAACAACTTGGTAAGTTAGGGCGCAGAACGGTCGTTCGCGGCAGTTTGCCTGAACGTCCGCGCCACCCCGGCCAGTCCTTCAGAACATGGAATGACAACAGGTATTTGGGTCAGTGAAACCAAAATAATGAACCGGCGATTTCAAGGTTATTGCGGGTGAATGGTGTTGAGGCTCAAAACGCGCTAAAGGCGGGTATCGCGCGCCTCTCGTCCAAGCCAAACTTTAAAAAACTCTGTAAACTGTATATAATCTGACGAATTACACTGATCTATGGTCTCGTTCACGGGGCGTGTCATGGGGGGCGAAAAACCAAAAACTGCCCAACGGAATGGCGGCAAGTGGCATGCCTCCATGTCGGTCGCCTTGGCGCTTGGGCTGGGTTTTTTTGTTCTGACCTCGGTCGCAGGTGTCTTGGGCGTAGGGCTGGTCGTCGGCTACCGAAATACCTCGGAACTACTGACGCAGAAAGCGCAACTCATAATTGGCGCACAACGCCAACAGGTTGAGCGTTATCTGACTGCAGCTTCAGACCAGATCGATTTCATCGCCAGCAGGATTTCATCCGGAGAAGTGGAGCCGGACGGTTCTGAAGAATTTGTTAGCCTGCTGCTTGGTGCCGTTTCAGCGACCCCCCAGATCCTACGGATACAGTTTATCGACACAGAGCAAATCTTGACGGGCGTTGAGCGTGACGAAGACGAGACGCTTCCCATTTTCATGAAGCTCGGCGACGACGTCGATTTACGCCAGCTTATCGACGAGACAATTGAAACTGGAAAAGCCCATTGGGGCAATATTCTCTGGCGTGAAGAATACGGCCAGTCTGTGCTGACATACCAAAGGCCGGTCATACAGAAAGGTCGGATAACCGGCGTTCTGTCAGCTTGGATTTCGGTGGTAAAACTGTCTGAATTCCTGGCTGATCAGGAAATGGAGTTCGGCGCAAATGTCTTCATGTTGCACGGAAGAAATGCGGTGCTGGCCCACCCGCTCATGGCGTTTGGTTACGCTGGCCTGAACCGCGCGGCACCGCTTCCGCAGCAGGACCGTTTCTCTGACCCTATTGTTTCGGCAATGTGGCTGCCAAATGACCAATTCAGCGTCGCAAAGTACTTTCTAACCGGTGAAAACACCCGCTTCGTTGCATATGCCGACTGGGAGTATGTTGTATTCTTTGAGGAGTTGTCTGCCTATGGCGTTCAACCTCTCACGGTTGCTACTTACTTTGAAGCCCACGACATTATTGCAGAAGCGGCTCGACTGAGGTGGGCGATAATATTCTGCCTAATCATGGCGGTCGTTTCGGCTGGGGTGGCGGCCTTGATCGGTCAGAAGATCGCCAAACCGGTGCGGCGCCTGTCCGAAAGTGCGAAACGCGTTCACGATCTGGATATCTCGAACATCGCTGAAATCGAAGGCTCCTTTTTCCGGGAACTGGACGAGGCGGCGCGTTCATACAATTTCATGCTGGAAGGTCTGAGATGGTTTGAACTCTACGTCCCGAAACGATTGGTCCGCCAATTGATGCGCCGCAATGCAGGAAAACGGATCGACTCGTCCCACAGAGATGTCGTCATAATGTTTACGGATATCGTCGAGTTCACGACGCTGTCGGAACACCTTACCGCCCCGCAAACGGCGTTGTTTCTCAACGACCATTTTGCGGGGCTGGCTGATTGCATCCAAAAAAGCGGCGGCACAATCGACAAATTCATCGGCGACTCGGTTATGGCCATATGGGGGGCTCTGGAACATCAGGACGATGCCGCTGACCTCGCGTGTAACGCCGCAATCGAGATCGGAAAGTGGATTTCGGAGTATAACCGACATGAGCGGGTAGAAGCGGGCCTGGCCTATTCAGTCAGGCTGCGTATCGGCATCCACATAGGCCGAGTGGTCGTTGGAAATATCGGCAGCGAAGGGCGGCTCAGCTATACCGTGGTCGGAGACGCAGTGAATGTCGCGCAACGGCTGGAAGAAGCTGGTAGAGTATTGGGCAACACTCAGGGTGAGGTGAATATCCTTGTCTCCAGCTCTGTTCGCAGCGCGTTGGTCCAGCCAATAGAATTTGAGCGTATCGGCGCACACAAACTTCGCGGCAGAGAGGAGTTGGTCGAAATCTATTCGCTAACAACAAGCTAGCCACGAAGCCTGTTTTAACAGCTCACCAAGCTGATGACGAGACTGTAGAAAATCAATGGATAAATACCGAAGCAGATGCCGGCTGGTTCAAAATCTATATCGGCACCGATTCATTGACAGATGCGAATAAGTATCCTCCACTATTCCCACCCACGACCTGAACTTTTCAAAGTTGCGAAGGGAAATTTTCAATGACCAGATTCAGCGTATTTTCATTGGTTGGCGCGGCTACTCTTGCACTTACCGCTTGCGATGATGCCAGCAGCACAAGTGGCTATGCCGAAACAACGCCTGCGCAACAAGCCTGCTTGCGCGATGTGGCCGCTGCCACGAACAATACACAGGTTGTCGTCCTTGCCTCTGCCTTCAGCGAGGCCGGAACACAAGTGCAAGTCGGCGTAGGTCCGGATCAGGCGCCCTGGAACTGCATAGCTTACAGCGATGGCACAACGGCGGGCATAGAATCTCTCAGCAATGAGGGGGCGCTTTAGGCGCTGAATAGCTGCAACCGTTTAATAAGTCCCGGCGTCGGGTCCCAAGTTCATGCCCATAGAGCGACCCTATCAATCGAAAGGACAACGTGATGCTTAAGAGATACTTTTGGGCACTTGCCATTCTACCCATGCCCGCACTTTCAGACATATCCGACGAGGCGAACGCTTGTATTGATGAATTGGTCTCGCGCTTTGGGAACATTGGCGGCGAAGTCCTGGGGCAAGAATTCAGCGAAGCCGCGACTATGGTCCGACTTCGCGACGGAAACGGGATCGAGTACGAATGTATCGTTTGGTCCGGTCCCGAAGTCGCTGAATTGCGGGCCGTCGGGGAAAACGCGGACGCGGCTGATGACGGAGGCGGCGCAATGGACGGCGCTTCTGCGCCCATAGTTTCAGGGGATCAAGTCGTAAAATTCGATGCGGGAACAAGCGGCACAGCCATGAGCGCAACCCTCAAGCCCGGCACGTCGGTGCGATATATCCTAGGCGCAAGTGACGGCCAGTTTCTGAATGTCGATGTCGGATCACGGGGCGGAGCTTTGGACTACAAAATAGTCAATCCAGACGGCTCATTTCTGTTGGACTTGATTTCTTCGGACACTCCGTACCGAGGCCAGCTTTGGCAGTCTGGCGACCACGTTGTCGAGGTTGTCAACGCGGGCGCCCAACCGGTGACGTTTGACATCGGCATCGGCATTGACTGATCCGTGGAAAGTCGCAGTAACCCGGTTTGAAGATAGAGGACCTACCTCTTTCGCTTTACGGAAATGATGCACCCTGAATGTTTCGGATGTCGCGCAGGAACATCCCGTGCCATGGCATCTACATTGCCGAGGTGTCGTAGCGCCCCACTGCTGAGTAACACTCCCCGTCCGGCGTCATACCGTCGCTGGCCAAAGCCGCTTGCGACGCAATCCCAATGCTCTCCGGTCTCGGCCTTCCGAAAGCGCGGTAGATCGTGCGAGTCGTGGCGCCCCGTTGTCGTAGCAATATGGTCAAACTTCTTTGAGGCCGTCTGGTGGGTCTGGTGATGGGTCACCTGGGTTTTTCCGGGTTGTGCCACCGCTCTCTTTGACGGTCGGGGCTTTGGGCGCGTGATTGTCACGACACCATGAGGTTTGGGGTGACCGGGAACAGCGACATGCGTGGCAATTGGACGAGCAGCCAATGGCGGCACCTGGCCGGGCACTGCAATCGGAACCTGGTTTGGCGTTGCAGTCGGCACCTGTGGAGGTATCGCAATGGGTTGCGGGACTTGCCCCGGGACGGCAACAGGAATCTGGTTCGGCGTCGCGGTCGGCACCTGAGACGGAACGGCGACTTGCGGTGGAACTTGAGGGGGCACCGCGATGGGAACCTGGTTCGGTGTAGGTGTGGGAACCAAAGGCGGAATTGCGTTTGGAGCAACGATCGGGGATGGAACCTGTCCGGGAACGGCGATCGGTGTTGCTACGGGAACTTGTCCCGGTATGGGGTTGGGAATGGCGTTAGGAGCCAGAACAGGAACTACAACCGAAGACGGCGTTTGCTGTGTCCCTTTGGGTGGTAACTGGTTTGCGGTTGGTTGGGTCGGACCCGAAACTTGGTTGCTGGGCCTTTGACCTCCGGCTTGTCCGCATCCTTGACTGGATTGATGCGGGTTTCCGACACCTCGACACCAACCGTAGTGGTTTCCTCTTGCAAGTGTTGGCGCTGCCGCTGTTTCAACGACCAGTAAAGCCGCAAAAAAGATCAATGTGGTGTTCAGTTTCATAACGTCCTCACCAACTTGTTGTTAAGGCCAGATACCCGCCCGGATCGCCAGAATCTGTCAAAGGTCCGTCCCGCAAAGGAACGCCAACATATCCGGAAAGGAAGAAATTCCGCTTGAAGTCTACATCCAAACCGATGCCGGCAGAAGCCAGTGTCGCGTCCTTGACCTCGAAACTGGCAGGGTCGTTGTTCGAGACATACCCCACATCGAAAAATGCAAAAGGCGTCAGGCGATTAACGCTTTGCGAGTTGGGGAAATAGGAATGCGACACCTCAAAAAGGGCGGATATCCCGGAATCCCCGTCGACCTCATCGAACCGATACCCGCGAAGGGCATATCGATCCCCAAGAAAAAACTCTTCAACCGATGGCAAGCGATCTGGCGTGTATTGACCCCAGATTTCCGTGCGCCATGCGGTATTGGGCGACAATCCCGTCAGTGGGCTTTCGTACCCGACCCCTCCACGTAGATGCCAGAACGAAGGGTCACCGTCGTCAAAATTTGCGTCGGCTGTTTCGTTTTCGTTGTTCCCAAATGACAGGGTTAACCCTGCCTCAAGTGCGCGACCATCCGTGTAATTCTTGCCGAAAAGGTAGGTCAGTCCAAGTACGCTTGCGTCGCTAGATAGCGGCTCGCCGCCACTGACTGAATCCGCCTTGGACAATCGATAATCCAGCAGAACATAGCCGTATCTTGCGACATCGCGGATCACGGGGTAACCCAACGCGACAGTCAGGTTTTCGCCGTCGATATCGGTGCGCGCAAAGTCGCCGGAAAGGTCCCGGCGAGCATTTATGTTCCCGTAGTATATCTCGCCATATAAACCTTCACTATTCAGCGGTGTTCGGTACGTCAAAGCCCCCCAGAGCGAACGCTCGTCTTCTACATCCCAGTTATAGGCACCCGATCCTTCAAACCTCAGCAGGTCGCCTACGGCCAGCGTGGAATAGAACTCCTGCACGACATAAAAGCTCAACGCTTCGCCAAGTTCACGAGGAGGGTTATCAAGTGTTGCGCTGCCTGCCTGCTTGCGAAGTGGGTCTCCCAAGACACGAAGCCTTCCACCGGGACCATTCGGAAAATCAATCTCGGTCGATACTTCAAGGTCGGGGATATCTTCGGCGAGCATTACTGCGCGCTCAAAGCGCTTCAGCGTCAAAGGTGCTTCGGTCGTCAGCGGGGCAAAAATCCTCTCGAGTGTTTTGAAAGTCCTGCCGTCTACGCCCTCGATGTTGATGGTCTCAATATTTCCTTCATCAACTATGATATTTCGCCCGTCGGGTGCGGGCCATGCCTCGGCAAGGAAATAACCATCTTCGCGATATATCTGGGTTATGATTTCGGCAACGTCACCCGCCGTGATACGCCCAGAACGATTATACGCCAGTTGCCCTGCAAAAGTTAAAAGCTCGTCACCGTCATATACCGTGACACCTTGAACCGAATGTCGGGCCTCAATATCCCAAATCTGGGCGCGCAGAGAATTTGGTTTAATTGCACCGGCACACAGAACAAGGGTTACAAATAACAATTTAACTATGCGCATTTCCGTAAACCTCTTTCGGGTTCTGAAAACTGGAGTTTTGAATAGCATGGCGTGGTCAATGCGGACGCGTGAAATAATAAAAATATGGAAATCTGTGGCAAATACGGTCCACACTTGAAGGGGAAATCCGCTGGTCTGGAACGGTGCCACCACCCAAGTCCTGCACCTGAGGAAACCGCGTCTCGGAACAAGATCACACTTAGATTTTTAGGATCTTGTTAAATCAAAGCTGGGCCGCCCGACGAACCAAAGCGCCACCCGGAAGGGGCAACGACCGCATCGGTCTAACCAAGGAACCTGAAACAAACACGCGTTCATGTCCCAGCGCCTAAGACACTTGGAGGGAAATTTTCTAAAGATAGGGCAGCCTACGAACTCAACGACGATTGAAGATCACTCATCGCTAAGTCTCACAAAATTGGACGTGACGTAATCACTGATCAAGGCGCTCGGCTTGGGTATGCCTCAATGGTAGCGGTTCACCTGCCGCTGCATCTGGGAACAGCGACGCAATAACCGGACCAAAGGTTGCACGATTGCAGAAGGATACGAGGGGTCAACGTGTGTTGCGATTGAAGTCGAACGGGACATGGTGGCCTCCTAACATTGACGCTACGTTAACCTAGGCCAATGGAAAGGTCTGTGAACCAGAGCACACAAGGCGGCAATCTTTAAACAATCTTAGACTTGGCAGTGCCAAGATTACTCATCTGGATCACATCAGGAAGGACACATAACTGTCTACAGACGCTTTCTGGAGGCAATACAACAACAAAATCGCGAAGACCGAAATCGGAGCCGCGACCTCCATTACCACTTTGAAAGGTACTAGGGAGCCGTTTCCGAGGCGGATCGAAACAGCGATCTTCCGGGCGAGCGGGAACAGCTCCCTTGTGCTTGATTTAAACATATTGAACTCGTTACTGAACATGTCGAAAAAATTACCACCGGCCATTTGAACTGAATATTAACGGCGCTGTTTTGCGGCTTTTTTCTAAAAATTGCGGGAAAAATGAGGGACAGTAACGGGAAAAACCGCCTCACTGTTCACTCATCCAGAACTTTTAGCGAGAAAATCAGAACTCAATCGGCGCAAATTTTGCCTAGCGGCACGCAGAAGCTGACCAAGACCCAAGCCTCTGTGGCCTTCGGGCCATTCAACATGCCCGCAAAACCCGGCCGAGATAAGCCAAGCGCGATTTGGCCCTGAACGTGGACGACCGTCGATCGAGCGTTAACAGACGGCCCAACCGAGGTAAGTCTCTCTAGTGAAACACAGTTGCGCCGACATCAATGGACACCGTAGTTCCTTTTTCGCCGCGAACGGCTGCCGGGACATCGGCAAGGGCACAAATGATCGCGCGGCCACCGGTTGTTCTGGCAAAGTCTTGCGCCGCTTGCACTTTCGGGCCCATCGACCCGGCAGGAAACTCATATTCGTCCAAAGCGTCCGGGGTAATCGACCGTATTCCCTTTTGATCGGCTGTTCCCCAATCGAGGAAAACCGCATCGGCATCGGTCGCGATCACAAAGAAATCCGCACCGAGGTTCTGGGCCAACAGGCACGAGGCAAAATCCTTGTCGATAACGGCTTCAACGCCCACCAGTTTCCGGTCGGCCCCTTTTTCATACATCGTGGGAATCCCGCCGCCGCCAGCCGCAATGACAGTTGCGCCCCTTTCAAGGATCCAACGTATGGGCTCGACCTGGAAAATGCGTTTGGGTCGGGGTGACGGGACGACACGGCGCCAATAATCCCCGTCCGGCTTTACGGTCCAGCCTTTCTCGGCCGCTTCCTTTTTCGCCTCTGCTTCTGAATAGACCTGACCGATGAATTTGGTTGGGTCGCGAAAGGCGGGATCGTCCGGGTCGACCTCGATCATCGTCAGCAAGGTGGCGATGTGGTGTTCAAAGGGCAGTATATTTCCAAGCTCTTGCTCGATCATATAGCCGATCATGCCCATCGTCTCGCCGACCAAAACGTCCAATGGGTATTCCTCGACATCGGTGTACATGATTTCCTGCAAGGCCAGCATCCCGACCTGAGGACCATTGCCGTGGGTGATCACGGTCTCATGCGCTTCGCACAGCGGGGCAAGGGCATTTGCGGCAATCTTTGCGTTCCTGCGCTGATTGTCGGCCGTCATCGCCTCACCCCGTTTGAGAAGCGCGTTGCCGCCCAGTGCTACAACAACGCGTCCCATTGCTCAGGCTCCCAGTGTGGCGACGAGGATCGCCTTGATGGTGTGCATCCGGTTTTCGGCTTGTTCAAACGCGATGTTCATATCGCTCTCGAACACATCTTCAGTGACTTCCATTTCGGAAATGCCGAACTGTTCGTGGATGTCTTTGCCGACCTTGGTTTCCAGATTGTGGAATGCGGGCAGGCAATGCATGAACTTTACGTTTGGATTACCGGACTTTTTCATCAGGTCCATGTTCACCTGATACGGAGACAACAACTTGATCCGCTCGGCCCAAACTTCCTTAGGCTCTCCCATCGACACCCAGACGTCGGTGTGAATGAAATCGACCCCTTCCACAGCCGAGGTGTCATCGGTGATGGTGACACGCGCGCCCGACTTTTCGGCCCGCGCCATGGCCAACTCGCGCACATCGTCATGGGGCTGCGTTTCCTTGGGTGAAATCATACGCACATCGCACCCCATCAATGCACCCAGCATCAGCAGCGAATTCCCCATGTTCGATCGACAGTCACCGGAATAGGCATAGACGATGTCCTTGCGCGGTTTGTCTGCGTGCTCGATCATCGTCAGCATGTCCGCCAACATTTGCGTGGGGTGCCAATCATCCGTCAGGCCGTTGTAGACCGGGACGCCGGAATACTCTGACAGTTCCTCAACCATGTCCTGACCGGCACCGCGGAACTCGATCCCATCAAACATACGCCCCAGAACTCGGGCTGTATCCTTCATGGATTCCTTGTGGCCAATCTGCGACCCCGACGGATCAAGATAGGTGATGTTGGCCCCTTGATCATAGGCGGCGACTTCAAAGGCGCACCGTGTGCGGGTCGAGGTTTTCTCGAAAATCAGACAAATGTTCTTGCCGGTCAGCGACGGCTGTTCGGCCCGAGCGTATTTTGCTCGCTTCAGGTCACGGGCCAGGTCCAGCAGGTAAAGCATTTCGCGCTGGCTGAAATCTGCGATCTTGAGGTAGCTGCGACCCTTTAGATTAAATGCCATTGTGTCTCTCCCTAAAAAATGAGTTTGCGCAATCCGGTGCGCTCTTTACGAGTTTAATAAGCTGGGTCGCGGTCAATCGGACATGTCATGCAGTGACCACCGCCCCGACCCCGGCCAAGCTCTTGTCCGGATATCTCGATGACTTCGACGCCTGCTGCGCGCATCTTTCCATTTGTAAATGTGTTGCGCGCATAGCCGACGACAACTCCGGGCGAGAGGGCAACGACGTTGTTCCCATCGTCCCATTGCTCGCGCTCGGCCTGGAATTCGTTTCCTCCGGTCGAAATGACCTCAAGCGAGTTCAAACCCAATGCCTCTTTGTAGACATCAAACAGGTGACCTTTTTCGACATGGATGTCTAAGTCTCCTCGGTCGCCGGGGCGGATCGAAATGCAGGTGATCTGGTCCGCAACTTCCGAGAACGCCGTCACCTTGTCGTAGTCGAGGCAGGTAAAGACCGTATCCAGATGCATGGCCGCGCGACTTTTCGGCATTGCGCAGGCGACAACACGTTCAGCACCGCCTTTTCTGAACAACGCCTCGGAAACCTGCGCGACCGCCTGCCGCGTCGTGCGTTCACCCATTCCGATGAAAACAGTACCCTTGCCAACAGGTTGCACATCGCCGCCTTCGACCGACGCTAGACCAAAGTCATCGTCGCTGTCGCCCCACCAGAACTCGAACTCGGCATCCTTAAACATCTGGTGATACCGATAGACGGTTCGCATGATCAGAGTTTCGGGCTTGCGGGCGGGCCAGAACATCGGGTTCGTGGTGACGCCGTTGAAAATCCAGCAGGATGGGTCCCGTTGAAACTGCGCATTCGGAATGGCGGGTAGGATGAAATCACCCAGCGAAACAAGATCACCGAACTGCTCATCAATCATGCCTTTGGGCAGGTCGGCAAAGATTATTCCACCCAGCATGTGACGAGCCAGCGTTTTGGCGTCCATTTCGTCCAACCAGGCTCGCATCTCGACCGAGAACCCAAGACCAACCATGTTGGGCGTAATCAGGCGGTCCAGCATGAAGGCGCGCGCCGCCGGGTCCGCGTCAATCGCCTGGGCCAATAGATCCTGAATGTCATACACCTCGACCCCGCGTTCGCGCATGAGCGAACAGAACTCGGCGTGGTCTTTTCGCGCCTGTTCCACCCAGATCACATCATCGAACAGAAGCTCTTCGCAGTTTCCGGGTGTCAGGCGGTCATGCGCAAGGGATGGGCGCGACACGATCACCTTATTGAGCTTTCCGATCTCGGAATGGACACCAAGCTTCATGGCAACTCTCCTTTCGAGGCAGCGGTTTTCTGATTAACTTCAATGTCTTTGGCCTGGCTCCAGCGCACCCAGACGTGAATTGGCACTCCGGCCAGCAGCAAGACCGAACCGATAAGAACGGTCTCGGCACCGGACCCGATGAAAGCCCAAACGGAATAGACAAAGCCCAAAGCCCCCAGGACGACAACTTTGGCAAGTTCGGGGCCGTGCAGAACCTCGCCGCCCTTGAGCCGGATCATGATCTCGGCGACCGAACAGATCGCATATGGAAGCAGACTGGCGACCACGGCCAGCAAAATGACGAAATTGAATGCCGCAACCAAACCTTGGGCGAAATTCAGAATGATCAGAACAGAGGCCAGCACATTGGACAGGATCAACGCATTTGCTGGCGTGCCGAATTTGGATTTCTGTCCCAGTGCAGCGGGAAAAACCCGATCCAGAGCCGCCCCATAAGGAACCTGCCCGCTAAGCAGCGTAAAGCCGTTGAGGGTGCCAAAAGTAGAAATGACAGCTCCGCACGCCACGAGAATACCGCCGTAGGTGCCGAACATGACCTCTCCGACTGCGGCCAGCGGAGCGGCGGACACCGCCAGAGTTTCCGGCGGAATAACCCCCATCGAAACGGCCGTTACCGAGATATAGACGCAGGCTGCGATAATAACCCCGATCACCGTGGCGCGCGGGATTGTCTTTTCGGGCTCGACTACATCGCCGGAGGGCACCGTCGCGGATTCCAGCCCGAGATATGCCCAAAGCGTCAACGCAGCCGCCGCCGAAATCGCCGAAATCGCAGTCGTACCGCTGCGATTTACGGGGATGTAGTTCTCATGTTCGATCCAGAATATGCCGAGTGTACCGATCAGGATAAGCGGGGCCAGCTTGAGGACAGTGGTAACAATCTGGACCACTCCAGCCCCTTCAACGCCGCGTATATTGATCAGCGTCAACGACCAAATCGCGACCAAAGCCGTTGCCAGTCCATACATGGGAACATCGACAATCACCGGAAACAGAAAGCCCAGATACCCCACAAGCGCGACGGCCACCGCAGCGTTCCCTGTCCACAGGGCGATCCAATATCCCCACGCAATGATGAACCCCGCGAAATCTCCGAACGCTTCTTGGGAATACGCGTAAGGACCACCCGGCTTGGATACGACCCGAGACAGCCTTCCAAAGATGATCGCCAATACCAGCGCGCCCGCAGATGTGAGTATCCATCCACCGATTGCAATCGGTCCAAATGGGGCGAGGGAAGCAGGAAGCAGGAAAACGCCGGAGCCGATCATGTTCCCCACGACCAGCGCGATACAGGCCGTCAACCCAAGAGCCCCCGTAGTCGTTTTTGTCGAGGAAATATCGGTCATCCTAGCGGCTCAGTCGGACGTGGGTTCTGTTGTCTCGGCCGCTGGTGTGTCTATACCCGGGTCCACCATCGCCCCAACCGTAAGCGCCGCACAAATGATGACCGCCAGCACGACAAGCAACGGAAAGACAAAGCGCAACCATCGATCATAGGACACTCGTCCGATCGCCAGACCGCCCATAACGACGGCAAAGGTTGGGTTGAACAGGTTCACCCACCCGTTTGCCGATTGATACGCTGTTACGACCAGATCCCGCCCCACCCCGGCAAAGTCGGCCAAGGGTGCCATGATCGGCATTGAAAGCGTCGCCAATCCTGACGAGGACGGAACAAGGAAGGACATCAGGATTTGAATGCCGAACATGGCATTGATAAATGCAAACTCGCTCAGACCGGACACGAAACCTTCGGCGCTGGCGAGGATCGTATCTGTGATCTTACCGGCATCCATTATGACGACGACGCCGCGCGCAACACCGATAATCAGTGCGACACCAAGCAGATCCCGCGCACCATCAACGAAGGTTTCAACAAAGGTCGCTTCGTCCATCCGCGACCCCTCGTCAAGCTTTCCAACCCACCAGACGATGATCGACATGACAAGAAACAGGCCCGACATCTCGGCCATCCACCAGCCCAGCGCAACCACGCCGTAAATCATGACCGCAAATGTCAGCCCGAACAGGCTGAGGATGATCGAACGGGTCCGGGTCATTTCGGGGAATGCGTCATCGCTTTCAGAGCCCTTCAGGAAATGCGCCCTGTTTTCTTCGGTCTGATCCGCGACCACGGACGCGGACGGGTCTGCCTTGACCCGCTTGGCATACCTCATGACAAAGACAATCCCCGCGGCAAGGCACAGCCCGAGTATAACAAACCTGAGCACGATCCCATTGGTGAATGGAATTCCCGCACCCTGTGAGGCAACCACTGTCGCAAACGCGTTGAACGTCGAACCGAGCGTCCCGATGCCCGCCCCCAGCATGATCACAGCTACACCGGTCAACGAGTCATATCCAGCGCGAATGAACACCGGTATGATCAGCGCATAAAACGCCAGCGACTCTTCCGCCATTCCATAGCTGGTTCCTCCAAACGCAAAGGCCGTCATCAGGATCGGGATCATCAGGATTTCCCGCCCCTCCAACCGGTGCAGCAACCACCCAATACCTGCGTCGATCGCCCCGGTTTTGGTCACAACCATCAGGAAACCACCGATGATCAGAACAAAGAACGCGACATCAATTGCGGCGCTGGACGAACTTCCCAGCAGGCCCGGATCATACATACCAGCGATCGGAGCCAATATGACTGCGGTCAAACCCTGTGGGTTCGCTTCGACCTCGTGATAGGTGCCGGGAACCGGGGCTTCGCTGCCCAGAGCTTCATTCATCTGTCGCTCGTATTCTCCTGCGGGGATAACCCAGGTCAGGGCCGCGACAACGGCGATCAAAATGAAAAGGATCGTAAAGGCGGTCGGAAACTTGAACTTGGACATGAATAACTCGCGCTAGATTGGACTGGGCGGGTAGTTCTTCAATTAATTGAACGTCGTAGTCTCAAAACAATAGTTAGAAGCCCCTCCGGCCGAGAGTCAAGAAAAGTCGGGAATTGAAAGCCCGATCAATGTGGTCAACTGATCGGGCGTCCAACGATACATTGCGCGTCACACAAACCGGTTTACGTAGTTTTCCAATTGTTCCTGACGCCCGGAACGCGGTTGCGGGTTAATACCTTGCGACAGGACGCGCGCCGAAATTTCATCGAGCCCAGCGCCCAGCATGGCCTGTGCTTCTGGCGTATCCCAGCCGGAATACCGTTCAGACAGCGCCTTATCCAAACCACCATCTTCGATCATCGCTGCGGCTGCTTTCAATCCTCTTGCGCAGATGTCCATGCCGCCGATATGGGCCGCAATCAGGTCTTCGGCGTCTATCGACTGGCGACGGATTTTGGCGTCAAAGTTTGTACCGCCCGTCACGAAACCACCGGACATTAGAATGTAGTAGTAGGCCAACGCGACTTCGGGTGTGTTGTTCGGGAACTGGTCCGTATCCCAGCCCGACTGATAATCGTTCCGGTTCATGTCAATCGAACCCAGCATCCCCTCGGCCGTGGCAACGGCTATTTCATGTTCAAAACTATGGCCCGCAAGAATAGCGTGGCCTTGTTCCAGATTCAGCTTCACCTCATTCTCCAGCCCGTATTTCCGCAGGAAACCAATGCAGGTTGCCGCGTCGTAGTCGTACTGGTGCTTGGAAGGCTCCTGCGGCTTGGGCTCGACCAGAATGGTGCCCTTGAACCCGATCTTGTGCTTGTACTCGACTACCATATTCAGGAACCGCCCCATATGATCGAGTTCCCGCTTCATGTCGGTATTCAAAAGGGTTTCATACCCTTCCCTTCCTCCCCAGAGCACATAGTTCTCGCCCCCAAGCTTATGCGTCGCATCCATACAAGACTTCACAGTCGCCGCCGCAAACGCAAAGACATCCGGGTCCGGGTTCGTACTGGCCCCCGCCATCCAGCGGCGGTGGCTGAACATGTTTGCCGTCCCCCACAAAAGCTTGGTTCCGACGGAAGTCATTTTGTTACCGATGTAATCCGTGATTTCCTCAAGCGTTCGGAGGTTATCAGCGAAGTTACCCTGTTCGGGACGGATATCCGCGTCGTGCCAGCAGAAATAGGGTTGTCCGAGGATTTCAAACATCTCGAACGCGATATCCGCTTTCATGCGCGCCCGGCCCATCTCGTCCTGCGGGTGCCAGGGCCGTTCCAGCGTCGGACCTCCGAATGGGTCTCCTCCCTCCCATGCGAATGAGTGCCACCAGGCCACGGCAAAACGCAGGTGGTCCTCCATACGTTTACCCATGACGATCTCATCAGGGTTGTAGTGACGAAAGCAGAGCGGATTGCTGCTGTTCGCACCTTCATACCGGATCTTTTCGATCCCCTTGAAAAAGCCGCTTGTCATGCCTGCCCCCTACTCTGTTGTTTGTCCCGGCTGCTTGCCGAGAATGATCATCGACAGCAGGTCGTCATCGGTCACGTCGGCGATCTCAACAGTGCCGACGAGTTTGCCGTTTTTCATCACGGATGCCCGATCGCACAGCTCCATCACGGCGTGAACGTCATGATCGATCAGGAAGATGCCAATCCCCTGAGCCTTGAGTTGATGGATCAGGTCCGCGACCATCTGGGTTTCGTGCGGGCCAAGCGCGGCTGTTGGCTCATCCATGATGAGGATCCGAGCGTTGAAATAGACCGCCCTTGCGATCGCCACGGATTGCCTCTGACCACCCGAAAGCGCCGAAACCGGGTCACTGAATTTCTGAAAATTCGGGTTCAGTTGCCCCATGATCTTGCGGCATTCGGCCTCCATCGCGGCGTCATTGACCAATCCGAAAGGCGTCGTCATCTCGCGCCCAAGAAAAAGGTTCGACGTTGCATCCAGATTGTCGGCCAGCGCCAGCGTCTGATAGATCGTCTCGATATTATTCGCGCGCGCGTCCCGAGGGTTGTTGATCTCAACCGGGTTGCCGTCGATCAGAATCTCGCCGTGATCCATCTGATAGGCACCAGACAGAACCTTGATCAGTGTGGACTTTCCTGCGCCGTTGTGCCCCAGCAAGCCAACAACTTCGCCGGGGTAGAGATCGACCGAGACGTGGTCCACCGCCTTGATCCCCCCAAACGAAATCGAGATGTCCCGCATTTCGACAAGGGGCGGCGCACCTGAACCGCGACCAGAGCCTAAGGGCGATTTCTGCGTGTCCTGAACCTGCATCACTTTGCCCCCAATCGCTTGCGATAGACGATGTCGATATAGACGGCCAAGACCAGCACGCTGCCGACGACGATGTTCTGGAACGGCGCATCGACACCCACCATTGCCATCCCTGACTGAAGGGCCTGCATAATCAAGGCCCCTAATATCGCGCCGTAAATCGTGCCGATCCCGCCGGACAGAGCCGTTCCGCCGATTACCGCAGCCGCGATCACGCGCAGCTCGTCCAACGTTCCGATGTCATTCGAGTGGTTTGCCAAACGGGCCGAGGCGACAACGGCTGAAACAGCACACAAGAACCCCATCAAGGCAAATATCTTGACGGTCAGAAGTCGCGTGTTGATCCCTGAAAGTTCCGCTGCATCCGGGTTTCCGCCAGTGGCAAAGATATACCTGCCAAACCTCGTTTTCCGCGCCACGACCGTCAGAGTCACGGCCACGATGATCAGGATGAGGACCGAAATCGGGATGCCGTAACCAACAACCAAGCCTTCCGGCATTGTTTCGCCACGCGCCTCGAACATCCGCTGTAGTCTTCGCGTGGGGATGGCATAGCTATTCACGACATAGACATATCCCAAAATCGCAAATGCGATTATCCCAGCCAGCGTTGCTTCGGCCCAGACAGGTTTCACCGGAAAGCCGTGAGACGCCTTGGCGCGCCTGCCACTCCACAACGCCCAGATCGCAACGGCCGCGGCAAACAGGCCGAACATCCAGCTTGCCGTTGTACCCAGCGTTCCATTCGTGCCGCCGAATTTCAGGAAATTGCTGTCCAAGGGGCCGATGGTCTGACCGCTGGTCAGATACCACGCCACATTCCGCCAGACCAGGAAACCACCCAAGGTAACAATGAACGCAGGGATCGTCAGATAACCGACCATCCATCCGTGAAATGCTCCGATCAAGGTACCGACTACAAGACCGACCACTAGCGTGATCGCCCATGTCACCGGATTGTCCAGCCCCAACCCCAGCACATTCGGCAACAGCTCGGTCTGGGTCATTGCCATGACTGCGGAACTGGTCGCCAAAAGAGCGCCCACGGACAGGTCAATGTGGCGTGTCACGATTATAAAGACCATGCCGCACGCCATGATCGCCACAGAGACCGTCTGAATTGACAGGTTGAACAGGTTCCGAGGGGTCAGAAAGCGCCCGTCGGTGACGATGTTGAACCCAATACACAGGATGACAAACGCGCCGATCATTCCCAAAAGCCGCATATCCAGTTCCAGTTGCTGAAACAGGCTGGGCTTAGTTTTTTGAGGTATCGGCTGAGACGAAGTTTCGGTCATTTCCGATCTTTCACATTCAGCAATGGTCCCCGGACCAGATCAAATGGTCCGGGGATTGTGCGATTTAGTTACACGGTGCGGGGCCGTTCTCGACGCCCTGACACAGGTCTTCCAATGGAATCCACCCGGCGTCCACAACCACAGACAGGTTGTCCTTTGTGATTGGAACAGGTGCCAGGAAGACCGAGTTCATTTCGGTCCCGCCCGGTGAGGTCCAGCTAATAGCGCCATCAATGTCAGCGGGGCTTGCTCCTCCGCTCAAGGCCACTGCGATTTCACCAGCCGCTTTTCCGAGCTCGCGCGCGTCCTTCCAAACCGAAACGGTTTGCGTCCCCAAAGCGACACGGTTCAACGCCGCATGATCGCCATCCTGACCAGAAACCGGTATCCCCTCCATGCCCTGCGCCGTCAGCGCGGCAACGACGCCACCGGCGGTGCCATCGTTCGATGCAACAACAGCATCCACGTTGTTTTCATTCGCAGTCAGAATCTGCTCCATGTTCCGCTGGGCGTTGGCTGGCAGCCACCCATCCGTGTAGGCTTCGCCCACAATGACAATGTCGCCGCTGTCTACTGCGGATTGGATGATCTCTTGCTGACCACCACGCAGGAAATCCGCGTTCGGGTCCGTGGGCGACCCTTTGATCATGACATAGTTACCCTTGGGCATCGCCGCGAACACTGCGCGGGCCTGCATCCGGCCGACTTCAACATTGTCGAAGGTCAGGTAAAAGGCACGGTCGTCTTCAATCAGACGGTCATATGCAATGACGGGAATACCCTCATCCGCAGCGGCCTGAACCGCCGGGCCGATAGCCTGGGAATCTTGCGCAAGAATGATCAGGGCATCCACACCCTGAGCGATCAGACTTTCGATGTCCGACAACTGTTTCGCAGAAGATGACTGTGCGTCTGACGAGATATACTCGGCCCCGCCTGCCTCAAGCGCGGACTTGATCGCGGCTTCGTCTGTTTTCCAGCGTTCTTCCTGAAAATTGGACCAGCTTACGCCAACCACCGGTTCGGCAAATGCAGCCGACCCCAACAAGGCAACCGCAGCCGAAAAGCTGAGAATACGTTTCATGATTTCCTCCCGTTTATTGAGCCGCGCTCTTTCGATTCGTGGCTCTCACGATCTTGAGTATCATATTTAATTCAGCCAGTAAAATATTTACTCTGTTAGATTGATGGATTTCCAACTAGATTGGGGCAGCAACAAGATTCGCGAGATCAAGATGCTGAAAAGCAAGGTTTCTTCAAGCTCTGTGGACCAAAGAAATGCGACCCGCCTCAGGGTGCTGGAACATATCAGAACGCGAGGCTCGGTCTCGCGGATCGACATCGCGTCTGCGCTGCAAACCAGCCCGGCGACGGTCACCGCTGCGACCGCTGACCTTATCTCGGCTGGGCTGATAAAAGAGGTTGAGAGCGCCCCACCGTCCAAATCCGCCAAAAGAGGCCGACCGCGCGTTCTGCTACAGCTGGACGGGGGATCTTATCTGGTCGCCGGTCTGAAAGTTGCACGGCAATTCATTTCAGTCATCCTCGTCGACTTTGAAGGTAACGAGGTCGCCTCGCACAAATACGCTTTGGACAACGCGCGAATGTCCCCCGGTGATTTCGTGCAAGAGGTATGTCGCGCACTGGAAGAAACCTGCGCGGGGATTGATGGCGCAATCCAGAACCTGTCCGGCGTTTCAATCGGAATAGCGGGGCTGGTCGACGCCGAAAGGAATTTTGTCCACTGGTCCTCCTCGATTACAGATCGAAATGTTGATTTCAGTCGGCGGCTGGCGGATGCGTTGCACTGTCCTGCCTTCATAGAAAACGACGCCAACCTTGTCGCGAAAGCCGAGCAACTATTTGGCCTCGGCAAGGGTCTAAGAAACTTCTTGGTCGTTACGACAGAGCATGGCGTTGGGCTTGGCATCGTGCTTGGCGGCAAACTCTACCGCGGAGAGCGGGGCTGCGGCGCCGAATTTGGCCACGTCAAAGTTCAGCTTGATGGTGCGTTGTGCCAATGCGGTCAGCGTGGCTGCCTTGAGGCATATGTCGGGGATTATGCGCTTATTCGCGAAATGACCGTTGCCGGACATGACAGGCAGATGAACACTATTTCAGACATCCACGACCTTGCCAACGCGGGGAACGAAAGGGCAAGCTCGGTGCTTGCGCGGGCGGGGCAGATGTTCGGTCTTGGCGTCTCTAATCTGATCAACCTGTTTGACCCTGAATGCATTATTGTGTCCGGCCCTCATACGAGTTTCGGGCATCTGTGCTCCGAGGACGTCATGGCACGGATCCAAAGCGGAGTCGTCAAGGTGGATGCCCCCCTGCCCGAGATTAAGGTACATCATTGGGGCGACCTGATGTGGGCAAAGGGTGCCGCAGCCCACGGGATCGAACAGGTTTCGATCCTCAAGGTAAAGGAGCTTGCGGCGCATGCGTCCTGAGCTGATTGCTTTGGTCACACTGGCCACCGCAGCAACGGCCGAGGTCCAAGCGCCGCTTTTCAGCCGGGTGGAGTTGCCCTCTCATGTCTATGACGGTGGATGGGAACACTTCGTCGGTGGCGGTGTCGCCGTTTTCGACTGCAACGGCGACTCATTGCCGGAACTCTTTGTGGCGGGCGGGGCCAACCCTTCGCAACTGTTTCTGAACACCTCGGGACCAAAAGTCTCTTTCCAAACCAGCACACCTGATCACTTGGCGCTTACCGGCGTGACCGGCGCTTACCCCATTGATATCGACAGCGACGGAATGACGGACCTTGCCATTCTGCGTGTCGGTCAGGACATGCTTTTGCGGGGGCTGCCTGATTGCGCGTTCACCCCATTCACCACCCTGGACTTCCAGTCGGAAGATCACTGGACGACAGGGTTTTCCGCCACTTGGGAACAGGACCAGACTTTACCGACGCTGGCCTTTGGCACCTACGTGGATCGGTTCGATCCCAACGGTCCCTTTGAAACCTGCGGTCCGACGGTTCTGTATCGGCCTGATGGGAACACATATCGAAAGCCTCAGCACCTGGAGCCGGGATATTGCTCACTGTCCATCCTGTTTTCAGACTGGGCGAGACAGGGGCGCGCGGACCTGCGTGTCAGCAACGACCGCCATTACTATGTGCGCAACGGGCACGAGCAGCTTTGGGCGATGGAGACAGGGCCGCGTCTTTATACGCAGAACGACGGCTGGATACCTTATTCAATCTGGGGCATGGGCATCGCATCGCGCGACTTGACCGGAGACGGGTTCCCAGAGGTCTACCTGACGTCCATGGGCGACCAGAAGTTTCAGGTGTTCGACCCGGATGCCACTGGTCCGACGTGGCGCGATGCAACCTTTGAGAAAGGAACCACGGCGCACAGGCCCCACACCGGCGGTGATGGCAGACCCTCGACCGGATGGCACGCGCAGTTTGCCGATGTGAACAACGATGGGCTCGACGACATTTTCGTGGCCAAGGGCAACGTTGAGCAAATGCCAGACGCCGCGTTGAACGATCCGAACAATTTGCTGATCCAGAAACCGGACGGTCAATTTGTCGAGGCGGCCACCCAAGCGGGTATTGCGTCAATGTCCAAGTCCCGAGGCGCAGCCGTCGCCGATCTGAACAATGACGGCTGGCTTGATCTGGTGGTCGTCAATCGCGGCACTGATTTGGAGGTCAGTCAAAACCAGCGCGCAGAGGGGAATTGGCTGTTGGCTGACATCTCTCAGAACCGGCCAAATCGTCAAGCAGTCGGAGGATTTATCGAACTCAAGACCTCGCTTGGCGTCCAAACCCGCGAGATTACGATCGGCGGCGGTCACGCCGGAGGCATTGCAGGGCTTCATCATTTTGGGTTGGGAGGCGACGACACCGTGCGTCTGCGCGTCATCTGGCCAGATGGGAATACAACAAAGTGGCAGGAATACCCATCAAACCAGATCGTCCAAATTCACCGGTGATCAACGATCAATCGCAAGACCACTCGGAACCTGACTTGGAACGCCCAACCGTTCCGCCGGGTCTTCAAGACTGGTCAGAAAGCTAAGGATCGCGCGGACTTCCTGATCAGACAGGCTGACCGGCGACAGATCGCTGGACAGTGCTATCTTATCGATGTGATCTGCATCCTCCAAAGCCAAATGATCTTGCGCCTGCGGCCAGTCTGGAAGCGTCGCGTCATCCACAGCGTAGCGATGCAAGGATGTGACCGGATCAAGGTGGTGGCGGACCATATCTTCGAGACGGCCAAACGCTCCGTTATGGCCGTATGGTGCGGTCAGGGTCACGTTGCGCAGGGATGGAGTTCTGAACGCAAACGCGTCCTCAGGGTCCCCCGTAACGCGCAGACGTCCGTCATCTCTGACGTGGCTTTCAAACCTCGCCGCCTTTCCCGGCCCGATTTGAGGCAGCGCGATCGAATGGAACTTGTGATCCGTCTGCAGCCAACCCGAGTGACACGCGTTGCACCCGGCCTTGCCGTAAAACAACGTCATCCCCTGCCGAGCCTCATCAGGCAGGTCTTCATCGCCCCTCATGGCCCGGTCAAACGGGCTGTTATCGGCGCGCCATTCAAACGCAATGAAGTCGGCAATCACGTTGGCAATTACGGTGAACGAGATAGCCTCGCCCGGTGCGACTTCTTCAAATCGCTGCCGGTACTCTGGAATTTCCGCAACCCGCGCCGCGATCAGATCCCATGCGCCGCCTTCCTGCGTCAAAAGCCCAAGGCGCACTGATTTGCTCACCTCATTCTCGGAATAGTGGCCCGCCATTTCGTCGGGTGACAAAACAGGGAACATGGCCTGAGCTGCCAATGCGGATTTAAACCCCGGCCTCATATGCGTCCCCAGCGGGGTTCTGATCCCGTTGGGCTGGCTTGGGTCCGCTTCCAGCCGCCCATCGTGAAAGAACGTCGTGAATTGGGTTGCTCCGAGGTTCCAAAGACCCGGAGAATTCCGCGGTATCCGCTGTTCGGGCAGATTTGCGGGGTCAAGCCGGCGGTCGGCTCCTAATCCGACACCGCCCTCGCCTATTCCAAGTGACACGCCATCCGACGTGCCAAGCTTGGGGTGGTGGCAGGTTGCACAACTGATGTTTCGGTTTCCTGACAGGATCGGATCGTAAAATAGCAGTTGCCCCAACTGGGCGCTTGCCAGATCCGGCTCTACGAACTTGGGCGCGGGTCCAAGTGGCTGGGCAGCAGCGCTGTCGGCGTGAACACTGAACCCGAGAGTGGCTATGACAATGGCCCGTAAGCTCATGCCAACCCCTCGGACACCTCTAGGGCAAGCACCTGTCGATACGGTTTTTCAGGGCTGCACAAGATAGAAGGAAACGTCGCAATATTGACCGCGTTCGGATAGCCGGACGGCTCAATGCAAAGCCCTGCCCGGCTGAAAAACGGATGGGCCATCTTCGCCCCGGAATATATCTGCGCCCCAGGCTGGTCGGACATGACAGACAGTCGCAAACCGGACGGGGACGTAAAATCTGCGATCGGCGCATCAAGGGCTCGGTCGGGATCAAAACAATAGTAGTGATCCAAATCTTCGGGCGCGCTTTGGACAGTTTTGGCTTTCGTGAAATCCAAATGCCCAGCGCACGCCTCGATCGTTGCACCCGTTGCGCATCCAGAAGCGTCTAATTCAAGAATCCTTTGAGACGCAAGTCTCAACCTATGCGCCGAGATACCCTCAGCGCTCCCAAGCGAATAATAGTTGTGCTGCGCAATGCTGATCGGGGTGGGCCGGTCCGGGAAGGCTTGGATCGTATAAACAAGACGCGGGCAGTCCAACTTGACGTTGACTTCAAACCTGACAGTTCCCGGGAAACCATCTTCTCCGTCTTGGGAAATCAGGCTCAGGGCTGCCTCTGCCTGCGAAACATGCTCTAACGCCCAGTTGCGATGAGACAAACCAACCGCCCCACCGTGCAAGGTGTTCCCGTGTTCGTTCGCTGTCAGCTCGACCCTTTCGTTGCCGAGATCGAATTGAGCCCCTGAGATCCGATTGGCAACCCGGCCAACGATTGCCCCCAAATAGTTTGTATCGGACACATACGCCTGCGGATCATCGTACCCAAGGATCAGGGGCGTGCCCTTGTGCCACCAGCCCTGAGTTATGGCGCCATAGCTCAGCAGGCAAACCCGCATATCGCCATCCGTCAGCACGGCCTGCTCAAGTTGGGGTTGGTTTTGGGTATCCCCGTTCATCACTTAGCCAAGGATGCCAGCGCCTTATAATACTGCCTATAGCGCTGATATTCACTTTCATAGACGTCCACGAATTCATCGCGCGGATCTATGGTTTCGTTAATGGCAGGCGGAGTCATTACGTCTGCCGGGCTTGAGTTCGTGACGGCACAGATAGCCAGACGAGCCGCACCTATTGCCGCGCCAAATTCGCTGCCCGCTGGCAGAGCAAGAGGTGTCTTCAAAACCGTGGCCAGTGTTTCCAACCAGAACCGAGACTTTGCGCCGCCGCCAACCGCCAGCAATCGACCCGGTTCGGTCCCCGTGCTTTTCAAAGCCTCAAGACAATCACGCATCGCGAAAGCAACTCCCTCCATCACGGATCGTGTCAAGTCCAACGGGTTCGACGCAATGTCCACACCCAGAAAAGCAGCCCGTATGTTGCTGTCATTATGCGGCGTTCTTTCACCCGATAGATAGGGCAAGAAGGTAATAGGCGATGGACCGTCCACAGAGTCGGGCAAATCGCCCGCCAAATCCTCGACCGGACGGCCCAGATTTTGCGACAGCCAGTTCATGCTGTTTGTTGCTGAAAGAATAACACCCATCTGAATCCACCGCTCGGGCACGGCGTGGCAAAAGCAGTGGACTGCGGTATCCGGCGCAGGCGCGTACTGCTCGGTCGCGACAAGCAATACGCCCGAGGTGCCAAGCGACAGAAATCCCGTTCCATCCTTTACGCTGCCGATACCGCAGGCTGCGGCGGCGTTGTCACCGGCACCCCCTGCAACGATCACCTTCCCGGATAGTCCCCATTCTTGCAGCAGCTCGGTGCGCAGCTCGCCCCCCGGTTCGCTTCCCTCGACCAAACGGGGCATTTGATCCAGCCGCATGTGACTGAGGCTCAGCGCCCTTTCCGACCAGCACCGAGCACCGACATCCACCCACGAAGTGCCAGCACTGTCGGACAGGTCGCTGACATACTCGCCGGTCAACCAGAGCCGAAGGTAGTCTTTCGGCAATAAAACCTTTGCAGTTTCCGAAAACACCTCGGGTTCATGTGCCCTCACCCATTCCAGCTTGGGCGCTGTGAAGCCCGGAAAAACAATGTTCCCCGAAATGGCACGCATCTCGGGGTTCTGATCCAATACCTTTGCCTGTTCAGACGACCGGGTGTCGTTCCAAAGAATACAAGGCCTTAGAACCCTCCCGTCCGAGTTCAGCAAGGTCGCCCCGTGCATATGCCCGCTCAGCCCGATTCCGCGTAAGGCGGCAAAAGCCTGTTCGTTTTCAGACCGAAGCGTTGCAACAACCTTCTTGCAAGCATCAACCCAGTCTTGCGGCGATTGCTCGGACCAACCCGGATGCGGTGCCGAGGTTGAAATGCTGGCTTCCGCATCGCACACAACACTGCCAGCTTCGTCTACGAGAATTCCCCGCAGACCTGACGTCCCCAAGTCTAATCCAAGATACAATTTGACAGTCCACCATTATTTTTAACAAGTAAAATAATTAATGTCAGGATCAAGTCAATGCTGCAATGCCTATCACTCGTTTCACCTGTGTCGGCACTTCCCAAGACCAAAAGCAGGACAGCTCAACAGTCTCGAGACTTGTCAGACTTACATAGTAATGTTTCTATGTGATCAGCACGTTATTCAGAAAACAGGACTTTCAATCTCACCTTTGGGAGGAACAGAATGAAATTGCATTGCTTGGCCGTTTTTTCGGCGGGCCTGATTTGTGCTCAGGCCCATGCACAGAAAGGGCCAACCCAGCATGATGCAGAGTTCTATGTTCTTCAGACCCAACACGCCCAGCAATGGGACCGGGATGATACAGCGGTCAAGGCATTCCTCGCCAAGCAAAGTTCGTCACAACAATAGCCTGAAACCTTTCGCCTAGCATCGGCGGCGGTCGCACTTTTGGAACATCAGGGATCACTTATGGCAGCAAACGTAATATTCGCACTCAGCTTGATCGTATCGCTTGGCATCGGTTTCATCTACTTCCGTGATCTGGGCGACGTTTCGCAGATGCTATTGAAAGTAAAGCGCAAAAACATGGTGCGCTTCATACGCCACGAATACCGGCTGATTGCTGTCGGGTTGGGCGGTTTTGCAGTGGCCACGCTTGTTCACTTTATCTTTGGCAGTGGACCTTTGTGGCTTTGGGTCATCTCGGCACTACTCGTGATTTTCCTTTATGGTTTTCCTTATGTCTGGGTGCATCTGGGGCTGCGAAACCAACTCAACGACGCCGCGTTCTTTCCCATTTCCGAAGCCCGAAAATACGTCGGCCCGTCGGCGCCCGTTATCGTGATTGAAAACAACGGGCATGCGCGTGCGCACCCGGACGCCCAGATCATGCGGCCTCATCTAGCTGGCGACGTGAATGGATTGGGCGGCGAGGACATCGTGATGACCTACTGCGCGATGGCAAATCTCGGGCAGGGCTACGCTCCTCGGATCGAGGGCAAACGACTGGATCTGGAGGTTCTGGCACAACATGGGAACAACCTGATCCTGCGCGACAATGAAACCGGCGAGCCGATACAGCATATCTATGGATTTCGCGAGGCCGACCTTGACCCAAATGCGGACGGGCTGGCATGCCCCCTTCGGCCCGAAGCTCAGATGACCCCCTGGCCGACTTACCGCATGACCTTCCGCGGCTTTCAGAAAGCCTTTCCCGAAGGCGAAGTCTTTCTCAACAAGCCCTCACCAAATCCCGTTCTGCGCCTACTGGACATGGTGACCGAGATCACCTTTGGCTGGGGGATCGGTCGCCAGCATCAAGAAGACGCCCCGGTCATGGATAATATGGAACGGTCTGACAACCGTCTGCCCAACAAGACCTACGTTTGGGGGATCACGATTGGCAACGACGCCGCCTGCTGGACGGACGACTTCGTCGTCGAGAATAACTGGGCCGTCAACGCAAGTGTCGGTGGACGCGATGTGGTCGTCAGTCTGGACCCCAAATACGAAAGCCTTGGCGTGTGGTACAATGACAGCGGCAAGCCTGTGACTCGCTGCGACTTTTGGGGCATGTCGGATCAGGGCAGGCTGAAACGGGTCGAAACGCTGCGCGCTGGTGTTTTCTGGCACGTCTGGTCCGAGTTCTTTCCAGACACCGACATCAACCGCTCGGCACTTGGATCGAACAACAGTGAGGCGGCCGCCTAACCTTACAGTACAACGCTTTGCGATCTTGGGAGGGACCAATGAGAACAACCGAAAGGCTAAGAAAAACAGCATTGAAACTGGCGTTAGCCGTGGCGCTGCCAACCTCTGTTTCCGCGCAGCAGTCTGATTGGTCTTATCAAGCAACGATTTACCTGTTTACTCCTGAAACCAAAGTCTCGCAGGAAACACCCAATGGCAAGGTAGAGGGAACGCTGTCCTTCGCAGACGCGCTTGAAAACCTTGACCTTGCCTTTATGGGGACGTTTGCCGCGACGAACGGGCGGTGGTCGTTACTAGCGGATTACAACTATACCGACCTCTCGTTCAGCAACACCACCCCCGGCCCCGCCAGCTCTGGCGTGGAAACATCTCTTACCACTCAATTTCTAAGCGGATATGTGGGCTACCGGGTCCTGACCACGGACACGTCAACGGTTGATGTCGCCGGAGGGTTCAGATGGTTCCGCACTCAGACAGATTTTACTGTTCTGCCGGGAACTGCACCGGGCCGCATGGTCAACATCGACGAGAGCTGGACCGACCCCGTGATCGGGGTTAGAGCCCGCGTTGATTTCAACGACAGATGGTCCGGGACGGGCTTTTTCGACTATGGCGGTTTCACGAATGACAGCGAAACATGGCAAGTTCTTCTGACTGCGGACTACGCCATCAACGACAGGTGGCTGCTTAGGGGCGGATACCGTTACATCTCGTTTGACCACGAGATTAACGGAGGCGACTTCAAGTTCGAACAATCCGGCCCACTGTTTGGTGCAACCTACCGCTTTTGAGTTTGGCGAGTGCGATGAGAAGCGGTCTCATGTGGTGTTCCGCCAGCATCCGGTTGCGTTTCTCGCAAGGAATACGGCTCAGGTTAGAGGTACCTTGATGCGCTGCGGGGTGGCACCTGCGAACCATTGCTGCGGCCTTGAGACAGACATGTTCTGATGTGCTTGCTCCACCCATGTGCGCACTTGCAAAAGGACCACCGCCCCGCCCACAACAATGGTGGCCCCAATCACCGGAGAGGCCGCAATCTCGTAGCTTTGCGTGCTGGAAATCCACAAGGCAAAACCCAAACGGGTCACGGCCACGGCATCCGTTACTCGGGTCAGCTTGGGAAGGAAATAGGAAGTGATTGCCGATGCACACACGACCAATCCCATGTAGACAAATCCCACAAGCACAGGAAGCGGCAGCCCCATGCGTGTGACGTCAACATGCGAATACAGCACAAAACCTGCGGAAAACGCCAAAAATGCGATTGAATAGAGCCTGCGCTTTTCCCGGTCGATATGTTTGACGATGCGGTTCACTGGGGCTCCTATGCCAACTGACTTGACCTTTCTGGAGCCCGAATTTGCAGTTGATCTGACAAAATCAGGGCGGAATTTTGACTTTGTTTCCCCAACCGTTCCCGTTCAGCGCGCCTGTCATTCCGCGTTCAAGGATTCCGGTGCAATCATATCCGCGTAGTTTTCGGCCAGCAGGCTGGCATCGGTGCGATTGAATTTGACCGAAGGCAGCACCTGCATGTCGATCTGCGACGCGCCGTCGAACAGTTTCGATAGGTCCACGTTCAGGTGTATCGTGGTCTCAGACGAAAGCTCGGGCGGCAGCGCGATCGACACTTCCCGCGCATTTTCAGAAAAACCCACATGATATACCAGCGGGGACACGGCTTCTCCGATACGGAGCGCACCCTCAAAGACAACAAACTTGTATCCCACCTCCCAATTCCAGGCCATCTGGCTGTTCGGGTCCAGTTCTCCGCGTGCTTCGATCGAGCCATTGGCCTCGGGATCTACGCCGATTAGAAACCGCACTTCCTCGACCGAGCGCAACGGAACCTTGGGCAACTCGATCGTATGGGTTGTTTCGGGATTATCAAATCTCAGCAGATGATAACTGTCCGGTTCCGCAAAGGTTTTCTCGCCCTGAACCAATGTCAGATTGCTGGCGAAAAACCGAAAGTCACGCACTCGAAACACCCCTGATCCACCTGGGTTTTCGTAGATGAACTCGTCATACACCAACGGATCATCTCCCATTCGGGCATGGAAGGACAAAGTCACGTCTGTCTCTCTCTGAGATTTGGAGGCCAGAACGAACCAAGCTCCGATTACCAGAACCAAAAGAAAGGCAAGACCGGTCATGACGTTGGATCGTTCCATCAGGTGTCTCCTGCGAGCGGGTCGGAAAACAGCGGATTTTCCAGAAAAGCAGTGTCGGTCAGGGTGTTCAGAAATGCGATGATCGCGTCCGTCTCCTCTGGTGTCATACGCAGCCCGACGGTGCCCGATGCCCTATCCGGCGCATTGTCGGCCTCAAGGATCAATGGGCTTAACGTATCGCTGACCACGATCCCGTCATTGTAATGAGCCATGACCTCCTCCAGCGTCGCAAATCGCCCGTCGTGCATGTAAGGAGCGGTCACAGCAATGTTTCGCAGCGTTGGAACCTTGAAAAACCCCTTGTGGGCAGAGTTGCCCGTGACTGCCATCAGTCCCGGCGCAAGCGCGTGATCCGGGTCCAGCCCGTTATTCGAGAACCCGTCGAACGCATCCCGAAAACCCGAGGTCAAGAACTGGCTGTGACAATCGATACAGTTTCCTCCCCGCAACGAGACCTTCGTGTCCGGGTGTGCCATGAAAAGTTTGCGCCCATGTTCTTCCTGAGCGGTCAAGCGCACCTCGCCGCGCAAGTATTTGTCGTACTTGGAGTCGGACGAAATCAACATCCGCATGAAACTCGACAAGGCCCGCGCGATATTGTCTGCGCTGACGTCCCCATAAGCATCACGAAACATCCTGCGGTACTTGCCCGAGGCGGACAGCTCCTCAATCAGCTCTCCTATGTCCTGGCCCATCTCGTCGGGGTGCTGAATCGGCATCAGCGCCTGTTCCTCCAGCGAGGCGGCGCGGCCGTCCCAAAAGAACCGTTCCTGCCCCCACAGAAGGTTCGCCAGACTCATTGAGCTAAAGTCCAGCTCGCCGCCGGAAAGGGCTGGTGATCTGGCGCGCCCATCCGTAAACGCCAACGCCTGCACATGGCAGGACGCGCAGGACACCTCGTTATTGCCAGATAGCATGGGATCATAAAAAAGATGCCTGCCAAGGGCGAACCCTTCTTCCGTCAGGGGGTTGTCCGGCGGAACGGCAAAACGTCCAAACACAAATGGGGCCGCGAAATTCGCGATCGGCGTCGGGGACGGAGCGCGGACACGATCCCAGATCAGCCACCCCGCCACCACCAGAACGGCGGTTGCGGTCATGGCGAGAATTACCCGATGCATGGTGCCCTCAGGTTGCTAGTGATGGTGTACGAAACCCGAACCGAACAACCCTTCAACGTTGTCCACACCCTTGTTGTAGCGCTCTTTGAAGTTAACGGTTGCGATACGTTCGCCGGTTTCAAGGTCATGAACCGAGATGGTATGCGCGTTCAGGTCCGCTATGAAATCCACATCCGTCGGGTCGTCTTCGGCCCCGTTCCCCAGATTGAGCAGATTGTTCTGGATCGCGATCAGTTCCCGCCCCGAGGCCGAGGTAAAAAAGATCATATGATGCGCCCCCGGATCGGCGACGATATCCGGGCCGCTGGATACCAGTTCCGGCAAGGCGGCCAATTCGTAACGTTTTACGACCCCGGGCAGCGCATGAGAGATGAACAGCTCATCTTCGGTGCCGTAAAACTCCAGCGGGACTGCCGTATCATTGGCTACGCCGCTGTAGATGACTTCGGGCGCGCCAAACGTTTTGGAGCCGGCGTCATAAGGCACTTTCCAGGTTTCAAACCCGAACATCGTGTTTGCAAGGATTGCTGGCTGGATTTCCGGGTGCATGCCGGGGCGCGCAAACAGAACCTCGACCGGCGAGGACGGGAAATCCAACGGCTTTTCTTTTTCGACCAGTATATTCTCGATGGGCTCAAGAGTGTTCAGGTCGATGATTGTCAGAACATTGCCAACACCGGTGGCCAGATCCGGGTGCACGGTCGAGGTTACAACCATGCGGTCCTCAAAGGCTGAAATCCCGTGCGGATACATGATATAAGGCTCACCCTCACCCACCTGGCTTTTGCGTGCTTCAATGATTTTGACGACTTCGTTTGTCTGCGGGTCGAACACGCCTACTGATCCACCGTCATCGCCACCAGTACCGCCCATGAACGTGACGAACATGTATTCCTGCCCGTTGGAGGTCGTCCACATGATGTCTTCCCCCACCATCTGCCCTTGGGTATCCAGACAGGTGAACCCAGAGATCACGGGTGCTCCGTTTGAATCACGCGACAAACCGATCTCGGCCAGACTGCAAGACGGATCCAGCCCGGTCGAATACAGCCTGCCATTTGGACTATAATACAAATGGTGCAGAGGGTGTTCGATGTCGGGCTGTTCCACTTCACTCAGGATTTCCCCGAAACGGTCAGACTCCGGGTCCAGCTCAACAATTGCCACGCTGTGTTTCGTGTCCAATGTCGGCAATCCTCGCAGCAGCACCATCCCCTGACTTTCCTCGCGGTTCTGCGCCTGTGCCGATGACATTCCGATCAATATCAGGCCAGAGCCAAACAAGATGCCTTGCACTAAACGACTGAATCTCATGGTCTTTCCCCTTGTGATGCAGTTATGAAAATAGCAGCGCGAAATATGCTTTACCTTACGTCATATCACATGGTGGGATTTGCGCCAAACCAACCACCAGTGGACGTCAGACGAGATGGCTGCCGGCCCTTAGACGGCTGGCAGAAAATTCAATAACAGAACGGACCTTGGGGGACTGTTCCGCATCGCACGGTCGTCAGGCTCGCCCCCCAGACTCGATGATACGAAAGCCAACAACCACGCGTTGCTGATCTGTGTCGCGACCAAAACGAAGCAGTGCCGCGCTTTTAATCCTCTGGAAACATTGCCTTGAGCAACCGACGGATATCTGCCGCAAAGTCTTCCTTTGTCTGCGCAACAACCATCGCGCCACGGGCCGCAGTAATCAAAAGGTAAGACAGGTCCTGCGCACGTTCAGGGGATGAAGCCAGGCCTTGACGCAGCAGGAACTCACCCACCTTGGCCAAATATGCCTCTGGCCAGTTTTCCGGCTGCGCGGCGGCCACGTCCAGCGCGTTCTCAAGCAGTTCGGCCCCGTGGTGTGTTCTGGACAATTCCAGCGAGTCACCCACGACGTACAGCAGAACCTTTTCCAGAACCTCTAGCGGTGCACCATCCGCCTTTTCCATAACCGAGAAGACATCGCGGTACAAATTCTCCATGTAGGTCTTCAGCGCCCAAGTATAGCACGCCTCTTTGGACCCGAACTTCTTGTAGATAGACTGGCGCGACAACCCGACAGCCCGCGCAATTTCTTCCATAGACGTTTTACGAAAACCGTATTGGGCGACGACATTCATGATATCGCGCGGGTCAACACCCGAGATTGTAGAAGAAACTATCATCATTCAACTTTCCAAAATCCAGTCCCGCGATAAAACGGCAGCGGTTCCGGCTGTTGATTTTCCCCGTCCGCGATCGCGGTTGGGAAGCCACGACTTTCCCGCCCTGACTTTACCAATTGCACTCGGCTTACATAAGTTATCCACTTTGCCAACAGCTTAAAGGCGTGTCGCAGGCATTGCAAATTCACCCAAGGGTTGGGTGCTCAAAAAAACCGCCGCCTGCGCAATAACAGGGCGGCGGATTGAACATGTGCAGACTGCGACGGTCAGCTCAGGACTGAACCGCCTTCATGAACCGGTCGCGGATGACGACGGGGTCCATCGTAATCGGAGGCATTTTCGCGTTACCGCTTTCACACTTGCTAACGATGATCGTCATCTGCTTGGCGTCCAGTGCCTCTTGCAACACGCGGCCCGTATCCTCTGCCTGACATTCGATCACCCGTTCACAGCCCGCCGCCTCAGCCATTTTAGCAAGCGAGGTTTTCTGCCCGGCATATGTCGGCTGATCACCGGTCGATCCATATGACCCATTATCGACGATCAGCAGGATGTAATTGTCAGCCACGTTATTTGCAATTGTGGGCAGCGTGCCAAGATTGGTCAAAACGGACCCATCGCCGTCGATGACGATAACCGGCTTAGGTTGCGCAAGCGCCAAGCCCAAACCGATGGATGAGGCCAGCCCCATCGTTCCCAGCATGTAGAAATTGGTCGGCTGATCGTCGATTGCGTGTAGCTCCTGACTGGGGATGCCAATATTGCAGACCACAAGCTGATCCCGCAGGATCGGAGCGATTTCTTTAAGGATTTCTGAACGTATCATTGGTCGCCGTAGCCTCCCCAAAAGTTGGCATCGGTCAGAATGGCGACCGGCTTGTTGCACATGAACGTGTATTTCAGGATCGCATCCAGTTCCTCGACATCTGCCTGATGATGGAAGTGGTAGGTCGGGATGTTCAACTGGGCAAGCAGCGCCTTGGTATGCACCGCCATTTCAACCTGACAGGCGATCGGTTCGCGCAGTTCCCCGCGGTACGAGATCAACATGGGCAAAGGCATCCGGTAATACTGAATCAACGTCGCAAGCGTGTTGATCGTCACGCCGATTGCCGTGTTCTGCATGATGATGGCCGGGCGCTTCCCGCCCATCCATGCACCTGCGCACAGGCCCATCCCCTCATCCTCTTTGTTGGAGGGGATGTGGTAGATGCCTTCGCGCTCATCAATCTCAGCGATGACGCCCGCAAGTTGCTTGCACGGGACGGTGGTGACGAACGAGATATCGTTGGCCATCAGATCATCCGTGATCTTTTTGTCTATGTTCATGTCCGGTCTGTCAGTCCTGATTTGGGCGCAAAGGCGCGATTGACGAATTACGGCCTGCGGTGCACATGCACGGCACAGGCTGCGTGACGGACGACACGCGACGCGGTCGACCCTAGGAAATAGTCGCTGAGGCCGGGTTTGTGCGACCCTATGACGATGCATTCAACATCGTTGTCATTGGCATAGTCGATAATGGTTCGCGCCGTGTGCCCTTTGACGATGTCGCACTTTATCCCGTCCACGCCCGACACCTTGTCGCGCAGCAGGTTGCGGGCCGCGCGAAACCCTTCGGCGACCACGTCCTTGTCCAGATATGCGCTGACCGACCCTTGCGGCATTTCATAGACATGCAGGGCTATGATCTCGCTGTCTTCGGCAGACAAGGCACGCGCGACCTGCAATGTATGCGGTGACAACCCATGATCCAGCGCCATCGGCACGAGAATTTTCTTGTACATAAAAACCTCCTATTCCCATGGCGCGAGGATGATCTTGGGCGCGGCTACCGCACCCTGCCGCAGATCCTGGAAGGCGCGTGCCCCCTTAGACAACGCGCGCGCTTCGACCCAGTCAAGCGCACCCAGACGGCCATCAAATATGGCCTGTGCGGTTTCTCGGAAATCCTCAGCCGTATATGTATAGGTGCCGAAAAACGTGATTTCCTGCAAGGTCATACGACGCACATCCAGCCCGCCGCTGTCCTCTCCCAAACCCGCGTGGGCGATCACACCGCCCGGCTGTGCCAGAGCGGAGGCCGTCGCGCGGGTCGCGGCAAACCCAACCGCGTCAATGATCAGCGGAAACATATCGGCGGTTTCAGCGACGACCTCAAAAGGGATCGCATTTTGCAGATAGGCGCGTCGCAACGTGTTGGGCTCAACAATCCGCACCTCTTTGACCCCCATCGCGGACAGGGCCAGCGCAGCGGCAACCCCGATGGCACCCCCGCCCAAAACCAGCGCGCGACGCTCCATAGACGAATGTAATGCTTCAAGCCCAAGGCGCACCGCATGCCACCCCACGGCCAACGGTTCAGCCAAGGCAGCCTGCGCGAGGCTGACATGCTGCGGCACCTCGACAAGATTTCTGTTTGGCATGGCGACATATTGGGCAAATGCACCTTCGCGCGGCGGCATTGAGATGATCTGACGGTCCGGGCACAGATTTTCACGCCCCGTATTGCAAGCATCGCAGCGCCCACAAGCGACCAACGGGTTAATGGTGACCCGCGCACCATCACGAGGACCGCCCGTGATAACACCCGCCGCCTCATGACCAAGGATCAACGGCGCGGGTCGGCGGGCATCATGGCCCAGATAGGCGTGCATGTCGGACCCGCAGATCCCTACCGCTTCGACCCGGATGAGGTGCTCGCCCGGATTGGGCTTGGCATCCGGGACATCCCGATAGACCACGTGTTCGACACCTTCATAGACCAAAGCCTTCATTTTGCGGTGAACCCTCCGTCAACCATCAGTACCTGCCCGGTGACGTAATCCGACGCGCGTGAGCACAGAAACAGGATCGGGCCGTTGATGTCCGCCATTTCTCCATTGCGTCGAATACAGGTCTGGTCTGCATTGCGTTCCGCACGCGCGGGATCATCAAAGACAGCACGCGTCAGTTCGGTCGGGAAAAACCCCGGACCGATGGCATTGGCCGTGATACCGAAAGGCGACCATGCCTCGGCCATTGCGCGGGTCAACTGGCCGATCCCTGCCTTCGTCGCGCCATAGGCAACCCCGCCCGGAAAGGCGCGTGTGGTCTGTAGCGAGGCGAAATTCACGATGCGGCCCCACCCCTTTTTCTTCATCTCGGGAACCATTGACTGGCTCAGGAAAAACGGCGCGCTAAGGTTCACGGCCATTGTCTGATCCCACCCTTCGGGGGTCACGTCATCCGCCGCCTCTCGGGTGTTCAGACCGGCCGCGTGGACGAGGATATCCGGCGCGCCAAACTTGGCCGAGACGTCCCGCGTCAACGCATCAACGCGCGATCTGTCTGATATGTCCGCGACGACGGCATCGGAGTTTGCGCCGATCTCCTCAGTCAGCCCCGCCAACGCCTCGGGCCGGCGCGCAACACCCACAACGCGCGCACCGGCGGCCGCCAGAACCTTGGCTACTTGCCGCCCAAGGCCCGAGCTTGCGCCGGTCACACAGGCAACCCTGCCCGTCAGGTCAAATAGCGCGCGCGGGTCATCCATCTGCGGTCAGGTCAAACTGTTCGTCAGGAAAATACTTGGCCAGACGCACGTCTGCGGCACGCGCATGCCCCTCCATCCCTTCCAGCCGGGAAATGCGGGCTGTTGCGACGGCAATAGGTTTGGACCCTTCCCGCGTTGCGCGCTGCCACGTGACGATCTTCATGTATTTGTGGACGCTCAACCCGCCAGTATAGCTGGCCGCGCCCGAGGTCGGCAGCACGTGGTTCGTGCCCGTTGCCTTGTCGCCATAAGACACCGTGGTTTCTTCGCCCAGAAACAAAGAGCCATAGCAGGTCAGCCGATCCAGCCACCAATCCAAATCATCGGCCTGAACAGTCAGATGTTCGGGCGCGTAAGCGTCGGAACAGGCGGCCATTTCCTCACGATCCGAGCAGACAATCACTTCGGCATAGTCCCGCCACGCGGCAGAGGCGTTTTCGCGGTTCAATTCGGGCAGGTCTGCGATCAGGGTTGGAACCAGTTCCATCACCTGTTGCGCCAGCTCCCGATCATCCGTCACCAGCCAGACGGGTGAGTTGTACCCGTGTTCGGCCTGACTGACCAAATCGGTTGCCACCACATGCGCGTCGGCGGATTTATCCGCAAGGATCAGACTGTCGGTCGGGCCTGCGATCATATCGATACCGACCTTGCCGTAGAGAATACGCTTGGCCTCGGCCACGAATTGGTTGCCCGGACCCACAAGGATATTCGCGCGCGGCAGACCGAACAGGCCATAGGTCATCGCGGCCACGCCCTGCACGCCGCCCATGGCCAGAATGCTGTCGGCCCCGCAGATATGAGCCGCATACACGATGGCTGGGGCAACGCCTTCTCCGGGCTTTGGCGGAGAACACGCGGTGATGTGGCGGCATCCGGCTACTTTTGCCGTGGTCACCGTCATGATCGCACTGGCGATGTGGCTATACCGTCCGCCGGGCACGTAACACCCCGCCGCATCCACCGGGATCGCCTTTTGACCGGCGACAACGCCCGGCACGATCTCGACCTCGACATCGGACACGGTCGCTTTCTGGGCTTCGGCAAAGCGACGCACGTTGTCATGGGCAAACCGGATATCGGCTTTCAGCTTTTCGGGCACCCGCGCGATGGCCGCATCAATCTCGGCCTGTGTCATCAGCACGTTGCCCTCAAACTTGTCGAACTTGGCCGCGTATTCCATTGCCTTGGCGTCGCCGCCCGATTCGATATCGGCAAGGATTGTCTTTACCGTGTCATGCACCTCGGTTGCATGAGACTGAGGGGTTAGCGTCGCTTTTTTCAAATACTCGCGCGGCATGGTCAAAATACCCTATTGGTAGATTTCAGGAAGCAACGTGGTCGAAACCGCCGGGACATAGGCGATCAGAATAACCACGATCAGCATTGTCAAAACAAACGGAACGGCGCGGGCCGCGATCTTGAGGATCGACTCGCCGGTAATCCCCGAGACCACGAACAGGTTCAGCCCCAGCGGAGGCGTAATGAACCCGACGCCCAGCGCGGTGATCATCATGATGCAGAACTGGATCTCGTTCATGCCGATATTGTCTGCCAAGGGTTTCAGGATCGGGGCAAGGATCACGATGTTGGGCGTCGTTTCCATGACGCAGCCTGCGGCGATCAGGATACCGATCATCAGCAGGATCAGCAGATATGGATCATCGGTCAGCGAGGTCACGGCGGTCACGAACCCCTGCGGCACACCCATGATGGCCAGCGCCTCGGCCAAGGGCGCGGAAAAGGCGATGATCGGCAGGATCACCCCGTTCACCTTGGCGGAACTGACCAGCATTGACGGAAAGTCGGCCAGCGTCAGCGTGCGCAGGATGAAGCCCATGATGATAGTGACGACCACGGCGGTCGCACCTGCCTCGGTGGGCGTCAGGCGGCCCGAGAAGATGCCGTAGAAGATGATCCCCGGCACGATGAACGCATACCAACCGGATTTCAGCGCCTTGCCCAGATTGGCCAGCCACTCACCCATGGTCATCATGCCGCCGCCCTCATAAGCGTAGATCCGGTTCATGATGATGTTGGTCACAAGGATCGAGATCAGAATGGCCAGTCCGGGGATCAACGCGGCCAGAAACAGCGTGGACGCCGAAATACCCAGCACCAGACCAATGATGATATAGGCAATCGAAGGGGGGATTAGGATGCCGGTACACGCCCCGGCAGCCACCAGCGCACAGGCATAGGGGCGGGGGTAGCCGCTTTCGACCAGACGGTTGATCGTCATGCGCCCCACGGCAGCAGCCCCGGCTGCATCGGACCCCGAGATCGCGGCGAACATGCCGCAGACCAGAACGGTGGCTGACCCGAACCCGCCCTTGGCGAAGCATGTCAGCGCCTCGGCCACGTCCAGAAACTTGCGCGATAGCCCGGTGCGAACCAGCACGTCGCCCGTCAGGATGAACAGCGGGACAGCTGTCAGGGCAAAGGCGTCGATGCCGGTGAACAGGCTTTCACCCACAAGGCTGAGCGGCAGATCGCCCGACATGATCAGCATCACAATCGCCGCCGTGCCGATGGCCGCCCACACAGGCACGGCCAGCGCGATCAGGCCAACGAAAAGGATCACCGGCAGGTAGAAATCCCAGCCCAGTTCAACGGTTTGATTGAGGGAACCCCAGAGCATCGCGTGTCCCCTCAGTCAAACAGCTTGTCGCCTTCAAAGACGGGCTTGCCGTCCCTCAGGCATTTCAGGTCGCGTATCAACGACTGGATCAAGCGCCAGATCATCAGCGCAAATCCAGTGGGCACGGCCATCAGGAACCAGACCTTTGAGACCCGCAGCCCATCCGTCACCGACCCGAACTTGGCCGAGACATGCACCGCCTCATACGACCAATAGAGCGCGATGACGGCCACGCCGAACATCACCAGATCGCCGAAGATATACAGCAGCGCCTTGGGACGCGGCCCGAGGTAGTGCATGATCACGTCGATGCGAATATGCGCGCGTTCCTTCACCGCCGCCGCCGCACCGATCCACGCGAGGTAGATAAAGGAATAGCGGACGATCTCTTCACCCCAGATCGACGAGTACGCGAATATCTCGCGTCGAAGAACCTCGATGGCCATGGTGATGACCAGCATCACGTAGAACACCAGCAGCAGCCAGCGCTCGGCGTTGCGGTCTATGTTTTGAAGTAAGGTCATCGGTTCCCTCGGCGTGCAGGCAGTCAGGCGCGCGCCTTCTGGTCCGGGCGTTTACCGGCCTGACTGCTTGAAGGTGTGGTGGTCGATCAGGCGTCGTGAACGAAGTACTTGCCCTGCGTCCCTGCGGCCTCGACCAGCTTTTCGAAGGCGTCCATCGACCCGGCGAGTTCCGTTTTGAACGGATCCCAATCGGCGTTCTGGTATCCGCCGACGCTTTCCCACTCTGCCAGTTGGTCAGAGCTGAGCGAGTGGAACTCCACGCCCGCTTTGTTCAGTTCGGCCATTGCATAGGCGCGGGCCGAGGGCACTTTGGCAAGGTTCTGATGGCTCGTCATTTCGGACGCCCACATAATACCTTCCTGCACGTCTGCCGGCATCGAGTTGAACCACTCAAGATTACAGGAATAGACCTGACTGTCCGGCACCGCCTGCGTAAAGGTCACATGGCTGAGGATATCCTTAAAGCCAAAGACGAACAGCGCGCCCACGGATGGATCAAGCGCATCCGCGACGCCCTGCTTGATGGCCGAGGGGGTCTCACCCCAAGCGACAGGCGTCGGGTTTGCGCCGACCATGCGATAGTATTGCTGCAACATCTTGGACCCCGGCACACGGAACTTGATACCGCTCATGTCGCCCGGAGTGATAACGGCATTCCCGCCCTGCCGCACAGCAACAACGCGCGGGTCGATCACAACGTAGAACAACGCCTTGAACCCGGCGGCCTCGACCTTGGGATGGACTTCGTTCTTCCAGGTGTCCGAATTCACAAGATTGGTGAATTTCTGGTTCGAGCCGCACAGATACGGCATGTTGATCAGATCAACGGTCGAGGCGAAGGGCGCAAAGTTAGACAACGAATGCTGTGCGGCCTGAATGGTTCCGCCCTGCACTTTCTGCACCAGCGATCCACCCGCGCCCAACTGTCCGCCGGGGGCCAGTTTGACATAGACCTTCCCGTTCGTGGCGTTCTGGATGTTTTCCTTCAGGTCCAACTGCATGATCGGATAGCTGCGCGATGCGCCCAGCACATAGGCTGTGGCAACGGTCATCACATGCTCTGCCGCCTGCTCACGCTCGCGTTCTTCCTTGGCCGTCTGCGCTGCGGCCTCTGACGACCAAAGAACCCCACCGGCACCTGCAACCAAGGCCGCGGTGAACGCGCCGCTTGCGCTGAGTTTCAGGAAATTGCGACGTTCTTCCGACGCAAGCTCGTTTCTGTCGTTGTTCATCTATTGCCCTCCCAAGCAAAAAATTCAGCTGTCGCCTTCTGCGTTGCGGTCAGCCTCCTTTTTCAGAATTGCGACAACGAACAGGATCGACGCCGCGAACAGGACCAACATCTCACCCACGTCCCCAAGAAATGCGCTATCTGCAAAGGCACCCAAAGCCACGTTCGCAAAGTAGATGACAAACACGATGATGGATGCGGTCAGAAACACTTTTCCGGACTCCCTTAGGATTCGGCCCAAAGCCATTTGTAAGCGCTTACATCAAAAATGCAAGCGCTTACATATCTGCTTTCCTTGAAGGTCGGTTGAGATTAGACTTATTGGCAAAAGTGAATTGCGGGTTTGAGAATGTCGAAACTGGGGGCAGCACCAACGCTGGATGATGTGGCTAAGATGGCAGGCGTTTCGACGGCGACTGTCTCACGCTGCCTCAACAACCCTGACCGTGTCGTCAAGGCGACGCGGGAACGCGTACAGTCGGCCGTTGATGCCTTGGGTTACACGCCGAACTTTGCTGCACGGGTAATGGCCGCCAAGCGCACCTTTACCATCGGCGCAATCATTCCGACAATGGAAAACGCGATTTTCGCGCGCGGACTGCAAGCCTTCCAAGAAGAGCTGCATCAGCACGGATATACCCTTTTGGTGTCCAGCTCGGCCTACAAACCCGACATCGAAGAAGAACAGATCAGGACGTTGGCGGCACGGGGCGCGGATGGGCTTTTGCTGATTGGCCATGACCGCGACCCAAAGATTTACGAGTTTTTGGACCGTCGAAAAATCCCCACATTGGCCGCGTGGTCTTTTGCGCCTGATGCGCCGGTCCCCTCGATCGGGTTTGACAACCGTGCGGCGATGAACGCGTTGGCAAGCCGTGTGATTGCTATGGGTCATACCCAAATCGGGGTGATTTCCGGCATCAGCGCAGGCAATGATCGCGCGCGCCTGCGGATCGAAGGCGTGAAGGACGCCGCACGGCAGAACGGATTGCACACTGAGCATCTGACAATCATCGAAACGCCTTACGAGATTGAGAACGGCGCCGCTGCGTTTTCCGAGTTGATGAGCCAAGCCACGCGTCCGACGGCGATCCTTTGCGGGAACGACGTTTTGGCGGTCGGCGCGCTGCGGCGGGCTCAGGACATCGGGCTGCACGTTCCCAAGGATGTCTCGATCACCGGTTTTGACGACATCGAACTGGCCCGAATTGTAAGCCCCGCACTAACAACCGTGCATGTCCCGCACCGCGAGATGGGTCGCAAGGCCGCTCTGCAATTGGTCGAGATGGTCGAAAAACAAATCACAGGCCAGGGTGAACAACTGGCGACCAGTATCATCGAAGGTCAGTCGCTTGGGCCGCCGGGCGGTATTTAAGCGGCCTCGGCTTCCATCGTCCTGAATTCGTTTTTCAGCCAGATGTGTTTTTTGCACATAGGCTCGGTGAAGTGTTGCCGTATCAGCTTTTCCATGACTTTTTGGATCAATGCCGATGTCGTTTCGGGATAGACCTCGGTGGTGAATAGCGACACGGTCCGCACAAAGTTCCGGCCGGGAAACGGCATCGCTTTGACGCTGTCGTGAAACCGCTGTGCGCGGTGGAAACACGCTGCGGTGGTGATCGCCCATCCTGCGCCCTCAGCCACCAGTCCAATGATCGACTGGTTGCACTCCAACTCGAACCGGTTTGGCAGATTGTATTTGCTTCGGGTCAACTGAATTTCGATCTGTTTACCAATCATGTAGTCCCGCGAGTACCTCAACAGCGGAAGGCTCGCATCCGGCTCGAATAGTTCTTCGGGCTGACCTTCAAAACTGTTTGGCAGGATGACGATGAACGGGTCGCGCATCAGCGGGTATTCAATCAACCCTTCTGTGCGCTCTGACGGGCGCGTGGCGACCCCTGCGTCCAGCTTATGCTCTTGAAGTTTGGCGATAATCTCATGGCTGGGGCGGGTGTAGTGGCGAAAATTGCAGCGCGGCAGCGCTTGGGCCAGAAACCGGAACAGATCAGGCGCGATCTGGTTGTCGAAATCGTCGATTAGGGCCAGTCTCAAATCTGTCGCGTGACGCCAGTTGCCCGTGCGGATTTCAGCCTCACCCCGTTTCAATACCGTCAGACCATCGCGGACATAGCGCGCGAACACCTCTCCGGCCGGGGTCAACCCCATCGGGCGGCGGCCATGATCTACCAGTTCGATGCCAAGCGCACGTTCAAGACTGCGCAGGTGGTTTGAGACCGTACTGATGGAAAGGCCGGTTTCTGACGCGACCTGTTGGATCGACCCTGACTTGGCGATAAGCTGAAACACTTCCAGCCAGCGCAGGCTTAGAGATTTCGACACAGCAACCGTCCGTTGTTTCGATTACATCGAAACAAGCCAAGCAGAGAAATGCGGGTTCGGCAATGGTGATGTTGTTAAAACGGCCCTGATCTAAGACCGGACCCGGTCAAGTTTTGGGTCGTAGGGCGAGGCCGGGACGACGGTGGCCGCCACATGCTCGCCACAGCGGTCCAACACCATTTCGCAGCCGATTTCGGCCAGTTCCGGTTCGACAAAGGCATGCGCCAGATTAAGGCCGGTTCGATGCCCCCATTCGCCGGACGTAATCGTACCCACAACCCTATCCCCTTGCATAAGAGACGCTCCGGGATGTGCAGGGCCACGCGCCGTGTGCACCTGCAAGACAACCAGCTTTTTGCGCGGGCCGTTCGCTTTGCGCGCCTCCAACGCCTTGCGCCCGGTAAAGTCACCTTTGTCGCGTTTCACGAACCGCTCCAATCCGGTTTCAAAAGGGTCAAACTCGGTAATCAAGTCGGACTTCCAATGCAGAAAGCTCTTTTCCATACGCATCGAGTCGACCGCGCGCGCGCCAAATAGCTTCATGCCCAAGGGTTCACCGGCCTGACGTAAAGCCAAGTATGCGGCATAGAGCGACGCATTAGGCACATGGATTTCATAGGCCAACTCGCCCGAGAAACTGACACCCATAACGGTGGCCGGTGCGATCCCCACAAAGCACTCGCAAACGCTGAGCCACGGGAACGCCTCGGCCGACCAATCGCCGCGCGCACAGGCGGACAGGACATCGCGCGATTTTGGGCCTGCGAGGATCAGGATGGTCTGATCGTTGGTCAGGCTGCGCAGGTGGACGTCTTCGTCAGTTCGCAAATGGCTGGTCAGCCAGTCCATGTCGTGAAACTCACTCGCCGCGGCCGAGCCGTACCAGATGCGTTCAGGGCCGCGGTCGCTGGCGGGTAGGTTGGCCACCGTCGCCTCGGCCTTGATCATACCGTGATGGTTCAACAGATAGCCCAGCCCCACACGCCCGTCGCGGCGGGTAACGGTGCCGCAGAACATCCGGTCTAGAAAGATGTGACGGTCCGCGCCAGTGATTTCGATCCGGTTGAAACCATTCACCTCGGCCAACCCCACATTGGTCTGAACATTGGCAACCTCGGCGGCCACCAGATCGAATGTTTCGTCAAAATCGAAACTGTGGGCGGGCGCGAAATCGGGGGATGGCTTGATGTAATCCATCCGTTCCCACCCATTCACAACGGTGAACTCGGCCCCCTCAGTCGCCAGCACCGGGGTCAGAGGGGTCGTCTTGGCCGGCCGTCCTGCAGGGCGATGTTCGTGCGGGAAGTGAAAGCGGAACTCGTTCTGATAATCCTCGATGGCCTTCAGCGCCGTCAGTTCAACATTCGCGTGCCCCGTGAACCGTCGGGGATCAAGACACCACGTGTCGTAACACGCCTCGCCATGCACGATCTGTTGCGCCAGCAACCAGCCGTGGCCACCGCCCTCACCCAGACCCGCGCGCAGACCGATGATGCAGAATGCATTGCGCTTACCCGGGATCGGCCCGACCAAAGGCGCACCGTCGATCGTATAGGTGATCGGGCCATTGACCACCGTATGCACCCCCGCCTCCATCAGCGCGGGCATCCGGGCAAAGGCGCCCTCTAACACATCCGTCACCCGGTCCAGATCATCGGGGCACAAGGCGTTGACGAATTTCGGGTCGATCCCGTCCATGCCCCATGTCTTGCAGTCCTGTTCATAGAACCCCAGCAGCAACCCGTTCTTTTCCTGCCGGCAGTAATAGTCACTGATAGGGCAGCGCAGCAGAGGCATCCTGTGGCCTGCATCCCGGATGGCGGGAATCTCTTCGGTCAGGAAATACTGATGTTCCATCGAGGCGACCGGGTGATGTACCCCCATCATCGCGCCCACCTCGTTCACACGATAGCCGCCCGCGTTGACGACGATATCGCAGTCGATATCGCCCTTTTCGGTCTGCACGGTCCATGTGTCATCGGCATGTTGCTTCAGCCCGATGACCGGCGTGTTGCGGTACACCTCTGCCCCTGCCTTGCGCGCCCGACGCGCCAGTGCCTGACACAACTGCGCGGGGTCGATGTCCCCATCCATCGGATCCCACAGCCCGCCGATCAGGTTCTCGGTCGAGATCAAAGGGTGGCGGCGCGCGCATTCCTCGGCATCGATCACCTCGAACTGCACGTCCATCCCACGTGCCATGGATGCGAAATGACGATAGCCCTGCATCTGCGCCTCGGTATTGGCCAGCCGGATGCCGCCGTCGCCATGGTGGTAGTTGATCGGATAGTCCGGGTCCTCGGCCAGTTCCTTATACAGCCGGATCGAGTGTGTTTTCAGCCCGACCATCGTCTGGTTCATCCCGAAATTCGTCACCTGCGCCGCCGAATGCCACGTGGTGCCCGAGGTCAGCTCATTCCGCTCGACCAGAACCACATCGCTCCACCCTTCCTGCGTCAGGTGATAGAGGGTGGAACAACCCGCAATCCCGCCTCCGATGACAACGACCTTGGTCCGAGATTTCATGGGCGCGGCTCCTGTATTGTTCCGCCCAAGTCTTGCGGAACAATGCCTGTGCGCGACAAGCCGCCGGGTGCTTGTATTGAAAAATCGAAACCGCGATTGCGGATTCTGCAAATTGCACTTGGCCTTTGCATGGGGCGCAAACCCGCGCTTAGGGTTCGGGGGAAGCGCCACGAAAGGAACCGGATGAGCACGGGCAGCAAACGAAGCGGCAGACGCGCCCGGCACGCGCAACGCGCAGCGGCACCCATGGTTGATCCTTGCCCTCCCGGTCAGATCGGCGGGGCCTTCAAGCCATTGACCGAACCCGAGATCGCGCAGATTTATGACACCGCCCTGCGCCTGCTGGAAACCCTCGGGATGGGAGAGGTGCCGGACCGATTGGCCGGTGATCTGCGGACCGCTGGCGCAGAACCCGGCCCTGACGACCGATTGCTGTTCCCGCGCGCCATGGTCGAACAGGCCATTCAGTCCGCCGCCAAACAGTTCACCTTTCACGGCCGCGATCCGGCGCGTTCGATCGAGGTGGGCGGCGACCGCGTGTTCTTTGGCACCGGCGGCGCGGCGGTTCAGACGTTGGATATCGACACGGGCCTTTATCGACCATCGACGCTGACCGATCTGCACGACTTCACCCGATTGCAGGACACGCTGCCCAATGTCAGCTGGTTCACCCGGTGTTGTGTTGCAACAGACGTGCCGGACAATTTCGATCTGGACGTGAACACCGCCTATGCACTGGTCCGCAATACGACCAAGCCCATCGCCACATCCTTTACGCTGGCCGAACATGTCGCGCCCATCGTCGAGATGCTGGATATCGTGGCCGGAGGGTCCGGCGCATTCGCCGCGCGCCCGTTTCTGAAGGCGCATATCAGCCCGGTCATCTCGCCCCTGCGCTATGGCGAGGATGCGGTGGACGTGGTCTATGCATGTATCGCCCATAACATCCCCATGTCCTGCATCACGGCAGCCCAAGCGGGCGCGACGGCCCCGGCGACTCTGGCCGGGTTTCTGGCGCAATCGCTGGCCGAGACGCTGGCCAGCCTTGTGATGGTCAACACAATCAAACCGGGCTTTCCCATGGTGTTTTCCAACTGGCCCTTCATCGTCGACCTGCGCACCGGGTCTTTTGCGGGCGGCAGTGGAGAGACTGCGATCCTCAACGCGGCCTCGGCCCAGATCAGCAACTGGCTGGGTTTGCCGTCGGGCGTGGCGGCCTCGATGACTGATGCCAAGGCGATTGACGCGCAATACGGGGCGGAAAAGGGCATCACCTCTCTGGCGGCGGCACTGGCAGGTGGGAACCTGATCTATGAAAGCTCGGGCATGACCGCATCGCTGCTGGGGGCCAGTTTCGAGGGCTTTGTGCTGGACAACGAAATGCACGCCCACACCTACCGCGCCCTGCGCGGGATCGAAGTGACCGAGGAAAACCTCGGGTTCGATGCGATCTGCCAGTCGGTTCTGGGAGACGGTCACTTTCTGGGCAGCACCCATACCTATAACGCGATGGAGCGCGACTATTATTACCCCGAGCTCGCCGACCGGACCGAGCCGCGTACCTGGGCGGACGAAGGTGCCAGCGACGCCTGGACCACCGCCCGCGCCCGCGCGAAAGAGATTTTGGCCACGCACCGCCCCCAATATCTGACCGCCGAACAGGATGCGGAAATCCGCGCTCGGTTTCGCATCCTTGATTGACCTTCCCCAACCGCCCGGGGGCGGCTAGGGTCAGCTTGATTGCACATGAATGAGGCCCAGATGACCGACCCTTTCTTTCAGCCCGTCTCGGCCATGGAACTGGCGCGATTTGCGGGTGTGCCGACCTTCATGCGTTTACCCGGCATGACGCTGGATCACGCACGGATCGCCGAAGTTGATATCGGGCTGGTCGGCATCCCCTGGGACGGCGGCACCACGAACCGACCCGGCGCGCGCCACGGGCCGCGCCAGTTGCGGGACTACTCGACCATGATCCGCGCGATGAACCCTGTGACCGGGGTTGCGCCCTTTGCGATGATGAACTGCGCCGATCTGGGCGACGTGGCCCCGAACCCGGTGGACATCGAGGATACGCTGGACCGCGTGACGTCGTTCTACAGCGACCTGACCACACGCGGCATCACCCCCCTGACCGCCGGAGGGGATCACCTGACCACCCTGCCCGTTCTACGGGCGCTGGCCAAATCCGGCCCGCTGGGGCTGATCCAGTTTGACAGCCACACCGACCTGTTCGACAGCTATTTCGGCGGACATAAATTCACCCACGGCACCCCGTTCCGCCGCGCGGTCGAGGAAGGTCTGGTCGATCCCAAACGCTTTGTTCAGGTGGGCATTCGCGGCACAGCCTATAACACCGAGGATATCGAGTGGGGCGAGGCGCAGGGCATCCGTATCATCCGCATCGAGGAACTGTTTGATCGCGGCATCAACGATGTCATGGCCGAGGTGCGCAGCATCGTGGGCGACGCGCCGACCTATTGCACCTATGATATCGACTTCGTGGACCCCACCTTTGCCCCCGGCACCGGCACGCCCGAGATCGGTGGCCCGAACAGTTTTCAGGCCCAGCAGGTGATCCGCCAGATGGCCGGAGTGAACTTGGTAGGGGCCGATCTGGTCGAGGTCTCACCTCCCTTCGACGCCTCGGGTGGCACCGCTTGGCTGGGGATTTCGCTGATGTTCGAGCTGCTCTGCGTGTTGGCGCAGGCCGTAGATGCGCGGCGTTAACTGACGTTTTCGGCGATCATCGAGATCATCTCGAACATCACCGCCGCCGCTGTCAGGGCGGTGATATTGTTAGGGCTGTCCTTGGTGGGCATTATGCAGACCACGTCTCCGCCGACGATATTCAGCCCGCGCGCGGCGCGCAAAATGCCGACGGCCTCGTCAATGTCGAACCCCTTCTCACCGGGCTCCAGATTGGACACCGCAGGCGCGACGGTCGGGTCAAGGCAATCCAGATCGAAAGTGATATAGACCGGACGATCGCCCAACACCTCGCGCGTCTGCGCCACCACGTCTGCAAGCCCGCGCTGGCGGAACTCACGCATGGTGACGATGTTGTAGCCGTAGTCATAGGAAGGTTGCAGCCAGTCCAGACTACGCGGATGACCCCGCAGCCCGATCTGCATGGAGCGCGTTGGATCAACCTGCCCCTGATCGGCCAGATAAGCGCCCCAATGGGCCGCCGATTTTTTCGCGCCCAGAAAGTGGTCAACCTTGGTGAACACATCCGTATGCGCATCCAGATGCAGAAAGCTAACCGGCTCTCCACCCGCCAATTCACCGCGCCCCAGCGCCTGCACGATGCCGCCGGTGATCGAGTGATCTCCACCCACCGACACGGGCCGCGCCCCTGCTGCGTCGATATCATTGTAAAAGGCGGTGATCCGTTCGATGCAGTCTTCGTTGTCATTGGCGCGCGGAAAAGGCACGTCACCCACATCGGCGATTTTGGCGCTGTTCCACGGGTCAATCTCGAACACCGAATGCACCCTGCGTTGCACGGCCGAGACATGCCGCAACGCGCGGGGGCCAAGATGCTGATCCCGCTCGGTCGTGCCATTGCCGGTGGAATGCGGGACGCCAACTAGGGCGATGTCCTGCCCCTCGGGGCCGGTGTTGGGACAGCGAAACAGGGTCGGCACGCCCCACCAATAAAGGTTATCCATCATCGACTGTTCATATCGGTCGGTCATCTGCATCCCCTTTGAAAAAACGCCCCCGGCAGGCGGGGGCGCATGTGATCAGATTTTCTCGTCTTCTCGCCGGAATGCCCCCTGCACGATCCGGTCGATGACCATGGCGCAGAACAGGATGGCAAAGCCGCCCAGCAGACCCGGTCCCTTGGCCGCGTATTGCAACGCCTCAAGGATTTCCTTGCCCAGACCGCCGCCGCCGATCAGCGAGATGATCACCACCATCGACAGGCACATCAGAATAGTCTGGTTCACCCCGGTCATGATCGAAGGCAGGGCCAGCGGGATTTCGACATCCTTCAACAACTGCCATTTCGAGGCACCAAAGGCGACCGCAGCCTCTTTGATGCTTTCGGGCACACCGCGCATCCCCAAGGCGGTCAGGCGGATCACGGGCGGCATTCCAAAGATGATCGTGGCCAGAATACCCGGTGGGTTGCCAGTGCCAAAGAAGGCGATGATCGGGATCAGGTAGACGAAAGCAGGCAGCGTCTGCATCAGGTCCAGCACAGGTTCTGCCGCACGATAGGCGCGCTGGGACTTCCCGAACCAGATGCCCAGCGGGATACCGAAGATCACGCACAGGATCACGGCAGCACCAACCAGAGCCACCGTCTCCATCGCGACGTCCCAGTACCCAAGAAGCGCGATATAGGCCAGCGACGCGGCGGTGAAGATCGCGACACGCGGACCTGCCGCACGCCATGCGGTGACGCAGATGACCAGCATGACGACGGGCCACGGGGACCCGATCAACGCAATCGTTAACGCATCCAGAACCGAGCGGACACCAGCCACAATCCCGTCAAAGACGTCCCCACCCGCCGCTGCAGCAGCGTCAATCTTGGCTTCCATCCAACTGGCGAGGGCAGAAAACAGCGTTCCGTTGCCTTCGCCAAGAAAGATCGCGGAAACCTCCTGTTCCGGGAAAGCATCCAGTAAAGGCAGCGACGCGTTGACCGTGAACTTGTACACGATCAAGGGACCGATCGCTGCGATGAGGACCGCACCCAGCACGGTGTTCCTCCTGGACTGTCCGCTTTCCGTACTGTCCGGATCAATCCGCCATTTCGAGTATTGCTTTTCATAGACCCGATCCGCGTAGAAACCCTGTACCAGTTTGAAAACCAGCAACATCAACAGACCCGTGATCAGAATCCCTGCCGCTTCGGATTGCGCGGCAGCGGCCCTTTCTAGGCTGGTATCCGCCGCCTTCTGGATGTTCTCGGCCAGCTTGGTAAAGCGGTCGATATCCGCCTTTTCCGTTGCATCCGCCGCACGTGCCATCAACTCGGCCGCACGTTCTTGTTGGCGCGCAGCCCTTTCCGCGAAGTCAGCGCCGGGATTGCCCCACGCGCCCCGGCCGATCTGAACCCATGCGATGATCTCAAGAATCAGGAAGGTCCAGAACATCCCCCAGATCGCGCGCGAGGCCGACCAGAACGGCCCCAGCACTGCAGCCCACAGATTGAATGTATTGGGCACGGGACTGGTCGCGTCATGGATCTTGTGAAACGCGTTGACGTAATAGTCGCCGTTTGGTCCGGCGAATTCCTTGATCGAGCGGTCCAGCGCATCGCGATCGACTTCGATGTCAGAGGCGGCTGTAACTTTCAGCTCTGTTGTTGCGTCAGTCATTTTTGCCCCCCTGAATACCACGCAGCAGGCGCGGCTTGGTCACGATCCCCACATCATTGCCTGCGTCCGTTATGACCACCGGCATCTCGGTATTCACCGCAAGGTCGATCAACTGGTCCAGATCCGCGCCCTCATCCGCGCGCGGTGCGCCGTCGAGTGAACCGGAATAGCTGCCCATCGGCTCCATGATCGAGTGCGCCTTGACCAGTTTGAGTTTTGAGATGCCCTGCACAAACTCGCGCACGTAATCGTCGGCGGGGTTCATGACGATATCTTCGGGTGTGCCGATCTGAACGATCACACCGTCTTTCATGATCGCGATGCGATGTCCGATCCGGATCGCCTCGTCCAAGTCGTGCGTGATGAACAAGGTCGTCTTCTTGAGCTGCGCCACCAGCGCCTTGAACTGATCCTGCAATTGCAACCGGATCAGTGGATCAAGCGCCGAGAACGGCTCGTCCATCAACAGGATTTCCGGGTCCGAGGCCAACGCGCGGGCGATGCCTACGCGCTGTTGCATCCCGCCGGAAAGCTCTTTGGGCAGGCGATCTTCGTAACCGGTCAGGTTCACGAGGCTGAGCGCATGGTCGGACACCGCCCATCGCTTGGATTTCGGCACTTTGCGGATTTCCAGAGGATACGCCACGTTGTCGCGCACCGAACGGTGCGGCATCAGCGCCATGTGCTGAAAGACCATCCCGATCTGCTGCGCCCGGATGCGGCGCAGTTCCGACTCGGAAATCTTTGAGACATCCCGCCCCAGAATTTCGATCTTGCCCGCGGTCGGCTCAATCAGGCGATTGATATGACGCACCAGCGTCGACTTGCCGGACCCTGACAGGCCCATGATGCAGAAAATCTCGCCGCGCGGTACTTCAAAGGTTGCGCCCTGCACGCCGACAACGCAGTTGAAACGCTCTAGAACTTCGGGTTTACCAATGCCTTCGCTGCGCACGGCAGCCATGGCTTCTTCTGCCCGTGCGCCGAAGATTTTCCAGACATTTTCCAGTTTTACGACAGGTTCGTCCATTTGCCCCTCATGTGCAGGGCTTTGCCCCGGCATATAAGAAAAGGGCCGCCGCGAACTGTCGCGACGGCCCCCGATATTGGATGTTAGTTGGTGAGCCAACCGATGACTGTGTCTTCGTTGTCAGCCACCCACTGCCGGGCAAAATCAGCCGCTTCGACATTGTCGACAGCCAGCGCCTTTCCCATCGCACTCAGGTCGTCGCCCTGCATCTGGTAGTTGCGGAACAGGGCGGCCACTTCTGGATAGTTTTCCTCCAATTCCTTAGCGTAGTGCAGATGGAGCGTCGCACCATTCCATGCCGAAGACGCCTCGGACTTGGCCAGCCAATCCGGGTCATCCGTGGGCTGAACGATGGTCCACGTGGCCGGATCATGCGCGGGTTCTTCCAGAACCGTCAGATCCTGCGTTACAAAGATGTAGTGCGGGCTGTAGCAGAACCCGATCCACGGATCACCCGCCTTGGTCGCATTGGCGAGATTGGCATAGGCAATCGTCTCTTCGTACTCAGTCAGGTCGAAAACCTGGTCATAGCCGTAAGACTTGGCCCGAATCTTTTCGACCACGGTCGAGGCCCAGCCCGGCGCGCCAATCCAGACCTCAGGTGTGCCGTTCCCGTCCGTGTCAAAGATCGCTATCTTGTCGGGATCGCTCAGATCGTCGATGGACTTAATATCGTGCTGTTCGGCAATATAGGTCGGAACACACATACCCTGTTCGGCCTGCACAGGGTTTTCATTCATCACAACCGTGCCGTTGTCCTTGACGTATGTGTCATGCAGGTTTTGCTGGTTCGGCATCCAAACCTCGGGATGGACATGCATCGACCCGCTGTCCATAGCCTCAAAAACAATTGGGTTGGTTCCGTTCTGCAATTCCACATCAAGGCCAAGGTTTTCCTCGATTACGACCTCAAGGATATGCGCGGTGGCATTTACAGATGCCCAGTTCGGCACACCGATCACGATATCCGCAGCAATGGCGGGACCGGCTGCGACAACTGTCGCGCTTCCCAATAGCGTGGCTAGTTTTTTCATCAGGTATCTCCATGTTGGGCGTTCACGGTGCTGTTTTCTGTCCGGCCCGGGCCGGCGTCGCACTTTGCAAACAGTATCAAAAAGCAGTGGCTTTCCGGTTTTTTGACCAGCGGCTCGCGGTGCCGGGTTGGTCAGAAAAGTCAAGCACGCCTGCGCGCCACCCATCAAGAATTACCTAAGCCAAAATCGCATATGCGAAATTATCATATATTAGTTTCGGTTTATTGCGATTTGAGGGACTCGGGTTCAATGACAATCTGCAGCAGAGCTTCGCCCAAATGGCGCAGACATGTTAATACCCACGCACCTGAACGCCACATATCTGGAAATGGAGACTCTGCCGACATTTGCAGCTTTGGATGTTATGAAAACCCTACGATCGAGTCCGATTTCTTATGGCTTAAAGACCATTTGGGCCGCTTATTCGCAGAGGTAGACTAATGTCGCAGCCTGATATTCATCTTTACACCGCCGGAACGATGAACGGATACAAACCCGTTATTTTTCTGGAAGAGGCAAGTGTTCCCTACGACGTGACGCATATCAACTTCTCAAAACAGGAACAAAAGACCCCCGAGTACCTGACGCTTAATCCCAATGGAAAGATTCCCACGATCTTTGACCGATCAGAAGGGCGCGCCATCTTTGAAAGCGGCGCGATCCTGTGGCACTTGGCCGAGAAATACGGAAAGTTCCTACCAGCCGATCCGGTCAAACGGTCCGAGGTCATGCAGTGGGTGTTCTTTCAGGTGGGCCATATTGGTCCGATGATGGGCCAAGCCATGTATTTTCAGCATATCGCGGCACCGAACGGCCACGTTGAGCCCTTTTCAATCCGCCGCTATGTCGATGAAAGCCGCAGGTTGCTAGAGGTCATGAACTCTCGGCTGGAAGGGCGCGACTGGGTCGCCGCGGATGAGTACACTATCGCTGATATGATGCTGTACCCGTGGGCGCGCGCCTATGTCTGGGCCCGGGTCGAGGTCGACGGCCTGCCCCATCTGAATGCCTGGTTCGACCGGATCGACGCCCGCCCCGCCGTTCAAAAGGCGCTGACAATCCCCAAGGCCAACCCTCAGTTCTGGGACGCGGCAGCGGATGCCTCGGGCTTTGCAAAGGAAAACGCCGCGCGCTTTGCCGGTGATGTGAAGTCAGACTCCGACTAGGTGCAGTGCGACAGAATATACTCGGTTGTCGCTCTGGCCAGATCAGGAAAGCGAGACCTTTCGCTGACATACAAATAAACCTGCCGCTGCTCCGGCAGGTCTTCGATCAGGCGAAATGCCGTTGCTTCGGGAATGAAATCGGCAACGGTTTGCGGCAGCACCGTCACCCACCCCCCTGTTCGGACCATCGTGATCAAGGAATGTGTGTTGTGAATGGTGATATCCGCCTGTCCGATCACCTCATGCAAACGCGGCGACTGGATCAAGTCACACAGCGCGTTCCGAATGAACGGCACCGATAGGATATCGTCGATCACCAAGGGGGTTGCTCGCGTCATCAACGGGTGGTCTACGGCAGAGACAAGGCCAAACCTGTCTTCAAACAGCGGCAGAGCTGTCACACCATTTAACGCATGATACCCCGAAGCAATGCCGATATCCGCCTTTCCTTCCGCCAGCGCGTCCAGCACTTGCGCAGTGTCCGTATCCCGCAGCTCGACCTTCACGCCCGGAGAGGTCCGCGTCATGTGCTGCAGCACTTTGGGGAACACGATTGCCGCCACCGATGGTACGGATACGATCCGCAACAACCCGTGTTCAGCATCCACAGCGGCTTCAATATCCAGAACCGTCTGATCGAACTGGCGCACCTGCTTCAGGCTCAATTCAAACACTTGCTTGCCCAGCGGGGACAGGCGATTCTTTCGCTCACCTTCAAAAAGCTTTTTACCAAGGTGATCTTCAAATTGTTTCAGCGTCATTGAAACGGCGGACTGGGTTCTACCCAACCGGTCGGCGGCTTCCATCAGGTTGCCGGTTTGCGCCACGGTGCAAAAGCACCGCAATGTCTCAATCTTGATCGCCATATTTCAGTTTTTCTGAATTTTGTTCAATTTATTTGAGTTTGACTGATACCGCAACAACCCCGCACACTGCGCGCGACCAAAATAGGACTCTGGGGCGCATTGTGACCAAATTGAATCTGATTGCCGGCGAATGGCTGGCAGGTGAATCCGAAATCGAGAACCGCAACCCTTCGGACCTGAGCGATCTGGTTGGCACCTTCGCGCAGGCCAGCACAGATCAGTTGGAGGCCACGCTGGATCAGGCGCGCGCCGCTCAGGTCGAGTGGGCCGCCTACCTTCCCGAGCGCAAGCAGGCGGTTCTGAACGCCATCGGCACCGAACTCATGGCACGGGCCGAGGAACTGGGCACGCTACTGTCGCGCGAAGAGGGGAAACCCCTGGCCGAAGGCAAGGGCGAGGTCTACCGCGCCGGTCAGTTCTTTACCTATTACGCCGCCGAGTGCCTGCGTCAAATCGGCGAGAACGCGGATTCTGTCCGCCCCGGCGTTGAGATTGACGTGCGGCGCGAGGCCGTGGGCACAGTCGCCATCATCAGCCCTTGGAATTTCCCCACTGCGACCGCCTCGTGGAAGATTGCACCGGCGCTGTGCTACGGCAACGCGGTGGTGTGGAAGCCTGCAAACATCACCCCGGCCTCGGCCGTGGCGCTGACCGAGATCATCGCGCGGCAGGACATCCCCAAGGGTCTGTTCAGCCTGGTGATGGGGTCAGGGCGCAGTATCGGTCAACGGCTGGTGGAAAGCCCCAAGGTGAACGCGATCTCTTTCACCGGGTCGGTGCCCGTGGGCAAGGGCATTGCTGCCGCTGCCACTCAGAACCTGACCAAAGTGCAGATGGAGATGGGGTCCAAGAACGCGCTGGCCGTCATGGACGACGCCGATCTGGATCTGGCAGTGACACTGGCGCTGGGTGGCGCGTTTGGCGGCACCGGTCAGAAATGTACGGCCTCGTCGCGCCTGGTGGTGCATGCGGGCATCCATGATGCCTTTGTCGAGAAACTGGTCGCTGGGGCACAGGCCATGAAGGTCGGCCACGCGCTGGAGGACGACACCCAGATGGGGCCGGTCGTCAGTGAGCAGCAGTTGCAAGAGAACCTCGCCTATGTCGAGCTTGGCAAATCCGAAGGCGCGGAACTCGCCTGCGGCGGTGCGCGGCTGCAAATGCCTCATGACGGGTTCTACATGTCGCCCGGAGTGTTCCTGAACACCACCAACACCATGCGCATCAACCGCGAAGAAATGTTCGCCCCCCTGACCAGCGTCATCAAAGTGGACAGCTATGATGAGGCGCTGAGCGTCGTCAATGACACCAATTTCGGTCTGACCTCGGGCATCGTCACCCAAAGCCTTGCCCGCGCCACCCATTTCCGCCGCAATGCTCGCACCGGCGTCGTCACCGTGAACCTGCCCACGGCGGGCACTGATTATCACGTACCGTTCGGCGGGCGCGGAGACAGCTCTTACGGCCCGCGAGAACAGGGCAAAGCGGCGGCGGAATTCTACACCACGGTCAAAACCGCCTATATCAGCGCGGGGACGCCGGACTGATGCGTATCGACGGGCTGCAATACGCCAACTGGTCGGAAAAGATTTTCCGGCAACTGCGCGAAGGCGGCGTGGACGCAATCCACGTCACCATCGCCTATCATGAGAATTTCCGCGAAACGGTTCTGAACTTTGAAAAGTGGAACCGCTGGTTCGAGCAATTCCCGGACCTGATCATGAAGGGCCGCTGGGCCAGCGATATCGACACCGCGCGGGAAACCGGGCGGACAGCGGTGTTTTTCGGCTTTCAGAACCCCTCGCCCATCGAAGACGATATCGGGCTGGTTGAAATCCTGCACGATCTGGGCGCGCGGTTCATGCAGCTCACGTATAACAACCAGTCCCTGCTTGCGACGGGGTGTTACGAGGCCGAAGACACTGGCATCACCCGCATGGGCAAGCAGGTCATCAAAGAGATGAACCGCGTGGGCCTTGTTGTCGACATGAGCCATTCGGCCGATCGTTCCACCATCGAGGCCGCTGAATTGTCCGAGCGCCCAATCGCCATCACGCATGCCAACCCCCATGGCTGGGCCCCTGCCCTGCGCAACAAGCGCGACGCGGTAATCCGGGCCGTAACAGAAAACGGTGGGATGCTGGGCTTTTCGGTCTACCCTCATCACCTGAAGGACAAATCCGCCTGCAAAGTGGAAAGCTTTTGCGAGATGATCGCCCGCACTGCCGACAGATATGGCGTTCAGCATCTGGGGATTGGCACCGATCTGTGTCAGGACCAGCCTGACAGCGTCGTCGAATGGATGCGCGTGGGGCGTTGGACCAAAGAGATCGACTATGGCGAAGGCTCGGCCTCGGCCCCCGGTTTTCCACCGATGCCCGGCTGGTTTCAGGACAACCGCGATTTCGGAAATATCGAGGCCGGGCTGCGCGCGGTTGGTATGAACGAAGATGAGGTTTCGGGTATCAAGGGCGGTAATTGGTACCGCTTTTTCGACCAGAATTTCGGACCGCAGGGAAAATGAACGAAACCGGCCGCCATATCGCCCGCAGAGACCCCGCTCAGGTCATGCGCCTGTCGCGGTTAGGGTCCCTGCACCAATGCCGCCTCAGCTTTATGCGACAGTTGACGCGACGCATGGCGCGCGAGGAATGGACCTTTACCCGGCCTGTTTTTGACATCGACGCAAATGGGGTCGGCCACGCCGTCTATACTGCACAAGGCCCGGACCATGCCTATTCGCTGGTCGCGTTCGCACATGACCTGCCGCCGGAACAACGCTCTGACCGGGTGATTGCCGAAGCTTGGGATGCCACTTTCACGCTGTTTGACGGAGTTCCGACCGCGCAGGATATCGAACGGCTCGCCCAGAATGTTCCCTTGCAAGAGGCCGGCCGCGTCAGTGAACGGGAATTGTCACTGTCGCGCGCGAACCGCTCTGTGCGCTTGTGGGCGCATGTCATCGACAGGCTGGCCGATGGTCAACAACCGGACCTCGATCAAATTTACGACGTCGGCTACCTGATGCGCACGACGGCCGTGTATGGGTCAGGCAAATTCGGCGCGGCGGACCGGGAAAAGACCGCTGACCGCCCGGAATTGAACGCCCCATTCCAGACCGAAATGCTATCGGTCTACCTGACCCGCACATTCGTCCGCGATCTGGTTCAGCACATGGCCCGTGTCAAAGGCAGAGAGAAAACAGCCGATCTGGACCCTGCCATCGCTCGCTGGCTGGGCATCGGCAATTCGACGGGGCTGGGTATGGCACCGTTTATCGTGAACCATCCGATCTTGTTCAACAACTGGATCATGGTGCGCGAAGAAGCAATCTCGCGCGTGCGGTCATTGCCCAGTGCCTCAGACGCGGAAATCGCGCAATTCCAGAGCATTTTTGACCGCAGCAAATTGTCGGTGTCGTGGTGGCAATCCAAACATCCTGTCCAAATCAGAAAGCTGGCGGCCTTGGCGTCAGACATTCAGGCAATCTCGAACCATCTGGACGGGGATGTTCTGACGCAGGACAACCCGTGGGACCGCCTGATCTTGTGGGCTGAGGACGCGCTGAGCGAGGAAGGTCAGGAACTTCTCGCATCGCTGGTGCTCGAGCCATATGGCGATCTGGTCGACGGGTTGGCAAGTTGCATGGCCGACAGCAACCCAAATGCGCAAGTCATCGACGGTGCGATGTCGGTGTCCGAGGTGCGCGATCTGATCCTGAACAACTTTGAATGGGCGCTTGATCTGGATTGGGCGGCCGAGCCGAATTGCGCCCGCGCCTGGTATGTGTCCGAGGAAAAGCTGGAACCCAGATTAGGCGAACGGTTTGAAGAGCCTATCGCCGAATACGAACAACCCTTAGCCCCCGCGCGGGACTCTGCCGCGGCGTATAAGGTGCTTACTGACTGGCGCGACGATACCCCGGTCCGCGACTTCTTGTTGCAGCACCCCGAACATCGGCACACCATCCGGCGCGCACAGATCGGACGTGTCGCCCCTTACGGAGAAATCCACGACAACACGATCAGCGCCGATGTCATGCCCATCGACATGCTGCGCGCCAAGCTCTCGTTTTTTGGCGCGACGCATTTCGATCCACGTTCCGATCGCTGGGTTCGGATCTGCATGTATGCGGGCGCGCCATACCCCGAAGAACTGTCTGAAGACACGGCGGACACTTGGGTCTACCCGGAGCCTGCAGCATGAGCTTTTCGCTAAACGAAATTGAAGCGACCGCCAAACGTGCCGCCCGTGGCGCCGGTTATACTTGGGGTCATGCGGAGGAGGCAGGAAAGGCGACCCGCTGGCTCTGCGCGCATGGGTTGGACGGCGTAGAGGCGCTTGCATCCTTGCTGCAACGGAATCTGGCACAAGCGCCTGAAAAACACACGCCCTGTATTTCAGGCGATACATGGACCGGAACGGATGTGCTGTGTCCGCTTGCCACAGGCTGTACGCTTTCTGACAGCGCGGAAATATTGGGGGCAGCACCCGTCATGCTAACCAATGTGACTGCTCCCACATTGCTGCTGCCATTCGCATCCAACGCAGCACGTTTATTGAACCGAGGCGTCGCGATCACGATCGACGGCGCAGAGGCGCAAACAGATGGGCTGGCCCTGCAACTGTCCGGGGCGATACCGGATCAGGCCCATACCGTTACTGTGCGGTTAGCAGAGGTTGCGCCGCCGACCCAACGGCAGCAGTCACGCGCAACACCTGATCCTGCGGCTTGGTCCGTCCTGACCCGCTTTGCCCACTTCACCTATGCCCCCGCGACTGAAGAATCCCGCCTGCGCGGTGCCGGAGCGGGCCTGTCCGACAACGATTAAAGAGATTGAAATGGTTGAAACCCGCACCCTGACCCTGACCGAAATCGAAGACCTCGCCTTTCGCGCACTTGTGGCCGCTGGTACGAGCGAGGCGAACGCGCGCCCTCTGGCCGTTGCCACAGCCGCAACCGAGGCTGATGGCGTCGCCAGCCACGGCCTCGCCTACATCCCGATCTATTGCGAACATGTTCAGTGCGGCAAGGTCGATGGAGTGGCCGAGCCGGTTCTGTCGCGTCCTCGGCCCGGTGTGGTCACAGTCGATGCCGCCACCGGTTTTGCGCATCCAGCCATCGACGCCGGGTTTGACGCACTGATCCCTGCCGCGCGCGAACAGGGCATCGCAGCGCTTGCCATCCGCAACAGCTATAACTGCGGCGTTCTCGGCTATCATACATATCGCCTTGCACAGGCCGGGCTGGTCGGACTGGGCTTTACCAATGCACCAGCATCCATCGCGCCGTCGGGTGGCTCCAAGCCCGTGGTCGGAACCAACCCGTTCTCGATCGCCGCCCCCGGCACGGATGGCCAACCCGCACTTCTGATCGACCAGAGCGCCAGCACCATCGCCAAGAGCGAAGTCATGAAACATGCCCGTGAAGGAAAACCCATTCCGGTTGGCTGGGCTCTGGACGCTGACGGAAACCCCACGACCGACCCGAATGTCGGTCTGAAAGGATCAATGGCACCTTCAGGGGGCTACAAGGGTGTCGGCGTCGCGTTGCTTACGGAAATCATGGCAGCCGCTTTGACAGGGGCCACTTTGGGCCTGAACGCGTCACCCTTTTCCGGAACGGCCGGAGGGCCGCCCAGGACCGGGCAGTTCTTCATAGCAATAGACCCTTCGTCCACGTCCGAGGACGCGTTTGCCTCAGGTATCGGAGAGCTCGTGTCTGCGATCCGTTCACAAGACGGGGCGCACCTGCCAGGCGACGGTCGACGCGCAAAACGGATAGCTGCAGAGGAAGACGGAGTCGCCGTAAACCTTGCTACCCTCGACAGGATCGCGGCAATTTTGGACTTACTGTCCCATTGGTGCTGACGTCGGGCAGGCGCAGAGGTGGGTGGATGGGAAATAACAAGAAAAGGCTATATTTATTAAATCAGCATTATAGATGAATTTAATGGTGCCCGGGGGCGGCATATTTTTGTTGTTCTTTCCTGTCCGCCGGTGTCCCGAAACACCCTCTATATCACTGAAATTCATTCTCTTATTGCCCTGCTCTGTGTTGAACTGTCCGGATCTATCCGCTACCTCTGGGGGGATAAAAGGGTGGATACAGGAGCATGGTGCACATGCGAGCGCGCAATCGACTTTCATCGGCATTTGTGAAGTCTGCCCCGGTCGGCAAGCATTGTGACGGAGCGGGTCTTTGGCTTGTAAAGCGCGAGGACGGCGGTGCTCAGTGGGTGCTGCGAACAACTGTCCATGGCCGAAGACGCGAGATGGGCTTGGGCGGGTATCCCGATGTCAGCTTGGCCCATGCCCGCGAGGCCGGAGAGCGCTGGCGCGCAGTCGCCAAGTCTGGTCGTGATCCGATTAAGGAACGCGAGAAGGAAGCGAAGGCGGCGCGGCGGGAGGACATCTCGCTCTCGGTGATCACCCAAGACGCATTTCAAGCCCGCATGGCGGAGCTGAAAGGAGATGGGAAGGCGGGCCGCTGGATGTCGCCGCTCGAAAACCACGTCCTGCCGAAGCTGGGGAAGGTTCCGGTGACCGACCTTGACCAGCGCGACATTCGCGACACGCTTGCTCCGCTCTGGCACACGAAGGCAGAAACGGCTCGCAAAGCGCTCAACCGGCTTTCCATCGTCCTGCGCCACGCGGCGGCTCTCGGTTTGGACGTCGATTTGCAATCTACCGAGAAGGCGAAGGCGCTCTTGGGCAAATCCCGGCACGTTGCGAAACACATCCCGGCGATGCCGTGGCAAGAGGTGCCGGACTTCTATGCCAGCTTGTCGGAGCAGACCCCGACGCATCTTGCATTGCGGCTGTTGATCTTGACCGGCGCTCGCTCCGCTCCTTTGAGGAACCTCCATCTGGATCAGATCGATGGGGATGTCTGGACGATCCCCGGCGAGGCTATGAAGGGGCGCAAGGGCGCGACCGAAGACTTCCGTGTCCCCCTGGCGAGCGAGGCGCTTTGCGTGATCGAGGCAGCCCGCCCCTTCGCCCGAAACGGCTTCCTCTTCGTGAATTCCCGCAAGGGCGTGATCAGCGACATGACGATGAGCAACTTCATGAAGCGGCGGGAATTGGAAGCTCGCCCGCACGGTTTCCGAACGTCGCTTCGCACATGGCTGGCGGAGGCAACGGACGCGCCGCATGAAGTCGCGGAGGCGATGCTGGCGCATTTGACCGACAGCAACGTGGTGCGGGCCTACAGGCGAACTGACTATCTTGATCAACGACGTGAGTTGGTCGAACGCTGGGCGGACCACGTGACGGGAGCGAATTGATGGAGCAGGCGGAGATGATCGACTTCGTTAGAGGCCTATTTGAGCGCGATGGCGGGTTGGACGAACCAATCCCCATGACCTTGGAGTTGGCGCGGGGGTTTGTTGAGGGAACGCTGCATATTCCTCAACCAAACGACTTCGATCAGGTAAAAGAGCTGGCTGCAAAGATGCTTCGAGATGGTGATGAACTTCCGGGTTGGCTGGCCGCGTTTGTTGCTGACGTATTGGACGGGTACGAACCGCCCAAACAGCGCGGTGGGCTTCCCAACAAGCACTGGGTCCGAGACAGCAAACTCGCAACGTGGGTGTCTGAAGTTGCTGCCGAGTTCAAGCTGCCGAGATACGCGAAGAACTCTCCGAAACTCACCGCTGCCAAGGTCGTTTCACTCGCGACCAAAGAAATCGATGAATTGCCATTTGTTGGCGTAGACGTGGTGGAGAAAGCCGAAAGAAACGCGTTCAAGGCATCTCGCTAGGGTCAGGACTTACTAATCGTAGCACATTACCTTCTGGGTAGAGCAGACCTTGGTCCATCGCGCAGCGAGCGGCTGCTTCGAGCCCAAGCCGTAAGTTCGTTTTCTGTGCTGCGTGCGCTCGCAGAACGAAAATTACTGCAGACGCATTATCTTCAGCGCCTCAATTCAGCATCGAAAGCTGCCGTTCGAGCCAAGCGTGGCGAGGCTTCTTTGGACGAGAAACAGGTCGCGGGAAAATCGGTCTTTCACCCGTTTCGCAGGCGGTTCGAGAGCGCGAATAAATGGTTACCTCAAGGTCTGCTCCGTTTTTTTGACTTGCCTGGTTGCATCAATCCGAGGCATCCCTTGCCGCCCACGCTTCCCGGTCGGCGGAGGCTTCCACACCATTTCAGGATCGAACCAGATAGTCAGCGATCCTCGTCGCTTCAGCGTTTCATTGTAAGCCGACCAGTTCGTGGTCTTGTACTTCGTAGGGGCCCAACTGCTCATGCCCTCACGCTATCATGCTGGATTTACACAGTGAATCCCTTACGCGATTTACGCAACAAGGCCCCTTCAGAAGACAAGCCTTGTTCACAAATGTTCCAAAATCTGTCCGATTTTACAGCTTCAGGCCAGTTAGGCCCATAATGACGGCGGCCACGGAGTTTCCCGGGACCCCTAATGTCAGGGTTGGGATCAATGTCGCCGCGACGTCAGCATTATTGGCAGATTCCGCCGCCGCGATACCTTCCCCTATACTCACCAGACCTCAACCCAATCGAACAAAAATGGGCAAAGGTAAAAGCCTTAAGACGGAAAACAGGACAATCACCAGAACAACTCTTCAAGCACAAAATTTGAATCAATTTATGTCGGGTTAGCTATATCGGCGCGGGTTTTTGAGGCTCGGGCAGCGGCGCAGCGCAATTGAAAGGCTTCCTCAAAAGGGTTTACCTTACCAAATCGATCCGTGCGGAAAGGGTCGATATCAAAAGCGGGTTGTTGCCCTAAGATCAAATCGCTGATCGCGTCGCCTATTCCGGCGGAAAGCGTGATGCCGTGACCGCAAGCGCCCGCCGCGGCATAAAGGCCAGAGATCTCTGGAACAGGTCCAAGCAGCATTTTTCCATCCGGTGTATATGAAGATAGTCCGGCCATGTAATGGGAAAATTCGGCATGTTCGATTGCTGGGAAGAATTGCGCAAGGCCCTGATAGGCATCTGCAAGGACATCCCAATGCTCTTCGCCTTTTGTGGGCGAAAATGTGGCGGGGTCGTCTGGCAGCGCGCGAGCGTCAAATGTTGCGGAACGGGTTTCTTGCACGCCAAGGACCAATCCCCCAACTTCGGGGCGTGTATAGGCGCCAATATCGGCAAGGATCGTTATCGGGTGTTCTAGGCCATAGATATCCGAGGGTTCGGTCATCCAATAATGGCTGCGTACCGGGGCCATGGGCAAGGGAAAACCCGCGTGTTGCGAAAATACGGCCGCCCAAGCGCCACAGGCATCAATAACGGTGCGACAGGCAATCCTATCGGTATCGGTCAAGACACCCACAACCCTTCCTTTGTCGCGCAGAACATCTTTCACATTGGTGCGCGGCCGGATCACGACCCCACGCGCTCGCGCGGCCCGAATATAGAACATCGTCAGAAGATAAGGATCAATATAGCCATCGGTAGGCATAAAGGCCGCCTTTAGGATGGTATCGGTATTCAACCACGGCACCATTTCGCCAATTTCGGCAATGCTGGGCCATTGCACCGGAATATCCCATTTCAGCGCATCCCTGGCCGTGGTCTGCAACTCCGCCACACGCGCTTGTGACACGGCAATACGCAACGAGCCGACCTGATGAAAATCCGCGTTTTCGCCCAGCTCGTCTTCAATTTTACGTATGGTTTCAATGGTTTGCTTTGCCATTGGTGTATTTGCCGGCTTGGTTGATGCTTGCAAAAGCAATCCTGCCGCCCGGCTTGATGCTGCGCTTGCAAGCTCATTGCGCTCTAGCAACAGGATTTTTCCAGCGCCTTTGCAGGCCAAGTGATAGGCGATTGACGCGCCAATCACACCGCCGCCAACAATGATATGATCAAAAACGTCCATTAGAACCTCGAAAGGGGAGAGAATAGGTCTGTGCGGGGATGAAGCAGCGGTGCAAGAAGGCGTTCGGGCGCGCCGGTCATAGCACCTGAACCCTGGCTTGTGACAGCGCATCACGCATTTTTGCACTTGGCAGAGCATTGGATATAAGAATGTCGATTTCCGCCAAGGCACATACCGGATAGGCGGCACGCCGCCCGAGCTTTGACGCATCGGCCAATATGACGGTTCGTTTTGCCTTGCGTGTCATCGCCCGTGCAATTTCGGCTTCGTCAAAACTAAAATCGCAAACCCCACTTTTTGGACAGATGGTTCCGGCCGTGATGATCGCGTAATCGGCGTTGAAACGGTTGATTTCCGTGACCGTCGCGCTGCCAATGGTTTCGCTATTATCGCCTTCAACCCAGCCTCCAAGCATGAAAACCTTGGGCCCGTCAGGTTTTGCGGCCAGAAGCCCGGCAATCTTCAGGGAATTCGTGACGATTTTTAACGAGTTTTTCCTGACCAACGCTTCGGCGGCAATAAGTGTTGTCGAGCCCGTGTCCAAAAAGACCATCTGATCGCCCTGCAACCATGCGGAAAGCTTATCGGCGATGGCCCGCTTTTCCGCCAAATTGGCCTTCATGCGCGCGTAGAACGGGCCTTCATCATTCTGGGGGACTTGTTTTGCGCCCCCATGGATTTTCAAAAGCTTTCCGGCATCTTCCAGCACCGATAGATCGCGGCGTATAGTCTCGGGCGAGGCACCGAGCTCATGGGCCAATGTCTCTACGCTGACCTCTCCCAATGTGGCCACCATGGCGGATATGTGTTTCCGCCGCTCGGTTGCGCGCGCGGTCAAATTCCTGTCCGAACAGATATCAAAAACACGCTCGCCCCCTTCTGCAAAACGGTAGTAAGTTGACCGAATACGTGTTATTGACTCGAAATATACCGAAAAATATGACCGAAACAAGTAATTTCTGGGTTCACCGCAACGGTAGTGCGAATGCTTAAGCGTGAAGAAATGCCCGAGGACTGTTTTGATATTGCCATCATAGGGGCGGGCATTATCGGGGCGGCGATTGCCCGTGGCTTGGCTTTGGAAGGGGCGCGCGTGGCTGTCCTTGAAAAAGCTATGGACCCTTTGGACGGGGCCTCGAAGGGCAATAGCGCCATTTTGCATACGGGTTTTGACGCGCCGGTTGGATCGCTCGAACAGCAATGTGTTGCCCGGGGGCGCGAGATTTATCTGACGATACGTGAAGATCTTGGCCTTCCCCTGCATGAAACCGGCGCGATGGTTTTGGCCTGGAGCGATCAAGAGGCCGAAAAATTATCTGGTCTTTTGCAACAAGCCCATGAAAACGGTGTCGATGATGCAGCATGGATCGATCGCAACGATATTTTGGCGCGCGAACCGGCCTTATCCGATCGGGTCATCGCCGGGTTCGAGGTACCTGGCGAGCATATAATAGACCCTTGGACAACCCCTTATGCTTATCTGACGCAAGCCTTGGCCCATGGTGCATCATTTATTCCAGGCGCCGAAATCATGTCGGCAAGGCGCGACAATGACATATGGTCGCTGAATACCTTGCGCGGGTGCATCAAGGCGAAAGCGGTGGTGAATGCCGCCGGTTTATATGGCGATATCGTCGAAGAAAGGCTTTTGGGCACGGCGACGTTCAAGATCAAACCCCGCAAAGGCCAGTTTGTCATTTTCGACAAGGCTGCCGCGCGTCATTTGCGCTCGATCATTCTTCCGGTGCCGAATGACCGGACCAAGGGGGTTGTTCTGTGCCGCACGATTTTTGGCAATATCCTTGTGGGGCCAACAGCCGAAGAACAAGACAGCCGCGAGGATGCCTCGGTCGAACGAGAGACGCTTCTTAGCTTGCGGGCGCAGGCGATTGATATCCTGCCAGCTTTGGCCGATAGCGAAGTGACAAGTGTCTATGCGGGCATCCGTCCCGCGACGGAACGTAAGGAATATCGTATCATCGCGCGGCCTGATATGGGCTATGTCAATATTGGCGGCATCCGCTCGACCGGTCTGAGTGCGGCACTGGGGCTGGCGGAACATATTATCAAAACCCATGGTGACGCTTTGGGCGCACAACATTTTGCAAACCCACCGGTTTCTATGCCTGAAAAAATCGCCTTGCAACATTTGTCCGATTATCATCAGCGGGATTGGCAACGGCCCGGTAATGGCGGGATCATTTGCCATTGCGAAAAAGTAACCCATCGCGATATCCAAAACGCCCTTGCTGGCCCTTTGGCCCCTCGCAGCTTTGCCGGATTGAAGCGCCGGACCCGTGTATGCATGGGAACTTGCCAAGGCTTCTATTGCATGGCCGCAGTTGCGGCGGCCACAGGTGATGTGCTTGATGTTCCTATATGCGTAGAAGGCCAAAATCCCCATGACCGTTGAGCGTAAAGAGCTGTGTGATGTTGCAATCGTGGGGGGCGGCCCCGCCGGTTTGACACTGGCGGCTGAATTGCGGCATCTTGGTGTCGAGCGGGTGATCGTCCTTGAACGCGAGGCCGAGGCCGGGGGTATTCCCCGCCATTGTGGCCATTATCCGTTCGGGATCACCGAATATAACCGCCTTCTGAAGGGCCCTGATTATGCGCGGTGCAAAGTCGAAGATGCCGAACGTAAAGGGGTCGATCTGCGCACCGGCACAACCGTGACCGCGCTTCACCCGGGCGGCACGCTCGAGCTAAGCAGCCATGCAGGAACCGCAACGATCACAGCGCGGCGCGTTGTTCTGTGTACGGGCGCGCGTGAAGCAAGCCGCCCTCAGCGGTTCATTTCAGGAAGCCGCCCCCAAGGGGTTATCACCACCGGCGCGCTTCAGGCTTTCAGCTATATTGAAGGTCTTGTCCCCTTCAAAAAACCCGCGATTCTGGGGACCGAGCTTGTGTCTTTTTCTGCATTGCTGACCTGCCGACATGCGGGCATTCAGCCCGTCGCGATGATCGAGGAAAACCCGCGAATCACAGCGCGGGCATTCAGCCGCCTTTTGCCTGCTGTCTTGGGTGTTCCCATTCTGTCCCAGACCAAATTGACGCGGATTTTGGGCAAAAACCGTGTCGAGGGCATAGAAATCGAGCGCGCCGATGGCCGTAAAAAGGTTTTGGATGCCGATGGTGTCATTTGCACAGGCCGGTTCCGCCCCGAAGCAAGCTTGATGCGCAATGGCCATCTTGCGATTGACCCGAAAACGGGCGGGCCCTTGATCGATCAATTCATGACGACCTCTGATCCCAGCTATTTATGTGCGGGCAATCTGCTTAGACCCATTGAAACCCATGGATGGTGCGCTGAAGAGGGACGGCAAGCCGCGCGGATTATTGTTCAGGCGCTTGGGCAACCGGACAGGGCCGAGCCCCGGCGCCAAACGCCAATTCGGATCACGAGCCCGGCAATACGCTATGTTCTGCCTCAGCACCTGTCCACAGCTTGTCTCGGGGCGCATATGCCCAATCTACAACTTCGCCTGAACCGCCCCGCGCGTGGGCGGCTTGTGATTTCGGCGGATGGCAAAACCATCTGGTCGCGATCCATAAATTCCGTGCCCGAGCGCCGGATTCTCGTGCCGATTGCCCCCCTTCTGGCGCATGGCGCGACCACAAGCATCACTATCGGGCTGGAGGAACAGGATTGAGAATAGGCGCGATTGATCAGGGCACTACAAGCACCCGCATTCTGGTTCACGACAGCACAGGAAAAACCCATATTGCCAAGGCGATTGGGCATCGTCAGATATTGCCAAAACCTGGCTGGGTTGAACATGATCCGGAAGAGTTGATCCGGAATATTCAAGCTTGTCTTGACGCGGCCGGGCCACTGGACGCGGTCGGGATCGACAATCAGGGGGAAAGCTGCCTTGCTTGGGATGCCATCACCAAAGAGGCCCTAAGCCCCGTCATTGTCTGGCAGGATGAACGGACGAATGATGTGGTGGCCCGGCTGAAGGCCGACGGCGCCCAAGACCTTACACTTTCCAGATCCGGATTGCCGCTTGATAGTTATTTCTCGGCAAGCAAACTGGGCTGGATCCTTGAAAACGAACCAAAGGCGCAAAAGGCCCATAGGCGTGGTAGCTTGCGGTTGGGAACGAGTGATGCATTTTTCGTTGATCGTCTGGCCGGGCGTTGCATCACCGATGTTTCGACGGCCTCCCGCACCGCATTGATGAATCTTGAGACCTGCGATTGGGATCCGGATCTTTGCGCGCTTTTTGGCGTCCCGATCGATACTTTGCCCAAGATTGTTTCGAATACCGGTGATTTTGGACAGATCCAAGGCAGCGAAACCACGACCCCTCTGACCGCGTTGATCGTGGATCAACAGGCGGCGCTTTACGGCGCTGGCTGTCGCCTGCCGGGCAAAGGAAAAGTGACTTTTGGCACCGGTGCTTTTGCGCTGATGTTAACCGGCGACACAATCTGTCGGGAACACAGCAAAGGCCTATTGCCGACCGTTGCCTGGCGCAAACAAGGGCAAGCGGTAAATTATGCCGTTGATGGCGGCGTCTTTGCGGCTGGAGCCGCCGTTAATTGGGCCCGCGGATTGGGATTGTTCAACCAATTCGACGAAATCAACGCCTTCGATAAACCAAGTGCCATTTCCCGTGGCCTTGCCTTTGTTCCGGCACTTGCCGGGCTTGGCTGCCCCCATTGGAACAGGCGTGCACGTGGAACATGGCTTGGGCTTGGGCTTGACGATGGGCCCAAGGATTTGATGCAAGCCTTGCTGGAAGGAATCGCCTTTCGCGCCGCTGAGGTGATGCGCGCAATGACAGAAACCACGGCTGCCCGCAGCATGTTTTCAATCGATGGGGGTTTGACGGCCAATCCCTATTTTTGTCACGTTTTGGTAAATGCATTCCAGCAATCCCTGCGCCTTCAGAAGAATGCCGAAGTGACCGCGCTGGGCACCGCATGTCTTGCCGGTGAGGTCATCGGCATACAAAACGTCCCGGCGCAACTAAACCGCCAAATCAACCCCGACAGAACTCAAAACCACCAAAATACCTTCGCCAAAGCGATTGCCCTCGCGCAGGAATGGGGAAGGGAGTGATTTGGCAAAGAACGTATTTCAACTTCATGCTAGGTGTTCAGTCCCGGCATCTGGTGGATCGGATTTAGAATGAAACGAACTGGTTTTGATGTCCAGATTTTGCAGATGCATTCGTAGGGAGTGAGACCGCTCAGAGTTTTGAGCCGACGCGCGAAGTTGTAGGCTTGCAGGAAGTCGCTGAGATGGCTGCGCAGTTGGTCGTGGCTATCGTAGTGATACCGCTTTACGGTCGCGTCTTTGATGGTGCGGTTCATGCGCTCCACCTGTCCATTGGTCCAAGGATGGTTCGGTTTGGTCAGACGATGTTCGATGTCGTTGGCCTCGCAAATTAGGTCAAAACGCATCTTGCGGAATGTGACGCTGTCGCGGTTCCGGGGCTGCTCTGCGAACTGGATGCCATTGTCTGTCAGGATCGTGTGAATTTTGTACGGCACGGCTTCAAGAAGGTGCTCCAGAAACTCCCAGGCTGTCTGGCGATTGGCCTTTTCGAAAAGCTGCGCGACTGCGAACTTGCTGGTCCGGTCAATGGCTACAAAGAGATAGAGCTTGCCCTCCTCGGTTCCGACTTCAGCGATATCGATGTGGAAATAGCCGATGGGATATCTCTTGAACTTCTGCCGTTTGGGCTTGTCTCCACTCATGTCTGGAAGGCGTGATATCCCGTGACGTTGCAAACAGCGATGCAGAGAAGACCGTGTGAGGTGTGGAATTGACGACTGCAAAGCATAGAGACAGTCATCCAGAGGCAACAGAGTATGCCGCCGGAACGTAACAACCATGGCTTCCTCTTCTTCGCTGAGAACGGTCGAGCGTGGTTCCTTCGGCCCGGTCTTCTGATCCTCAACCGTTTTGCGCTTCCGCCATTTGGCTACGGTCTTGGGATTGATCCCCAGTTCCCGGCTCAGCTCCGTGATCGAAGCTTGCGATCGCTGTATGTGAGCTCTGATGGCGTGCGTGGTCGAGGCGCTGCCATGACGAATTTGTCCCATAGTGCTTCCTTCCATTCAAACGAAAGGATCACACCATCAAACCGTGGGATCAAACACCTAGTTGTCAAGCTGACAGCTGCGCTGTCCAAAGTTTTGCCGGAGCCATGATGTCATGTGTCGAACAAGCACTTCCATGCGCGGCATCCGAGACAACCACTGTTTTTAGCAAGCGAGACCGTAAAAATCATCGCAATCATGCCCGTACCCTACCAGCCCTTAGGCAGTTCAGCGAATGCTCGGGGATGAATATTGGGCCTTTCATTTGTCTTGGCACAGCCGCTCATACGAACGTCTATTCAGCACAGCAGAGTTCGGGCAAATGGTCGAACCGTCGAGTTCCCTCTAGCAGCGCAAAGTTTCTGCGTGGATAAATGACGCAATGTCCCGCACTTGTGCGTCCGCCCGCGATGCAGCGAAAAGTCACTCTGAACTTCACCGCCCGGAGCAACGTAGAATGACCGAAAACGCGAAGTGCGCGGCGTCGCGGCGTAATGTCTGCTGCACTCGCAAAGGAATGCTGCATCGGCGCTAGACGCACGTGCATAAGGCGGCTCCGTCCGCTGATATGACATCTGAAGCAGCCGTAACGAATGTTCGCAACACACTGTTTGCCCACAGTAACGGCAACACACTTCTTCCCCACAGTGTTTTGGATCACGCAAATTGATCAGCCGCAACACGACCCACCTTCTTGGATCGGCGGACAAGGCACGGTTCCGTAGGAGCAGTAGACGCAGCAATCGCCTGGCAACGGCTTGATCACAGCCCCGCATGAGGTGCACTCGTAGAACCACTGACAGGAATCGGTCGGCATGGTCTCGACTGCCTTGTTGCCACACTTCGGGCAAGTGAGTTCGCTTTCAAGGATGATGTTCAGATCATTCATTGTGTCACGCCAGAGTTTTTGAAGATCGGTGCGCGCTCATTCGGGTTCAGGGCCCACAGTCAATATCTTGCCGTTGCTCCAAACCAGCGCTTCATAGCACACCTCTGCGCCAGCGCCGCCACACCAACCTCCGTCACGTCCAAAAATAAGGATACGGTCATGGCCCCAATCAATGAGGCGCCAACCAGTTGCCTGCCAGGCCATCGTCTCACCGTTCACAATGAGATTAAGCATGCAACCACCTGTGCCGCAGTAGAGCGACGCAGCGGATGAGCATGCGTATTGGCTTTCGTCCACAAGTTCCGCGTCCACGGTCCCAAACTGAGAGCGCAGTTCAATCTCAATGACAGCATCGCCCTGATCAAACTCGCCGTTCTCGAAGGCTTGGCAGTCCGCAGCTGCGCGGTCGATGAGTTGTTGCGCTTCGGGTGACAACGCCGTTGCTGAGCCAGCGCTCACAGTAAGCGCGACCAAAGCAGCCAAAATCTTTTGGACCATCTGTCAATTCCTCCCGTTCAATCGGCTACACGATGTCCGGCGAGAGCCAAAAAAAGAACCGTAACACGCTCTTTGCCCACAGTAACTGCAACACAGTTCTTCCCCACAGTGTTTTGGGAACACGGTCGAAGACAGCGCGTTGCGCGACAACTTTGGGGAACGGCAGCAATGCTACGATGGGCGGTCATCTGATGGTTTTAGTCAGATGTCTCAGAAGAGCCCGGAGCAGACGGAATAAACCCGCATATCGGGTGCTGCGAAACTGTGCTATCTTAACCGCTAAGATAGGAGGGCTCAAATGACTGATGCAAAGGCTATTTCAGATCACTGGGGCAAGGGAGACGTATACTCCCGAATTCTAGAAACGATGGAGCTGGCAGGCATCGATCCCAACTCTGTAACAGTCGAACAACTCGCACCTGTGGATCATTTTCATGCGAGAGGGTTCCCCGCGACCGTTGAACTAGCAGATGCGTTACCGATCAAAGAGGGTGATCGACTTGTGGACATCGGCTGTGGGCTCGGCGGTCCCGCTAGGTATCTGGCAAAACGGTTCAACTGCCATGTTGACGGTATCGACATAACGGCACCATTCGTAGACGCTGCCAACAAACTGAGTGTGCTCGTCGGGATGGAAAGCGCAGTGGAATGCCGACACGGTGACGGGCAGAAGCTCTCTTATGGTGATGAAACATTCGATGGAGGCTACACGCAGCACGTCACAATGAACGTGCCCGATCGAAACGTTTTCTTCGGCGAAGCCTTCCGGGTACTGAAGCCTGGTGCATTCTTCGCGCTTACGGAACATGGGCTGGGGGAAGTAGGCGAGCCACATCATCCGGTGCCCTGGTCAGAAGACGGAAGCGGCGCCTACCTGATGCGGCCCGCCGATACAGTTGCCGCGCTGGAAAAGGCCGGTTTCGCCGACATCAAGGTCGCCGATACAGGTGAAAAGTATTTGCAGGGCTACAGACGCGCCATCGAACTTGCCGAGAAAGGTGAGGCACCGGTATTTGGCACTCATATTCTGTTAGGCAAATTGGCTCCGCAAATTGTGCGAAATGCTGCCCGGAACATCGAAGAACGCCGAACCCACCCCGTGCAGATAATCTGCTTCAAGCTCAAATAGGTTAGTTGCCGAACTTTGAACGCAAGGACTGCTCCTTCCCGCTGAGCAGCCTTTCAGTCAAAATCGGTCGGCGTCTGCTCAGCTTCCAAGTCGAACTGCTCTATTATGCAAGCATTGCAATGTTCTCAGCCGCAGAGGATCGTGCAAAGATAATACTGGGGCACACCGTCAGAAATCTCATCTGCTATGCCGAACGAACTGCGCATTTTTGTACCGGTGGCGATCCGGGCGATCATGAATAACCTCGTTCCGCGCTTGGAAACGGCAACGGGTGCATCGGTCATTCAGTTGGTTGATCTCAACCCCGTCATACCGGAGCGCATCTCGGCGGGTGAAGCTTATGACATCGGCTTAACCAACCCCTCTTACGCTAAAGCGCTCATCAAAGCTGGAAAAGCAGACGCAGCCAGTCACCGAGCTTTTGGACGTGTGCCCCTTGCCGTTGGCCGAAAAGAAGAAACCGCAGGCTCAATCAGAAAAGACCTTGTGACTATCAGAGCCCTTTTGCATGAAGCCGACAGCATCGCCTACACGGGTGCAGGTACAAGTGGCCGCACCTACCTCGATGTGATCGAGCGGCTCGATCTGAGTACTGCACTTTTACCAAAAAGCCTGGCCATGGGTGGTGGCGAGCCGGTCGCATCCGTCGCCGCTGGCCAAGTTGAGCTTGCAGTCGCTCCGCTGACCACGGTGCTTGCAACACCAGGGGTGGTTCCTGCGGCAATCCTACCCGAAGAGCTTGGGACTCATATCGATATGTCGATATTTCTTAGTCGAACCTCACAGACCAGCGCGGCATCTGCCCTTGAATTTCTGACGGGAAGGGCACTCGATGATGAACTTGCCGCAGCGGGCGTCCTGCGGTTCGAGTTGGATTGACGCGGATCGACAGAGTTGCGCCATTTCTGAAAGAGATTTGCGGCTACGCCCGCACACCGGGCAAATTTCGCACGTCTAGCAGACGGCCGGTCTAAGTTAACACAGCCAACCTATTTACGTTCTCTGTCGCAATTTGGATGACCGGCTAGGCAATGCTACACTTCCGGGAAGAGAAGCACGCGAAGGATGATGGGCAAAGATCACAGCCCATGGGAATGGGAATTGCATTCAAGACTTGGGAGGGACAACGATGACTGATGAAGAGGAAATTCGGGCCCTGATCGGCAATCATTTCGAGCCGATGACTTGGGGAGAGGACAGTGTGCCCGAGTGGGACAAGTTTCGGGAGGACTTTTTGCCCGAGGCGATCCTATGCGGTGCGGCCCGACCAGTGCAGGTCCGACCGCTCGAAGCCTTCATCGACAGAATGGAGAATGTCGCGCGAAAGAACCTGCACAGCTTCGAGGAACATACGCGTGGCATGAAGATCATGCGCTTTGGGAACATTGCCGTGGTGCTAGCCATGTCTGAGCTGACTGAAAACGGGACCGAAGTGAACCATGACATCAGTGGCTATCTTCTGGTGAAGTCGGAAGGCCGATGGTCGATCGCAGCGCACGCATGGGAACCGGCAGGGGAAGATAATCCCGTTCCCGAAGACTTGCGCTAACTTCAGTTCCTGCGAGCATTGCGTCTTTGTCCGCAACGCGATCACTCAGCCAATCTCAGCAGCGATCGCCCGGAGCTCTGAGTGGTGATCGACGCTCCTCTGTCCGTACACCCAAAGGCTAGGTCTTGTCGTTCTTGATGCTCAGTCCGACTTCTGTCGTGAAGACCTGGTCAGCGAACCCCCACGCCCCACTTTGAACTTCGTGTATGCGACAGGACGTGTTTTCAAACATTTTCCCACCAGCTGCGTCGCCGAAGGCGCGGATCACTGACCTTATGATCCGTTCCTTGTCGTCTGCGTCAAACACGCCTTCAAGGACCTGGATATCGATCTGAGGCATATCAATCTCCTTTGTGTTTTGAACATGATATCAGGCGGGTGTTGGCGTGCAATGACTGCTTTGAGCCCTCGAGTTGCCATACAGCCCCGCATTTGCGACGACCGCTATCGACGATAAACTTGGCCAGTCGTCATACGCGTGAATGCATCATCCACACTTGCTGTGAGCCATCTTTCGAAATCGGCGTGAAAAGACTATGTAGCATAAGATCGAACCCTGATCAGCAGTACCTATAGCGCGTCGATCCAAGCTGTCATAACGCCTCACTTTTGGGGCAATCCCGACTGCACGAGACATTCGAAAAACCACTCTTTGAAGTCTTCGTCCGCGGCGTAGGAAAGGTTTTGACGTAGGTTCTCAACGGTAAGGTCGGGTTGGCGCCGCATTGCTTCAGCGACTAAGCCCTCTGCGCGTTGATTATTTCCCAAAGCGACATGAGCCGCGGCAGCGTCAAGCGCTGGAAACATGACCGAGCGAATCTCCTGAACGCCAATCTCGCCCCATTCAGCTGCTTCACTGTATCTTCCAAGTCGCATCAACGCCCAGCTGCCCAGCGGAAATCTAAAAAGCATCCTAGGATCAAGTGGAGAAAGGCGAGCGCCGATTTCGAAATCCTCGATTGCGCCCTCCGGATCGAGTCCGAGCGACTTGACCTGTCCCCGCTCGTAAAAGCCGGCAGCCGAGTTCGGATTGAGCGAGATGCCATTTTCAATTGAGCGCAAGGCACCGCTCCAATCCCCACTTATGCCAAGCAGCATTCCCCTGGTGACATGTGGGGCGCTGTCCAGCGGATCAAGTGCCGCGGCTTCACGGCAGAAGCGAATGGCCTCGTCGATCGCCGATTGCGCCTCATCGCCGCGGAGCACATTCTGAATGACAAGTGATCGCAAAACTAGGGCGCGAGCGGCTAATGGCCGTGCAAAACGTGGGTCAAGCAGGGTAGCTCTTTCAAAATGGGAAATTGCCTTTCGCTCTGCTTCCAGCTTGGCTTCGGAACTCTCGGCTTGCTGTGCGGCGTAGTGCGCAGCTATTCCAAGGTGGTATGCAGACCACGCATCGAGGCTCTCCGGCCGGCGTAGCTGCGCCCGACGCTGTTCCTCCAGTGAAAGAGCTCCCTCGATCGCCGCACACACACACTGCGTAATCTCGTCCTGAATCTCAAAAATATCGTCTAGTATACGGTCGTAACGGTCGGCCCAGATATGAACTCCTTGCTGGGAATCGACGAGTTGCGCGCTTACACGGATTCGCGTTCCCGACGCGCGAACGCTGCCGACAAGCACATATCTGACATCCAGTTCCCGTCCGACTTCGCGCGCATCGACAGAACGTCCCTTATAAACAAAACTTGAGTCCCGCGCGATGACCAGCAGACCGGCAAGCTTTGAAAGCCCGGTTATGATCTCCTCGGCGAGCCCGTCTCCAAAGAAATCCTGTTCGGAGTCGGCTCCCATTGTCGTAAATGCCAGCACCGCGATAGAGGGGCGATCCAGCGGAGCTGGTTCCTGCGGCTCAATCTTTGGGAACACGCGAGGCATCCATTGGAAGGTGCGGATCGGGCGGTCGACGTTCTTGAGCTCAATTTCGCCCATATCTTCAAATGCTATGTCTAATTTATCCCTGACCTGATCAAAGACTGAGGCAGCGATGCAGATACCGCCCTGCGGCGCGGCGGCCTCCAATCTAGCGGCCAAGTTCACACCATCGCCGAAGATATCGCCATGCTCAGTGATAACATCTCCCAGATTGATCCCAATCCGATACGTTATCCCGGCCGGTGACGGATCTTCTGCTAGGTTTTTCTGGATATCCAAGGACGCCCGAACGGCTTCAAGGGCCGAAGGGAACTCCACCAGCAATCCGTCGCCCATAAGCTTGACGATGCGCCCGCCACGGGAGTTCAGCGCGGGTTCGATAATCAACTTCCGAATTGATTTGATGCCCTCTAGAACCCCTTCCTCGTCTTCCCGCATAAGTCGCGTATAACCGACAACGTCTGCCGAAAGGATGGCGGCGAGGCGGCGATTCATTGCCCGTTTCTCCATTCTAGAATACGGGATGGTCACATAAACCTAGAGCCGCCTCAAGTGCGACAACATCTGCCTAATCCCGCCCACCAAAGGACGACTGGTTATTTCGTAACGCGTGGTGGCAATATTGAATTCACCCCTGAGCCCACGAGACTTTGAAAACTGGTGGCCGAAGTCAGGTCTTAGAGGGATTGCAGACGTCAGCTTTGCTCAGTTGATTGACCGTTTTGTCCCGCTCAGCAGCCGTTGAACTGGGCAAACCACCGAGAAACCTGACCAGAACGGTCAGATGACCGGTTAGAGCCCAGAGTTCCTGTTCCAAAACTCATGTCAATTCACGTATTGGACCGAATTTGCGCGGCACGTTCAATCGCCGGTCACGCGGCACGCTCCGCGGACCGCTCACTTGCATGAATAACTCTGACATGGAGCCTGCCCTACGTGATAGCATATTCAGGTAATTTTCGAGGAGAATCAGATGGCAGGCGACAACTCCAAACGCACCGCAAGCGTGTTGAAGGTTACAGATCGCTACTATCATGCGATGGTAAACGCAGACGAAGAGACGCTTCGCGCACTTTTTGAGCCGCGCGCTCCCATCATGGGCTACTATGAGGGAGAGTTTCTTTGGCAGGCCCTAGATGATTTTGTCGATGAAACGAAAGGTCTGATCGGGCAGCATGGCCCTCATGAAACCCGGTTGGAGAGCCTGAAGATCGACGGGGATATCGCCTCGGTCTGTGTTTCCGGCAGATATGCCGGTGTTTGGGTGGTGGATCATCTCTTGCTGATCGAGATCAACGGTGCGTGGGTCATCACGAGCAAGTCTTTCCACGTGAGAAGCTGAACAAACCGCCCCGGCCAGGACAGTTGCGGTTTCGCACTGAACGTCTGCTATGTCCGCAGATCAGTCGTTCAAGTCTGGCGCCTTGAACGACCGCTTCCAGTCCGTTTTTTAGGTCCTGACCCTAGGGGACGTTTTTCGACGAAAGCTATCCCTGAGTAGATCAAAACAGAGCCCGATACTTCTGCACCATCCAAAACGAAAAAGGATGGATGCGACATGTCGGAGAAATACCTGACCCTAGCCGAAGTGCGCGCGAAGGTGGGGAACCGCTCTCGAAGCGCGATCTACATCGACCTCAAGACTGGGCGACTGCCTCAGCCATTGAAGCTGGGTGGTAAACTCTATTGGCCTGAAGACGAACTCGACAAACACCTGCGCGACCTTCGCGAAAAGGCCGTCGGCTGAAAGAGGCCATCGCATGGAAAGCATCGAATTCCTGAAGAAGTTTCGGCCCGGTGGACCGTGGCCCCTGACCTTCATCGTCCCCGATGGGCGGGTCACGACGACAACCTTTTTCGATGACAGGCTCGACCAGATGGAAGAGGCGGTCGAACTTCGCACCGGCCACGAAAATATCTATTTTCAGGTCAACAGTTCCGGCGAAAAGAACCTGACGAAGAAGGCGAAGAAGGATGACATCGTCGAGGCGGAATGGCTCCACGTCGACGTCGATCCCCAGACGACCGATGCCAAGCTCTTCGACGCGGAGCGGGCGAACATCCTGAAGACCCTGAAGGAGTTCAACCCGACGCCCACCCTGATCATCGACAGCGGCGGCGGCTATCAAGCGTTCTGGCATCTCGACAAGCCGGTGAAAGTTGACGGCGGAGACTGGACCGAATTCGAGAGCTACAACCGATGGTTGGAAATGGAGCTGGGCGGCGACCATTGCCACAACGTCGACCGGATCATGCGTCTGCCGGGGACGATTAACATCCCGAACGCGAAGAAGCGAGCCAAGGGTCGCGAAGAACGCGAGACGAAGGTCGTCCACTGGGACGACAAGCTTCGCTACGACCTTTCGAACTTCCAGAAGGCTCCCAAGATCGACGGCGGGACGAAGGCTGATGGTGGGCGCGTTGCGGTGTCTTTGTCAGGCAACCTCCCCCGGCTCGATGACGTCGGACCGGAGCTGAAGGCGGTCGCCACGGAAGGCGAGTTCCATCCGTCGGTCCCGATGCTGATCGTCAACGGATCGGACGTCGAGGACGGCAACCGCTGGAACGGAGACCGATCGAGGGCGACCTTCTATGTCGTCTGCGAGCTGGTCAGAGCGGGCGTGCCGGACGACTACATCGCCGCCGTTCTTCTCGACAGCACCTTGGGCATCAGCGCCCACACGCTCGACCAAGGGAACCCCGAAGGCTACGTCGTCCGGCAAATCCAGCGGGCGAAGGAGGCGCTGGATGGTCCCCAGTTCGCGACCGACAAGAACGGGGTCCCGATCCGGGCCTCTTTCCACAATGCGGTCGAGGCACTGAAGCATCTGGGCGTCCACATCTGGTTCGACACCTTCGCCGGTGTCGCAATGGTCGAGGGTCACGCGATCCAAGACTTCGCTGGACCGGTGACAGACGCCGCCATGGTCGATCTGCGACGTCTGATCCGGGAAGAGTTCCGGCTGGAGGTCGGCAAGGAGAACCTTCGCGACGCCTTCGACGAGATCGCCCAACAGAAGAGACGCGACCCGGTCGCCGACTACCTTCGAGGACTGGTCTGGGACGGCGAGGCGCGGCTCGATCACTGGTTGGAGAAGACGTTCGGGGTCCCAGATGACGAGTATCATCGAACCGTCGCTCGCGTGGTGATCTCGGGTATGGTCCGGCGCGTTCTTCATCCCGGCTGCAAGTTCGATCTGATGCTGGTCCTCGAAGGGCGGCAAGGTCTTTTCAAATCCGAGAGCTTCAAGGTCCTCGCTGGGGAGGATCGTTTCTCAGATGCCGCGATCTTCGCGAAGGACAGCGGACGCGACCGGGGCGAGCTTCTGGAGGGATGCTGGATCAACGAGAGCGCGGAGCTTGACGGCATGTCGAAGCGCGAAGTCGGCGATGTCCGGAACTTCGTGACACAGACCTTCGACAAGTATCGGCCCGCATATGCTCACCACGTCGTTAGGGTCCCCCGGCGCGGCATCCTCGTCGGCTCGACGAACGACAGCCACTGGCACCGGGACGAGACCGGCGGGAGACGGTTCCTGCCGGTGAAGGTCGCTCAGAAGGGGGACCTCGACTGGCTTCGGGAGAACCGGGACCATCTCTTCGCGGAGGCGATGGCTCGCCGGGACGAGAAGGTCTGGCTCGAAGGCGAGGCGGAGCGGGTTCAGGAGGCGGCGATGAAGGACCGGCTCTTGGACCACGCTTGGGACGATCTTTTGGAGAATATGCCGCCGGAGGAATGGTCCGACGGCTTCGCGAAATTCTCGTCTATGTATATCATGAAACGTGTCCTCCAGCTCTCCGACGCTGTCATCGCGCAACCCGCGACCGCAAGGACCTTGGCGGCACGGATGAAAGCCCTCGGATATGAGAAGGCAAGCCTTCGGTTCAGTGGTGTAACAGACTGGCGCTCTAGTGTGACATCGAGGGGGTATCGGAGGCCCTCGCCCATGCCACGAGGGGAAATCCCGATCTAGTCACACCATGTCACCGCAGCCGTCACGCATCTGTCATGGGCGAAAAGCTAAACGAAAACAATGGCGTCACACCTGTCACATATCTGAGAGTAGGAACGGTCCAGGAGAGGGGAAAATGGGGGAGGTAATTCCGCGCCCAGAACTGTTTCGCAAAGTGGTGTGACGGTGTGACAAAGTCCCTACTTTGGGCCGATTGCCGGACCCAATCCGCCTGATCCGCCGCCTAAAAGCAGGTAGCAAACTAAAGGTGGATAAAAAGCTGGACTTAGCTGCACAAATATCCATCAATTCGCAGCAAAATAAGCTGAGTAATGATCTAAAATGGTGCATGAGATGGGCACAGTATGCGCTTTTTAGGCATGTGCTGTCTTGCACTTGGGAAATGAGACCCGAGCCCTCGCTTTGCCGAGGAGGAGCAATCCCGTTGACTTAATAGACCACCTTTAGGCACGAATTTCTAGGTTCCAGGCGTCCATATCATTCCTCACACGCGCGCGTTCGGGTTCTCAATCTCATCAAAACGCGCCCCCCTGCGCGCGCGCGTTCGGGATCTCAAAGCGATGAATGCGACCCTCTTCGGCGAGTTTGATTAACTGGCTCTGAAGCTCAGCAAAACCTTCGGTGGTTGACTTGCTTCTTATTGACGAGACATCTTGAGGCGGCGTCTAGAGCACAAGGCAGCGCCGGACGCCCTGCTTCACGTCTGCCAATAAGAACCGGCACCGGGCCGAGCAGTCTGGGGAAAGCCGAGACACCTTTGCGCTGGAGACTGCAATGTCATCCCCGAAGTCGCCTGTGGGCGAACATGATCACCTGCTGGAAATCTTCGAAACTGAAATGGAGGTGGAGTATCGCGGTGAGCGATATCGCGTCCGCGACAACGGTGCGGTATATCGCCTGAACGAGTTCCGCAAACGCGCCCGGCCACTTGACAAGAAATGGACCTTCGGACGCCAGAACCTGACAACCGGCTACCATCTGCTTGCCGGTGTTCCGATCCATCGTATCGTATGCAGCGCCTTCAATGGCCCGCCTCCAACTGACCAACATGTCGTCGATCACATCGACACCAACCGGGCCAACAATAGGCCCGAAAACTTGCGCTGGCTCACGAGGCTTGAGAACGCGCTTTTGAACGAAACCACCGCCCGTCGCATCGAGCTGGCCTATGGTTCCATCGAAGCGTTCCTCGAAGACCCATCGAAGCCGAAGACCGAGACCTCCTATCCCGACGTTTCGTGGATGAGAACCGTTACCAAGGAAGAGGGTGCCAGGACCAAATCCCGCTTCGAGGAGTGGGCGAAGAGCGGGTCGGTGCCAAGCGGCGGTGCGGTCGGCGAATGGCTGTACGGCACCCGCGAGCGAGCGGACTACGAGCAAGAGCCAGAAGAATATGAAAGCCTGACGCCATCGGCGATCCAGGTGAAGTGGAGGGTCCCGACAGAGTTTCCGGGATGCCCGGAGGCGGTGTCAGAAGATGGGTTGGAGCGATACGCTAAGAACCTCCGGTTCGGTGAGGTTTTCGCCAGGAACCACATATACCAGAGCTTGGTCGTTCAGTGCGCGCTCGTCGAAGACGGACTTGTCGTTCTTACCCGCGCGGCAGAAGCTGACGCGATCAAGGACTGGGCTGTCGCCATGATCACGATCCGAGGCGAGCTGTTCGTTCACCGCAGCGAGCACCAGTATTTCACGCTACAGGGTGCGTTGAAGACCTTCTGCGAACTGACTGGCGAGAGTTTTGAGGACAGCATCGACGACGACACTTGATGGTCCACTGAAGTTCATAGACGCCTGTCACGAACTGAGTGTCATGGAAGGCAAGAGAATTGCGCCAATCTTCCACAACTTGGACCAGGTGTACGCACTTTCGCTCCGCCGGGACGAACGCATCTGTTGGGTCCTGTTTACAATGCCGCGGAGCCTGATCTCGCTTTGGCCGCCACCAACGGGAAAACGTCCCCTTTCGCCCAATGGTCTTTGCTTTGCGAGGCGGCGTCCGGATAATATAGGTTGCGAGAACTGCAGCATATGGTGCCGATTGGATACAGCCACGCAATAATCACAGCACGCACCGCAATTCGTTTGAGGAAGAAATGCCTATTGATGAAACCGCGCTTCGCCAATGGGCTGACCGCCACGAATGCCGTAGCAATCTCCCCATTCTCGTACGACGTCTGATAAGAGAAACTACCCCTGCTCCAATTACTTTGCGCTTTCCTGGGAATGAGGCCGTAGACCTGCACGGACTGGACGGGCGGGTAGAGGCGGTTAGAGCGACTAACTGGGTTCCCGAAGGCGCTAGCGTCTGGGAGATGGGGTGCAATCAAAATCCAGGAGTAAAAGCAAACGATGACTATCAGAAGCGCACCGATGAGACGCCCCAAGGCGAACGCGATCAAACCAGCTTTGTCTTCGTAACGCCTAGGCGGTGGAACTCAAAGGATGACTGGCTTGCCGACCGGCGCGCAGAGGGGCAATGGGCGGCTGTCTATGCTTATGACGCCATCGACTTAGAGACCTGGCTCGAGGAAGCCCCGGTAACATCGCGGTGGCTTGGCGAGAAGTTGGGAATTTCTGTTCCGGGTCTCAAAACGCCGGATGAATGGTGGCAGGCCTGGGCAACTGCCTCAAACCCGGCCCTGACTACAAAGCTAGTCTCGACTAGGCGGCACAACGAACATGAGAAGTTGTTGGAGAGGCTGCGGGACGGAGACGACACGGTAATCGTACAGGGCGATGATCGGGGTGAAGCGGTAGCGTTCGTTGTCGCAACAATGATTGAGGCGGAAGCCCACGACCTTCTCGACAGGACACTTATCGCGACATCAACGGATGCGAGAATTCCGGGCAGTTCTAACCGACTTGTGGTGATTGCGGATGTAGCCGAGGGCAGCGATCTGGACCTGGGAGACCGACGCAACAGGACGATCGTCCGCGCTTATCCAAAGGGGCGCACGGATGTCATGGAGGAATTGCTACTATCCCACGTCCCATCCGATACGTTTCGCTCCGAATTGGAGCACATGGGGCTGACACGAGATGAAGCCGAAAACATTGCTTTGCAGGTCGGTCATTCGGTTCCCGTGCTTCGCCGACGCCTTTCAAATGATCCTGACGTTCGTCGTCCAGTCTGGGCACGTGATCGAGGTTCAGTGAAGCGCCTCCTTCCATTCGCTCTGGCTGGCTCTTGGGTGGAACGCGACGATCGCGATGATAACATTGTTCTGCAACTCTTGGGCGAAATAGAAACTGGAGAAGTTGCGGCAATTCGGGATGAACTGCTCACCTTCGATGACGCGCCCGTTGTTCGCTATGGCAACGTTAATGTGGTGGTTTCTCAGCTTGACGCCCTTTTTGCCGTAGGGCCGAACATCACGCCCGAAGATATTGAGCGCTTCTTCCAGCTCCTTCCTGAACTGCTTGGCGATAGAGACCCAGCCTTGGACCTCCCGGAGGATCAACGTTGGATGGCGGATGTCCTAGGGCACTCCCGGCGCTACTCTGGCGCGCTGCTATCAGGTCTTGGTGACGCGTTGAGTATCCTGTCAGTTTATGGCGCTCAGATTTGTGGAAACCGGCTAGGGATTGACCTGCCATACCTCGCGGGACAAGTCGTTCGTTCACTCATTGAAAACGCGGATGAGGATCGCTGGCTATCCATACGTCGCCACCTCAGATCACTGGCCGAAGCGTCGCCATCTGTATTTCTCGACTGTCTGGACGAAGAACTTCGCAAACCTGAACCCGCGATTAGAGCGATCATGGGATCGACAGACGGTTTTGTTAGCGGGGAGTGCCTGAGAACGCATCTACTCTGGGCTTTGGAGCTGCTCGCTTGGCAACCAGCCCATTTCTCGCGTGTCGCTGACGTCGTGTTTAGTCTTCGTCGGATTGAGGTCGAGGACAACTGGACGAACTCGCCGAAATCGACCGCGCGATCGCTATTCCTACCTTGGTTGCCGGCGACAGCACTTGGGGTCCATGACAGGATGGCCGTCTTACGACGCCTGTCATCCCAACACCGTGGCCCTGTCATCGATGTTGCGACCTCTCTCTTGCCAGGTGGTCGTCAGCGGTTCGCATCAAAGAACGCAATGCCGCAATGGCGTTCATTGGAAGAGCAAGTGTCTGAACCAACCAACGACGACGTCCGCTTTTCGGCGATTGAGGCCAGCAAGCTGCTCTTGGACCTTGCTCCCTACAACAAGGCAGAACTTCAGCAGTTGCTAGAAACTACGATGCGACTGCATCCTGACGATCTGGTTCGTTTAGTGAGCGAAGTGGAAAGGTGGGGCGTTGATGCGCACGATGACGACAAGGCCGAGTTGCGTCAAATACTGAGACAGCTGGAAGTGCAGCGCACGTATCAGCAGCAAGAGGGAACTGAAGACCTTATTTCGGCAATTCAACGAATGGAAGAACTGCTGGAACCTCAGGCGCCAACCGCTCGTCATCGTTGGTTATTTCAGGTCTCACATGTTGAGTGGCGCGCCCTAATCGAGGCTGAAGATGAAAGAAATCTGTCGTGGCAAGAGCGAAACGAAGTTGTAGCGGCGCATCGTCGGGCCGCAATCGACGAAATCGACGAGCAACAAGGCGCCGACACCGTTCTGTCATTCGCCACAAGTGTCGAGCACCCCGAGTTAGTGGCGGAGGTTTTGGTCGCGTTGGATACGTCACCGGAGGTTGCCGCTCGATGGGCCATGGCGGCGCTTCAAGAGGTGCAGAACTCCAAATCTAACTCCTTTCTGCGCGCTGTATTATGGAGAGCAAGCTGGAACGACCTGGAAAGTGTTGCCAATTTAATAGCCGATAGTGGGCTGCTCGACGCGGCGGACACGCGTACCAGGTTCGCGGAACATCTTCCAGGACGCCCCGACGGGTGGGCCGTCGCAGAGGCTTTGGGTGAGGATACGGCGGCCTCCTACTGGATTTCCGTATCGCTGCACCTTCGCGATGAAACTCCGGAAGAGGCCGACTATGCAGTCTCAAAGCTATTGGGAGCCGAGCGCCCGCGATCAGCATTTCTTGCTGCGGCCCACAGTAAGGAATTACTGTCCCCGGATCGTTGGGTCGAAATACTGCAGAAGATTGCTCGAGGCGAAGAACCGGGAGGCGTTTTGCCCGACTGGTATAAATTGACCCAAGTATTTCAGCTTCTTGATGCGTCGGAAGGTATCAGCGAGAAGCAAATAGCCAATCTCGAATTGCCGTTTGTGGCCGTCATCAGTCCTTACGGAGAGAGAAGGCGAGAACGTGAACTTGCACTGCATCGCGACCTTGCAAGTGACCCGGCTTCGTTTGTTCAATTTCTCCGCTGGAAGTATCTTCGTAGTGATCGCTCAGTTGACCCCGAATGGGCTGAACTACCACCCGAGAGGCAAGAACTTCTGAACAGCCTTGCCTCTCATGTTCTCGAAGGGTGGAATGTGGTCCCTGGAGAAAATGAGGCTGGAGATGTTTCCGAGGAACAGTTCAGGGCTTGGGCCGACGAGGCTATGCGGCTGGCTACGGAGGCCGATCGAAAGGAAGTTGCTGAAGTCCATATTGGGGCACTCTTGGCGCGTCTCGCTAGGCGAAGGCCCTGGGACAACTGGCTGCCTATATGCATACTGGATTTTCTGGATCAGCGAGAAAACGATGCGTTGAGGCGACATTTTAGAATTGGCGTGGCAAATGCCCGCGGTGTGACGAGCCGCGGTCCATACGATGGAGGAGCGCAGGAGCGGCGGTTGGCAGAAAGATACCGAGAACTCGCAACGAGGTCCGGACAATCACACCCGCGGGTTTCAGATATGCTTGCCGCAATCGCCCAAGGCTATGAGGAAGACGCGCGACGAGAAGATGACCAAGCCGCAGTTGGCGAACGGTGGCATCCTTGATCGTGGTAGCAATATCTGCAGGCAGTCGTCTGGCTCATTCAGCGTAGTGAAGGCCCGAGCATTAGTTTAGAGCGTTTGGTTCCCGCATTTGGTGGGTATATGCCCGCACATATAGCGAGCGTCGGCTTAGTTCGTATTCGGGGCTTCCAGTGTCTGGTTCATGCGACGGGGCGACGCGGCCAAGGGCTGGGAAGCAAAGAAGCGCCAACCGTCCTTGGAACACCATCGCAATGCATAGGGTGGATATTAAAGGGGACAAAACTATCACTGTTTGTCGCAATATTTTGAATTATATTTGCTATTTCAAATTTAATGGTGCCCGGGGGCGGCACCACTGTCACAAAATTACCTTATTTTTCTCAGTGACTTAATGGCATAAATGCGCGATTACAGTCGAAAAACTGTACATAGAGCTGTCTATAGGATTGGCCCATTTGACCCGCACCCTGCACAAGTTGAAAGACAGCGCATTGCACGCCGCCGTGAACAAGGATGTCACACTGCATGACGGGGGCGGCCTGTACTTCGTCAGCACTGCGACTGGTGCTGCGTCATTCCACTACAGATACCAAATCAACAAACGTACAACCAAAATGGGCTTGGGTCCCTATCCAACCGTGTCGCTCGCTGACGCGAGGGAGCAGCACAAATACTGGCAGCGGCTGAAAAGCTTGGGGCGAGACCCAAAAACAGTCAGAGACGCAGAGAGGGCCAGTAGCGCGCGAAACCACCGAACGGTAGACGAGATATTCAAGAAATTCTTTGAGACCCACAAACGCTCTCTGAAGGGCGAGGGAGAGGCTGGGCGATGGTGGTCGCCGGTCAAGCATCACGTTTTACCACACCTTGGAGACGAGACCGTAGAGACCTTAACTGTCGACAAGATCGTTGCAGCATTCCCATACCCCCCAAGTGCGGCGCGGTGCGCTACGCGCATAGCACCTTACACCCTTTTTCTAAGCAAAGGGTACAAGGCTGCAACCGTCACCAACATCAGGGGGAGTAGCACCAAGTGTTTTTACGTGCGCGCTTAGGTGCGCCGGTGCGCGCTAAACAAAAGGGAAACTATGACCCGCGGCCACCGAAGAAACCATCACCACCGGCGCTCAAAGCTGCCGCTCAGTTCCAAGCACCTACAAGGAATGAGTTACCCAAGAACGTCGAAACACCCATTGAAGGCCCAGCCGTGGACGCGACACCAGCGCAATCGGCTCCATCGATACCGTCGGACCTGTCGCCCGCAGAAATCGGCTGGCGAATACAGGAGCGCCGGGGGGGTAAGGTTAAAACAAATTGCGTTGAGGCGTCACCGCACAGGGGAGCACGGAAGAATTGCTATTGTAAAATTTTGGCGGTTACATTTGCAACTAACAGCAGGTGAGAACGAGAATGGCCAGCAGAAGAAGACGCAGTGACAGTATCGCAGCAGCGCAGGAGCGCGCGCAAGCCCGAATTGGGAATTTCCCATGGCCGCTTGACCTCGTTGCTCTGCCTATTGACCCGGAACACAGAGATAAGGTTCTGGCTGTCGCCGACCGCGTTTGGCAGACCCGAATGCCAGACGACTGGCTTTCGACGGACACCGCCGTCATCGCTGAATACGCCAGAGTTCAGGTTCAAATCCTGATCATTCAGGAGCAGATGGACAGCCTCGGGGTTCTGGTCAAAAGCAAGGATGGCACACCGCAGGAAAACCCGCTGGTGTCTGTCGAAAGTGATCTTAGCCGCCGACGCATGGCGCTGGCGCGGGCGTTGCACCTTCATCTCGCCATCGATCCGCGCAACCTGATCAACAACCGGCCACGGCAGTATCACGAACCACTGTCAAAGCCTAACGACGACGCGAAAAAGAGCCTGCCTAAACACCTACGAAACCTGATCCAATGAGCGGCGTGTCTCCAATGTCGGATGACGAACTGATACGGATTCTGGGCGGTGAACCACGCTTTGACCTTTGTCCCGGCCCGGCCTCAAAACGGCTGCTATACGACTACTGTTGGAAGACGATGGCACAGAGCGTCGGAAAGGAACGGGCGAAGGCAATCGCTTTGCTCGGTGGTTTTCGCCCGCCGATCTTTCGACAGGTTCAGACCGAGGTAGCCCACCTGCGAGGTAAGTCTAAAGCGGAACTCAAGCGCATGGCGAAGAACGAGGTAAAAGCGGCTGGGTGAATTTGGCGGCTTTCATTCGGCAAACATCGTGCCAATATTACTTAACATTAAACAAACAGATTTTTAGTGCCACTGGCTCCTAGCCGGACATTCGATAAAAGTGTTGAGCGGCAGATATGCGACCGAAACCGGACTCTAAATTCTTGTTGGCTCCGCAGCTACGTCTGCTTCGACGTCCCAACGACCGTTTGTGCTGGAACTGGACGTTGGTTAGACGCGGCGTTATCGTCTGGATCAACACAAATGACCGCAGTGGGCCCGAAGCAGTCATTCGCTGCGATAAAGTCGGACGACTGCTATGCGGACTTTGCAGCCATCCGCATTTTTTCTCCAAAGGACCGTAGTCAGCCCAAAGCGGACACTTCAGATTTGCGGTTCGAATGGAGTGCCGACCTTTGTTGCACGCACAGACCAAATTGAGCGCCGGCAAGTAAGCCGACATTCAAAGGGTGGGTGTTTCAGGATCTTATCTGCGCTTCTGCAAGTCGGTTCTACATGCAATGCAAACGGAAATTAGAGAGCTATCGATCGGGAGGTTGATCGCGGAGAAGATCGTAGACTCTAAGAACTCAGGGTTTGTGGAGCCAATATTGGCACCTGAAGCAAGCGAAAAGACTATGTGGTTGCCAAGTCTTCGCTTGGCCTACAATGTTTTTGGGCAACTCTCCAACCGAAAAAGGAGCACCTATGTCTCGACTTTCAGAACGCAGAGACTTTGCCACCGAAGTCTGCGAGGAGGCTGGGCTACTTGCCAAAAAGTTCTTTGCAGATCGGGTCAATCTTATTGTTGATCAAAAAGGCGCTCAGGACTGGGTGAGCGAGGCGGACAGGAACGTCGAGACTTTCATTCGTCAAAGGATCGCGGAGGCGTGGCCCAAAGATGGCGTATACGGTGAAGAGCATGGCGCGGTAGCCGGAGAGAGTGACTTTGACTGGGTCATCGATCCAATTGATGGGACCACGAATTTCGTGAACGGGATTCCTGCATGGACCATTGTTCTGGCTGGTGTCACTGAAGGCCAAACGGAGATTGGTGTGATCCATGATCCAAATGTAGATGAAACTTTTGTCGCAACTCGCGGAGAAACAGCGACACTTAACGGATCACCGATAAGCGTCGCGTTAGGAGTGCCGTTGCACGACGGAACTGTTGCTGTGGGATACTCGAACCGGATTGAGAGCCGTCATGTCTTACCCGTTATCGAGGATCTGATCGAGCAAGGGGCGATGTTTCACAGAAACGCCAGCGGAGCGCTTTCTCTGGCTTACGTCGCTGCCGGGCGCCTTCTGGGTTACGTGGAGGAGCACATGAATGCTTGGGATTGTCTGGCTGGGCAATTGCTGGTTTCGGAAGCGGGTGGTGTTGTCGAGGATCAGAACGCCGATGCGATGATCCGAGACGGCGGGCGCGTGATCGTGGGGACACCAGATGTGTTCGAGACGTTGCGTGAGATCGCAGAGAACGCTTGGAAAGCTTAGCGCCTATGCCAAAGAGACCCAACATGAATCGGGCTTGAGCGTAGCTAAATCAGCCTGCCAGAAATGGCCTTGTGAGGGTTGGTCGTGCTTGCGGTCTATCGAACAATTCGAGAGTGCGCACCAAAGCAATGTGCCCACTGCTCCATGCGTTACGATTGCAAGATCCCCGGCATCATGCGACTGGATAATCTCAGTGACTGTCCGATGAATGCGTATCTGTGCTTCGGTCGCTGGTTCCCAACCGCGATAGCTACTTTCCGGCTGAGCAAAGAAAACATTGGCCGCTGCCTCGAAATCGTATCGAGGCAAGTAACCGGTTGCGCTGCGGTCGTTCTCACCAAGACCCAAGTTGCAATTCACGGGCAGCGTTCGTGGTGCAGCAAGAATCTCACCTGTTTCGCGGGCTTTCCGCTCGCCACTGGTCCATATCTGCGTGACGTTGGACAGGATTCCACTGGTTGCAAATTCAGCAGCGCGTTTACGGCCCAAGGCATTCAAGCCCCACTCAGTTATCGGGACGGCCGGATCGATAGAGACCTCGGGGTGTGTGATGATTATGAGTTTCGGCATTTAATCCGGTAAAAGAACGGGCCCTTTGTCAGCAAAACCCATTCTGATTTCGGTGCCGGGTTCAAGCGGCGCATCGACGTCATCGTGTACGGCAAAAACCTGACCGAATGCACCGATCAGCGTATATTCCATCCGAACGCCAACATAGGTCGCCTTAGCCACCTTGGCTGGTATGCCTTGGTCTGAGCCGATCACCAGGCGTGAGGGTCGCACAGCAATGGTTGCGTTTCCTTCTGACAAACCGCGACGTGGCAGCGTGTGGCGGTAGCCTTCTATTTCTATCGTTGCCGCGTCTCCATTGATATCGACGATTTGGCAATTCAAAAGGTTTGCCTCACCTATGAAATCGGCAACAAATCGGTCGTTCGGGGCATCGTAAAGCTGGCGTGGTGTGCCCATTTGGGCGATCGCTGCGTTGCGCATGACAACAATCTCATCCGAGACCGCCAGTGCCTCCTCCTGATCGTGGGTCACGTAAACAACTGTCAAACCAAGATCTTGCTGGATTGCCCGAATATCCTCTCGCACCTGACGGCGAAGCTTGGCATCGAGATTGGACAACGGCTCGTCGAACAGCAGAACCTGAGGCTCAAGAACCAGCGCGCGGGCGACGGCAACACGTTGTTGTTGGCCCCCTGAGAGTTCAGAGGGAAGACGGTTGTCGAACCCCTGAAGACCGACCAGTTCCAATCCATATAGAGCGCGGCTGCGGGCTTCATCCTTTGCAAAGCCCGAGAATGTGAGGCCATATTTCACATTCTCCAACACGCTCATATGAGGGAACAGCGCGTAGGACTGGAACACCATGGAAACATCGCGGTCGGTGGCGGGCAATTTGGTCACATCCCGATCACCAATTAGGATCTTGCCCGAACTTGCCATCTCTAACCCAGCAATCATGCGCAGAGTCGTTGTTTTTCCGCAACCTGACGGACCAAGCAATGTGACGAGTTTTCCTGCCTCGACATGCAGGTTGATGTTGTCGACGGCGACGACGTCCTTACCGAATACTTTCGACACGTTCTCAAAGCGTACCGGGGCGGCCTTGGAACCGATTTTGGTGTCGGTCATCGCGATGCCTCCGTTCCGTGTTGCGTGCGTCGACCAATCTGGACCCGGCCAACGAGTAGTTGCAGTAAACCGACCGCCGCGAGCATCACAAAGATCAGCGTCGTCGAATAGGCGATCGCAAGGCCATAGTCGTTATTCTCGACCCGACCGATGATGTAACTGGTCGCCATGTCATATTCTGCACTGACCAGAAAGATGACAGCCGAGATCGCCGTCATGGCACGGACAAAACTGTAAACAAGCGCAGCAAGTATCGCAGGGCGCAACAGCGGCAGGATGACATTTCGGAACGTCTGCCACGAGTTTGCACCAAGGGTCAGCGAGGATTCATCAAGGCTGCGGTCCAGCTGCGACATGCTCGCTATCCCCGCACGAACGCCAACCGGCATATTACGGAAGATGAAGCTGACAACGAGAATGACACCAGTACCCGTGATTTCAATTGGCGGAACGTTGAAGGCCAGGATGTAGCTGACGCCGATCACTGTTCCGGGGATAGCGAAGGACAACATTGTTCCAAATTCGAAAGCGTTCTTGCCTGCAAAACTTTGCCTGGTCAGCAGATAAGCGGTCACCAGACCAACGGCGGCAGTCAATGGGGCAGCAATGGCCGCGATCGTTATGGTAGTCCAGAAACTGTCCCAAGCGGCACCGGTCCAGCGAATGCTATCTTCTTCGAAACGTACGGAGAATGCGGTGACATAGTGTTTGATCGTCAGCGAGTTATCGACACCCCACAACTCGACGACACTGCCGTAAATGATCATCGCATAAACAACAATTGTGAACAGCGCCCAGCCCAGAGCGATGAGCAGGACCGGAACTGAAAGGCCAGTCGGCATCAGCGGATGAACGCCGGCATCTCCTTTGCCGGTGACGGTTGTGTAGCTTTTCTTCCCCAGCCAGACACGCTGCGCATAAAAGGCGGAAAGAGTAAAAAACAGCAGCACCATAGCCAGAACCGCGGCCCTGCCTTGATCGTATTGAGCGCCAACGATGGCGAAGAATATCTCGGTCGAAAGCACGTCGAAATTCCCGCCCAACACAAGCGGATTGCCGAAATCGGCCATGCTTTCGATGAAGCCCAGAAGAAATGCGTTTGCAAGACCGGGCCGCATCAGGGGCAAGGAAACCGTCTTGAATGTCTGCCATCTACTGGCGCGGAGCGTTTGGGCCGCTTCTTCCATCGACGGAGAGACGCCTTCAACCACACCAATCAGTACAAGAAACGCAATTGGCGTGAACGCGAGTGTCTGCGCGATCAGGATGCCTGGCATTCCGTAAAGCCAGCGTGTCGGTTGCGTGCCGAAAAGCTCGGCAAAGAACCGGGTGACCGACCCAGACAGGCCGAAAAGCAAGATCAGCGCCAGGCCGATCACGAACGGCGGGGTGATTATTGGCAGAACGGTCAAAGCTCGCAGCGCGCGCTTATGGCGAAAGCCTGAACGCGTCACAACCAGTGCAAAGCAAAGCCCCAGGACCGTGGTGATGACTCCAACGAGGATGGCAAGGAACAGTGAATTCCAGGCGGCGCCACAACGCGATCCCTGAAAACACCCCAGCCCCCACAGTCGATCATCGAAAAACTTCGAGAAGAATACCGCAATGGAATACGCACCGTCTTCGGTGATGAAGGCAGCGAAAAGCATCTTCGCGATGGGAAAAAAGACAAAAGCGGTAACGATTGTAATAACGCCGCCGATGGCGCTTACGACAAAGACGTCACCGTTAATGGCACCCCTTGCCGCGATACCCTGAGTAAGCAGGAACAGAAAGCTTGAGGCACATATCATTGCACCGTAGCCCATGCCGAACTGCCGGTCGCCAAGTTCGCCAAACATCGCCTCCAACCAATTGAAGTTGAAGCCTCTGATGCCAATGCTGAACCCCTGAGCGATCAGCCAGCCGAAACCAAGCGCCCCTGACAGGATCAGTATGCTGGCATAAATTGGATCGGATTTGGTGCGCTTCAGCACCAGAAGCGGCAGGGCCAGCGCGATCAGGAGCGGAGCGAGCCAAAGTTTTTCACCCTGTCCAATCAGAAACGCAGCGGGGGCATAATCCTCATCGAATGGGTAGCCGTCCAAAAGCCACTCGAACGACCAAAGGCCGCCGTCGACCATATACCAGGGCAACAGGCAGAATCCGACCCACCCGGCCGTGATCCAGAAGATCAGAACCGGATGGGTCGTTTTTGAAGTCTGGTCAATCATTTACTGCGGCAGAGTCGAAACCTCTTCGTCCCATTTCTGCAACAGGCGCTTCCGTTCGTCTGAGGAACCATACTTTTTGAAGTCATAGTCAATCAGCTTGATCTGACTCATGTCAGGCGCACTATCCGAAGTTTCCGCACCCTTGTTCGATGGTACCTGAAACGCGTTGACCTGAAGAGCAAGGTTCTGAGCTTCCGGGGACAGCGCCCAGTCATAGAACTTCTTCGCTTCTTCTTCGTTGCGCGCTCCGTCGATAATCGACATCGAACCAATTTCGTATCCCGTGCCCTCGCATGGTGCGACGACCTTAATCGGGAATCCTGAAACGGCCTGCTTCACAGCGTCATGCATGAAGACGATACCAATGGTGTTCTCACCACGACCGGCGGCTTTGATCGGTGCCGAGCCTGACTTGGTGTACTGGTTGATATTCGAATGCAGGCCCTTCATGAACTCAAAGCCTTCATCCTCGCCGAAGATCTGCACCATTGAGGCCAGCGTCGTATAGGCCGTACCTGATGAGTTCGGATTCGCCATCTGAACATGGCCTTTGTATTCGGGCTTCAGCAGATCTTCCCAGCAGGCCGGTTCGGGCAGATTGTTTGCAGCGACAAGGTCGGCATTGTAGCCATACCCAAGCGCGCCTGAATAAATGCCGATCGTTTTGTTGCCCGCGCTTTCGGCCTGAGAAATCGCCCAATCGTGCAATTGATCACGCATCGGCGACATGTATTCCATTGTCAGGCCCTCTTCGGCGGCCTGCAAGTGCGGATCACCCGTACCGCCCCACCAAACGTCCCCTTTCGGGTTCGAACTTTCGGCCCGGATTTGTGCAAAGGTCTCGCCCGACGATTTTCGGGTCATGTTGACGTCGATGCCAGTCGCATCTTCAAAGCTGCGTGCCATGAGTTGGCACCAATCTTCTTGCGCCGAACAATAGAGTGTCAGCTTATCGGCCTGTGCTGCCGACAGTGACGCAGTCAGGGCAATCAGTGATCCAACCGCAGTGGATGTCAATTTCCTCATTTTTTCCTCCCTTTGAGCTTAATGCGTCCGGGCGTCCCGGTTCTCTTATGCTCTTCCTCAAGCAGCCTTTCGAAGCTTCTTCACAACCGATTTGACTTCATGATTGTCTGTTAGATTTTTCAGCAACTGTGACAGGTCTTTTTCTTCGACCAGCTTTGCGGCTTTTGCCGGTGAAAACCAGTGACGCGTGCGCTCACCCTCTTCTTTCCAGCGTCGCTTCAGCTTTTCAACGACCAACGGATATAAGGTGACGCGGCAGCGAACGCTGCTTCTGCCTTCATAACGCTTATCGTAGAAAAATTGGCCGATCGGCCGTTTCGAGATGGCACCAACCGCGCCCGCTTCTTCCTGCGCTTCTATTTCTGCGGCATGCCATGGTTTTTTGCCGTCCATTAGCCATCCTTTTGGGATAACCCACCGGCCGGTATCCCGCGACGTGACCATAAGAACGCGCAACTTGCCAGTCTTGTCCCAGCGCATCGGAAGCGCCGCAATCTGATCTGCCGTTTCGCTGTCGCTCATGCTGCCCTTCAATGCCACACGATCAAAACCCAAATGGAAGCTGTCTTAATGGCAAGTTGGCCGGTTAACGCTTTGCCTTGGCTCGCATTCTGATTTTGATCAGCCTGTGCATCTTTGCTTTGCGCTTCGAAGTACTTGTGTTCGCTCGAATTCTCACAGCCTTCTGAGGGTTATGCAACAAAAAATATTGCATTATGACCGAAAGCCCACAAAAGTAGACTTCGAAGCCTAGTCGGGTCGTCGGATGTCCAAAACAAAAACGCGCGGCAAAATGTCTGAAAAGAACCAGAGCCGGGTAAAGAAATCCGACCGGCGCCAACAGATATTGTTGGAGCTGAAGCTGCGCCCGCACGTTCGCATCACCGAACTGGCCCAGCGGTTCAACGTCTCCAACGAGACGGTACGTAGAGATTTCGATGCTTTGTCGAATGACGGTCTGATCGCGCGCGCACACGGGGGGGCATCGGCCCCAGCGCAAGGGCACTATCCGGGTTTGGATGAACGGAAAAACGCTCAGGTTGACGAGCGCGAACGGATAGGTGTCAGAGCGGCTGAACTGATCCAGAGCGGTGAAACGGTCATGATCGATTCCGGCTCGACCACCATCGAGATGGCACGTGCACTGGCTTATATTGGGACCCCTTGCACGGTAATCACCAATTCCATTCCCGTAGCTATGACCCTTGGCCATGGGGCTGCACAAGTCCTGTTATGCCCAGGGGAATATTTGGCCACTGAGTCTGCGACTATCGGAACCGAGACGCTGGAATTTCTGTCCCGTTTCAACGTCGACCGGTGCATGATCGGTTCCTCCGGGTTCTCGACGGATGGTCCTTCAGAAACAGTGCGGGGCTTTGCGGCAGTAAAGAGGGTGATGCTGACGCGCGCCGAGAAACGGCACCTTCTTGTTGATTCCGGGAAATTCGGCCGGAAGGGCCTGTCTCAAGTAGGAGACCTTAACGACCTGGATTCCATAGTCACAGACAGAAGACCAACAGGAGAATTGCGTAACGCTATTGAGGGCGCCGAGGTCGACGTTCTAGTCGCCGGATAGACATTAAATGACTGATTAACAGCGGCTAAAAAGCACCGCACATGACTGGGAGGAAAACATGAAGATCGATATCAAACTATTGCTTGGGGCATCTGCAATCGCACTCATGTCGATGAGTGGAATAGCGTCGGCGCAAGATTGTCCACGCGGTGACTTGGACGAGCGTTTTTGTGATGCCGACGGGGATTTGATCGCGGATATCCCCACAGATCCTTCCGAACAAATAGATCCAGACACCTTGATCTTTGCCTACACGCCGGTTGAAGACCCCGCCGTTTACAAAACTGCGTGGTCAGACTTTCTCGACCATTTGAAAGCAGAAACAGGCAAGGACGTTGTCTTTTTTCCAGTCCAGAATAACGCAGCCCAGATCGAGGCGATGCGCTCAGGGCGCCTGCATATTGCGGGATTCAACACCGGTTCCAACCCTTTGGCCGTAAACTGCGCTGGGTTCCGTCCGTTCACGATCATGGCCTCAAAAGACGGTAATTTTGGTTACGAGATGGAAATCATCACCTATCCGGGTTCGGGCATCGAAAAGGTTGAAGACATCAAGGGAAAGCAACTGGCTTTCACATCGCCCACATCGAACTCGGGATTCAAGGCTCCTTCCGCGATCCTGAAAAGCGACTTTGATCTTCTGCCCGAACGCGACTTTGAGCCTGTCTATTCGGGCAAACACGACAACTCGATCCTAGGTGTTGCCAACAAAGACTACTTAGCGGCCTCAATTGCGAATTCGGTTAAATCGCGGATGATCTCCCGTGACGTGATCAATGAGGATGATGTCATTACAATCTATAAGTCGCAGACTTTCCCAACCACTGGGTTTGGCACCGTTTACAACCTGACGCCCGAGTTGCAGGAAAAGATCCGCAATGCCTTCTTCAGCTTCGATTGGGAGGGGACGACACTTGAAGCTGAGTTCTCGAAATCAAACGAAGGCCAATTCCTTGAGATGACCTATCAGGAATTCTGGGATGTCATTCGTAAAATTGACGCAGCAAATGGCGTCTCCTACGCCTGCCAATAACCTTTGGCTCATCAGGCGGGCCTGAAAGGGCCCGCTGTTCTCCCTAATCTGGGGCATTTCATGCTGCGTCTTCAAAAGCTGACGAAAACATACAAGACCGGAGATCAGGCGCTGAAGGCGATTGATCTTGAAGTTCCAAAAGGACAGGTTCTTGCGTTGATCGGGCCCTCGGGCGCGGGCAAATCGACCATGATCCGCTGTGTTAACCGATTGGTTGAACCTACAAGCGGCGGTGTTCTTTTGGATGATGTAGACCTGACCAAACTCGGATCGAGTGCATTGCGGAAGGCGCGCCGCGAAATGGGCATGATCTTTCAGGAATATGCCTTGGTCGAACGCCTGACAGTGATGGAAAATGTACTGTCCGGCAGGCTGGGCTATGTGGGGTTCTGGCGCAGCTTTCTACGGAGGTATCCGCAGTCTGATGTGGACGAAGCCTTCCGCCTGCTTGATCGGGTGGGGCTGTTGCACATGGCGGATAAACGGGCGGATGAACTATCGGGTGGTCAACGCCAAAGGGTCGGCATCTGCCGCGCTTTGATACAGAACCCAAAACTGCTGTTGGTCGATGAACCAACAGCGTCGCTGGACCCAAAGACCAGCCGTCAGATAATGCGTCTCATCACCGAGTTATGTCAGGAACGTGGATTGGCTGCCATTATTAATATCCACGATGTGGCGCTCGCTCAGATGTTTGTGCCCCGCGTCGTGGGACTCCGCTTTGGCGAAATTGTGTATGATGGGCTACCCACAGGCCTTACCCCTGAGAAGCTGACCGAGATCTATGGGGAAGAAGACTGGGAAGCAACCATCGAAAAAGTGGACGAAGATGAAGATGTCGAGGCTGCAGAATGAGCCATCGCGAGTTAGACGACATGCTGGGAAAAGGCTGGCGTAAGCCTGCCTTTATTAAAAACCCATTCCTCCGATGGGCATTGCTCCTTGGCTTTTTCGCCTACCTGGTCGCAGCCTTTAAGACCATCGAAGTTGATTGGGGCCGTGTCTATGAAGGGCTAGACCGAGGGTGGGCGTTTGTACTTGCGTTCACCAGCCCAGACTTCATTTCACGGTGGTCAGATATTTGGAGTGGCCTTCTGGAGAGTATCGTGATGACCGTGGCCGCCTCGGTCGTGGGCATCCTGATTTCGATCCCGATTGGGCTCGGGGCTGCACGCAATATCGCACCATTGCCAATCTACATGATTTGCCGAGGCATTGTCGCGATAAGTCGGGCATTGCAAGAGATTATCGTCGCCATTTTGCTTGTGGCTATCTTTGGCTTTGGCCCGCTGGCCGGATTTCTGACGCTTTCTTTCGCCACCATCGGGTTTCTCTCAAAACTTCTGGCCGAAGATATCGAAGCTATGGACAAAGTTCAGGCCGAGGCTATTAAAGCCTCCGGAGCACGTTGGCCACAATGGATCAACTACGGAGTTCAGCCTCAGGTTATGCCGCGACTTGTGGGCCTTTCCATGTATCGGATCGACATCAACTTCCGAGAAAGCGCGATCCTCGGGCTCGTGGGGGCTGGCGGAATTGGTGCAACTTTGAACACCGCATTCGACCGCTATGAATACGACACTGCGGCAGCCATTCTCATTCTCATCATCGGCATCGTGATGGCACTTGAATACCTTTCGGGAATTATCCGAGCGAGGGTTCAGTAATGCCGATACTTGAACGCGACGATGCGCAAATCTGGCGTCGCCGGACAACGGGTCAGAGCTTGGTCCGTTGGTTCGGCTGGTTGTTGGGTGTGGCGATCTTTGTTTACTGCTGGCAGCTGATCTCAGAGTCGACGACTTGGTTTTTCGTCTGGGACGCGCCCCGCATCGCGAATGATATCTGGACCCGTGCAACGCCTCCTAAATGGGGTTACATCACCCAGTTGGGTCGCCCGATTTGGGACACGCTAAACATTGCCACCCTGGGAACCATAATTGCCTTGTTCCTGGCAGTGCCAGTTGCCTTTTTGGCGGCCCGCAACACCACGCCATCGGCGTTGTTCATCCGACCGATTGCCCTGTTGGTCATTGTCTCGACCCGCTCTATCAACTCGTTGATCTGGGCGCTACTTTTGATTGCGATTATTGGTCCCGGAGTGTTCGCCGGTGTCATAGCAATCGCCATTCGTTCAATCGGGTTTTGCGCAAAGCTTCTTTACGAAGCGATTGAGGAAATTGATCACACGCAGGTCGAAGCAATCACGGCAACCGGTGCTTCACGCTGGCAGGTTATGGCCTATGGGATCGTACCGCAAATCCTACCCGCTTTCGCGGGCATTGCCGTCTTCCGTTGGGATATCAACATCCGCGAGTCCACGGTACTCGGGCTGGTTGGAGCCGGGGGTATCGGGTTGCAATTGTCGGCTTCGCTCAACGTTCTGGCTTGGCCGCAAGTTAGTCTGATCCTGATTGTAATTCTGGTCGCGGTTATGATCAGCGAATGGGTTTCAGCGAAAGTAAGAGGGGCCATCATTTGACCGCTTTCTCTGCGCAAGAGGCTTTTGACGCCTACGAGGCTGTAAGACATCGCCTTCCGCAAACCAGACCTACTGAAGTGAGCTATCGTCAGGCGGACACGCTGGAGGACATAGCTCACGAGTTTGACGTGTTCCTCCTCGATGCCTTCGGAGTTCTCAATATTGGTGATACGGCAATCCCAGAAACACCGGATCGGGTCAGGTCGCTGACAGCCGCCGGCAAACGTGTTCTGGTCGTATCGAATGCAGCAGGGTTTCCCCACACAACTCTTATCGAGAAATACAATAGGCTTGGTTACAACTTCGCGCCACAGGACGTGATCACCAGTCGGGCCACGTTGTTGTCTGAACTAAACGGCCAAAGTGAGTTGCATTGGGGATTGATGGCAACTCCAAGTGCCGGTCTTCGGGATCTGGAGGGACTTAAACTATCCTATCTGGAGGATGACCCAAATCCCTACAAAACCGTCGACGGTTTTTTGATGATTGGGTCAGCTGTTTGGACGGAAACGCGACAAGCCATGTTGGAGGCCGCTTTGCTGGAGCGTCCCCGCCCGGTATTGGTCGGCAACCCTGACATTGTCGCTCCGCGCGAGTACGGTTTTTCCAAGGAACCCGGTCTTTACGCGCACCGGCTAGCAGACCGGACAGGCGTCGCTCCTCAGTTCTTTGGAAAGCCTTTCGCCAATATCTATGATCTTGCTTTCCAACGTCTCGGGCACATCGACAAGTCCCGGATTCTGATGGTTGGCGACAGCTTGCACACCGACATACTGGGCGCACGAGATGCAGGCATAGCTTCCGCACTCATCTCTGGATTCGGTTTTTTCGCAGGGCATGATGTTGAAGCAGCGATCAAAAAGGCAGGGATAGTACCGAGTTTTGTTGTAAACCGGCCTTGATAATAAGGCGTTCCGCTTGGATACGTCTTTCTGTTTACTCGAATGTCGGGTGAACCTGCGTTGCGAACATGCCCACCATGTGAACGAAACATCGCATGTGAACGGCAACTTTGGAGAACCCTCCGCAACAACGTAACTCTAAACTCACGTCCGGATTGGGCCGCACTCCGAACTTTGCAAAGACCGCTTTCTGCGCATTGCTGCAATTGGGGCATCGCGCAGCATCGGTCCAAGTGGGCTCGAAGCAGACGTTCGCTGCGCAGTGCATCAGTGACCGCTGTGCGGACCAAACGGACGTTGCCAACCTAAATTTTACGGCAGGTCATTTTTTTAGGAGCGGGCTTACAATGGCTGAGGTGCTAACTATGTTGTCGGCAGGAAAGCAGTGAGGCATTGTTTCATGTCACATCCTTTGAATCCAGCAATCGAAATGGCGATGAAAGCCGCTGATATGTCGGATGAGTTCAAGGACCTTCCGGGAGCGGGCAAGCCTCTGGAGTTTCTGTCTCGTCCCAAAGACGCGGTGATTGATCGTTTGATGAAAGAAAATCAGGCGAAGCCACTGGCTGTGCAGTTGAAAAACAAGATCACCGAGCTTCGCCAGGCTCTCAAAGCTGAAACGGATGAATCTGAGCGGAAATCACTGATGACAGAAATTGCCGACCAGCAACTGAAGTTGGACCTCGAACTGGAAGCCTTGCGTAAATACGGCTGACACGAGTTGTGTCAGTTTCTCTTTTCTTTAGAGAGGCATTGTGTTCTGCGGAAATCAACTGGGCACCGCGGTGAGACCTCTGGATTTCTGAGGATGTATATGGATTGCTGTCATTCGCGTTCAGCGCAGAATTCGGCAGTTCGGGCTCGAAGCGGCCAATCGCTGCTAGTTGCTCGTACGACTGCTTTGCGGACGAAGCCGCCGGGCTGCATAGCCTGCTTGATTTTGTTTTCTCAGATTGGAAGGCCTGCTCTTAGCCATCCATCCCTCCATTGCTCCGAGCATTCGGGAACCCTGAAAATGGGGAGTCTCGTTTGTTCTTTAATGTCTAGATCCGGACGAAGCTCCTTCAGTTCAGATACCGCAGCCCTCGCTGACTCTAGGTCTCCGTTTTGAGCCAAGGATGCGATGAGCATGAGATGCGTAATCACGAATTTCGCCCTAATGGCCAAGGCGTTTCGATTGGCCTCAACGGCTTCAGCATAGCGGCCAAGTTGGAAAAATGCGGAGGCCTGCCCAACATAGGCTGCGTGCCGCATCGGATCTTTCGGACTGAGATTGATTGAGTGTGCCGCGTGTTCCAGGGCTTCTTCGGGTCTGTCGAGAAAACTCAGATTGATGCTAGCGAGCATGTGAACGGTCGCAGCGTTTGGATTTTCGGCCAATGCTTGTTTGAAAACTGCGCGAGCTCGCGGCAAGTCTTGTGCAAGCATAGAGATCGAGTGTGCGGCGTAGGCCAACGCAATTCCATCTGCGCGATCGCTCAACAATACACGTTCTGCTGCAGCAACAGCTGCCTTCGGCCCTTCGTCAATCGGTTTCAGTCCCTGCACCATTCTTTGGATATGCAACCACGCAAGTAATCCAGCTGCCGACGAATAATCAGGATCGCGCTCCAACGCCAGACGCGTAAGGCGAATGGCCTCACGGTTGTCTTCGTCCGTCAGCAGGTGAAAATGTGACCGGGCCCGAAGATAAAGTTCATAAGCGTCGAGATTTTCTGTCGGTTTCGCCCGAGCGCGAACTGTCTCGGCATGGCGAACGGACGGTTCGATCGCCGTAACAACTTCCTGCGTGACCTGATCTTGAAGGTCAAAAACATCGTCCAGCATCCCATCGAAACGATCGGCCCAAAGATGACTGCCATTCTCTGCATCAATTAGCTGTCCTGTTATCCGTAGACGCTGGCCTGCGCGCCTTACCGAACCCTCAAGCACATACCTCACGCCGAGCGCCTGCCCTACTTCGCGAATGTCGGTGCTCTTACCTTTAAAAGTAAAAGATGAGTTTCGCGCTACGACCATCAACCAACGAAAACGAGACAACTCTGTTATGATGTCCTCGGTAATTCCATCAGCGAAAAACTCTTGTTCCGGGTCGCCTGACATATTGTCAAACGGCAGCACGGCAATACCGGGTTTCTCAGATTTGACAGTTGCACTTGTAGCCGTCGAACCGACAGGCCACTGCCACACGCCAACTGGGCGTGCAATGTTCTTCAACTCAGTCTTCCGACCGCCAGAGAACGAGGCGGCGGCTTTCCGGTCTAGGCTGTTGCGTGCTGCGTCTGAAAGCAATATCTGCCCCGGGTCCGCTAATGCCTCGAGACGGGCAGCTATGTTGATACCGTCACCGAATATGTCATCGCCTTCCGAAACTACTTCCCCTGTATGTATGCCGATGCGGACTTGAATCTCCTGTGGTCGGTCAGCCGTCTGAACAGCAATCGCGCATTCTGTCGCAGCCGATGCGGAGCGAAACTCAGCAATCCAGCCGTCACCCATGCTTTTGATCAATCGCCCTTCATGAATAGCCAAAGCGGGCGTTAGATGATCCTCACGGAAAGCCTTAAGAGCTTTGAGTGTTCCGTCACTATCCTGATCCATCAACGCCGAGTATCCAGCGACATCAGCCGCCAGCACAGCCGCAAGCCTCTTTTCCATGTTTCTCTCCCCGCTTGTTGGAAGCTAGCCTGCAGAGAGAGCACTGTCAGCCCGGTATTTAGAGCAAAGTGGTCCCATCAAGAAAGCGCGATCGCTTTGGGCTCTCAACAGACACGGGAGCCCGTGCAGCATGTGTGATCACAAGGCGCCCTGCCCTTCGAGGACGACCAAAAGCGGCCGTTTGACCTTGACCTCTGTCGCCGCGGTGCGGCCCGTCAAAGGAGATACTCGTTGCATGAGTTAGGCTGGAAGAGGGACGGAGGTCCGAAGAGCGCACAAAGCTGCCGTTCGCCGCTGCGCGGCGCTGGGACGTAGCCTGAATATCCGGTTCGCGGACAAGGTGGCCGTTGGTTCTATATATAAAACGGCCATTCTTGGGTTTAGAGTACGCGGATTTCGCAAAGCGGGCAGGATTATGTGTCTTCTCTTCCGTAAGCACAATATCTCAATTGGCACCCTTATTGGATGCTGAGGAGGCCGCTACCAATCGAATTTCCATCATATCTTTAGGTCCAGGCGCGGCTTCCAAAAAGGGCGGAAGAGTTCAATCTTGGGGCATCGGTTCATCACGACTTTAAGGCCCGCCGCTTCGGCGAGTTGCGCTGCTTTGTCGTCGTACACACCGATTTGACCCCAAAGAACTTTTGCCCCGATTGCGATAGCCTTCTCGGCAAAGGCATACAACTCTTCCTTTGGACGAAAAACGTCTACCATATCAACACGTTTGTCGATCTCTTCCAGCGAGTGGTAGACCTTGAGCCCTCTAATTTCCGAAACATTCGGGTTAGGATTCACCGGTAGAATATCATAGCCGATTTCACTCAGCTGTCGCAGAACGCCATAGCTGAATTTCGTTTTGTCCGCGCTAGCCCCCACCATTGCAATGGTTTTAACCGACTGCAGGATGTCGGCGAGGTATTTGGGGTCGTAATCGTAGATGCGGTCGATATCTGCTTCGGGCATCGGTTAACCTTCCTTCGGCGTCGCAATGTCAGCCTTGAGTTCGTGGGGTTTTAGAGGGTCGAGAAACGGATTGCGGTACAGATTGTCATGGCTCTCGACCCCGATCTCAAGCGTGATGTCGGATGTCGGACGTGCCACGCAAAGGATCACATAGCCGTTCGCGATTTGCCGATTATTCAGCGCAACCTGTCGGCGTTGATCGATCGCACCACTCTGTAGTTTTGCCGCGCAGGTAATGCAGCCGCCATACTTGCACCCAAAAGGCAAGTCGACGCCCTGTTCTCTCAGCGTTTCCAGAAGTGGACGCCGCGCATCCACACAGTATTGCGCGCCATCTCTGTTCGCGATCGTCACGGTATACACAGTCATAGCCAGATGTCGCTTGTGCAATCACCGCCCGGATACCGGCTCTCGTGACAGCGCGATGGCCCATTCGGTTCTTTGCCAAAGTCCAAAATGAAATCCTCGTTGATCTTCATGCCACCGTTTTCAGGGTCGCAATCGATCATCACCATAACCCCGCCCTTTTCGCGGATCTCGGGATAGAACTGGTTATCCCAAGTCGAGAACAGCGAAGTCGTGACATAAAGCCTTCGTCCGTCGAGAGAGAGCTGGAACATTTGCGGACCACCCGCGACCTCAACCCCATTAACTATCGGAGCTCTACCCAAAAGACCTCCCATAAACACTTGGCCGGTTAGCTTGGGATTATGCGGGTCGGTGATGTCATACTGGCGCATATCTCCATGCAGCCAATTGTTCAGGTACAAGTATTTGTCGTCCATCGAGATCAGGATCGCCGACATTACCCCCGGCAACGGGATCGGCCATTCGGGGTGCATCTCGTTTTCCACGTCGATGATCTTTTCCCACTGCCACTTTTTAGCATCGTCTTGCCACCAATGGATCACATTGGTCGAAAGAGCTGCGCCACAGAACCCATGCGTGCTGTCGGGGTCATGGTGGAACTTGACTTCCAGTGGCAACAGCCCGTCTTCACCCAAATAGAAGCTTTCGACCGGTTCGCGCTTTTCGAAATTCCAAAAATGCAGCTCCCGCCCATATTTTAGATGGCCCACTTCTTCCAGATCGAAGCCCGGCATGAAGGTATTGGGCGCAGCCCATTCGGAACTGACCATCACGTTGTGGCGTGGTTGGTACCAGAAGTCATAGCCGAATTTGATATCGCCCATCGAGGTTTCCCAGCGACCGACGATGTTGAACTCTTTGTCGAGATGCAGATAGCCTCCAGGAGCCTCACCCTTGGCATTTCCAAGGAAGGAAATGATAATTTCCGAGCCCAAACAATGCACCGTATGCGGGCCCGATAAATCTGCCTTGGCCTTGATTCCGGCCCCGTCGATGACCTTATGCAACCGCGGCGCACGCGGGTCAGTGGCTGTATCAACGATGTGAAGGTTGTTAGAGCGTACGCCCGGCAGGATCAGGTATTTGCGGGACATCGAGCCGTCGTCGTGACAGGACGAACAGGCGTTCCACCCCATGTGGTGAAGCTCGTCCCCAATCCCCGGCATTTCCAGCCTATGGATTACCTGAGAATAGGTCGGGCTGTCAGGGTCGACATCCACTGTAGCAAGGTAATCAGGTTTCTGGATCCCTGTCCCGGTGTAGATGGCGATCGTGTAGAGTAGCTTTTCTCGGGGGGCTTTGATGGCTTCTTGCGGACTCTTGAAGCCCGGTCCACAGCATTGTCCATCCATCGTATGCTCCTCCCTTGATTCCCCAAATTGTATCGTATATCGAAAAATCAATTATCATAAAGTGAGAAAAATGCATCTCGAACGATTAGCGCTGGTTTTGGAAATCGTGGGTCAAAAAGGACGTGCGTCCGTAGCGGATATATGTGCTCAGTCCGATATACCTAAACCGACGGCCTACAGGCTGGTTCAAGACCTTGTTTCGTCCGGCCTCCTTGAATCACCAACCCGCGGAGAGTTCGCGATTGGGAATAGGCTAAAGCGTATCACGTTGAGCGATCACTCTGATCCCGCTCTTTTGCAAGTGATTGCGCCTGTCCTATCTGGCGCCGCGAATGACTATGGCGCTGCATTTTTCTTGTCTCGGCTACGGGGCCATTGGGTCGAGATTATTCATGTGGAGACACCGCAGACGGGCGTGTCTTTTCTTCATCCAGGTATGGGCAAACGACCAATGCACGCGTGCTCTTGCGCCAAGGCAATCGCCGCCGTTTCGCCTGAACTGCTGTCTCAAGACCGATTGGATGGGCAGCTTAAGCAGTACACAGATCGCACGATTACAGACCCCAAGGATCTGGCCGCGGAACTCGATGTCATTCGAGCCAAAGGGTATGCCGAATGTGTTGAAGAGCTCGAGCGCGGAATCAGTTCTGTCGCTACAACGCTGACCAAGACAGGTGTTGGTGCGACGCTTTCAATCGGCGCTACGGCGTCTCTTCGGGTGTTTACACCTTCCGAGCGAGAAAAGATTGGCCATACACTTACCACAATGTCACACGAACTTGCGCGCGCGCTAGGATGGGGTGAAGCAGATGAAGAAAGGATATCCGCTTAGGTTCATGGGTATCGCAGTGCTTTAGGTTTATACCATCCAGCAGGACAGGTGTGTTTTGCGACCTTCGCCGCTTTCAGGTCAATGAGGGAGACAAATATGGACGATGCAATGTTTGGTGGGTTCTTCGTGATCAACGTAAAACCTGAGTATCGGCAGCCCTTTTTGGACGCCAGCATCTTCCAAGCGCAAAATGTTGTCAGTGAAGAACCCGAAGTTTTCCAGTTTCATATTATGGTGGATGAAACAAACCCAAATCGTTTCTATTTCTACGAAGTGTTCCGGAACGAAGCCGCAGTCCAGGATCATTGGGAATCTGAAACCTTCAATAACTGGTTAAACACTGTCCGAAAGATGCTGGATGGAGAGATCAAACTTGTTGCTAGGATGCGCTCGCTTTTTCCGACGCCAAAAGGTTTCGAGGCGCAAAAAGCAAGCCTGCTACTATGGTAAAATTGACCGACGTTTGAAACTACCACCGGTACGAGAAAATTATGAGATTTGGTGCTTGTCCGCTTTGGGCTCGATGCGGACATTCAGTTAATAACGCCCAATGTCTGCAATGCGGACTTTTCTGCCGATGCTGAACGCCTCGCGAAGGACACTCAAGCGCGGCAAAGCAGTCTTTGGTTCAACGCTATTGGTCTATTTGGTCAGTGCCAAGCTTGGTTCGCCCGGACGAGACAGATGAAGATCGCCTCCGTTGGCTCGGGGCGTCGAGGGCACCTCCGCTCGCCGGGCCGCGCAGCGGCTGAAGCAGCATTCGGTCGAGCCAGAGGTCTCGGCGTGTGCGAAACTGCTCGATGCCGATTTCCATGCCTTTATGCCCCTTCTCGGGTTGCGCAATGTAAGTACCTAGAAGGCGGTCCCACCACGGTAGGTTAAAGCCAAAGTTCGAGTTGGTCTCGCTTGGATCGACGGAGTGGTGGACTCGGTGCATGTCTGGAGTGACAACGAGCCATCTGAGAATTCGATCCACCGGACGCGGCAAATCGATGTTTGCGTGATTGAAAAGCGCGGTAGCGTTCAGGATCACCTCGAACAGGAGTACGGCGACAGCGGGCGGCCCTAAGGCTGCTACAACCGACAGCTTGATCCCCATCGAGATCAGGATTTCTACCGGATGGAAACGCAAGCCAGTGGTCGCGTCAAAATCGAGGTCGGCGTGATGCATCCGGTGTAGACGCCAAAGCCCAGGTACGGCGTGGAACATCACATGCTGAAGGTAGATTGCGAGATCGAGAAGCAGCATGGAGACCAAGATGGCAACCCAAACCGGCGCCTCGATGTTGTTGAAGAGCCCCCATCCGCGATCCTCGGCCATGGCTGCGAGACCGACTGCGAGGATTGGAAAGGTCAGCCGCAGAATGGCGGTGTCGAGCACCACGAGCGCAAGGTTGTTTGTCCATCGGATAACGCGCGGAATATCCCGTCTTCGTCGGGGTGCGGCCACTTCCCAAAGTGCCATCGCGGCCAGGACGGAAAGGAAGGCAATAAGGCGGATAGTTGGTTCAGCAACAAGGATTGTGTCGGACATGGACTTCCACTATTCGGGTTTCCGTCGCGATAGAATTGCAAGCTGTTCTAGGCGACGACCGCTCCAATGTAACGCAGACATGCAAGCGATACCATCTGAGAGCGGCTTGGTCCGCTTAGCGGAACTTCCAATGGTTTTCGGGAATGACCGTTTTCGGCAGAAGCAGACATTTAAGTCGAAAAAACGAGTCGATATTGCGCGATATCTGCTTTCACCGAGACCGGGCATTCAGCAAATTAGGCTTTATGTCCGAGTTGCGGACTTTTCCGTCATTGGCCCGCCTGCGCTGGCTGGCCACTTATGTCCGAACCGCCGGATGTGCACAGGATGCGATTCATAATTGATTTAGGCTAATCGTCAACTTTGGGATAAATAAACCCGTTCACCGGGTAGAAACCGCCATACCGGCCCGGATGACTTTCGACCCGGACCAACGTCCAATCATTGTTTTTGGATACATCCTTGACGGCCATTTTCAATGATACCTTGTTGCGGTGCCAGTTGGCATGGTTCACGATGACTTCCCTGTCGGTGACAACATCGGATACGACAGCCACGTGACCAAGGGGCATGCCTCGGGTTGCTCGAAATGACATTACCGCACCGACAACCGGTTCACTGCCTCTTTCAAATGTACTACGCGCCTTGCCCCACCAGTCCTTGGCGTTTCCGCGAATTTCGATACCGCTGAGGTTACGTGCGTAGGGTACACACCACACCCTTTGCCCTCGAGCTTGTTTTTGTTCGACTTCTCGCAACGCCATGGCCTGACGTTCTGGATCGAGATCCGCGTCGTTTGAGCCCTGAGCGCAGGCAGATACAAAAGCAAAAAGCCCCATCGCAAACGCAGCGCGAGCAGTACCGGGCAGGCGCAGCCATTTCGTATTCGTTTTTCTGTCGCTGTTTTGCAAGAAGCTATATTGCCGATATGAGTGGTTACGAAGTTCTATTGCAATCTTGCGGGTTATGAAAAGAACCCAGCCTATTCTCCGGCAGGAATTTGCCAGTTGATGTTCTTCGTCTTTGGGTCGAGCGCGAAACTTCGCAAAGTCAGCTTTCTGCGCATAATCGTTGTCGGTTGATCGCGCAGCATCGGCCACTATGGGTTCCACGCGGTCATTCGCAAAATCTCGATATATGTCCACTTTGCGGACAAAGCGACCTTTCGTAAATTGGCTTGTTTTTGCGCTTTATCTCGTATGTTGGAGTTGCAAATTTCAGTTGCTCGACCAAAGCTCGGGCATCACTTTCTAGAAGTTGAAGGAGATCCCATGGCTAATCTCGGTACACGGCCGATCAAGACTCAAAGTGATATTGCTGAGTTCGAAGCAGAAATGACGCTTGAAGAGCGGTTACCTGAGCAAAGCATCTTGGATGTCTTTATCAACAGCGCTGATCGCGATCCTGATGCGACTGCGCTGACAATGCTGATGACCGGAACTGAGGACGAAGAGCCGCGCCGTGTGACCTATAAACAGTTGCTGGGACAGATAATGCGCGCTGCAAATCTGTTTGCAGCAATTGGAGGTGAAGCACCGGGCGTTGCGTTTATGCTGCCCGCTTTGATTGAAACCCACGTCACATTGTGGGGAGCAGAAACGGCTGGGTACGCTGTTCCGATCAATTTTCTATTGCAGCCTGAGAGCATAGCAGAACTTCTCAAAGCCTCCGAAGCAAAGATTCTTGTTGCTCTTGGCCCTCATCCACAGCTGGACATTTGGGAGAAAGCTCTAGCAATGCGGGAGCAGGTTCCGGGCCTCGTACTTGTGCGCGTTTCTCCGCCGGGTACACCGCCCGAAGAAGGAGTTATTGATCTTGCCAGTGCTTTGATGGCCCAACCTGATGATCATCTGACTTTTGGGGAGGCGCGCAGGGGTACAGATCTGGCGGCCTATTTTCACACCGGGGGCACAACCGGTGTACCAAAGCTTGTTGCGCACACCCACCGCAGCCAGCTGGTCGCAGCATTCGGGGGAGCAGTCATGTGCGGCTTTCGCTCTGATGATGTATTTACCGCTACTTTTCCTCTTTTTCACGTCGCAGGAACGATTGTCGGCGGTCTCAGTTGCTTTATGGCAGGCGTTGAACTGCTCGTCATGACTCCAGCCGGTCTGCGAAACCCAGCAGTTGTCGCAAGCTTTTGGCGTCTTGTTGCACAATACAAGGTTACAATTGTTGGCGGCGTACCAACTGCTATTGGTGCGATCTTGCAAACGCCAATTGGCGATCATGACATCTCGCGCGTGCGGGCGGGCGCGACTGGCGCTTCATTGCTACCGCCTGCGGTCGGGCAGAAGTTCAAGGAAGTGACCGGCTGCACTCTTTTTGAAATTCTGGGCATGACGGAAGCTTCCGGATTGATCAGTATCGATCCACTCTGCGGTACGGGTACTGCAGGTTCGGTTGGCTGGGCGTTACCTTACACAAATGTCGACGTTCTAAAGCTGGAAAGCGATGGTGGTCTTAGCGCGGTGTGTGAGATTGGCGAAATCGGTGTTGTAGCCATCAAGGGTCCTCACGTGTCGCCCGGTTACAGCGTTCCAGAATTCAACAGTGAGGTGTTCGTAGACGGTGTTCTGAATTCGGGCGACTTGGGGTACAAAGATGCGAATGGGTGCCTTTATGTTGCCGGACGCTCGAAAGATCTGATTATCCGAAGCGGCCACAATATCGATCCGGTCATGATTGAAAATGCGATGAGTACCCACCCTGCTATCGCGTTGGCAGCAGCGGTCGGCATGCCCGATCCTTATGCTGGAGAACTGCCGATATGTTTCATTCAGGTCCACACATCCGATGAGGTTACCGTTGAAGAACTAATGGCACATGCTCAGAACACTATCGATGAAAGACCAGCTTGGCCGAAGATCATTGAGATTGTTGATGAGATACCGCTGACGTCAGTCGGCAAGATCTTCAAGCCCAGTCTGCGGTGCGATGCTGCAAAGCTGGTAGTATCAAATCTGCTTCGAGAACAACTGAAGTTGCCCGACGCTCACGTGCAAGTGGAGGCCGGCGGGCCACGCGGACTTTGCGTCACAGTGAGCCTTTCTAAGACAGACGCGTCGTCTAGGTCCAGCGTTGAACAGAAGCTTCAAGACTTCCTTTTCGAGACGCGCGTTGAAATCGAATCGTAGGGGACAACTTTCAAAATGACTCACATTGCCAATCGCAAAAAATATCATGTTGTCAGTGGCTATTGTGCGAGCCTTTTGATTGTTTAGGTTGGGAGAGCGAAGTGACAGTTCCGTTTGGAGTAATATCGGTCTTCGTTGGTCTGGCCATCTGGGCATGTCTTGCGGTTCATGCCGTACTGCGACGTAAGTACTTACCAGTTCTGCTTTTCGGCATTTTCTTAATGCTCTACCTGAACGCGGGCTACGTCATCCACGGTCCCGCGGCGTCGATCGCCAATTTCGTTGGCATCTACGACGTGTTGATCAATTTGGGATTAAGCGATCCTGCAAGCGCAGCTGCCGTCTCTACATGCCCTAACAATTCTTGCTCCGCCTGGGGCGAAACTTTTACCAATCACCCGGCATGGGGGGTCGCGTTTTATGATCGTTTCGCAAATGGTCCGGAGATACGATCCGCACTCCTACTGGGGCATGTTGTCTGCAATACAATCGTTTTTGTGTTAATGCACGTGCAGATGTTTTTCCCCGGTGGTCAGGCGCGAAACCATGCATTGATTGGCCGAGTCTGCTTTTGGATACTGACAGTTGGTGTCGGGTGTTCCGTGGTACTTGCTGCCCAGCACGGATCAGTAGGTGAGTATGGTGGAGCACTGTCGACCTGGGGCTTTGTCTCAATGTCGATGTTTGTTTACACCACAGCTGTATTAGGCGTGCTTGCGATCCGCCGCCAAGACGCAGCTCAGCATCGTATATGGATGTGGCGCTTTGTTGGCTCGATGTGGGGGTCGTTCTGGCTGTTTCGTGTCTTGCTGTTCGTAATCGACCCTCTTTTTCGCGACATCGAAGCCCTCGCAATCCAAATTTGTATTTGGGGATCGGCGCCTGCCGGCATCCTGATCGCCGAAATGGTCCGAAGACAAGTCGACGCAAGCAACGCAACCCAGCCAATCGTCGATGGATAAGACTGCCTTACGCACCGGTTTCGCTCCTAGCGCGTCGCAATAATCGTTCCATGTCGTCGACCGCGCCGGTGTCTCAATTGTGCTTGGTGCAGACGTTCACCAAATTACGTGCAAACACCGTCTCTGAGGGGCGTTTCTGTATAATAGATAACTGCGTAACTACCCGATATAAATGGACAAAATCCACTACCCAAATCAATGTCTCTCGGTAAATTGGGTGCGTGCCCGCCTCTACCCAAGTTCTTCTGTCAAGACCTTAATTTTTACTCCGTTTCGGAACAAATGACTTAAATCAAGTATCTCGCTGCGAGAATCCCCTAAAACTCAGGAAGGAATGCCGAGTTGGATTCTCCATGCCCTCTTCTAACCCTCTGCACAACCTCCCTGTTCGCGCGTCCCGCGTGGCTTTTGCTTTGGCGGGTATCTTCCTGCTGTTGTTGCAAATGCTGAGCCCGGTTCCGGCGAGTACCGGTGAAAGCATGTGGGTGGAGATCTGCTCGGAGGCGGGGGCAGTCTGGGTTCAGGTGGACCTTGAGGAGGAGACCGAAGACCCTATCGCGCCCTGCCCGAAATGCGCCGACTGCGCCCTATGCGCGGTCACAGCCGCGGCCCCAGTGCCGGACCTACCCACTATGACGCAGCCCGCCGTAACCCATCTGGCAGTTGCACAATGCGTCGATCAGCTGCGGCACCGCGATGCAACGCGCCTGTGGCCCGAAACCCGAGGACCCCCTTGCGCGACCCAAGAAGCAACTGAACGCGCCCTACGCGCGTCCATGGCGTCCACCCTAAATACCGGAGGTGCGCCGTGGTCGTAAGTCGCGCAATCCATTTCCTGCTGGCCCTTGCCCTGTCCTGCCTGATGGCGATCAGTGCCCATGCAGACAGCCTTGCCAGCTTCCTCCCTGAAATAGAACCCGCCGATCTGGCCCCCGGTGCCGATGCCTTTGGTCCGGTCCGTAATGACATTCCGGTTGCCCCGGTCCTGAAAGGCGGTGAGACCGTTGCCTGGGCCTTTCTGACCTCTGATTTCGTGGGCACCACCGGGTATTCTGGCAAGCCAATCCATGTCGTTGCAGGCATCGATCAGGATGCAGTGCTGACCGGCGTCCAACTGGTCAAACACTCTGAACCCATCGTGCTGGTCGGCATTCCCAATTCGCGCATGGTCGAGCTGACCGAAGGCTATACTGGTCTGGACCTGAAGCGTGAGGCCGAAACCGGTGGCGAGGGACATGACCTCGACATCATCTCGGGCGCAACAGTCACGATCATGGTGATCGACGACAGCCTCGTACGTGGCGGGATCAAAGTGGCGCGGGCGCTGGGTCTGGGAGATTTATCTCCGCTACAGGCTGACGGGCCGAAGCGCGAAGTCGATCTGGCGCAGGGCGCGGTCTATGACTGGACCACCCTATCCGGCGACGGCTCGGTACGGCGACTGACGCTGGATATCGGACAGGTGAATACTGCATTCGAGGCCACGGGCGATCAGCGCGCTATCAGTCGGCCTGAGCCGGGCGAACTCGACGAGACGTTCATCGACATGCACATGGCGCTTGTCTCGGTCCCATCCATCGGCAAGTCGCTACTGGGAGAGGCCGAGTTTCAGAACCTTGTGGACTGGTTGGACGAAGGCGAACAAGCCGTTCTGGTGCTCGGGCGCGGAGCCTATAGTTTCAAAGGCTCGGGCTATGTTCGCGGGGGTATTTTCGACCGGATCCAGTTGATCCAGGGCGACAGTTCGGTGCGGTTCTTTGACAAGCAACAACGCCGCCTAGGAGAAGTGGCTGCGCCGGACGCGCCCAGCTTCACCGAATTGGATATCTTCAAAATCCCCGCCGATGCCGAGTTCGATCCGGCAGAGCCGTTCCGCTTGCAACTGCTAGTACAGCGTGCGGTGGGAGCGGTTGAGAAAACCTTTTTGACCTTCGATTTGGGCTACATGCTGCCCGAACACTATCTACTGCCGGTCACAGCGCCTACGGTCGTGGATGACGCAACCGATGAAGCCGCTGCCAAGGCCGTCCTGTGGCAACGTATCTGGAAAGACCGCGTGTTTGAGATCGCGGTTCTGGGCGTGATGCTGCTGGTACTGACGGCCACCTTCTTCTTCCAGTTCCACGCCACGATGAATGCGCGGGTTTTCTACTGGTTCCGCATCGGCTTCCTGACGGTGACTCTGTTCTTCATCGGCTGGTACGCCAACGCGCAGCTCAGTGTGGTGAACCTGATGGCATTGGCCGGCAGCCTGCGCACCGGCTTCTCGTGGGATGCCTTTCTGCTTGACCCGCTGGTCTTCATTCAGTGGTTCGCCGTAGCGGCCGCGCTGCTGTTTTGGGGTCGCGGTGCCTATTGCGGCTGGTTGTGCCCGTTCGGTGCGCTGCAGGAGCTGACCAACAAGATTGCTCGCGCCTTCAAGGTGCCGCAATGGACGCTGCCCTGGGGTTTGAACGAGCGGCTTTGGCCCGCGAAATACATGATCTTCCTCGTACTCTTCGGCATCAGCTTCGTTTCGATCCCGTTGGCCGAAAAATATGCCGAGGTCGAACCGTTCAAGACCGCGATCATCCTGAAATTCATACGCGACTGGCCTTTTGTGGTCTTCGCGCTGGCCCTTCTGGGGATCGGGCTGTTCATTGAACGGTTCTACTGCCGCTATCTCTGCCCGCTGGGCGGAGCGCTGGCGATCCCCGCCCGTATCCGCATGTTCGACTGGTTGCGCCGCTACAAGGATTGCGGCACCCCTTGTCAGACCTGCGCCAACGAATGCCCCGTTCAGGCCATCCACCCCACCGGCGAGATCAATCCGAACGAGTGCGTCACCTGCCTGCATTGTCAGGTGCTCTACCAGTCCGAGGACAAATGTCCCGTCGTTATCCGCCAGATGAAACGGCGGGCCAAGACAGGGTCGGTCCAGATGAAGACCCCACTCGGACAACCACCGGCGAACCATCCAAACGCCAAACCGCAAACCGCTTCCTAAAAAGGAGGGAAGATTATGTCGGATACTGAAAACAAACTGAACATCACGCGCCGCGGAATGCTGGGGGCCACTGCCACCGGTGCCGTTCTGGCCGGGACCGGGCTCAGCTCGACCTTGATGACCGCGCGCGAGGCAAGCGCTGCCGCAAATGCGCATCTGGAGCCGGGTGAGCTGGACGAATATTACGGCTTCTGGTCCTCGGGCCAGACCGGTGAGCTGCGCATTCTGGGCGTGCCCTCGATGCGGGAACTGATGCGGGTACCTGTGTTCAACCGCTGCTCGGCCACTGGCTGGGGCCAGACCAATGAGTCGCTGAAGGTTCTAACCGAAGGCCTGCTGCCGGAAACCAAGGAGTTTCTGGCCGCAAACGGCAAGGTCACCTATGACAATGGCGACCTGCACCACCCGCACATGTCCTTCACCGATGGCACCTATGATGGCCGCTATCTGTTCATGAACGACAAGGCCAACACCCGCGTGGCCCGTGTGCGCTGCGACGTGATGAAATGCGACAAGATCATCGAGATCCCGAACGCGCATGACATTCACGGTTTGCGTCCGCAGAAATATCCGCGCACCGGCTATATCTTTGCGAATGGTGAGCACGAAGCACCGCTGGTGAATGACGGCCAGATCCTCGACGATCCGTCGCAATATGTGAACATTTTCACCGCCATCGACGGTGATACGATGGAGATTGCGTGGCAGGTAATGGTGTCGGGCAACCTCGACAACACCGACTGTGACTATCAGGGCAAATACGCATTCTCGACCTCATATAACTCGGAAATGGGCATGAACCTGGCCGAGATGACCGAGAATGAACTGGACCATGTGGTCGTGTTCAACCTCAAAGGCATCGAAGACGCGATCGCCGCAGGCAGCTATCAGGAACTGAACGGCGTCAAAGTCGTGGATGGCCGCAAAGAGGCAGGTGGCAACCTGACCCGCTACATCCCGATCCCGAACTCGCCGCACGGTGTGAACGCAGCGCCCGACAAGAAACATATCATGATCAACGGTAAACTGTCGCCGACCGTGTCCGTGATCGACGTTGAGAAGGTCGGCGCGCTGTTTACCGACAACGCTGATCCGCGTTCTGCCATCGTGGCCGAACCGCAGTTGGGCCTTGGCCCGCTTCACACTGCGTTCGATGGCAAGGGCAACGCCTACACCACCCTTTTCTTGGACAGCCAGGTGGTGAAATGGGACATCGCCAAAGCGATCGAAGCTTATGGTGGCGCAGACGTTGATCCGATCCTCGACAAGGTGGACGTGCATTATCAGCCCGGTCACAACTCGACCTCGATGGGTGAAACCGCCGAGGCTGACGGCAAGTGGCTGATTTCGATGAACAAGTTCTCGAAAGACCGCTTCCTGAACGTGGGCCCGTTGAAGCCTGAAAACGAGCAGTTGATCGACATCTCGGGGGATAAGATGAGGGTGGTTCATGACGGCCCGACCTTTGCCGAGCCGCATGACTCGATCCTTGTGCACCGATCCAAGGTGAACCCGGTCAATGTCTGGGATCGCAACGACCCGATGTGGGAAGATGCGCGCAAACAGGCCGAAGCCGATGGCGTCGATCTAGACTATGGCGCGGATGAGCCGATCCGCGATGGCAACAAGGTGCGGGTCTACATGACCTCGGTCGCGCCTGTGTTCAGCATAGAGAAGTTCACCGTCAAGCAAGGCGATGAAGTCACTGTTTACGTCACTAACCTGGATGACGTGGACGACGTGACCCACGGCTTCTGCCTGTCGAACTTCGGCATCGCGATGGAGGTAGCGCCGCAGGCCACCGCCTCGGTCACGTTCATCGCTGATCGTCCGGGCGTGCATTGGTTCTATTGCCAGTGGTTCTGCCACGCGCTGCACATGGAAATGCGCGGCCGGATGTTCGTTGAGCCGCGGAGCGCGTAAACATGCGTTGGTCCCTGCTCATACCGCTCCTGCTCGGCTCGCCCCTTTGGGCGGCGGACTGGAATGTGCCCAATCGGGCGGGGGCCATCAACGAGATACTGGCGCAGGCGGCGGATGGGGACACCCTCCGCCTGAGCCCTGGCGTTTACACTGAAACGCTGGTTCTGGACCGGCCCGTTACCCTCGACGGGCTGGGACAGGCCACCATTGACGGACAAGGTGAGGGCAGCGTCATCACCGTGACCGGGCCCGGCGTGACCCTGCGCGGGCTGACAGTGATCGGCTCAGGCTCGAACCATGACGGGATCGACAGCGGCATCCAACTGACCAAGACGGCCAAAGCGCCGGTGGTCGAGGATAACGTGCTGCTGGGCAATCTCTACGGCATCGACATCCACGGTGCAAAAGACAGTATCGTGCGCGGCAACCGGATTGAAGGGCGGCAAGACCGGCGGGTGAATGACCGTGGCAATGGCGTCTATGTCTGGAACGCGCCGGGGGCTGTGGTTGAAGGCAACGATATCCGCTATGGCCGTGACGGGATCTTTGTGAACTCGTCCAGAAAGAACATCTTCACCGGCAATCTGTTCCGCGATCTGCGCTTTGCCGTGCACTACATGTATGCCGACGACTCGGTGGTTAGCGACAATGTCTCGATCGGCAATGATCTGGGCTATGCTGTCATGTTTACGTCCAACGTGAAGGTCACCGGCAATGTGTCAATTGGCGACCGCGAGCATGGCGTGATGCTGAACTATGCCAACAAGAGTGTAATCTCAAGAAACGTTGTAAAGGGCGCGAAAGAGAAATGTACTTTCATCTATAATTCGAACAAGAACGAATTCACCGACAACTGGTTCCAGGGATGCGGCATCGGCATACATTTTACCGCTGGCAGCGAGCGTAACCGAATCGTCGGCAACTCATTCATCGGGAACCGGACGCAGGTCAAATACGTCTCGACCAAATGGGTCGAGTGGTCCGAAGACGGACGCGGCAACTACTGGTCCGATTTTGCCGCATATGATGTGGATGCCAACGGCATCGCAGATTCCCCCTATCGCCCCAATGACTCGATGGACCATGTGCTGTGGACCCAACCCGCAGCCAAACTTCTGCTCGGCTCCCCCGCCGTGCAGCTGGTGCGCTGGTCGCAATCCGCTTTCCCGGCTCTATTGCCGGGCGGTGTGATGGACAGCAACCCATTGATGCAAGCCTCTGAACCCCCAGCTATAAAAATGGTGCCTCATGATGGATAAGGCCCTGACGATTGACCATGTTTTCAAGAACCAGGGCAAAACCCGCGTTCTCGACGATATCACCCTGTCTCTTGCCCCCGGCCAGCGCGTAGCGCTGCTAGGCCATAACGGCGCGGGCAAGTCGACGCTGATCAAATCCATTCTCGGCCTTACGCCAATCAACGGCGGAGCCATTCGGATCGGAGACACCACTCCAGGCAGCGCTCAAGCGCGGCGCGAGACAGCGTATCTGCCCGAAGCAGTGTCGTTTCACCCGGCCCTGACCGGACGCGAACAACTGACCCTGTTTGCGCAGCTTTCGGGTGTAAAAACCGATGTGCTCGGCCTGTTGGAGCGCGTTGGCTTGAGCGACGCTTTGGACCGCCGGATCGGCGCTTATTCTAAAGGCATGCGGCAACGTCTGGGTCTGGCGCAGGTTCTGCTTGGGCAGCCGAAAGTGGCGCTGTTGGACGAGCCGACCAGCGGATTGGACCCGATCTCGCGGCAGGATCTCTATGCCATCATCGACGACTTGGCCGGGCAAGGTACCGCCATTCTGATTGCGTCCCACGCCCTGACCGAGGTTGAGGCCCGCACTGACCGCATCGCCATAATGCGCAAGGGCCGGATGGTCGCCAATGACACGCTGACTAACCTATCCGCGCTGGCTGGCCTGCCGATCCGCCTGCAGGTCCGCGCCAGTGCCAACCCCGAAGCGCTTGCCGCCGAATTGGGCGGCAACCGGATCAACGGTTCGTCGGTCGAACTGCTCTGCACCCCAGATGACAAGATGGAGGCCCTTCGCCGCATCGCCGGGTTGGGCGACGCGGTCTCGGATGTGGAAATGACCCCGCCCAAGTTGGAAGACCTCTATCGCCACTACGCAAAGGAGGATTTGCAATGACCCGCTTCCTCGCCATCACCCGCACCGAGATGCTAATCCTGCGCCGCAACCGCTGGCTGGTGGTTGCCACGCTGATCATGGTGCTGTTCGCTTTGGCGCTGACATTTGCAGGCAGCGCGCCCACCGGCACGCTAGGAGTCGATATGCTGACCGTCTCGGTCGCCTCGATGACCACGCTGTCGGTCTACCTCGCTCCTCTTTTGGCGCTAATGATTTCCTTCGACGCCATCGCGGGCGATGTGGACCGGGGCAGCCTGTCGCTGCTGCTGTCCTACCCCGCCGGGCGCGGAGAAATCCTGTTGGGCAAGTTCACCGCCCACCTCGCCGCGCTGGCCTTTGCCATGACCGTTGGTTTCGGCACCGCCGGCGCGATTGCCGCGTGGTTCGGCGGCGCTGGGCCTGAAAGCCTGATGGCATTGGTCCGTCTCATCCTCACGTCCATCCTGTTGGGTGCCGTGTTTTTGGCGCTGGGATACCTACTGTCCGCCCTGGCGAGGGGCGCAACAGCGGCGGCAGGTCTGTCGGCCGGGCTCTGGCTGGTCTTTGTCGTCCTCTATGATCTGGGCTTGTTGGGAGCCGTCGTCATGGATGAGGGCGGCACATTCACCCAATCCGTCTTTCCGTGGGTGATGGTTGCCAACCCGGCCGACGCATTCCGTCTGTGGAACATTGCCGCGACCGAGGGCGTTGCGATGGCGTCCGGCATGACCGGAGCCGTACAGGCCCTGCCCGTCTGGGCTGCGCCCGCGTCGCTGCTGATCTGGCCGATGCTGGGCTTTGCCCTAGCGCGGCTTGCTTTCCGGAAAGTTGAGCCATGAAACGCCTTGCCCTGATCGCGCTGATCGCGTTGAGCGCCTGTAAGGAAGAAGTCGCCGAGGCACCTGACCCGGTCGATTTGACCCCGGATGCGCTTAGCTTTTTCTGCCAGATGAGTATCGCCGAACACGGCGGACCAAAGGGGCAAATCCATCTGGAAGGCTACCCCACGCCGCTGTTTTTCGCTCAGGTGCGCGACATGCTGGCCTATCTGAAAAGCCCCGAACGCGATGCCAAGATCACCGCCGTTTACGTCAGCGACATGAGCGTCGCGTCCAGTTGGCGGCAACCAGGGATTTCCAACTGGATTGACGCAAACGTCGCCAGCTTTGTCGTCGGCGCAAATGTCGCCGGGGGCATGGGCGCGCGCGAAGTGGTGCCCTTTGGCAATCCCGTGGCGGCCGAAGCCTTCATCGCGGATTACGGTGGCAAGGCGCTGCCGCTGTCCGGTATCCCAGATACTGAGGTTCTGGGTCCCGTCGATCTGGATCTGCAACTGGAGACCCCCGCATGACCGTTCTCACACGTCGCCGTTTCCTGACGATCTCAGCCGCCTGCGCCGCCATGCCTGCGACAGCTAGTACCGTAGCACATTGGCGCGGCAGTGCATTGGGTGCTCCAGCCAGCTTGCGGCTTGAAGGTATGACCAACACCGACGCCGCCCCGATCTTTGCTGCAGTTGAAGCCGAGCTGGATCGATTAGAGGCGATCTTTAGCCTTTATCGGCCCGAGTCTGAATTGAACCGCCTAAACGCGTCTGGACTGCTGAGACACCCTTCGTCCGAGCTGTTGGGCCTGCTTAGCCTCTGTGCCGTTCTTAACGACGTATCGGAAGGCGCGTTTGATCCGACAATTCAACCTTTGTGGAGCGCGCTCGCAAATGGATCTGGTGAATTGGAGTTGCAAACGGCCCATGAAGCAGTTGGTTGGCAGAAGGTGATAGTGAAAAGAAACGAAATCCAATTGCCTGTCCCCGGTATCGCCGCAATAACTCTGAATGGCATTGCACAAGGTGAAATAACGGATCACATCGCCAAGCTGTTACGGTCGTTCGGTTTGCAGAATGTGTTGGTGAACATGGGCGAAATTGCCGGACTGGGCAGCCGCATTGACGGTGCCGCTTGGCAGGTCGGGCTGGCCGGCCCAAATGACGTTGTGCTGACCAGTATAGAACTGCACAACCGCGCCGTGGCCACTTCGGTTCCTGGCGCGATGCACCTGAAGGACAGGGCCGGCCATATCTTTGATCCAAGGTCCCTTCTGGTGTTTCACGATGCAGTTTCAGTCTCTTCCCCGACCGCTGCGATGGCAGATGGGCTTTCCACTACATTGTGTATGATTCCAGCCGAACGGATCGACTTGGTGCTGTCCCGATTCCCGGACGCAAGTCTTGAAATTTTGGTTTGATTAGACGGGTTGGCTGATCGCAAAAAACGTCGCTTTCCCAACCGACCAAGTTAGATACTAAGCTTTCATAGCTTGGTTCTGGCCGATCGAGATTAGTGCTGCGGTCGGAGTTCCCCGGATCAAGTTTGATGTCGGTTTATTGCCAAATACCACGACTTTGCAAAGTGGCTTTCTGCGCATTGCTGTCATTGGGGCATCGCGCATCATCGGTCAAAGCGGGCTCGATACGGTCATGCGATGATATTTCGTGAGCGTCTTCTATGCGATAAAAGCTGACACCTGACAGATTTGACTGAACAGCCGCCAGCCTATTTTAGAGAAAAAGGGAACTTCGTATGAACAGATGGATTTATTCTGGGTTCGCATTGCTGGTTTCAGCGTGCAGCCCACCTCCCCAAGCTCCGTTGGTCACCGACGCGAACGGTCAGACCGTCATCCAAATCAACTCAAGCGGGCTGACATGCTACGAGTCGACCTGTCTGGAGATCACAAGGGGCAGCGTTCGCGCGATCGGCCACAAAAGAGCGCGGATTCCAAAAGGTATCGATGTCAGCAGCGGAACCGTCACCCTAGACGAGTTCAAGCGGATGCGCCAATCAGCAATGCTGGCGGGCGGACCCGGTTCTGGCAATCGATAAACGAAGGAGAGGTAGCGATATGTTCAACGATGACGTCCAGGCACGATGCCCGGAATGCGGCTCGCCGGATACGGTGATTACATTGACCGACCTCAGCCCAAAGCTGACTTTCAACAGCCCAGCAATTTCAAAGGGTTTTTCAAGAATTTTGCGTCAGCTATTCGCTTGAGTAAGGCCACAATGCTAACGCACAGAACTCGTGCACTTTCAAAACGTTTGATCCATTTAAACGAAAGGCCGATTTGGGCTCGAAGTAGACATTCGCCGAAATGTCGCGAGCGACCGCTGTGCGGACAAACCAGACATTTGTGATTGGACAAGGCACGTCTGCTTAGCGCCTGTTCCCGACCTTGGCTTCAGGATGTCTGAAAGCGCACTTGACCTGTTTTGCGCTCATGTTTCCCAAGGTGGTTTTGCCCCAATCTCTGCGATCAGAAAATCCATGAACACCCGCACTTTAGGGGATAATACATTGGACTTGGGATAGATAAGCCAAAGAACATTATCTTCTTTGGCCACAAAGTTAGGCAGAACTTGGGTTAACCGGCCTGACTTCAGGTGTTCATGCACACTCCACAGAGCGTTCAGAGAAATACCGGCCCCGGCCAGCGTTGCACAGACCTGGCTTTGGCCGTCATCGATAATCAATTGACCCTTGGCGGATGCGGGATCGAAAACCGCATCCTTGCCGGCAGGTCCTGTAAGCAGGCGTGGTTGGCGATTTTGGAAAGCAATTAAGTGGTGGTTTGTTAGATCGCTGGGAGTTTTGGGGATGCCGTGTTTGTCGAGATAATGCGGCGCGGCACATAGAACGCGCTGGTCATCTGCCAGTTTCCGACCTTTCAAGCTGGTGTCCACTAGCGGCGCGTTCCTCAGTGCTAAGTCATAACTCCCTTCGATAAGATCGAACTGAACATCTGACAGACGTAAATCGAGTGTGAGGTCGGGGTGTTGCTGAAGAAATTTAGGCAAGATCGGTGCGATGTATCGCTGTGCAAAAGTGCTAGGCGCAGCGAAGCGCAATGTGCCTCGGATGGCGGTTGTTTGCTTGCCCAAGGCCGTAAGCGCCGCTTCCTCCTGTGCGATGATCTCTCGGGCAAAAGGCAGGAAATCGGCACCTTCGACGGACAGTGACACTTTGCGCGTTGTGCGATGCAAAAGCTCGGAAGCCAGGTTCTGCTCCAACTTGGCGAGCTTTGCGCTCGAGACCGCTGGAGCCATACCCAGTGCGCGCCCAGCAGCGCTTATGTTCAGCATTTCCGCTGCTGCTACAAACAATCGCAGCGCATCTGTATCAAGTCCCATTATATCGAAAACCCGAATTATCAATCCATGGATGGGCAGTTTATATGCAAATGGATTGGCGTTAAATCCCTTTCACCGATGCAACAAAGCGTAGGAAGGAGGCGCAAATGACGCGGATAGCCACAGTCAACTACCACGTTCACAAGCCATACCGGCAAGCCTTTGAACTAGATGCAGGCGGGATTTCCGGTAATCTGGTTGCCCCCGAACTGGTCTCCACAGCCGTTACGTTAGAAGATACCCGCGCTACGACCAACACAGTTACATTTGCGTTCGATGCTGTCGAATTCATGCCGCTGAAAACGCAAGTCCAAGACTTTGCCAGGGATGCTTGGAAACCAACATACGATGCAGAACTGACATCAATGCTATTGGACAGGCTGAGTGTGTGCGATGTTGTGGTTTTTGATCATACCGTTCGCACCGATGATCCTGGTGCGACACGCAAACCCGCGCGCAACGTCCACAATGACTATAGCAAGGACGGAGCCGAACAGCGGCTTGTCGACCTGTTGGGCGCCGAAACCGCAGCGGAATGGGCGCAAGGTCACTATGCTTTTGTCAATGTGTGGCGCCCTGTGGGTCATCCTATCAATTCAGCACCCCTTGGCTTTGTTCGCCCATCATCGGTTGATCCGTCTGACTGGATCCTGCTGGACCTGATCTACCCCGAACGCAAAGGGCAAATCATGGGGCTGGTGGGAAACCCCGAACATGAGTGGATCTATCAACCCAAGATGACGCCAGATGAGGTCGCGATCTTTAACATCTACGACAATCGCGGCCTTCCATCGATTGCGCATAGCGCGCTGGATATGGTCGAGGATCCAAATGTCACTACCATTCGCAAGAGCATCGAGAGCCGCACTTTGGTGCGCTATTAAGGGGGTCCTGACATGTTGGATGAAACGCAGCCGACTGAGTTTGCCCAAATCAACGTGGCCTACAACCGGGTGTTTCGCCCGCGGCGTCTAAGCGTAGGCCTTGTGTTACCGCTTGAAGCATACGCAGTCGGCGCAAAGCCGACGCTGCGGGAACATCTGGAAGCGGCTCAGAGGGCAGAGGAACTTGGGTTTGCAGCACTGTGGCTGCGGGACGTACCGTTTAATGTTCCAAGCTTTGGTGATCCCGGACAGGTATTCGATCCCTTTGTTTATCTGGGTGCACTTGCAACGGCGACAGACCGGATTGCGCTTGGAACGTCGAGTGTAATTCTACCATTGCGCCACCCGGCACATGTGGCCAAGGCAGCGGCGACCGCAGATGTGCTGTCGGGTGGACGGTTGTTGTTGGGTGTAGCTTCGGGCGACCGCCCCGAGGAGTACCCGGCGATGAACCAGAGCTATGATGACAGGGATGAACGTTTCCGCGACAGCGTTGGCTACATCCGCGCTGTTGGATCGGACTATCCCAAGCATGAAAGCGCTCAGGGCACGCTGTATGGTGGGATTGACCTATTGCCAAAACCGCATGGAGCCCGCCTGCCGATGCTCATTACCGGTGGTAGCCAGCAAACGCCCGATTGGGTGGCACAGAACGGCGACGGCTGGATGACCTATCCGCGCAACGCCGCAGCTCAGGGGCAGGTCATCGCGGATTACCGGCGACGGGTGAAGGCCGCGGGCCAATCGGACAAGCCGGTCATGCAATCGCTTTACGTCGATGTCGTTGCCAATCCAGCTGCCCCTCCTCGCCCGATCCATCTTGGGTTTCAATCTGGCACTGGCTTCCTTCGCAGCTATCTGCGCGAGATTGAAATGCTTGGGGTCAATCACGTCGCACTGAACCTTAGGTTCAATCAAGCGCCTATCGAGGCGACCCTCGAACACTTGGCGGATACTTTGCTGCCTGACTTTTCTTAAAGGATCAGACCAATGACCAAGATTATTCTCATTACAGGTTCAACGGACGGCATTGGCTTGCTCACGGCAAAGAAGCTAGCAGCCGCCGGGCACAAATTGCTCTTGCATGGTCGTAGCGTATCTAAATTGGAGAGTGCTGCTGCCGCAGTCGGCGGTAATGTCGAAACCTATGTCGCCGATCTAAGCGATCTGTCCGCGGTGCGAGATCTAGCCGAAAGCGTACGGGCCAAGCATGACAAACTGGATGTGTTGATCAACAACGCAGGTGTTTTGAAAGCCCCGAGTTCCGTCCTTGAGAATGGGCAGGACATCCGTTTTGTCGTGAACACGCTCGCACCTTATCTGCTGACCGAATTGCTGCTGCCGATCATTCCCGCTGACGGTCGCGTTGTGAACCTGTCATCGGCAGCGCAAGCCCCGGTAAACATCAAAGCCATGCAAGGCAATGTGCCGCTTGCGGATATGGAAGCTTATGCCCAAAGCAAATTAGCTATCACCATCTGGACTCAGGATTGGGCCAAGTCGCGAGCCGAAACACCGGTTATCGTTGCTGTAAATCCCGGATCACTTTTGGCCTCAAAGATGGTGAAAGAAGGCTTTGGCGTTTCCGGCAACGACATGAGCATTGGCGTCGATATCCTGATTGAAGCGGCGCTAGGCGAGAGGTTCACCGATGCGTCAGGTGCCTATTTTGACAATGATATTGGTGCTTTCGCAAATCCGCATGCCGCAGCACGGGACAAAGATCATGTTGCCGACGTCATGACCACGATCAGGGACTTGATTGGCCGGACTGACTAACCCTCGCGGCGCGAAAGCGCCCCACACTTCCACCTTTAACTCTCCGACACCCCTCACGCATGCCGCGTCGAGGCCCAAGAAAGGACTGCCTGATGAAATACGAGAACTTTCAAACCTTTGACGTAGACGTTGAATTCGGCATCGCCACCGTGACGTTCAACTTTGGCTCCGTGAACGTGCAAGGCCAGGCAATGCTAGCCGATCTCAACAGCCTGGCAATGCGGTTGGAGCGTGACCGCGAAACCAAGGTCGTAATCTTCCAATCCGCCAATCCGGAAATCTGGGTCTGCCACTACGACACTGAGCTTCTCAAGGATATGTCGACCGAGGCGGTATCTCGCGACGATGCACAGCTTTTGGACCTGCAATCGGTTTGCGAACGGATCAGCAAGGTGCCGCAGGCCACCATCGCAAAACTGGAAGGGTATGCACGCGGTGGCGGACACGAATTGGCGTTGGCGCTCGACATGCGCTTTGCCGCGCGAGGAAAGTACAAGTTCATGCAGATGGAGGTCGGCTTGGGCATCTTACCCTGCGGCGGTGGCGCCTCTCGCATGGCGCGCCAGACCGGTCTTGGAAAAGCACTTGAGATCATCCTGAGCGCGCAGGACTATGACGCGGATGATGCAGAGCGTTTGGGCACCATCAATAAGGCGTTGGAGCCGGACGAAATTGGCCCATATGTAACCGCACTGGCCGAACGGATTGCAAAATTTCCAGCTGAGTCGATCAATGCCTGCAAGAAGATGGTCTACGAATCAATCGACAAACCCATTGATGAGGCGCTGAAAGCCGAGGCTTATTGGCTCTATCAGGCCACCAGCAAAACCCCGGCGGTCAAACGTTTCACCATCGCGGATGAACAAGGGTTACAGCACGACATCGAGAACCAGCGCAAATGGGGCGATCTGGTGATGCAGGTGCAGGACATCAACTGACTTTCCCCCCAATACATCGATCTCGTCAGACGTGCGTTGTTGCAACGTGCCCCTGATATTACGTCACAAAAAGGAACAAACCAATGAAAGCAATGGTTCTAAATTCATACGGGCCAAGTGCGCCGTTCGAGATTGTAGATATGCCCGACCCGGTCGCGACTTCTGGACACGTGATCGTCAAAGTAGCCGCCGCCAGCGTCAACACGGTCGACACAATGATCCGAAGCATGGGCGCTGACCTACCCCTTTCCCCCGCACTACCCGCGGTGCTCGGCATGGACTTTGCTGGCACAGTCGTCGCAATTGGCGAAGGTGTGACGGGTTTTGCCAAGGGCGATGAGGTGTATGGCTGTGCCGGAGGCTTAATGGACTTGCCGGGCTCTTTGGCAGAGTACATTAATGCGGATGCCCGCCTGATTGCCCACAAACCTAAGACGCTGAGCATGCGAGAAGCCGCAGCGCTGCCTCTCGTTGGCATCACCGCATACGAAGGATTGACGCGCGCCGATGTTGGCCAAGGGCAAACCGTACTCGTCCAAGGCGGCGCCGGTGGTGTTGGTCATGTCGCCGTTCAGATCGCCCGACACCTCGGCGCCACCGTTTCGGCGACAGGTCGTGGCGCAGATCAGATGGCCCTGATCGAGAGTATCGGTGCGCGTCCCTTGGACTTCACAACGCAAAAGGTTGAGGACTACGTGGCTGAGCACACCGATGGTGTAGGCTTCGACGTGGTGTTTGACAGCGTGGGTGGACCGAATATGACGAACTCGTTCGAAGCGGCGAAACTCAATGGTCAAGTCGCTTCAACGGTTGCGATGGTCGAGATTGATTTGACGCCCGCGCATTTCAAAGGTCTGTCTCTGCATGTCGTTTTCATGTTGATCCCGATGATGCACGATGTCGAACGGCAAACCCATGGGGACATCTTGCGGACACTAGCGGAACTGGCAGACGCCGGCGGGCTCAAACCGATTGTTGACGAACAGGCGTTTGGGTGGACGAATGTCGGTGCCGCCTATGCGCACCTGACAAATGGAGCTGCAGTCGGAAAAGTCGTTGTGGAATTGTAATCAGATTTAGCTGGGAATGGTGCGCGTGCAATGACCTTGCGCGCTATCTCAGTTTAAACTGCAATTGATATCGGCTATCGGTGCTTAGCTGACCTTAGTGGTTTTTGCAGCATTGGTCACTCTGGGCTCAACTCGGTCATTCGCTGCACTTGGTATGAACGACCCCTATGCGGACAAAGCCGCCTTATGCTCATCGCTTTCTGATGACTGGTCTCACACCGAAGCGGACCTTCACTACTAGCTTTACATCCTCCGAGATGCGAACGAAGCGGGCACTGCTCAAGGCGACTAACGCACAGTATCTTCCATCCGTCGCTTGCAACCACAAAGCTGTCCTATCAAAGCCTAGTTCGCGGTCGCCTGGCAGTACCGGCCCAAACACAACGGGCTAGACACCAGAGCTGAAGCATGGCTGGATAGCTTAGAAATTATCTAGTCGGGCGGATATCTCTGAATATGAAAAGTAATGCAAACAAGCTGTTAGTGACCTCGGCCATTGCTATCGCTCTTTTGGTCTCCGGTGCGGTATTTTCGGCTTCTACACAACCAGCAATCGCAGAGGCTGGTTATTTCTGGGATGAAAACGTTGAGTCTGTTGATAGAAGCCCTTGGATATTTGAAGGCACAAATGTTTTTGGCGAATTAGCACGAGTTCCACCGTCAGATTGGGTACGTACTTTGGACAAAGCGGCATATACGCCGATATCTTTTATTCCCACCGCTATGATCCAGATACCCCTCTGGAAGAAACTATGGGAGCACTAGACTATATAGTGCGCTTTGGGCGCGCGCTTTACGTCGGAATTTCAAGCTACAACTCGCAACGAACGCGCGAAGCGCTGGCCATCTTGAAAGACCTTGGCACGCCGTGCGTGATTCATCAGCCGTCGTATAACCTATTCAACCGCTGGGTTGAGCGGGACGGGCTGTTGGATACACTTGACGAATTGAACGTGGGATCGATTGCGTTCACGCCACTTGCCCAGGGTATTTTGACATCGAAGTATCTGAACGGCATTCCCGAAGACAGTCGTGCAACTAAAGGCAAGTCTCTATTGGACGGCATGATCAACGAACGTTCACTGACGAGTGTCAGGGCTCTAAACGACATAGCGGCCTCTCGCGGTCAATCATTAGCTCAGATGGCGCTTGCTTGGGTGCTGAGAGGTGGCCGGATTACGACAGCCCTTATTGGCGCTTCGCGACCTGAGCAGATCGTGGATTCCGTAGGTGCGGTCCAGAATTTGGAATTTACCGAAGCGGAACTCGCCAAGATTAACGAGGTCAGTTCGGAAGAGGAAATCAATCTCTGGGCGCGATCCTCGGAAACGGGGTAGAATTGTTGACCACTGATTTTTGGTGCAAGCAGGTTTTTCTGCGAAATCGCTTGGCGTTTCTGCTTTGGGCTCTATCAGGACGATCGCCGCAAATTACTTGAGTGACTGCTTTTCCGATGGACGCCGCGAGATGCGCGCGTGTGCAGCCCGACCTTCCAATTCCTTAGCAAAACCTATCGGTTCAGCATGCGGTCCATGTAAACTTCGATGGCGGCTACTATATGCTCCCGGTCATCCAGCAGATACGGCGCTGCCATTGCTGCCATGGCATCTAGATTGTCCGCGCGTTCGGTCACGGTCATTGCTCCTCTGTGAGAAACGACCTGGGCCGAGGGCACCTGATGTCGTGGTATTTTGCTTGCCTTGCCAAGCCGTGCCACTCCGAGCACTGCCCTGCTTTGCCACGCACAGCATTGCCTGGCCAAGTCGGAACAGCATTACATGTTAGAGTAAATAGTCAACGCTAAGCCACGCTGTCGCTCGGGATCCGCCGTTAATGCCCGTTTGGGACCCATGCGGGACCCATTTTCGCCCGAAAAAGCGTCGCGGGCCCCAGCGCACTGTAAGTTACTGATATTATTATGTTTATGGTGCCCGGGGGCGGAATCGAACCACCGACACGAGGATTTTCAATCCACTGCTCTACCCCTGAGCTACCCGGGCACGGGAACGGCGACTGCCGTTGGGTGGGGGCGTTCTATGACTTGCCACTGGCAGTGTCCAGAGCCTTTTTCACATTTTTTCAATGTGGACGTTGCAGCCCTTTATCTTCTGACGGCATGTCCGTTTCGACATCCTCTTCGCGTTGGGACGGAACGGAATATGAGCCATTCAGCCACTTGGCCAAATCAATATCCGCGCAACGTTTTGAACAGAACGGACGAAACTTCGTAGCGGTGTCTTCTCCGCAGATCGGGCAGCTCACTTCAACACCTCCGACAGAGGGATTCGGCCCCGTTTGCGCTGTAGCTCGAAATGCCCAAGCGGGGTCCAACCCGCCAATGTTGTCTCAATCGGGTCGGTCTTGAAAGCCGCACGCAGAGCCGATTCAAATCCGCGGCGATCTTTCTTGGGCATGGGGGCCAGATCCAAGGTGATTTGCCCGCCCAGACCACGCACGCGCAACGCACGGGCCAACCCCTTGGCACAGGCGAAGTTGGCCTTGGTTCCTGCCGCCAGCGACGTGTCGGCCCCTGTGTTTACATCTACGGCGACCAGGGCGCGGGTTGGTTGGATATAGAGATGACCGCCTCCTGGCAACGGCTCGGCAATCCCTTGGGCGACGTCCAGAGCGTCAAGCACCCCGTGCGTATCGAAGCCGCCAGCCTGCGTCACGACCTCGGCCGGATCCGTCCAGTCGCGCCATGCAAGAACATGTGGCCCATCGCCCTCCAACAGGAGTTCCGGCTCGGTCCCAGGATCGTTTATGACCTCATCTGCATTGGCCAACATCGCGTTGATGTCCTCGGCGATCTCGCCTGCATCTTCCCCGACACAGCACGACCGCAGAATCAATCCGTAGGAACTGCCATCCATACACTCATGAGCGATTTCCAGAAGGCGGTCACGCTCATCCTCGTCCCGGATAGAACGCGAGATGTTCAGCCCCGGAGCGTCGGGCGTCACGATCGCATAGCGGCTTTTGAACAGCACCCGATCCGTTACCGGTAGCGCCTTGCCCGGCTCGGCATAGCCGGTCACCTGAACCAGCATCAAGGCACCGGGTGACAAGCCTTTGACCTGACGCAAAAAAGCAGGTCCGTCCGGAGTAGTCAGGAACATACCGCCCTGCCCCTTGACCGGACGGTCTGCGCGGGCGCGATATATTGTTCCGGGCACAGGCGCGTCCCCTGCGATCAGGAAATCGTCAAGTTTTCCGTCGACCATCAACGCCGCGGCTTCGCGGTTGTCGATGTGGTCCAATACGATGGTGCGGCCTTTCATGATGCCTCACGATATAGGGGGTAGCCGATGCCTTGCAGCAATGCGGCGGTTTCAGACAGTGGCAAGCCAACGATACCTGTGAAGGAACCGGAAATCCAAGGAATGAACGCGCCTGCTGGTCCTTGAATCGCGTAAGCACCCGCCTTGCCCTGCCAATCGCCGGTTGCCAGATAAGCGTTGATCTCAACGTCGGACAGGCGCTTGACCTTGACCTGAGAAACCACATCGCGCTGTAGCACGCGCTCGCCACGCCGAACCGCGACCGAGGTGATCACCCGGTGCCGGCGGCCGGACAGAGCGTGAAGAAATTCGGCCGCCTGCCCTGCGTTCTCGGGCTTGCCCAATATCCGGCGCCCCAGCGCAACCGTGGTATCGGCGCAGAGGGTGATATCATCACTATCCGCCTGAACCGCCTGCACTTTTGCCCGCGTGATGCGGTTGCAATACGGGACGGGCAATTCGCCCTTCAGGGGCGTTTCGTCGATATCTGGGGCGCGGATGGCATCGGGCTGCACGCCAAGCTGGGCCAACAGGTCCAGCCGCCTTGGGCTGCCCGATCCTAAAATAAACGCCATTGGGTAGGGCGTTACTTGAAGCGGTAGTTGATCCGACCTTTGGTCAGATCATAGGGGGTCATCTCGACCTGAACCTTGTCGCCGGCCAGAACACGGATGCGGTTCTTGCGCATCTTGCCTGCCGTATGTGCGATGATCTCATGGCCGTTTTCCAGCTCGACCCGAAACGTCGCATTAGGCAGGAGTTCCTTCACGACACCGGGAAATTCGAGCGTATCTTCCTTGGCCATGTTGTCTCCATCATTACGTTGCACTCGCAGAATCTGCGAGGATGTGCGCCTAAATGAGCCTATTTTGGGCTTATTTCAAGGCCGGAATCACTAAAGACGGGATAATGTGACCGATTCGACTCGGGAAGTCTGCTCGTCCCAATGGCTGCGGTTCAGCACATGGCCGTCCGCACGAACCGTCGCGATGGCGTCAAGGTCGATTTCCGCGAAGGTCCAGCCGGGCTGATTTAGCGCACCTTCTGCCAGTACACCTGTTGCGGGGAATCCCTTGTCAGGCGGGCCAAAAATGCCGCCGGTGCCGGTGTTCATGTCCACAGCTTCGGACCAGTCATTGTTCCCCACGAGGGAAGCCATCACCGTAACACATTGATTTTCCAAGGCTCTGGATATCGCACCGATGCGCACGCGCCAATAGCCGGACAATGCCTCGGTGCAGGACGGTACAAGGATCAGGTCCGCGTCGCTCAGCGCGCGACCCAGCAAGGGGAATTCGCTGTCATAGCAGATCAGCACGCCGATCTTACCCAGCGCGGTATCGAACAGCTTGAGGGGGCCGCCGGGGGCGATGTCCCATTCCTCGCGCTCGAACCGGGTCATGATCTGTTTGTCTTGATGATCCTGCCTGCCATCGGGTGTATAAAGCGCTGCTCGGTTCACCGGGCGGCCCGGACCGTCCACAACCGGGGCCGACGCGCCCAGAATATAGGCCTTATACTCCCGCGCCAGCCGCTGGTGCAGGGTGCGCACATCTTCCATCCGGTCGGATACTGCGTGGATTGACCGCTCCAAATCGCCCGCAACCTCAGCCCCATCCAGCGTCGACAATTCCATCGCGCCGTATTCGGGAAAAACCAGCAACTCGGCCCCCTGCCCGACCGCATCGCGGACCCAGCGTTCCAACTTGTCCTCATACTGTGCCCAGCTATCGAGCCAATCGAGGTTATAGGCGGCGGTTGCGACTTTCATTTGCGGGCGGATCCTTTGGGCCAATTTGCGCGACTTTAGTCAGTTGCGCCTCGATCTGTACAGTCTCATTGCAACCGCAGCGACATACCCACAATCGGGTCCCATTGGGGCGAAAAAGTAAGGGGCATTGAGCGTTCGGCCTCACGTCCGCACCACCGGATTCGGAGGAAGCCCTCAGTTTTGCTATAATTTCCTGAATGGGAGGAGGAATACTATGGCAAATGCGTTTTCATATGCTTGTCGCGACTGTGAAGGCATGGAGGCTTGCCCAGCGAGCGTAGTGGCAGAAACGAAAGAAGAAGTTTGGAAGCTAATGGAGCTTCATGCGCAAGTCGCGCACGGCGAAAATCCGGGCGACTGGGATAGCCAAACGAGGGAATACTTAGGGACCTTGATCAAGCCAGTGAGCGTCTGATTGACCGGAATACGCAGCTGCACAGCCGCCCGAAAAGCATATCAGGGCTAGTCTACAAGTCTCTGATCCAGAATTGCAGCGGCTTCGGTGTCTCAGCGTCTTGCCCGATGTCTTTCCACGAAAACTGAGCGATCGCTTTGGGCAGAGGCGCATATCCCCGCGCGCGCCAAAACTCGTCCAGCGGTCGGTAGTTACCGGGCCGCATCGGATGATCCGACGGGCGCTGCACCCCGCAGAAAGCGCATTTTTTGAAACCCTGCACACGGGCATGCGCCTCACGCAGATCGAAGAACTTATGACCAACACCCTGCCCCCGGTAATCCGACAGCAAAACGGATTCCGCACAATAGAAGATTTGCGACAGGTCCAGACCTGTGCCCTCAAAAGCCGCCGCAAAATCTTCGGAATGGTCGGTCAAAGAGGCACCGGTAGATGCGCCGATCAGTCGATCGCCATCAAAGGCACCCACAACGATGGCCTTATCGCTATCACGGTAGGATTGCAGGTATTTCCGTTCGTAATCCAGATCGCCGTCATACAGGTACGGCCACGCCCGAAACACCTCGATCCGCAGGCGGGCAACGTCGTCCAGGGCAGCCTCAAGCGCCGCTCCGGTCAGAGGGCGGACGGCTGTAACCTCAGCCATTCGAGACCTGTTTGGTCCAGTCTGCGAGGTTGTAGAAGGTCGTAACGCGGGTGATTTTTCCGTCCTTCAGGTCAAAGAACGACCCGGCGGGTAGATGATAGGTCTGGCCGTGCGCATCGGGCAACCCTTCGTCGGTTTCCAGATAGGTGCCGTTCACGGTGAACTCGGCCGCCGCGCGGGTGCCGCCTTCGGCGTCGAACACCACGATATCGGTCAGATTTTCACGATAGCAGCGGTTCATGTGGGCGCAGAAGGCCGCGAACTTTTCTTTGCCAACACGAATTTGGCCTTCGTTCACATGGTGGGCCACATCATCGGACAGGCAAGCCAGCATGCCCTCGACATCACCTGCATTGAAGGCATCGAAATAGGTTTTGACGGTCTCGTTCATGATCACTCCGTAGGCTCGCCCCAGCGGTCTTTCAGATGCTTGATGATCTGATCGCGGGTCTGTCGGTAGTGATGTAGCTTTTCTTCCCGGCTCTCGCCCAGTCCAGTAGGGTCCATTATTGGCCAATAATCGACATCCAGGTGGAAAATCCGCGTTAGTTCCAGCGCCCGGCGCTGGCTGGCGGGCGACAGGGCGACGATCAGGTCAAACGAGCTGAGGTCATCGCCCCATTCCTGCATCTCATCGAACGAACGCGAGCGATGGCGGGACAGCTCGACTCCGATTTCCTGACACACTGCGATGCAGAAACCGTCGATTTCCAGATCGTTGTGAACCCCGGCGGACTGGACATACGTGCCAGTGCCGTAGAACTTTTTCATGATGCCTTCGGCCATCGGTGACCGAACCGAATTATGGTCGCAACAGAACAGGATGGACTGCGGCAGAGGCGTCACCCGTCACCCCCCAAAATGCAGCACGCAGATCAGCGTGAACAAGCGGCGGGCCGTGTCGGTATCAACTTCGGCCTTCCCTTCCAGCCGCTCCTGCAGGACCCGGCTGCCTTCGTTATGGATGCCGCGCCGGGCCATGTCGATGGTTTCGATCTGACTGGGCGGCAGGGACTTAACAGCGTCGAAATAGCTTTCGCAAATCTGGAAGTAATCCTTCACCACCTGCTTGAACGGTCCCAACGAAAGATGGAACTCGGCCGCTTTCTCCTCGGCCTCTGTTGCGATGTCGAACACCAGCCGTTTGTCGCGGATCGACAACTGCACATGGTAGGGGCCATCCGGCACCGCCCTGTCCTCACGCTTGGGCAGGACAAACGAGTTGTCTTCCAACAGGTCATAGATCGCGACCTTGCGCTCCTGCTCGATCTCAGGGGTCGGCGGAGGCAGGTTTCGGTCGTCCAGTTCTATATGCGAAATGCGGGTCATGTGCGTGCAGTCCGTTCAGGTCGGATCAGGCTTATCGCAACAAAAATAATTGGACAACGCGGGAATGGGGCAAATCGGATACTCCGCTGGGTCAATTCCGTGCTTTTGCAACAAATGTTCGACCAGAGCACCTTTATTGAGGTTGCCTATCTCTGCGAACAGGCCGCGAAACCATGAGCCGTGGAGGAACGGCAGTAAGCTCTCCACGAGCGGCTGCCATTTCCATCACACCATTTCCTGCGGTTGCCGCGGGGAAAGAGATACTGGCTCTTTGTCTCCAGTGGCCGCAGTGCGTAGATATCCGGGTCAACCTAGATGTCGGCAGACTTCTACAATAGCTTCAGCCGAAACAAATCTGCATGAACCGCTACAGACCGGTTGATCGGGTCGCGGTATATTTCAGACACAGGTGTTCCAGAAGGCTGAATCGACGTCCGATCCAAAGAGTTGCCACACGTTCCAACTACGACATCTTGGTGCCTGACACCCAGTTCCAGACCGCCGCAGATCAGAGGCGCGATTCAAGCCCCGTCAAACCAACTGATGCGGCGGCAAGCAGAGAGCGCCCCCAAGCCATAGAGGGTTCAATCGTTCAATCTTTTCAGCCGAGCTGTAACAGACAGTCCGTGCGCCTCAAGACTTTCTGAACTGGCCAACTGCTCGGCCGCGGGACCAATCGCCCGCAGAGCCTCGGGCGTCATGTGGCTAAGCGTCGTGCGCTTAAGGAAATCCATCACACTTAGACCCGAAGAAAAGCGGGCTGAACGCGCAGTGGGCAACACATGGTTTGGGCCGCCAACGTAGTCCCCGATTGCTTCGGGAGTGTACTGGCCCAGAAAGATTGCGCCTGCGTGAATGGTTTTCTGACTAAGCGACAAGGGATCAGCCACGCAAAGCTCTAGGTGCTCAGGCGCGATACGGTTGGAGAGGGCAGCAGCCTCGTCCAAATCACGCACCGTGATGATGGCCCCAAAGTCGCGCCAGCTTGCCCCCGCAATCGCGCGGCGTTGCAGGGTTTCAAGACGCTTTTCCACCGCTTCTGCCACGGCTTGACCAAAGGCGGCGTCATCTGTGATCAGAATCGACTGCGCACTTTCGTCGTGTTCGGCCTGACTGAGAAGGTCCAACGCAATCCAGTCAGGGTCGTTGTCCTTGTCAGCTATAACCAAAATCTCGGACGGGCCCGCGATCATGTCGATGCCCACCTTGCCGAACACTCGGCGTTTTGCTGCGGCGACGAAAGCATTTCCCGGCCCGGTTATCTTGTCCACTGGGGCAATCGTGTCCGTTCCAAAAGCCAGCGCCGCGATCGCCTGCGCTCCACCGATGCGATAAATCTCGTCCACGCCCGAAAGTTGCGCTGCCAGCAAGACAAGCGGGTTCACCTGGCCGTCCGGCGTTGGCACGGCAATCGCCAACCTCTCAACCCCGGCCACTTTTGCCGGGATAGCGTTCATCAGCACCGAAGACGGATATGAGGCCAAACCGCCCGGAACATACAAACCGGCCGCCGAAACTGCGGACCAACGCCAGCCCAGTGTCGCGCCGGTTTCCTCGACCCATTGATGGTCAGAGGGCATCTGTTTTTCGTGATACACACGGATGCGATCTGCCGCCAGCTCAAGCGCGGCTCGATCCTCGGGCGAAACTTGCACGACCGCGTCTGCGATTTCTGCCGGGGAAAACGCCAAAGTTTCAGGCGCAAGGTCCAGCCTGTCGAATTTGGCCGTCAGCTCAATAACTGCCGCATCGCCACGAAGACGCACGTCATCAATAATCTGCGCCACAACAGCGTCCACGTCCGGGCTGTCCTCGCGCTTGGCGGACAACAGGGTTTTGAACGCAGTCTCGAAATCAGACGAAGTCGTATCTAGAAAAACGGGCATATTGTGCACTCCGGGGCGTTTCATCGGGACATATCGCCCGGATGGTCCGGCCTCAACCCTTCCGCGGCAGGGTGCAGCGATTTGCGCATGGGGAAATGAGACATTCCGATCAAATTGCCGGAACGAGACAGAAAACCGTTGATCTGAAACACGTCAAACACGGTCGCAAGCCGCAAATCCCAACCCGAAGGCAGGCTTATGAAAGCCTGAGCTACGCCGCGTTTATTCCGGATGATGCGGTGCCTGACCGGACGGAGCCTGATACGGACGGGTGACATCTTTCAGGGTGGCGTCCAGCGCTTCGACCGTCAGGCGAATTGCACCATCGCCGGCCAAAGTCAGCATGACCTGCCCCGCCCCGTCATCGGCTGGCTCGAAATCGACCGACAGCAGAGACATGACCATGTCCTTGTCGCTTCGGTCTATGCCCTGGCTGGCAACCGAAAGAACCGAGTCGAAAACCAGTACTGACTGCACCCGCTCGAATGGGCGATCCCGCATGGCCGCAGCGTCCTTGTCCTCCCACCGAAAACGGTTGAGCAGCAGGCCGAAACGACGCTCGGAGGGGCGCCAGGTCATTTCCGTGATCGGAAATACTGCGTCCTGCGTAAGCGTCGAAATCACCTGAAGATCATCTGTGTCTTCAGCCCCCAGATTCAGCGGGGCTTCGCGTCCATCGTGAAAACTTGCGTCTGTCATTGGCCCTTGATCCGTTCAATTTTGGCACCCACGCCTTCCAGCTTGCGCACCACATGCTCATAACCGCGATCCAGATGATAGACCCGACTTACGGTCGTTTCACCTTCTGCAGCCAACCCAGCCAGAATCAGCGAAACCGACGCGCGCAGATCGGTCGCCATGACCGGCGCTCCCTTCAGACGCTCGACGCCTGTTACGGTCGCCGTGCCGCCGTGCACTTCGATATTCGCCCCCATGCGCACCAATTCCGGGGCATGCATAAAGCGATTCTCGAAGATACGCTCCTCTAGAACCGAGACTCCGTCCGCAGTGCACATCAGTGCCATCATCTGCGCCTGCAGGTCTGTCGGGAATCCGGGGAAGGGTTCCGTGACCACATCCACGGCGCTGACCCGTCCATTCTTACGCGCGACTTTCAAGCCCTTGTCGGTTTCAGTGACATTCACACCTGCCGCATCCAGTTTCGCCGCGAAGCTTTCGACCAGAGACATACGACCGCCCAGCAGTTCGACCTCACCCCCGCAAATGGCCGGGGCCAACATGTAGGTGCCCAGTTCAATCCGGTCTGTCACAACCTGATGAGTCGCGCCATGCAGACGATCAACGCCCTGAATCTCGATGGTCGAGGTGCCCTCACCGGCAATCTGCGCGCCCATCTTGCGCAGGCATTCCACCAGATCGACGATCTCTGGCTCGCGCGCGGCGTTTTTCAGAACCGTGGTGCCCTTGGCCAGTGTCGCAGCCATGACGATATTTTCGGTCGCACCGACGGATGCAAAACGCATCTCATGCACCGCGCCTTTCAGCCCGCCGGGTGCCTTGGCATGCAGATACCCGTCTTTCAGTTCAATCTCTGCGCCCAGCGCCTCAAGCCCTTCGACATGCAGGTCCATGGGCCGCGCACCGATCGCGCAGCCGCCGGGAAGCGAGACCACAGCCTCGCCAAACCGCGCCAGCAGAGGACCCAGCACCAGATTCGAGGCCCGCATCTTGCGCACGATCTCATAGTCCGCCGTGTGGCTGGTCAGGTCATGGCTGGACATCGCCAACACCTGCCCGTCCTGCAGCGACGACACCTCGGCCCCCAGCGATTGCAGCAGGGCGGACATGGTCTTGATGTCGCTCAGCCGTGGCGCATTGGTCAGCGTCAGCGGTTCATCGCTTAACAGCGTGGCCGGCATCAAGGTCAGGCACGCATTCTTGGCCCCCGCAATCGGTATCTGACCATTCAGCGGCCCGTTGCCTGTCACCAGAATCGAATCCATTTGCTCTTATCCCTCGTCCTTGCCGGTCTTGTCCTCGGATGCCGCGCGCGCCTTGGCCTGCGCCTTGCGCCGCGCCATATTCGCCTTGAGCGCTGCCTTGAGCCGCTCTTCGCGTGCATCACCGGATTTGCCGTGTTTTTTAGGTGTATTTCTGTCTGCCATTGTCTTTCTCTACAGGAGGCGAAAAAAACCGTCCAGACACCCTTGCGCACCGTTTCGTTTGAGTCTAATCACCCGCCCACAGCGCTGCTGTAGCTCAGAGGTAGAGCACTCCCTTGGTAAGGGAGAGGTCGAGAGTTCAATTCTCTCCAGCAGCACCATCTTTTCAATGATTTACCGTTCTGCAATCCAAGTGAGATGCCCACCCGTGGCGCACATGTGGCGCACATTGAAGTTATTTTGCGTGGTTGCAAAACCCCATCAGTACCGTTTGGAGCACAGCTGAAACTCTACTCATTTACTATTCAGCGCGACAGACAGTGCAACTCGTAGTCGTGAACTGTGGTTGATGTAACCTCACCGTAATCAAGCAGGATTGTCTCTACCCGGAGCATGTGGCCATCCAGCTTCGCTCTGTATTTTACCCCCAATCCCGGTCCGTCCGGAAACTCCAACGACACGTTGGCCTCCTGCTGGGCCCCGTGCAGGTGGATCACCTCAACCGCAACCCCAAATACCGACCATGAACCCTTCGGTCCCTGAGCCAACATCGTAAACCCCTCCACCGGGGCCTCAGCGCCGCCCGTGCTGTCGTAGATGGTTGTCTGCGTGGTTTCGCAGGGCTTCCAATTCCCAAACGCATTTGCTGTGGTGGCCGTCAAGATAAGGACAGCGAACGAAAATATTGCTGTGAATTTCAATTTTATTACTCTCATTTTGTTCATTCGCACACAAATGTAACCAAAACGACGAAGACCGCGGCCCCGCCAAACGCTTGCCACAGGCTAGTTTTCTCAGAACTGCGCATTCCGATAGGGTGAACAGACACCGTGCCAAACATCACTGATGCTAGAGACTTCGTAATCGCCCTCAAAGTCATTTCGATGGTACCGACCGGTATAACGATGAATTTCTACGTAAATCGACCTAGCCGGTTTGTTGTTGCCATCCATTGCAGTTACGCAGCGCCAAGTAGCGTGAGTTTCGGTAATGTAGAATTGCGGCTCGTCTAAACAGTGGCTCGGCTTGCCAAGTGCAACCAGTTCGTCATTATCGTAAAACAACGGAACATTCTGAATTTTCCAACGCCCGCTGCCGTCTGTGGACTCGTATTCGCAGAGCAAGTAGCCGGTTTCTTCAGCACAAGCGATAGTCGTTGTGAACAAAACAGCGGCAGCGGTTAAAATCCCTCTAATCATTGATAAACCTCGAAACTGTCCAAAAACTTGTTCAGCTTGAACTAGACGCTAAAGCGCAGTCAATCATGCGTAAACGGGACAGCGTTTTGCGATTTAATGCCAGTTTCGGCTTTCTTTGGCATAACTGTAATTTTGCCCCGATACCGTCACGGTTTTGGCGTTGTGGTCATGCTATTTCCAAACGCTTACATAGGTTTAGGCGGCATTTTGGTGCGCAATTTACCCCACGCCAATATCGGGGATGAGATTGGCGTGGGGTTGTAGGATAGCCCAAGCGGTAAATACACCGGGTTTCCTCCACTCAGACGGAAACTACTTGAGCTCACTACGAAATTCGACGCTATACGAACTCAATCACTAAACATGCATCCAGATTACATCCTTGTTAGCACCACCACTGACTTGCACGTTTACCGATGTCGCCATGCTCTGCTTCTGCAACTCCCGCTGCAATAGCGCGCAGTGCGTTGGGCCAACGGAAACAACGCCTCCCCACATTCCGCGCAAATTCGCGTACCGGTGGGCAGTGGTTGTCCTTCACGTTGGGCACGTAACAAACGACAGTGTTCCTCAAATGCCGCATCGTGTTTCGCCTGCGTTTTGCGCCAACGATATACGGCATTGCGGCAGGCGTCAGCACAATACCGGCGCGATGGCCGCAGCGCCAAAACTACAGTGTTGCAACAGCGGCACCTGATCAGCAGTTGCGGGGATGAGATAAACTGCAGCGGCAACGTTCTACTCCTGTCGGCCTGAGCTCCCCAAACCCCACGGCCTCCCATCCACAACGCCGCTGCCACTGCCAATCGCACGTTGCGTGATTTGTTGCTGTTGCTGCGATTTGCGTTTGGCACGATAGCGTTCCCGATTGGCCCGCACATTTTCGGCAGTATCCAGAATTGCGATGTCCTGCACGCTGCGCACGCTCAGGTATGAATTGCCGTCATGGGTTTCCAGAGACAGCGCCCCCGATACCGTGACCGGAACGCCCTGTACAATATGTTCCGCCAGGGCCAACGCCCGTTTGCCCCACAGGCTCGCCCCTACAATCATTGCATCGTCACCTCGGCCCGACGTAATGCGGAAGTTAGCAACATCCATCTGTCCGGCTTTGGTCATTTGTGCGCCTTTACTGACGCGTCCCGCTATTGTGAGTATCATCATGGTTCATCCCCCATTGAATTGACTGTGATTGATGTTGCGTGTGCTTTTTCGCCTCTGCCCATCCACGGCGATGTTGCGCCCGTGGCCGTTGGCGAGACAGTGCAGTGAAAGCGCCGCGATGGCCGCGACCGCTGTTCTGACATTTCCACTGGTGCGTCGGGCGGTGATAGTTCGACACCTAATCCGCAACCACTGACGTTTCCCCAGCAACTGCGCGAACGTTTCCGCATGTACTCACGCCCGTTGGTGCGCCGCGCCATTGACGCTAAAGTCGGTTGAAGTCTACGCACATGCATCAGAACTCCCCCGGTGGTACGAGATCATAACCGTCCCACTCGTCTGCGTCACCGGTGATGCTCAAATCGCTGCTGTCCGCGACACGTATACCGAAGGCATCCGGCTGAGCCGGATACAACGGGGGGTTATTCATCCGGCTCACGCTATTTGACGGGGCGTCCGTTGCATCCACTTCAGCCGGATCCAAATCGGGTTGCGTTGTATCCGGTTCAACCGGATGTAACGGTTCCACCACATCCACACGGTTTGGCCCGAAATCATACCTCGGCGCACGCCGACCTTTGCCGGGTTCAGCTTCGTAGATGACACCCAGCGCCAGCAACTGTTGCAGCGCGTGTGTAGCCGTGGAATTGGATACTGCCATCAGTCGGGCAATCGAGTTCTGCCCACGTTGCCATCCATACTTCGGGTGCCATTTGCAGGCCATGAGATGCAGCAACAGCTTTGCGGACATATCTAACCGCAAATCCCGAAAGCACGTCTCTGCATACGCACGGGCCTGTTTGTGGCTGGTGATAACCGTGTGCACGGCTTGTCCGTCCGTTCCGTCACGGGCATACTGCTTGATGTCACGTTTCATCGCGTAGCCCCATCTGCGTCTCTGGCGTAGAGTTTGGCTGGCGGGTGGGAGTTCATCGTCCCACCCGCATCACCGTTCTGCCGATGCTTCCAGCGCTTCGAGAATGTGCAGCCCGCGATATTTGGGTGGCGCATTCTGATACAGCCGCGTCACTTTTGGTCCACGTCCATCTTTCCGCCAGCGCTCAACCGTGCGTGGGGAAACCCCCAGAATAGCCGCCAAATCCTGCGTGCTATAGAGCACGTCTCGTACCACCATCCCCCCGGCAGCGGCCAGGACAGGCTGTTTAATATGCGTCATTTCCGTCATGTGTATATCCCGTGTAATCGGCGACAAATCTCTGTCAGCACAAATGCCACGGAACCTGTGTCCGTTTGGATTGGGCCAAACGGACTATTTTCTAACCATCTGATATCTAATCGCTTTACAGGCGAGGGCAGGTTTGCCTATATCGGATGCACGTGAGTTAGGCGACAGAGCGGGCACTGACGTCCTTCGCTCCAGGGTATTGCGCTGCGTTAGCCTAACGGCAGCAAATATCAGCGAATTGCAGATCCGTCCAAGTGTTATGGGTGCTCACCCGACAATTCGTCACGGGACTCCTTATACGGACGAGGTTGCACCGGAAGACCCGGTCACTAAGCTTGAAAAACCACTAAGCCTACAAAGACCTATGATTGTTTGACAAAACACATTGTGGTGAGATTTTCCAAGTTGCCCGCCGCACCGAAGTCCGTGTAAAAATAGATATTGTTTCTTGGTGAAAAATTTGCGGGTAGATCGTTGAAAAAAATTTTGTGGATTTCATTTGCGGGCGCATTGTGTCTTTTTGCCTTATTGTTTGCAGGAGGCTGGGCAGGATTTTCTCTGGCAGAAGCACTGAGCCGACAAACCTCTCTTGCATCACGCATCGCGGTTCGTTTGGAAAGTATTTACAACAGCGGTGTTAAGAGCGGCACTTCGTTACAAAAAACTATCGAAACAAACCGTCTAAACCTCAATCAAAAAACGGTTTTTCTGCCTTTGGAGGCCGCCTACTATGCGGGAGGTATTAGTGACTTCCAAGGAACGTCAGTTCTGATTCTCGACCGGCTAGGGAGCATGTTCCATGTCCAGGATGAGACAGTAAACAAAATCAATGTCATAGCGCCGGAAAACAATTTTGCCGCCCTCGAAAAACAGTCAGAAGCCGGCGCGTTCGAACCGGCTATCGTCGATCTGAAGTGGTTTCGCTACAACGATGTATTGCATTTGAGCGCAGGCGGGCGGGACTGGCTGCTTGTTTCTTACTCAGAATGGCACCCCGAAGAGTTCTGCTTTAATTCGGCTATGGCCCGCCTAGAGGTTCCAGTTGGAAAACAACCGGAAGATTGGCAGGCTGAGTCAGATGATTGGGAAATCATTGCTCGAACTGAGCCCTGTCTCGCGCCGCTCGACAAGTCCTATGCGATCCGTGGATTAGAAGCCGGTGGCACAATGGCCCAATATGGTGAATCAACAGTGATCTGGACTTCGGGAGTTTATGAACGCGACGACGAATATGAGGGTTCGGATATTTCAAAAGCACTTGGTCAGGATCACAACTCTGACTACGGCAAGGTTTTGGAAGTCAATATTCTAACTGGCACAACGCGGCACATAGCGCGCGGCCTGAGAAATCCGCAAGGACTGGCAATTGATGCGCAGCGGCGGATTTGGGTAACTGATCACGGTATGCGCGGCGGCGACGAGCTCAACCTAGTGTTCGAAGGTGCAAATTTCGGCTATCCGGCTGTAACCTATGGCACCCATTATAATCGAACTCCCGCAGGCAATGATGGTCGACATGCTAACCACGATGGTTACGACCAACCGATGTTAGCCTTTGTGCCTAGCATCGCGCCTGGCTCGGCGATGGCTATAGAAAACTTCAACTATGCATGGGATGGCGACATTCTGGTCGGAGCTTTCCGCGGTTCGCTGTATCGAGTTCACATCGAAGAAGGTCGCGCAATTTATGCAGAGCGCATTGATATCGGAATACGCCCGCGCGACATGGTTATGTTAAACGATGGACGTTTTGCAGTTTTAACTGATTTTCGGCAGCTAGTCTATTTCTCGGTCGACGAGGAAAAGACTCCAACCGAAAATGCCTTGGCCTCTATTGCATTGATTGATGATGCTGAAAAGCGTCAGGAAGTTTCGGAAACTTTTGACACCTGCCTGCAGTGCCACGACCTGTCTGAAAACTGGCAGGGCGCGGGCCCTTCCCTTCAAGGCGTTTGCGGACGTTCGCCAGGTTCTCTCGAGGCATACGGAGGGTATTCAGGCGCGCTAGCGCAAATCGAGGCTACTTGGAACCTTGAGCGTTTAGCCACATTCATCGCAGATCCGGAAGCTGTCGCGCCGGGGACATCTATGGTTTCGGGTAAGATAAATACTGATGTTGCCGAAGAGATAGCCCGGCTGCTGTGCCTCGTCGACGCCCCATAACGGGCGAATCTTTCAAATGGCCAGAATACCTGTTTTGTCTTGGTACAGCGAGCATAAGAGTGCCGCAAACGCCTCCCCCGAAGCTTGGTGGGGTGTCGTCCCCAGCCCTCCACAAGGTGGTCCTGGATTGGGCCAAACGGACTATTTTCTGCCCATCTGATATCTCATCGCTTTACAGGCGGGGGCAGGTTTCAGGAGCGTATGCCCGCCCCACCTTCCGCAGCGTGTCGCGTGCTATCATGATTGGGTTTTCCGGCGGGCAATAACTCCGCGTCATGAAATCCTGATAAATGTCCACCGCATGCTCCGGGTCCGCATCCGTGTCGACGCCGGGCCCCGAATTGATACGCTGACGAGGCAGCCAATCGGCTTCCCATTTCCGCACGCGTTCGACGCCGTCCGCCCGGCCCATACTGCGCAGTATCCGCGCGACTTCAGCGCGGGCATTCTTCGCTGTCAACGCCTGCCCGTGGGCTTTTCCATCGCGCAGAAAACGCACCGCCGCGATGGCCGCACAACGCAGCAGGGTTTCCCCAGCTGGCTTCTGGGGCTAGCCATTGCCCCGTTCACGCGTGACTGCTGTGCCTGCATCGTGCAGTATTTCAGCCCGTAACCGCCGCAGTTCTGCCAACTCATCGCCCTGTATCAGTTCCGGGTGTGCCGCGTCCATGTACCGGATAATCGCTGTCAGCGCTGTGCCCCGCTTCATATCTTTAGACTGGTGCTGCATTGCGTGGGTCAGGTCAGCCCGCATCTGCACATACGCCGCCCCAACCCGCCGCCCGTCATACGTGGTTGGCATCTCCGACAGTCTCTGATTGCCCGTGTCGCGCTCGTTCGTCATGCGACCACCTCGGCAACGTGACTTTCCCATAGCGCCTGCGCATCTACACGCTGCGCCCACAGGTCCGCCGCCGAATATCGCCCCAACAAATCAGGGCGGGCGTGGCCAATCATCAGTTCGCAAACACGTTCCGGTACGCCCAGCGCTTCCAAACCGGTACGGTATGTTCTGCGCAGCGCATGAAACCCAAACCCCGGTATGCCCAGCGCCACGCGCAGAGGTTTCAGCAGCTGGGTAAACCCGCTGATGCGCTTGCCATGCCGACCGGGAAACACAAGGTCAATTCCGGCCAGCCGCTCCTGCGCATCCGCAAGGGACAGCGATGATGTACCCAGAGGCACACGCACAGCCTCACCCATTTTGTGCAACGCAGCCGGAATGGTCCAAACGTCGCCGGATATGTCCGCGTGCGTCATCCAGGCTGTTTCGCTGCGCCTCTGTCCGGTCAGCAGCATGAACCGCAGCAGATCGCGATGCACCGGGTTTGTCAGTTGGCCTGTCACGATCCAGAAACCACGGATTTCCTCTGGCGTGGTCAGCGTCACCTTGGGGCGCGTATTGAGTTTCTGGGTGCGCGTTTCCCTGTCCCTGCGATACCCGGCCAGCACGTTGGCGGGCAGATACCCAGCATTTGCGCCCCAGGTCAGCAGACCGGACAGACACTTGCGCAGATAGTCGCTTTGCTGCCCGCCTGCCTCAATCGCATCCATCACGCCCACGATCTGCGCCCGTGTCAGGTCCTGCGCTGGGCGGTTCAGGTATCGCCAGAGGTTACGCTGCAGGCATGAAACCACATCGTTGCGCTTTACGACGCCACGTTGCGCCAAGCGTTCGGCGTATGCGCTAATCAGCAGAGACAGGGTGAGCGCGTCGGTTTTGTCCGTTGGATCTATGCCCTGCCGCATATCAGCCAGCAGCCGCAGCGCCTCATCGCGCGCCCTGGCCAGCGTGACCGCATCAACCGACCCAATCCGCACGTTGCGGGCAATAGCCCTCCGGCCAGAGCCAACACGCCCTTTCACATAGTAGGACGCCGACCCGCTAGGCTGCACGCGCACAATCAAGCCCGGTGTCTGCGCATCCCGCACGTCATAGGGCTTAGCGCGCGGTTTGAGCCTGGCCATGCGCTGAGCTGTGAGCTTGATCGGTTCGGCGGGTTTGGGTTTCAGGCGCACCACGGGCGCGGGCTGTCTGTCTGTCATCGTTTCCGTCTCATCATCGTTTGGCGTGTGGCGCACATATGGCGCACCAGATTGAGGGCTTGTGGCGGCCTCAGTCAGCAGAATAGACCGCATATTCCTGTAATTGAAGGGATTTCTGGGGTTTTGGCGGGCGCTGTCTATTCCCACCTGTCCCTTGGTAAGGGAGAGGTCGAGAGTTCAATTCTCTCCAGCAGCACCATAATTCAACACACCTAAAACCAGAACACCAAATGCGCGATCGTCTGGGCGCATATTGCCAATGAGCAATGGCACTGTTCCCTGTGGTTGGTCGCACGGCTTAAACTCCGCGCGCGCCAAAAGCACACTTGTCCTATCGTGGCCGAGGCTCACGAGTTTGCAAAGTTACTCGAAAATACTAGGCTCGGCGTTTTGTAACTAGTGTTGTGTTGTCCGTGTTTCTTCAGAAGTATCTATTTTGGCTTGTTTTTGCGCTTTGCTGCACAGCAGTGATCTGTGGGCTAGCGCTTTCTGTTGACGGTTTTGTTGAGCGTCACTTGCAGGAAGACAAGACCATTGAAATGGCTGGAGCCTTCGCTTTCTTATTTGGTGCCGTCATGTGTTCAGTTGCCGTGCTCAGAGGCGCCGGCCTGACTGCCGTTGTCGTGGGCATATTGTGCTTCGTTGCATTTCTTGACGAAATGAGCTTCGGCGAACGTCATCTAGGGCTGGAACCCTTCGTGATAAACGGTGTGGAAATTGATGCCGTGCATGACTTGTTGCAATTGTCGTTGGCAATTGTAGGTGATCGAGGGCTATGGCTGGCAATCACGATCGTCATATTTTTATTGGGCGCGAGCCTATTGCTGTACATGATCCGAACCTCAGACACTGTAAGGGCGATAGTCACCCACGGCACGATGCCGCAAATTGCGGTCGCTTTAACTCTCATAGCTGCCGCGCAGATTATCGACATAGACGTGGGGGTAGCGATCGTCAGCAAGACACTTGGTTAAGGCGCAAGTGTCTGGGTGTACAAGTCACATTTCGAGGAAGCCGCGGAATTTGTGGCCGCAATACTGTTTTTATTTGCAGCGTATCAACTCATGGCCGGGCCAATTGCAGCCAAAAACAAGTTGCCCTCCAACAGCGTATCTCGTGGGCCTACCCTGTAAAGAACCTTTTACACTTACGGGTCGTGTGACAGGTAGACCGCCAAGGTTTACGCTGGGTTTAAGGCGGGCACAGAACAGATTTAATCGAGTGGCACCGGCCAAGGCCAAGAAGAATTGAGGCAAACTTTCCGTGTGATATCCCGATTTTTTGGATTTTTTCGAGTTGGTCAAAGCCTGACAACTGTCCAAGCACTCAATTGTCTCCAAAACGGAAATACTGTACACTTTTAGTTGCTCTGACGAGGACAAAACCATGAAGTCCCCCGCGCAATTATTTCTGCAGCATCTACATCGCAAACATGACAGCGCATCCCGACCTAACGCCTTGCTCTATTGGATTGAGGCTGCGACTGACGCCCAAGTGCCTGAAGACGAGCTAGGCCCGTTATTCTGGGAGGTCATAGCGGATGCGTGGTCGGACTTTGAACGTATCGACCACGAGGCATACGCTGAAGCCATGGCCCGCTTTCGTCCGTACTGGTCGCGGCACCGGTACTTTAGGGGTTTGCTTGGCTTGCCGCGGACGATGACTGTCTATCGGGGTCAATCGGCAAATGCGCCTGCGGGCCTTAGTTGGTCGTTGAACCGGGAAATTGCAAAACAGTTTGCCCGAGGTCGGCGCGGACCAGCAGTATCTAACCCGACCGTTCTTGAACGCGTAATAGAGCGCAACGACATTGCCATGTATATTACCAAGCGCGACGAAGCTGAAATTGTCGTCTGGGGGACAACCAAGGGCAACAAAGGCTCAATACATACTATGCAGGCTGATCCTGTCGGCTGAAACGGCCACGATTTTTTGCAATCGTATGGTGGAAGGACCGCGACCCGTCTTTGAACCGCCGGTACATTGACGGCACGTTGGGTCAGTGTCGGATGCCCGGCGCTTTTTGATGATGCAAACTTGGCATACCCATAGCCGCCCCTGCGTCACTCGGTGAAATGGGCTTCAAAATGCAATACGAGATGTTTGGGCTTCTGGCTGTTCTGCTGCACTTTCACGTCGTCGCGCGCTTCGCGCATCAGTCGCAATACTGTTTCCAGATCATCACTGTCGGTTTTCATAAGCCCGTAGGCATGTAAAATCTTTCCGGCAGGCTCGTGCTCACCAGCTAACGCCAGTTCCGTGGCGCATTGCCACGAACGGTCTTTGACCATGTCGGAATATATCATCGGTGATAGGCTCCTCGATTAGTCGTTCTGGGTTTCCATCCACCACCGGCACCATAACGTAAGCCTCTGTCCCACACCGCTGCATGATGATCCGGTTCGGTCCTGATACCTCTGTCATACAGGATTTCTTCGGATCGCACAGACACTTCAGCAGATACAGCATATCCGTTGGACAGTCTGCACAAAGCCCGACTTTGATTTCACCGGACCTCCTACCGGCCGCCAGCCCTGTCGCGTCAATTTCGCAATCTTGGCGTTCAATGAGGCCAAGGTCGGCTCTTGAATCAGTCTTTCGATATTCGCCATACGCCTATCTCCATTCCAATCACACAGATGATGTGGAACGTCATCAACAGGACGACATGTTCCAAAGCGCCAATGACGTGCGCTTTGCGGCCAAATCTGCCGGTTGCGCTTTGTCGCCGCACCTTTCGATCTAACAAACTGTACCCGCCGTTCGCGCAGTGGTCCTGACACCACCTCATTGCGGAACACTTTCCGAGATTTGCGAAAATATGGCATAACCCTTCAGAGCGCTTGTCTCGAAAATCTATGTTTCTCAGAAGCGGGAGTGGTGGATGGGTATCAGATTGCCTTCCCGGACGACCAAATCGACCAAATGTCCGAATTGCGGTGAGTTAACAAATGCATCCGCAAAAACATGCTCGGCCTGCGGAGCGTATCTAACGGCGAACTGGTCGGGTTTTCAGGGGCGGACGCTATGGGATGTTCTGAACCTGCTGATTGTGCCCTTTGTCTTGGCGGTTGGTGGTTTCTGGCTGAATGATATCGCGGTCAAGCGGCAAAACGAACTTCAACGCCAGGAAACCCTAAGACAACGAGAGAGGGATGAAAGCAGGCTGCAAACAAGCGCGATGCAAGCCTATTTTGATGCCATTGGTGAATTGCAACTTGAGCAATCGCTAGGGAAAGCATGGGCCAGACCCGCAGTTTTGGCGATCGCAAGAACCAAGACACAAACCATCATGAGGGAAATAAACAGCGAAAGGCAGGGACTGGTCGTTCAGTTTCTCAAGGATGCCAACCTCATCGTTCACAAGCGGACGGCTGCAATGGAACCACCTGCGCGCAGCAGCGACTGCTCTGCACAGATGACCGGTACGAAAGGAGCTCGTGCATTCCTTTCCCTGGAAGACACAAAGCTGATCGGGGTGTCTCTTGCCAATGCCGATCTGCAGGCTGTCGAGCTGGCACATGTCGATATGCGCGAGGCCGATTTGCGCAACGCCAACCTCGCCTCGGCCATTATGGTGAGTTCGGACTTTCGCGGGGCCAATTTGAGTTCGGCGAACTTGGTTGGTGCAGACTTGACCGGCGCGTATCTGGTGAATGCGCAGTTGCGCGGCGCTGGATTAACGGGTGCGACGCTGCGATGTTCTTTCCTAAGGGGCGCGAATCTTGAGGCCGCGGATTTGCGCCGCGCCAACTTTCACGGCGCGTCACTGGAGGGCGCGAACTTTTGGGCGGCTGACGTGCGAAACGCCGACTTCTCGGAAACGTTTCTGCGCGAAGCTGATTTCAAGGACGCGTTTTTGGATGGCGCGGACCTGAGTTGGGCCGATCTTCAAGGCGCTTTTCTGGACGATGCGTTTCTATTGGGAACGTCGTTTCTGGGCGCTGACCTGACCGACGCGGATCTGAGCAACGCGAGTTTCATCGAAGAATTCTACGACACTGACCAAGGCAAAAACGAAGCCGCCCAAAAAGAAAACTCTCAGGCTGCGCAGCGGGCGCTTCTGAATGCAAAGCTCTGCAATACCATGATGCCCGACGGTTCGATCGAGAACCGTGATTGCCACACTATTCCCGGCGCTGCATCTGGCGCGCCTCTGGAGATTATCCCCATCAAGGACGTGGAAAGCATTGTTGGGACGTATTTTATCGAAGGATATTTCGACGGCTATTTTGACGACACGATAAACGCGTATATCGAAGAACGATGTTGCTACAATGGTATTGTCTCGATTCAGGCGGAAGAAGGTCTTGCGAATTATGTGCGCCTTCACTGGACGATAATATCCGATGACGAAAGCCAGCAACGGGCTGAAGGTGTCGGCCAAGTCACCGACGAGGGGCAGCTATATTTCATATTCTCCATGGGAGAGTACAAAGGCGACGGCTTGACCTCTGTCACGGAAGACATCGGGATGTCGTCGAGGTTCAAATACCTGTTCAATGGCGGGTTTGGCGGCGAAACATGGGGGTTGCTGGAAGCTCGGGAATAACTGGGGCTTTCCCGAGCTTTCGCAGACCACTTCTGGCTATTCTATCGCAGGAAGCCCGGTCACTGCTTCAAACGCCGCCGAGGACACCTCGGCATCCTTCGGATCACGTGTTCCCGGCAAAACCTCGAAGAACGGGTCAAAGTCGACCATGGCCTGCGCCAACACCCCGAGCATGGTTGCGTCGCCATCAAGGGTCGCAGTGCCGTCCGCCAATTGCTCATCCAGCGTTTTTTCTCCGGCCATTGTCAATTCTAGATCGCTGCGATTGATCGTCAGTGTCAGGTCAGGTGTGTCGGACTGGAATCCTTCGACATTGGTCAGTGTTGCATTGCGCAGTTCGACCAGAAACTTCTCGCCATTGTCGGGCGTCACGAGGTTCATGGCGAATGTGTGCCCTTCGACCTTGCGACTGTCCATTTTGATCGCAAGAAAGTTCAGAAACAGTTCCGTCGACATGGCGCGAATGACGTCCGGGCTGGACGTATCGGGAATATCCCCTTCGGGAATACCAGAGCGCAATTCAAACGCACCGGACAGGAACGAATTCCGAAGTCCCGGATTCTCTTGCTGATAGCCAATCTGCTCATAGACATCGGCCAGCAGGTTGTTGGCGGCCTGATTGCCAGGCTCTGCATGGACCAGCTTGTCCAGGATTTCGCTTGCCAGAAGATATTCACCGGCCTCGTGCAGTTCACGACCCTTGGTCATGATCGCTTCGGAACCGCCCATCATTTCAACATAGAGCGGCGCCGAATCCTCGGGGGACAAGGGAATAAGCGTGGCCGGGTTGCAATCCCAGAACCCGATATAGCGCTGGACCACGCCTCGGCTGTTGTGCTGCGGCGAGCCGTGGTAGCCGCGGCAGTGCCATTTGTCCTGCAAACTCTGCGGCAGCTCGTAGACGTTGTGTATCCTGTTAATGGTTACGCCCGTGTTCACGAAGTGCAGAACCTGATTGTTCATGTGGGCATACAGGTCGCGCTGATCACGCAGGATCGCCTGAATCCGGTCGTTTCCCCAGCGGGGCCAATGGTGCGAATAGAACATCACCTCGGCGTCTTCGCCATAGAGGTGCAGCGCACGGGATATATACTTGGACCATCTCAGCGGATCCCTGACGGGTGCGCCGCGCAACGTATAGATATTGTGAAGCGTCGCCGTGACATTCTCGGCCATCCAAAGCGCCTTCATGTCAGGAATATAGGTGTTCATATTGGACGGCGCTTCGGTGCCCGGAGTGTTCTGGAAAATCATGCGAACCCCGTCGACCTCGAATTCTTCGATGTCGTCTTCAACAATGCGCGTCGGTGCGATCAGACCGACCAAGCCCGCAGACACACCCTGCCCAAGCCCCTGCCCCGCATACCCATGAGGGCTAGCAGGCAACAATAGCCCATATTGATAAAACAGGCGGCGGTTCATCGCGTTCCCCGCATAGACATTTTCCGAGATCGTATGCTCCATGAAATCGCGTGGGGCGATGATCTCGACCTTTCCTGCCCGTACATCCGCTTCGTCCACCACCCCGCGCACGCCGCCCCAATGGTCGCCATGCGAATGGGAATAGATCACAGCGGTCACGGGTAGTTCACCACCGACGTGCTCTCGAAAGAAGTTAAGCGCCGCCCTTGCAGGTTCGGCCGAAACCAACGGGTCAATGACGATCCATCCGGTCTTGCCGCGCACAAAGGAAATATCCGACAGGTCGAACCCCCGCACCTGATAGATACCCGGAATAACCTCGTAGAGACCGTAATTCTGATTGAGGCGCGAGATTCGCTGCAATGAAGGATGTATGCTGTCGAAATCCGTATCAGAATTGAGGAAATCGAACCGCTCTTTGTCCCAGGCCACATGCCCCGCATCGGCCATGATCTTTTTGTCGGGCATTTCCGCAATCAGACCGCGCTGCTGTTCATCGAAATCCAGTCGGTCCGAAAACGGAAGGGCATCGCGCGCCTTGTCCAGAACATCCAACGTGTATTGAGAAGGCGCTTTGCCGTTCGGGTGAAAATGTCCTTCTAGCGGTGCAGCTTCTTGCGCAAGCGCCGCAGAGTCATCCAACAATACTGCGCCGGAAACTGCAAAAGCTGTGCCGACACTTGGAATGGCCTTCAATACATCTCGCCGGGTCGTCATGTTCTTCCTCCTCCAAAACTCGACGGTTTTGAAGCCCGGATGACCAGACTAAATTCGGGTTGCTGTGATGTTTCCAAAATGGAACTACCGGCTGGCCCAATCCAATGCTTGCTCACGAATTCTGTTTCGTCGAGTAGCCAAAGCATAGGGAATTTTCTAAGCCCCTCGTTGATCTGGCTCAAACGCGAGAACTGCTGACACACAGGTCACCGCATCACCGGTCTCGCGTTACTGCAGTTGCAACCGCTTGAGTTCCTCGGCAACAGCCTCCAACGCCTCGGCCTGAGCCAATCTGCGAAAGGCTTTGCGATCGCGGCTATGCATGCTTTCCCCTGCATGCGCTGCTATCCTGCGGTCTTCGGCGGCAAGCCGGGACAATAGGCTTGCCCCCATCAGGATAGATTGCTGTGCCATTTGCAGCGTTTTCTTTCTTTGATGTTCAGTCATCTGAGAGTCTCAATCCAACGTAAGCTGGACCACGCTAAAAAAGCTGTTCTTTCGCATGGCAGGAATTACTGTTTTCAAAGTGACACACAAATAGGAGTGCCTAGTCCAAGCATGGGAGTTGGCGCTTGCCAAAAGCATGTGATTTCTTGCCAAACCCGTTTCTGCTGGCAGCGCATTTCGGGAAACTAGGCTGGTGTAAATGGTGCCCTGACCTCTTAGGTCAACCATACCGACCGACTGCCAGCCGATCCAGATTTGACAGAATCCCGGACGAGTGCTTACCTGACACGAACGCGACGGCGACCATCTGAATTTACATGAAGTTTCAGTGCCCTGAGACGCCAAAACCGGCTTTGGGTATGACGAATTTAACCTGGAGATTTGATCATGGATCTTTTGGCCGAACAACTTCGCACCTACCCGATTATGGCATTATTTTTGTGCCTCGGCCTTGGCTACGGAATGGGCAAGCTCAAGGTTGGGAAATTTGAACTGGGCGGCATTGCCGGAACTTTGCTTGTGGCCGTGTTCGTGGGGCAGATCGGTGGGATAAACCTAAGCACGGATGTTCAGAACGTCTTTTTCTCGCTGTTCATCTTCATGGTTGGCTACAACGGTGGTCCACAGTTTTTTGCCGCGTTGAACCGCACCGCGCTGACCAAGTTGCTGGCGGCCTTCATGATGACCCTGTGGGGACTGTTCTTCGTTATCGTCGTGGCGCGATGGGCAGGGCTGGACAAAGGGCTGGCCGCAGGGCTGGCTGCCGGAGGTTTGACGCAATCGGCCATCATCGGCACCGCCGGGAATGCCATCGACCTGTTGGGGCTTGCTGCGGACGAAGCCGAGAAGCTGAAAACCAATATCGCCGTTGGGTATTCGGTGACATATATCTTTGGCTCGATCGGACCCATTCTGGCCGTCAGCATCATTCCAATCATCATGCGATGCGACTTGCGGCAAGAAGCCTTGAAGCTGGCCCAAAAACTGGGCGGCGGCGGACAAAAGCTGGAGGAAGGCGAGTTTCTTCCCATGAACCGGTTTGACGCCCGCGCCTATCAACTCAACCAAGGGTCTGCCGCCATAGGCAAGACCGTTGCCAACATCGAAGGGGACTATGACGGTGATCTGGTGGTCGAGCGTTTCCTGCGTGAGGGCACCGCACTTGAGCCAACGCCGGACACCGTGATCAATGCAGGCGACATTGTCGTCGTGTCTGGGTTGGTCTCTGCCCTGACAAAGTTTGACGGCACCGCCGATGGCGAAGTCGGAGAATACCCTCCCGAACTGGCGATCGTGGAAGAACGTCGCAATGTCGTTATCACAAACAGAGAGCTTGCGGGCAAAACCCTGCGAGAGCTGCACGAAACCCTTTCAGCGGATCAACGGCGCGGGGTCTACATTTCCAAAATCACCCGGATGGGACATGATATTCCAGTACTGCACAACACCGAGATTCACGCAGGCGACGAGGTCAGCATCGTCGGACATAAGGACGATCTGAACCGCGTCGCGAAACAGGCAGGGTATGTGCCCCCTGCGGCTTCGGTGACGAACTTCATTGCGCTTGGGTTCGGGATCGCGATTGGTTACCTGATCGGGGAAATAAGCTTTGTCATCGCAGGAACAAAAGTGGCGCTGGGGTCCGGGCTGGGCTGTTTGGTGACTGGCCTGATCATCGGGTACATGCGTATTCGCAGGCCCAAGATTGGGGGCATCAACAGAGGTGCCGCGAATTTCCTCCAGAGCTTTGGACTGGCTGTTTTTGTCGGCGTTGTCGGCCTTAATGCGGGCCAGCCAGCGCTTGAGGCGATACAGCAATATGGCATCACCCTTTTGCTGTTGGGGGTTGTGGTCACCATGATGCCGATGATCGTTCAGTTTCCTATCAACTATTTCGCCCTGCGTATCCGCAACCCGATCGAAGCCTGTGCAGTGGTGACAGGTTCCCGGTCGGGCAATCCGGGGTTCGCTACCCTGCTGGAAAAGGCCGGAAACTCGACCCCGACACCGGCCTTCACGATGACCTATGCGGTGGCAAACATATTCCTAACCCTCTGGGGGCCGCTGGTTGTGGCATTCGTTCCATAAGTCACATCAGCACGATCACGATGACCGAGCCCCAAAGGGCAAGCAGGACGTTACCCACCGCGTAACCCAACCCATAGCCAAGGGTTGGAACCTGACTTTGCGCGGCCTCCTGTACGGCGGCCAGTGCTGGCGCAGATGTCCCGGCACCACAGCATGTTCCGGCCAGAACGCCCTCGTTTATCCCGAAAACCTTGCGCCCGACGATGATTGCAGCACCGTGGGCAAGAACAACGATGGCAAGCGATCCAAATATCAGCGAAGGTCCACTTTCCAGCACACCCGTCACAAAGCTGGGACCAGAGGTAATGCCGACGCAGGCTACAAAGACACACAAGCCGACTGAATCGAAAATCCAAAGCGTCGCTTCTGGCACGAAACCGAATGTCCTGTGTACTGACCGCAACCAACCCGCGACCAGACCTCCGAGCAACACGCCTACTGACGTACCAAGGCCAAGTTCGATCGCACCGTATTTCAGCGCAGGGATGCCGATCAACCCGCCCAACAGGATGAAGAACGCGACAAAAACCATATCCGTCTTGTTGGTCGCACGATCCAGATACCCTAGCTTGGCCGCGGCGGCCTCAATATGGCTGCGCGTCCCCGAGACGGTCAGCACATCGCCTTTGTGAAGGGTTACGCCTCGAAAGATCGGCAGACGCTCACCACTGCGCATGATACCGCGCACAAAGACCGTGCGGGCCTCGGGGCGGGTGGAAAGCTCGCCCATTGATTTGTTGACCACTGCGCTGTTGGTCACGACGATGTCGCTGGTTTCAACAGGCAGGTCCAACAATTCGGGGTCTTCGACCTCCTCGCCTAGAACATCGGCATGATCGATCAGATACGTGCGCATCCCGGCGATTGCAGCGATATCACCCTTTTCAAGAACCATGTCACCGGTTGTGGGAAGAATTCTGTCCCCCCGCCGCACCCTGTCAATGAATGCGCGCACATGGTCGGGCACGCGCGCCTCAAGCTGGGCCACGGTGTGCCCTGCAAATTCGGGGTTGATCAGATAGGCTCGGGCCTCGAAATCCCGGTGCTTTGGGACCATCGGCGCATCGGTGTCCTCCAGTTCAGCCTCATACTCGGCGCAGGCTTCTTTCAGTGACCGCCCAAAGAACCGGGGCGCAAGCTGCGTGTGAAAAAAGATCGTTGCGATGACGCCGACGAAATAGGCCACCGCAAAACCGGTCGCGATTTCAGCGTCAAAAATCTGTTGCGCCGCTTCGTCTGCGCCCGTCTTGGCAAAGGCGTCTATGGCCACGCCCAGCGTCGCGCTTTCTGTAGCACCGCCAGCCAAAAGCCCCGCCGCAACACCAACAGACAGACCCATCAAAGGAGCGAGTAAAATTGCCACAAAAAGTGCCACGACACACAGCAACACCGTCACAGCGATCTGTGGCAAGGCACCAAGGTTCAAAGACCGAAAGAACTGTGGCCCCGTCCGATAGCCGATAGAGAATAAAAACAGCAGGAAAAACGCCTGCTTCAGATCATCCGACACGACAACCCCGGTCTGGCCGACAAGTACTCCGGCCAGAAGACAGCCCGCCACCGATCCGACGGTGAAAGAGCCGATCGTGATCTTTCCGAGGGCGTAGCCGATAGCCAGACTGCAAAACAGGGCCAACTCAGGGTGGGCACCGAAAATTGCACCGATCAATTCCATGCTGGGCTACCTTGAACGTTAATCATCCATGCAGCGGCAAACCTTTGGACGCGCGGTAGGCTTGCACATATCCTATGGCGACCGCCCGCACCGCTCGTCCGATCTGACGATAGGCGCTATCGTCCAGATTGGCGAAAGAAACCCGCGCGGACCAGTTAGGAGCGTCAAAGCCGGACCCGTTCAGCAAAACGATCCCGTGATCCTGCGCCAGCTTGAACGAAATATCCAGCGGGTGCACATTCTCTTTGATCCACTCGACCACCTCATCACCCACGTATTTGCGCAGCCAGAACTCAAAGTCGATGATGCCATAGTAGCGATCGAAAAGAGGGTTGTCGGGAACCTCGATCCCCATACCGTCAACCAGTTCGTCAAACCGATGCTTGAGGATGCCCCAGCAGAACGCCTGATAGGATTTGTCCTCATCCATCATCTCAACCAGCGAAAACAGCGTCATCATCACCTGTTGCGGCAGAGAAAGCCCGGCCGTGTGATTCAGCGCCACGTCTCGGCTGTCGGCGACGATGCGGTCAATGAACTTAAAGCCGGAAGGATCAGGCGTCAGCGGCGTGTACCGGGCGTTCACGACGTCTTTGACCTCTTGCGGTGCCTCGGCAATCATCTTGTCAAAGATGTTGTTCTGCGCAACGGCGATCGCGCCCAGCCGCCAACCCGTGCAGCCGAAATACTTGGAGTAGGAATAAACACCGATCGTGTTTTCCGGCAGATGCCCCATTACCGACTGAAAGTTGGGAACAAAGGTGCCGTAGACATCATCGGTCAGGATGATCAGATCAAGGCGACGCGTTTTGACGAATTCTACCAGCCGGGCCAGAACCTCGGGGCTGATGGCGACCGATGACGGGTTGCCCGGGTTCACCAGGAACAGCGCCTTGACCTTGGGGTCGGCTAACTGTTCAAGGTCGTCATCCGTCAACTGGAAATGGTCCTCTTCCTCCGAAGACACATCTACCACGTTCAACCCGTAATCTTCGAGTACCGGCATTTCCAGGTAAGGGGTGAAAATCGGCGTCCCCAGCGCGATGGTGTCGCCTGCGTTCAGCAGCCTCTGGTTCTTGAGCGCCTTGAAAATATAGCACATTGCGGCCGTGCCGCCTTCGACCGCGTAGATGTCAAATTTCGCGTCCGGCCTATGCCCCGCGCACATTGCCCACATCAGGTATTCGTGCACGATCACCTCGTTATGTTCGAGGCATCGGTCAGGCATGGGATAGTGATCACCAACGATACTGTCGGTCAACTCCAGCACGAAATCATCCGGATCGAAACCGAATTTCTGAATCGCAAAGTCCACGGCAGACGCCAGCGTGTCCGCGCCCGGTGGTGAATCGCGCCCGTCACGCGCGGCACAATATGCCTTTAGTCGGTCATAGCACCCCGGACCCTGAGGCATCCCGGCCAGACCGACCTGCGGCTCGTTGCGGTGCCGCTGTGCCTCGGTCATCGCAAACTGGCCAAGCAGAAAGAACGCCTCGCGCGCCTTGGTCGCGATCCAGTTCGGGTTACCCCGCCCCGCATTCAAGTAAGGTAGTGTAGATTTACGAGACTCTTTCTGAGCCAGCTTGATGAGTTCGTCTTTGATTTCAAAGGGACTCAGGTTTTCAAATTTATGAAGGTCCAGCGTCTCTGACATGGCTACAAACCCTAAATTACTAGAAATCGGAAATACTCATCCGAACCGTAATCAAGGAAAGCGCCTTGTGTAAACAGTTGCGCCCAACCGACGCGGTATTGGCGGGTTTTCTCAGTTCAAGCGATTTGACGCGGCCAGCGCACCAGCCAGCGCGTTCTCGATCTCGCCCGGAAATTCTCTGCCCTTTTCATGCAAACCGGCCGCGACCCAGCCAACGGTATGACCTCGCGCACCAATATCGTTGGCACGCACCAATGAAGGTGAAGTGCGCTCAATCCGCACCAGCGCCATGGACTCTTCCACCTCGCTGTCGGTCAGGACCATTCGGACTGCGCTGTAAATGTCCAGTGAAACCTGCAACGTCTGGTGCTCTAACCGATGTGCGGATTCCGAAAGCAGGCGAGTGCAAAACGCCGACAGGAAGTACCAGCGGAAAATGGTAAACACACGGCTCTGAAAATCCCCTGTCAGACCAGCCCCAAACGAAGAAGCACGGGCGATCCGCTCGAACGCCGCTTCCGCTGCCTTGGACGCCTGACAGATTTGATGCTCGCGCTTTTCAACCGGAAATCCGCGCGAAGCTGGATTCACTACGACGTCTTGGGTTTCTAGGTTCATTGTGGTCCTCCAGCACTAATTCCTGAAGAGGACATGGGAAAATTCAAATTCATTAGAATGTTATTTTCTGCCTTATTTCACTTACACTGTCCGATTATTGGCAGTTACAAAAATGCCATAAAAAGACGTTTAACGCAAACATATCCGCTTTTAGATTATAAAAAGCAGGTTTTTCGCGACTTTCGCAGAATGCACCAAAATGCGGCAGAGGCCCGTTTTCCTGCCCAATTCCCCCACGAAACTGTCATGATATGGCAATAGTTGTGCCCATTTCCCAACGTATAACCATCCTATCCCGCGGGTCAGTTTACCAGTAAGATTTTAACGAGGGGGTACGAGCGGGATCAGGGGGACGAGCGCCTGTCCGGTCCGACTCGCCCATGGGCAGAGCAGCTCCCCCCGGCTGCCAAAGTTCAGTCGATTTTGCTTTTCTGCGCGTGCGGTGTGACGCCAAAACTCGAACGGTAAACCCGCGAGAAATGACCCGGATTTTCAAACCCGCACGCCATCGCCACCTCGGTGACCGAGGCTTCGGTCTGCAACAGAAGTTTCTGGGCACGCTCAAGACGAAGTTCCATGAAGTACTTCTTGGGCGACGTATTGAGGTACTTTCCGAACAACCGCTCGAGCTGTCGGGTCGAAATCCCCAAATCGTCAGCAATCTGAGACGGCGACACAGGCGCTTCGATACAATCGCGCATGATATGGATTGCCTTGGCCAAATGCGCGTTGCGCATCCCGTTGCGCGACTGCAGCGAAACGCGTTGTTTGGCGGTCGCATTGCGGACCGCGTTATAAACCATCTGGTCGGCCACTGCGATCGCCAGCTCCTCACCATGATCGCGTTCAATCAAGTGCAGCATCAGGTCCGCCGTCGCAGTTCCGCCAGAGGCCGTTATGTGTTTTTCATCTGCGACAAACACACTGCGAACAAGGTTCACTTCGGGAAACGCTTCCATGAAGGCGTCGTGGTATTCCCAATGGATCGCGGCCTGCATCCCATCCAGGAACCCCGCCTCGGCCAGCAGCCAAGCCCCCGAACACAACGCGCCGATTGCGGTCCCTCGCGCGCGCTCGCGCCTGAGCGCAGCCAGCAAGGGGCGCGTGACGTGGCTGCGCATGTGAATGCCCGACAAGACAAACAACTGGTCCGTTTTCGGCAGGTCGTTCAACCCGCCGTGCACCAGCGTCACCAACTCGTTCGAGCATATCGCCCGCTCGCCATTCTCTGAGATCAGGGTCCAGTCATACAGCTTTTTCTCGCTCACCAGATTTGCGATCCGCAATGGCTCGACCGCGCAGGAAAATGCGAGATGCGAGAACTCCTCGATCAGGATGAAAGTTATGTGCCGGGTTTGCTGCATGGGATGTTCCACTGCACGGGCCGCATTAGCCCAGGTTTCGTTCGAGAGACTATGCTGCACGATTTTTTTCTGTATACAAGTTGTATTTTTTTAGAATACAGAGACAACACGACCAGCCGGGCGCGATTCGCGCTGGCATCGCAGGAGGGACGCATGAAAGACGACGCCAAATCCCGAAAAGCTGAACTGTCCGAGCACCTGAAGGTCTCGATCCTGACCCTGCGACTGCGCCCGGGCACCGATCTGGACGAGGCGCATCTGTCCGATGCGTTCGGTCTGTCGCGCACGCCTCTGCGCGAGGTGTTTCGGCAACTGGCAGGCGAAGGCTATCTGGACCTGCGCACCAATCGGTCGGCGCGGGTGTCCGAGATGTCCTATACCACGCTGCGCGACTTCTTTCTGGCCGCCCCAATGGTTTATGGCGCTGTTCTGCGGCTGGCCGCAGGGAACGCAACGCGGGCGCAGATCGACGCGTTGAAGGACGCGCAGCAGGGGTTCAAAGCGGCCTTGCGCGCCGGGTCTGCCGAGGATCGCGCATTGGCCAATAACCGCTTTCATGACGTGACCGGAAAGATGTCGGGCAATGTCTACCTTCTGCCCTCGTTCAACCGCCTGCTGATTGATCACGCCCGGATCGGGATGACCTTCTATCGGCCTCAAACGGCCAAAATGACCGAAAACCTGTCCGAAGCCAGTCGCCAGCACGACGCCATCATCGCCGCCATCGAAACGGCCGATGAGGCGGCTGCTGCGCAGTTGGCCGAAGACCACTGGAACCTGTCACGGGATCAGATCGAACTGTTCGTGATGCCTGACGCGCTGGATGTGCCTATGGGTGCTCCGCTTTCAAAACCTGCATGAGGATGCAATGAACCCGATTTTCAAGTTTGAGGGGATTTATACCCCGGTGGTCACGCCCCATCACGACGATGGGTCCGTGAATTGGGATGCCTTGGCACAGGTGATCGACTACCTGATCGAAAATGGCGTGCATGGGCTGATCTCGGGCGGGTCCACCGGCGAGAACTATGCACAGACCGTCGATGAACGGCTGGAGCTGGCGAAGTTTACGCATCAACAGTTGAAAGGCCGCCTGCCGCTGGTTGTGGGGACTGGCGCTATGCTGACGCCGGACTCGATCGCGTTGGCCTCTGGTGCACGCGAGATTGGCGCGGACGCGATCCTGCTGGCCAGCCCCCCCTATTCAGTGCCCACCGACCGGGAAAACGCTCTGAACGCACTGGCCATCGACAAGGCCGCCGACCTGCCGGTGATGCTGTACAACTATCCGCACCGCACAGGCACCATGATGGGCGAGGAGTTCCTTGACCGTGTCGGCCGCAGCCGCAACTTCTGCGGCATCAAGGAAAGCTCGGGCGATATCAACCGGGTGCATCTGCTGGCGCGGGACTACCCTCATATCCAACTCGGCTGCGGCATGGATGATCAGGCGCTCGAGTTCTTTGCCTGGGGCGCACCATTCTGGGTCTGCGGCGGGTCAAACTTTCTGCCGGCGGAACATGTCGCGCTGTATCACGCCTGCGTGGTCGAAGGGAATTTTGCCAAGGGCCGCCGGATCATGTCGGCGATGATGCCCTTGATGCGGGTATTGGAACAGGGCGGCAAGTTCATCCAGACGATCAAGCACGGCGTGACCATGAACGGGGTTGAAGCGGGTGTGATGCGGCCTCCGCTGAAAGGTCTGAACAAGGATGACAAGCGCGCGCTGGAACAGGTGACGCGCGTATTGAAGCAAACAATCGCTGACATCGTGGCGGAGGAGTAAGGCAATGGAACTGCTGACAAAGGACGAATACACATCCATCGCCGCAGGTCTGGACCTGCCCACCGGGGCGTTCATTGACGGCGGCTACCGCCCCGCGATCTCGGGCCAGACGTTTGAGACGGTGAACCCCGCAACCGGCGATAAATTGGCGGATATCGCCGCCTGTGGCGCAGCGGATGTGGACTTTGCCGTTGAAATGGCCCGCGAGGCGTTTGACGATGGCCGTTGGTCCAAGTTGCACCCGTCCGAGCGCAAAGACGTGTTGATCCGTCTGTGTAAACTGATGACGCGCAATGCCCGCGAACTGGCGGTGATGGAGAGCATCGACAGCGGCAAGACCATCTATGACTGCGAGACGGTCGATGTGCCAGAGACGATCCACTGCCTGAAATGGCACGCCGAAGCGATCGACAAAATCTATGATCAGGTCTCGCCTGCCAGCGACGATCATATCGCCATGGTGGTGCGTGAACCGATTGGTGTGGTGGGGCTGGTGCTGCCGTGGAACTTCCCGTTGCTGATGCTGGCATGGAAGATCGGGCCTGCTCTGGCGGCGGGCTGTTCCGTGGTGGTGAAACCGGCGGCCGAGACGACTCTGACCGCCCTGCGGCTGGCGGAGCTGGCGATGGAGGCCGGTCTGCCGCGTGGCGTCCTGAATATTGTGCCCGGCGGCGGAGCCGAAGTGGGAGAACCCATCGGGCGGCATATGGATATCGACATGGTGTCCTTCACCGGGTCCACCGTCACCGGTAAGAAGTTCCTAACCTATTCGGCGGAAAGCAACGCCAAAGAGGTGGTGCTTGAGATGGGCGGCAAGAACCCCGCCATCGTGATGGAGGATGCCGAAAACCTGGACCGCGTGGCCGCGCATGTGGTGAATGGCGCGTTCTGGAACATGGGCGAGAACTGCTCGGCCTCGTCGCGGTTGATCGTGCATAAGGATGTGAAGGCCGAACTGCTAAAGCGGATCGCGCATCACGCGAAACAGTGGAATATCGGCGACCCGCTGAACCCCGAGACCCGCATAGGGGCGCTGGTCAGCGACGGGCACTACAACAAGGTTTGCGGCTATCTGGAACAGGCCGAAAACGTGGTGATCGGCGGCACCGCCAAGGACGGGTTTGTCGAAGCTACAGTTGTTGAGGTGCCCGGCAATGACGCAGTACTGGCGCGTGAGGAGATTTTCGGCCCCGTGCTATCGGTGATCGAAGTCTCGGGCTTTGACGAGGCCATCAGAATCGCCAATGACACCGAGTATGGCCTGTGCGCCTCGATCTTCACAGCCAACGCCAAACGCGCCATTCGCGCGGCGCGGGCAATCCGGGCGGGCACAGTCACGGTGAACAGCTTTGGCGAGGGCGACATCACCACGCCCTTCGGGGGGTACAAGCAGTCGGGCTTTGGCGGGCGGGACAATTCGGTCCACGCGCATGATCAATATACCCAGTTGAAAACCATCTGGATTGATCTGGCCGATGACACGGATGAGGCGGTGGATTGAGCAGTTACACCGCCCGAACCCTGCCCCTCCACCGCGGGCCAGCAGCCTGGAGCGCCATCCTTGGCGCACAGCCCCCCGCCCGCGAGCTGGAAGGCGAAATTGCTGCCGATTTCACCATCATCGGCGCGGGGTTTGCCGGGTTGTCGGCGGCCCGGCGTCTGATCCAACTGCAACCAGATGCAAAGATCGTGGTGCTCGAAGCCGGGCGCGTGGCCGAAGGCGCGGCGGGGCGGAACTCGGGCTTTATGATCGACCTGCCGCATGATCTGGCCTCGGATGACTATGCGGGCGCGGGCGATGACCGGGCGATGATCGCGTTGAACCGGCAAGCCATCGCCTTTGCGCGCGAAGCGGTCGAACAGTACCAGATCGACCCGAATTTTTTCGATCCGGCGGGCAAGGTGAACGGCGCGGCCAGTGCAGCGGGTCACGCCCATAATGAAAGCTACGCAAAGCATCTGGCCAGTCTGGGTGAGACCGCCGAGGTGCTGGATTCGCAGCAGATGCATGAGCTGACAGGTTCGCGCCACTATCGGTCTGGCCTTTACACGCCGGGGACAGTGATGCTGCAACCAGCGGGATACGTGCGCGGGCTGGCTGCTGGATTGATCAAAGATGGTGTAGCGCTGTTCGAGAATTCCGCCGTAACCGGCTTTGCAAAACAGGGCGGCGCATGGCAGGTGCAAACGGCGCGCGGCTCGGTCAGTACGGGTGCTGTGATCCTGACGGTGAATGGACATCTGGAAAGCTTCGGGATCGAGACCGACCGGCTGATGCAACTGTTCCTGTTCGCGGCCATGACACCCGAACTGGACGCGGATCAGATGGCTGTCATCGGTGGCCAGTCGCGCTGGGGCGTGACGCCGTCCGACCCGATGGGAACCACGATGCGGCGCATTGATACCGGTCAGGGCGGCAACCGGATCATCACCCGCACCTGCGCGGCACTGCGCCCCGGCATGACCGCCACTGCGCGCGATCTTGGCCGGGCTGGGCGCGTTATGCAGCGCAAGTTCGATCAGCGCTTTCCACAGCTGGCGGGCCTGAAGATGCAATACCAATGGGCCGGTCATCTCTGCCTAAGCCTCAATGGTGTGTCCGTCGCGCGTGAAATCGAACCGGGTGTCTACTCCGGCTGTGTTCAAAACGGGCTGGGCACAGCACGCGGCACTTTAACGGGCATCGCAGCAGCGGAACGCGCCTGCGGGCACAGGTCCGACATCACCCGCCATTTCGAGGCCGAACAGCCCCCGAAGCGCCTGCCGCCCCAGCCCTTCCGCGAACTTGGTGCGAATGTAGTGCTGCGGTGGAAGGAATGGCGCGCGCGGGATGAATGATCAGGGCAAGCTGAGCTTTGCCATGCGCCCGCCATCAATCGTGTAGACCTGACCGGTGATGAAACTGGCATCCTTGGAAGCGAGGAAAGCCACCAGCGCCGCGACTTCTTCGGGTTTGCCGGTGCGGTCGATGGGATGGATGCGTTTGATATCCTCGGCGAACCCTTCGGGATCAGGCATCGAGGCGATGAAATCCACGTTCAACTCCGTGTCGATCCAGCCCGGAGCCACGGCGTTGCAGCGGATGCCCTCGGCCCCGTGATCAACGGCAACCGCGCGGGTCAGCGCGTGCAGCCCAGCCTTAGACGCGCAATATGCCGCGTGGCCGGGATTGCTGCCCAACCCTTCGATGGACCCGATATTGACGATGGTACCCCCTGTCCTGCGCAGATGCGGCAGCGCGGCCTTGATCAGTAGAAACGGAGCGGTCAGGTTGACCGTCAGAGTGCGCTGCCAATCGTCCAGGCTCATGTCTTCGACCGAGGCTTCCTGCATCATCCCTGCGTTGTTGATCAGGATGTCCAGCCGCCCGGCCCGGTCGATGACCTGATCGACCACCGCCTGCGGGCTGTTGGGATCGCCGAAATCAGCCTCGATCCCGTTTTCATCCCCTCCACGCTGCGCGGTAAATACCTGCGCGCCCTCATCCCGCAGGCGTTCGACAATGGCACGGCCGATCCCGCTGCGTCCGCCTGTCACCAAAGCGGTTTGTCCATCAAAACGGGTCATGCGACGGGTTTGCCTCCGTTCACTTCTACCAACGCCCCGCACATATACCGCGCCGCGTCCGAGACCAGAAACATCACCACATCCGCGATATCCTCGGGCTCGGCAATACGGCCCAGCGGGACAGTCTGGCCCAGTTCGGCCACCGCACTGTCCGGGTCGAAGCCTCGTTTTGCAAAGCCCGAGCGCAACATCGGCGTATTCACCTCATTCGGGCAGACGGCATTGATGCGGATACCTTGGTGCGCGTGGTCCATCCCCATACATTGGGTCAATGAGGCGATGGCCGCCTTGGTCATGCAATAGACCGCGTGATTGGGACCGGGGCGCAACCCCCAGCATGACGCGGTGTTGACGATGGCCCCACCCCCCGCTGCGGCCATTATGGGAATCGCGGCGCGGCAGATGCGGAACGGAGCTTCGACATTCACGCCCAACGACAGGGACCAATCCTGATCCGAGGTCTCGGCAACCGAACCGCGTGTGATGACACCTGCATTGTTGATCACGACGTCCAGACCGCCCAGCACTTCAAAGGCGCTTTGCGGCAGAGCGTCTGCATAGGTTGCATCCAGCAGATCGCCGGGCAAATGGGCGTCTGCTGCAATCCCTGCAACATCGCGATCCGCCACGGCGACCCGGGCCCCGGCAGTGCGCAAGCGCTGCACAATGGCGGCTCCGATCCCGCCTGCGGCCCCGGTCACAAGGGCGGTTTTTCCTGTCATATCCATAATACCTCTGGTTTGAAAAAGCCCGCCCGAGGGGACGGGCGGGCAAGTTTCGGGGGAGATGACCTTAGTAGCTTTGGTTCAATTCATCGGCGGCGGGAATTTCCCTCTCGCGGCGGGCGATATAATCCAGCAGAGCCTCGTTTTTGGCCTCGTCCAGCTTGGGTTCCTGGTACTCGGCCAGCAGGGTTTTGGCGCGGGTCAGGGCGCGTTCGGTGATCTCGACACTGCCCTCGGCCTGCCATTGCTCAATCGAGTTGTTGTCGAACAGTTCCGGCATGAAGAATGCGCTTTGGAAATTGTCCTGCGTGTGCGGGTGGCCCAGATAGTGCCCACCGGGGCCAACATCAGGCACGGCAGCGATGGCCTGATCGAAATCGCCCCATTTCGGCCCCTCGGCCATGCGGTACGCCATGGCGCATTGTTCTGCGTCAACGATGAACTTGGCGACAGAGCAGTGCATCCCGGCCTCATTCCAACCCGCGCTATGCCAGATATAGTTGGTACCTGCATGGATCACCGCCTGCAACGTGGTGGCGGATTCATAGCCGGCCTGCGCATCAAAGGTCTTGGCCCCGCCCAGCGTGTTCGATGTGCGCCACGGCACGCCGTAGTGCCGCGCCATCTGACCGATCATGAAGTTCATCAGGCTGATCTCAGGCGTGCCTGCCATCGGTGCGCCGGATTTCATCGAGACGGTCGACAGGTAATGCCCATAGATCGCGGGCGCGCCCTTGCGGATGACCTGCGTATAAGCCAGCGCGCTGAGCGCCTCGGCGTTCAACTGCGCGACCGTGGCGGGCACAGATGCGGGCGTGTTCGCCCCGCCCAACACGAAGGGTGAGCACAGGACCGGCTGCTTGCGGCGACAAAACGCGCGCATCGCGCCCAGCATCGTCTCATCCCAGACCAGAGGCGAGTTGCCGTTGCAGTTGCCGGTGGTGACGGGGTGATCCTCAAGAAAATCCTCGCCGAACAGGATGGCGCACATCTCCATCACATCCTCGGCGTTTTTGGGGCTGGTGGTCATGCCCATAAAAGTCTTGTCCGAGTGTTTCATCGACGAATAGGTGATCCGCAGATGGCGCTGGCTGATCGGGTGGTCATAGGGTTCGACGATGTGATGCGCGCTGGAATGCAGCGCGGGCAGCATGTGCGACAGCTTGTGGAACATCGCCAGATCGTCCAGCGTGGGGTTCCGACGTACATCCTCCAGATCGCGCAGGAAGGGCGCTCCGGTCATGGGCACAAAGATCGAATGCGGCCCACCCAGCCGCACGTTCTTTTTCGGATCGCGCGCGTGATAGGTGAAATCGCTGGGGATGGTAGCGATCAACTCGCGTACAAGACCACGATCCAGATAGACCAGCTCACCCTCGACCTTGGCTCCGACCTTCTTCCAGTCCTCAAGCGCGATGGGGTCGCGGAACTGAACGCCGACATTTTCGAGAATATCCATCGATGCGTTGTCGATGCGATCAACCTGAGCGTCATCCATCACCTCACACAAGGGGATGCCACGGGTCAGGCCAGGCAGCATATCAAAGTTGGGCGCAGTGCGCAGGGCGCGGCGGGCAGAACGGCCGCCCGAGCGGGTCGAGGTACGAATGTTCACGGGGCAATCCTCCAATCTTGGAAACCAGACTGAGGGATTCGCGCACTGCGCACCTCTCTGATTGCGATATGTGGTTGCAGGAAACGACACGGTTGCGGAAAGGAAAAACGCCGCCCCGGATAGGGCGGCGCTAATTTTCAGGCAATGCTGGCTGACTTATTCAGCCGCTTGCGTCGCAGCACCGTGCTTGTCACGCTGACCGTCACGGAACAGCGCCTTGGCAAGCGACAGGCACATCAGACCCATCACCATAGTGAACGGCAGCGCCCCGATAATCATCGCATTGCGCAAGGCGTCCATCGGGTTGTTCTCACCAGCCGCCAGGATCAGCGCACCGATTACAGCCGTCAGGATAACACCCCAGATGATCCGATGCTTGATACCGGTTTCCTGGCTACCGCCGGACATGATGGTGTTCATCACCAGAATGCCCGAGTCCGCCGAGGTCACCAAGAAGGTCATGATCAGGATCACACACATGACGTTCAGCATGGACAGCAGCCCACCGTCGATCATGTAGGACAGGGTCACGAACAGCTTGTTGGTGTTCGAGGCACCGATGATCGCGCCTTCTGCGGCACCGGCCAGTTCCAGATCAATCGCGGTACCACCCAGCACGGTCATCCAGGCAAAGCACACCAGCGCCGGTGCGAACACACAGCCCAGAATGAACTCACGAACCGAACGCCCTTTGGAGATGCGCGCCAGGAACAGACCCACGAAGGGCGAGAACGCGATCCACCAAGCCCAGTAGAACGTGGTCCAGCCTGCCTGCCAGCCGAACTGACGGCCTTGCTCGCCCGCTGCATAGGCTGCAGCCAAAGTCGCTTCGTCCAGCTCGGCTGCAGCGCCTTCAAGACCGCCCTTGAAGCCGTCAAAGCTGCCCCATGCGTTGGTCGCGCCACCCATCAGATCAGCCGCATGTGCCTGTGCTTCAACCGGCAGAGCCGCCGCGAATGCTTCGGCCGACAGCGGACCGTAGGCGTTAAAGCTGAGCGAGATGAAGTGCAGGATATAGTCAACCATCGCCGAGCCATAGGTGGTCATGGCAAAGACGAAGGACCCGAACACAACGAAGGTGCCCAGCAGGATGATCGACAGAACCAAGTTTAGGTTCGACAGGTATTTAACACCACGACCGACACCCGAAACCGCCGAGATGATCGACAGGCCCATGATAACCACCAGACCCGAGATCAGACCCACTTTGCTTGGGCTCGGAACTTCGCCGCCCAGGTCCATGATCCACTTCATCCCAGTGATGGCGTAGAGACCATCAATGAACTGGCTAACGCCATATCCGATTGTGACCGACACGCCGAGGATCGTCGCAACAACGCCCAGAACATCGACCACGTGGCCGAAAAAGCCGTTGACGAAACGACCGAACAACGGTGTCAGCGCCGAACGGATCGTCAGAGGCATACCGCGCGTATAGGCGTAATATGCCAGCGACAGTCCGGTCACGACGTAAATTGCCCAGGCATGAAAACCGTAGTGCAGATAGGTGAAACGATAAGCCGATTGCAGCGCCTCGGGCGAGTTTCCTGCAACGTCACCTGACACGACAACCGGGTTCGACCCCCACAATCCCAGAGGTTCGGCTGTGGCAAAAACCATCAGGCCCACGCCCAGACCAGCCCCGAACATCATCGAGAACCACGAGAAGTTTGAGAATTCGGGCTTCTCTCCGGGCATGCCCATCACACGACGGCCAGTAGCCGGAAGGATAGCGACAACAGCCAGGAAGAAGAAAAATATACCCACGATAACGATGTAAAAGCTGTTGAAAACCTCCAGCAGTTGACCGTTCAGACTGCCAAGCGTGCTGTTTGCATTGGCTGGGAATACAAGCGCCCAAAGAACCAGACCGACCATTATGGCCTTGCTGATCAGCGCAATCGGAACGCTGTAGTTTTCGTAGAAACCGGCATCCGCCGTTTCTATCTCAACGTCCGTAAAGGGTTCGGGTATCGACATGTTCTCCTCCGTGTTGTCGTCTTTGTTCTGGGGTTGACCAAATCCGGCCCAAGTCTCGCCTGGCCAACCAGTCCTGTGTTGAACTTCAAGGATGCTGACTTCGAGGGCGACGCAAAATCAGGCCCAAACCAAATGATCCTCTGGCAAAAACGTTTCGTTTTGACCCTACGTGAGTTGCAGTGAACTCAACCCACCTGGCATTCCGGTGAATAGCGATGCTTTCTTTTGGGGAAGTGTTCCGCGTGTCCATCAATTTCCCTGTTGGCCTTATGCTAGCGTCAGCTTGGGTCGTCGATCTGCGGCAGTACCGTCTTGCATTTCTGGGAAAGAGCCCCCAGATGGCCTACTGGACACGACAATTATTGGTGAGGCTGACTATAGTGTCGTCACCGTTGGAATTCGGCCAGAACCGACACATTGGTCAAATTTGGCGACATCAACCCTAAACGTGAACCCAAAAAACACCAAATCTTCAAAGCGCTCTGGCTTTCACCCGCAAATAAACTAATACTGAGGTGAAACAAACTAACCCGTAATCCAACAGTGATTCCCACGCGCCATGTCCAGACGTCACTATAACTTGCCGCCCCTGACCACGTTATCCGCATTTGAGGCCGCAGCGCGGCACCTGAGCTTTAAGAACGCGGCCGAGGAACTTTCGGTCACTCCCGGCGCGGTCAGTCATCAGATCAAGGCGCTTGAGGGCGATCTGGACACGGCCCTGTTTCAGCGAAAACACCGGGGCGTTGATCTGACCGAAGATGGCAAAGCCTTGTACGAGGCGCTGTCATCCTCTTTCGCCCGTATCTCGAAAACACTGGGAACCATCCGGGATCGCGCCTCGGTCGGGAAGGTCACCGTAGGGTCCACCACGGCCGTTGCTGCCCTATGGCTGTCACCCGCTGTCATTCGATTCTGGCGCGACATGCCTGAGGTCAATGTTGATCAGCTCTCTCAGGACCGCGCGTTTCGGGACCGGCCGGATGTAGACTTTTTCATACGCTACGGGCGCGACAGTGATGCCAGCCTATCGCACACGCCTTTGTTCCGTGATCATCTGGTGCCGGTGGCCAGCCCCGAAGTCGCTGACAGGCTGACCGGAGCTAGCTTGGAGGAACTTGCATCCGAGCGATTGATACACCTTGAGTCAGAAGACCGAAGCTGGACGACCTGGCCCGAATGGTTTCAGCAATTGGGGTATAACGGCTCAATACCTATTGAATCCCGCGTGAATAGCTATTCGGTCGCCCTGCAGCTTGCCCGCAAGGGGGCTGGGTTGGCGCTGGGATGGCAGCGCCTTATCCAGCCGATGCTGCAATCTGGCAAACTGGTCGCCATCGGCCCTCATCAACTGACCGCGCCGAACCAGTTCTACCTCGTCGGTCGCCCTGATGAAGACCTGTCCGACAGCGCACGGGCGCTGAAAAACTGGATCATTCAAGAGGTTCAAGACGGCTCGGTTTAGGTGAAGTCACTCTCTGATGAGGTTTTCTGATATTGAGAGGAGCCCTGCCCTTCCGCCAATACAGATCAAACGCATCCAGTACCACCTTTAGGAGAGCCCGATGAACAAGCATAGCCCGCTGTCCTCCGTTCTGGCCGATGTGAATGTCGCCAACGGTCTGCCCAACGAACATTATGTCGACCCGGTCGTGTTTGCCGAGGAACGGAAGTCGGTCCTTTATGCAAACTGGTCCGGGATCGGGTTCGGCAAGGATGTGCCCGAAGAAGGCGACGCCAAGCCGGTCGACTTTCTGGGAATGCCCCTGCTGATCGTGCGCGACCGCGACGGAGAGGTCGGCGTTTTCCAGAACACCTGCCGCCACCGGGGTATGATCCTTGTGGACACGCCGCGCAAGATCGGCGGCGCGATCCGCTGCCCCTATCATAGCTGGTGCTACAGCCTGAAAGGTGAGCTGCGCGCAACCCCGCACGTAGGCGGCCCGGGCCACAACACCCATGAAGACGTTGACCGCAAGGATCTGGGGCTGGTCCGCGTCCGCTCCTATGTCTGGCGTGATGTGATCTTTGTGAACGTGGACGGCAACGCCCCCGCGTTCGAGGACGCCCATGCCGCCCTGCTGGATCGTTGGAAGGAATTTGACCTGCCCGTGTATCACGGCGGCGAGACGTCCTCGTTCAAGCTGGAGGTCAAGACCAACTGGAAACTGGCGGTCGAGAACTATTGCGAAAGCTATCACCTGCCGTGGGTCCACCCGGGCCTGAACAGCTATTCCCGGCTTGAGGATCACTACAACATCGAAGAACGCGGGCATTATTCCGGTCAGGGCACGCTGGTCTATCGCCAGTTGACCGATCAGGACGGCGCGACTTTTGATGATTTTGACGGCCTCAGCGACAAATGGGATGAGGGCGCGGAATATGTGGCGCTCTACCCGAATGTCCTGCTGGGCGTTCAGCGTGACCACGCCTTTGCAATCGTGCTTGAGCCGGTCGATCAGGAAAACACGATCGAACATATCGAACTGTATTATGCGAAAAGTGTCGAGGACACGCCCCAGCATGACGGCTTGCGCGCCTCGAACGCGCAGCTCTGGAAGACGGTGTTTGAAGAAGACGTGTTTGTTGTCGAAGGCATGCAAAAAGGCCGCCACGGGGTCTTGTTCGATGGCGGACGTTTCTCGCCTGCGATGGACGGGCCGACGCATAACTTCCATCACTGGGTGGCAACGCAAATCGAAAACGGTCGCGCGGAATAGAACCACGAACCGGTCGGCCTGCGCCGACCGATCCTGACGGAGACCCGATGGACAAGACAGATTTGGATCGTCTGTTGCTTGAGGCGCATGATCGCAACGATCATGACGCCTTGGTCCGTTATTACACGATGGCTGCTGACGAGCGTGAGGCTGCGCAAGACATTGATGCAGCCTGCTTTTATCTGACCCATGCCTTTGTTTTTGCGCTGGAATCCGGCGCACCGGAGGCGGCCTCTCTGAATGCGCGACTGGCCGCATATGGGCGCGCGCATCGGTTGGATTTCTGAGATTAGCTTCGCGTTAAACCTGCTCAACCCAGCATGAGAATTATGTCCGTTGTCCGGTCTGCGCCGATGGTGACAGAAAGCGCGAGGAACCCAACTTGGATACGGCAGGCTCATGAAAACGAATGCACAGGCGGTGGTGATTGGCGGCGGGGTGATCGGATGCTCGATCCTCTACCATCTGACCAAACTGGGATGGTCGGACGTTGTGCTGCTGGAACGGGATGAGCTGACCTCGGGCTCAACATGGCACGCAGCGGCGAACATCCACGGGCTGCATGACAGCACCAATATCAGCCGTATTCAGCACTATACGATGATCCTGTACAAAGAGCTTGAGGCCGAGACTGGCCAAAGCTGCGGCGTGTTCCAGCCCGGCTCGCTGTATCTGGCGCAGACCGAGGAACGTGAGCATCAACTGCGACTGCAGGCAGCCAAGGCCAAGCTATATGGGATGAACTTCTATGAGATCAGCATAGAAGAGGCGCAGCGCTTGAACCCTCTGGTCAATTATGACGGCATCCGCTGCGTTATGTTTGAACCCGATGGCGGCAATGTGGACCCCTCGGGCGTGACCAACGCCTATGCGGTGGGTGCGCGCCAGCGCGGGGCCGAAATTCACCGCTTTACCCCCGTCACCGCAACCGATCAGCAAGAGGACGGCACGTGGATCGTGCGCACGCCCAAGGGCGACATCCGCACGCCTTGGGTTGTGAATGCCACCGGTCTGTGGGGCCGCGAAGTGGCCAAGCTCGCGGGGATCGAGCTGCCCCTTCAACCGACCGAACACCAGTATTTCGTGACCGAAGCGATGCCGGATGTTCAGGCGCACGGCACCCGCCTGCCCTCGGTCAGTGATCGCGATGGAGAGTACTATCTGCGTCAGGAAGGCAACGGCTTGCTGGTCGGTGCCTATGAGAAAGACATGAAGTTCTGGGCTGAAGACGGCACGCCGCTGGATTTCGCCCATGACTTGTTTCCCGACGATCTGGAGCGGATCGAAGAGAACATGATGAACGCCATCGAGCGCCTGCCCGCCGTGGGTGAGGCCGGGATCAAGCGTGTCATCAACGGCCCGATGATCTGGTCGCCGGACAGCAACGTGCTGATGGGGCCGGTGCCCGAGGTGGATGGCTATTTCTGCTGCAACGGGATCATCCCCGGCTTCTCTCAATCAGGCGGCATGGGGCTGATGGCCGCGCAGTGGATCATCGAAGGTGAAACCCAATACGACATGTTCGCCTGGGACATGGCGCGGTTCGATACATGGGCCAAGAAGGACTTCACCAAGGCCCGCGTGCAGGACCAATATGCACACCGTTTTGCCATTCACTTCCCGAATGAGGAGCGCAGCGCCGGACGTCCGGCCCGCACGCGGCCCGTCTATGACCGGCAGGCGCAGATGGGGGCCGTGTTCGGCCTGAACGCTGGGTGGGAGCACCCGCTATGGTTCGCCGATACGCCGGGGGCTACCGACACCAACGGCTTTACCCGGCAGAACTGGTGGGGGCCGGTGGGCGAAGAATGCAGAATGCTGCGTGACCGGGCCGGGATCATCGACATCTCGAACTTTGCCAAATACGTCTGCCGCGGTCCGGGGGCCGAGGCGTGGCTGAATGCCGTTTTTGCCAATACGATGCCCAAGACGGTTGGACGGTCGTGCCTGACGCCTCTGATCTCAAAACGCGGGGGGATTGCGGGGGATTTCACCGTGACCCGCGTGGCCGAAGATGAGTTCTGGGTCATCGGGTCCGGCATGGCCGAGCGCTATCACAAGCGGTTTTTCAAACAGGTTCCCTTGCCGGACGGTACGGTTTTCCAAAGCAAGACCGAAGCGATGTGCGGCTTCAACGTCGCAGGCCCAAAATCCCGCGAGATTCTGCAACGGCTGACCAACACCTCTCTGGCCACCGATGATTTCCCCTTCATGCGATCGGCCAGACTCGAACTGGCCGGGATCGACGTTTTGGCCCTGCGTGTATCCTTTACCGGCGATCTAGGGTGGGAGGTCCACTGCGCGACCGAAGATCAGGCTCGGCTTTATGACGCTTTGCTTGAGGCAGGCAAGGACTTTGGCGCGGGTCCTGTCGGCAGCCGGGCGCTGATGTCACTGAGGGTGGAAAAAGGCTATGGCTCGTGGAGCCGGGAATACAGCCCCGAATACTGGCCGCATGAGGTCGGGTTGGATCGCCTGTGCAAGTTCGACAAGGATTTCCTAAACAAGGACGCCGCGCAGAAGGTTCTGGAAGGCCCGGCCCGGGAGCACTTGGTGCTGCTGCATCTGCTTGACGCGGATGTGTCGGCGTCAAACGCTGACGCAACGGGCGGTGAACCGATTTTCAAAGACGGCAAGGGGATCGGACGTGTGACTTCGGGCACCTATGGCTACACCGTGGGTATGTCGCTGGCTCTGGGCTATGTGAAGGATGCCCAGCCCGGCGATGAGGTCGAGGTGATGGTGCTGGGCCGTCCCCATAAGGCCGTGATCCTGCATGAGCCGCCCTTTGACCCGAAAGGTGAAAAACTGCGCGCCTGATCAAACCGTGATCAACACCTGACCTTACGGGACCCTATCCACGCGCCTGCTCAGTTTATATCCTGAACGCACCACCACGGTCGCTTTGGGAGGGGCGAACGCATGGAACATGAAACGGACATGCTGATCGTCGGTGCCGGGTTCTCGGGGCTGATCATGGCGATCGAGGCGCGAAAACGTGGGATCACCGATATCGCGATCCTTGAAAAGGCCAGCGATATCGGCGGAACTTGGCGCGAGAACACCTATCCCGGCGTGGCCTGTGATGTGCCTTCGCACCTGTATTCCATGGCCACACATCTGAACCCTGATTGGAGCCGCGCCTACGCGGGCGGGGCCGAGATACAGGCTTATCTGCAAAAAGTCGCACAGGACGAAGGGCTTTACGACCTGTGCCATTTCCACCAGCGCCTGAAAGCGGCGCGGTGGGAGGGGGCGCGTTGGCAGGTCGAAACCCACGAGGGGCAGCACTGGTCGGCTCGGTTTCTTGTGTCCGCAATTGGCGCCCTGCATATCCCCAGCATTCCAGATATTCCCGGCGCTGACAGCTTTCCTGGCCCCAGCTTTCACTCTGCCGAGTGGAACCACGATGTTCCCCTTGCAGGCAAACGTATCGCGGTCGTGGGAACCGGCGCTTCTGCCGTTCAGTTCGTCCCTGAAATCGCGAAAATGGCGGGCGATGTCACGATCTTTCAACGCAGCGCGCCTTATGTGCTGCCCCGCCCCGATGGACCCATCGCGCCTTGGGTGCGCCGACTGTATCAACGTCTGCCCGTATTGCCCCGGCTTCGCCGCAAACTGATCTATCTGATTTTCGAGTATCGCCACCGGGTCTTTCGCGGCGACAAGGGGGCCGTCAACTTTGCCATGAAGATGTGGCGCAATTCGTTGGAAAAAGCGATCTCTGACCCAGCCCAGCGCGACATGCTGACGCCCGACTATCAGATCGGCTGCAAACGTATCCTCAGTTCCAATGATTGGTACCCTGCCCTTGCGCGCGACAACGTGACGGTCGTGCCGCAGGGCGTGGCTGCCATCGAGGGGGATCAGATCATCGCCGCTGATGGCACGCGAACTCAGGCCGATATCCTGATCTGGGGCACCGGGTTCAACGTCACGGAAACGGTCGAGTTTCTGGATATCGCCGGAACAAACGGTTTGAGTTTGCGGGATGCGTGGTCTGACGGAATGAAAGCCAATCTGGGCACGGCCATCGCAGGTTTTCCGAACTTCTTCATCCTGCTGGGACCGCACACGGGGCTGGGCCATAACTCGGTCGTTCTGATGATTGAGGCGCAGGTGCGTCATATCGGGCGCGTTTTGGACGAAATGAACCGAAATGGCACCCAGACCATCACGCCGGATGCTGCAAAACAGGCGGCCTTCTTGCAGGAAATGCAGGACCGGCATGTGGACAGTGTCTGGCAGGCCGGAGGGTGTACCTCGTGGTATCAGGATGCCGAGGGCCGCAACACCACCCTTTGGCCCGGCACCGTTTCAGAATATGAAAAGCGCATGGCGCAGTCCGGGATCGAGCAATACTCGGTCGTCCCGACCCAAAGTGGAGAGCATTGAGATGACCACCTTATTGATTTTCGTTCTTTTGATCGCCGTATTTTTCGGAGCCATGAACCTCTGGACCCGAAAGCTGACTCGGGACGGCTTGAAGCAGGTTCCACAACTGGGTCAGATCGCTCCGGTACGCGGCGGCAGTATTCACTATGTCGAGGCAGGCGACCCAGCGAAACAGACCATCGTGATGATCCACGGCCTGGCCGGGCAGTTGCAGCATTTCACCTATGCAATGGTCGATATGATGGCGGATGACTACCACGTCATTGCGGTCGACCGCCCCGGCTGTGGGTATTCGACGCGCGATACAGGTGATCTGGGTCAACTGCACGAACAGGGCCGGATGATACAAGAGCTGCTGGATGCCAAGGGCGTGGAAAATGCCGTGTTGGCTGGGCATTCGCTGGGCGGAGCTGTCTCACTGGCGATGGCGCTGGACAATCCGGACAAAGTAAAGGCGCTGGCGTTGCTGGCCCCGTTGACTCAGGTTATGCAGGGTCCGCCGGATGTTTTCAAACCACTGGCGATCCGAACGGAATGGCTGCGCAGCTTTATCGGAAACACGATTGCGGTGCCGATGGCCGCCAAGACCGCGCCTCATACTCTGGGCATCGTGTTCGGCCCTGAACCCGCGCCCGAAGATTTCCTCGATCGTGCAGGGGGTGCCTTGGGTCTGCGCCCAACGGCTTTTGTCACAGCGTCACAGGATGTTGCGGGCATTGAAGACAACATGGACGCGCAGGTCGCGCGTTACTCAGACCTGAAAGTCCCCGGCGGCATCCTGTACGGCCAAGAAGACGCCATCCTGTCACCCGAAGCACATGCCGCACCCATGACGCAGTTCGGCCTGACCGACGAACGGCTAGAGGGGCTGGGACATATGATACCGATCACTGCCCCTGACACCTGCGTCGCTTTTATCCGCCGCATCGCAGAGGCAGCGGGCACCACGGATAAGGCGGGCTGAAGCAGCGCCAAAAAGAATCCCGGTTTGGGGGTCATTTCCCTCTTGACCCTCTCGGGCCCCTCCCTTAAATCGCCTCTCACTCGTGGCGGAGTAGCTCAGTTGGTTAGAGCAGCGGAATCATAATCCGCGTGTCGGGGGTTCAAGTCCCTCCTCCGCTACCATTAAATTTCAGTGACTTACCGATACCTTCCCCATCTCCAGAGCGGAAACTTTTTGCGAGTTGGGAGCTCAGTTGGGCGTTTCCGTTCACTTTCCGTACTGCTCCAGCTTCAGAATCGCGGCCTCAGCCAGCTCATTGGTGCGGCTCAGATAGTGTTCGTCGAGGATTTCCTGTACGCGGCGCAAAGTGTGTCCGGTGATCGAGGCAATCTCCGGTACGGTGCATCCAGCAACAGCTAGTCGCGTGACCGCTGTTCCCCTTAAATCGTGAAACGTCACACCTTCAATGTCCGCAGCGATACAGGCCTTTCGCCACGACGCTCGAAACCCGGAAGAGGTCCAGGAGGTGTCGTTCGTGGTTGCGAGGATCGTAACTGCGGTTCTGGGCGTTTTGTCTAACACTGCGCGTAGCGGTGTACCGACAGGGATCACAACTTTTGCGCCTGTTCGGCTTTGCTTCAATTTGATGGTCTTCCCATCGTAAGCACTCCAGGGTAGCGCGATCAGGTCTCCCTGCCGTTGTCCGGTCCACAGCGCCATCATGAAAGCAAGCATGAGATGTGATGGAGATGTCCTCAAAAAAGCCGCTTGCTGATTTTCAGACCAAATGGTGTCGACACGCTGCGACCTGTACCTTTTTTTCGGTCGTTCGAACGGGTTGCAGGGAACAAGATTGCGCTCTTCGGCCCAGGACGTGATCAAAGCCAAGACCGCAAACGCGTAATCAGCTTGCCTTCGCGACCGTGCGGCAAGTTCATCCCGCCAATCGAGGAACAAACCTCGCGCATCCTTTTCTGCAAGAGCTGCAACCGGAAAATCAGCGAACCTTTCCTCGATTCTGAGGATCTGCCGCCGGTAGTCCTTGCGGGTACGTTCCTTTAGATCCTTGAAGTCCAAGCTGTCCAGGTACTTGTCAAAGACGTGTTGCAGCGTGTCATTCAACACGCGCTTTCGACGATTGTGAGCCGCGCGGTAGGCGTCGACAAATTCGGGGCTTCCAGGTTTCCCATCAAGCCGCGGGCCACCTTTCCATGCATAATAATATGTCTTCTTGCGACCATTTTTTAACGTCTTTGACACCCGGTTCACACCCTTGAGGTCAACACGCATGTGCTTTCTCCTTTTGTTTGGTCTTCCAAGCTTCCAAGGGCGAAACTCCAGATGCACCTTCGGATTTATCGAGCCTGTCTGTTCCCGAAAAAACACTGATAACTCCGTCTGGTGACACTTCGACCCGATGATATCTTACCTGGGCCGCCTCAAGGCTTTTCATTACCCGGGTTAGATCCGCTTGTGAAAATTTTGCCTTCTTTCTTGGCATGCTCACCTCCTCCACTTCTTTTTCAGGATTTGGAGCGCCCGGTTACTCACTATTTGGTCCGTAATGCGGTTGAACCAGCGAAAGAACCTGAGGGTTTCGGTGACTACCCGTTTGTTTCCCAGTTTGGGATAGAACTGTTTACTAGCCTGAAAGCTCACGTTCGAGTCGCTGCAACTGGGCGGCAGAAAAACAGTGGCACCTTTTGTGGATCTGGCATCATGTGTCGTCGCTAGCATGTGAAGCTGTAAACAAAATTTATCAGTCTGCATCAGTGCCCTCGATTTTGGTCTTGTTAACCTCATACTAGCAGATCCGGCTCCCGGCCCAAAAGGCAAAAACCTGTAAAAATTGTAAAATTTCATATAGTTACATGATTATTTAGGCTTTCCAATGAGATGCCGCCGAAACTATTCAGAACCGCTTCACAGGGCCTTGCACGCTAGAATTGATTTATTTTCTGCGTATTACTTTAAGGCCACAGAAGTGATTCAAGGCTATCGCCAAAGTGGTGGAAAACAGCAGTAGAAATGCGAAGCACCTCATCAACTGGTTCGCAAGAATTCCCAAAAGTTTTCACAATTCTGCGCTCATCGCCCGATTGCTCCTACGCCTGTAAGTTGGGCGCTAGGTTGGTAGTTTCCCTTCCAACCGTCACGCGATAACGTGCGGAGGTTGACTGAGGAGGGCAACCCTTCAGGGCAACAAATTTGTAGAGTTTTTCGAGGTCCCTCATGAATGCCATCCCTCAGCCCGGTTCAGTCGTCAAAGTGCGCTCAGCGATTTGGAAAGTACTGGGGTTAAAGCAACTGCGGGGCGGTGACTGCGAAGTGCACTGCCGCGGTGCTGCTGGCTTAGTTCGCGATAAGGATGCTCGGTTCATATGGCGGCTGGAAAGTGAAGCTCAGGTTCTTGATCCGGCTGCGATAAGCCTCGAGCCGGATATGTCTTCGGGCCTTATGGACACAAAGCTCTTCCTCGAGGCAGCATTTCGCCACACTGCAACCACGACACGGCAGCCACTGACCTTTGGCCAAGCTGCGATTGACGACTTGACGTTTCAGCATTTGCCTGTGGAGCGCGCGCTATCGCAAGATCGCGTGCGCTTGCTGATCGCCGATGACGTTGGCCTTGGCAAAACACTCGAGGCCGGACTGATAACCTCTGAACTGGCGCTGCGTGGACGTGCGGATCGCATTCTGGTCGTCACAACACGGGCAATGCTGACGCAATTCCAAAAAGAGTTCTGGACCCGATTTTCGATCCCGTTGTCGCGCCTTGACAGCGCAGCCATTCGGCGGATGCGCAACAAAATACCCGCCCATTACAATGTCTTTGATCAATTTGACCGCTCCATTGTGTCCATCGACACTTTGAAACGAGATGCGCAAATTCGGGCCGCTATCGATGCATCATATTGGGACCTGATCATTATCGACGAAGCCCATAATGCGGCGCGTCGCAAGAATACAGCTGGCACCAACTCTCAACGGGCTGAGCTTGCGAAGCTGCTTTCGCGACGAACAGACTCACTACTCCTGTTGACGGCAACACCGCATGATGGGTCACATGAAAGCTTTGCAAGCTTGATCGAAATGCTTGATCCAACTCGCGTGCCCGATCCTACTAAACTCAAGCGCGAAGACATCGAAGATCTCGTCGTCAGGCGCTTTCGATCATCACCCGAGGTCATTGAAGATTTGGGGGAGATCGTGCCTCCGAGAAAACTGATCCGAAGAGATTTCCCTCTCAGTCCTGAAGAAGAGGAAGCATATCAATCGATTGCGGATCTTCATCTGGATCTTGACGAGGAAAACAAGCGCGGTCGCGCGATTGATCTCTTTCGCACAACCTTGGCGAAGGCCATTTTTTCTAGCCCTGCCGCCTGTCTGGAGACGCTGAACAACCGCATTCGCGGCATCGAGAAAGGAACGTCTCGCGGCACCGAAGAAGATCGAGGACGCCTGCAAGCGCTTGCGGATCAGGTTGAGAAAATCGGTGTAGACGAATTCAGCAAGTACAGGGATTTGCTGGAGGCTCTGAAGACGGCAAAATGGACTGGAAGCAAGAGGCGCGACCGCCTTGTTATTTTCTCTGAGCGCATCGCGACTGTGTCCTGGCTTGCCGAACGGATGCGAGAGGACCTCGGGCTCAAAGAAGATCAGATTGCTCGAATTGACGGCGGTAGCGTTGAAGCCGACATTAAAACCCAGAAGGTCATTGAGGATTTTGGGCAGGAAAACTCACCCATCCGGATTTTGATTGCATCCGACATGGCCTCCGAAGGCCTTAACCTGCACTTCCAATGTCACCGGCTTATCCATTTTGATCTGCCCTGGTCCCTTCTGCGGTTTCAGCAACGCAACGGTCGGATCGACCGGTATGGGCAGGATCGTGCTCCGCAGATCACGTATTTTGTCGGTGAGAGCACCCATCCAAAAGTTCGCCAGATGTGGGTTTTGGACAAGCTCGTTGAACGAGATGAGAAAGCTCAAGACGGCGTCGGTGACCCTGCTGTTTTCCTTGGCCAAGGGGATGCCGAGGGAGAGGAAGTTGTAACCGCAGAGGCCATCGCATCAGGTGCCGGTGAGGACGCGTTTGAACGCGAAATGGATGAACGGGCTGCTCTGGCAAACGCTCTTGGGGAAGATTTTGATGCCATCTTTGGCGACTATGCCGACGAAGTGGATGAGCCAGAAAACTCCGGTTCAACCAAAGAGGCAAAACCTCCGAGACTGTTTGAAGATACGTTTTCTTATACGGGCAACATGCTGGAACGATTGGGTCGACCTGAGGAGCAGGTGTTTGACGCGCCTCCAAGCGTCGACAAGGTTCAACGCCTCATAAAGTTCCAGATACCGGACGACATGAAGGCGCGAGATAGCTTTGGCTATGCAAGCGCTGGAGCTGTCGATGGGCGTTACATGCCTGAAGAGGCAGTGGATCGCGGCGGCCAGGTCGAACTGACGGATCAGGCGGACATAATCACCAGGGCTATTGATGAAGCGAAAATGAGAGAGCGGTCCTGGCCAGATGTTCAGTTTCTCTGGGATGGGCATCCAATTCTGGAATGGTTTGCCGACCGCTCAAATACGTTTTTTCCCCAACATTCTGCGCCGATTGCTTCCCTTAAGGGTCGCTTAGATAATGACGAACTGGCTTTTGTCATGCATGGCGCAGCGCCCAACTCGCTTGGAGCGCCTGTCGTGGACCGATGGGCTGTTGTTGTTCAGAGCCCGGCCGGAGACTTAAGAATTGAAGAGATCGATGATTTTCTGGTTCGCACAAACCTGAAAGATAATACGCCAAGCCAAACGATAAATGGTCAAGATAACGCTCGAAATGCCTTGCCTTCAGCTGTCGATTTTTTCCAAACCCACCTTCGGGACTTGCGCAATCATCGATCCAAAGAGATCGAGAAAGACATGGATGCGGTTCTGGCGCGCATGTCGGAATTAGAAAATCGCCACAAGGCCCAATTGGACCTCGATTTTGGAGAAGTCGTCACACCTGATGGCGCTTTGACGACGGCTCAAAAGCGCGCAATGGCCCGTCGGCAGGCCAAAGAGACGCGAATTGATCGCCTGTTTCAGGATTGGACCGAGTGGTTTGAAAGAACGCGAAAAGTCATTGATGACCCCAATCCGCATGTTGACGTAAAAGCAGTGTTCGTAGGGTAAGCTCATGGAACTCATTGGAATTGAAAATGAAGCAGAGTTTTTCCCTTCCGGGACCCTGTCAGATGTACTGAAAGAGGAATTGGCCGATATAACTGCTCGTTGGTCTGGGTTGGATAAGAAAAGGCACCCGGTTGACCGTTTGCAGAGTGTCTCCGGCGCGACTCTGGATGCTTACCGACAAATTCGGGCATCCAGTGAAGCGTCGAAAAGACTTGGGCTTACCCAGGAAACTCGTTTCAAGGTTTTGGAAGCGCTCGGCTATGAGTGGAAACGGGAAGCTATGCCCGCGGGTTTGGATGGCCAGACACTGATACCGCTTCTCGGCAGAGTCTCAAATACAGATGGAAAAGATGCGCTTTGGATAATCGAAGCTCCGGTTCCAAGTAACGAAGACGAAGCGTCTGACCCAATGGATACGAAGTTTTCCAAAGATCAGTTTGCAAAAGAGGACCGGGACGCGGCTCTATTGGACCAGACAATCGGCGAGTTTCTGGCCAAAGGTGTGTTTGAATTGCCGGATGGACCTAGAAACGTACTGATTGTTGGTCTTTCCCAACTTGTCCTTGTCGATAAACGCAAATGGCCTGCGCGTTCGGTACTTCGCTTCAATTTGCAAGAGGTCTTTGCACGATCCGAACGCGACACGCTGGTCTTGACGGCTTGCCTGATTGCAAGAGAGGCTCGGGTGCCTGAGCAAGGCGTGCCTATTTCCGACAGGCTGGAAGAAGAAGCGCAGCGCAATGCTAACTCGGTGACATCATCGCTTAAGAAAACAGTGCGAGATGCTATTGAGTTGCTGGGGCAAGAAGTTCTCGAAGTCACCGAAGGCAAGTTTCCGTCGAATTATCCTATCAAGTCCAAACGCGGTGTCTGGATAGAAGGTCCAGACCTGTCTCGTGAATGTTTGCGATACATGTATCGCTTGCTGTTCATGTTCTATGCCGAAGCCAACCCGCGGCTCAGTCTGCTTGATTTGAAAAACTCAACTTACAGTTCGGGTTATTCTCTGGAGGGTCTGCGAGATCTGGAATCTGTTCCGCTCAGAACCACCGCGGATCGAACCGGGACGTTCCTCTGGGAGAGCCTGCAAACGACTTTGGGTTTGCTCTACACAGGGCTTGATCTGGAAGATGCTAACACAGGCACTGGGCTCCGACTGCCAGCGGTGAAAGTGTCCCTGCTTGATCCACAGAGCACTCCACTTTTGAACAGCCTCAATCTGCGTAATGAGGCTATTCAGAAGGTCATTCGGCTTTTGTCACTCCGCTCCACAAACAAAAGTACGGGGCGTATCTCTTATGCCAAGCTCGGCATCGGACAGTTGGGCGCTGTCTATGAAACCCTGATTTCCTTTACTGGGGTTGTTGCCAAGAATGACCTGATTGAGTTGCTACCCAGCAAAGGCAAAAAAGCCGATGCCGATCCAGACGCTCCAGTAGATCGCGTGGATACCGTCGACCCACTGGACCCCAGTTGGTTTGTGGAACGCCGTCGTCTTTTGAATGGTGAGTTTACCTCTGATGAGGTGGTGTTCAAAGGCAGCGAAGCACTCATCTATCCGAAGGGGACATTCATCTATCGCCTTGCGGGTCGGGATCGAGAAAAGTCGGCATCCTACTACACCCCAGAGCCGCTGGCCCGATTGCTCGTCAAACACGCTCTCATGGAGCGCTGCAAAGACCTCACCGCAGATGAACTGCTGGAGCTGAAGATCCTCGAGCCCGCGATGGGATCGGCGGCTTTCCTGGTCGAAACTACCAACCAACTGGCCGACCTCTATCTGGATCGCAAACAACAGGAGTTGGGCAAGACCATTCCACAAGACCAAATCGTCGTCGAGAAGCAAAAGGTCCGCAGTTTCATCGCCGACCGCAATTGCTTTGGCGTCGACTTGAACCCTATTGCAGTTGAACTCGGCGCGATTTCGCTCTGGCTCAATGGGCTGCACAACAGCGCGTTTTCTCCATGGTTCGGAGACCAGTTGCATGCCGGGAATTCGTTGCTGGGCGCACGCAGAGCGTCCTATGATCCGCGTTTAACGAAAGCGTCTCGTGCCGCTGATCTGTGGTTCAATACCAAGCCGCAGGAGATTGGCTGGCGCAACAAGCTGCCCGAGGGTCAGATTTGGCAATGGCTGCTGCCGGCCAAGGATATGGCCAAGTTCGAAGGTGATGCTTCGATTCGCCCCTTTGCCAGGGAGGCGCAAGCCAAAATCCATGCTTGGCGCCAAGGTGAATTTTTCAAGAAACTTGAAAAGCATGAAGTCCAATTGGTCCAGAAACTCAGCAAGGTGGCTGAGGCATTGTTCGAACAGGTCGCCGACGATCTTGAAAAAACGCGTCTCGCCTCCAACGATGAGATCACCATCTGGCCCGACCATGAAATGGTTGGCAACAAGCGGATGGATTTCCATGCCAAGGCCAAACTGACCGCGCATTTGGTGGGCGATGATCACGCCACGAATACCCTACCTTACAAGCGGCTCAAAACGGCAATGGACGCGTGGTGCGCGCTGTGGCTTTGGCCGTTGGATCAGGCAGACAAACTGCCATCGCGGCTCGAGTTTCTTAACGGCATGGCCATGATCCTTGAGGGCGGGTTTTCTGCTGACGGATCGCTTGAAGCACCAAGCATGTCAGAGTTCTCGGACCCGGAACTGGATTTCTTTGATCAGCTAGAACCAGATGCCCCCGCGCGTGATCTGTTCAAAGTGGCGGATAAGACCCAAGACTTGCTGTTCCGCGAAACCAATGTCGAGGCGTTGATCGAAACCTTCGACTGGCTTGGCGTAGCAACCGAAGTGGCAGAGCGGGAACGCTTTGTCCATTTTGACCTGATTTTTGCCGACGTGATGCGCGCCCGTAGTGGGTTTGACGTGATCGTTGGGAACCCGCCATGGGCAAAGCCCTCCTGGAATGAAGGGTTGGTGCTAGCGGATATTGATCCCCATCACCGCGGTTTGTCAGCTACCGAAGCACGGGGTGTTTTGGGCGAAGCACTTGAAAAGGCGCGTGGCGTCGCACGGTTCTCACAGGAATATGTGTCGACCAAGGGCGCAATGGCGATCACATCGTCGGCCGTTATGCAACCTTTTGCCGGCGGCGGATCCAACAACCTCTATCGTTGCTTTATCGACCTCTCTTTCCGTTTGACCGCTCCTGAAGGTTATGCCGCACTCATTCATCAAGACGGGCATTTAGGGGATCCAAATTCCGGAGAGTTTAGGGCGCATTGGTATGCACGTACAGTCAAACACTTTGACCATAGCAACAAGATAACCACCAAGAATTTCGCAGAGGTTGTCGACCACGTTCGATTTAGTTTGAACGTGTATTCTGGGACGCCTAGAGAAGTGAATTTCGAGCAATTCAGTTTTGCTTTCCTGGCGCGCCAAGTGGAGGACTCCTACGCCGACCAAGATGGTATGGGCGATCTTCCCGGCATTAAGAACACTGATGGGAACTGGGACGTACGAGGTCACCGGGATCGGATCATACGAATTGACCGCGATGCGTTGTCCGTCATTCATGCGCTCTCAGAAGAGGCAGATGTTCCCGTCGACCAAGCTCGGTTTATTCAACCGTTTTCGGCCCGAACGCTGGATGTGTTTAAGCAAATGGCACAGTTTCCGAAACTGGACACCGCCATTCCGAAAAAACGAATGCCAGGTGGCGAAGAGGTTTCGCTTTGGCAGATGTCCTCGCATTGGCATGAAACCAGCGCCCAAAAAGACGGAACCATCAAGCGCGAAACGGCTTTCCGCGACACCGAAGAAATGGTGTTGCAAGGACCGCTGTTCCATGTTGGCAACCCGCTTTACAAAACACCCCGCGCCGTCAGCCTAACCAATGCCGACTATGACGTAATCGACTTGGCCACGGCTCCGGACGACTATCTACCCCGAACGAATTATGGACCATCGGTAGAAATGCAAGAGTACCGACGCCGCATGACTCGGTGCTCGTGGGATCCAACAAAGAGCCACGTGGATTATTATCGATTTGCTGTACGCAAAATGATCAACTTGAACAGCGAAAGAAGTTTGATCGGCGCCATCATTTCGCCGGGCATGGCTCATGTTAACAGTGTCGACAGCATGGCCTTTAAATCTGACAAGGAACTGTTGGCCGCAACATGCATGTTCGTCTCGCTGCCGTACGACTTTGGACTAAAAGCGGCCGGCAAAACCAACCTACATGACCACGATGTTAGAGGAATGGGGTGGGTGGATTCAGGACCAACGGCCCATCATCGCGCCCTCCGTCTGAATTGCTTAACATCCGCGTATGCCGAACTCTGGAACAACAACGCGCCTGAAATGTCGCCGATGCCTTGGTCATCCGATGACCCGCGTGTCGCGCTGGAAGACTCTGTTAAAGGTCCCGCATCCTGGGACAGAAGCGCAGCGCTACGCACCGAGTTTGCCCGCCGATTGGCCCTTGTTGAGATTGACACTTTGGTGGCCCAAGCGCTTGGCCTCACGCTTGATCAGTTGATCGAGATCTACCGCATCTACTTCCCCGTTCTTCAAGAAAACGAGGCTGGCACATGGTACGATCAACAGGGGCGCATTGTCTGGACCTGCTCCAAAGGTCTGCCCGGAGTAGGCCATCTGGTGCAAGACAATCGCGGCAACTGGAAAAGTCCCGGCCGCTCTGCGTGGGAAGCGATATTAGGCGCAGATCCCGACGAGTTGGTCAGCCAAGCGATTGACGACACCCAACCCGGCGGTCCCCGCGAGGTCACCCGCCGCTTTGTCGGCCCCTTCACCCGTTGCGACCGGATCGAAGACTACAAACGCGCCTGGTTACATTTCGAGGCGCTGAAGGCACAAGGGGGCAACTGATATGAACCCGATCCTGCTCAACCGACATGTGCAACAAAGCCTGCGCGAGCTGGTGCATTCCACGCTCAATACCTCAAGCAATTCGTTTGAGGGGATCGTGGAACGGTTTCTTGAGACGCCCGGCAATTTCATCAAGGGCCCGTGGATTTCGGTCGACATGCCCTTTCGCCAGATTGACGGAGCCGGGGATGGCACGTGGGAACAGCCCTTTGCCGAGGTTCCGCTGAAATTCCCACCCTATCAGCACCAAATGGACGCCTTTGCCCGGCTAAGCGGTGATAAGATGCGCTCTACCCTTGTGGCGACAGGCACAGGGTCAGGTAAGACAGAAAGCTACCTCTGGCCTATCTTGGAGCATTGTCGGCAGCACAAGGACGAGCCTGGAATCAAGGCTATCCTGATCTACCCGATGAACGCCTTGGCAAGTGACCAGGCGCGGCGGATCGCGGCGGCGATCAACGATTTACCGGGCTTGGAGGGCGTTCGCGCGGGGATATACGCTGACGCAGAACCCAAGAACGCTACGATGGAGGTGACGCCAGACAGCGTGATCACACATCGCGAAACCATGCGCCAAAACCCACCCGATATTCTGCTCACAAACTACAAAATGCTCGACTATTTGTTGTTGCGTGGACGGGACAAAAGGCTGTGGGGCGACAATGACCCGGAGACACTCAAGTTTCTGGTCGTAGATGAGATACACACCTTCGACGGTGCGCAAGGTGCGGATCTGGCACTTTTGATCCGACGTCTTAAATATCGCCTGAACACACCGGAGAAGCATCTGGTCTGTGTCGGGTCTTCTGCAACACTCGGTTCCAGCGAAGACGCAAAAGCCGATTTGCGCGACTACGCCAGAACGATTTTTGGCGAAGAGTTCGATGATCAGGCCGTCATCACCGAAACCCGCAAAACCGCGGCAGAAGTCTTCGACGATCCAGAATATTCTGACCGCCCCTCTCCGGACGACATACGCGCAGCCCTCAGTGCGGCAGAAGGCATGAACCAGGCGGAAGCAGCCAAGCATCTTGCAAGATGCCTGTTTCCGAAAACGACCGATCCAGATCTTGAAGCGCTGCATGCAGGTGACCCCACCTCTCTTGATTGGCGGTTGCTTCTCGGGCGCCTGTTAATGGAGCAGCAACTGGTTCAGAGAACGCTGAAAACCATCGCAGAACACAGTGGGCCTGCTTCGCTCGAGGACGTAGCCGCTGGCCTGTCCCTGGTGAAGGCAATCCGCAAGTGGAGGCCAGAAGACCATCAAGCCCTGGCGGAGCTGACTGTCGCACTGGTCGCATGGGCACGGTCAGAAGGAAATCGCCCGCTATTCAATGTCAGGCTTCAGCTCTGGATACGCGAAATGGCACGGATGGTGTCAAACCTTCCAAGGCTTGAGGCAGGTTTGCAGAAATCTCACATCAACCTTCTGCATGGTATGGATCTGGATATTTCAGCGCTCAGGAAAACTTTGCCCTTGGTTAATTGCAATCGATGCGGGGCAACAGCGCATCTGGGACGCCAGAACGCCAGTTCGGTATCTTGCTGGGCGCCACTCGACCAACTCTACGAAGAGTTCTTTTCACATAACAACGGCGGCAAACTTCGACTATTTTACCACGACAATATAGACCGCAAGGTGAGCGCGACCGCTGGCGGCGGGCATATCGTCCAAGGCATGTTGGATTCGGAAAGCCTGGAATTCAGTCCTTCGAACCATGACGAGCTCGACGTGGGGCCAGCATCGCCTGTCTGGATGTACGATCCCACAGATAGCAATGGAAAGTTGGATGCGACATGCCCGTCGTGTGGGCAGGCTCAAGGCGTTTTGTTGTTTGGAATGCGTGCAGCACGCCTGACACCGGGCATTACAAGTACCATGTACTCGTCCGAGCAGAATGAAGAAAGTCCGGACGCAAAACCCAGATTCCTGATGTTTTCGGACTCTGTTCAAGACGCCGCGCATCGTGCTGCCGTTGCTGAGACCCGCAACACACTCTCGGTGTATCAGAAGTCGCTCTATCAGGTTTTGCAAAGGTCTGATGCCGGCAAACTCAATCTTGAGGAGGTGTTTCAGGACGTTCCAAAAGAATGGCTTGCAAACCTGGGCGCGGACAGTTTCACCGCGTTGTTCATTCCGAAAGAACAGGCTTGGCGGTCGCGATATGCAGATTTGATTCAACACGGTATTTCTATCAGCGACCCCGTTTTCTTAGACCACATCTGCATACGCCTGGGGTGGGAATATTTCATTGATCTCAGCTTTCGCGCGCATTTCAATCATACGCTGGAGATCAATGGGATTGCTGCCGCCGATGTATCTGGTGAAGCGGTTCGCGACAGCGCAGAGCGTTTGTCGCGACAACTCAGGAACGAGTTTACTGGCGCGCCTGAGCTCGACAATGACCGTGTAGCCCAGTTTTTATTTGGATTCATGCAACGTATGAGGCGCCAAGGTTCCGTCGCCCACCCATATGTCGAGCTTGCGGCCCGGGCATCGACTGGATCATATGGAATGAATTGGTTTGCAGCGGGTCGTCAACTGGGACTTGGACAAAGCGGCACTTTACCCATTCCAGATACACCCAGAAGACTAGGCCCCATCCCGATTACGCTGAGCAATGCTCTGACCGGTGTTGAAAAATTGACGCGGAAACATATCGCAAACTGGTATCGTGATTGGGTTTTCAGAAGTTTTGCAGATGCAGACCTTAGAATTGGAACTGATCCAGACACGGTTTTCAAACTGGCGCTCGACAGGTTGCAGGCCGACAGTCTCGTCAAGCGCGTTGACGGCCCAGATGGGCACCGGCACGTTTGGCTGCTTGAGCCAAGTAAAGTTATAGTCTCCTTGGACACGCATGGTTTGACCTGCGATGTTTGTGGGCGGCGAGAGGTAACACTGGCGGTAAACGAAGACATTGTCGTCGGTTCGCGCTGTACAAAAATCGGATGCCAGGGACATCTACAGGATGCACGACTCCCAATTCGCCCTGCGATGCGCAGGTCATTGTCCTCAAATCGCAATCACAGAGTTGTCGCCCGGGAGCACACCGGCATCCTCGATGCGGATCAAAGAAACCATATCGAAACGGGTTTCATAACCGAGGAAACCCGATGGGCACCGAACCTGATCAGCGCAACGCCGACACTGGAAATGGGTATCGATATTGGCGATCTGTCGACCTTGCTTTTGAGCTCGGTTCCACCTGAAGAGGCGAACTATGTTCAAAGAATGGGACGAAGCGGTCGTCGGGACGGCAATGCTCTGAACCTGGTTCTGGCCAACGCCAGGCCACACGATATTCAGTTCTGGGAAGATCCAACACCAATGCTGGCGGGTCAGGTCAACCCTCCGGGCGTGTTCCTATCGGCAGAAGAAGTGTTACTGCGCCAGGTAACAGCGTTCACCCTTGATGCTTTCGTTATCACCACCTCCGAAAGCAGCGATTACGGAAAGGTCAGAGATGTCCTGAAGCGGAGAAATGACGGTGCTTCGACTGGCTTCCCAAGGGAATGGCTCGATATGGTCAAATCCGACGGCGCAATGCTCGCTGACCAGTTCTTGGACGGTCTTCCGGAGGCCATAAAGGCGCGATCCGATTTGACCGCACGGATCCGAGATTACTTGACCCAATCTGACCACCACTCGCTCCCCTGGCGCATCACAGCCGTCTTTGATGAAGCAGAAAATGACAGAGCACGCCTGGTGGACAAGCGAGAAGAAGCAACGAAAGAGCTGCAACGTCTACGCCAGCGCCAGGCTGAGTTTACCGATGAGGAATACGACAAACGCAGGGGCGACATCGAGCGCAACCGAAAAGAAATCAACAGCATGATCCGCAAGGGTATCGACGATGTTCCCGTAATTAAATACCTCACAGATAAAGGTGTTCTGCCAAACTACGCTTTTCCCGAAGAAGGAGTAAAACTTACTTCGATTCTATTCCGTCGCGACAATGCAAAGGGTGAACCGGAGGAGCCGCTACAAATCGAATATTCCAGACCTGCCAGCTCAGCGTTGTCCGAGCTCGCGCCCGGCCAGTACTTTTTTGCAAATGGTCGACAGGTTCGGGTGGAGCGACTTGAAATTGGCAAGGAGGATCTGACGTCGTGGACGTTTTGCCAGTCCTGTTCTCATATTGCTCCACGGCACGAGGGGGACGCGACCAGCAATTGTCCTAAATGCGGGGACAACATGTGGATCGACAGCGGATCCGAACATGAAGTGGTCAAACTGAAATCCGTTATTTCCGCCAGCAGCGAGGAAAAGGCTGCTATTCGCGATCTGGACCAGCGAGACCAGCGTCAATTTGATAGAGAATTGACACCGTTTCATGCAGAAGCTGACGTTTTGTCCTCCTGGTTTACGGATCAGGATTCTAGCGCACCATTTGGATTTGAATTCATTCCAGATTGCACCTTCCGCGATTTCAACTATGGCGCAAAGTCATCGGCTCCGGTGGGTCCAATCATCGCGGGCGCCAAGCGCGCTTCTCAGCCTTTCAGGATCTGCAAACACTGCGGCACTGTGCAAAGGCCTCCGCGCAATGAAGATGATGTTGGTGTTCACCCGCCAAGCTGTAAAACCTTGAGAGACAACATCAACCGCGAACATTGGGAAACAGAAGTCTTCCTGATGCGGGAATTCGAAACGGAGGCGATGCGTGTTATTATCCCAGTGGTGGGAGATGCTGACGACAATGATCTGAAGAGCTTTGTTGCAGCGATAAATCTTGGCATGCAACGTCATTTTGCAGGCAAGGTTGATCATATTCGCTCCACTATCTACGAAGCCAGGCTTAATGATCATGTTTCGGTTCGAAGCCTCTACTTGTACGACTCGGTGCCTGGCGGATCCGGTTACCTGCGCCAAGTAGGCGAACATCCAGATACAATGAAGTCGATTGTCTCTAAGGCGATTGCGGCGCTCTCCCAATGTCGGTGCAACACGGCCGACCCGCCCAGAGACGGATGTTATCGATGCGTAAAACCCTACAGGTCACAATTTGGCCCCGGAGAGCCAAGCCGAGACCGTGCACGTGCTCTAATGGAAAGCACACTCGGGAAATGGGACACCCTGACCCAGACCTCGAGTAATATTGATGCGTCTATTCTTGGTGCGTTGGTTGAAAGCAAATTGGAAGCCAGGTTTCTTGGAGCCCTATCCAAAACTTATGGTGACGACGCGCTGAAACCCCAGGTGTTATCAGGCGGGCGGCGCGGATACGTCTTGCGTGCAGGAAATGCAGACACCCCAAAACTCTGGACGATAGAACCACAGGTTCAAATCGATACCCGCTTCAAAGGATTGCCCAAAAAAAGAGTGGATTTCCTGGTTTCTCCAGTCAATGCCGCCGACCAATTGCCGGTCGTCGTGGAAATGGATGGGTACGATTACCACGCCAACACCATCGACAAGGACCTGCTGGACCGTATCGATATGATCCGATCCGGAAAGGTTCGTGTTTGGACGCTCAGCTGGAACGACCTTGATGAGACCGCCGATTTGCCTCGGAACCCCTTTTCGGAAGCGACTTACACGTCCAAGCAGCGCGGAACGCTTGGACGGGTTCTGGCAAATGAACATTTTGCCGGTTTGTCCGAGCCGATAAAGAGCTTGCAGTCACTTCCAAATCTGAACGCGCTGATACGTGTTTTGGATGGCGTGGATACTGACGTAGAGCGAGCTTGGTCGGTGCTGTCTCGCACATTCGTACAGGCAGAAAACCGCGCGATTGAAGATCTTCCAAGTGTTGGCGACCTACGGAGCGAGAATCTGGAGTTTTTGAAAGAGGCGTGGCGCGCGGCCCATTTTGGTCAAAAACCACTCGACGTGTTTGTCGGTTGTGACCAAGTGAGCCCTATTCAGTGGGCAGAAACCAACAGGGACGTGCGCGTTGTTCTCCACGCCACTCTTCCAGACGTTTCAGATGTAACAACAACCAAACCGGTTCTTGAAGATATTTGGCGCGGGCTATGGCGTGCTGTGAACCTGCTTCAATCCTTGCCCGGCTTCCATGTGCAGGTAAACGGGTTGGATACACTGCTACCACCGGAAACCAGTTCATCCAGCGCCGCGGATGAAAAAGAAGATACCGCTTGGCTAGAAACACGATCTCTTTGCGATGAAGTGTTCCACCCTTTGATAGATGCGCTTATCGCGGCCGGTGTAACAGGGCCGGATAGGATCGGCGACGATCTCATGGTGTCCGGCCGGGTCGTCGGTGCAATGGAGTTTGGCTGGTCCGAGTATAACTTCTGCGTGTCTGAAGAAGCTCACGACAATACGGGGTGGACACTTCTGACCTTTATTCCGGAAGAAAGTCACGTAAGCGAAACCATCGCCGAAATCCTGAAGGCAATTGAGGAGACGAGCAAATGAACCAACCAATTGCGAAACGGGTTTCGTACGACATCGGCTGCATGAAGAGCCTCAGGAAACTCCCGGACAAAGTTTCGCTTAGATTCATGGATATGATGACCCGTTACATGTCGGCCCCCGAAAGCAACGGTTTGAACCTTGAGACGGTCGAAGGTTCAAAAGACAGTTCCATTAAGTCTCTGCGGGTGGATCAAGGCTACCGGGCTATAGCTTTCGAGCTGGGCCGTGACATCATGTTTGTGCATGTCGGTGAGCATGACAAGGCGTACCGATGGGCGACAGGGCGACGGGTGAAACTTGACCCTGGGACCAATCGTGTCCGTATCATCCAGGAAATTGACGCTGAAACGGAAAAGCAGACCACTGCTGCTCAACTTGGATTGTTTGATGATTTTGCGGATAAGAAACTTCGCGCTCTGGGCATACCGGACGAAGAACTACCCGCCATTCGGCAAATTGCCTCGTTGGAAGAACTTGAGACGGACGAAGACAAATTTGATCCCCTCAGCTATCAGGTCCTTTACGCACTAGCAGCGGGGTACTCCGAAGAAGAAGTCTACGCGATGACGGGCGTTGCCGAACCTGTTGAGGAAGACGCTGAACAGGGTGACGCGGACGTTTCGTTTGACAAGCTCATTGAGACCGACGAAAGCCGACAGACCATTTTCATTCCTGAAAGTGAAGCGGAGCTGAGGCGCGTTTTCGAGGAAGGGCTGGAAGGCTGGCGTGTCTTCCTGCATCCCGAGCAGCGAAAGCTAGCCTATCGCGACTATAACGGCCCGGCGATGGTACGCGGAGGTGCCGGCACCGGTAAAACCGTTGTCGCAATGCATCGTGCGAAACATCTCGCGGATCAAATAGCCGCTGATCCCAGGCGGGTCGGAGAGAAGGTATTGTTTACAACCTTCACGACAAGCCTGGTGCAAGACATTCTAAACAATTTGCGCACACTTTGCCCTGAACACTTAGATTCAAAGCCGGCAAGGATTGAAGTTATTAATCTGGATCGTTGGGTGTCGCAGTTTCTGAGACGGAAAGACTTTGGCCGGCAAGTTGCGTATTTCGGCGAAGCGCGTAATCAACTTGAAGAAATTTGGGGGGAAGTGTTTGAAGCGCATGATTTACCAGAAAACCTGACCGAAGATTTTGTAAAAGCTGAATGGGGTCAGATTGTTCAGGCAAAAGGTCTGACGGACAAAAGGGCTTACCTGAAAATTTCGAGAGCGGGGCGCGGCACGCCGCTTGATCGACGAAAAAGAGCCGCTTTGTGGGACGTTTTCTCGGATTACAGAGCCCGCATGGTCAGCGCAGGCCTGGCCGAACCAGATGATGCTTACCGCGAGGCGACCGAGTTGTTGTTGTCTGAAGCACCAAATCTCCCTTACGTCGCCGTCGTTGTGGATGAAGCACAGGACATGGGTGAGCAGGCTTTCAAACTGATTAGAGCCATTGTCCCGGAAAAATCGACCGGCGATAAAAACACGATCTTTATCGTTGGAGATGCGCATCAACGAATTTATGCACGTCGTGCGAGCATGTCTGCTTGCGGTATAAACATCCGCGGCCGCTCACGCCGACTGCGACTGAATTACCGTACAACGCAGGAAATACGAGCCTGGGCCGTATCAATCCTGGAAGGGGTGAGTGTCGATGACCTCGATGAAGGCACTGATACACTGAACGGATACGTAAGTCTGTTGAAAGGGCCAAACCCTGAGCTTGCGTCCCATCCATCAGAAATTGAAGAACTGAAAGGTCTGGCCGATTGGGTAGGTAAGGTGATTTCTTCCGGCACTGCTCCTGAAGAGATTGGAATCCTTTGCAACCGGAGAAAGGACATTGCGCGTGTAGAGGATGCTCTTCACCGGATTGAAGTTCAAACAGTTGAACTGAAGGCTGGAGAAGCGGACAGCCGCGACAAACCCGGGGTGAGAATCACTACAATGCACCGCGCCAAGGGTCTGGAGTTTTTTGCCGTGGCAATTCCGTTCATATCGAAGTCTGCTTTTCCACCGAAAATGGCTGTAGAGTCTGCTGTTGATGATGCGGACTTGAACGACATCATCGACCAGTACCGTTCCCTATTGCACGTGGCAGCCACTCGGGCAAAAAAGGAACTTCGCGTTTCATGGTCAGGGGAAGTGACTGACTTGGCAGCGATAAGTCGTAGCAAGTAGTGCATTGCAAACTCGGAATCCGAGATTTGAGCGTTTGCAATTCGCAGGCCGGGGGTATGACAGTCCTTCTGCTCACCTGTCTAGAATGTGTTTTTCGTTCATTCGGCGGGGTCCGTCTTTCTGAAAGCGTTAAACGCCGGGGGCGGTAAATAGTTTCTGAATTGCTCTGAAAGCCTGCGCCACGGGAGCAGAAAGCAGGTCACCAAAAGTTAGTTTTATATGATTAGAGGATCTATTTTTCTTAGTGTTTTCTATTTCTTAAACGATCAGTTCGTAAATAAACGTCAAGTGAGAGCCTACCTTCTCGATAAAATGCGTCACTTTGCGTCTGTCAGCGCAGTTGGGATCTCACTGTCCTGAATGCCACAATGTGGCCTGGACCGGTTGAAAACTAACTGACAATCGCGCAGAACATGTCCAGAACACGCGCCCTGCTGCCAAAAACAAGAAACGAACATGAAAAGATCGAGCAAAACCTTTCAGGCTCCACGTACAACCCGCAACAACCTGATCTCCGGTGAAATGTTATCCAAGACCTTGGCGGTGGCTGAGACCGTCGCAGATGTCTTGCGGGACAGCGGTGAAAAACAGGAAAAGGCAAGCGCTCGAACACGGCAACCGGGTTATCTTTCTTACCAACCACGTGGAGAAGGCAAGGGATACGAAAGCCCCTCCGATTGGGTCTCACGCCTCAAGCGATACAGCGCGGATATCAATCCTGAATTCAGATGTCCGGCCGCGCTTGTCGATCTAAACCCGTCTCGGAAGATGACCTGCAATGCTCTGAAACTGATGCATTTCATCCTGGCCTCATGCGCCCATGCAAAGTCGAAAAAGGTCAGCCTGAAAAAAGGTGTTCTGTCAGATTTTCTTGGAGCAACGACACCACGTGTTGTTGATGCAATCCGCACATTAAACGAGTGCTTGCTCACACTGAATGCAATATCGGTAAAGTCCGGTTCCAAGCCGCGCCAATCCAAGTTGCTTAAGAACCTGGATGTTGGAAGATACACGGTGTCTTTGGAGCTTTCCGACCCTGTATGGTTGGAGCTGCGAAACCCTAGTTTCTTTGCTTTCGTCGATCTTCAGGTCATTCGAAGCCTTAAGTCAACTCATGCGATCTTGCTGACTCCTCTCGCTTCACTTCTGAGCATTTTGCAGCGCGACACAAGGTTCAAGCTCCAACGCCATACCAACACCGCAACAGGAGCGCACCTAAGTACGTATTCTATTGAAGTCTGGCCATCAGAGTTCATGCAATGGCTTGGGTACACTCCAAACGAAAACGTGCACCGGGAACCTGCAAGACTGGTTAAGTCCGTTTCAAACGCACAAAAACAGGTCGAGAAAGGCTTCGGAAAAGATGCTTACGCGCCGTCGTTTTCAGCGAGGCCATTTGAGGTTTACGAAGGCTTCAAAAGAGATCTAAGCAAGCCCGACAAAACAAAGCTCAAAATCACGCTAAGACCTGCGGCTCGAAACGTGATGTATGAATTCATGAACCGAGAGATCTATGAACAATTCAATCTCAGCGCACCGAAAGACCTCTACATCAGCCCAAAAAGGTTTATCGCCTTATTGGATGCGCTCCATCTGGATGTGTCAGCAGATTATCTTGCGGCGCATATGAATGTCGTTCAGCTGGCGTGGAAACACTTCCTGTATCAGAAGTACCTGAACGGTGTGGCGATTGAACCAATCAATGGCCCGCAACTGATCTCAGAGTTCATTGATGAATGTCTTAATTTTGGCATTCAGACCGGACAAGAAGATCAATTGGTTGCTGCGGAGCTCGCGTTTGAGGATCTTGTTTTTGGCCGGTTGAAGCCCGTTTCCGAAGCAGATGAGACCGATGAAGACGATCTGGGCTCTGTGATTGCCCACCACCTCTCAGAAACACCGCGGGAATTTGCTCTCGTTGGGCCTGTACGACGTGAACGGCGTGATGCAAACGTTCTCACCAAGTACCGGATCAAAACCAGTGGTGATGGCAAGCATTGGAAGTTTGACGATGTCGTATTCGAAGACCGGTTGAACCCGAAAACCAAGACTATGGAAAGAACCCGCCTGCCGATGAGCGACGTCGTTTCCGGCAAGGTCAATCCTCAGAACTACGCTTTTAGACAAGTCGATCTCACCGCACTGGAAAGGTCGACCCTGTTGGAAGTCCAAATGCTTATCGAGCGTCAACGGGGTTTGGATACAGATAATCCTGAGCCAGTCACCGTCACTGCACGTTAAGGCCCAGGCGTTTTGGACCTGCCAAAAACACACTTCTACCCTTTTGATTGTTCTGTAGATTTAAGCCAAAATCCCCGTTGATGACATCAATCAACCCGTCCCAACAAGCCCGAGGCAGATCGCCATAGCCGTTATCAATTGTCACCTTGGACCCTTTAGGACCAATATATATAGTGTGATCCCCAGCGGCCTCCCTGAGCTTTCTAAACCCCCATTTGCGGGCAGCCCTGATCACCTTGGAAGGTGAGGCTTGAACCGCGGCTGGTGCATGTCTCGGCGCGATTATCGGACGTGATCCCGGAAAAACCACATCGTAGGCAATGATGTCTTTGTTCCAGAAACCGGCAAACATGTTGGGCGCATACTTCCATCGGCTCGCATTGCCGATAGGGTCGATCATTGCAGTAGCCATACTTTGTTGCAGAGAATATTGATCTTCAGAAAACAGTTCATGCTTGAATCTCTGACCTGAAACATAGCGTTGCACCCCCCTATATCCTGGTAAAGAACACGCAAGCGCCGATTTGAATGCGAAACGCTTTAAGATCGTCTGCACAGATACAACTCCGGGCAGTTTGGGGAACTGTGTCGACTTGTATGGCGGTTCGCCGAGACGTCGGATCACGTCACCATTTGCAAGCCCTTCTTCGATCAAACGATCATCGAGTGGCCTCGTTAAGGCTCTGTAGACATTATCAAAATACGGGACGAATACTGGCCGTCCCGCAGCGACTTCGAGCCGTGTCGCAAAGCACTCACTCTTGTGGTGATACATCTCGTGCAAGAAAAGATACAGGAAAGAGGCTTGTTTCAGCTGCTGGCCAAAAATCATCTGAACAATTCTCGAGGCCTGCAATACTCGTTTCCTTTCAGCGAGTGTCATTGAAAGGAGAATCGCACGCGACAGGCTCGGCAACCGGTCACCCCGAATGTAGATACCGAAGTCTTCTTCGTAGAAATGAATTGGACAATACCAGGCCCAAGTGTCGAATACGGGTTTTTTCAATGCGGTATTAGCAAATTCGTCAAAGCTGCGATTGCCTTCAAGGATTTCATAGGCATCACATTCCTCGAGCCAGTCTCCAAAAAAGTAGTCACTTGGATCCCACACCTCGTCTTTACTGTACTTGTGCGGCCTTAAGAAATCGTCCAAGTCCAACGCGACCCTCGAAGGCGACTTGTCACCATCTGAGTCAATACGTGCAGTCCCGCCATCGAGATCGATTGGCGGGAACACTTTCGGTGGCAATTCCGGGGCTTTTGTCGTCGGTCTCGTGAAGCCTAAACTTGACAATTCAGAAACAAGCTCGCGAATTTCCATGGTAAGCTTCTCCAGTTTCCCTGCGAACGCGGTCCAAGACGAAGAGTTTGCTGCCGCGCAGCAGGTGATCGATAGTAGAATGTCGGATTTTGAAGTCGGCTTCAGTTAGCTTTCTGAAGTGCGCCAGTTTGGCTTGCCTCGATTTTTGCGACTGTTGCAAGGACTGTTGCAATCCTCTTTTCATCTGGTGGATGTGTGCCCCAGAAGCTGAGCTGACCGTTCACTTCCTTTGGGCTTTCTGGGCGAGCAAAAAAGCGAACGCCCTGCACCGGGTCATAGCCGGCTGCTTTGGTGATGTAAGTCCCGATGACATCAGACTCCAGTTCATAAGTCTGGCTGAAAGCTTGATTTCCCAAAGCTGATCCAGCGTAAACCGCGTTCTCGATGTTCTGCTGTGTAATCGTTGGATCTGTATAATAAGAATTTGCACCTGCATATGCAGCAGCCATGCCAAGAATCAGAGCGCCAGCGACAGCTTGCTGCTCTTTTTTTGCAATGTGTTCAGCCAAGTGATGACCGACTTCATGCCCCATGACGAATGCAAGCTCATGCTCGTTTCGCGCATCTGCGATCATTGGTTTTGTAAAAACAATCAATGGCTCTCTGTTTTTCCCGTATGTCTGATAGGCATTGCGATAAGGCGTCTTGCTATCAATCATTATCTTGATATCGCAATCAAATCCCTTTCGATCCGCAGTATGCTGTCGGCAAAAGCTTTCGGCCACAGGCTCCACCCGACGCGCAACGCGATCAAACTGGCGTTCGGCCTGATTTGGAGACAGTTTTGTACCAGCTTTCGCAGTAGACGGGTGGCGTTCTTCAGCAAACATTTTCTGCGCAATTTCATTATGAGCATCTGTCGTTTCAGTAACCTGGTATGTGGTTCCGCACGCCGTCAAAACCCCAAAACCTACAATTGCAGTACACACCCGCATCGAAACATTCATATTCATCTATTTCACCTGCCGGATGCGAATGATCCGGCACTCCGTGTCAACCAATTCCTTACACGAATTGGTCACAACTGACTGAATTTGCTTCCGAACAGGTGCCAAATTCTTGTGATATCCCGCCAAGAAGACTGGAAGGCAACGAAAGCTCGCTTCAGTTTTTTGCAATTGAAGAATCTGCGAGTATTCCGAGGTTAACAGGCATCCTTGGATAGCACCGAAACCTTTCCTTCATTCATCCAGTTTATTGCAATAGCGTCGACCGGTTTTCCAGGAAATACAGCCTGAACGAGCCCGCAGTATGCTTCCAGCTGAGGATAGAAAGATGCAAACTTTTGCGTTGGGTATTCACATCGACCAGATTTGTGATCAAGGATCAAAAAACCGTCTGGACCTTCGGCCAATAGATCCACAACGGCATTGGATTGTGCGCCTGAGTTTTGCTCAAGTTGCATTGGCAGTTCGAAATGTAACTCACTGTATCCAAGAGTATTGAGCCACGCTTCAACTTCTAAAGCCTGATAGCGAACACGCCCTAACACCGTATCACTCAGACCGGTTGCAAGAGCGACTTGATCGGTTTTTTGGGGGTCCTGGAGCAGAACTCTGAATGCCAGGTGCAAGGCCGTGCCGCGTTCAGACGCGTTCTCGAACACACCGGTTTGTTCCGGTATGCCCGTAGCGAGCTGAATGGTCTTCACCGGCGGAATTCCGGAATGATTTGTCTCCTGCAACTGCGATGGCTGAATTCGCCAAGGCGTGCGCAATTGTGCCATTCGTTTTCGTTTCTCTCCAAACCGAATGTAGCCTGCGCTTGCAGGTGGCGCGTGTTCAATGTCTTCAGGCTCCGTGGCAACCGTAACCCTCGCAGAAAAGGTTTTCCCTGCCGCCTCCAAACCCGTCCCGTCCAAGCTTACCGACAAGCCGGTTCTTTCAACCAACAGCTGGCCGAGAGACCTGGGGTGGTCTGGAAGTGTTCGAGGCGGTTTGGGAAGCGCCAGGATGAGGCGGTCCCGAGCCCGCGTCATCGCGACATACAACAGGCAAGATGCGGCAGAATTGCTGGCGTCCAATCTGGAAGCCAGAAATCGCTCCTTGTGCTCTGGTGCGCTAAAAGGTGGAAACCAACCCAATCCAGATGCAGGCAAAACATCTGAAAGGTCATCATAGTCGGAAAACTCTGTTCGCAGCGTGTTTTCCTTTTCGCGAAAGTCGTAATCCAGCCCGGCGACAATAGTGATCGGCCACTCAAGTCCTTTCGCTCCATGCCATGTGACGACCTCCACTCCTGGCTTACTCCATCCTTCCGGGTTGGGGTGACGGTCAAAATCTCGCTCTGTCTGCGCGGCCAGCCATCCTAAAAACACCTGTGGCCCAGATCCATAAAACCCTGCCGCGTTTTTCAAAGACTCAGGCAATTGATCAAAACTCTCAGCTTCAGCCTCAAGGCGCGTCAGATCCGCAAGTGCCTGCTCCGGATCATCAAGAGTGCTGGCCCACTCTCGAAGACCAGCAATATCGATTGCGTTTGCCAGCTGAGCGGCGACTGGCAGAGACCGTATTTTTTCGCCGCGCAGGGCTAGATTTTCCAGTGTTTCTTCATTCAGTAAGCTGCCGTCGATTTTTGCCCTTAGCGCTTCCTCCAACGGTTTTCGGGAGGGACCATGTGTGACCAGGTCAAGGGCTGCAAAACCATCTGTGGGATCATCGAGCAATGCCAACGCGGCCCGCGCCATGCGCGTGGACATGGACATCTGCCATCCGTTGCTTTGAATACGTACTTCAATACCACGCGCCCGTAGAGCATCTGCATGCTTCAAAGCCTTGTTGTGAGTATAACATAGTATTGCAATGTCTGAGGCTCGAACCGGCCGAAGCTCACCATTATCTCGATCACATACCAACTCTTTGCCAGCGAGCAAATCCTCAACTCGCTCAGCAATACATCCCGCGCTGTGATCTCTCCGACCGCCCGGCAGCAACAAAGCTTCCAAAGCCGTTTGACCTGTGCTTGTTCGCTGCGGTGCCAGCGATTGATACCCGTTCGGGAAAAGGCTTGGTCCAATAGAATTAACAAATTCAACGATTTCTGGTGTGCTTCGCCAGTTGCGGTCCAATGGTTGAATATTGTTCGGATGTTGAGCTTCGAGCTCAGCGGCAAGCCTTGGGTCCGCTCCCTGAAAGCCCATGATGGCCTGTTTTGTATCTCCAACAATCAAAACGCGCGGCGCCGCACGGGCAAGACGCCACAGAACTGCAAACTGCGCTGGGTTCGTGTCTTGAAACTCGTCTATGACAACGCAATCCAGTTCCGCAACCACTGCCGCCAAAATGTCTTCCTGATGGCGCAGCATGGCTTCCGTGCCCGATATCATATCCGCATAGTCAACAAGACCGTCACGCGACTTGGCAAGCTGATAGGCAACCATGATTTCCTGTGCACCACCGACAAGTGCACGCAAATGTCCGCAGGCATCCTCAAGTGGTCCGGAATGGCGAGGCAGAGCATCCGCCGCATCAATGACTGCCTGGGCCAGTTCATCATAGGTTTCCGGTGTTTCCATTCCTCGCTTAGACTGTCTTAGGTCTCGCAAGCGTTGCCAGAGAGACCAATCCCAATCCAAGCGCTCCGGAAATCGCGCTGCTGACCTTATCGCGTTGTGATCATTGCGAAATGTCTTTTCCACGGAAGGTTTAGCCACTGCAATATGTGCAATCCCATTTGGAAACGCATCGTAAAGGGCCATGGTTGCACTTTTGAGGGCCTCCGTCAGATTTTCAGGATGGCAGTCCACCTCTCCATAGATGGCTCTCAATTCATCTAGTGCTCTATCAATTACCGTGGGGTCGGCACCACGTTCACCCAACCCACGCAATAGATCGATTGTTCGAAACACTTGCCCTCTGAATTGATCTTCTGCACTTTCTCCCCTTACAAAGCTTGGCCTGTATCCGTAGCGTGCCAGATTGCTTATCACGGGTTGCAAAGACACTGATCGAGCCAGTTCACGACGCAGGAGAAGATCACGCTCTGCTTCGGTTACAAGCCGGGCAGCTGGTGCATGTCCTGCGGCAAAAGCGTGCTCGGTTAAAAGGCGTTGTCCAAGCCCATGAATAGTTCCGACATATGAACGGTCGATTCCCAGCGCACTATTTATATCCCCTGATTCCAATAGGATGTTGCGCAAACGCTCTCGAAGCTCGCTTGCCGCTGCTTCAGTAAAAGTAACAGCAAGAATGCGATCCGCACGGATTTCACCCGTTCTGACGAGTTCAGCAAGCTCAGTTTCGATTTTGTAGGTCTTGCCTGATCCGGCTCCCGCCGGAACAATCGTAAGCCGTTCAGACATTGGGGAATTCCTCCGGCTCTGATTGTGTCAGCAGGAAAGAACCAACAAACATGTTGTCAAGCAACGCGTAAGGTTTACTTCCGCGCTCTTTCTCCATTCTTTCAAGATCGCCTTCATTATTAAGGCGCACAAGCCCGGTTCGAACCTCTTCTATTTTTGATGTGAGATAAGATAAGGAGTTCGCCGAAATATCTTGATTGACGGGTTCTGCGCCCAGAAGCGCAGGCGTACCCACACCACCGACCAAAACGGTGTGGTCAAGTGTCAAATGATATGCCGTCGCAGCATATGACCCCGGCGGCACAACCACCTCTTTTGCCTTTTCTGTGTCTGGATTGGCGAGCATCGCCGCGTAGAGTGCAACCTGCAAGTCCCAGCCTTTTCGCATTTGTTCCCTGCGTCTGGCAGAACCTGAGCGCTTGTGGTCGACAATGACGACTTGCCCCTGTTTGGTACGGAGAATGCAATCCGCAAGTCCAAAAAGACGAAGTCCAAAAGCGGTTCCGCTAAGGCCAATTTCATTTGCGACTATACTGACGTCGTTCGCCCTAAGAAAATCCGCCCAGGCATCGCAAGCTTTTTCGGCCTCGCGCAACAATCCGGCCCGCTCAATTGACCAGCCTGAACCGGCCAAAAAGGCCGCCTCTTTCAGGATTGCGTCCTGCATTGCAAATGGTAGCGCCTTCTTAATTTGCCCAGCCGTTGGTACAGCCTGCTCTTGCGGGAAGACCCGTTCCAATACGCCGTGGATCACACTTCCCAACACCAGCGGATCGACGCCTTCCGGACCCCAAATTCGTTCTCTGGCACCCAACTCGTCCATGAGCCATGCAAGGGGACTTACAATCAGCTTTTCTAAACGTGATGGTGATTGGGTTGCTGGTCGCCCTTTCTCATCGACGCGTAGCTTGAGCAAGTCAGTTTCCAGACGGATTTGTCCATCAGAAGGCACGTCTGGCCTTCCCTGGTTGGGTGCGGGTGAAAGAAGTCGATGGCGACATGGCCATTGTTCCTGACTGGTGCCGCGCAAATCCTTGATCAACGCCTCCGGTTTGTGTGCTCCAAGACATCGCCCAAGTAAGGAAAGCCCAGGAGAAGATTGCTGGCGTTGACCAAATGCATCCCTGGCGGGAACGAGAAAATCAATACTGTCCGAAGCCGCACATAGCTGCCGGCGAAACACTTCAAGGTTTCGATCTAGCCGTTGCTTTCGTGAAAAGATTTTAAGACCCGCGGTGTTTTTGACATGTGCGAGTTCGCTGTCCGTAAAGAATGGACTTGCTGACGGGGTTCGCGGCCATTGCCGGCCAGAAAATCCGAGAACAATCATTTTTCTGACAGTTCTCCAGGGAATGGTGGTTTCCTCAAAAACACTTATCCCTTCAACATAGCGGTCGATTACCTGTTCTCCCGACCTTCTTGTCGCAACAGCCTGGTTGACCGCGGCCCAATCCAACCCATCGCACTTCGCCAACGCAGAACGAATTTTCTGGCACCTACCTTGGAATTCGTCTCGGATTTCAGCAGTCGCTAAGGATTTTGCAATCACCCCAAGCTTGGCCAGCAGCTGATCCGAGCTAGTTGCAGGGCGCAATGAGGAAAGGACTTCAGAGGCGGCACCGGATTGCTGGTTCGCAGCCTTCGAGCGACCAATGTCCATCAATTCGCGCACCATCTGGTGACCCAAAGCTGCATCCCAGGGCATCAGAGGAGAGCGGTAGAGAGTCGCGAGCGCCAGCCTGGGAGCCGGCCCTTGCAGAATTGCAAGAAGAGCGGATAAGAGTTCGCCGCAAAGGTCCCGCTCTTCGTGCCTAGCTGCAATGCCAGACAAAGCAAGGCCCATTTCAGAGAAAACATGGCCTAGGTGGTTGTGGTAAAGTTCGTTGTTCGGAACGAGTAGACCAATTTGTTCCGGTCTTTCAACCTGACCCTGATCCAGATAGCTCTGAGACAATGCCGCTGCAAATTCCATTTCCTCAAAGGGGTTGCTCAAGCCAAAGAAGCTTAGTGAATTGTCCATTTCAGAAGGAGATGCAAATCTCAGCAAGTTTTGCTGAATGTATCCAAGCGCCCCAGTTCCGGGCGGAGGCGCATCAAGATTCAGACGGGTCTGAATAGCATTTTCATGGTCAGCCAATCCATGATGTGACTTCAGTAATTCTGCCAGCCCGATTTCATCTGGGGTTCGGAATGGATCCGGCGCGTCACTTAGGAGCGGCAGGCTCTCGATGCAATCGTCCGCTTTCGACATCAGTGCATTCCTGACGGCCCAGAGGTCCTCAGGAAGACCATCATCAAGCGCTTCCCAGACCTGTTTTATAGCTTCAAGATGCGTCCTGGCCCGACCTTTGACATTGTCTAGATGCAGGTTCTCTACAGACAAACCAGGCGTCGCCTTCGCAATCTCGACCAAGGTATTTACAGCAAGTCTGATGACATCCTGCGGTGCAACATCAAAGCTAGCAGCCCAAGGCAGCCCAGGTTTTCCAAAGGCGCCTTCAAAATCCAGTTCAGGTGGAAGCGGGCAAAGATAGCTTTCTTGCAACAGGGACGGCGTGACCGGGCGAATAGCTCCGGTCAGTGGGTGGCATGTATGCAGAGGGCCTATTTGCAAGTTATTAATCCCAATACCTGTTTGCGAAGCGTAAACCAAAAAGACAATGTCTTCCTCCAGCCACCGTGTCTTTTGAACAGGAACACCAAATAATCGGTTCGTGACAGACGATAGCTTTCATCCCCCAACGCCTTGTGACTTCTAATGTTGGACAAGTTTTTTTCGAAACCTCCCCGTCCATTTGTGGGTGGTCGAGTTCAGGCTGCGTGGTTGAAGCGTCAAGTGAAACAATGCTCATTTCTGGCCTGGCCTCAGGCTTATTTGTAGCGCGCTAAGATCAAGGTCATCGAATGTTCTGTCAGCTCTTTCCAAAAAAGACAGGAGATCATCTTGCCGCGGTTGCCCAAACGCGAGTCGGTAAAGCGCAACGGATCGCTTAAGCCAACTCAGCAAATTTGTCTCGCGGCTAAACGGTAAAGAGAGAACATAACGTTCGATACTGGTTCTGCCATCGAGCAACCAAAATGGTTCAAGGTCTCCCGGTCGGCTGGCATGTTTATGGGCAACAGAAAACATGAAACGCCATGGGTCAGAGATCTCCCGCTCCTTCAGCGCATAAGCGTAGCGCTCTACGAGATTCAACCTGACGGCGTGGTTCTTGAAGCGGTGAATGCGGCCTTCCCGTTGCTCGAGATCCACCGGGTTGGCAGGCAGGTTCCAGTGTACCAGCCGATGACAGTACGGATGAAAATCAAGGCCTTCCTGACCAACTGATGTGGATGCCAAAACGAAGGGTCTGAACGGCGAGTTGAATGCACTTCTGACAGTGTCAGTGCGTTGCACAACCCCTTCTTCCTGGCCCTTTTGCAGCAATCGGGTTGCAAAGCGACCGCGCATTGTGAGCGCACGCTGAACATCAATTCGATTGGTATGCGCCGTGTAGCTTTTTATGTCGATTTGTGCTGGTTTTAGCGAAATTGCATCTTCAACAGCTTCAGCAAGGATCGCGACAGCCGCACCGGGTTCGGTATCTGCCAATCCTTCCGCTTCAAGAAGCGTATGAACATATTCATCCATTACCGATTGCAAGTCGTACTCGACGCAATAATGAAGCACGGATTGCCAATACACTTCATCCGTTTCTCCACGAAGCAATGCCTGACTTTCGGGTTGATTGAAGAGGCTACGAAAAGCCATACCAATCCGCGTGGCAGCGCTGAGAATATCAGGGTCATCAAGTGGCAAGTCGGGTGCAACGCGGCTGAGGGATCTAAGCGCGCATGTTGCCGGACTTCCAAGTGCAAGATCACACAAGTGATCCAATAGCCTCTCCTGGTCCGGGTTGCCGTGCAAGTCAAAAGAACCCGCGGCATCACGCAAGGCGGACAGGTGGTCAAGCCATGCGACCTGACCGTCCTCGCGGATCAGATCTCCAAAGTGCCCGTCATTGGAAATCCAATCGGCAAAACCTTCCTGCTCAAAATCCAGCGCGGCCGCGCAGGCCCAATCCCATGTTTCAGCACGGTCTGAATATATATCCTGGCCAAGTTCAAACCCGGAACCAGGGCTGGCTTGTTCATGCAATCCAGACCGGTGAGGAGGTCGAAGCCATCCTGTGATACGTCGGGCAAAAGGCAAAAGCGCGGGTCGAACAGCCTCCCTCATCTCTTTGGAACTCTCAAGCTTTCGCCCGGAACAAAATATCTTCAGGGGATCTACCGCCCGCGCCAAAGTCGGGGACGCCACCACCAAGGGCAACACACGCAACCCCGTCAGCCTATCTTTGCTTCGCCTGAAACTAAGAAGTTGCGGGTGTCGTGCAGAATAGCCGCGACCAAGCTTGGCCATGCCCATAGCTCGCTCGCTTTCGTAGGAGAGCAGTGCCGCAATGGCATCAGGAACCATGGCCCATTGAGAAAAAATCAAGACCTTGCTGGCGAGAATACGAGACCCGAAATATGGCAAGCTTGGGGGCATCCACAAGCGTCGAGCCATGTCATCGCGGAACGCAATACTTTTTAATGCACGTATCCGACTGTTGTTTTCAGGTATTGGCTGGTACGTTTCAACAGCTTTGGGATCAATTTGCGCCGAGGAGGCATCGCGAATGGCCGACAACAACTGGGGCGATGGAGTGTCTTTTTGCTCTTCTAGCTTTTGTCCCAGTTTGTATTCTCGCAGGAAGCTCAGCAAGTAAGGCGCGGATTTCCAGTATTCGACGGTGTTCGGTGCTTCCGCGGCATCGGCAACGCGGGCAACAGCGCGTGCCTCTATCAGATCTTGAGCCTCTACGGTAACTGGTACTTTGACGTCGCGCATCATGGCATCGCGGTCTTCGGTCTCCGAAACTCGCTCGGTTCTGGAAATAACCCGCCGCAGGGTAGCTTCAATCCCTGTCTTGACTTCAAGCGCCTTGTCGAAACTTGCAGGTAAACTTTGCATTGCAGATCGGAAACGTCGCATTTCCTTCTCCAGTTCCACGCGGATCTGCTCGCCATGCTCTGCTCCAAAGAGGAAGCCCAAAACATCGAGAAACTCTGCATAGTGATCTCCAGAATCCGCCTCATCATCACGCAATGACAACATTTTGTAGGGCGTGGCCGAGAGCAGCAGGACTTTTGCCTGGTTCCCATCGGGATCAACAGCGTCAAAGAGTCTTTGCGCCAGTTCAGCAGCTTCGCTGTCACCATGCAACAATTCGGTGAAACGTTGAAATTCATCCAAAACGATTAAATCGGGTTCCAAAGCCTCCGCACTCTCGCGGGCGAGGATCGTGCGAAATTCGCCAACAAGCGCTTCCCGACGTCGATTTAGATCCGTGTCTTTATGGCGAAGTCCCTTGTAGGCCTGTGCGCAATCTTCAAGATCACTCAACAATGCAGGGCGCTTTTGAACCGCAGCTAAGAAGCGGTCTTCGATTTGCGGCTCAATTCGTTGTGCATCAATCCACTTTCGTGTGGAGCGCCATCCATGTGGGCCCGCATAACCTTGCAACATTTTTGCGACCGCGCGACGGTCTTCAAGCAGAGGCCAGATCAGGCGCAGAATGAGCGCCCGCTCTTGCTTCGTTCCGCCACCCTGCTTGAGATCCAGCGAAGTACCGGGTGTTAAGCTGAAGAAGTTAACACCCTCACTATTAATTCCACCAGCGCGCGCAAGCTCCAACGCCAACATTGTCAGCCGCGTCGGTAAAACACGCGTGCGTTCGCCACCCATAACGTTCAGGCGAGACACGTTTTGTTTTGCGATTGCCCCGTTCGAACAGATGTAGACAACGTCGATGCGAGGGACCGTGTGCTGCAATGCTTCAATTGTTCTGGCGATAACTCCTCTTGCAACCATGGTTTTTCCCAGTCCGACTTCGTCGGCGACCAGAAAATGGCGTACAGAATCCGGGTCAGTCAGGAGCCGGGCTGACACATACTCAACAGTTGCTCGCTGAAAGTGCTTGAGCGGGCGTAACGCATTCTCTGAATTAAAGATTTCACCCACTTTGCGACACCTCTTCTGAAATCACTTCTCGGAACGTTTCCCAAAGCGAAATAAACTCAGGAGGAATGACCGCGTCCTCCTCGGACGCGGTATCGCCAAGACGGGTCACCAAGCGCTCGATATCGTGCAATTGCCTGCCGTCTCCAGACAATGCGCGTACCATGTTTTCCAGGATCATTGCTTCCCGACTGCTTCCAAAACCAGCTGAGAACCCAGCACCGGATCCATCGGCGAACAGAGCTTTTGCCGCTTCTGAAACATCGCCCAGAAGCAATCGTATATACCTCAGAAATGCTTCACGGTTTTCGATAATAGAGCGCAGGATTTCAGCGGTACGGGTTTCAGGCAATCCAACCAACTCGGTGCCGAGCGTGAAAACCTGTTCAAATCCGGTGTCCTTGTCTCGAATGCATACGCCAATCCAGCGGGTGACATCCTTCAAAGCAAGATGACCGAGCAAGCGAGGTTTCCTATCCAAGACTGTCAGATCGACGCCATTGTTGCTTCCGGTTACGAGAGGCCAGATGCGTAATCCGATATCGCCTGGAAAAAACATCTGGTTCTTTGCAGCAAGATGCAAAGCAACGCGGTTTTCAGCCGCTTCGCCGCATTGAAGGACCAATTCTGATTTAACGAGTTCACGCCGGAATTGGTCTAACTTGAGATCTGCGGCTTCTTCGTCGGCAGTATCCGGAGGTGTAAACGGCGCGAAATCCCGAAGAAAGCGACCCAATCGTTCGGGCTGGAATTGATCTTTGATCGATCCAAGGTGGCGCGTGTATCCGGAAAGGGTCGCGAACACTTCAACATTGTTGCCGGTTAGAAGAGCCGCGTTCGTGGCATTCCCGGATCCAATAGTAAGTTCAGTGCTGGAGTAGCGTTCGGTCATGAATACCTTGGCGTGCAGACCACGTGCAGGCACATTGCTGCGCTGAAACTCTTCGGTCTCTTCACCATCTTCCGTTTCAGCGAGCTCGTCCAAAACCATAATTTTACCGAAACGTTCCAGGGTTTGCGGTTTAAGCAACGCCATTTCTTCGCCGCGCCCCAACAGATAGGCTTTTGCCGGTTCGACAAATTTAGACAATTCCATTAAGGCCTCATCGGTCGTGAAAGGTGAGATAACGCCTAAAGAATTTCCAACACGCGGACGCCAGATCTCATCTGACAGCCCATTGATCGCGAAGGATATTTTTCGAATATGTTCCGGGTTTTCCCAGCGCGCGACTTTGAGGTCCGAGCGCAGTTGGTGAACAATTTCAACCGCCCTTTCCGGAGTCGAACGACCCACGGCCATTTCTGGTAGTGCGCTCAGCAGCTCCATCAATGCAGAGTTGACTTCTGACACCTCCTTTCCCGGAGCACCGTCAAGGCAAAGAGACATGTCCCAGGATGCATCTGTCGTCAGGTTTCTCGATAAGAGTGCAAGTCGTAGACGTGGTTGCCCACGGCCATCAATTGGTGTGAAGCGCAAAATCCAGATCTTTGGGTGAAAGGCGCCCCCCCGGGGAGCAACAACCTCTGTTACAGTATCTTCGAGCAACGCCGTCAGCCGGTTTGCGCCTTTGGGGATCGCTTTAATCCGACCGGCTTCACAGAAAATGGCGATCCGGGTCGAAAGGCGTTCCAACCCTTCAAGCAACGCAAGAGGCGTGTCCAACGTTTGCTGGCGATTTTCTGCGGCATGAAGCGCCAGCGTGGCGGGAATGACCAAAGCGGTTTCAAAATCAAGCGTATAGGTTGTGGCTAAGGCAATGTCGATCTCGTACCCGCTCGGGGCTCGCAGAATCTCCCCGTATAGCGCACGATTCTCCGGATCCAAGGCGGTTCTATCGTGCATCGGCAATGTCTTTCAGATGGTTAGAGACTACAGGATTCCAACGGTAGTTCAGAGGCGAAGTGCCAGATGCGCCACTCCAACGAGAGAGTGCTCCATCGTTGCGGAACCGCGATTTCACGCCCTTCAGTCTGGTCTCCCGGCTCCGGATCAATGATCGCGCAACCTGATCCTGAACAACCTCGCCGCCAGTACGGACAACAATCGCACGCCATTCTTCGACAAAGCGACGGGTTGGGTGCTTTACATCGTGGGATGAATTGCGGGAAAGCGTCCAGAGATCATCAAGATCCCAACCGGATAAAAGACCTGCCGGCGTTTCTGTAGCCCAGAGCTCAAGGCGTACCTGATAATCCTCGACTTTATTGTGCCAATCTGATTCTGCGGTTCCATGCATCTCAGCCGCCCGTTCAGACAGCATTAGGTTGTAGAGAAGAGATGCGCCATGCATGAGCTGCGAGAACCGCTTTGCATGATCCACCAAGGTGCGGATTGGAGCTGGCCAATTTTCACGTTGGGGATGTTGCCATATCATTTGACAGTCGGATGCGCCTTCTTGGCGTGCTAGCCAGGTAAAGAGGCTACCGGGCGCTTCATCAGTCAAACGATCCCTCAAAAACCCGGCCTCCTCCAAAGTTAACGCGAACGTCGTTGAACTGTCTTCTGTCGCAAGAAAACTTTCTGGGGCTGAGGGCAATCCTGCGGCCCATAGTCCGCTTTCCTCTCCTGGCGCGGCTTCAAGGCAAGCAGACCGGCTTCCTTGAAAGCGGCGGATACCTAGAGATAGAAGGCCCGCCCAGTAAACATCACTGGGCAAACGCTTAAGCTTCTCACGGGCTTCGCTTCCAATAACGTTGCGTGTTTCACCCCCGCGCACCAACGCTTCAATCAGCCGTATTTCAAGTGCTCGAGCCAAATCTCGACGAGCTGTAGCTGACCCAGTGTGTTGCCCTGCGATTTGATAGATCCAGGGAACGAACAACATGTAGCGTATTCTGGTTTGGATCGTGCTTGTGCCGGGGAACATCAAATCAGACAATGCATCACGGACAGAACCAAGGCCGAGTTCGTCGCGACTTTCTTCGCTGTCAAACAAGTCCATGATCCGCCGCGCACGGTCTCGATCCGCCTGATCAAAATCTATCCAGGCCAGAAATGACATCTTAGAAAATCCTTTTTAATCTGTTTCCTTTACCGGGCGGTGGGGGCTTTGCGGAATTGATTAGAAAGCAGCCCTTCGGTCATATAGACGATGCCTCCAATTGGATCGTGGAGCAGTTCGGACGGACTGTTCCAATGATCTGAACCCTGTCCGGCTATTGTGCCGCCCTTCATTTCTTAGTCTCATTATCCGCGGCCAGACCAAGCTTGACGAGCTCGCGAATTACCTTTGTTCGGGCTCGGATCTTGTTTTGGAAACCCCAGGTATCAATGGCATCAATCTCAGACTGTGGCAGGTAAATGTGCAAACGCACTCTGTCTTCACCTTCGGTGTCATTTGTCATGTTCGCCTCCGTTACATCAGGGTGGTGGAAAATTTTCTTTGTGTCAAATGGGTCATTGACACAAACGCAAAATTTTGACACAAAAGGCCCACTTAGCACAAATCTGGAGGCGCTCATGTTTGAGTTCATCAAAGTAGCGTATCACCAACTGCACATCGCGGCGGTTATCATCCATGTCGTGCTCGTTTTCGGCGAGCTGCTCCACGTCATTCCCCACGCGTAAAGGAGCCAGACAATGATCCAGTGCCTTCAGATAACAGGGCCGGTGCAGCTACAGGTCTTTACCGTTCGATCAACGCCTTGATGACCTGACGCGCGGCAACCGTCGCAATTTTGGCTGCACCGGCTCCTCAATTTCCCTAATCTCCAAAAACTTCAGCAGGAAGAACTTCGTATTGTCGGCTTGCCTACACATCCAACAACCAATTTCATATTCCTTTGACTCAAGGGTCACGGTGCCAGATAGGTGAGGCAAGCGATCAGATTTTCGGTTTCTGAGAACCGCTAGTCTCGCTTTGTGGGTTATCCTAATGCCCGATCTTCGTTCATGAATTTCAACACAGATAGCAGCTTGGGAAGGCAGCGTGACCGCGACAGTCACTGTAGCGAGATACCTTTTATGACCAAAGTCGAGAATGCCCAACCACTGTGAGTTCGATGAATCCTTGTGAACTCTGTTTTGAAAGAGTTCTGCAATTCCCACTTTTGACATGCCCCATGCTCATCTTGTTCGAAGGGCAAATGTCATTCGATTTGCAAAACACAACGCACGGATGGTTTCGCAGCGTATTTGTAAATTGCGTATCTCCGGCAAACTCTTTGAGTACGCAAAATACAAGTTGTGTCGCTAGCACACTAAGCTGGAGAAAACCTGCATGAAGAAAACTAAATACCGTCAATCGGAGCCAATTGGCCTGCGCATCGATCCAGACTTGAAGCAGCTATTGGTCCAAGAGGCAAATGCACAAGGGGTATCGCCTACATCCTGCGCACGTCAGATTCTTGCCCAAAGCCTGAACTACAACGCTTGCCTTCCGGCTCAAGCGTCGCCCAAACGTCATCCCAGGAAGCCTGTTTCTGCCGACCTGCGTAGAGCGGTCGCGTTTCTTGCGTGCATTCAAGATGTCCGCAGTGAGTTACGCGCCATCTCATGGTCACTTCGACAACACCAGGCACCCTGGTCGCAAAAGCTAGCCGCGATTTTAGCTCTCAAACAAATCAACATGACCTTGTCCCGGCTGCAACACAGCCTGATCGGAACGAAGGAATGATCATCAAGTCGAGTCGCGTTCGAACGGAGCAAACAGCTGCAATAGCAAGGTATCTGACCGCGCGGGGCACAAATGAACGGATCATGTGGCAATCGGGTTCGCCCGAAGATATTCAGATAATGGGGGAAATCTCAAAGCTCGCCGGCAAGACCTTTTCCGTCCGACATGTTGTCATCTCACCTGGCGAAAAGACAAGCAATCCAGACCTGGTAAAAATTCTTAAAGAGATATGCCTCGAGTATAATGTGCCATCGGCCGCTGCAAATCGCCTATGTGTTGTCAAACATCAAAAGGCTCGAGCCGGTTACGACGTAAAAGTGCATTGGCATGTCGCGCTTCCGGAAACAGATCCTATTTCGTTGCGAACCATGGAAAGCTCCTTCAGCCACATTCGGGACGAAAAGCTGTCCAGAATTGCTGAACTCATACTGGGTCATTCCGTGACACCAGGTCGATTCAACAAGGAGGTATACCAAACCCTGTCCCGGGAGCGAAACGACCTTGATCTCAAACCGTTTCGGCAGGCCCTGCAACGCGAATGCAAGAGGACCGGGTTGGAGTATTCCAACTGGCTTTACGTTCGCCGGATACGAAAAAAGCATGCACCTCAGAGTGAACCGGATGTGTTCTCTACACCGTCACCGCGGAACACCCTGTGGGACATGTCCCAGGAGCTTTGAAACCTTTCAAAACTGTAGCCAAATCTTGTTCTACAAGCTCACGCTCAGACATCAGCCTTCTAGCCAAAAACTCAACCGTGTTGCGTTGAGAAACCAGGATGGTCCGGGCCTGCCGCTGCGCGGCTTCCAAATGCGCAACGATCCTCTTTGCGACATTGGCATCTTGCAACAAGACGCTCAGGTTTTCCTCAGTAACCGGCCTCCAGATCAGCGGCTCCAGCCCAAACCCGAATTGCGTTTCCAAACGAGCGGCCAAGAGGGTCGCTTTGCTCAAGTCGCTTTCCCTTCCACCGCCTCCGCCAGCTGACACTGAGGAGAGCATGAGATCTTCGGCTTCGCGCCCGGCCAACAAGGTGGCCAATTGAGCCTCCATCTGTGGCAGTGTCGGATTGGGATCGTTTTCACGAAATGTCACAGCGCCGCCGTGATTTCCAACTTCTGCACGTAGAGGCACGCCCAGACCTAGCTTGAAACCCACAACGCTGTGCCCCGCCTCATGGTAGGCAATCCTCGCGATGTCCTTTGGAGCGCTTTGGGGAGAAACAATAGTCGTCGCCTCCAAAAGATCGTCGTCGCTCAGATCCCGACCGTTTCGGCGTGCAAGGCTTCCGGCATGCCGTACAAGCGCCGCCGCATCCGCACCGCTGCAACCAACAAGATGTGTGGCCACGTCATGCACCGCGGTTTGCGAGACAATGGACCCAGCATGGTCGGACAGAATTGCCGCGAGAGCGGCTTTGCCGGGCAACTTCAATGCAACCTTGAGATCAAATCTTCCGGAGCGCACAAGTGCGCGATCAAGTTTTTCGGGATGGTTGCAAGCACCAATAACCAAGACGCCTTGATTTTTTGTTGCCCCGTCCATCGCCTCCAGGAGGCCATTCAAAGCGGCGCGCGTGTAGTTCGCATTCTCTCCAGTTGCGGTCGCGCGGTCTTCAAAAGAGTCAATCTCATCAATGAAAAGCACGGAAGGTGCGCGCCTGCTCGCATCGCTGAAAGACCGGCGCATCGCGGCTAGGAAGTCTCCAAGGTGGCCATGCCGCTGCCAATCAGAATAACTGGTCACGATGAAATGCGCACCAATCTGTTCCGCAAGCTTACCGGCGAGAAACGTTTTTCCCGTACCTGGAGGGCCGTACAACAAAACACCTCTTGGAATATTTTCCCAGCCAAGCTCGCCGCGGCCCCATGCCTGCATGTCAGCAGCTAGTTGCTCCAATAGAGCTCTGCTTGCTCCCAGCCCCTTCACCTCGTCTAACGCCTGGTGGTTCGAAGCGGTTACATTCCCTGCTGCGAAACTTGAAATCTTCGCCACCATTTCTTGGAAGTCAGTATGTCTCACCGAAACTGCCAATTGATCCGGGGTCAGGAGTTGCAAAGCGTCGTCGACAGGCAGTTTGTGGTCGGCGACTCTGATTGTGCGATCAGGTTCTTTCCGATGGATTACTTGGTGGAGTGTCAAGACGACTTGTCTGGAGACTTTTGCTAGCCGCACAACTTGTGAGACAGATGACCTGAAAGGCGCGGGAATGGACTCTACATCCCGAACAACACAAACAAAAGGTTGTGCATTTGAAATACCCTCCTTGAAGGTGTTCTGGAATTCTTTGTGTCGACTAATCGGATTTCGCGAAACGCCGCTGAATCTGTCGGTCAGCACCGAGACTGCTGGGAGGTATCTATAAGCCCGACGCATTGCAGGAAGCAGTCCACTTTCAAGTGCATCTGCTACATGCTCGATCCAATCCGGATCAGGTGTTTCAATCACTGTTACACTGAACGGATCAAAAAGGCAGCCCACCAGCGCTGTGGGTTCAGCTTTTTGAGAAACAAAAAACAGGATCAAAGCCGCAGCTGAGTGAATATTCAGTGAGGACCCTTGCGTAAGCCATTTTACACCCGGCTCGTTTTCTTCAACTTCTTCTGTCCATTGAGAAGTCAGAACGTCGCGCGTGTCGAGTTCTCGCAAGGCTTCGCCAAGCCATGAATCTAGTTCAAGAGTATTGGTGGAAGAGTCTTTGACAACACACGTCACTGTGCATTCCTTTTTCGCATACATTCTGAAACAGCCGACAACGCACGCAATACGAGCGCTAAAAATCAGCTGAGAGATATCAGCTGTGCCAACGCGTATGCGCGTGGATCAGAAGACAATGCGAAACAGGACAAAAATATCTCCAAAAAGGGATCTCAAATTACTGTCATTTGTTATTATTATCAAGCGCAAAGCCAGAAAATTTCTCGATCTATTTAGGCTTCAGGGTCAAGACGACTCATGCCTAAGCTGCCCGTTCGCCAGAAGCACGGCTCTCATCTGTAAACGAAGAGAAAAGCAAGCGTGGCATAGAAGGACCCTGCAACGCTCAATTTCCAGAAAAAGGGGCGCTAGGTCTGTTTCATATCGGCACTATCTAGCAATTCAGTCTCAAGAACTTTTCGATAGACGTTTTTTGAGTTCTAGGAGCTCAGGGGCGGCTTCGCCCAGGGTAGGCTTAGACGCTTCAAATTCACACTCGATTTCTTCGAGACGTGATTTAACGACCCGATTTACCATGTCGCGGAACTTGGCGTCATTCTGCGACCGCTTCAAGTTACCTCCTACTGTGCCGTTTTTTGATTGAGGAGTGTTTGACCGTACAGCTGACGCAGCAAACCAAGCGAGACGCGGTGTCCACTTTTCTCCAATGGCAGTGGTAATCAAGAGTTTGTTCAAAAGGCGACTGATCTCTGCTGCCGATCCAATTCCGTTTTTTCTGGCCGCTTCGATCACAGTTTTGATTTGTTTTACCTGTTCCATTCTCCCGTATTTCAGGAAGTCCAAATGAGGTTTGTCCGCAGTTGCAATTCGAGGAGGGTGTTTTTTGTAGATATCATGCATGTTGATTTTTGGACCGGAAGAGCGCTTCTGCGCTCCTCGCTGCATTGACCTAACTTTCGCTTTACTCAAAGTGCCTCCATTTCTTCGTCGGAATCCGTTTGGGTGGTCTTAATGGATGGATCAATCGGTTCGAGGTGAACACGCGCATCTCGGAGACCTTGTGCGACTTTCTGCCAAGCGTAAATTCGTTTCTGAATTCGTTCACCCCGGCTCGGCATTGTCAGGAAGTCTTGTTGCTTTTAGGAAGCCAGCGCGTGCAACCGAAGTAATTCATTAAATTCAGCTTGTTCTACTTTTACTGCTTCTGTCCGTTTCACAATCATGTCTACTTCCTACGTTAGTACCACTGCTCTGAAAATGGCGAAAAAGTAAGGGGACGACTTGCGAAAGTCGGTCAATTGTTTGTTTTGAAGTGTCAACTGGAAAGATACAAATGACCGGCTGAGATCGTCTTGCCGTTCACGCAACTCGAGATTCCGCCGGGCGAAAAACGAACTTTGGAACAACCACTGACCACTCATCTCTGACAGGAGCCCGATGGTCTTGATTATTTGAAGGGTCTTTTGTTCTGGACACCATCCAACCGACTTCTGCTCTTTCACAAATATACCCCTTGGGCGGCGAGAATGCGCGCGCCATAGAACCAACGACGTCTCCATTTTGATTTCTCAGCTGCCAACTAGCCCAGCCATTGCCTTCCTTGAGGGTTAGACGAAGGCCGTCGCCCGTTTGAGCTCGAGATAGAGCACGGTAACCAGCAGAATTGTCAGGTATCCTCCCACCGAACCCAATATTCACCTCGCGCATTGATGCAGTCCGGTAGAGCCGTTGAGTGGCTACGCGATTATAGGAAGGAACCTTTCCAGGTCGTCGTAAGAAAGCCTGTGCCTTTTCCTCCGGAATGAAAGCTTGGCGATCTGCGCCTTCCAAAAGACACAAGGAGTTACGAGCTCGCGTCATCGCAACATAAAAGAGCCGCCTCTGTTCATCGGGGTCCTCGTTTGCTTTTGACTGCCAGGCGTCATCCAGTACCACCACATGGTCAAACTCCAACCCCTTGGCGGAATGCGCGGTTACAAGAGTTAGACCCTTCCCGGCAATACCGTATTCACGGCCCCATTCCCCAATCCATGACAACGCATCTTTGGCTGAAATATCACCAACGCCGAGATCGTCCCTCATTTGTTCAATAAGGTTGCCCAAGGTTTTCCACACAGAGCTTGTTCCCTGCGATGCGATCCATTCTTGCATTTCTGGGACAGCCACCATTGGTGTTTCTCGTGCTGTCAGCCAGTTTGCCAATCTTTGATATTCCATAAGTTGCCAAAGAGTCGGGCGGTCTCTGACTTCGCGGCGATCCACAACAGGAATACCCAGACTCTCACAATAGCTTCGCACTGGGTCTAGTGCACTCCAGGTGCGGGATATGACGGCCGCGTTGCTCCAGGACCAAGTGCCTGTAATTGTGGACAGCCGATTAAGTTCTGACACAGCTGCAACAGCCTGGTCCGTCTGATTGGTCAGACCAGTTAAAACCTGGACACGGCCCCGTCCGACAGGGTCTCGGTCGGACAGTAGTCCTCCCTCCGGGTGGTTTTGTCGTGATGCGTCAATTCTAATCGGATGATCCGTCTTCATTCTGTCTCTTGCGGGACCGATCACTGCGTTGGAAGCTTCAATAATGTTCCTGGTCGATCTGTAGTTTTGCGTCAGATAACTTGGTCGAGCACGAAAATCCTCTGAAAACTTTCTGATAAACTCCACTGACGCACCATTGAACCCGTAGATCGCTTGGTCGTCGTCACCTACCGCAAACAGTGTTCTGCGATTGTCCGGGTCGCTTCTGGCAAGACCCGCTATCGCCGAAATTAAGGCATACTCATCTGGTCCGATATCCTGGTACTCATCGACCAGTATCCATCGGTAACCCTCCAGCAAGCTTTCTTTTGCTTGGGCATCGCTTTGCATGATCCTAACCGCCTCGCGCAGAATTGCGCGAAAATCCTCACCTTTTGGCCTTTCTCCAACGAGACTTCGTCCTGTCAACCAAAGCGCGAGACCATGACAGGTTCGGACGGTGACCCGCCGCGCCCTGTCTCCCACCAGGTTTCTCAGCCGTGATCGAATTTCCTGAGCTGCATGCTGGTTATATGCAAGGGCGATGATTCCGGCCGGGTCTTCCCGTCGCACAGAGAGCAGGTACGCAATACGATGGACCAACACGCGGGTTTTTCCGGATCCGGGCCCTGCGAGCACAAGTGCGTTTGCCTCTTGTCGGTCGTCAGCCACAATGCGCATCTGGTCTGGTGCGCGAAGATCATCAACAATCTTCGCATAGAGCTCCGGCTGAACAGGTCGTTCCGTTTCGGGTTGCTTCATATCTGGGAGCCAGCGCGCAACAAATGGGGCCGTTTCCATATCAAAATAGTCCCGCACCAAGCTTTGCGCCTGATCGCGGTCCTGAATAGCCAACTCCCCATAGCGGGACATGATATGAACCTGCCTCGTAAGTTCGGTATAGTGGTCCTCCAGCGGCTTGAAATCAGCTTCTGTGAATGTACGCGGCTCGGGCGTTAGTTTAATGGTAATAGCGGGAGCGAAGAGAAAGAGACCAGAACCAACAAACAGAACATCCATTGCATGCATCCACAGCAACGTACGGTCCACGACGCGCGTTCCCAACTCCGCAATCAAGAAACGCATTTCCATGTCGTTTTGAATAAGATCGTAGAGTTCAGTCAAAGGGACTGGGACAGGCAGCGATCCGCCTTTGGCACCCTTTTCTAACTTACTCTCTAGGTTCGCCGCGATCATGCTTGCCACTGAATGGCGTCTATCCGCGACGCTGCGAAGCTCATCGAAAGTTCCGTTTAAGACGAGATGAACTCTTTCACGATCAATTGGTCGCATACCAATCGGAGGCATCTCTTCTAGATCTCGTCGACCATCGGTTGCTAGTGTCCGCAGAAGTCGCAACAATTGATCCGGTCGGTGCCCGATCTGACCTCGGTCTCGTAGATCCTGGGCTAAACGTCTCAAGTTGATCACAACGCCTTCCGGTGGTGCCGTTGCAAGATCGGCCTGCAATGCCTCAAGCATCTCTCGCTCCAAAGATGCCACGCGAGCCAGCTTTTCACGAGACGGATTCTGCACCCCATGTGCAATGTAGACCACCAGGTTCGTGTCTCTCGCAATTAAGCCAATGCGATCAAGATCACGCAGGATTTCGCGCACTTGCCAGCCTGATCGCGAAACGATGTCTGCAATGTCATCTATCGTAAAGCTTTCTGTCGGAGCAGCTTCAAGCAGAACCGTCAAAATCGAAAGCGCCGCTTTGCCTCTCGCCGCTGCTATACCGTTTGCTCTCAACTCGCTCTCGGCTTCTGCAACGGTTCGGACCCGCAGGCAGGATGGCTCAACTGTCACGCGATTGGCACCTCGCGTGAGCAAACCAGCCTCCTCAAGCCACGCAATGGCAGTTATGGCTCGTGTTCGTCCCGCTCCGTTATGCCCCGCAGGTATGCCGGCTCGTCGCAATAGATCATCTACCTGAACGACGAGTTCGTCTTCTTTTGCGAAACGCTGCGCCATATCTCGAAGTGTTTTAAGGACTCGCCCGACCTCTCGCCGCGATAGTCTGTTTTGAGCCTGACGCTGAAAATGAGCTTCGACTTGAGCGGGATCATAAAGAAGGTTGCATTTTGCGTATTCCCCGTCACGACCTGCTCTCCCCGCTTCCTGGAGATAGTTTTCCAAAGATCCTGGGACATCCGCGTGAACAACCAAACGAATATTCGGCTTGTCAACTCCCATGCCAAAGGCATTTGTAGCGGCAATTGAGGTCAATTTTTCGTCCAGATAGTCTTCCAGCACATGTTGCCTGACCTCGCGGCCTAACCCCGCATGATAGGCTGCCGCGTCGACCGGAATCGCCTTTAAAACTTCAGTTACTCGTTCAGTTTCTGATCGGGTCGCGCAATAGACCAAGCTCGCCCCATTCCCTACTTGCTCTTGTACTGTTTCGCCCACAACCCCAAGCTTGGACAACTTGGTAATTGGCGCAGCACTGAACTCCAAATTGGTTCTCGAAGCACCACCATTTATCAGGCAAACATCTCTTTCGGTGACCGACTTAATCTGATCACGTATATCTTGGACAACGCTTTTTTTGGCTGTGGCCGTCACGCACAAAACTTGTGGCGGAGGATCGTCCCCACCGATCTCCGCGAGACATCGAACGGCGTACCTATAATCGGGCCTGAAATCATGACCCCATTTACTGATGCAGTGTGCTTCATCGAAAACCCATAACCCGATTTTTCGACTGTCTATCGCTTGCCGAATGGTCACGTTACGGAGCTGCTCGGGCGCGATCAGCAACATGCTCGCATCACCGTAGGTGACCTGGTCCAGCGCTTCTTGTCGATGCAGCGGAGAAAGAGAGCCATTTATCACGACACAGGTGTCAACACCGTGATTTCTTAACAACCCATCGCGCTGATCGGCCATCAAAGCAACAAGAGGCGAAATAACAACTGTTAGTTGGTCTAATGCGTCATGTCGCTCAAGAGCAGGTAACTGGTAGCAGATCGATTTTCCCGTTCCAGTTGGGAGAATACCAAGGACATCTCTTCGCTCCAATACGGCGTCGATAATCGCCTTTTGCATTGGCAAGCCGTCTTTTGTTTTCGGAGATGCTCGAAAGTCTTCGTAGCCAAACCAGCGTCTCAGCGAACCCTTGCTGTTTCTCCGTGTTGCGCACCATTTGCAGTTTGCGCTTTCGCAGGCACTACCTCTCAGCCTTTCCAAGTCTGATTGAACACTTGGAAACCGGCGCCTTACCCAAGGCGAAAAGCCAGCCCCAGGCCGCGTCGATGTTATGCGGTTCAGCAGGTATGGGACTGACGGATCTCCCTCACGAACCAATTCAAGCAATGCATCAATTTGAGCTTCGCAAATTCGACCAGCAGTCAGTCGCCTTACGGCCCCATCGCGCTGTTCTCTGGATGGGGGGCTTCGATCCAGCAACTCAGAAAACACTTTGCCCTTCGCGAAAGCGGCATGATCGAGCGTTGCCCCGTGAAGCGCAGTTGCAAGATCTGGAGAGGATGCCAAACGGTCTCTCAGCGCTGATTTAGCGTCGCGATAAAGTCGCAAAGCAGCTTTTGCATCCAAGACTGGGTCGTTTGGCTCCGCCGCTCCAAGCGCGCCGTCGCGATTTATTTTTTTGAGCCTTAGTGACCTTGGTTCAGGCCATGCGAGCGCTGCAAGCCACAGAGTATCAACGTGTAGAATTTGGTCGAAATGATGACTCGGCTGAATGGCCAACAGGTGCGCCAGATCAAAAGATCCAAGATTGTGGCCAACTACGAATTCCGCACCCTGAATATACTTGATTAAGCTATTGGCACCCTTGCTTGCGTCTGAGCCTCGCCAATGGAATGTCTCTTCGCTGTCTGAGCGAATAGAGCCAATAGCAATTATTCTCGAGGTTTCCGGACAAACCTCGAGATCAATCGCAGCTATCTGCTGCACGCAATCAGCGTCGCCTATTGGTAAGTTTCTGTCCATCTGCCTTTCATAAGGTCAATTTAATTCAATGAAGTGCGCTTAGTGCCACAGAATAAAGTCAATAATTTGAATACGATCAAATCGCGTGTATCTCACGCAACACTGGCAGCTCGACACTTCTAAAATGGCGGATCAGTAAGATCCCAATCCTCTACGTTGGATATTTGTGATCCAGCATTTATCGGCTCTGAGGGACGCTCTTGTTCGTTGGTTTGTTCCCGTTCAAGTTTGAAAAGTTTGCAAGCAAAACCATCCAGCACCACCTCGGTCCTGTAGTGCTTTTCCCCTGCTTTATCGGACCAGCTTCTTGTCTGGATCTTACCCTCAACGTAAATCTTTGCCCCTTTTGGGAGTTGTTCAGCCACCTTGACTAAGTCTTCACGATACACTGCAACTGAATGCCACAGAGTACGCGATTTCAGCTCTCCGGAAGCGCGATCCTTCCAGCGTTCGTTGGTTGCAAGACTTAGATTGCAAACCTTCTTCCCAATAGAGATTTCATTGATCTGTGGATCTCTTCCGAGATTCCCTACCAAGATAACTTTGTTAACACCTGCCAACGTGAATCCCCTCTCTCAACTTGTTATAGCGCTGCCATCCCAGGTAGTTTTCAGGGCTGTTCTTGCCTTTGCTTGCACCTTGGGAGAACTTTAAGTACCGCTCTGCATCCTCAAGCCCAGAACCGCTGCGTTCGAACAGATCCATGAATGCAGCCGCACGCTCCGTCGCCAAAATGCTTCGTTGCATATCTGTCAGATCGCGCCGAATTCGTGTTCCAACCAAACAATCTGATGCTTCTAAAGCAGCACGCGTATCCCAAGACCAACGTCGGTAATACGCGAGGTGGATCAGCAAATCGGCAGGCATGTGGTCTTCCACCTGACTTGCCCAATGCTCGACAATGCACCGCCCAATTTTGATCGAAGCAGACCAATGCTCCGAAAAGTTCTCTAGCATCTTTACAGCTGAGTAGACTTTATGTCTCGTCTCACGATCAGTCCGCGAAAACTGCGTTGTCCACGCCCATCTGACCAAGCGAAGGTGATCCAGGTTTTGAATAGAAACAACTGGGAGACCATTGCCCGAAAGTTCGTTGATGATTTCTCGACGTTCGTCGGCCGGAGTCTTCGTTCTTCGGATCAGATTGTGTAAAGCGTGATCCCTTGGAACAATTACGATCCAATTCGAAAGAGCCTGTCGCAGAAGTTTCCTGACAGCTCCGTTGGCGTCAGAAACTTCGAATCCTGCGGTGTCTACGCCTCGTACAACATATTCGTCTTCGTTGTCCGGATTGTACAAAAGAATGCCGTCTGTTGGACAATCATCGTTAGTCGTCCAAACATGGAAAAACTCATGTAATTCAAATTCATCGTCCATAGCAGTCTCCGCATGAGCAGTCTAATTCTACCTGTTGAATTGAAGCGTGGGTTACTTGTGAAAAGCGGCCAATTGCTTGTTCGGAAACGCCACTCTCTTGAATTTCGGATGTTTCAAACTGTTCTCATCCTCATAGGCAGAAAATACATTCGTTCAGTGCCATGTTGCAGCGAAACAGCTCCTGCTTTCTAAGACCAGGCCAAGCAAAATGTTTAGGTAAGGGTAATCATGGGAAACTGGCGAAATACGAAATTTTTGGATCTAGCCCGTCAGTACCCATCGGCTTTGTGCCCAAAAAAGACCTTCGTCACATCCTCGATGATGTCCCAAGTCACACGACTTCCATCCAGTACAAAGAGACTGTCCCCTGGTTTGAGCTCGCTAATCTGACCGCTCACCATATCGATCAAGCGACAGCTCCCCGAAAGAATGGTCATCAGCTCATCCCCCTGTTCAGTGCATTCAAAAACACCTTTGGTACATCGCCAGATACCAGTACGGGTCGTATGCCCAACACCCCCGGCGTCTATGCGGCCCGCCGCGCGAGGGTTGCCGTCCTTGATTTGATAATCACTAAGTGGGTTGTCGAAGGGCCAATCAATTAGCGGTCCCACATCAACCCCGGGTTTGTACTTCAACATCTCTCAATCCGATTTGCCGCAAGTCAGCGGAGAATGACGATCCCGCGCCGTGTATACCGTGACATAGACGCAGATTTCCACATCTTGTCTTAAGACACAAAGTTGTCGACCTGGCCTTACGTCAATGGGCAGAGCTACAGTCGTCGACACAAGTCCTAGCTCCTCGCTAAACCTATCGCGTAACTCCCTAGACACCTGCGCTTTACCGACAATAGCCGGCCCGTTTCAAGCGTGATTTCGCCGCTGGGGTCTCCAAATGCTTGTATCGCCCACCCGAGTACCTTGCGCAATCTAAAGCGTGACCCGCAGCGATTACGGCAGCGCCAATGTCTTGACCGTCGGCATAGCAGACTCCAACCCAACGGTCATACGTTCGCTCACCGTTGAGCTTGCACTCAACGTCCTTGCCTCGCAGAAAGTTAACCATCCAGCGTTTAGCGTCTTGACCGGAACGAGTACCAAGCTCCGGTGCGTCCACTCCGTTTAAACGGACAGGAGTACCATCGACAACGATTGTGTCTGCGTCACGTACTTGGAGGCCACCGGCTTCGGCAGTCGTGGCGAACAATGCCAAGGCAATGGTTAGCTTCTTCAACAAGGCGAAGTCCTCGGTGTTTCTTGTTAATCGATTATTTGGGTTGCTAAGCGTGTATCCACGAGTTCTTCCTCGACAAGCGCATAGATTTCCTCGGGTGGAGTATTCAGCGAAAATAGCATCAACGACGGGTCCACGCCCATGTCGATAAGATGCTGCATGGTTTCTCCTTGTCCCTTTTGGATACCTTCGACAGCGAAAACTACAGGAATTAATCGAGGCTGGTCGTAGTAGTGCTGATGCATTCCCACAATGCTGCGAAGTGAGACGGTGCGTTCTTGCCCGCCCGCTAAGATGTAAGGACATGACGATACGCACATCGAGCCAGCCAGAACGGCGGTAGAAAGCTCGGCACCTCTCATCTGCTTACCAATGGACAGCGCCTCAGAAACCACTCCTCCCGGGCTGTGGAGAGCCACAAGGTCGGGCTTCTCCTGCATGTCGGACAGGTACGAAGCGAAGCGGGCCGAGTCGTCCACCTCTATCTGGCCGCTAAGAAGAAGTACCCTTCCTAGTCCTTCGACTTCCTGTACTGAGAAGTCCAATCGGTTTGGAAAAGCCTCTGGCACGGGTACATCCAGAGGACCATCCTGAGGCAAAAGCGACGGATCGCTCCGATCAGTGCGATACTCTCGACGCTGATCTCCCGGGGATATCGGACCAGTCGGGAGTTCAACACGCTCCTTGAACGGGCTGGGAATGACGCCGAGAACGTCCGACGCTATTAAAACGCCCGCAATTGCGAATTGTAGGATAAGAACGTAGCGCAGCCCAGAACGTGGATCGAGACGATTTAGTAAGTTCATCAAGTTTCATCTTTTTGTGGATTGGCGCGGTTGAGGATAGCTGCGTCTGCCACGCCCATTGTCGCCTCCACGTCCTTCATGGCGTTCATTGCGGCTCTGAGGTCTGCAAGCGTCAAAGTATCCTCGATGCTCATACCGTCCTTACCACTGCGGATTGCGGCCTGTGTGATAGCCAGCACAAACACCAACACGGCGGGCAACAAGTCGATGGCTATAGCTCCGGCCCACGAAGGTACGAAGTTGTGGGCGTACTTGATTACTGCATCGGCGCTGGAAATCGGGTTGTACGCCGTCTCGATAGGCGGCTCCATGTCAAGCACCTCGTCCGCAGCGTTCTTGAGTGTCTTGCTGCGTTGGTCCAGCGCATTCAAAACTGAGTTAATTGTCGATGATTGCGCATCTCTTACGTCGGAACTGCGTCCATCAAGTTCGGGAAGTACAACCGAGGATGGCAGGTCCTCAGCAGCGCGGGCGACAAGTGGTGCTACGCTGTACTGGTTGAGCCGCGAGATCACACCTGCCAACTTCACGCTTTCCTCAGAAAACTGAACCGAGCGGCGATCTACTGGACCAGGTGCAACGGTAAGCTCACGCATCTTTGCGAGGATTTCGTTGCCCTGTTGGAAGGCTTCCTCGATAGGTTCTTGTTGTGCAGCGATTTGTTCCTCGAGGTTACGCAATTCCTCAGCCTTTTGAGTGAGAACACGGAATACGGCACCTCGACCAGCTGTACCTGATAGATCACCAGACTGCTCAAGTTCCGCGAGTTCTACAAAACTCTGGCGGGCGCGTTCCACCTCGCGACCCAACGCCTGTCCACTCAGAGCTATATCATTAGCTTGCTCAAGAGCCGCTTGGTAGTCTCTAACTGTGTTTTCCAAGTGTTGCTCAACCGCGGCGGAGCCTGCGAGAGCGGCAGCGTTAAGCCAGCTGGACATGGCGATAATGGCGACGGAGCCAACAATTGTGGAGATCGTCAGACCAATGAAACCACTGGCCGTGCGCATCGAAGGCAGCAGCCGAAGCATATAGCTCCAAAAGACAAAGATGCCGACAGAAACGGCAATTGAATATGCGACGGCGGCGAAGAAAGAGACTGCACCGTTGTCTTCCAAAAGCGAGGAAACACCGAGATAAGTGTAAATACCAGACGCTATAGCTAGGACGCCCAAAGCCGCGGGTGTAAATGTGTCCAGCCAGGCTAAATGACCTTCGAGTTCTTTAGCGGTTCTAAGTCCCTTTGCTTCCTCAGCCGTCAAGCGATCCTTGTTCTCCGTCATAGTACGCCTTGCTCCACACTCATCACGCGATAGTTCGTCACTTAATCATTTGTTAAGACTTTTCACCCTGGGTTGCATATCTGGACGTTAAGAAACGATTGCTTTTGCAAAACTGCCAGTCTTCTGTGAGTTTCTGCCAACTTGCGCCACCAGTCCTAGTAGATGTGAATAGTAGGAACTAACTGAAACACCGGTTGTTATTCTGAGAGTTTCGATAGGTAGAGATCAGCTGCATCGCTGTCAGATGCGTGAAAACGCCCAGCGGGATTGAGTAGCCTCATCTGACTGGTCCAATTTGATTGTTAGTGCATCATTGGCCTGTGATCCATCGGTATGATGGTTTCGGGCGCTGGCGGGCGGTGTGGATCGCGCGATAACAACGTGAAGTTGCTTGGATGCCAGTAAAAAGTGGTTCATAAAAAATTCCCGACCGGGGTCACGAATGTACAAGTTTCCTCGCCGGATTTCAGCAGGTAAACTTCTGGTTGAACTGCCATGAGTACGGGGGCATTGTCTGGGCGTGAAGTGGCCGTATTGGTTAGGCTCAAATTGATCGGGTTTTTTTGTCATGGACAAAGATACAAGAAATACCGCCCAAGTGGAGCGCGCTACGGCATGGATAGTTCGGTCAGAACGCCTTTTTTTGACGCCAATGTCAAAGCCACAGATCTTAGCGCTCGGGCGATTCCAGCTAAGTATTCAATTGGTCAATTGGTGATGTGACCATGAGCTTGTTTCAGGAGAGTCTTTCATCAGCGCTTGGCGACCAAAAGCATTTTGTCGCGGAGCGAGACGTGCTGCGTGTTTCGGGTCAAGTTTTGAATACTCATCAAGACCACACCTTTAGCGCAGCACGTAATTTGGCGTTAGAATGGGTCAAAGAACGTTCTGGTGGCAAACTTCCGAAAGACGCTTGGAAATTCGCTGATTTCAGGACCGATGTTGCGGGACGAAACACAGAGTGTTTGGCGCAAGACTTTGATGGTTTGGAAGTTTGGTCCGTGAGGGCCGAGGATCCGGATGGAAAGGTTCCGGGGCGGAATTGGAAGACCGAAGTTACTTTCGCAAGAGAGCCCAGCTCTCGCATCATGTTTTCCCTACGTCTTCGGGTCTCCAGTCATGTGCTCGATCAGAACTTCACTCCTGCAAGTCCAAGACTTGTTTCTTCAATAATAGATGAGTTGGGACTCAAGCTAGGCGATCATTCATGCAGTACGACACCGATCACCGTTCGAGATCACACAAGCTACGATCTGTTTGTCGAGCACTTGCTTGCGACGTCTCGAAAGACGCCACTGGTCGTACAGAGCTTTGTGCCGAACCATCGCGGCATCAATGTGTCGGCCATTTGTCGTCGCTTGGCCGGTTTGGCGCATGTCTACTCGATAAGTCCGGTTTTTGCCCGGAAACTATCCGACGAGATCGGCAAGGAACTGTCTGTATTTGATGGCGGGGTTAGAATCTACACACCAGATTTCGAAGTTGCCGATGACCCTAATGGCCATAGACTGTTTCTCAGGCGCTTCATTCAGCAAGGTGATAACCAAAGGCTCGTTGAACGCCACATCGCGCAAGACGTGGCGGCTTTGGGTCTACGAAGCAACAGAATTGGCAAAGAGGTTCTGGCTTTTTCTGATGTTTCCGCCCGCCTCTACAAGTATCGGGCAGATCAAAAAGGCAAACTGTTGGCGGCGGGTCGCGCTGAGGAAAATGATGAACTGATCATGAGCCTACGAGAGCAAGTGCGCTCTCTTGAAGAACAGGTGACAGAGGCAAAAGAACTAGAAACAATCGCACTCGAAGAGAACCAAGCATACCGCGAACGAGCTGAAGACGCAGAGTCCCGCGCTCGCGCATACACGAGCCAAATTCAAGGCCTCAAGGCAAGCCTGGCTCAGAATGCGGGCGAATCCAGCAGAGAAGTAGCGCGCCCCGAAGATTGGCCAAGCTTCATAGGCTGGGTGGAAAGTACCTTTGCTGGCCAGATAGTCCTAACCGGCGCAGCCAAGAGAGAAATCAAGAAAGCTCAATTTACGAATATTGAACTGGCCTGTGATTGTTTATCTTGGCTGGCGACGGACGGGATCAATTCAAGAGTTTCGGGTGCGGATGGAGCGTCCACGAGGGAAATGCCGGTCGCGGAGGGCGCCATTCATGCTCATTGCGGCGGTGACGCGTATGATTTTGATTGGCAGGGGCAGAGGCACACTGCTGATTGGCATATCAAAGGCAGCAGCAGTCGGGACCCCAAGCACTGTCTGCGCATCTACTTCGCGTGGGACGATCAATCACAGCAGATAATCGTGTCACACATGCCGTCTCATAGAACTACAAGTATGTCATGAACTTGCCTGAAGACCTCGTTTTGGGCTGCTATCGGCAACTTGCAAGACCTTGAGTGGCGGTATGGGAAAGTCTTCGATTGCGTCTGATGGGCCGACGAAGCGGCGCTTCGCACATGTCGAGGTGCTCCTGCTCGAGGAGATGTCAGGCGCGGTTACTCCTAGCTTCTTGCCTCACTGAGAGACACCTTTCTTAATGCGCTGAAGTCGTGCAGGCAAAAAACTCGACGTAGAGAGAGAAGTAAATGAACGCAAAAATGAATCCGAAGTCACTAAAAAAGGCACTCCTCGATAGACGCCTACGCGCGGAACTTGATTGTTTATTGCGAGTGCGTCCCTTCATGAACGAAGGAAAGCGTGATGAAGGATGGATGTGTAGGGAGCACTCCTTGATCGTGGCCTGCATAGCAGCCCTTAAGGGCTTCGTGCCGCACATCTGTTGGGGAAAGATGTTCGTCACTGGAGCAGACTATGAAACGGGTGAACTCAAGCACTTGAGGGTCGATACACATTCTTGGAACGCCATAGATGATTTTGGCTTTTTAGACCTGAGCATCAGTTTGAAAAACGGGGAGCACTCTGGATGGCGTAATTGGAAAGCCAACTGTATGCTTCAAAACAAACTCTACCCACAGGATAACGCGGATTTTTTTTACTTTGTTTCGCATGATCGGGCGAGGTTCGAACATGCTGCAACTCTATCAATCCAAACAAAGAAACCCACAATCGCTTATCTTGGAGAAGAAATTGCGATTCTGGCATCGGACTATCTTCGGGGAAGCACAAAGTATGTTAACTCGCCGCTCACTGACGAGCTCAAATCCCTGCCAAAGTTTGATGAAACCATTTATCTCAAAGCAGCATGGCACGTTTGGCTTGTTCTAAATCGAAAGACGAAACCGCTACAAGGAGTCTCTCGCCTGGAAGCCTGGTCCCACATATCAGAAAATTACGAAGGTGCTGATGCTCGATTACTTTCATTGACAGGGAAACTCCCAGCCAGTTAGGCATCTAAAACTTTCTGTTCACGGGCCATCTTCGAATATGTACGTGAACGAACGAATGTTCAGTGAAAAATTGTTATCTGAGGTTCTGCCGGCGAAACCAGGAGTTGGAGGGGGCCCAACTCTTTCGTATCTCGTCTATGACGCGATGAGCCAAGCTGAAAGCGGAAGTCAATCAGCTCCGAACTCAATCCAAACTCGGAGTTAAGAGACACCGGCCTTGTACGTTCTGATTGCAGCTACTAATTTTGCCATGCGTTTTCGTGACAAAGCTGCTGCGGTGGCTCAGCCCATGAACGTTACTGAGAAAGAACGCGAGCACATTTGTGACCTGAGATGCGCCTTGGACCCGGACCTGGTAGGAACACATAAACTACCAGAATTAGTTCGCTAGTAGGTCTTTGGGAAAATCACTCCGTGTGTCCGCAATGGAGGCTTGCATGGAAGAGATCAAAACGGTCGCTAGGGAAATCGCCATATTCTTGGAAGAAAACCTTCCTTCGCTTGGCGACAACTGGTGGGCCACCCACGTCATTGATAGCCTAACTTTCCAGCAGCAACGGATTGTAACAGAAAAAGGCATCAAGTCGCTCAAAGGATTGGATCTTGCGGCGCTTCTTCGTGTGCTTGATCGAAACTGGTTTGAGTTAAGCTCGAAGTGTAACTTGGCGAGGGAAGGTCGGAACTGGATAAAAGAGTCACAATCAGTTCGAAACAAGTGGGCCCACTTATCCACTGAAGCAACTCCACCCTCTGAGTCATACCGCGACCTGGATACCCTCTGGCGTTTGATGGATCTCGTCGATGCTTCAGAAGGAGCAAAAGAACTCTTAGCTGCGCATCGAGATGCGGCCTTGGAGCAAATGAAATCACGTGAAGTTGCCTTGCCCGGAAGTATCAAAGCTCCTCAAGAACATGAGCATTCATCTGCGTTGAACCCATCTCCCAACCCGGCCGCCTTTTCTCCAGGAGATATGGTAGTCTTAAGAGCTGAGCCCGACAGAGTTATGGCCGTGATTTCCGTCCATCTGGACGGGGCTGAGCCGAAGTATACGGTTTTTGCAGACGGCAAAACGAGTACACTCTACGAGAGCCAGTTGACTCAGCCGGAAGAAGTCAGCGGTTTTTCCGGGATTTCGTCCTGTGCAGATGTGCGATCAAGTATAACCTCAGCGCATGTCCTCTCTCCTTCGGCCTCTAATCTGCTGTCCGTGGGTTCTGGGCGGGTGAACTTTGTTCCGTACCAGTACCGGCCCGTGCTCAAACTCATTAACTCCGACAGGCCTCGAATTCTGATTGCTGATGAAGTCGGCGTCGGCAAGACAATCGAAGCGGGATTAATCCTCAAAGAGTTGAGAGCCCGCTTGGACATCCAATCAGTTCTGGTTGTCTGCCCAAAAGCTCTCGTTGCAGAACGTAAGTGGTTCAATGAGATGAAGCGGTTTGACGAGAGCTTCTTTTCGCTCGATGGGAAATCGTTCCGTCACTGCCTCGCAGAAGTCGATTTGGAAGGCGAGTGGCCGGATAACTATTCGAAGGCAATACTTCCATTTTCTCTGTTTGATTCGGACCTTGTGTTTGGCGGCGACGGACGCGGCAAGCGCAGGAAGAAACGCGATGGTCTTCTGGACCTCAATCCACCACCTCAATTCGACCTAGTTATCGTCGACGAGGCTCACCACCTTAGAAACAGCGACACTTTCCTGCACCAAGGCGTCAAATTCCTGTGCGATCACGCTAAAGCGGTCGTTTTGATGACCGCGACGCCGGTGCAACTCGGAAGCGATGATCTGTTCACGCTATTGAATATAGTTCGTCCCGACTTGATCATTGACCAAGCCAGCTTCGGGCAGATGGCGGAACCAAACCCCCACATTAATGCAGCGGTTCAGCATTGCCGTTCGGCAGAATCCGAGTGGGCCGGCCTTGCCAAGGCAGAGCTTGATGCAGCAGCGAACACGGATTGGGGCGTGAAATTCCTCCGAGAGTCACCAGATTTCCAATCCGTGTATGACAGGCTGCTTGATGATGAAATCGTGGAAGAAGACCGAGTGGTTTTGACACGCGATATCGAAGAGCTATACACGTTCAGTTCGATAATTAATCGTACCAGGCGTAGAGATATCGGGGAGTTCACGACGCGTAAGCCGGAAACCATCGAGGTTCCATTTTCGAATGCGCAGCGCGAACTCCATGACCGTTTGCTGTTCATCATCGCCCGAATTCTGGAACGCACGCACGGAAGCCAGAATGTGAAGTTCATGATGACAACAATCAGACGTCAGGCCGCGAGTTGCTTGTACGGTCTGGCGCCACAGTTGTCAGACATGTTGAACCACAGGATCGATGCCCTCGAGATCCTCGAAGCTAACGATGATGCCCGAGACGTTGATCTTGGTTTTTTGGAGGGTGTCCGATCCGAGATCGGAGAAATCATCACACTTGCGGAAGACTTGGATCCACATGACGAGAAAGCGGCAGCCTTTCTACAGGCTATCGTCGAAAAGTCAGAAATGGAGAAAAACAAGGCCCTCGTATTTAGCACCTTTAGGCATACGCTGAGCTATCTCTCGACCAAACTGTCCGAAACCAGCGTCAGGTTTGGGCTGGTCCACGGTAACGTTCCTGATGAAGAGCGGGCCGAATTGCGCAGGCGGTTCTCGTTACCCAAGGAGGACTCCGACGCGATTGATGTGCTGCTGTCTTCCGAGGTCGGGTGCGAAGGGTTGGATTTCCAGTTCTGTGACTTGCTGGTAAACTACGACATTCCGTGGAACCCGATGAAAGTTGAGCAACGCATTGGGCGGGTCGACAGATACGGCCAGGAAAGCGAAGCCGTCGCGATTCTTAACTTCATTACACCAGGCACCGTCGATGCTGATATATACCAGCGATGCCTCTGGCGGATTGGTGTTTTTCAGAGCGCCGTTGGGGGTAACGAAGAGATCCTCGGCCAAATTACGCGCGAACTCCACAGCATTGCAGATAGCTTTGATCTAACCGCCGACGAAAGGGCCGAGCGCCTTCAGCAGATCGCTGACAATGGTATCCGCAAGATCCGTGAAGAAAGAGACCTTGAAGAAAAGCAAGCGCAGCTGTTTGGCCTCAATCTCCCGGGAAAGGCTTGGAACGACGTCGTTGAAGGTGTGACCACCACCTGGCTGTCAGACACCGCGCTCGAGCACTGCGTGCGCCAGTACCTAGCACGGAGGCTGAACAGTGATGGGACGCGTCTCAGCAAGCAGAAAACCCTCAAAACCTTGCGCTTGGACGAAAGCTCACGAGGTTATCTTCTCCAGGATTACAAACGCCTTCCGAAGTCGACAGGGGCAGAGACGCGCGTCTGGGAAAAGTGGTTGAGGGGGCATCAAAACTCCCTGCAACTGACCTTCGACCAAGAAACAGCGGTGGCCAACCCTGGGGCGGTACATTGCACCCTCACTCATCCATTGGTGCGTCAGGCAGCTTCCTATCTTGGTTTCTCTGAGCCAACTCAATGTTCGCTAGAAATTGTCTACAACTCGATCTTGGCTGGCAGATACAGGTTCGCTCTGTATCGGTGGTCTCGAAAGGGAATACGTCCGGATGAGGAAATCGTGGCGGTTGCTGATGATCCGACAATCGAGTCCAGTCTCTTGAACCTGATTGCGGCATCGTCTGACTCTCATGATCCAAGTGAAGCGACTGACGAAGAACAGCAGGCCTTGGACACGGCGCACTATGAGAAATGGTCCCGAGCAAGGGCAGAACACATCGCCGAGAATGAAGAGTTCGCTGAACACCGCATGCAGAGTCTGATTGCCAGCCATCATGCACGAACATCAGTGATTAAGGACCAGATCGCGCGCACATCGAATGATAAGATTCTCCGCATGAAGGAAAGCGAACTCGCGAGAGCGGAGGCTGATTTCGAACGCAGTAAAGTCGATATCAAAGCGGCAGCGGAATCTGGTGACATCGTCGCTGAACTCGTCCTCTACGGCACAATAGAAGTAAAGCCCGCTTCACAGATAGGTGAAAGTTAAGATGAATTCGGAAGTCGTTGCCGCCATTCGCAGTGAAAGAGAAGACTTGGCCCGAGTGCTGAAAAAGCACAAGGGAATTAGAAAGATCGTAGAAGATCTGTACCCGGATAGCGCTCATTTCATTTACGAGTTGCTCCAAAATGCTGAAGACACGGGGGCAAACGAATGTGTATTCACTTTGTCTGAAGACCATTTGGTCTTCGAGCATGACGGGAGCCCATTCACAGAATCCAATATCGAAGCCATAACTGATATTGGTGAGGGCACCAAAGAAGACGACGAAGACAAGATCGGTCGGTTTGGAATAGGGTTCAAAGCAGTATTCGCCTACTCTGAAACACCAAGCATATTTTCTCCGACATACAGCTTCAGAATCTCTGATCTCGTATTGCCTTCAGCCATCAGAAACCCAAACCCTGAGTCTAAAAAGACTCGTTTTGAGTTCCCATTTAACAACCCAAAAAAACTGAAATCAGTTGCGTTTGAGGAAGTTAGACATGCGCTAGAGGAACTTGCAGAAAACACACTTTTGTTCCTGCCCAACATCGAATTGATCTCTTGGCAGGTCAAAGGCGGTCGATCTGGACGCGTCATGCGGGTCTCGCACTCTGACCATCATATCGAGATTATTCGGGAAGACGCGCGTTCAACAAGCGACTCTTTCCACTTTGTAAAAGTGGAAGAAAAGGTGGACGGGCTGGGAAATCGAAAGATTGCAATAGCATACGCTTTGGAGCCGCGAGCCGAGAACCAAAGTTTTGATGCGAGTGTTCCAATCAGCAAACAGATGCGCCTGGCACCAGCGAGACCCGGAAACGTATCAGTTTTTTTTCCGGCCGAGAAAGAGCGATCAGGCTTAAGGTTTCACATTCATGCACCGTTTATTCCAGAGTTAAGCCGCGCTAGCATCAAGGATACGCCTGCAAACGAACCTCTTCTGGATCAATTGGGTGCTCTTGCCGCCAAGTCTCTTTATGTTCTGAGAGACTTGGACCTGCTGACGGTTCAGGCGCTCGCGATCCTCCCAAATTCGGCCGATGATATTCCCAAGCGCTACCATCGCATTCGTGAAGCGATTGTCGCCGAAATGAACGACAACGCGCTTACGCCAGCCAAAAAAGGTGGTCACAAACCCGCTTCAACCTTGGTTCAGTCACGCGCCGCTGTGAAAGAGCTTCTGACAGATGACGATTTGTCGATCTGGATCAACAAGGACTACTCAGAGGGCCCATGGTGGGCAATGTCCGCACCTCAAAAGAACAGTAACAGTGATAGGTTGTTGAGCGATCTAGACATTTTGGAATGGGAAGTTGAAGATTTTCTCGAAGCTATAGATGACAATTTCGTAGAAGCCTATCGATGGATCTATCGGTTCGACGAGTTTTCCAAATGGCTTGAGGCAAAACCAACCGATTGGCTACAGAGCTTTTATTCATTTCTTTGGACTATTTTGGATCCTGAGGAGGACGTGGCGCGAGCGCGAAATTGGAGAATCGTGCGCACCACCAACCATGGCTTGTTGACGCCTGAGCAATGCTACTTCGAAGGTTCCGAGGCGCGTCGGTTGGGGCTTCCAACCGTCGATCCGGATACTCTCTCCTCCGAAAAGAAAGGCAAGAAAGGTAAGAAAGGTAAGAAAGGTGGCCAAAAGGGAAAATCTAGACGCTTTCTTGTGGGGGCTGGTGTCCGAGAGGTCGGGGAAGCCGAAGAAATCCGGTTTGTTCTAGAAAGCAAGTACGGAAGTTCAGCCCCAGACTTTGATTGGCTAACCCACATCGCTGATCTAAACCAATTTGCCGACTATCTTGAAAGTCACCCGCGTGACGTATCTGTATTTCGCGATTTTAAGGTTTTGCGCGATACCACGGGTAATCCTCGATATGCGTCAGAGATGTTTTTAGATGCTCCGTATATGGACACGGGAGTGCGTCATTATTTCGAACGACTCGAAGACTCGGGTCGGGTGGGAATATCGACGAACTACTGGAGAAAGATCAAGAAAGATAAGTTCGTCAACTTTGCTTCGAAACTGGGTGTCGCGACGCAAATTGTGATCGAAAAAACAAGCTGCCGCTGGAATCCAAACAGGGATTTATATTACGGTGGATATGGGGGTCGAACGTCTTATGAAAGAGATATCGACTACAAAATTCCATACCTAAGGGACATGTTGGCGGAACCGTCGAAGGAATTGTCGCTCGTAATCTGGGAGACGATTTCATCGGCGCAAATTGACTGGACTGAAGCAAGGTACTGTAGGAATTACAATACCTACTACCGAACCGGAGTTTCCCAACTCGCGCATGTATTGAGGGATGACGCTTGGATACCTCAGGAAAGCGGGGAGTTCGTCCGACCAGCTGATGCATCCGCATCTAAGCTTCCCGAAGGCTTTAAATATGACAAGGGATGGGACTGGCTTGAAGCGATAGACTTCGGCAGCGAAGAAAAAGCGGCTCTTGAACAAAGGAAGGAGACTGAACGGATCAGGGCTGAAAAGAACCAGAAAGCTCAGGAGTTCGGTTTTGAGACTGCCGAGGATGCAGAACTGGCGCGAGAGCTAGTCGCAAACATACCAAGAGAAAAGTTGTCGCGTCTGCTCGCCGAGGAGCAGGCGGCTTCCGCTTTCGAAATGCCCGATAAACCCTCAAAGAATGCAGAACGAAGAGGTGCCAAGGTCGCTGACAAGGCTCGTGATGCCGAGACACGCGAAACCGAAATCCGCAATCGGTCTGTTTCACTGACAAAGCCGCAAGTAAAGTCAGAGGCCGCTGCATATTTGCAAGACCAATACACCAATGCGGATGGTGTGATGGGCTGCCAGATTTGTAAGAAACCGCTTCCGTTTTTACTTGCCGACGGGAGTCCTTACTTTGAGAAAGTCGAGTTTCTAAGTGACCTGAACCTCCGGCACCATCAGAACTATTTGGCGCTCTGCCCCAACCATGCGGCGATGTTCGAGCACGCAAATGACACCAAGGACATATTGCGGGTACTTTTTGACGAACTCGAAGGACAAGAGCTCGAAGTTTCCCTGGCGCAAACAGAGACTTCCATCTACTTCACCCAGACTCATTTGGTCGACCTTCAAGCAATCATTAAATCTGAAGAAGCTGGCGAAATCGATACCACAACTTAGTCGAAATTGGAGATAATCCCAAAACGAGGCCAACTAGAATTGGCTTGTTGCCAACGTGTTTGTGTTTCATCTGAAAGCTACGTCGGTTGAGCAAGTTGTGATGCAGGTGTCTAAAGTTATGCAATCGGGGTTTAAGAAAGGCCCCGTTGTAGAAGCATCACAATACCATCGGCTCAAACGCGAACTCGAACATATTTCCTCCAAGTACTCGCCACACAGACAAATTATCAGCTGAGATGACCTCGGAAATTTCAAACGCAAAGTTGAGATCTATTCCTGAACCAGGCTCGTGGTTTCCCAAAAGACTGTTGTAAGTTTCAATTTGGTTCTCCGAAATTCTCCCGCCATGCTCATCAAAAACTCGGTCTTTCCGAACTCGCAGAACCTTTAGCACAATTGGATTGCTGTCACCGTCAAGGAACAACTTGAGCTCCGGATATTCATCCAGCAGGTAGGCAACGGCTTCGGTTTCGCTCCCTGTAAGGTTGTCGAGAAATTCTCTACAATAGTAAACCGCTTCCGGTGCACGTGTCGCATAGCTTGCCGCGGTTTGCTGACTTGAGGTGACGTAGACTCCCCCATGTCGAAAGTTCATTCCGGCATTCAATTGCTTGCTCGCGAAATAGGCGTTTTGAAAGCTCATGGTTCGCATAAACTCTTTCTGGTTCGATTGGTAACCTATGACTTCAAAAGCGCGACGCAGAAATGTTGTTGCTCCCAGTTCATCAACAAGATTTCGTCCACCTAGGCCATTATTGACGATGGAAGGCAAGAGTGAAACGTCCGTACCGTGCCACAGCGGAATCGATGATGGCCAAAACTCCATTGGGAACTTACCCTAACTGGTTAATGCGTAGCTGGAAGTTTCTTCGGGAATTAGTCTGCCTAATTTGACTTAGAATGGAATTTCATCATCGCCAAGATGACTGGAAGCGCCTGTAGATGCATTGTCGAATGCTGGTTCTGAAGTATCGTCATAATTGCGTGCGTCAGCCCTTGAAACTTTCCACGCTTTAACATCTGTGTACCAGCGTCCGTTGTACTCTCGGCTTTCCAAGTCGATGGAAACTGTTAAAATTTCATCTTGCCTAATTTCAAATTGGTCAATTTTTTCTCCCCATGCCATAAAGCAAATCTTCTTCGGATACTGGCCATCAGTTTCCAGCACATACTCTTGTTTACGCCATACTCCGTTAGAAGAGGTTCCCGATTTCTCCGGCAATATCTCAATAATTTTTCCGTTAATTTCCATGGTGAAGGCCTCTGTCCAGAAACTACAATCTGCGTTTGGTTTTATGGCGTTACATCAATCGTAAATACCGAACGCCATGGAATATTGCCATTGAATAACAAGTTGGGTGAAAATTTTTTGTCATCCATTCCGGCAATTTCGATTGACGCCTCCCAAAGTTACTTCGGCAACGTCGGATATCTCCTAGAAGAACGTGACTGATCCTCTCCTCATCCAAGTGTGGAAGACCTAGCCGCCAAAATTATTGGAAGTTACGCCAAAACTATTGTGGGATGACAACAATGCTTTCTCAAACCTGCGGCATAATCTCCGCAGTGTGGTCGACGTACCCATCGCCCGACAAACAATCGCCATTTCTTAACATCATAGCACTTAAGAAAATACTCAGAGCAGCCGCCCCTTCGCATGCCATCATTTTAGCTCGCCAATCAATAAATGAGAGTCGACGTAAGTACTGAATTTACTACAAACCATGATATCGACAACTTGACATGTCGAGATGTCGATATTATTCGATTCGCTATGACGGATGGAATCACACTTGAAGAGCTGAGCGAAAGAACCGGGGTGGAACCTCGAACATTGCGCTCATGGATTAGCGAAGGACTACTTTCCCCGCCAAGCAAATCGGGGAGAGGAGCAACCTACCCTACAACAAATGTAGGGCGGGCCAAGGCGGTTCTGACGTTAAAAAACGCATACGGCATGACGCTGGCAGACATTGGACGCCGGTTCATGACTGCAACGGAAGAACAGATAGAAGAATGGGCTGAGGAGCTACTAACCACACCCAGATCGCGAGGTTCGGCGCGGGAATATCTCAGAAACATTGACACACAAAGAGAGGTTCCGCTCGCATACAAAATGGCTCCGATGCCGCGTGCCAGATCTGAAGGCCGACACAGCGAAGAAAGGCGCGATTTGTTCGGTGACAAGAAACCGCGTTTCAGTGAAAGGCGGGAAGCAAAACGCCTTGAGAGAGAAGAGAGCCTTGCCAGTATCGAGCAGTTGATCGTCAGTTTGGAAGAGCTTTTCGAGGGTCCAGCACCTCGGCGTACCCGAGGTATGATCTGGAACCGGATCTCCATCACACCAGACTTGGAGCTTTCGATCAGAGGAAAACTTGAACCAAGGGAGCGCGCATTATTCGAACAACTCGCGGACCAGCTCCGCGCAATACTAATAGGAGGCAAGAAACGTGACTGATTTTAACATTGAACTTAAATGTCAATTTGACCGTGAACTATTTTGGGAGCGGGGCGACTCCGTTCGCTATTTGGTGGCCAAAGTAAGAGCCTCAGATTGCACCTCGACTTCTAGACGCGACCGGGCACCTTTGAACGTTGCTTTGGCAATTGACGTCAGTGGTTCGATGTCGGGTGGAAAGCTTGAGGCAGCAAAGAGGGCAGCGCTGGGCCTGGTGCCGAAGTTGTCAAGCCAGGATCGTTTGACGCTTGTTTCCTTTGGTTCGGACGTTGTTACTCACCTGGACGCTATTTCGGTCGATGATGAAAATCTGCCCGAAATCCAGTCTGAAATTTCGCGCTTGCGGACGCGTGGATGTACAAACTTGAGCAGTGGGTGGTTCCAAGCTGTGGACCGTGCTGCCGCCGTATTCGAGGCGGACTCCAGACTACCGCCACGCGTCATTATCCTAAGCGATGGGCACGCCAACGAAGGTATTACGGATACTTTTGAACTCCGCCGGCATGCGAGCGAATTGCGCAAAAGAGGCGTAACAACTTCAGCACTCGGTATTGGAAATGGTTATGATGAACAACTGCTGCGGGGAATCTCTGAAAATGGAGGTGGGCGACTGCATGATGCCGAATTTGATACCGAGATTTCGTCGGTTTTGCTCGGTGAACTGGAAGACATCTTCTCGACCGTGGCCGACAACGTAGAAGTTTCAATTCAATATCCAGCAGGGTTTCACGTAGAAGTCCTCGGCAAATCCTCATCTCCTGGAAACGCGGGACGCTTGAATGTCGATTTAGGGCCCATACAAAACGAAGTGGAACGCGCGGTGGTAGCAAAAGTCACTTGTCCGACGGCTGCTCATAAGCAGCGATTTGAATTCACAGCGAGCGTTTCTGCCAGATCAGTGGAAGGCGGCAAGCCATTGCAACCGCAATATAGCACTGCCTTACTTATGGCTGCGAACAGAGGAGAAAACGCAAGATGTCCAAAATCATCGGAGCTTGCATCGATAGTAGCAACACATTGGCAGGCCCACGTATTGAACCGCGCGGGTCAAATGAACCGAGACCGAGCGTTTCGAGAGGCGGCCAACTACGTTGAAAGAGAACTACGATACTTTGAGGCATATGTTTGCGAACTGTCGGGCAGCCGGGAACTGGTTCGGGGCCTAAAAGTACTCGCGCGGCACGTAGACCGTGATATTTCTCCGAGAATGCACAAAGAAATGACACTCACCTCGGAGCTTGCGTTTCATCGCCGCGCGGACCACCGTGGAACTGCAAAAAAATCCTGGGTGGATCGTATGGCAGGTGGAGATTGAAGGGTTGCCAAAAATTCAGGGATTCCGAGCCTTTTTGCACGCCGCCTACTGGCGTGCAAACTCGGCAGCATGGTAACCATCGCCTCCGAAAAACAGTGTCCAGATCGACCAGAGGCCAGTTATGCATCAAAAATCAGATTGGTCCGCTCAGGTGAGGCTGATCATGGCCTCGCTATAGATTGGCCAAAGCTCTCTGGCGGGAAACATCGATCAATGGAATTGCCTGATGCTCGAAAACAGCTCTGGCTCGCAAACGCGCGACAAAACGGACACCTGGGGCTTTGGAAGCAATATCAAGAAAAGCAAAACGCAAGCGCAACATGCGCTAGGCCCGCTGACTCATCGATGCATATTCTGACTGACGACATCCCTTTCTAATTATTTACAGGTACAGAACCATGGCTAAACTGACTCGCGCGGAAAAACAGGCGATTGCAGAGTACAAAACAAGCCACAAGGTGAAAAAACTGCCCGACGGAGAGGCGGACTGCGCTAAGGCATTGAGAAAATGGAGGTTTTGGCCGCTTGGTGGAGGATACGTTCCAACTTACAGAGAGGAGATAAACGATGGTCATTAAACTTCACATCGCCAGCAATTCCTGATGAATCGCCACCATCGCCCAAGTGTCACGCGTACAATACGCAACAAGATCGGCATATAACTTCTCGCACGCTGGATCGTCTTGCTGAGTCAGTGTCGCGTCCTTCCAAAGACGAGACGCGCTTGCCCCCTCTTTGATGTCCAGATCATCGTACGAAAGTTCTGGCAAAAACGCAGGAAGAACGGCCTTGATAGAGGCGCTTCCCTTGAACGCGGGATCGTTGATCACTTCATCCGCAAACGGCTTCATAAGATCTACAACGCGTGCATTTAGGCTTTCCAGAAACTCTGCGTGCTCTGGATAGGTATTCGCCATTTCCGTATTGCGCGATTTCTCGAACGGCGCATACCAAACCACTACAGAGCCAATGTTTCCTATGTCCTCCCGTAGCCTTTTCAGCAAGGCTGGCATCGGGCTACTGGCGTCTCGGTGGAGATAATCCCTGTGCTCAATTTCTCCGCCAGGCTCATGCTGGATATGCAAGGAATACTGGAAAGCCACTTGCTGATAGGGACGCGTTCCGTCCCAGGGAGGCAGCAAACTCTGAGACGTCTCGTAGTCAAAGTAATAAACCGGATAGACAATCTCGCTCAGAAACCTGCTTAACTCCTGATGATCGATTGTGCGTTCACCGTTCGCCACTGCTCTCAAGTAGCGCTGTGTCGACTTGCCTAACACAGATGGATCACTGATCTCGTCAATCTTTGTGATCCCATTCGCGATGAGTTCCGAGGCTTTTTCCGCATTCATGAACGGAAGGCGGTGGATACTGTCATGCGCGAGAGGTGGGTCGAGTTTTTCGCGGATCTCCAGCCATTCACCATAGGATTTAAGGCGCGCACGTTCGGGGGACGGAACAGGCACCGTACCGCTGGCAACGACGCTCAATGCCTGATCGATACGCGTGCGTGTTTTTTCGAGCTGCTCAGTCACCGAATCCGTGATGTCAGTGATGCTGACAAGCTCTTGCGGATTGATTTCGCCGTTTCTGACGTAATCACGGTTCACATGTGCCACTTCGCAGCGCGCAATGGGGAACCCCGCTGCCTCAAGCACGACACGCTGGAATGCGAGATCAAAAGTGTGTTCGGGCTTTGCAGATGTCCCGCTCTTGATCTCTGTCAGAACGTACCCATCGCCACTGCGGCTCACGATGTCAGAGATACAAGTTATGGTTCCATCTTCATAGCGTCCCTGCGCCACTGCGTTTGCACCGTTCCTCCAGGCGTCCAAAGTGCGCGCGGGCAGAGCTTGGTATTCTGAAAAATCTGAAAAACCGAGGTGAACGAGAACACCAAAAAGCTCCTCTGCATAAGGCTCAAACGCGTGCCCCTCGTCAAAGCGTGCTTGCAATGAAGGGTCAATCGGCGGCGGCAGATGCCTGGCATGCTTCTTGATCCATAGCCAGGCAGGGTGCCTGAGAAACAACATATAATCTGATTTGGATAGCATCTTACAATTTGCATTCCAAAGTGGGTCCTACAGGCAAACGAACACCATAACCATCTTTTGTCTACGCTTGGTTTTCGGAGCGATACCGCCACCGCGCTCGCCCTTGAATGATATGATAATCAACTAGATTAGCGGCCCACCGAAGTTCTTGTTTATCTTAGAGACGGCTGTGCATCACAACCGAAACCGGCGGTTTCTTTGTTTTGCAAAAAACGCCTTTAGTGGGTTGCTACGCGCGCGCAGTTTTCGGGAAAGGCACTCTTAAGAGCAGCATTCAATAGGATTCGAGCCCTGTCTTTCTCAATAGACTGCGCTGCCATTTCCCTGATCAAACCCTGTGTGGTGAGAACCACTGCTTCGCTCAAACCAATGTTATTTGTTTTTGCGGCCAAAATGGCTGCTTCGATATATCCATCAATTTTGATTTTCAGCAGAGTCTGGCGCTGCTTGTTCAAGTTTTTGAAGTCGTTCATCGATCAATTCTCCAACTTTTTCTCAATTGCGATTTGCAATCAAATTGCATCTTTGTTGGCCGCCGCGCCTGCAACTAACAGCGCCTCAGCAAGGTCTAGTGCATCGTCCGGCCAATAGGTTTTGGGTCGTGGGTGATGGATGTCGTCCGCTACAACCGGTCGACAGGTCAAAACGGTATTTCGCCATTGCAGCGGTACGGCATCGCGTCCCTGTAACGCCCCCAGAAGAGCTCCGCAAATTGCAGCATTTGTATCGGTGTCTCCCCCACAAGCGACAGTTCCAACCACCGCATCCCGAAGCGATTGCTCGGCCATCAAGCAATAGAATGCGTTCTGAAACGCAGTGAGTACCCAACCCATTTGATGCTGGAACTCGATGGGACGTTTCGTTCGTGCTGCCAGAAGCCGGTCGCGTACAATAGCCGCGCCCTCATCCTGACCCGCATTTGCATAAGCGGATGACCACATGTCTTCCTTACTCCCTCCAGCAACACCCGTAGACACCGCCGCAGCAAATGCAGCATTGGCAGCAATGGTCACTTCATTCGGATGGGTGAGAGAAGCGTCTAGGCGTGCGATCTCTGCGGCGAGCGCAGGCGTTCCGCTTGCAAAGATCCCAATAGGACTCACCCGCATCAATGCCCCGTTTGCTTGGCTATCTGAGGCGACGGGGCCACCTTGTGCCAGCGCAGATATCGCACTGCTGGTTGTCATTCCAATGTCGAAGGGCCGGGACGTCCGCCATTCCACATAAGCATTCGCCACGTGATCTCTGTCGAAACGATCCATTGCGCACAGGCTCCGGGCCAGTGCCAAAGCCATTTCACTGTCATCTGTGGGTTGGCCAGCAATCAGGTTCCAGGTGCCGCCATCCTGAAGACTGTCGACACCACCCGAATGCCTGCGGGCAATCGTCTCTGCCTCCTGAAATTCCACGAATGACCCCAACGCGTCGCCTGCCAATTGTCCCAACATGACACCATGTGCACGCGCGAGGCTAATGGGCAGATTTGTGCGTTTGCAGGGAACGGCAGGGCAGCGGGCGGATTTCGGGTGCGCGGTCATTTGGGCGCCGGACAATCCGCGTACCAAAGCTTCCGTGCCTGCGACAACACCATCGAAGGAGGTTTGACGGTAGTCGATAGGACTTCCGTTCCTCTGTGCGATGACCTTGCCAGCACCAATTATCAGGGCGTGTCCACCAGCAATATCCCAAGAAGACAACCCACCTACCAAACTCATGGCGGCGTCGAGCTCCCCTACAGCGGCGAGCGCCAATCTGTAGGCGGGGCTAGGCAACGAGCGCACACGGAGCCCTTTGAGGCCAACGTGATTGGCCTGGGCAAAATCCGCAGCATCTGCATTTAATCCGACAATTGGCTTATCGTGGGAGGGAGCTGGTTTGATAACCTTTCCATTGCGTTTCAGGTCGCCTCCTTTTGCCCACGCAATCAGATCGCCCGCATCGTCCGGAGCTGTAGGCGCGTACACGACGCCAAGTACAGGCTCATTGTTTTCAAGCAGCGCCACGGACAAAGCAGACCCGCGCAACCCATTCATGAAGTCCGCTGTGCCGTCATGTGGATCGATAACCCAAGTCAGTGACCCGTCGATCAAGGAGCTTTCGGTCTCTTCTCCAAGCCAGCTTGCCGGCTGAAGGCCCATCAGGTTTGTTTTCAAAAAGATTTCAACTTCGGTATCGACAGTGGCTTTGTGATGGGTTCCGCGCGGCCCGTCTGGTCGATGAAACTCGGCTCGGATCATTGCACCGGCCGTTTTTACCAATTGGATGATCGCTGGTAGTTTTTTAGAAATTGAGTTTTCGGTCTTACTCATCATTGAAGGTTCTCCGTGGATTCTTTCGATTGACGCCAACTTAACCAACCGTCAGACCAGACTCAGGATTCCTCGGGATTTTGCGGATTTCAAAATTATGGGAGTGTAACGTATGGAAAACGCTGTAGGATTCTATTGGACACTACCTGTTACATGGGCGCAATTTGTAGAACTTCCGAAAGATTTAGAAGCGGCGGCCGCCGTCAGCAAAACCATTCGCTATCAAATAGAAATGATCCGACGATACGCAAAAGACCATGGCTTCACTCTTATTCATGAAGAGGTTTTTCTTGAAATCGAACCAGACAGGGGCAGCGCTCACATTCAAACAGCTCTTGAGATCCTTGAACGTATTTGCCGAACTAACAACGCAACCGTTCTTATCGTCGATTTTTCCGTTGTGCAGAACTGGCGTCGGAATGGATACATGGACGATTGGCTTGAAAACACCAACATGCCATTTATACGCATTTCACCAGATCCGCTCCTGTCATCTGAATGGTCTTTCGATCCTGGCCAGCATTTTGGCGATTGGCGTAAGCGTCACTTGGACTGGATGAACTCCAAGCCCGAACGAGAAGCGTTTGCGCTACGTAGAAGCTTGGAGCTTCAGAAAACAGGCCTGAGCGTGAATGTATTAGCGCAGCGACTAAATTCGGAGAAAATCCCTTCGCCAACAGGAAAACCGTGGAGCGAAAGCAACCTCAGAGCATTTTTGAAGAAGCACCGCAAGGTATTCTAGTCAGTTTTTATCGCAATCAACCTGACAGACTGTCATGTGTCAAAAAAAATAGCTAGGAATCCCCCACCTGTCAGAACAGCATAGAGAGTCAGATGAGTACTCAAAAATGTGACGCTCTCCTTTTACTGAAGACCGCCTTGGGTGATGAAAGTGCCCAGTTTCGGGACGGGCAGTGGGAAGCAATTGACAAACTGGTGAACCACCAGTCCCAATTGTTGGTCGTGGAACGGACGGGTTGGGGAAAGAGCTCCGTATACTTCATTGCAACCAAGATTCTTAGGGATAGAGGTCATGGCCCGACATTGATTGTCTCTCCATTGCTAGCTTTAATGCGAAATCAAATCGATAGTGCGTCTAGGCTGGGGGTATCGGCGGCAAGCATAAATTCATCAAACACTAAAGATTGGGATCGGGTGATTGGTGAAGTGCTATCAGGAGATGTCGATGCGCTTTTGATTTCTCCAGAAAGATTTTCAAACGATAGGTTTGTTGAGCATGTGCTAGAGCCGATTTCTCAGCACATCGGCTTAATGGTTGTTGATGAGGCACACTGTATTTCTGATTGGGGCCATGATTTTCGGCCAGACTATCGACGCCTGACAAATATTCTACAGCGGCTGCCTTCAAACTTACCCGTCCTTGGAACCACTGCAACGGCAAACAATCGTGTAATTAATGATGTTCAGCAACAATTGGGCAATATCGAAGTACAAAGAGGCCCGCTTACCAGAGAGTCACTTTGTTTAATGACCTTGTTCATGCCCACGCAAGCCGAAAGGTTGGCGTGGCTGGCTGAAAATGTTCCAACTTTTAGCGGTACTGGGATTGTATATACGCTTACACAACGAGACGCCGAGCAAGTTGCCTGTTGGCTCGTATCCAATGGAATCGAGGCAAGGGCCTATCATAGCAAGGTAATTTCGGATGGGTTTTTGGACTCAAATGAATACCGGCAACACCTTGAGGACCAGCTTCTTGAAAACAAAATAAAGGTATTGGTCGCCACCTCGGCCTTGGGGATGGGTTATGACAAACCGGATCTAGGGTTTGTAATTCACTACCAAGCTCCTGGCTCCATCGTAGATTACTACCAGCAAGTCGGGCGAGCCGGTCGACAACTGAGTAAAGCTATTGGCGTACTAATGTCAGGCGCGGAAGACGATGAAATTATTTCGTATTTTCGCGCCACCGCATTTCCAAAAAGCGAATGGGTCTATCAAATTCTTAACCTGTTGGATGATTCCGATGGTTTGACCGAGCGTGAGATCGAAGAAGTCGTCAATTTAAGAAATGGGCAGATCAAACACGTTTTGAAGTTTCTATCAGTAGAGAACCCCTCGCCGGTCCTTAAGGATGGATCAAAGTGGCTTCGGACGCCCGTCGACTACAGCATGGATCTGGAAAAGATAAACCGGCTATCTAACCAAAGACAAACTGAATGGTTGGAAGTTCAGCGTTATCTTAGTGAGCCTCGATGCTTGATGGAGTTTTTGTCCAATTCACTTGACGACCCAAAATCACGGAGCTGCGGCAAATGTGCCAACTGTGCGGCTGAGCCAATCGCGCCAAGCACTGTTTCTCAGTCAACAACGATTTCGGCGCAACGTTTTTTGAAGCAATCCGAGTTTGAATTAGTGTGCAACAAGCAAGTCGCGAAGGGCGCTTTCCCCGTTTATGGGTTGGTAGGAAACATCCCTGAGAACCTGAGGGCTGAAACCGGGCGTGTTTTGTCCAAGTGGGGTGACGCTGGTTGGGGGCGAACTGTCGCGCACGACAAAGCGAGCGGCTATTTTCGGGATGAGTTGGTAACCGCAGTATCTGCAATGATAACAGAGCGCTGGAAACCTGATCCCAGCCCAGAGTGGATTACCGCGATACCGTCACTTCGGTCTCCAAACTTAGTGTCAGACTTTTGCGAACGGTTGTCGCGAGATTTGGGAATTCCGTTCTTGCCCATTGTAACAAAAATCGTCGACAACCCGCCTCAAAAGCAACAGCAAAACAGGTTTCACCAGTGTAACAACCTTGATGGGGTGTTCAATTTGGAAGCTGAATGCCCTACCTCCCCGGTGTTGCTAGTTGATGACATAGTCGATTCCGCTTGGACACTTACAATTGTGGCCGCTCTTCTCAAGCGACAAGGAAGTGGACCGGTTTTTCCTCTTGCGCTAACGTCGTCAAGAGCCGGAGGTTAGCATGCAACTAGACGAGCAATCTCAAGCCATTTTAATGTTAACGGCATCATTTGGCAAAAGTGAGGATAAACTCTCCAAGCCTCTCTCCACTAAAGAATGGTCTCGCTTCGCACTTTGGCTTCGTGACCACGAATTGAGTCCTGCCGATCTTCTGAAAGCAGACTTGACGGCTCAATTGGAAGCATGGGTTGATCCGAAAATCCCAGCGGCGAGGATTTCTCAACTGCTGAACCGCGGCGCTGCGCTGGGTTTAGCGGTCGAAAAGTGGCAAAGGGCCGGACTGTGGATACTTACTCGTTCTGATCAAGACTATCCAAGGCGACTAAAAGGCAAACTTGGAGTTGAAGCACCGCCAGTTTTAATTGGATGCGGTAACAAAAGGCTGTTGGGCCAGGGTGGTGTCGCAATCGTTGGCTCCAGAAATGCAAGCCCAGACGATTTGGCGTTCACAAAAAGCCTTGGCGAAGCTGCATCGGATTTTGGCAAGTCGGTAATTTCTGGTGGTGCCCGAGGCGTGGACATAACCGCGATGGAGGCTTCGCTGAAGCGAGATGGGACTTCTGTAGGCGTGCTGGCCGACAGTTTGCTTCGATCCGCAACATCTTCCCGTTTCCGCAAGTATTTGTCTTCTGGTTCCTTAGTTCTGGTCACACCTTTCAACCCAGAAGCTCCGTTTAATGTTGGCCATGCAATGGCCCGAAACAAGTACGTTTATTGTCTCTCGGACTTTTGCGTTGTTGTAGATAGCGCTTTCGACAAGGGTGGCACTTGGACTGGAGCAATTGAAAACCAAAAAAATGGTTGGGTTCCGCTATTTGTTAAACCGAAGCCAGACCCTGCCTCCGGAAACTATAAGCTGATTGAAAAAGGCGCCTGCGAAGCCACTTCGGACGTTGGCGAGTTGTATACCAAAACAAACCAGCTAAGAAACAATCCTTTGGCTGATACAGCTCAAACACCTTCGAATGCTACTACCAACCAACCCACAGATAACGAATTGTCATCTGGCTCGATTTCTAATGAGGGCGGCAAAAAGTTAGAAACTGAATCGATATACGCGCATACAGACTTGTACTCATTGTTTTTGTCTCAATTGCTAACTCTACTAGAGACAGAGACAATGAACACGGATGAAATTGCGGCAAAGTTCAGTATCGAGAAATCTCAAGCTCGGTCATGGCTTGCTAGGGCATGCAGCGAAGGCTCTGTTAAGAAGCTTCAAAGACCTGTCCGTTTTTGCGCCTTATCAAATGCAAACCAAGCCTCGCTCTTTGGCTAGCTTAAGCTTGGCTTTGGTAGACGATTAAGCGAACGGTGCTAGATCGACGGCACAATCAGACTGATTTGGTGCATTTAAACCGACTGGTCGATGCTCACTGCAACTTACCCTTTGGAAACCAATCAATTATCAAATTAGCTGTTCTCTATTCGATATCTGTTAACCTTTCGCAGACCAAAGTGTTGTTGTTCTGATGAGGCTGATTGATCGTCTGTCTCGGAGTGAGCAATGTGACTGTTCCGTGGCCAAAATGACGAGTCTTTGGTTGGGAGGTTCAACCTAACCCATTGGTTTTATTACCCTTGAAATTGTGTCTTTGGGGATTTTTAACTTACTTTTCAATTACCCAGAGCGGAATCATAATCCGCGTGTCGGGGGTTCAAGTCCCTCCTCCGCTACCACCAAACCCCCCACCTTTTTGGAACGGTTTGAAACCAAGGCGCTAAGGCGGCCCTTCACCTCGACAGGCACGCCGTCTTCCTCGGTCGGAGACACAACGATCTCCGAAATCAAGCCACGCACCGCATCACGTGCTTTTGGATTCGGATTGCCGTTATGCGCCTGCATAGAAGAGATCATTTCATCCAGTGCCGTGACATACTTGGAAGCTGTCGCTGGATTGAACTCGAACGCCCGCTCCTTCTCGTCAAAGCTGGCCAACACATCCATGGCAACCGAAGCGCGTTCTTTGGCCTCAGTCAACTTTGCCTCTCCTTCGACTCCTTCAAGAATACCCATCTCGAAAAGTTCGATACGACGCGATAGCAGCTTGTTGGCTTCTGCTACCGTGCGTTCAAGTTTCTTCCTGTCTGGTTTGCCGGCTGCGTTGAGTTCGCGACGTTCTTCATTGTAGGCACGGATGAATTCATTGATGTAGGTTGGCGTCGACAGCTCTTTTCTTAGTTCGGCCAGCAGGGCGCTTTCGATCTTGTCGAGGCGAACCTTCCCATTATTGTTGCATGAGCCACTCTCTTTAGCCGCAGAGCAACGAATCCGGATAGCACTGCCCTTTCGGTCATGAATAGACATGCCACCACCGCAGCAACCGCACCTAAGCAGGCCCGAGAAAGGACGCAAGGGTTTGCGAGTCGACTTTCCGGAGCGCTTATTTTCGGACTGCTTGGCCAACCGTTTCTGAACCGCATCCCACAGTTCCTCATCGATTAAACGTAGATGCGGAACCTCTGCATACTTCCAGTCTTCGGCCGGCTTTTCGCGGCTGACACTTTTTTCTGTTGTCGGATCGCGCACCATCTTGACGCGATCCCAGACGAGGATGCCCGCGTAGAGTGAGTTGCGGAGGATTCCATAAGCGCGCTTCTTATTGCCGTTCAGCGTGGAAGCGTTCCACTTTGACCCACGTGGCGGCAACTCACCCTGAGCGTTGAGATCATGAGCAATATCTCGCGGGGAGGCTCCTTTAGAGTAGGCCAAAAAAATTCGGCGTATAACTTTCGCTTCGTGTGCTTCGATCTGAAGCTCACCGGGTTTCCCCGATATGGGTGAGTAGCCATAAGCCTTGCCGCCGGCACTCAAACCCTTGGCAATGTTGCCTGACATTCCGCGATGAACTTTTTCACGGAGGTCCTTAAGGAACATCGTACCATAAAGGCCGCGGAAACCGATTTGAAGCTCGGACTGAACCCCTTCACTGGCAGAGATGATATCGACGCCTGCGAAGCTAAGCTGCTTTTGCACATACTGAAGATCTCCGATATCTCGGCTAATTCGGTCGACGCATTCGACAACCAATGCATCAATTTCGCCAGCTCTCGCTGCTTCGAGAAGATTGGCAAGGCCAACTCGCCCGACCAGGGTCGCGGATGACATGGCCTTGTCTTCAAAAACTTGGACTAATCGGTATTTCTCGCGTCTCAGGTAGCTTCGGCAAAGCTCCACCTGATCTTCAAAGGAGCGCTCCGATTGGAGCGTGGTCGAATAGCGGGCGTAGATCGCAGCGCGGCGTTGCATTCTCTCGAGTTCCTCGCGTCTTGTTGTGCTGCCGCCCGGGCCAATTCCCGGACGAGCTCAAGCAAACCAACATCTGGCGTCGGGTTTTGCTTTGCTGCTGGGGACTTGGTGATCTCTTCACAAATCGAAAAATCGGTTTGGATCGTTTTTTGAACTGTCATAGTGCTCGCTTTATGTTTCAACGAGCGTGAGATCGGTCTCTTTTAGAAAATTTAGAAACGCAGTTTAATCCGAACGGTTCGGAGAGCGAGAAACGCTCTCCGAAAGCTGCAGGCTAAGTCTGCGCTTCAGCGATCACTCGGCGTGTTATTCGGTCGGCCCGGCGCAGATTCTGGATGAGTTGAAGACGCCTGCGAAGCGTTACCAGAGGTTCAACCGTACGGTTCAATTCGGCTGCCCGATTTGTCAGCCGCTTGTTGATCCAGGCACCGCCAGGGCAATGCTCGTGTGCAATCACCTCGCTCACCCATCCGGCTTCTATCTCAACCAGAACAGGCTGGAGCAGAGATTCGAGGTCTTCGAGATCGCGATCACCGAACACTTCACCCGCACGGAGGCGTGAGCCAAATCGATAGGCTATGCGCGCGCCACTGGGCTCCAGATTGTCTATCAGCATGTCGAGTGCCTTCGACGCCGAGGGCACCATGTTGAGCGCTTCGAGGATCGCGGCCTCGATCGGCAATAGCTGCTGTGCGATGCTATCATACATAGCGCACCTCCCGCGTATCCGGCCGTCCCTTGCGACGCGTTTCCACCGTGACGGCGCGTATCTTTCGACCCGAGCCTCTGCTGCCGAACCTACGGGAGCGCCGGATATCGCGTTCTGCATGTATTCGTGCGCGAACGCGATGAAGTCGATCCAGCGCTGCGTCGGCGAGTTCACCCAATACGGGCGTTCCATCGGAGTTTCTGTCGAAGCCGCTGTTGTCGACAGATACGGAAACACGTCGAGCCGCATTGAAGCGTGTTGGCGCCCTCAAAGAAGCCTGTTCCCGCTCCTCTTCCGAACGCACATCGACGCAATAAGCCTGCTTACGTGGACACGGGTTCGTCGTGCCGTAGGCCAGAACCGCAAAGCGCTCACCGGCCATTTCCTCGACATCAATAACCAGCGACGGCCGAACTTTGGGATCATCCTCTCCCATCGTTTCATGGGGGAAGCGAAACGCGACGACATCGCCAACTTTCAAACGGGATTTCCAGTTCTCGGAGGGCAGCGCGATTTCAGTTTGAAGTGTCATGAGACATCCTTCATCGAAGTTGAAAAGAGCCGCGTCTTCCACCGTGTTTGGGCTGGTTCCCACTTTCGGCTGCGCGACATCCGGACTGCGCAGTCGAAGGTGGGCAACCTGCCTTTTCCGCTGTTTCGGTTCTCGTCCGTGCGCTGTTGTCTGGTCTGTTGCAGCTTTCCGATTTGTCGCCAGCGTGTTCGAAGTGTTTACAATGGGTCGGTTGACGGGTGTTTCCGACTGCTGTGCCTCTGTTGGAGGGCCACAGAGTTCTCTGTGTCCAGAATGGTTCCCCTGTAGTGGGCATGGACCTGTCCGGTCCGTAGCAACGGGCAGCTCTGGGAGTGTTCCTGCCTTTTTACGCGCGTAATACTGGGACCTACCCAGGCCATAGTTCGTCCAAGGCTTGTTTCTCGATGCGCTGTTTTGCAGCAGGTACTGATCTCGCGAAGTACTCCCCTGAACAGCACGCCGTGCTCGTTCCCGTTCAGCTTTTCTGCGGTGGCGCTCTTCCGCTGGCATCACCTGACGCATGCTCAACTGACGCGCCATATCCGCTGATACGTCGAGACGCTCCGCAACAGTCGAGCCGCGGTAACAATATCTCTCGCTCTCGCGTGCATTGTCGCAAGCTTGCAGCTTTGACTTCGCAAGAGCCTGCTTGATAATGGCGTTCGTTTCGTTCTGGCATAGCCCGGGCGTTGCCATGTCTGCCGCTCGTTGAATGTGACCTTCGATGCCCTGGGTGTCTGACTGATGGGTCAGGCAGGTGGCATAGAAGTGCAGCCAGGTGTTTCGGTGCCCCACCGGGATCACCCCACCGTGGTAAATCCGGTAAGCCTCGAGATCTTTCAGGATCTGTTCAAATCGCTCAGCTTGGCTCAATCCCCGCGGCATTGTCTGACTACCTGGCTCCCGATCCTGAGGCTGCTTGCGGCGCTCCGTAAACTCGGAACGGGTGGGCCGCCCGGCGGAGGCAAAAATCTGATCGGCAAGGACATCAAAATCCTGGCGTTGGCAATTCCCACCAGACACCCGAACGACCCGACCCGATTTCTCGTTTCGAGTGCCGGGAATGCGAAAGACGCGAGCTGGGTCGTTGCAAGCACGATCCGAACCAAACGGAGTAAGCAGGTCCATCAATGCCCGGATTGCCGCCTGCCAGCGGGATAGTGCAGCAGGTGGCATCGAATGGATCAACCAGATTGCGGCCAGTCCTCGTCCCGTTCGCAAAAAGAATGATGGCTCAGAGACACCGCGCATCAGAAGATGGCCCCCAACGGCTGCCTGAACGTCCTCTTCACCCTCAGCGCACCAGCCGGGGTCATTGTGATAATCCAGATCGACATAGAGCGCATTCAGGCTGACCAATCCTGAATTGCAGCGTGTGCCCTTAAACCGGTTCAGCGAGATAAACGATGTCCGATCCAGCAGCGCATGAAGGCACGCTACAATCCCATCCGGAGAGCGTGTGAATTGTTGACTTGCCTCCGCGGAATTCTTGATCAGAACGGCCGGCTTACCCACTGCATCGAAGGGATGGAGGAGTTGAACATACTCCTCAGGCGAAACGGTATGGATGTCATCTGAATGCGGGACAAGGTCGCGCGGATCGGTGTGCTTCATCCGCGGGAATTGGCTCTACGGTTGTAGGCACAGAAAAATCCAAGCAAAGAAAGGCAAGGCCCGGGTGAAGCCCCATGCTCGTCAACCGATCAATGGCACGAGTCCAAACATTGTAGATCGCATCCAGTGTTGCGCCCTGCAAAAGCTGGCATCGGTGTCATCGCGTACGCTGACGCGGCTTGCGCGTTCTTACACGCCGTATGTTGGAGATCCGATCATTCTGCTGGAGCTGAGGTGGGTGATACGCCTCAAGGTCGACATCAGAGGAGAATTCCTCATCGAGGATATCTGATGGATCGGCTTCTATGCCTTCTGTCGCCCATCGCACGGCTTTTTGGTATGCTGTTTCAGATCTGAGACATTCTATTTGCGACGAAGCTTCCAGCGCTGCTTTCACTTCGCGCTCGGATCTCGCCTCCAGCATTCGACGTTTCTCATCGCTGGCCGTTTTCTTGCGGGCAGCCTCTCTCACCCGCGCGATACGCTCCGCTTCGAGGTCGTCTCTCTGACGCTCCAGGGCGCGCAGCTGCAACCACGAGTGCCAGAGTGTTGAATTGTGTTCTTGGACAGCCTGGCGCCGCACTCCGGCAACTGTGTCGTCGCTTCCGCTTTCTTGCATTCTGCGGCGCGACCTGGCAGATCTGCGTGGCCCGACATGATCTTGTCTTGCCAGGCCTTGCGGTGCATCGCCCGTCTTGGCCATTTCGGCATACGAACGAAGATCAACCCGCGCTGGAGAGCCAATCTTGCGCAGGGCCGCGTTGGTCCGCTTTTCCCATTCTCCACGGATACGTTTGATTTCTCCTGGGCCTGAGGTTCTGTCGTCAAGAACACGCGTTTTCTCACCAAAGTCGCCTGTGATCCTATCAACCTTCCGCGTCGTCATCAGGATGTGGGCGTGGAAATTCAGGTTGGTCTTCGATGGATTGAAGAGCCTCCGCTCGTAGTCTTCTCGCGTCAGTTCGAGTTTGCCCGCGCTGTGCCGTTTCTCTTCCTCAGGGCACAAGAAACGCGGCGCGTGAATGTCGGCTTGAACGGCAACGCCGTATTCATCGCGAAGCCAGAGGCAGAAGCTGCGGACAAGCCCAACCTGCTCGAGAAGCGGTAGCTCGCGCGGCAGGGAGGGGCGCAGTTCGCGGATGACTCTTGCATTCTTTCGGCGTTCAGATTGCTCGGCCGCGTTCCAGAGCTCCTCGGCGTTTCCTGTCCAGTTGATCAATTCATGCGACAGGAGGCCACCCTTTCTGCCCGGCGAAAACCGTCGTCCAACCCGCGCATCCCGGAAGGTGGTGCGCGCGGTGTAAGCGGCGGATTTGACGGCGGAGCGACCGTCGGCACGAGAATGGAGGATGACTTCGAGTCTGCTGGCGGCGTGTATCATGTAAAGGACATCGGGCCCCAACCCGATCTCCGCACAAAAAAGCCCGCGGCAGGCGCGCAGGCAAACCCCAAGTTTGCGTAACTGCGCGCATTGCCCAACGGGCATGCGGACGGCCGCTCACACGGCGGCCTGGCGAAGCTATGTTTTCACGCAAGGGGAGCGAAGTCAGGATCCAGGCCGCATTTCCTGTTCGACCAACTCAATCAATGGAGAACGAAATGGCGGACCTGGATCAACAAATCGAACATGCGCGCGCGAGACTCAGGGACCTTCAGGCCAGGGCGGGCAAACAACGACGACGTAATGAAACGCGCAAAAAGATTATCTATGGCGCTGCTGTTTTGAAGCTTCTCGAGGAAATTGAGAGAGACAAAGCTGATCGGTTGCTCAAGCTTCTGCACGAACGTATCTCACGCGACTCAGATCGAGAGCTGTTAGGGCTGTAAACCCAGTTAGATCTTCTTGCGGCACCGAAGGCTCTCAGAAGGGTTGGCTGACTTGGGCCTATTGAAAGTAAAAGACTGGCGCGGCTTACCGCGCTCAGTATCGTCAGGTCGCGACGTGAGAAACATCCTTGTCCGGCGAATAAATGTCCAGGATGTTCCAATGACCGGTCGTTGGTGTCGGGTTGTTGATCATTGGCACATCCAGCACGGTTGGCTTGCCACTGGCGATTGCCGCTTCCAATGCGGGCAACAGTTCGTCGGCAGCGCTGAGTCTGTGCCCTTCCGCGCCGTAGGCTCGCGCTATGTCGGCATAGCCCGGTCCGTTTGCGGGTGCGGCAGCTGATCCGGGGAACGTGGTTCCATAGGTCAATCCGTAATGCGCCTTTTGAAGGCCCGCGATAGTGCCGAAGGCGTTGTTGTTCATAACCAGCCAGATGATGCCCAGATCAAGCTCGACCGCGGTTGCCAGCATCGACGGATTCTGACCGAACCCCCCATCGCCAACAAGACTTATCACCACACGGTCAGGGGTTGCCAGTTTTGCGCCGATCGCTCCCGGAGGGCCAAAGCCCATCGTCGCGAACCCGCCCGGAGTCAGGATCGAACCAGGTGTCAGGATATCGAACTGTTGCCCAACACCGTTCTTGTTCCAGCCAACGTCCGTGGTGATGATGGCATCCTCAGGCAGTGCCTTGCGGGTATCTGCCAGAATACGCTCGGGCATCATCGGAAAGGCCGATGAGGTCGCCATTTCCTCGTTGCGCGCTTTGAAGTCCGTCCGGAAGCCAGCGATCTTCTGCTCCAGCGTGGGGCGCTTGAAGCCGTCCGGATACATCTCGCGGGCGACCCGGTTGAGGACGCGCAATGCGGCCTTGGCGTCAGCAACGGCTCCGATCTCAGTGGGATAGTTCCGACCGATCTCCTGCGGCTCAATGTCGATATGAATGACCTTCGATCCGGGAATATTGAACGTGTAGCCAGGGTACCAACTTGAACAATCAGCCTCTTTGAACCGAGTGCCCACGGCAAAGATGTAGTCCGCATTCAAGCAGGACTGGTTGACCAACTCGGTGCCCCAAAACCCGGTCATTCCCAGCACAAGCGGGTGGTCGTCTCGCAACGCGCCTTTACCCATCAGGGAATGCGCGACGGGCAGGCCCATATGCTCAACAAATTCTCGCAACTCCTCGCTGGCCTGTGCCAGAAGAATACCGCCTCCGACATAAGCGACTGGGCTTTCGGCTTTAGCCAACGCTTCGACAATCTCGCCCGCTGTCTCGTCGTCAATCGACGGTTTCTTGAGAGCGCGCGTGTTGTCGCGAATACGGTCGAAACTGTCCGAGGGGATCACCTCTGAAAAGATGTCCATGGGAACATTGACCAGTACCGGCCCGGGCTGGCCGCTTTCAGCGAGATGGAACGCCTTTTCAAGAATCTCGGCCATTAAATCTGCACGGTCGACCCGCCAAGCGCGTTTTACGAAGGGTCGATAGATCTCCCACTGGGCGGCGTCGGCATGGAGGTTCACTTCCTGATGTGGATGTTTGCCGTAGTAGTGCGTAGGAATATCGCCCGCGATCACGACCATCGGGATACAGTCCAGTGCGGCGTTGGCGACCCCGGTGGCGCAATTGGTCAGACCCGGGGAGAGATGGGACAACACCACCGAGGCCTTGCCCGTCACGCGGGCATAAGCGTCCGCCGCGTGGCTGGCTATTTGTTCGTGCCGTACGGTGACGAATTCGATGGGGCTTTCCGCCAGCGCGGCCAGAACCGCTATATTCGTGTGACCGCATAGACCGAACACATGTTTGACCTCACGACGCTCAAGGAAATCGACGATGTGCTCAGCAACGGTTTTGCCTTCTAATTTAGCTCCGTCCATCACGCGACCTCCTGTCCGTAGAACTCACCGAACAAGTCCGGCTCCGAGGGGCGATCCTCGGGGATGGGACGGCTGACCCAGGTGTAGTTCATCATGTGTTTCATGGTGACGTTTTCATTGGTGATGTTGCCGCCCCAGATGCCGCAGCCCAGGCTGCTGGTCATAGGCATGCCGTTGGTCCAGGCACCTGCGTTGGCCTTCGATTGTGGCTGTCGCACCATCATGCGGCTAACCGGGGCCAAGCGCGCTAACCGATCGATGTGATCGTCGTTGTGGCTGTAGATGCCGCAGGAGTGACCTTTGCCCCCGGTGTTGTAGATCTGGCTGACCGTTTCCAGCGCGTCATCGAACGTGTCGAAGTGATAAAGCGCCATCAGAGTGGTCAGTTTTTCCTTGGAGAACTTGTGCTGCGGGCCGATTTGCCCCTGATTTTCAACCATCAGAAACTTGCGATCTTCGGGGATGCTAAAACCGGCGACCTTGGCCGTTTGCTGCGGCGGACAAGCGATGGTCGGAAACGTACGGTTGCCCTTTTCGTCCCACATGGCCGCTTCGAGCATGGCCTTCTCTTCATCCGAACACAGGTAGCCGCCCTCGGCTTGAAGTGCCTTGACCATATCATCGTAAACTGAGCGCTGGATGATGATGTTGCCATCGGCTGAGCAACCGGACCCAAAATCAGAGGTCTTTGAAATACGCGTATTGTGCGCGGCGATGTCCAGATCGGCGGTTTCATCGATGACGATGGACGAATTGCCCGCGCCGACGCCATAGGCCGGGCGCCCAGAACTGTACGCCGCTTTGACCATGGGTTTGCCACCCGTCGCCAAAGTCAGGTCGCAGATCTCCATCAGATGTTGCGTCAATGGGATCGACGGTTTGCGAATGGATTGGAACAAGTCCTCGGGGGCACCGGCAGCACGACAAGCTGCTCGCATAACCTCGACCATTTCGAAGGTGGTATGGGCGGTTCGCGGGTGCGGGCTGAAGATGACCGCATTCCGGGCGTTTGCGGCGGACACGCCGGTCACCGGTGGCGTCATCGCCGGGTTGGTCATCGGGATCAGGGAGGCGATCACACCGGCAGGTTTGGCATATTTCACGAGCCCCTTTTCTTCGTCGACTTCGACGATCCCCGTCGAGGGCGTACGCAAGACGTCTCGCAGCACCATGTGAATCTTGAATCGCTTCGCAGGGCGCCCTGCGCGATCTCCGATGCCGCTCTCGTCCACGCCTTGTTGAGCCAAACGCGTGAAGGTTTTCTCATTACCCGCATACCACGCAATGGCCTGAGAAAGGCGGTCCAACCTGTCCTGATCCCAATCCTCGATCTCGGCCATGGCAGCGCGAGCGCGTGCCAGCATATCGGCGGCCATGTTGCGGTCGTTTTCAGTGAGCTCTTTGCCCATGATGATCCTCTTGGTGTTTTAGAATTGCAGCATCGGGCACACGACGCTGTGACCGCGCCTCGCCAAATGTTCGCTTGGCGTGGCTGAGACAGCGACGCGCGTGTTCTTCATATCCCAACTCGGCAACGCGGCTTTGGTTGGGCAGTTCGATGGAATAGTCGACGGGCGGCATCCGTTCGATGATGCCGGTGAAGTCAATCCAGCCTTCGCCGGGATAGAGCCGCGCATCGCGCGCCAGCTGGATCATGCCCTCGCGCGTATCGGCGATGCCGGGCAGGCAATCAGAGATATGCAGGAAGTGAAACAGGTCCGAGGGGACGTGTAGCAACTCTCCCAAATCCACGCGGCTGAGATGCAGATAAAGCGTATCAACCAGAATACCGCCATTCGGCTGATCGGAGGCGCGGACAATGTCAAGCGCCTCATCCAGAGTACGAAGGCGGGAAAAGCTTGGGAACTCCAGGTCCACTGTTAGCCCGTAGGGTGCCGCCAGTTCGCAGGTTTCCGAATAGACGTCGATTAGGAAGTCACGATCATCGCGGGTATTGGTCCACGCGCTCATGATCATGCGCTTGGCACCCAATTCCCCACCGATCTCAAGAGAAGGCTCAAAACTGCGCGGATCGACATCTTCTGTGATGCGCGCAAGTTCGACATCGAGGACTTTCAAGCCAGTGGTAGAGAGAGCAGTTTTGGTGGCATGCACCTGTGCCTTGTCGATTGGAGATTGAGTGAATTCACCGGGCACATGCATCGGAATGAAGCGGGGGCTGACGGCATCGTAACCGGCCCGCGCTGCGATATAGACCAACTCGGGCGGCGTACAGCCAATCAGCGTCAGATGCGCCAAGGAATAGAGAGAGGGGCTTGCGCCAGCCTCTTCGGGTTTCACCATGAACGGCAGCTCCACGTGTCTGCGAATCTCAAATTCATCACACGTAGTAAAAAATATCTGATATTTTTTAAAATATCAACTTTTAATACTGAGCAGGAAATGAAAGCGCCCGGGCAACTGCCCGGGCGTGTTTTTCATTCTTGTTGGCAGAGCCTTAGAGAGTGACCCAGTCACCTCCGGACTGGTGAGAGCGCACGGAGGCTTCAATAAACCGGACGCCATCTGCACCTTGTTCGACACTGGGATAAGTAAGCCAATCATCCGGAACGGTAACGCCATCCCGACGCGCGGCTACGGCCATAGCAAATTCCGTATAAAGGTTGGCCCAGGCTTCGATAATCCCTTCTGGGAAGCCGCGCGCGGTCCGGATTAGACGTTCTGCGCCGGGGCCGATGCCATGCCCGTGACCTCGGCTGATGATACGATCCGGCTCACCGAACCGATTGAACTTCAGCTGTTCCGAATTCTCCAGGTCCCACTCGAGACCTCCTTCGTTCCCGAATATGCGCAACCGCAACCCTCCCCGATTCCCGGGGGCAAGGCGTGTCGCCATCAGGGTTCCCGGAACCTCGTTTTGATAGCGGGTGAACATGAATGCAGTGTCTTCCAAAGGCTTTGGCGCGCCGCAGACATGAAACTCAGCCCGTAGGTCGGTCAAGGGCAGGCCCGAGACAAAACTGGCGAGATGCGCGCCATGGGTGCCGATATCGCCGACACAGCTGGTCGGACCAGAAATCTTTGGGTCCAGCCGCCATTTGACGTGGGGCGCATCAGCCACATCATCGGGCGTCATCCAGTCTTGCATGAACTCGACGTGGATTTGGTTGATTTTACCGATGCCGCCTTCCGCCACGATTTGTTTGGCCTGACGGATTACTGGAAAACATGACATCGCATAGCCGACAGCAAAGATGTGTCCCGTGCGCGCGGTAATCTCCTCAATCCCTTCGGCCTCCGCGACTTCGTTGGTCAGGGGCTTATCGCACAGCACGTCAATGCCCGCCTCCAGAAAGGCTTTGGCCGCTTCGAAATGAACGTGGTTCGGGGTGGTGATCATGACGGCATCTACGCCATCCGGGCGTGCCGCCTCGGCCTTTGCCATCTCGTCGAAGGACGCATAGCACCGGTCGGCCGGCAGGAACCACTCGGCCCCGCGCGCCTTGCTTCGCATGGCGTCAGAACTGAGCGCTCCTGCGACGACCTCCCACCGGTCGGTCATCCGCGCGGCCGTTGCCTGCGTGACAGAGATACGTCCGCCGCCAACAACACCCAGCCGCAAACGGCGAGACAATCGGGGGAAAGGTCCGTCAAAGTTCAGGTCTTCGGAAAAAAGTCTCTCAGCCATTCTGAATCTCCATTTCCGGGACCCGTACGCCTTCCGGCAGCATTTCCACCGCCATGAAAATGCTGGGGGTAATCGTCTCGTACTGATGCCAGGGATAGTTGCCTTCGGCGTCATACATCGGTTTGTGCGTCGTGCCGGGCGCCATGAATTCTTCGAGGTAAAGGGATTCAACATCCCGCTCACGGCATTGCTGCATTTTCCCAAAGCCTACGATTTGTGTATGCACTTCGCGAAACCCCGGTACCGGGCAGAACGGATGATCCTTGTGCAATCCGACATTCAGCGGCACCGAGCCGGAATGGTACATGGTCAGCCCAACGTTACCCACAAAGACCTTTGGCGACATGTAGTGGCTGACACCGCGTAAACGCTCCTCTCGGCGAACATCAAAAGCAGATGGCCATGTATCTTTCACCCATGCGAACAACTCGTTGTCATCGGCATGGGCGTCGAAATCATGGACAATGACTGCACGTTCAACGCCGCTAAGCGTGCTGTCTTGCACGATCACAGAGGAAAGCGGTGCAATGGTCTGATCCTCGACAGAGAGATTTCGCCCCCCAAGGTTAAGGACGATGGCGCGACCCTCGATAGAAATCCTGCGCTCGTCAGTTGTGTGCTGGACGCGAAAGAATGGTTGAGCAAAGTCGAGTGTCTCAATCGGCATGAACCAATTCCTTCCTCTCATCGTTAAGGAAATCGACCGGCAAAGGCTCCGGAGCCGCGCAACGGCTTTCTATCGTCTGATAGGCGCCAAATTTTGGTGCCCGTTCGATCGCGTCCATGACCTCGAAAACGTGGTAGGCGAGCGCTCCACTTGCACGGGGTTGGCGTCCTTCTTGCGCCGCCAGGGCCAGATCCATAAGGCCGAGACCACGGCTGTCCTCATTGAACCCATGTTTGTTGTCGACCACCTGCCAGCCTTCGCGACTGGTTGGGCGCGGCTGATGAGACCAGCGCGAGGTCTCCCGCGTTTTCAGCCAGACATCCCCTTGAAAGATATTGGCACCATGAACCGGGTCAGGGTCTGGGATGCTAATGGTGCCGTTTTCACCGTAGATCTCGAACCGCGGCGTTTCGCTGTCCCAGACGTCGAAGCTCATGGTCATCGACCCTATAGCTCCGGAAGAGAACTGCAGCAGGCTTAGGGAATGCGTGTCGACCTCGACATCCATCCATTCTCCGTTGCGAGGGCCATTTTCGATCATCCTTTTGTCGAACGTGCGCCGAGCCATTCCGGCGACGCGGTCAATTTGCCCAAGGCAAAAAATCATGGCGGTCAGGTAGTACGGCCCAAGGTCCAGCAATGGCCCACCACCCGCCTTATAGTAGAAATCCGGATTGGGATGGTGGCGCTCCGTCCCGTGGGTCCCGACATGGGCAAAAACCCCTGTCGGTTTGCCAATGGCACCCTCGTCGATCAAGCGCCGAACGGTCTGCCAGCGACCGCCCAGAAATGTGTCGGGCGCGCAACCGACCAGTAACCCCTTTTCAGAGGCCATGTGCAGGATCGCCTTTCCATCCGTTCGATCCATAACCAGCGGCTTTTCTGAATAGACGTGTTTGCCCGCCTCCAGAGCGCGCAGGCTGATTTCGGCATGGGCCGCCGGAATTGTCAGATTCAAAACGCAGTCAATTGTCGGATCGTCAAACACTTCATCTGGTGTGTAAGCCTTGGCGATGCCGTATTTATCCGCCTTCGCGCGGCTTTCCAAAGGATCGAGGCTTGCGCAAGCCACGACCTCTATGTTCGAGAATTTGGATAGTGTTTTTAGATAGATATCGCTGATACGACCACAGCCAATAAGGCCGACCCGGAAGGATTTCGATGTCTCACGTGTCATCATTCCTGTCTTCGTAGAGGGGTAAGTAATTTGGGGGCATCGGCCCTTTATTTCGGCCACCCTGGTTCATCTGTTCCCAAGCGTGGGCGAGTATTCCGACCGAGCGGGACAGGCAGAAAAGCCCTCGCGACAAGGGCGCAGGAAGGCCAAGTTCGCAGAAGATCACGGCCGTCGCTCCGTCAATATTCATGGCAATTGGCCGACCGCCTCGTTGACGACCGAGTTCGGCTTGAACCTCTTCTCCGATATCGGCAAACCGGCCAGAAACTGTGCCTTCTGCCGCCGCATCACGAACAAGTTGCATCAATCGTGGTGCGCGTGGGTCGACAGGCTTGTGAAACCTGTGACCAAAGCCCGATACGATCTTGCCGTAGGTCTCGCGCCAACTGTCCAAGCCATCCCGAACAGCGTCATTCAGCGAACCTCCCGCATTCATGCGGGCGGCGATATCATAATACAGCTCAGCACATTGCTCTCCTGCACCTCCATGCACGTCGCCCAGCATGTTCACCGCAGTCGCCATTGCATTATTGAGACCTACCCCGCAGGTGGCAGCCATACGCGCAGCCGCGATCGAGGGGGCCTGCGGACCGTGATCCACGCCTGCGACCAAAGCAGCCTCGAACAGGCGCGCCTGTGCGTCGCTCGGCAGATCGCCCCGCACCATCAGCCAGATCATCTGCGGGAAAGATACGTTCCCGATCAGGTCCTCTATGGCGTTGCCACGAAAAGCGATCTGACCGGGCTTCATGTCGATGATGGAGGTACGCCACCATTGGCGGATAGCTTGCTCGTCGTTTGTCATACCGTTGCACCTCTAAACTCGCGCATGCGCTGCTGACGAAGTGAATCGAAAACGCTTTGAAGACGACTGATTGAGGCGGTGCAGCCGGTGAAGATTTCAAAAGACGCTGCAGCCTGATGAACTGCCATTCCAGCACCATTCATCACTTTTAACCCAGTTGTGCGGGCGCTTCTCAGAAGGTGTGTCTCGAGCGGGAAATATACTATATCTGCCACCCAAGCATCCGGCCGCAACAATGATGGATCAATCACCGACCCGGGGTACTTATCCATCCCGAGCGGTGTTGCATTGACCACTCCGTCCACAAATTTGACCCGTTCCAACGAAATCGAGGGGGAACCCTGAAGCTTTGCACAAGGGCGCAAGACCTTTAGTCGACTGACCAGCGCCTGCGCTCGGTGGAAGTCAGGATCGATGATCTCCAGGTTTCGAACACCTGAATCAAGCAAAGCCAAAGAGACTGCACTGCCCGCGCCTCCAGCACCAAACATGAGAACCGTTTCAGTCTTCGATGATCCCAAAAAATCTCCGAAGGCACTGTGGAAACCTATGTAGTCGGTGTTGTGGCCAACCATTCGGTCGTCACAAAAAACCACCGCGTTTACAGCTTGAAGCTCCTCAGCGGTTTTGGAAAGCTCATCGAGATGATCAATGACTGATGCTTTGTAGGGGTGTGTTACGTTGACCGCCGCACAGCCTAATTCAACTGAATAATGCAATAAATCAGCGACCGACATTCCACGAAATGGCTCTTTTGCCGTGTCGATCCTACCGTAGCTCAGATCGATACCCTGCGCCCGGCCCTCCGCCTCGTGCATCTCAGGCGTCATGGAGCCAGAAATCCCTTGTCCGATTAGTGCGGCCTTCATATTAGGTTGTTCCTTCCGCCACGTGGTGTCGCGTTTGCGCCGCTAATCGAAACGCAGCGTTACGCGCGCCATAGCCGGCGTAACCAGTTCGGCGCTCAACAATTTCAAAGAAAAAGCCGTTAAAGATGGGGCGACTGTAGATCTGAAAATACTCGGCACCCGCCGCCTGGTCGTAGAGTATGTTATCCCTGCGCATTTGGGCGATCAGGTCTTCACTTAACCCGAATGTCGCTTGCAGATCAGCGTAGTAGTTTTCTGGGATGGACAGACTGGGAAAGCCGGACTTCCGCAATTGGGCCGAGGTTTCAAATATGTCGTCCGACTGGAAGGCGATGTGCTGAACACCGGCGCCAAAACCGTCTTCAAGGAATGAAGCCGCCAGTGTTCGACGCCCAACTGCTCCATTCAGGTTTAATCGCACTTCGCCCTCGGGGCTTTCGATGGCTTGGCTTTGCACAACACCCGACGGGTCGGCAACGTTCACGATCGGGGATTTTGCCATCTCAAAAGTCGAAATGTAATAGAGCAGCCAGCTTTGCATCTCATCGTTACGCATCGTCTGTGCCAGATGGTCGATGCGGCGCAGACCGGCGGGCTGGATCGCTTTGGTCTTGGCGACTGGCTCGAACTCGATGTCCCAAACCCGATGCAGATCGGATTTCTCATCTATGAAATGGACAACATTGCCACCAACACCTCGGATGGCCGGGATGTCCAGTTCCCCGGTCCCTACCGGCTGTGAGAAATTCGGCGCGCCCAACGCGGTCGCTCGCTGAACCGTCTGATCCGCATCTTTGACACGCAACCCCATATCACAAACGGAGGGGCCGTGACCCAGAAACGCCGAATGGGCAAATCCTTCCTTTTCGGTATTCACGACGATGTTTATCGCGCCCTGCCGCCATAGCTCGACGGACTTGCTTACGTGTTTTCGCTCCATTCGAAAACACATTGCTGACAGCATATCTGCCAGCTGCGCACCGCTTGTTTCGTCGGCTGTAAATTCGACGAACTCGAAGCCTGACGCATAGACGCGTTCCGGCAGGTCCGGGGTGCCGAAATCGGTTCCCGGCTCGGTCCGTGATACCTCATCCAAGAGGTTCACCAGCGACCTGTAGCTGTCTCGGGCCAGTGTTCGGCCACCGGGTTGAGGAGCTGCTTCGTTGACGCGCGCAATGGACCAAGGCCCCTTGTACCCGGCGCGGGACAACACGCGTACAAAGCCCGCAAGGTTCAGCGACCCAAGCCCCGGCAGAAGCCCAAAGTGCCGCTTGAGCCGACGTATATCCATCTCGAACCGGGGTGCATCGGACAGTTGTACATGGAACAGCCGCTCGCCGGGAATGTCCCGAAGGCGGGCTGGTTTGGACCCGTCGGCAAGCGAGAAGAAGGAGTTCAAGGCTAACCCGAAATGAGGGCTGTCAATCGCTTCAACGACGCCTAACGCCTGCTCATCCGAGTGAATAAGATCCGACCAAGGCAAGCCCATGTAGGCCAGACGCATCCCCATCTCTTTCGCGATCTCGGTCGCCTCGCCAAGATCTGCGATTACCTGTTCTTCGGTCGCGGCGACATCGACCTCGAAGGCAGACCCGATAAGCAGCAATTCCGTTCCCAACTCGCTCATCAGGTCGAGTTTGCGTTTCAGTCGATCAAAGGCGCGCTCCCGTCCGGCATCGGGCTGGCCTTCAAGGTTATGGAAGGGTTGTAGCAGGCAAATCTTCAGGCCGAGGTCCGATGCAATCTCGCGGACTTGTGACGGCGGTCCGTCAAAAGCGGTCAAATCCGGTTCGTGTAATTCGACACCCCCGAATCCCGCGTCAGCGATGGCGCTCAGTTTTTCGGCCAGATCACCGGGGATCGACGTTGTCGAAACCGAGAGGCACATTATCCCTGATATCCAAACATACGCGGCAACCACAGGACCAGATCCGGCATCAGCATCATGATCACCAAGGCGAAGATGAGAACCGCGAGGAAAGCCCAGATTTCGGAGATGATTTCACGCAGCGGAATGTCCGTCACAGCGTTGATCACAAAGAGTAGAATGCCATAGGGAGGCGTGATCAGACCGATCATCGAGTTCACGACGACCAGAACTCCGAAATGCACAAGATCAATCCCGAGCGCTTCGCAGGTCGGAATGAAAAGGGGAACAATCACCAGGATTATCGTTGTTGCGTCTAAAACGCATCCCAGCGCGAGGATCAGCAGGTTTACGAGGATCAGGAACACAATCGGGCTGACATCAGAACCCTCCAGCAGCGCCGAGATAGACTGCGGTATTTGCTCCTGAATAACGATGAAGTTCAGAATGAACGCGCCCCCAATGACCACCCCGACGGCTGCGGAAGAGCGCGCGCTGTCGACGAACACTTGATAAAGGCCACGGAAGGTCAGCGCGCGGTAGAACAACGCTGCCAGAAGCAGGGCGTAGAATGCAGCCACTGCTGCGGCCTCGGTTGGAGTGGTGACGCCGCCATATATGCCGTATAGCAGGATTGCGGGCATCAGCAGTGCCGGAAACGCGTTTGCGGTTTTAGCCGGCAATTCGCGCAGTGGAACAGGTTCTTCCAATGCAAAGTTCCGCTTTCCGGCCAGATAATAGTTCATCGCCATGAGGACGACGCCCATGATCAGGCCCGGAAGAATACCGGCCAGGAACAGCGACCCGATAGAGGCCTTGGAAACGAGCGCGTACAAAACCATCGGGATCGAGGGCGGAATGATCGGGCCAATCGTCGCCGACGCCGCCGTGATCGCGGCTGCGTAACCTCGGCTGTAGCGGCCATCTTTAGTCATCATTTCAATGATAATCTTGCCGATCCCCGCGGCATCCGCGACAGCCGAGCCGGACATACCGGAAAAGATCAGAGACGCTACCACGTTTACGTGCCCGAGGCCGCCCTTGAAACGACCGACAGCTGCAACGCAGAAGTTCAGCAGACGGTCCGTGATCGAACCAGCGTTCATGATATTCGCGGCGACGATGAACAAAGGCACGGCAAGCAGGATCGTGCTTTTGTAGAAGCCTTGCAGGATCTTCTCGCCTGCGAGTGCTACGTCCAGTCCGGCTGTGCCCAGATACACCAATGAGGCCAAGAGGATGGAATAGCCGATAGGTGTCCCGATGCCTGCCAGAAGAAAGAGAGCGAGCAGGCAGGAAAGAAGTTCAAAACTCATTTCTTAACTTCCTCGTCTTCTTCGACGTCGACACGGGGATGGTCGTCAACCACGTTGTATCCAACAACCAGTTCCAACTCTGTCTTTGGGGGGCCATTGCGCATGACGTCGAAGAATAGCCACGCGTAGCGCGCTGCGACGACCAGCATGAATACCGCGTAAATCGAGAATACTGTGCGCAAAGGTATCTTCTCGCCGGAAAACGGATTGCGGACAGTCGATGTCTTGCGGATTTTCATCCAATCGATGTAGTCCCACGTCGGAAGGAAGCTGTAGAGCATACCGACCACGATCGCTGCGGCCGCCAGCATCGCAAAGACCTGCCGCACGCGCATCGGTACGGAAAGGTAGATGATGTCGAACTTCACGTGATCCCGTTCTCGCACTATGAAAGCGCAACTGAAGAAGATCACCCAGACCCACAGAATGCCGATGAGTTCAAGCGTCCATCCGGCGGGGGTAAAGAAGTAGCGCAAGAGTATTTGCAATAGGAAGATCAGGAAGATTGCCGCCAGCATCCCGCCGGCAATCGCTTCGGTCAGTCGGGAGAACCCCTTCATAAAGGCTTTCATTATGGTTCTCCCTCCCTTGTCTTGTTGGGCTCAGTTGCCCAGAGCGTTTATCTGATCCAGAACGCCTTCGGGCCATGAACCTGCGAACTCGCTGTCCAGATACATAGACTGTACCTGATCGCGGAACGCCGCGAGATCGGGTTCATAGATTTCCATGCCTTGCTCTTTCAGGAAGCTGACAAGATCTTCTTCTTTCTGAAGCTGCTTCTGACGGCCTGATTCAGCTGCTGCGTCCGCAGCTTCCTGAACCTTGGCTTGCTGTTCCGGTGTCAGCCCGTCCCAAACCTCTTTGCCGATAGCGATATAGTTCAAGTCGACCAAGTGCGATGTCAGTATGATCTGATTGGTCACTTCGTAGAATTTGGCATCAACAACGGTTGGCAATGGGTTGTCCTGACCGTCAACGGCACCGGTCGACAGAGCTGTGTAAACCTCTGAGAACGCCATTGGTGTCGGGGCAGCACCCAGCGCTTTGCCAAGGAACTGCCACGCATCTGTGCCCGGCATCCGCAGGTTCACACCCTCCAAATCAGCCGGGGTGCTGACGGTCAGTTCATCCTTGGGTTGGCGCAGGTTCACCTGACGACGGCCCAGATACATGACCGACAGCAGTTTGACGCCCAGTTCTTCTTCGGCCTTTTGCTTAAAGGCATCCATCAAGGGATCGTTGAAGACAGCCACCTGATGCGCGGCGTCCTGGTGGACATAGCCTGCTGTAAAGATCGAAAACTCGGGGAAGAACTGTGCCAGTTCCTGCGCCGAGGTGATCGACATTTCCAGGTTGCCTCGGCTGATGGCGTCCAACTCCGTACCTTGGGCGAAGATTGTGCCGTTATAGCTGGGCTCATACGTCGCAAATTCAGCGACCATGGGTGCGAAAACCTCGGCCATTGCGACCGAGCGCTGATCGGTCTCCGATCCTGATGTTGCGAGGCGAAGTTGCACTTTGTCTTCCGCCAGCGCACCACTTGTTGCGCTAAACAGAACACCGGTTGCGACCAGGGCTGATACAGCAGCCCGGCGGGTAAGTTTGGTAATCACTTTGCTCCTCCCTGAGACATCATGATGCTTCTTTTTTGCGATTCAGAGTTTTGACCTATTTTGGAGTTTTTGCAAGATGTTTTACAAAATATCAGATATTTTTCATTACTTGCAATCTCTGTTGCTGCGTTTCCTGAAGGGTTCTTATCCTGACAGTCTCGCCAGTTCTGCAAGAATTCTGAATAGCTTCAATAACTTGAAGCGTTCTGAAACCTTCCCATCCAGACACAATCGGCTCTGCTCCGTTCCGAGCTACTTCAACAAAGTGCCTGAGTTGATTGACCAGAGGGTCAGACGCACCCTTCTTCAGCGCGGTTGATGAGATTGGCGTCCACCAATCCCTTTGCTCTCTCTGGTAACTCCACAGGCGAAGATCGGGAACGGACAACGAACCATGAGAACCACCTATCATGTAGCTACTCTCAGTGGTTGAAGGATAGATTGGATATTCCTGAGACGTCATCTCCCAGCTCCATGGGGCAACGATGCTGTCGGACACACTTATGGTTCCTATCGCCCCGCTTTCGAACGTCAACAGAGCACCGGCAACATCTTCGTTGTCGTAACCCCGCTGCGAAGCAGCCGACTGAGCCTGTACAGTCATAACTTCTCCGGCCAAGTACCGCAGCAGATCAACATCGTGGACAAGATTGACCGAGATGGGCCCTGCACCGGGTTTCTTTCTCCAAGGCGCAGCATCAAAATACTCGTCTGGCTTATAGAACCAGCAATTCGCATGGACAGCGCGCACATCTCCAATCTTCCCATCGACAATGGCTTCCTTAGCCGACCGGATCAGAGGATTGTGTCGACGATGATGTCCGACCATCAGTGGCACATTGGCCTTCTCCGCTGCTTGAACAAGCTCAAGTGCAGCGGTGGCTTCCACGGCGATCGGCTTTTCGACAAGAACGGGACAACCATGTCGAACACACGTGAGGCCTTGTTCGACATGAAGCGTGGTCGGGGTCGCCAGAACAGCTCCGTCTGGCGTCTGATTTGCAAACATTTCCTCGAGGGTTTCGTAACATGCAACCGCATGCTCAACGGCGTAAGCACGGCCTTCATCGCTGGGGTCGACCACCGCGACGAGATCAACATGGCGCAACGCTCGGATAGCATCTGCGTGGCGGCGTCCAACAAGGCCGATGCCGACAATGGCAATGCGAAAGTTCTTAGACACTTTGCTTCCTTCCGGAGGGTCCGGAAAATCCCGAAACCGATGATTGCGATCGGGCTGCTTTGCCCAACTTGGCCACGACCGTATTGGGGTTTTCGCGATTCCGCAATAATGTATGATATTTTTATTTTTACCATACATCAGTTTGGATTGCTGATGTCTCTGAAAAATGCTAATTGAACGAGGAAACTGATAATATCGGGTGAAACGCATGGCGAAACAGCCGTCTACGATAGGTGCAAGCACCTATCAGCGCATCAAGCGGGACATCATCTTCGGGGAGTTGCAGCCCGGCTCCAAACTGAAGCTGGACGCCTTGAAGGAACGCTACTCTGCAAGCCTTTCGACACTTCGTGAAACGCTGAACAGGCTCGCCAGCGACGGATTTGTCGAAGCTCCTGAGCAACGGGGGTTCCTGGTTACACCGGTCTCCCGTGAAGACCTGATCGAGATATCAGAGCTGCGTGTCCTGTTGGAATGCCACGCGTTGGAGTTATCCATCGAGAATGGTGACACGGATTGGGAGGGGAACCTCGTCGCCGCGCATCATAAGCTGCATTTGATGGAGCAACGGCTTCTCAAAGGAGATGACTCTGAGAAAGAAACCTGGAAGAGGTACGACTCGGAGTTTCATCAAGCAATGATAGCAGCCTGCAACTCCAAGAATCTTTTATCCCTTCACTCAATCATCTATGACAAATATCTTCGCTACCAGATGCTCGTACTGACCTATCGAGGTGAGGTAGCAGCCAAAGAACACAAACACATGTTCGATGCCGCATTGGCCAGAGACGCGAATATGGCCAAGAAACTGTTGGAAGATCACATCCGAAACGGCCTCGCCCACACGTTGGAGGCTATGTAGGCCATTCCGCCGTTCCGCAATTGCGGCGGCCTCCAACTCGGAGCAACGCGGTGATGTCCAATATCTTTTGATCGAATTCGCCAGTCAGGGTACCGCTACGACAATTGAGCTTTCAGCTTACCCCTCGAAGGTCGCGGCACCCGTATTTTACAGAGTGTTAATGTGTGGGGTTTGTGTCCAAGACGGACCTCCGCTACCATAATCCCCTTATGAATGATTGCGCTTGGACCGAAGTAGACCTTTGGCCTCCAAACAGCAGTACTTTCCTCGGCCAACCGGCAATCAGATTCGACCTTCTTGATTAGTATTCGACAACTCCGCATGATCCGATGATGGGAGTTGAGATCGAATACTGGCTGAATAGTCTTGGTCTGGACCAATATGTTGACGCGTTCGTTCAGAATGACGTGGATGCGCGCGTCCTGCCACTTTTGACCGGGGAAGACCTGAAGGAACTTGGCGTTAGCCTGGGGCATCGCAAGATTCTGCTGGCCGCGATATCTGAGTTGACCGTCGCTGACTCTGCTGCGTCCGAGGCGCTGGATACCCCCTCTATCGATCCGTCCGAACGATCCTCGGCTGCGCCAGAGGCGTCAGACACCGCAAGCCCAGTCGCCGAGCGACGCCACCTGACAGTGATGTTCGCCGACCTTGTCGGCTCGACCGAATTGACGAACCGGCTGGATCCCGAGGACATGCGGATTTTGTTGCTCAACTACCAGGACGCTGTCGCAGGAGCTGTCAGTCGTTACGGTGGGTACATAGCAAAATATCTGGGCGACGGCCTTCTTGTGTTCTTCGGCTGGCCGCGCGCCTACGAAGACCATGCCATTCGCGCAGTGAAGGCCGGGCTGGATGCTATCAAGCGCGTGCAGGACCTCCGGACGCCAGATGGCGAGCATATTTCTGCCCGGCTTGGCATCGCAAGCGGTGACGTCGTAGTGGGCGACACGATCACCGAAAATACATATGAAGAAGGTGCCATGACTGGGCCGATCCTGAACCTTGCAGCACGGATTCAGGAGCACGCAAGACCCAACACGGTTGTTGTCCCACAAGAGGAAACCGAAACCGCCCTACATCGCATTTTCAAGTTCAAGTCGCTTGGCGAAGTTGCTCTCAAGGGATTTGAACAACCGCGCACCCTGTTGGAAGTCGTGGCAGAACGCAGCGCTGAAAGCCGATTTAGGGCATCCCACGGGGACGAAAGCGGCGGCGCCCTGATAGGACGGGACTATGAGAAAGGTATTCTTCTGCAATCGTGGCAAAGGGCCAGAGACGGACAAGGAGAGGTCGTCTTGCTGTCGGGTGAGGCTGGCATCGGCAAATCCCGACTGACAGAAGAGTTTCTTGCTGAAACCGCGGCGGACGACCAGGCGGACGTTATCCGGTTGAACTGCTCTCCCTATCTGACCAGCAGCCCGTTTCATCCAGTGACGGAACGCATCTCGCAAGACGCACATGTCGAACCCGGCTTTGACGACAATCAGATATTGGAACATGTGCGTGAATTACTGGAAACGCGCCCCGGGCTGGACTTGGACGAGGTTCTGCCGGTCTTCGCAGCGCTGGTCGCCCCGCGCAGTACGCTGGCGCGAAAAGTGCTTGAAATGTCTCCGCAAGAACAACGAGACCTAACGATCCAAACCCTGATCAACACGGTCAAGATACGGTCAAACGTGCGGCCTGTAATCCTGTGTGTAGAGGATGCCCATTGGATTGATCCCTCGACACAAGCCCTGCTGGAAAGGTTCAAAGCGATCTGCGCGGACCTGCCTTTGATGATCCTGATCACGCACCGGCCGGAATGGGAACTTGGCAAAAGCGAAGCAGAAGCACATGTCCAGACCCTGCAACTGCGCCGTTTTGACTCTGCCCACGTCGCAAATCTGATCCGGAACATTTCCGGGACAGAACCCGACGACGACATGATTTCGCTGATCATCGAAAAAACGGACGGAGTGCCGCTGTTCGTCGAGGAACTAACGCGCACGATCCTTGAGGCCGGAGAGCAAGGCCAAGTTGCAATACCGTCATCCTTGAAAGGTGCTTTGATGGCGCGGCTGGACGCGGTTTCCCTTGAGGCCAAGCGGGTCGCCCTGACAGGCTCGGTCATCGGCCGCGAGTTCGAGCCGGGATTGCTGGGTGCCGCGATGGGTATCGACAAGCAGAATGTGCAAACCAGCCTTGAGGAACTGTCCCGCACCGGCCTGATCTTTGAGAGCGGGCACAATCGGGGGCATTTTGTTTTTCGCCACGCGCTGATCCGCGACACGGCCTATCAATCCATGCTTGGCTCAACGCGGCGACAGCAGCACGCGGATGTCGCGCGCGCTTTGAACCAGCTTCGCGCCGCTGAAGTTGAGCGTCGGCCAGAGCTGGTGGCCCGCCATTTGTCCGAAGCCGAGGACTGGTCGGCGGCGTTCGACAAATGGCGCACCGCAACCGAAATGGCGCTTGCACGGTCCGCCAGCCAAGAGGCTATGGTCAACGCTCAGGAAGCCTTGAAAGCGGCAAAGGAAATTGGGTCTGACGAAAGCCGTGAAACGGTTGTCGGGCAAATCCTTGTCGGCAGAAGTTACGACAGTCTGGGCGAATTGCCCGAAGGCATTGCCACACTCAAAAATGCGTTGGACGCTGCGCGTGCGATTGGCGACAATGAACTCGCCGCTGACGCCGCCAACCATTTTGCAGACTCATGCATGATGTCGAGCGAGCGCCACAGCGAGGCCATAAGGCTGTGTAGGGAAACGCTGCAAACTCTTTCGGACGAAGATGAAACACGCCGCTGCCGTCTGATGAGCCAGCTTGCTCGGGCCTATATTTTTGTGGGCCAATTGGAAGAAGGCGCACAGTTCGGTCGGCTTGCGATGGAACTGGCGGCAAAGCTGGGTGACTACAAATCCCAGTTCTCAGTCATGATGATGCACTTCGGCGCACCTTTTGCGGCCAGAAAAGAAAGCGAGGCCCGAAACTGGCGCGAAAACCTGGAAGCCATGCACAAGGTTGCTGAAAAGCTGGGCAGCATTGATCAGGGCCGAAACAGGACTCTAAGCCTGTTTGTGGGCGCAGAAATGGCCGACCGCCAACTGATGGACCGCTCGCTTGAGTTGTTGACCGAGATTTCCGAGAAGGACACCCACCTACAGCTTTACTGGGTGCAAAAGCACGCCCGCGCCATGATCGCCATCATGGATGGAGATTTTGAAGCCGCAGAGAAACACGCGACCGAAGCGGTCAAAATTGGTCGCAAGACCCATGGCGAACACGTCGAAGGTGTCTTTGGGGTCCAGATGTTCACGATCCGCCGCGAACAAAGTCGCTTGCACGAAGTCGCGCCTGTTATCAAAAACCTTATGTCGGAAAGTCCCGGCGATGTCGCGTGGCGGCCAGGGTTCGGACTGATCGCTGCCGAACTTGGCTACAAGGAACCGGCCGAGCGAATTCTAGATGAAATAGCGGAAAATGGATTTTCTCTGCAACCGGACGCAATGTATTCGACAACGCTGTCGTACCTTGCGGATATCAGCGTCGCGGTTGGCAACCAAAAACATGCCGAGTCGCTGTTTAAAATTCTCAAGCCCTACGAAGACCTGACGATAACGGCTGGCGCGACCACGGTATGCACCGGGGCCGCCGCGCGCCGGTTGGGGAACCTCGCAGCACTTCTTTCGGACTGGGATACCGCCGAAAGCATGTTTGAAAAAGCCATCGAGATCGACACGCGCATGGCATCGCCCCCCTGGATTGCACACAGCAAAGCAGCGTTTGCGGCCGCGTTACGGCGGCGTGGACGTGCCTGTGACATGAAACAGGCTTTTCAACTGGAAGCGGAAGCGTTGGCAACGGCCCAGAATTTAAGTATGGTTTCCCTTAGGTCAAAACTTGAAGGAACTGCCATCTAATCGATTGAAGAATGACCGGGGGAACATGATGCCAAGATACATTATCGAAAGAAATTTCGCTGAACAGCTTGATATTACCGACGACGACAGGATCAAGATCAAGGATATCAACGACGAAGAAGGTATTGAGTGGATTTTCTCGTTCCTCAGCGCGGACAAGCGCAAGACGTATTGCCTTTACGAAGCACCGGATGAAGAAAGTTTGCGGAAAGCGGCTGAACGGCTGAACATTCCGGCAGACGTTATTACGCCGGTTGATCGGATAGACCCCGGCATTTTTGCCTGAGGATCAAGCTGACACCATTCAGGATACGCCGTCACCTCATCACCGGGAACAGGTGAGCTTGGGTGATACCACGATAGCCGAGGCAGCGACGCAAGAAGCCTTTTCTGACCAAGAAAGGCTTGCCCAATGTTTGATTTGAAATCTCTGGACGGCGAAACGGTCAATGTTGATCGGGACGCACTTGATGCCCTCAGCGCGTCACTCAGGGGGTCGGTATATCATCGCGGTGATCGCGAATACGACGAGGCCAGAACAACCTGGAACAGCATGGTCGAGCGTTTCCCCGGTTTCGTCATCCGCGCCCTGGGGGCCAGTGACGTTCAAAAGGCGGTAAACTTTGTTCGCAACGCCGGGCTGGTGATGTCGGTCAGATCCGGCGGCCACCAGATTGCCGGTCATGCGGTTGCCGACGAAACGGTCATGCTGGACCTTTCCCACATGCGGTCTGTTCACGTTGACCCGATTGCCAAAACAGCCCGGGTCGCGCCGGGGGCAATGCTTGGCGACGTGGACCGGGAAACGCAAGCCCATGGTCTTGTTGTTCCGACCGGCATCAATTCTACGACCGGCATAGCAGGGCTTACTCTGGGAGGCGGCTTCGGCTGGACCACGCGCAAGTTCGGCATGACGATCGACAACTTGATTTCTGCAGAAGTGGTCACGGCAGAAGGCGAGATCGTCACTGCATCCGCAAGCAATCACCCCGAGTTGTTCTGGGCAATCCGAGGTGGCGGCGGCAATTTTGGTGTTGTGACATCTTTCGAGTTCCAACTTCACGAACTGGGGCCGGATGTCCTGTCTGGCTTGGTTGTACATCCGATCGAAAAGGCTCCTGATCTGCTGGCCGAATACGCAAAGATCGCCGACGGATCGCCGGACGAGCTTACAGTTTGGAGCGTTATGCGAAAAGCTCCGCCTCTACCCTTCCTGCCGGAAGAATGGCACGGGCGCGAGGTTCTGCTCTTTGCGGCCTGCTACGCCGGTCCGATGGCGGATGGCGAAAAGGCGATGACTGGATTGCGCGCCCTGGGCGAGCCGATTGCAGATGTAATCTCGCCGCACAAATTCGTGGACTGGCAGGCGGCTTTTGATCCGCTCCTGACACGCGGAGCGCGGAATTACTGGAAAAGCCACGATTTTGAGACGTTGTCGTCAGAAGGGATCAAGGGGTTACTTGACGCAATAGCCACGCTTCCTGATCCGGCCTGCGAGGTTTTCATTGCCCATGTCGGAGGCGCAATGGCCAGGGTCGACGCAGGCGCAACGGCCTATCCGCAAAGGTCGGCGCATTTCATCATGAATGTGCATACCCGGTGGGAGGACCCCGCGAAAGACAGCGCATGTGTCGACTGGGCCTGCGACCTATATGATAAAATGAAACCACACTCGACCGGCAGCGCCTATGTGAATTTCATGCCCGAGGACGAAGCGGATCACATGACCGGGGCATACGGTGCGAATGGCGACAAGCTGTCAAAGATCAAAGGTAGGTATGACCCCGACAACCTGTTTAGGGTCAATCACAACATCCTGCCAAGCTGAACGGTTTCAGCAACGCCCCCAGACGTGCAAGCCTTCGCTCAGTCAAGGCTCACCCAAGCCGCGTTTCGCGCGGAACTGTTGACGCATGCAGCAACAAATTTGACGCCCTTCAACCCATCCTGAACTGTTGGGTAAGTCACCGACGGGTCTGGCGTTTGCCCGTTGCGGAAGGCAAGGATCGCTTCGGCGGCCTCGCTATATATGTTGGCGAACCCTTCCAAATACCCTTCAGGATGCCCCGGAGGTATTCTGCTGAGGCGATTTGCACCGTCACCGGCCCCGGCACCATTTCGGGTAATCAGACGCTTGGAATCGCCATAAGGCGTAAACCACAGGTAGTTCGGATCCTCTTGCGACCACTCCAACCCGCCTTTTTCACCGTAGACCCGCAATCGCAAGGCGTTCTCGTTGCCCGGCGCGACCTGCGATGACCAGAGCATCCCCCGCGCGCCACCTCGAAAACGCAGCAACACATGCGCGTTGTCATCGACCTGACGTCCCGGCACAAAGGCTTGCAGGTCTGCGGCAAGGCTTTCAGCCTCCAAACCGGTGACAAAGCAGGCAAGGTTGTAAGCATGCGTCCCGATATCGCCGGTCGAGCCACCCGCGCCCGAGCGTTCCGGGTCGGTCCTCCACTCGGCCTGCTTAAAGTCCTGCTGTTCGGTCAGCCAGTCTTGCGGGTACTCGACCTGTACAACGCGGATCTTGCCGATATCACCGGCAGAGATCATATCCCGAGCCTGTCGAACCATAGGATAACCGGTGTAGTTATGGGTCAGGATGAACAAGGCATCGGCATTTTCTGCCGCTTTTACCAGCTTTTTCGCGTCACCAAGCGTTGAGGTCAGGGGTTTGTCGCAGATCACGTGAATACCGCGCTTCAGGAATTCCCGCGCGGCGGCATAGTGAACATGATTGGGGGTAACGATCGACACGGCTTCGATCCCGGACTTCAGGCGCGCTTCCCTGATAGCCATCTGCTTGAAATCCTCGTACACCCGCGCAAGGCCCAGCGCCTCACCGCTGGCACGAGATTTTTCAGGCGTCGATGACAACGCGCCTGCGACCAGTTCAAACTTGTCATCAAGCCGCGCAGCGATGCGATGCACGCCACCAATGAAAGCATCGTTTCCGCCGCCAACCATGCCAAGACGAATGCGACCCGAGGTGTCTTCGTTGCGTCCGGTCACCATCACTCTATCCCCAGCATTTTTCTGTTGGCCGCTTCGTCGGTTCCTCCGTCCGCGAAGTCGTCAAAGGCTTTTTCGGTCACGCGTATGATGTGGTCCGATACAAACTGAGCGCCTTCACGGGCACCATCCTCGGGGTGTTTGAGGCAACATTCCCATTCAACCACAGCCCAACCGTCAAAGTCGTTCGCCGCCATCTTTGAGAACACCGCCCCGAAATCCACCTGACCGTCCCCAAGCGACCGGAAACGACCTGCCCGGTCCACCCAACTTTGGTACCCTGAATACACACCTTGGCGACCGGTCGGGTTGAACTCTGCGTCCTTGACGTGGAACATGCGTATCCGGTCTTTGTAGATGTCGATATTGTCCAGATAATCGAGGCATTGCAGCACATAGTGCGAGGGGTCGTACAACATGCACGCTCTGGCGTGGTTGCCAGTCCGCTCGAGGAACATCTCGTAGGTTATGCCGTCATGCAGGTCTTCGCCCGGATGAATCTCATAGCATACGTCCACTCCGCACTCATCGGCGTGATCAAGGATGGGCACCCAGCGGCGGGCAAGCTCGTCGAACGCTGTTTCGACAAGACCTGCCGGGCGTTGCGGCCACGGATAGACATACGGCCACGCCAAAGCGCCAGAAAAGGTTGCATGCGCTGAAATGCCAAGGTTCCTAGAGGCTGAAAGCGCCTTTTTAACCTGATCCACGGCCCATTCCTGCCGTGCTTTGGGATTTCCTCTGACGCTTTCCGCCGCGAACCCATCGAAGGCTGTATCATAGGCTGGATGCACCGCCACCAACTGACCCTGCAGGTGCGTCGACAATTCAGTGACTTCTACGCCGTTCTCTTTGGCCTTGCCCTTGAATTCGTCGCAGTAGGTGGCACTGGACGCTGCTGTTTCCAGGTCGAACAGACGACCATCCCAACTGGGAACCTGCACCCCCTTATAGCCGCAGTCCGCAGCCCACTTGGTGATAGCGTCCCATGAATTGAAAGGTGCTTCATCCCCGGCGAACTGCGCCAGAAACAAAGCCGGGCCTTTGATGGTCTTCATATTTCTTCCTCCCCAAAACATACCCTTACGGCGGCAGATTTTCCTTTAGATAGATGTCGATGCGAATACGTTCCTGTGCCTTGTTGAACGGAACCTTGTCCGATGTCGCGCGCAGCAGGCGAACGGCCGAACGCACGATGTGACCCGAGTCCTGTGAGATCAAGGCGTCGAAAGTTCCCCGCTTTAACGCCTCGCGGCTCAACGGAGTCAGCTCGTGCGCGATGATCACCAGATCCTTGCTGATCTTGCTTTCCGAAAGAAACTGGATAAGCCCGGCATTGCCCGCCGCAGAGGAATAGATGCCAACCAGATCCGGGTAGGTCTCAAAAATCTCTGGCATCATCTTGTAAATCAGCGTCGGGTCGTCACGACCCTCGACCGACGCGACAACCTCAAGGTGTGGAAACTCGTCTGCAACCACGAGGTCAAACCCCTGGCGGCGCTCGAGATGGTCCCGCGCCAGACGTGATCCGGTCAGGACCAGAACTTTCCCTTTTCGGTGCACAAACCGTCCCATGAGCTGCGCAGCAGTACGGCCGGCCGATACGTTATCAATGCCTACGAAGTGATCCCTGTCCGAACTTGGCAAGTCTGACACCAAGGCGACGACCGGCACGCCCTTGTCTCGAATCCTTTTGACAGCATCGCGGACCGAAGGTGTTTCGGGGCCGAAAACTGCCAATCCATCAACCTCGCGGCTATCGACAGAATCCAGAATCTCGACAATGTCCTGTGGCTCGAACGGGGCCACTTTGCTGATGGACAGGCGCGTTCGTTCGATAAACTGGTCCCTTGACTGCTCGACAATCTGGGAACTCAGCGCTTCTATGAATTCGTTGTCCGTATCGGGCAGAACAAAGAGGAAGTTGTAAACACGCTTTCGGGCAAGGTTTGCCGCAGCAGTGTCGCGAACGTAACCCAGTTCATCTATTGCCTTGTGCACCTTTTGGACAGTGACGGCCCTTACGCCAGGGCGCCTGTTCAGCACCCTGTCAACCGTGGCCAAACTGACACCGGCAACCCGCGCAATGTCGTTCACCGTTGGCTTTCTCACCAGTTCCAATTTTTGCTTTTGGTCTTCCACGTTTTGCTCAGCCCTCAATCTCCTGCGCCAAACCTTCAAACAACAATGCGACGGCTTCGGCACCCGGGTCGTTATGCCCCATCAGGTTTTCTTCGGGAACATAGGCTGCGCGGCCGGCCTTGGCACGGTGAATTTTCGCTGTCGTGTCAGCGCCTTCCCGCGCCGCCTTGGCCGCCTGTGAAAGACCGGAGGGCAGCGCGTTCAACGCCGGTGCCAAGGCATCAATCATGGTGCGGTCTCCGACCTTTGCGCCACCCACCTGACTAACCCGGTTCAAACCCTCGACAAGGGATTTGGGAATGGAAGACCCGCTGGCACAGGCGTCACCGGCGGCGTTGAAGAAAATCGCCAGAATGACACCGGATGAGCCGCCCATGGTCTGGCTCAACTCGTTACCCAGCGCCGGGAACAACTGGGTCAAGTCCGCCAACGGCATACGGTCAAGACTGCCCTGCAACGCCCGAGCTGCCGTTGCCAAGGTACTGCCCGTGTCCCCGTCACCCGACTTGGCGTCCAGCTCGTTCAGGTCTTTTTCGGCGTCAATCAGCAGATCGGACACCCGGATGAGAGTTTCCTTGGTCCTGGAGTTATTCGACGGGATGGGATCAATCGGAGTCAGGCCGTCCGGCAACGGCGCGACTTTGACCGGGTCGATTGAGTTCACGCCCGGCCACGCGGCAAGCGTCACCGGCGCTTCGAGGGCCGCGAGGTCCTCGCCATTTACGGGCAATACCGACACGGAAAACCCATGCATATCCAGCGATGTCATCATCGGCGCAGGCCCAATGATGTGACCCGCAATCCCGGTTTCCGCCAGCGCATGTGTCAAAACGGCCATCTCCAGCGGAGTCGTCGATCCAAGGTTGTTCACCAAAGCCACGCACTCACCTGACCCGACACGTTGACTAAGCTTTTCGACGACGGTGGACATCGCTGTCAAAGCCGTCGCAAAATCTACTTGTTCAACCCCCGGCTCGCCATGTATGCCCAGGCCCAGCTCGGCCTTGCCCGGTGCGATACGGTCTTCCTTTGGCGATCCCGGAACGGTGCATGTGTCCAAGCTCATGCCGATACTGACAACCTTGCCGATCACGTCCTTTGCAGCCCGGGTCACGGTGTCCAGATCTGCGCCGTTCTCCGCCAGTGCGCCTGCAATCTTGTGCACGAACAACGTTCCCGCCACGCCACGAGGCTGCGGCAGATCAGGCAGAGCGATGTCATCGTCCACCACCACCATTTCAACCTTGCGCCCAAGGGCGCGCGCACGCTCTGCCGCAAGACCGAAATTCAGACGATCACCGGTGTAGTTCTTGACGATCAGCAGGCAACCAGCCTCGCCCGTTACGGCTAGGATACCAGCAAGCACAGCCTCAACAGATGGCGAGGCGAACACTTCACCGCATACCGCTGCCGTAAGCATTCCCGCCCCAACGAAACCGGCATGCGCAGGCTCATGTCCCGACCCTCCGCCCGAGACCAACGCGACTTTGGACTTGTCCCAATCCGACCGGTAAACCACCTTGATGTGTGGGTATCCATCCAGCCGCGTCAAAGCACCCCCGGAGGATGAAAGAAGGCCGTCGATGGCATCTGTAACCAGAGTTTCTTTGGTATTGAGGAACTGGGCCATGCATTTGCTCCTTAATTTACTCGTGCGCCTGAAGCGTCAAAATAAAGCGGGTCTTGCGGTCTGATTTTAACAATCTTTCCAGCAGGATAATCCTGATGCACATCAATCAGGGTCACGACGGGATGACCGTTTAGATCAAGGTGCAGCCGCGTCTGGTCGCCAAGGTGCTCTGCCCGGATGACACGGGCATCAGTCCCCTCGCCTTCGACGATATTCTCAGGTCGCAGGCCAATCTGTGGGCCTTTGTGGTCGCCGCCAAACAGGTCGGATGGAAGAATGTTGATCCGGGGCAGCCCAAGCCGACTGGCGACATAAACACTGCCGGGGTTTTCATAGATATCCCGCGGCGTTCCGTATTGAACCAGCCGGCCTTCCTCCAAAACCCCGATATGGGTTGCCATTGTCATTGCTTCTACCTGATCGTGCGTCACGTACAGCAGCGTAGATCCCAGATCGGCTTGTATTCTTTTCAGCTCCACGCGCAGATCCGCCCGGAGCTTGGCGTCCAGCGAACTCAGCGGTTCGTCCATCAGAAATATCTGAGGATCCCGCACCAGCGCACGGCCGATCGAGACGCGCTGCATCTCTCCGCCTGAAAGCTCTGTCGCCTTGTTGTCCAGCTTATGGGGAATTTGAAGAATCTCGGCGATCTCATTTACCTTGCGCGTGATCTCATCCTCGGGGGTCTGCAGGATCGGAGAGCGCAGGGGAAAGGACAGGTTCTCTCTGACCGTCATATGCGGATAGAGCGAGTATTGCTGAAACACCATCGCCACGTCGCGCTGAGCAGGTGTTTCAAAGCCGACATCTCGACCCGCAATCCGCACGGAACCGGAATCCAGCTTTTCCAGACCCGAGATCAGCCGCAGCGTTGTGGTCTTACCGGCCCCGGTCGGCCCCAGCAGCACGACGAAAGCACCATCCGGTATCGTCATCGAAATACCGTCCACCGCCTTCACGTTGCCAAAGGATTTTGAGATGTTTTCAAGAACGACTTCAGCCATTTTTCAGAACCTCATCGTTAAGCTCCGAACGCAGGGCGCGTCCGCTTGATTGTTCAAACAAAGTCACGGTCGAGGATCGAAACTCCAGCCCCACGGTTTCACCGGCCCGCACGGTTTCCCGCGCGTCGATCCTGGCCTTGAGTTCACCATTCGGGCTCTGCAGGGTTACGATCTGGGTCGTGCCCAGGTATTCCGCCGCCAGCACCTTGGCGCGATAGTCACTGTCGTCTGACAGAAATACGTGTTCGGGGCGAACGCCAAAAACCAGGTCGCCTTGGGCACCTTCCCGCATCGCTGGAACGACCTCATCATGACCATTCAAACGTACCTTGTCGGAACCAGGTCTGACCTGCCCCTGAAACGGCAGGAAGTTCATAGACGGCGATCCGATAAAATTCGCCACAAACATCGTCGCGGGCTTGTCGTAGATCTCCTGCGGCGTCCCGAACTGTTCAATCACCGCGTTGTTCATCACGACGATTTTGTCCCCCATCTGCATGGCTTCAAGCTGGTCATGAGTGACGTAAACCGTCGTTGCCCCCATTCGATCATGCAGCGCCCGCAACTCTTCTGCCATGTGCTCACGAAACTCGGCGTCCAATGCGCCCAGCGGTTCGTCCATCATAAATGCCTTGGGTTCACGCACGATGGCGCGCCCAAGAGCAACGCGCTGCCTGTCCCCGCCGGAAAGACCACCTACAGGGCTATCGAGAATGTCTCGGATACCCAGGATTCCCGCCACCTCTTCGACCTTGTCCTTTACCGCTGCACGGGACATCCCCTGTGAAATCAAAGGATAGCTGATATTTTTGCGGACGTTCATGTGCGGGTAGAGCGCGAACATCTGAAAGACAAAAGCGATGTCTCGTTCAGACGGAGGTCTTTGGCTAATTTCCTCTCCATCCAAGTAAATCTCACCCGATGTCGGAAGCTCGAGCCCTGCGATCATCCGCAACGTCGTGGTCTTTCCACACCCCGAAGGCCCAAGCAGCATGAAGAATTCGCCATCTTCGATCGTGAACGAACTTTCACGGACCGCCGTGAAATCGCCGAACATCTTCTTTACGTTTTTGACTACGATCTGGGCCATTTTTACTCCGGGAAATGGCTGACGATTATGAACATGACCGTTCCAATCAGCGTGACGATGAAAGAATAGGTGAACGCCCACAGAACAAAGGGCTGCATCAACATGAAGACACCCAAGGCTATCAGGATGGTTGCGACCATTTCCCAAGGGCCACGGCGAAGTCGGATGAGGCCTGTCAGAAAATCGCTCATTTGCGCACAGCTCCGAATGTGATCCCACGCAGCAGGTGTTTGCGCATCAGGATGGTGAAGATCATCACGGGGATCAGGAACAGGGTCGCGCCGGCGGCAACCGCAGGCCAGTCAAGGCCACCGATACCTATGATCGTAGGAATAAATGGCGGAGCGGTCTGCGCGTTCGCCGACGTTAACAGAACGGCAAAGGCGTATTCGTTCCAGGCGAAGATCAGGCAGAATATCGCAGTGGACGCGATGCCCGTGGCGGCCTGTGGCAGGACAACCTTGTAAAAAGCCTGAAACCGCGTGTAGCCGTCGATCAGCGCCGCCTCTTCGTATTCACGCGGAATTTCGTCGATGAACCCCTTCAACAGCCACACCGCAAGCGAAATATTCACGCCTGTGTAAAGCAGTATCATCCCAAGATGCGTGTCGCTTAGCCCAAGATTTCGGAACATCAGAAAAATCGGGATGGCCACGGCCACCGGCGGCATCATCCGCGTACTCAGGATGAAAAACAGAAGGTCATCCTTGAGCGGAACCTTGAAACGGCTAAAGGCATAGGCCGCCAAAGTGCCCAGAAAAATGCTCAGGAAAGTCGAGCCAAACCCGATAATCACCGAGTTCATGAACCGCTCACCAAATTTGGAAGGGCCGACAATTACCATGTCATATTGCCTGACAATCTCGTCGGCCCAGTTCTGTGGTGGGTTCGCCTCCAAAAACTCCTGCGTTTGCCGCGTTCTGGTGGTGAACAGGTTCACGTAGCCTTCCAGTGTCGGGTCAAAGACAACCTTCGGCGGATAGCTGATCGCGTCAGCAGGAGATTTGAAACCGGTCAGAAGGATCCAAACCAACGGGATCATGGTGATCAGCGCGTAAGAGATGACCAGAAATCCGGCGATCCACTTGGATCGGTTTGTGGGTTCGGTGATCGAGAAACTGCTCATCTTTGTTTCACCTTGTTCAATGCCTTCACGTAGATCGACGCCAGCCCAAAGACCGTCACGAACAGGATGATCGCGTAGGCCGAGGCATAGCCCGTGCGCCATTTCTCGAAGGCTTCCCGTTTCAGATTGATCGAGGTCAGCTCGGTCGTTGAGCCCGGCCCGCCGCCGGTCAACTGAACCACAAGGTCGAACATCTTGAAGTTTTCGATCCCGCGGAACAAAACGGCCAGCATCAGGAACGGCAGCACCATCGGTATTGTTATCGTGAAGAACTGGCGTAGCTTGCTGGCCCGGTCGATCTCTGCGGCTTCGTAGATATAGTCGGGGATACTGCGCAGACCGGCCAGACAGATCAGCATCACAAATGGCGTCCACATCCACGTGTCCACGATCACGATCGCCCAAGGTGCCAACTGCACCGAACCCAGCATCTCAAAGCTCGATGGGTCTTTGCCTGTGAACCAGGAAACGATGTAGTTGAACAATCCGATCTGAGGTTGATAAAGGAATTTCCAGAAGTTCCCGACAACCGCCGGTGACAACATCATGGGCAGCACGATGATCGTGGTCCACAGATCGTTCCCCTTGAATTTCTTGTTGATCAGCCAAGCCAGCGTGAACCCGATCAACACCTGGAAAAAGATGGTCCAGAACAGAAAATGCGCGGTCGCCTGCATGTTCAGCCAGGTGTCGGAATCTGTCAGGATACGTTCGTAGTTCCTGAGCCCGACATCTTTGACTTCACGCCCGATCCGATTGGCCTTGTAGTTGGTAAAGCTAAGCTGAATGGTCCAGATCAGCGGGAAGATGTTGATCGCAAGCAGGAGAAAAATCGTTGGAGAGATGAATATCCACGCGATCGCTCGGTCGGATAATCCCCGGATTTTTCGCGCAACTCGCACGGGCGTTGCCTGCGCAACGCGATCTATGGTCCTGTCAGACATTTCTTTGCCAGTTCTTGTCGGTTTCGGGCTCACGGGTGAAGGTGGAGCGGGCACGTGCCCGCTCCGGCCCTAGTTCCGGATCACAGTTTGCCTTCGTCCTCGAAGACTTCCGTCCAGTCTTCGATCAGAAGGTCCAGCGCTTCCTGCGCAGTGCCCTGATCGGCAACGACATAGTCATGGATGCGCTTTTGCATCGCCAGTAGCAGTTCGGCGTAGGCTGGCTCTTGCCAGAAGTCCTGAACGCCTGCCATCGCTTCCAGAAAATCACCTGCAAACGGCTGGCTGTCCACGAAACCCGGGTCTTCCAGTACCGAGTTGTGCGCGGAATATCCGCCCAGCTCCCACCACTTTGCCTGTACTTCGGGTTGTGAGAACCACTTGATGTAATCCAGCGCCGCATCCTGCTTGTCGGAATAGCTGACGACTGAAATCCCCTGACCGCCCAGTGTCGAGCCGGCCTGATTTTGCGGCGGGTTCACAAAGAAGTCGATCTTGTCACCACCCGTATTCGGATCGGCATAGAGACCGGGGAAGAACGCGAACCAGTTCATCGCCATCGCAACCTGGCCGGATTTGAAGGCATCCAGGCTTTCACCCATATACGAGTTCGTATAGCCCGGAGGTGTCGCGGTCTTGTAGAATTCCTTGTAGAATTCCAACGCCTCAACTGCTTCGGGGGAATTCACGGCCCCTTCCATATCATAAGAGCCCGGAGTGTTCTCGTACTTGAACCCCCAAGGATACAGCGCACCGGTCACTCCCATCGTGATCCCTTCCGAACCACGCTCGGTAAAGATCGCCGCACCGTACACCGTCTTTCCGTCAATTTCGCGGCCCTGGAAGAACTGAGCGATCTGCAACAGTTCTTTCTGTGACTGCGGCTCTCTCAGGTCTTGCCCGGTGGCATCCTTGTAGGCTGCCTGAATTTCGGGATTCTCGAACCAGTCCTTGCGATAGAACCAACCATTCGCGTCGCCCATCGCAGGCAGTGCGTAATAGTTCGGTGTGCCCTTCGGCCATGTCGAATACGCATAGACGGTCGCAGGCGCGAAGTCGTCCATGCTGATGCCTTCCGCATCGAAGAAATCGTTCAGCTTCACGTAGTGGCCGTTTTCAGCACCACCGCCGATCCACTGGCTGTCTCCGATCAGCAGGTCGCAGAGCTTGCCCCCCGAGTTCAGCTCGTTCAGCATCCGATCTGCAAAATTCGGCCACGGCACAAACTCGAAGTTCATTGTGTGACCTGATTCCGCTTCAAATTCCTTGGACAGTTCGACAAGCGCGTTTGCCGGATCCCATGCCGCCCAACACAGCGTCAGATCTTCGGCCTTTGCCGTTGTCGAAAGAGTAGTAGCGGCTAAGACTAATGCGCTGGCAGAGGCCAGTTTTGTGTAAGTCATCCATTCCTCCCTTTTTTCGCCGTCAATCGAGGATGTGCGAATCGCGGCATACCCCCAAGGCTATTTGAGGTGCGTACCTCAAGTCTAGATTTTTTTGAGGTTCGTACCTCATTTTGCCCTCATAACTCACCAAATTCTCCGCAACACATTGAAAATAAATCACTTCATTTGTTGAAATAAATTTCACGCACCTGGTCGAAAACACATAAGCGGCAGTCGTCCGACAGAGTTTTCGACTGGTTTCACTGGCCAGAAAGCAACTTCGCCCTCAAGAAATAAGAAAGGCTCTGAACGACAGCTTTCTCAGTAGCGCGCCCCAAAGAAAACGCTGCTTGTCGGTCGCCCAAGAGGAACCGCGCTGAAACTCTGGGCCACGCTTCACCCTGTGAAGCGGCATTGAGCACCACTGCGCAAAGCAGGCCGGGTTTAGACCGTTGACTTGGCGGCAAACACTCTATCATATTCAAAAATTTAAAAGTTTTCTGAACCACGTAATCGGGAGGGATGGATGCGGTTCCTTAAGTTCGGCCTATTCTTGTCACTGGTATTTTCTGGTCCTGCTCTTGCGCAGGACGCAGCGCCCGAACAGACGCTTTTCACCAATGTGCATGTCTTCGATGGCGTGAATGAACAGCGGATTGAAAACGCGAGCGTTCTGGTTGAAGGGAACCTGATCAAAGCTGTCTCGACCTCACAGATAGACGCGCCCAATGCGACCGTGATCGACGGTGAGGGCCGCACCCTGACGCCGGGATTCATCGAAACGCACGCGCATCTGATGCTGATGGGGCCAAGCATTCCCGCGATGGAAGCCAACGCAACGTGGGAGGATTTCGGCATCCACGGCACACGTATGGCCGAGATGTACCTGATGCAGGGCTTCACAACGGTACGCGACGCCGGGGGCGCGAATGGAGGGCTGCGCCGGGCCATCGATTCAGGGCAAATACTTGGCCCGCGTTACTATCCCTCGGGTGCGTTTCTGGGAACGCGGGGCGGGCATGCGGATTTTGCCAGCTTTACCTCTCCGCCCGGCGCGTCGACAAATTTTGGTCGCCTGAACATGGCGCAGGAAGTTGACAGCGTTGCCGACGTTCAGAAATTTGGCCGCAACAACTTTCGGATGGGCGCGACGCAGTTGAAATACATGCAATCGGGCGGCGTTGTGTCTGCCTTTGATCCGTGGCAACTGCTGGCTGGATCGCCCGGCCGCCGTGCAGGTTGCCAGTGAATACGGCAGTTACGTCATGGCGCATTCCTACCGGAAAGAGGCGATCATGAATGCGCTCAACGCGGGCGTCAAAAGCATCGAACACGGGTTTTCTTTCGATTGCGAGATCGCCGCACTGATGAACGAGAAAGGTGCTTACATCACGACCAATCTGACCGCGTTCGACCCCGGCTTGTTGGAAATTCCGGCTGTCGCCAGCGTGCCGTCCAGTCTTGCCAAGGCCAAGTCTGCGTCTGAGACCTTTGCTGGCTATATCGACAACATGAAGGAATGCCCTGTCAAACGCGGGTTTCAAACCGACTGTGTCGGCTCGGTCGACGCCTGCAATATCCAGATCGCTTATGAAAAGAAGCTCAACAACGATTTCTTCGGCCCCTTCGTGTCCATGACAACACTGACCTCGACGGGTGGTGAGATCGTTGCCTTGTCGGGCGACTTCATGAACCCCTACCCTGCGGGCAAATTGGGTGTGATCGAAGAAGGCGCTTATGCCGACATCCTGCTGATCGACGGCAACCCGCTAGAGGATTTTTCCGTGGTTGGCACCGGTGATCAGTGGTTCGGTGCTGATCCACGCCCCGAAAGCCCCGAGACCATTCGCCTGATCATGAAAGACGGGGTGATCTACAAGAATACGTTGGAGTGACGCTTGCCTATCCGCTGGCCCGAGTGGTTCGGGATGATCAGATTGCTCGGCGCGTCACTGGCGCTCATGGCTTGCGGCACAGCAGCCTTGGCGCAAGGATTGTCCGGGCCGTCCTCCGTAGGGGCAGAGCTTGAGCCCGGTGACGGGCTGACTGACCCGCAATACCGATCCGACTTTCCACGCAATATCGCGCCGAACTGGTTTGCGTGGAAGGACCGCCTTGCCGAGAATGGCTTTCGGTTTAACATCGACTATCTCGCACTTGGGCAGACAACGAATGCTGATCTGGGCGAGGCCGAAGCCGCCGGTGGCATCGCCCGATTTTATGGGAGCTGGCAAGCAAGCGAACTTGGGTCGCTGACCTTCAAGATCGAAGATCGCCACAGTTATACCGACGTCGCACCGCAGTTTCTGGGACTGGACGGAGGCGCGTTGTCCATCACTGGCACTGCGTTCAACGATAGCGGGCTTCTGCTGACCAATCTCTTTTGGACCCAGCGCGCCGAGAGCGGGGCATGGACCTTGCAGGTCGGGCAAATCGACGTGACGGATTTCGTTGATATCTACGGGCTGGTCAGCCCCTACAGCGGTTTTCAAAATCTTGCCTTTAACACAAACCCCACGATCAACACCCCCAATCAGGGGCTTGGGATCGCCGGAGGGCTTAAACTCAGCAGTAACCTTTACGCGGTGGCCAGCATCGCCGACGCCAACGCGGACCCGTCCGACCCTGATTTCGACGTATTCAGCGACGGCAATCTCTTTAAGTCGTTGGAACTGGGCTATACATCTGCCTTTGATCGTATCTACTTTGACAATGTCCACCTGACCCTTTGGCACGCAGACGCCGCAGAGGACGGAAGCCGCGCCGAAGACTACGGTGCCGCCTTTTCCGCAGCCTGGTTCGTTGGCAACACGTGGATGCCGTTCTTTCGCGCAGGTGCCTCTAAGGGAACGGCGGCTTTGTACGACCGTTCCGTCTCGACCGGAATCGGGTATAATGGGCGCAACACGGACCTTGCCGGTCTGGGCCTGAACTGGGCCGAGGCGCGCGGCATCGACGGAGATCAGTTCACGCTCGAAGCGTTCTATCGGTTCTCGATTTCGCCGGGCCTGCAAATCACGCCGTCCGCCCAATTCATCTCCAACCCGCTGCTTAATCCCGATCAGGACAGCATCGCGCTGTTCAGTCTTCGCACGCGCATTGTATTCTGACGCCCGCCCCTTCCCAAAGGAGTATCCTGATGAACACGCTGATAGCCGCCGGAATTTTGGCTCAGCCATTCGGTGCTTCTGCGTTTGCAAGTGAGGAAAACAAAACCTAGGACGCCTCCGATGAGGCAGAGATTCCGCGACCTGTTCCATTCGCGCTGACGTCGGGCACGGCACGCTGGACTAAAACATACCAATCGGCAGGAGATTTGAAATGCTGATAATCCTCGCAATTTACTTCGGGCTTATCTGGCTTGTCTTCTTCAAGTTCAAACTGCTTCCCTGGACGCGGTCCAGCAAGATCACCTCGGCCTTGGTTGGGTTGCTGATCTGTCTGTATGTCGTCGCGCAGTTGAACACCAAGACACCTTCGGGCCGGATCGCGGTCATGGGTATTGTGGTCGAAATCGCCCCTTCGGTGAACGGAGTGGTGGTGGATGTCCCGGTCGTGGCCAACCAGACCGTCACCGCCGGAGAGGTCCTGTTCCAAATTGACCCGGCCCCGTATCAACTTGTCGTGGCAGAAGCCGAAGCAGAGGTTGAGATCGCGACACTCACCTTGAACAGACAACAGTCCGCCTTTGAGAAAAACCCGGGGCTTTCGATCTCGCAACAGGATCTGGACGAAAGCCGCGCCATTCTCGAAGCTGCCGAGGCCCGCCTAGAAATAGCGCGGCTGGACCTGTCTGACACAACCGTCCGTGCTCCGCAGGAAGGGATCGTCACCGCGGTGAACCTGTCCCCCGGCGATCAAGTCCGATCAACAGGGTCCGTCATGCCCTTTATCGAGACCGGATCACTGAGGCTGGTTGGGGTATTCCGTCAAAACGGGTCCGCTGTGCTTGAGGCAGGAATGCCTGCCGAACTGGTTCTTGACGCGGTGCCCGGCGCGATCATGAAATCTGGCATCTCGGTTGTTTCCCCCGGCACCGCAGGGGGCCAAATCCCGGTAAGCTCTGACCTGCTTTCCGCAGCTTCCGTGGGATCCGCGTCTGAGGTTCTTGTCATGCTGGATTGGCCCAATGATCTTCCTGAGCACGCCGCGCAGCTTGGCATGGTCGGGTCGGCAACGGTCTATAGCCCAGATGCCGGGCCATTCGCGATTCTCGCCAAAATCCTCATAAGACTCCGTGCTTTGGTAGCGTATATTTGATCTCAGTCGCCTCAAGACAGGTAAACGGGTTTGGTGTTTGACCTCAAAGACCTTGGGTCGCGGCAAAGTCCAACATTGGACTATCGCGCGTTACATCCTGCAATAGGTTCGTCCCCGCTCCCATGACCTTTACCACAAGTTTTTCAGCGTTCGGGAAGCGGTCAAAATAGGCAAAACGAATATGCTGGACCGCATCAATGTTTCTGCAATTTATCGCATAGTCCGCACGAAAACCTTGGCCAACGGCGCCATTTTCAGCTTGATCAGCCATCGCACCGCGCCCCAAGCCGGCACCCGCAAGCGTCACATTGGCAGAAGTCGCAACACATCCGGCCTCGCGCGGGGTTTGAAACAGGTCGAACGGTCTGGAGAGGTTTGAAACCGCGATGGCCACTTTGGACCTGTGGTCCGTGGTTACGTCTTGGTCACCGAAAATGTCGGACCCTGAGACAGTTAGGGACAGTGAGAATTGCGCCCCGGAAATGGCGATATCCAAATGGTTGGCCTCTGCCTGGGCAATCATCTCTGGCAGGGTTTCGGCGATGGCGACTACGGGAAACAAGACCAAAGCAACCAAAGAGCATCTAATCTTCACAGCTACACCTTGAACGAAATACGTTGATTTATTTAAATTTTTTGTGAACAAGGCACAATCGCAAGGAAGACGTTTCTGCCCCACCAGATATGGGGAGGCAGAAAACGTTCAGGGCGCGAAGCCGCCACTATGAAACTTCGGTTGACAATGTTGACCATTTCACTCAGTTAATAGTCAGCCAGCCCATGCCAGCGCGCCAATCTCCATTTCTGAATCGAAAGACCTGACCCAGATGATCAGAGTTATTACCTTGGCCAGCGTGCTTGCGCTGACCGCTGCAAACGCGCTTGCCGCAGACGAATCCCCTTCCCGGTCGGAAATCCTGACGACCTACGCCGACATTGCCCAGGCAAAATACGAAGATAGCCTGATCGCCGCCAAGACGCTTGGGGCCGCCATAGACGTTTTGATCGCCGATCCGTCGGACGCAACATTGAACGCCGCCCGAGCCGCGTGGATTGCCGCGCGCGTGCCATACCAGCAGACCGAGGTTTACCGCTTTGGCAACGCTGTCGTCGATGACTGGGAAGGCAAGGTTAACGCGTGGCCGTTGGACGAAGGGCTGATCGACTATGTCGATGCGTCCTACGGCGGCGCAAACGACGAAAACGCGTTCGCTGCCCTGAACGTCATTGCCAATCCCAGCTTCGACCTTTCAGGCAAAACCATTGACGCCAGCGAGATCACCCCGGCCCTTCTAAGCGACACCCTGCACGAAGCGGATGGGATCGAGGCCAATGTTGCAACCGGTTATCACGCCATTGAGTTTCTGTTGTGGGGCCAGGATCTGAACGGCCACGGTTCTGGCGCAGGAAACCGTCCTTTCACGGACTACGTGCAGGGCGACGCGTGCACAGGGGACAATTGCGACCGTCGCGCGCAATACCTGAGTGCGGCAACGGACCTGCTGGTCAGTGATCTGGCGTGGATGGCAGAGCAATGGAAAGAAGGCGGCGCGGCACGTGCGGCTTTGACAGCCAACGAAACCGCCGGGATCAGCGCAATCCTCACCGGGATGGGTTCACTTTCCTATGGGGAACAAGCCGGAGAGCGGATGCGTCTCGGCTTGATGCTGAATGACCCCGAGGAAGAGCACGATTGCTTCTCGGACAATACTCACAACAGCCACTACTATGACGGGCTGGGCATCCAGAATGTCTATCTGGGAGGCTATACCCGCATTGATGGCACTCCGGTCGGCGGCGCGTCTCTCTCTGATCTGCTGAGCGAGACAAACCCAGAGCTGGATGCCGAAATGAAGGTCAAATTGGCCAATACGATGCAGGCTCTGGGACGTCTGAAGGCGACGGCTGAGTCCGGGTTCGCATATGACCAAATGCTGGAACGTGGCAACAAAGGCGGAGAGCAGCTGATCATGGCGGGCGTAAATGGGCTGATTGATCAGACAAAAACGATTGAACGCATTGTGGCGACTCTGAAACTGGACCAAGTCGCGTTTGAAGGCTCGGATAGTTTGGACAACCCGGAGGCCGTCTTTCAGTAAGGTCGTCCGGTGCCGGAGCGCGGAACGTTTCGCGCTTCGGCACCGCTTGGCCAAGTGAAAACGCAACTTGCGGCTGGACCCGCGCTGAATAACCGACTAATTAAGTAAGAAATCAAAAGATCGGCGAGTCGTCATGATCGTATGTCATTGTACAAACATAACCGACCACGACATCCGCGCCGCGATCGACTGGATGCGGTCGTCTGACGAACAGGCAATCATCACCCCTGGCAAGATTTACCATGCCCTTGGAAAGTCAGCGGATTGTGGTGGCTGTATGCCGCTTTTCCTAGACATGATGCGTGCCAGCGATAATCTGGAAGTCCCCATGCAGCTTCGTGCGTTGCGCACAGAAGGAACACAGGAGAGTGTAGATGAAGGGCGATCCCAAGGTAATCGAGTATCTCAACAAGTCCCTGCGGCATGAATTAACGGCGGTCAGTCAATATTGGCTGCACTACCGGCTGCAAGAGGATTGGGGTCTTGGCCATATGGCCAAGAAAAGCCGCGAAGAAAGCATCGAGGAGATGGGCCACGCAGACAAGTTGATCGAGCGGATCATCTTTCTGGAGGGCCACCCCAACCTGCAAAAACTGGACCCGTTGAGGATCGGTCAAAACCCCAAGGAAACATTGGAATGCGATCTGGCCGCCGAAAACGATGCTCGGGCTTTGTACGTTGAGGCGCGTGAATACTGCCGCGAGGCTGGCGATTATGCGTCCATGTCTCTGTTCGAGGAAATGATCCGCGACGAGGAGAGCCACATCGACTTCCTCGAAACGCAGCTTGATCTGTATGAAAGGATTGGCGAAGCCAATTATGCGCAACTCAACGCATCGAAAATGGACGAAGGCGAATAGGCTTTCTCTTGCGGTGGCGGTCGTTTTTGCGGCCGCGCCGTCCCTGTCAGCCGAGCTGCAGGACTTGCACCTAAACTTCCAACCCCGAACTCAGGACGAACAAGCCCGGATTGCAAGCGTCACAGCGGCACCCGAGCGTTTCGACGCGCCACAGCGGTTCGAGGAACTGCCCGCCGGGGCCGCAACTGTCCGCCTGCGCGCGGACCAGGACGCGTTCTCGCAACCCTCGGGCAACCTAAAGTTCGAGCAAGAGCTGGACTTCAGGGTCGGCAACGGGCTGTTCAAAAAGATCTGGGTTTCGTCTCCGTCTTCCACGCTGGCTTCTGATGGCTTGGGGCCGCTTTACAATGCGCGCTCCTGTCAACGCTGCCACATAAAGGACGGGCGCGGCCACGCACCGAACGGGCCAGCGGACAACGCTGTTTCGATGTTCCTGCGTGTTTCGGTTCCCGGCGGGAACACAGTGGACGAGATCAAGGACTATATCGCCACCTCGCCTGAACCGAACTACGGCGGTCAGTTGCAGGATCTGTCCCTGCCGGGTCATCCGGCGGAATACCGATTGGACATTACGTACCGGGACGTTCCAGTCACGCTATCGGGCGGAGAGGTCGCTACGCTGCGCCACCCGGTCTACAAAGCTGCTGACCTGGGATATGGCCCACTACACCCCCAGGCGATGATCAGCCCGCGCGTTGCTCCGCAAATGATCGGGATGGGGCTGCTCGAGGCGATCCCGGTCGCCGATCTACTGTCGAAAGCAGACCCCGATGACACCGATGGTGACGGAATATCGGGACGGCCAAATATTGTCTGGTCCGTAGAATATGGCGAGCCGATGATGGGCCGCTTTGGTCACAAGGCTGGCTTACCGACCATCATGGAGCAATCAGCAGCAGCTTTTGCGGGCGACATCGGCATCTCAAGCCCGCTGTACCCCGCGAACCACGGAGACTGCACCCAGTTACAAGCCGACTGTGTGAACGCCCCTCACGGAGCCTCGGACGACCGCGTGTTTGAAATCGACCAACTGGGCTTGGACCTGGTCGCATTCTACAGTCGCAACCTCGGCGTGCCCGAGCGGCGAGATGCGGACGATCCACAAGTACTGCACGGCAAACGGGTGTTTCATGAAGCAGGCTGCGCCACATGTCACACGCCGTCGCACGTCACCCACCGGATGGAAGATCGACCCGAGCACAGTTTCCAGTTGATTTGGCCCTATACCGACCTGCTGCTGCATGACATGGGCGACGGACTGGCAGACAATCGGCCCGAGGCACGCGCGACAGGTCGTGAGTGGCGCACCCCGCCACTATGGGGGATCGGTTTGACCAGACAGGTCTCGGGGCACACTCAATTTCTTCATGACGGCCGCGCCCGATCTGTGCTGGAGGCGATCCTCTGGCACGGCGGGGAAGCACAACCAGCTCGGGACAGGGTCGTATCGATGCCAAAGGCAGACCGCGCGGCGCTCATTCGATTTCTCGAGAGCCTGTAATGCGCGCGGTCGCGTTGCCCGTGCAGTTGCCCTGAAGGACGTATGCGGTCCGGGCGTCCGCACGCAAGGGTAGCCGGGGCATAATGGGACGCTTGGGGACGGTGCCACGGGCTTTGGCGCGTTAGACCTGTCAATGGGACAATCACCTGATCCCCGTCTGGCACTCCGCGTGAATTCGGCAAACCCCGTCACATAGATTACACTTGGAAGAATCAAGCTGCTGCCGTATTTGGCGGGCGCGAGACCTGCACCCCTACGTTAAGGACTGACTTGATTGAAACAGACGCCCGACGCACCGCATTCCATCTATGGGGTTGATAAATGGGGCAAGGGCCTCATCGAGGTGACAGAGCACGGCGAGATCGGTCTGCGCAACCCGATGTCCCCGCAAACGGCCGCGATCAGCCTGCCCGGAATTCTCAGCGATCTGGACGAACGAGGCATCAAGGCTCCTATGATCCTGCGTATCAGTTCGTATCTGGAAAACGAGATCGCCCATATCAACGACAGTTTCTCAGCGGCCATCGCTCGCACTGGCTACAAGGGTAAATATCGTGGCGTCTTTCCTATCAAGGTGAACCAGCAGGCTCAGGTGATCGACCGGATCGTCGACTTTGGCCAAAAGTACAATTACGGCCTCGAGGCTGGGTCCAAGCCGGAACTGGTCATTGCACTGGCCCATCGACTGGCAAGCGAGGCGCTTATCGTCTGCAACGGCGTAAAGGACACCGAATTTATCCAGCTTGCGATCCTCAGCCGCAAGATCGGCTTCAACACGGTTATCGTCCTGGAAAGCCCCAAAGAAGCCGACACCGTCATCGCGGCATATAATGAGCTTGGCATAGAACCCCTGATTGGCGTTCGTGTGAAACTGACCAACCAGATCAGCGGCAAGTGGGAAGAGAGTTCCGGCGACCGTTCCGCCTTTGGCATGAATACCGATCAACTGGTGGCTGTCGTTGACAAGCTCAAAGCGGCTGGCTTGCTGCATTGCCTCAAACTGCAGCACTCGCATCTCGGCTCGCAGGTTCAGGACGTCAACGATGTGCGCCGCGCCGTCGGAGAAGCGTGCCGATACTACACCGAGCTCACGCGTGAAGGCGTTCCGTTGACCCACCTGGATCTGGGCGGTGGCATGGGTGTGGATTACACGGGCGAAAAGAAGGCCGCCGAGAACTCGATCAACTACACGGTCGAGGAATACTGCGCCAACGTGGTGGAAACCGTCGCCTACGCGATGGACGAAGCCGCAGTCGCCCATCCGACACTGGTAACCGAAAGCGGCCGGGCTGTGGTCGCGACGTCCTCGATGTTGGTGTTCAACGTACTGGAAAGCACATTGTACGATGCACCAAACTGTCCTGAAGTCGAACAGGACGACCACCATCTCGTGGCTGACCTCGCTGCGGTGCACGGCTATCTCAGCAAAGACCGCCTTCAGGAATGTTGGAACGACGCCACTTTCTACCGCAACGAGTTGCGCGCTCTTTTCAGACGCGGTTATGTCGACCTGCGCCAGATGGCCCGTGCGGAACGCATCTACCTTTCCCTGATGGCCCGCCTCAAGGCACTGGCTGCAAGTGACACTCTGGAAACGGATGTCGACGACCAGCTTGAGAAAGTGGCTGATATTTACCACTGCAATTTCTCATTGTTTCAGTCGTTGCCCGATGTCTGGGCAATCGACCAGCTGCACCCGATCGTCCCGCTGCAAGGCTTGAACGAAACACCCGACCGCCGCGCAGTCCTGTCGGACATCACCTGCGACAGCGATGGCAAGATCGACCGGTTCATTCTGGCCGATGGAGTATCTCCCAGCTTGCCCGTGCATTCCCTACCCGCGAATGACGAGTATTTCATGGGGGTATTCTTCGTCGGTGCCTATCAAGAGACGCTGGGCGATCTGCACAACCTGTTCGGAGACACCAACGTCGTCACCATCGACCTGCGACCTGACGGCGGCTTCGACCTGCTGCACGAACAAGAAGGCGACACGATCTCAGAAGTATTGTCCTATGTGGAATTCGACCCGACCGATTGCGTCGCCGCCTTCCGCAAAATGGTGGACGAGGCGATCTCGACCGGTACTCTGAAAGCCAAAGACCGCAAAACCCTCATGAGCGCCTATCGCGACTCGATCAACGGCTACACTTATTACGAATAAAAAGGAGACGACCCCATGGGCAAAACACTGGTTGTCGGCGCTGGCGGCGTATCCCACGCTGCGGTGCACAAGATGGCAATGAATTCGGACATCTTCACCGAAATCACTCTGGCCAGCCGCACGAAATCGAAATGCGACGCCATCGCCAAATCGGTGAAAGAACGCGTAGGCGTTGAGATCAAAACCGCCGAACTGGACGCCTATAAGGTCGCGGACACGGTCAAGCTGATCAAGGACACCGGCGCCGAAATTCTCGTGAACCTCGCACTGCCCTATCAGGATCTGGTGCTGATGGATGCTTGCCTTGAGGCCGGCATCCACTATCTCGACACCGCGAACTACGAGCCCGAGGATGAGGCCAAGTTTGAATACCACTGGCAATGGGCCTACCAGGAGCGGTTCAAAGCGGCCGGCCTAACCGCCATCCTCGGCTCTGGCTTCGATCCGGGCGTGACCAGCGTGTTTGCCAAGTGGCTCAAGAAACACAAGCTGGACACGATCCGCCAGATCGACGTCCTGGACGCCAATGGCGGCAGCAACGATCAGGAATTCGCCACCAACTTCAACCCCGAGATTAACCTGCGCGAAGTGCTGGCCGAAGTGCGCCACTGGGAAGGTGGCGAGTGGAAACACTCCCCCGCCATGACCCATAAGGTCGAGTTCGACTTCCCCGCCATCGGCCCCAAGAACATGTACCTGATGTATCACGAGGAACTGGAATCGCTCAGCACCCACTTTCCCGAGATCGAGCGCGCCCGCTTCTGGATGACCTTCGGCGACGCCTACATCACCCACGCCAAAGTGCTGGAAAATGTCGGCATGACCCGCATCGACCCGGTGATGCATGACGGCAAGGAAGTCATCCCGATCCAGTTCCTGAAAACCCTGCTGCCCGATCCCGGCGACCTAGGCGCAGAAACCAAGGGCAAAGCCTGCATCGGCGACATTGCCACGGGCCAGGCCAAAGACGGCTCGGGCGAAAAAACCTTCTACATCTACAACATTTGCGACCATGAGGAATGCTATGCCGAGGTCGGCAGCCAAGCCGTCAGCTACACGACCGGCGTCCCCGCCATGATCGGCGCGGCACAAGTGCTGAAAGGCAACTGGACCGAACCGGGTGTATGGAACATGGAACAGCTCGACCCGGACGACTTCATGGACATGCTGAACACCCACGGCCTGCCGTGGCAAGTCCACGAACTCGACGGCCCGGTCGAATTCTGATCCGAATTCTTCATCTGGCCAAAAATATCCCGGGGGGTCCGGGGGGCTGGCCCCCCGGCCTCTCCACAATCGGAGACGCCTGATATGTCCGACATGATGACCACACAGGCCGGCGACGCCGGAGCGTTTCGCAATTTCGATCTGAGCCGCGTGCCCACCCCGTGTTTCGTAGTTGACGAAAAGGCGGTTGAGCGGAACCTGCGTATCCTCTCCGATGTTGGCACCCGCTCCGGCGCACATGTCCTCTCCGCGCTCAAGGCGTTCTCCATGTTCTCGCTCGCTCCGCTGGTGCGCCGGCACCTCGGCGGCACTTGCGCCAGCGGTATCTACGAGGCGCGTCTGGGCCGCGAGGAATATGGCGGCGAGGTTGCAACCTTCTGCGCCGGCTACAAAGACTCTGACATCGACGAAATCCTTGCGCTCTCCGACCACGTCATCTTCAACTCGCCTGCACAAAAAGACCGGTTCCTCGCCAAGGTCCAAGCCGCCAAGGTTCAGGTCGGCCTGCGCATCAACCCGGAACATTCCGAGGGCGAGATTCCCAAATACGATCCCTGCGCGCCCTGCTCACGCCTCGGCACCCCTGTCAGCCAACTGACTGCCCAGACCTTGAAAGGCGTAGACGGATTGCACATGCACACGCTCTGCGAACAGGGGTTCGAGCCCCTGCAACGCACGTGGGAGGCGGTCGAGCCGAAACTCAAGCCCTTCATAAGTCAGTTAAAATGGCTGAACTTCGGTGGCGGCCATCACATCACCCGCGACGATTACGACCGCGAGGGGTTGGTGGAGTTCATCAAGACCATCCGCGAAACCTACAACGTCGATGTCTACCTTGAGCCCGGAGAGGCCGTCGCGCTGGACGCGGGCATTCTGGTGGGCGAAATCCTCGATCTGCCGACCAACGGGATGACCCTTGCGATCACCGATATCTCGGCCACCTGTCACATGCCTGACGTTATCGAAGCCCCCTATCGCCCCGCCTTGATGGACGAGGCCGACACAGGCCACACCTATCGTCTGGGCGGGCCGTCCTGTCTGGCCGGTGACGTGATCGGCGACTATATATGGGACAAACCGCTGGAGATCGGCCAGCGGTTCGCCTTCCTCGATCAGGCGCACTACTCGATGGTCAAAACCAACACGTTCAACGGCGTGCCCCTGCCGACCATCGCGCTGTGGAACAGCGAAACGGACGAGCTGACAATCATCAAACAGTTCGGCTATGACGACTTTAAGGACCGCCTCTCATGAGCATTTTCCTCGACAGCGAACTATCCGCGTCTGAGCGCACCGAAGACGCCCGTTTCCGCGTGATCCCGGTGCCACTGGAGCGAACCGTTTCCTACGGCTCGGGCACCGCCAAAGGCCCCGAAGCCATTATCGAAGCCAGCAACGAGCTGGAGCGCATCACCGGCCACGCCGAACCTTGTGTCGAAGGCATCTACACCGAAGACCCACTGGACTGCGACGGCCCCCTGCCTGAGGTTATGGAACGCCTCGCCCAACGTACCGAGGCCGCCATTCACGCGGGCAAGGTACCGGTCACACTGGGCGGTGAGCATTCGCTCAGCTATGGCGCGGTGATGGGCGTGGCGCGGGCGTTAAGCCAACCCATCGGGATCGTGCAGATCGACGCCCATGCCGACCTGCGCAACGCTTATCAGGGCGAGAAACACTCACATGCTTCGGTCATGCACCTGCTGGCCGAGGAGGGCATCAAACTGGCCCAGTTCGGCGTCCGCGCCTTTTCCACCGAAGAAGCCAAAAGTCGTTTGAAAAACCACGTCTTTCACGTGGATGCCGAGGAACTTGTCACCGGCAACATCCACGCCGTCGACCTGCCCGACGATTTCCCCGAACTGGTCTATGTCAGCTTTGACGTGGACGGGCTGGACCCCTCGCAAATGCCTGCCACCGGTACACCTGTCCCGGGCGGGCTTGGTTACTACCAAGCCCTGAGGCTGGTCGAACATGCCCTGAAAGGCCGCAGATGTGTGGGCTTCGACGTGGTCGAATTGGCCCCCGATGGCAACGCGGCGTGGGACTTTACCGCCGCGCAAATCGTCTATCGCCTGATGGCGGCCTGTTAACCCTCGGCCGTTTCGTTCAACTCCATGTGACCTTCGCCCCTGTTCAACACGCGGCGCAACATCGGCTCGAAGAACTCCAGCGGTTTGGTCGGATAGTCCGGGTCGAACGCCTTTTGGTCGTATTCGTGGCAGAAATAACGGCAATCCTCCCAGTGAGGGCTGTCGCGATACTTGTCGCGCGCGTTGCGGTCGCCGCCAAGATGGTGGTTGTAGTAATAGCCCTGAAACACGCAGTGATGTTTCAGTATCCAATAGGTCTTTTCGCTGACATAGGGTTTCATCATCGCCGCTGACAACTCACCATGGTTGTAGGGCGACAGGATATCGCCGGTGTCGTGGATCAGGGCGGCAACCACCAGTTCCTCATCCGCGCCATCCTCGAAAGCACGGGTCGCGGCCTGCAAGCTGTGCTGATAGCGGTTGACCGGATAGGGCGTCCAGTCCTCGTCCAGCGACCGGATCGCATCCAGAATACGGTCGGGCAGAGCAGCATTATACGCTTCTTCATATTCCATCACGGCGTCCCAATCCGCCTTGGTCGCCTCCTCGAAACTGGTCCAGGTGGGCTTGTGGCTTTTGTCCAGCATGTCGCGGTCCTTTGACTAACTTTCGCGGGGCAGAATAGCCGAGTGGCGCACTGCAAAAAAATGAATTGATTTTATCAAACTAATCAAAAAATACTTTCGACATGCAAACCAAAGCCCTTGAAACCTTTCTGTGCGTTGCCGAAACAGGTGGCTTTCACGCCGCCGCCCGAAAGCTGAACGTCACACAGACGGCTGTCAGTGCCCGCATCCGGCTGATCGAGGAAGAAACCGGAAAGCCCCTGTTCACACGCGGTGCCGGGGGCACCAGGCTGACGGAATTCGGACGCCAATTCCGGCCCTATGCCGAACAGATGCTATCGCTCTGGTCATTTGCATCCCACGATTTGCCAGCCCAGACACAGAACCGGGTCGCTCTGCGCTTGGGCGCGCAACTCAGCGTTTGGGATCCTTTGCTGGTTGACTTGGCCGTGCGATTTGAACAACGCCTTGGGCAAATTCTGCTGACGCTGAACTATGATCACGATCTCAATATGGTCGACGCCGTGGCAACGCATGTTCTGGACGTGGCGCTGACTCATGAAAAGCCAACCGATGCGCGGGTTGAGCATAAAGAGCTTGTCCCGGAACGGCTGATATTGGTTCAGGCGACGACCAACCTGCACGATCCCGTCTTCGTCAATCTGGAACTGGGAGAGGTCTATCAGGATCACGTGCGGTCGATCGCGCGACAGGCGTCGACCCAATCGGTCTTTTTGGGAAACTGCATGATGGCCCTGCGCTACATCCTCAAAAGAGGCGGAACCGGCTATTTTCCCGAATATCTTGTTGATGAGTACTTACGCGCTGGCGATCTATGCCTCGTGACAGGTTCGCGCGACCTTTTGCTGCCCGTTTACCTGATCGCCCGAAAGAACAGCCCAGCTATGGAAAGTGTACTGGGGTGCGTGACTGACCTAAGAGGTACGGACTAGGCCGCAGACGGCGCTGTTTGGCGTCGGGTGCGAAACAGCGGACGACCTGCGATCAACAGAAATACGCATGAAATCAGGATGCCCAGAATCGCCGGCAGATAGAGCAATATCCACAAATCCGGGTCGTCGATCACGACGGGCGACACAAATCCTCGCACGCCTTCCAGCAAAACCAGAATCGTAAACGCCCCGAATATCTGCGGCCAGAGTCCGAACCTTGAGAAGCTTCCCAGCATCAAAGTGGCATATCCGGCCATCGCGACCGCCACGCATATGGCAATCCACGAAAACCTCTGATGCAGTTCGTCGATCAACTCACCTTCGCGGAATTCTTCTGCAGCGATAATCGCGTCCCGGCCTTGCAGCAGCTCTAGGGTCGGAATGGCTTCGAGACTGCGTTTGTTTATCCGGTTGGCGTTTGTCATCCCTGAGATGTCATAGGACGCATCCTCGAACAGGGTCGATGACAGCGTCCGTCCCTCTTGCGTCAATCGCAGAGCAACCCCGTCCACCATCACGAGGTGTATACCGGCACCGTGATTGACCAGATAGGCAGTTTTGCTTGAGTAGCTGACCGGGTTATCCTCATCCCGACGGTCAGAGACGAACACTTCGTACAGCGTCCCATCCAAGTCGATCCGCCCGATATACACCGTGACACCAGCCGCCGGGTGCATGAATTCACCCTCGTTCAAAAGCTGGGCGGTGACATCGCCCGCTACTTCGGCCTGACGTCGCTCGAGCTGATCAACGGACGCGGGACGAAGGAAGACACTGATCGCAGCCATCATCAGCCCGGTAATCAGCCCGAACAGAAACACGGCGCGGGCCAACCGCCACGGGCTGGACCCGGTGGCCAGCATGACCGTCAACTCGCTTTCCCGACTCAGGCGATTGGTGGCATAGACGGCGGCGGCGAACACCGCCATCGGCATTACGGTTCGGATCAAGGTGGGAAGGGTCAGGGCGGTGAACTCTAGAAACACCATTGCCGACTGCCCGCCGCTGATCACGCGATCAAACAGGCTGACCGACCGGGTGATCCAGAAAACCCCCACCAGAACCAGAGTGAAAAAGCCGAACAGAATCAGCTGTTGCCGCAGGAAATATCCATCGAAGCGCGACATGTGTCTCCATCCGTCTGATCAAGTTCCCGCCGACAGTATTGTATTCGGAAAGCTGTGGAAACCGCGATTGGACACTCCGCCGAATTTTACCTCAATCCGGCAGCAGGTGAATCGTCAGGTAACACAAAAGCTGAAAACCGCCCTGAACCATGTGGTTTTCTTCAAGGTCGAATTTCATGACCGTCTGGTCAGACAGAAAGAACGCCAGCCACAGGCCGATAGACACCACAAAGGCCGTATCAACACGTTTGATCCATAGCCTTTTGTTCTCATAAGGCGTTGCAGCCGCTATCAAAAATAGCAGGGCCGAAATCAAAGCCCAGACAATGATACCGAAAAAAAGGGCGATATCCACGGCCGGAGTCGCTCCGAACTGTTCAAGTGTTTTTTCCAGGAATGGGTAGTTGTGCCCATCGAACCAGGGCGTAGATGTGTACCCCAGCAGCTCGAGGCCACCGATAAAGTCAGTAAGAAAAGCAAAGGCCCACCATACGAACCAGAACGCCACAAGGCTTTGCTTAAAGAAAATACGCATGAATTGCCCCCAAAGCGGCTCAAACTTATCAAGAACGGGGACAACACTACTTGGTTTGCCAAGAATACAGAAATCATGGCCGAAATGCTACGGCTTGAGCAGAGCAGGCTTACCAGAGATTTTGAGAGAAATGGCAGGGGCAGCAGGGTTCGAACCCGCGACCTACGGTTTTGGAGACCGTCGCTCTACCAACTGAGCTATACCCCTAAGGTGCGCCCCAGATATGCCAGCCGCGCGGCGGACTCAAGAGGCTTTTTCAGATTTAGCCACTGTTGTGTATTCCACAAACAAGTTGCGCGCGGCGTTGAGTTCTATAAGACACGTTTTCGCCAACAGAAGGACGCCTGACGTGAACCTCCGCAAGAAAATTGCCGACAGCGAAGCCGTCCTGAACTGGGCCGCACGGCGTATTGCGAGTTATATCCGTATGGTCAACCGCAATACCAAGTGGCAGCGCATCGGGTACGAAGAGTTGGACCAACTGGTCGAGCAGGGCGAACCGGTCATCGTTGTCCTGTGGCATCAGCGACTGACGCAATCGCCCTATTTCTTTCCGTTGGACAAGGGTCGCATCTGTTCGATCACCTCGGCAGCCCGCGCAGGCAGCATGGTAGGCCGGGTACAGAAACTGTTCGGCATGGACACGATTGCCATGTCCAGCCACAAGCGCCACGTCGCCTTATCGCGTGAGGTTCTTGGAAAGATAAAAGAGGGCATCTCGATCGGTATTGCCGCCGATGGCCCGCGTGGGCCTGAACGTGTGTCCTCGACCGTTCCCCTGATCTGGGCGCGCACCTCGGGCAAACGGGTCTTTGGCATCACGTTCTCGGCCAAACACGGCAGCGAGGCCGGAACCTGGGATCGCCTTCTGATGCCACGCCCGTGGCGGAACGAAGGCGTCTTTTTGTGTCGCGAATGGACGGATCCCGTTCCGCGCAAGGCAACAGAAGACCAGATCGAAACGCTGCGCCTCAGCCTTGAGAAACACATGAACGACATAACTGCCGAGGCTGACCGGATGGTCGGGCGCGAGCCGTGGTCGCCGAAGGGCTAACCGCCCCTCAGCCTTTGCATCAGATAGATTTCGCTGCCTTCGGGGATCGGCTCGGTCAGGCCGCTAGCTACAACGCGTCCGTCAATGGCGATGGACACACCGGCATCAATCGGCCCCTGAAGCTGAGGATGTAGCCGCACCAGTTCCTGCAACAGCTCACCCGTGGTTTTGGCGTCGACCTCAACCACCTGCTGGCCCCCGGTCAGAGACCGGAGACCGGACCAGAGGTGGACCTCAACCATTGTCCTTGAGCGCAGCCAGAATGCGTGGCGGCGACATCGGCAGTTGCTTCATCCGCACACCTGCCGCGTGCGATACCGCATTGGCGATAGCGGCCAGAGGCGGCACGATGCCTGTCTCGCCCACTCCGCGCACGCCGAACGGGTGACCGGGGTTGGGGACTTCGACAATCACCGTGTCGATCATGGGCAGGTCACTGGCGACGGGGATACGGTAGTCAAGGAAGATCGAATTCTGCAACCGACCATCCTCGCCATAGACATATTCCTCGTTCAGCGCCCAGCCGATGCCTTGAGCGGCACCGCCTTGGTACTGACCTTCCACATAGGTCGGGTGGATGGCCTTGCCCGCGTCCTGAATGACCGTGTAGCGGGTGATGCTGGTCTTACCCGTTTCCGGGTCAACCTCGGCATCCACAATATGCGTACCGAAGGATACGCCTGCACCTTCAGGCGTTGCCTCGAAATGGCCCGAGATCGGCCCCCCGGTGCTGCCCATATTGGCCGTGATATCAGCCAGCGGCATCGGATCGAAATCTCCGGCATTGGGGCCGGACGGAACAGCGCAGCCGTTTTCCCACTTTACCGCGTCCACCGGGATGCCCCACTTGGCCGCCGCGCGTTCGCTCAGTTTCTCAACCGCATGTCTGGCCGCCTTGATTGTCGCCAGACCCGACGCATAGGTCACGCGGCTGCCATGGCTGACGTCATTATAGCCCAGCGTCGCGGTATCCGCGATTGTCACACGGATGTTTTCATAGGGAATGCCCAGCACCTCGGCCGCCATCAGCGCCATCGACGCGCGCGAGCCGCCAATATCGGGCGTCCCCACCATCAACTGGGCCGAGCCGTCCTCGGACAGGGCCAGAGACACGCTTGTCTCACCACCGTGGTTGAACCAGAACCCGCAGGAAATCCCGCGCCCCTGCCCCGGTTTCAGCGGGGCCGAGTAATGCGGATGCGCCTTGGCCGCTTCCAGTGTTTCAACCAGACCGATCCGCTGATAGCGGGGACCATAGCTGGCCTTGCTCCCTTCATGGGCTGCGTTTTTCAGGCGCACGTCGACCGGGTCCAGACCCAGCTTTTTGCACAGCTCGTCAATCACAGATTCGACGGCAAACGCGCCCATCGGCGCACCCGGCGCGCGGTAGGCCGCCTGCTTCGGACGGTTAGCCATGACGTCATAGCCGATCTGCTTGACGTTGGTCAGGTTGTAAGGCGCAAAGGCGCACATGGCGGTCATGTCGCCGGGCGCACCCGGAAACGCCCCGCCCTGCAAGCGGAAAACACCCTGCGCGGCAGAGATCGTGCCGTCCTTTTTCATCCCGATCTTGATATCCATCGACGCCGAAGAGGTCGGGCCGGTCGCCCGGAACACCTCGGATCGGGTCATCACAACTTTGACCGGCCGGTTGGCCTTGCGGCTGAGCGCCAGCGCGACAGGTTCGATGAATACCGTTGTCTTGCCGCCGAAACCGCCACCAATCTCGGACGCGGTGACGCGCAGTTGCGAGGTTTCGATGCCCAAAAGCGCGGCACAGGTTTTCTGCGCGATCCAGTGGCCCTGAGTCGTGCACCACAATTCACCCTTGCCATCATTGCCCAGCATCCCCAGACAGGCATGCGGTTCGATATAGCCCTGATGGGTCGCCTCGGTGACGAAACTGTCTTCGATCACCAGATCAGCCTCGGCAAACCCGGCCTCGACATCGCCATGGCCGCTTTCGTGATAGCGCACAACGTTCGGATGCATTCCCTCGGGAACAGAATAATCCGCCGCCCCTTCGCGAATGACTGGCGCGTCCGGGGCCATCGCCTTGTCCACGTCAGTGACGTGGGGCAGAACCTCATACTCGACCTCGATCAGTTTCAGCGCGTCGCGCGCCGCCAGAGCAGACGTCGCCGCGACAGCCGCAACCGCGTGACCATCATAGAGCGCCTTTTCACCCGCCATAACGTTTTCCAGCACATTCCAGAATTCGCCTTCCAGACCGGGCTTGAACGGCACCTCGGCGAAATCAGCGCGGGTCACGACAGCTTTGACGTCTTTCAACGCCTCGGCCTTGGACGTGTCGATCTTCACGATCCGCGCATGGGCGTGGGGCGAGCGCAGGATCGCGCCGTGCAACATACCCGGCGCAGACATGTCCGCGCCGAACTTGGCGCGACCCGTCACCTTGTCCAAACCGTCAGGGCGGTTCGGGCGGGTGCCGACAAAGGTGAATTCCGTTTTACGATCGTCCAGAGCCATTACGACGCCTCCCGCAATTCTTCTGCCGTTTCCATGACGGCACGAATGATCTTGTCATAACCGGTGCAGCGGCACAGGTTGCCTGCCAGCCAGTACCGGGTTTCTTCCTCGGTCGGGTTGGGGTTTTTCTCCAGCAGCGACTTGGCCGCCACCAGAATGCCCGGCGTGCAGATGCCGCATTGCAGGGCGGCATGTTCGATGAACTTCTGCTGTAACGGATGCAGGACGTCACCATCGGCGATGCCTTCGACAGTTTCGATCTGCTTGCCCTCGGCCTCAGCCCCCAGCATCAGGCAGGAACAGACCAGACGACCGTCCACCGTGACCGAACACGCGCCGCAATCGCCGGTGCCGCAGCCTTCTTTCGCGCCGGTCAGGTTCAGCTTGTCACGCAGACAATCCAGCAGGGTTTCACGCGGGTCGCACAGAAAATCGACCTCGTCCCCGTTTACGGTGGTGGATACGTAGAGCTTGCTCATGCTTTCTCTCCCTTCGCGCGGGCATAGGCGATTTTGGCGGCGCGCTTGGCCAGAACGCCAGCGACCTCGGTGCGGAATGCGATCGTGCCGCGTTTGTCGTCAATCGGATTGCAGGCGGCCGATGCCGCCGTCGCCAGCGCATCCAGCGCGGCGTCGTCCAGTGTGCTGCCGATGATGGCCTTGGCGCAATCATCAACCAGCAGGACGGTCGGCGCGACCGCGCCCAGTGACACGCGGGCCTCGGTCACGGTGTCGCCGTCCACACGCAGGCTGACGCCAACGCCGACCACGGCGATGTCCATTTCCGTGCGCGGGATGAACCGCAGGTAGGCGTCGCCCGCGTTGTCTCCGCGCGCCGGGATGTTCACGGCTGAGATCACCTCGCCCTTAGCCAGCGACGTCTTGCCGGGGCCGGTGGGGATGTCTTCAACAGCCACTTCGCGCTCACCTTCGGGGCCGGTGACCGTCACTGTCACACCTGCCGCAACCATCGCGGGCACCGAATCCGCTGCCGGAGAGCCGTTGCACAGGTTGCCGGTCAGCGTCGCGCGGCCCTGCACCTGCGTGGACCCGATCAGGTCCATCGCCTCAACCACTCCGGGCCAGTCACGGCCAAGCTCGGGGTGTTCGCTCATTTCGGCACCGGTTGCGGCAACGCCCAGCGTCCAGCTTCCATCGGCGTTGCGGGTGATGTCACTGACACCGTCGATCTTCTTGATGTCGATCAGCCTGTCAGGCGTGACCAGTTCCGAGCGCAACTGCACCAGAACATCTGTTCCACCAGCCAAAAAGCGGGTGACGCCGATGGCTTTTGCGGCCAGAGCCGACGCCTCGGCAAAACTGGCGGGGCTGTGATAATCCATGAAAATACCTCGCACGTGTTGATCAGGGTTCACTGGGGTTCGCAGGGGACGTTAGTGCAGCACTGCCCCCGCGTCCATGGCTGGAACGACCAATTTTCGCGATTCAAAATGTCGTTTCTGAACCTCTGGTCAGAGGTCGATCTCAATCACACCATCCGGTTGCGCGGCGCGGCTTTGGCAAAGAATGATAGCCCCCTCGCGCTGCTTGTTGGACAGAACGAAATCTCGGTGCTCGACCTCGCCCGAGATCACGCCGCATTTGCAGACACCGCAAATGCCGTCAGCGCATTTCACATCCACGTGAACGCCCGCCTCATTCAGCACCTGCGCGGCGTCCTTGTCGGCGGGCACTGTCAGTTCGCGGCCCGAGTTCGCCAGTTTCAGGGTGAAGGCGTGATTCTCGTATTCCGGCTGTTCAGGGACCGAGAAATACTCCAGATGCCGCGCGTCCTCGGGAAAGCCCTGACGCTCCGCCGCCTGCATGACGCCGTCCATGTATCGGTCCGGTCCGCAGGTATAAACATACCAGCCGTCCTGATAGCCAGACAGGATCGCATCCAGATCAGCCCGCGTACCTTCGTCCGAGAAATGATAATGCACACAATCCGCCCAAGGCATCGCCGCCAAGTCCTCCAGATACCCAGCCCCGGCGCGGGTGCTGGCGGAATAATGCAGCTCGAACGGCTTACCCAAGGCGTGCAGCCGGTGGGCAAAGGCGATCATGGGCGTAATCCCGATTCCGCCGCCCATCAGAAATGTTTTTGTCGCGCCTTCATCCAGTTCAAAATGGTTGATGGGCTTCGAGATGAAGACCTTGCGCCCCTCATTGAAAATCCGGTGCAACAGGGCCGAGCCGCCGCGCCCGTCATCCTCGCGCAGCACTCCGATTTGATAGGTCATGCGGTCGGACGGGTCGCCGGACATCGAATACTGCCGCAGAAATTCCGGCGCGACCAGCACGTCCAGATGCGCGCCCGCCGTCCATTCCGGCAAGGGCGAGCCGTCCAGTGTCGAAAACTCGTACTTGGTCACATCCGCCGTCATCCTGCCGACTTTGGTCAGTTCAACGCGCATCACCGGGGCATCGCCAGCGATCGCGTAGCGGTGGATCACGGACAGATCGCCCGCCGCCTTGCGCGCCTTGTATTCATCGGCAGTCACCATCGCCTGATACGCGGCGATCCCGGCCTCCCGGTCCATGGCAAAGGGATAGGGCCAGGGATGCGGCGCAAGATAGGCGGGATAAACGGCAAGCGTCTGGTCCTCGTATTTCAGGTCAAGATCGGTTTGCAGGTCACGCCGATTCAACGGATGCTCGGTCGGGCGATACGCGCCGTCCGATTGCAATTCGATGTCCCACCACCATTTCTTGATGTCGTTCAGGCCGCCATTGCCGACCGTGTCGTCCAGTTTCGCCAACGCGGGCGCAGCTTGAGGGATGTTCATCGCAGCCCATCGAAAGGGACGCTCTTTGAAGATCCCCTCAAGGTTCCACGGGCAGGTCTTCATGCACCGCCCGCACATCGCGCCGCCCGGAGTGGTCACGCGGTAGGTGGCGCATTTCTGGCTGTCGGACTTCCAAATCTCATAGCCATTGAACATCAGCTTTGGCCCGGCGGTGATCGCACCCGAGGGGCATTCGCGGGCGCATTTATTGCAGCTTTCGCAAAAGGCCTGCAGGCCGAAGTCTATGGGCCTGTCATGCGCCATCGGCATATCTGTGGTCACCGCGCCGGATTTCAGACGCGGCCCGAGATAGGGGTTCAGGATCACCTCTCCGATCCGGCTGACTTCTCCCAACCCGGACAGCAACAGCAGCGGTGGCTGTAGCACCTCGCCATCCATCACCGTATGCGCGCGGGCCTTGTAGCCGAGGTTACGGATCTGCTGCGCGATCACTCCGCCCAACAGCGAGAACCGCAGATAGGCGCGCATCGACTGCGCGACGCTGATCCAGTCATCGCCGCTTGCACCCTCCATCGTTTCATAGCCCTGGTCTATGATCATGCTGATGGCCTGATCGTGGGGTGGTGTGATCTCTTCCCCCGTCGCATCATGGGAATACCACGCCCATTCAGGGCACCGGCTGAGGCCCACCGCATCGGCCCCTAAAAAGTACGTGGCCGCCTTGATATTCGCAGCGTTTCGCGCGGCGTCCGTCGGGGGAGGCGTGTTAGCACTCTCTCCATCCTGCAACAACACAAACGCGCCCAGCGCGCGGCGTTGTGCAGAACTGGGGGCCGCCTTGCGCACGTAGTAGCCGCCTTTCGCCGCGTCTTGCAGGTTTTTACCCATGTCGCCGAATTGCGCCCGCGCAAACATGTCGGCGCGTTTGGGGACGCGGGCGACGTTTTCTTCGTCAATATACGTGGTGGGCGCGTCGATCCGCTTGAGTTTTTCAAACGGATGCGCCCCATCCACATAGTGCCGCCTGGCATACGGATCGCGGTTCAGCGCGTTCTTGGCAAACCCCGCGCCAAGCCACCATGCCGGACCTTGGGTGCGAAACCACGGCTGTTGCGCCATCGGCACCAAAGGCCGGTCGTGCGCGATCTCCATTTCGGTCGTCACGGCTGCCAGCCCGAACCGTTTGCCCAACCACGGAACAATAACCTCACCATCCTCGACCGAGCCAAGCCCGGCCGCGACCGCCAACTTGCCCAAATCGACCTCGGACGACATGACCGTGTGCGCCCGAGCATCAAACCCCAGAATGCGGATATAATTGGCGATAACCACCGCGTTCTCGGTGGCCAACAGACAAGCGCGGTGGTCCTGCGCATCCGTGATCCAATCCGCGCCGGGTTCATTCGGATCGGGATCGCGATTGTGTTCGTACAGAAAGACAATGGCGTGACGATGCCGGTCCATTGGGCGCGGCTCGGCCTCCATGCTTTCTTTCAGATCGGCCATGATCAGGTCAATGCCCGAGGCCAGCGTCTTGGTCTGACGCGTTTTCAACGCATGAGCCAGACGGTCAATATCGGGGTTTCGGCGGGGTTCGGACAGCAAAGCCTCGGCGGGCAGAGGGCCGCAGCCCATCATGGAGGCATCGTTGAAATACCCGAACGCTTTCAGATGGTTAGCACGCCCCGTCGGATCTGCGGGTATCTCGGACAGCACCGGGTTCACGAACCCGTCGCGGATCGCATCCATCATCGCCTGAAACTCTCCCATCGCATTCACGATACTTTCAGGCCGATCAGGACGGTGGAAACTGAGAACCGGCATCTGACGGACCCCAGACAGATCAGGCATCGCGGTCTGCCGGGCCAACCGCTCTAGCGGGAACGGCCCCAAATGGACCGGCCTGTTCTTGTCCGAGAAAAAGCGGATCCCCATCGTGCGCCTCCTGTTTCCTACCAGTCACCTAATGCGTCATGGACCTCCAAACCATTCATGAATAATCATAGTCGGCATGAGCAAAATTGATTTTACTGATCTGGACGGCAAAGTCTTGCGCGTCTTTCTCACGATCCTTGATGAAAACTCGGTTTCCAAGGCTGCTGACCGGTTGGGTGTGACGCAGTCAGCGATCAGCCATACGCTGGCCAAGCTGCGGCACGTTTTGGGCGACCCTTTGTTCGTCCGCTCCGGTCAAGGACTGACCCCGACCGAGCGGGCGCTGTCCTTGAAAGACCCGGTGCAGCGCGTACTGGATGGGATGCGCGCCCTGACCGACGATCGACCCTTCGATCCGCTGTCCGAGGAAATGCACATCCAGATCGCCACAAACGACATGCCGCGCGAGCTGATCTTTCCCGAACTGATGCGTACCTTACGTGCGGAAGGCGTCAGGCTGAGGCTTGGCTTCATCCCATCCGGTGTACCTGACCCGGATCTGTTGCGCAGTGATCGATGCCAGTTGATGCTGTCACCCCTGCCACCAGACGGGCCAGACATATTCCAGAAACGCTTGCTCAAAAGCCCGTTGATGATCTACTTCGACGGCAATCGACGCGCCCCTCCCGACAGTTGGACATCCTACTGCAAAGCCGAACATGTCGAGGTGCGGTTCACGGATGGGCGCAGTTCGCGTGCGGTCATGCGGGGTGTGGATCAAAGCCAGATCAGGCCAGCCACGGTGACACTGCCCCATTTCAACGCCATCCCTTCGTTTGTGAAAGGAAGCGATCTGATATCAACCGACACAGCATTGATGAAGCGCGGCCCTCTTGCCGCGCTGGATTGCGCGCCTTTGCCGTTTCACTGCGAACCGGTCTCGATCTACATGGTCTGGCATCAGAGGTTTGCCAATGATCCTGCACATCGCTGGTTGCGTGGAAGAATAGAAACGATAGCCGCGACTCTTCAGGACTGAGACAACAACCACTCTTTCATCATTGCCACCAATTCGGGCTGCCGCGGTTTTGCCGGGGTGACAACGTGGAACCCAAGGTCTTCGATCAGAACATCCGGCAGAGGTCGCACAAGCCGCCCCGCAGATAGCTCGGACGCGACCAGAGGCTCTTGGGCCAGCGCAATCCCCTGCCCCGAGGCCGCGGCGTCAATGGCCAGACTCGTCTGGCTGAAACTCATCACCCGAGGCTTGCCAGCCAGACCGAGACGCTCAAGAAACAACGGCCATAACCCATGCGTATCGTTCAAAAGAACGTGGTCCAAAAGGTCCGCTGGCCGCGTGATCTGCCGCGCCAGTTCGGGACTGCAAACCGGCACGAACGCGCTTGAAAACAACGGGGTTGATGTCAAGTCAGGCCCAAACGGTGCCCGTCCTTGCCGCACTGCGATGTCTACGCCGTCACCCTTGAAATCCGCCAGCCGTTCCCGAGCGTCGATTTTGACCGTGATCTCTGGGTGCCTGTCTGTCAGATTTTGCAATCGCGGCACCAGCCATTTTGAAGCGAAGCTGGGTGTGACAGAAACAACAACCTGCCGCTCGCTGGACAATTCATCCACGGCTTCTTCGATCAGCCTGAACGCGCGGCGCAGCGGCGCGTGAAAACGTCGGCCTGCCTCGGTCAGCGCAAGGCCGCGCGGCAGGCGTTCAAACAGCTTTTCTGCCAGTCGCGCCTCAAGCCCACGAACCTGCTGCGCCACGGCGCCCTGAGTGACGCCAAGCTCCTCAGCGGCAAGCCGGAAATTCAAGTGCCGGGCCGCAGATTCAAAGGCGCGGAGCGCGTTCAGTGGAGGCAAAGCAGCCATTGGCCTATCCTGTAGTTTTTCTACAGCATAGAGGCAGAAGAACTGATTGGTCAAACCGCCGGTCAGAGCGCATCTTTAGGACATCAGACACCGGAGACTTGAGATGACGAAAGTAGCGCTTATTACGGCAGGCGGCAGCGGCATGGGGGCAGATTCCGCCCGCCGCTTGGCCGCGGACGGTTTCAAAGTGGGCATCCTGTCCTCGTCGGGTAAAGGCGAGGCATTGGCGCATGAACTGGGCGGGGTTGGTGTGACAGGCTCGAACCAATCGACAGACGATCTTCAGAAACTGGTCGATGCAGCCATGGCCCATTGGGGGCGCATTGATGTGCTTGTAAATTCGGCGGGGCACGGGCCGCGAGCGCCCATTCTGGACCTGACCGATGACGACTGGCACACGGGAATGGATGTGTATTTCATGAACGCCGTCCGACCAACGCGGCTGATGACGCCGATCATGCAGGCGCAAGGCGGAGGCTCGATCATTAACATCTCAACATTTGCCGCGTTCGAGCCTGACCCTGTTTTTCCAACCTCAGGCGTGTTCCGCGCGGGCCTTGCCGCCTTTACCAAGCTGTTTTCGGACAAATACGCCGCCGACAATATCCGCATGAACAACGTCCTGCCCGGATTCATCGACAGCCTGCCCGAGAACGAGGACTTCCGCGCCCGCATCCCTCTGGGCCGATATGGACGCAGCTATGATGAGATCGCCTCGGTCGTTGCCTTGCTTGCGTCAGAAGGCGGCGGCTACATCACGGGCCAGAACATTCGCGTTGACGGCGGTATTACCCGGTCGGTCTGAGTTCAAAACCGTGCTTTGACAAAATGGGTCAGCGCCGCGCCGGTTTCAAAATAAGCGCGGCGCAGGCCGGTCCAGCTTTCGCTGTATTCCGACACCAAAGGGACAGGCAAGAGATCGGGATCATCGCGCAACAGGCTTTCAGCAACCAACCGGCCAAACACGGTTCCCGGCCCGATACCGCGCCCGGAATACCCATGAACAGACAGTGCATTTGGGCCAATCTCGGTGATCTTGGGGATATGATCCGAGGTCATCGCGATCCGCCCGTGCCACCCTTCGATCAACGGCTGGTCGGACAGTTGCGGGAACAGTTCAGCCAGTTTGCGCTTGATCCAACGCCGGTGTGCCCCACCCCCTGCATGAGCAAGGTCACCCATCGCACCGATAATGAACCGGCCATCCTGATCGACGCGGAACGAGGTCATGATCAGGCCGGTATCCCAACACCCTTCACCGTCCGGCAGAATGCTGGCGCGCAGGTTGTCCGACAAGGGGGCGGTGGAAAACTGGAAGTAGTAGACAGGGACATAAGCCGGTGCCGAAGCCGCAAGACCTTGATGATAGGCGTTTGTAGCCTGAATCACGGCCTTGGCGCGGACGGACCCTCGTTCCGTTTCAATTACCCAGATATCCCCGTGACGTGTCAGCGACTGAACCGGGCTACGCGTGAAAACCTGCGCCCCGGCTTCAGACGCGGCCCTTGCAAGCCCACGTACATAGCCCAGCGGCTGAATGGTTCCGGCCCGTGGGTCAAATAGGGATCCGTGGAAGGCCGCGCTGCCTGTACGTTGGTGCGTCTGTTCTGCGGATAACAACTCAACCGGCGCACCCACCGCGCGTTGCTGCGCATGGCGGTTTTGCAGATCTTTCATGCCCGCCCCGGAATGGGCGCAATGCAGGGTTCCGTTGTGCACAGGTTCACAATCAATCGCGTGCCGCTCGATCAGATCAAAGACATCGGCAGGTGCAGCAGCAAGTAGGTTAATCAGGCGATCCCCCGACTCTGCCCCCAGATGCGCGCGGATATCCTCGGGCGGCAGCCACAATCCGGCATTGGCCAGACCCACATTGCGGCCTGATCCGCCATGCCCGATCTCTTGCGCCTCAAGCAAACAGACCGACGCCCCTGCGCGCGCTGCTGTCAGCGCCGCCGCACAGCCGGTATACCCCCCGCCAATCACCGCAAGATCGACTGTCAGAGTCTCTGTCAGAACGGTGCTTTCGACCCGTTCGCGGCAGGTCTTTTGCCAAAGGGAATGGTCGTGGTCGCGCACGGGCTGCTCCTTGAAAATTGGGCGGATCATCCGGCTTGCGTCAGCCGGTTGCAAGGGCCCTTTGATCCTCGCGCCCCATGGCAAGAAGGATGGGCTGCGTGTCCTGCTGTTCCTGAAACGCGGCCTTGTCCTTCAACCCGCGCCAGTTTGCCTGAACAAGTGACTGCGCAACCGCACCGCCCAGCGTTGCGCCGGGGCCGGTGACTATGAAAAGGTCAGGTGCGAATTCGCGGGCCGCTGTCTGTACAGAGCGGGTAAAATCGTAAGCGTCCGTGACCTGATGCCCCAGCGTATAGTCCCAAAGTTCCCGCGTATCCGTGGCACCGGGCCACCAAATCTTGCCGCGCCCGTCGATCAGGGGTCGGGTTGGTTGGTCGAATAGTTCAACCCCCAGACGCAACCGCCCCTCGGCTGCGACGGGCGCTTGCAGATGCGTGTGGAATGCGGCGTGGTTCGCCAGTCGCATCGGAAACCGGTCCTGAACAACAGGCTGAGAGGTTTCAAAGGCTTTCAGCCCTACCTCATTGCCCGCCAATACCAACATGCCCCCCAAATCGATCGACAATGCCAGATCATGACCGTCAATCGCATTGATCCGCGCGACATCAGCCAGCAAGTCCGCCTTACGGACCGGATCGTTTTTCCAAGTCTCATCTGTGAAAGGATAGACAAGCTGCCCGCCGATCAGGTGATCCTGCATCAGCGTCCCCATGGTGTTCACGACGTTGAACCCGTTATCGGGCGACAAAACGCCCCCCACGGCCAGAGCGATGTACCATCCCATCGAATTGCCGGTGACGGCGACCACCTCGATATCGTCAGCCAAATCCAGCGCATCCGACAAGGATGCCGCGTAGATCAACGGCGACGCCACATCCCCGCGCGAGTATTTGCTGACCGCAAAGCGCGCCGCACCGTCCAGATCGGTTACAGGCTCTTGCCCGGCCTCAGTGCGAAGTGCGTCAAACCGGCGGAACATGTCCATGCGATTACCGTGGTGGCGATGTAGGTATCCCAACTCGGGCTTGTTATAGGTGCCCCGTCCGGGGCAGATGACAACGGCGGTGCGGGTCATGGGCGACCTCCGGTCGGTTTGAGCGCGGCTTCGACGATGCTTTCCTCGGACGGCAGCGGTGCGGCATAGGCGGGGCCGGTCGCGATAAAGCAGTCCTCTGCTGCGACCCGTGCGATGGGGGTATCGGCGCTGTTTTCGGTAAAAAAGGCCATCAAACCCTCGGACTGGCTTCCGGTCCGGCGGCATTCATCCACGATCAGGATATGCTTGCATCCTTTGGTGGCCGCGCGCAGCGCTTCGGCCGGCAAGGGTGCAAGCCAGCGCATATCAATGACACGAGGCTTTAGCCCGGCCGCCTGCAATGCCGGCAATGCCTTTTGCGACAGATAGTGCCCGTTGCCATAGGTGACGATGGCCAGATCGGTCCCGTCACCGTGGACCCCAACCTCTCCCAACGCGATACGTTGATCCGGCGACGGATAGGTCGTCATCCACCCGGCATCCTGAGCTTCGTGCAGATCGCGCATGGGATACAGTGCGATGGGTTCCAGAAACACCACAACGCGCTGTTCTTCCCGCGCCAGCCGCACACATTCGCGCAGCATCTGCGCAGCGTCCGATCCTGTCGACGGGCAAGCGATGATCACCCCGGGAATATCGCGCAGAACGGCCAGAGAGTTGTCGTTGTGGAAATGCCCTCCGAACCCTTTCTGATACCCCAGCCCCGCAATCCGCAGAACCATCGGGTTCGAGAACTGACCGTTCGAGAAGAACGGCAAAGTCGCTGCCTCGCCCCTGATCTGATCTTCGGCATTGTGCAAATAAGCAAGGAACTGGATTTCGGGGATCGGGATAAACCCGTTGTGCCCCATGCCGATCGCCAGCCCGAGAATTGACTGTTCATCCAGCAGCGTATCAATCACCCGATCCGGCCCGAACCTTTGCTGCAGCTTTTGGGTCACGCCATAGACACCCCCCTTCCGGCCCACATCCTCGCCCATGCAGACGATTTCGCCATGCTCCAGCATCAAGTCGGTCAGCGCCCAGTTGATCAGACGGCTCATGGGCTGGGGATCGCCCATCGCGCGCATATCGCTTCCGAACGCGGTCGCACGTGCCTCTGCGCTCGGGCCATTGGTCGGTTTGCAGGCGCGCGTCGGAGGGATCAGGCTTGCCATGACCTCGGCCGCGTTGACCAAGTGCGGACGGGTGACGGCCTCGGCCGCGATGCGATCGGTGCGCGCGCAGGTGTCCTTGTAAATCTTCAGCGCCTGATCCGGCGTCAACGCGCCAGCCTGATCCAGCAGGCGCACCGAATGCAGCAGGGGATCATTCGCTTCATCCGCTTCAACTTCGGACTTTGACAAATAGGTCGTGGGCACGTCCGCCCCGGCATGACCGTACAGCCGCACGGTGCGCAGGTGCAGAAAGGCTGGCTTACGCCGGGTGCGGACGTAGTCGGCGGCTTCTTTAGCCACGGCAAAAGTCTCAAAGATGTCCAGCCCGTCGGCTTGGAAGTACTTTATCCCCGGCCGGTGCTGCATAGATGCCTGTATCCAACCGGTGGGCGTCTTCACCGAAATACCGATCCCGTTATCCTCACACACAAACAAAAGCGGCAACGGCGTTGACTGAACACTAGTCCACCCCGCCGTGTTGATCGCGCCCTGAGCTGTCGAGTGGTTGGCCGACGCGTCGCCAAAGGAACACACCGCTATACCATCTTCAGGCAGTTCCCGGTGTTCGGGATCGTGGCGTCGCGCTGCGCCCAGTGAATAGGCCGCCCCGACCGCCTTGGGCAGGTGGCTTGCAATCGTGGATGTCTGCGGCGGGATCATCAGCACCTTGGAGCCCAAGACCTTGTGCCGCCCGCCAGATGTCGGGTCTTCTTTCGAGCAGGCAAAGCTCAGCAACATATCCCACGCTATCTGCTGACCCGGAACTTGCTCGGACCGCGCGATTTGAAACGCCGCGTCGCGGTAGTGCAGGAACGCAATATCGGTCGGACGCAACGCATGGGCCACCGCAGCCATCCCTTCGTGCCCCGATGACCCGATGGTATAAAACCCTTGCCCCGCCTTCTGCATCGCGCGGCTGGTTCGGTCCAACGCCCGACTAAGCACCTGCGATCGAAACAGGGAAACGGCATCCGTCTTGCTTAGTCCCGGACAAGGCAACGGGCCTTCTGGCAGATCCCTCTGCGCTACCCGGGCCAGAAAATTGTCGTGAACGATCTGAGCGCGATCCATCAGCGGCCTCTTATTCTTCAATTTGGCGAGAGCATCCGCACCACGCCCCACCCTTTTTTGCAGACTTCCCCCGGCATTGGCAAAACAAAGCCGCAGGCACCATGATTTCTCGGTACGGGATTGTCTTACCTGATGGCAGGCCACCCGAATCTGCCCACCTGTATCGGGCTGGCAGACTCCAAACGCCAGTGATATTGAATCCGAAAGGTATGAGGATTTGTCATATGATTGCGCCCCGCCGGTTCTTGCCGTCAATCCCCTCGCTTTTGGCGCTCGAGGCGGTCGACCGATTGGGTAGCGCTTCGGCCGCCGCCGAGGAACTGTCACTGACACAAAGCGCGATCAGCCGCCAGCTCAAGGCGATGGAGGAGCAACTAGGAGTCAAACTGATCCAGCGCTCCCAGATGCGATTGCAGTTAACACCCGCGGCGAAAGACTATGTACAAGTTGCCCGAACGACATTGCATCAGTTGGCTCAGGCGTCGCTGAAACTCAAGGCCAACCCGATGGGCGGGTCCTTGAACCTTTCAATCCTGCCCGCTTTCGGGATGCATTGGCTGGCTCCGCGCCTTCAGGACTTTGCCCGACGCCACCCAGAGGTCACGGTCAACCTGAACACGAGGCTCCGCCCCTTTGATTTCGATCGAGAGCGCTTTGACGCCGCGATTCATTTTGGTCGCAAGGACTGGACCGGGGTGAACTACCTGCCGATCATGCGAGAAGATGTCCTGCCGGTCTGCGCTCCGTCCCTGCTGCCGGCAAAGAACGACAACATCGAATGGCTGCTGGACGCGCCCCTGTTGCAGTTGGAAACACGGCCGGATGCGTGGGAAAAATGGTTCGCCATGCAAGGACGGGACGTCGCTGGCATCAAAGGGATGCTGTTCGATCAATTCGCGACGATGGGTCAGGCAACCATCCACGGGCTGGGGGTCGCACTGCTGCCCAGCTACCTTGTCGAAGACGACCTGAGAACCGGGCGGCTTGTTCTCGCTTGGCGCGGGCCAGGTTTCAGCTTGGGCAATTTCTATCTTGTCTGGCCGCAGTCCCGGGCAGAATCCGAACCGCTGAAATCCTTCCGCCTTTGGCTGCAGGAACAAACCGCTTCAATTCCCCAAGAATAAGGTCCTACCCCTCAAAACTGCGCGGCCTTCGACCTTGCGTCCTGCGGACGGCGGAGAGGGGCAGGGCACGCGCGGACTGCGTCCGCGCTTGCCCTGCCCAACGGGAGGAGATGTTTCCTAAGAAACATAGACGACGGGCGGGAGACCGCCGGCTGTCATCAATTGTCCAGAGAACGGGCGATGAGCTCCTTCATGATCTCGTTTGTCCCGCCATAGATCATTTGCACCCGCGCATCGGCATACAGGCGGGCAATAGGATACTCCATCATGAAACCATAGCCTCCAAAAAGCTGGAGACATTCGTGCATGACTTCGTTCTGCACTTCCGAACCCCAGTACTTGGCCATGGAAGCCGTAGCCGCATCCAGCGTGCCCGCCTCTAGCCGCGCGATGCAATCGTTGACAAAACTACGAAGCAGTTCAGCCTTGGTCTTGCACTCTGCCAGCTTGAAGCGAGTGTTCTGAAAGTCCATCACGCGCTGCCCGAAGGCCTTGCGCTCTTGGGTGTACTTTACCGTTTCAGCAATGGCGAAATCGATCGCGCCAAGCGCGCCGATTGCAATGGTCATACGCTCCCACGGCAACTGCTTCATCATCTGATAAAAGCCCTGCCCCTCTTCCGGGCCAAGCAGGTTTGTCATCGGAACTTTGACATCCTCGAAGAACAGCTCAGCCGTATCGTTGGACTTCATACCCAACTTCTTGAGGTTGCGCCCTTTTCGGAATCCTTCTGCGCCACCAGTCTCTACGGCAACAAGTGACACTCCCTTGGCACCGAGGCTCTTGTCGGTCTTCGCCGCAACAAGGATCAGGTCCGCAGTTTGGCCGTTCGTAATGAAAATCTTGGACCCGTTCAGGCGGTAGGAATTGCCATCCTTTTCTGCCGTTGTTCGCACGGCCTGCACATCCGATCCAGTGCCAGGTTCCGTCATCGCCAACGCGCCGACCATCTCGCCCGAAGCCAGTTTCGGCAACCATTTCTGCTTTTGATCCTCGCTGCCATAGGCCGAGATGTAATGAGTCACGATCGACTGAATCGCATAACCCCAGCCGGAATCCCCGTGCGACGTCTGCGCATACATCGTGACAGCGTCAAATCCGATGCCGCCGCCGACGCCGCCGTGTTCTTCCGAGATGGCCCCCGCCATCAACCCCATGTCGCCAGCCTTGCGCCAGAACTCACGCTCGACCACGCCATTTTCGTTCCAGCGCTCGATATTTGGCACCAGCTCATCATCCATGAACCGATCCGCCATTTCAGCGAACATATGGTGTTCTTCAGTCACCCAGCCAGCGGTTGTGGTAAATAGCGACATCGCGCGTCCTCCCGATTCAACTTTCGGGGCAAGGTAGCCGTGGTTTTCATTCGATCCAATGTGTCCCGAGACGTGCTACGCAACGTCTTTTGGGCAATCGACCCTCTGAGGATGCGACATCAGGCCAAAGCACGATCCAAAAGCACCTTCGCGGCTGCCTTGGCGTCCTGGGCCGGATCGCAACTTTCAAGAAGAACCGCAGTCACGATAGCGCCCTCCTTCAACAACAGGATCTGACATGCCAAGGCGGCCGGATCCTCGGCACCGGCCTTGCGCGCCAAGTCAGTGAAATACTCAAGCAGCAGGCGTTTATGTTCAGCGGCCTGAACGTGAATCGGGTGATCTTTGTCCTGAAACTCTGCGCCCGCCTTTATGAACATGCACCCGCGGAAACCGTCCTCTGCGAACCACTCTCCCAGAGCGTCGAAACTTGCGATCAACTGGTCGGCCGGCGTATCCGCAAGGTCTTCAATTCGACGCAGGAACCAATTTCGGAAGTTTTCGTCCCGCAGGCGCAGCGCGGCGAGGATCAGTTCTTCTTTGGTGCGAAAATGCTTGTACATCGAGGTTTTGGACACGCCAGTCTCGGCAACCAGCTTATCCATACCGGTGGCGTGGAATCCGTCACGATAGAAGACTTGCAAAGCCTTGCGGACCAATTCGTCTCGTTTATTGGGGCGCATGCCACTGCTCCTGTATGTACCGATCTGTACATATTACTCCCGACGGAGAACTGCAACCACCAACAAGAAAAGTCGAAAAATGCAGGGAAATACACGCAATGAAACCCAAATTGGACAATAAGTTTTAAATCAAACCTTGAAATAGTTTACCGATCTGTACACATTTAGTCGTAGGATGTACCGATCAGTAAACCAAGGAGTTCGCAAATGCGACGCCGAGCCAGCCCAATCTCACCTCAATACGTTCCCTTTCTGCTGGCCGTTGCCTTGCTTGCCGCCTCGCTTGCATGATGGATCGCGACATGACCCGCCCTCCCCTGCCGGCGTTCACCTAGGACACAGCGCAGCAAAAAGTGCGCATGGCCAAAAATGGCCGCGAGGCCCGCGCCCCGAAGATCACCCCGGATTGACCGAATTGAATCTGTAGAAAGGATCTACAATGCCACGCGCATTCTCGGAACTAACCTTCACCCCGACTGTCCGCGCACATCAAGAGCGTATGGGATCCGCAAAATCTTATGCCAAATTCATCGAAGGCGGACCGCAGCAAGGACATGAAATCGGCGAGGCTGAAAAGGCATTCATAGAGGCCCGGGACGGTTTCTATCAATCCACCGTGTCCGAAACCGGATGGCCCTATGTGCAATACCGCGGCGGTCCCGTTGGTTTTCTCAAGGTCCTCGACGCCCGAACCATCGGATACGCAGACTTCTCTGGAAACAAGCAGTATATCTCTCGCGGGAATTTGGACAGCAACGACCGCATCGCGATGATCCTGATGGATTACGCCAACCGACGACGCCTAAAGATTCTGGGTCGGGTCAAATTCAACGAAGGCAAGGAGGCAGCCGCCAGCCTCTATCCCCAAGGCGCTGAGGCTGAGGCCGAACGCGCCGTCGTGATTCATGTCGAGGGGCTGGACTGGAATTGTCCGCGCCATATCACGCCGCGCTTCACCGAGGCCGAATTACGGCCACATCTCAATAACCTGGGTCAACAACTGGCTCAACTCCAGGCCGAAAACGAGGATCTGAAACAACGGCTCGCAGGTCTAACCTAAAACGATTTCCCGAATAGACCCGATGTCTTTGAAACAAGGAAGATTGTTATGCCGCGTCACACACTTAATTTCGCGTTCGCTTGCCTTGCGGGTTGCGTCCTGTCATCCGCAATTCTGATGCTGGGTTTTTTTGTGTCCCCCGAGGCTGTGCGCAGTTCCCCGCCGCCTCAGTACAACTCACTTTTGCTGGAACATCTCGCAAGTCGCTAAATAGCAAAGCCGCCTACTGATTTCCTTCAGCAGCCGCAAATAATACTAGCACCCCCTTGACCTTCCCGTGACTGGAACCCCCATTTAGGAGCCACAAAATATGTCAGGACGAGTCGAATGGGCGTTCCGCAAACACTGCAGTTGAAAATTACCGGGATGGGGTGCGCCTCATGCGTGGGGCGCGTTGAAGGCGCTCTGACCAGCGTTCCGGGCGTTACCGAGGCTTCGGTGAATTTTGCAACCGAAACGGCAAGTGTCACCTATGCGGGGCCAGTGCAGGCTTTGACAGACGCGCTGGACCAAGCGGGCTATCCGGCCGCGCTTGAGCATACGATACTGAGAATCGAAGGCATGAGCTGCGCCTCATGCGTCAGAAAAATCGAACGCCTGCTGACAAGCGATCCTGCCGTGGCCGACGCGCAGGTAAATCTCGCGACCGAACGCGCCGTGATCACCTATGTGGACGGGGCCACAACCCCTCGGCTGCTGGCGGAGCTTTGCACCAAGGCAGGTTATCCCGCATATGTGGTGGAGGCAGAGGAGCAAACCCAAAGCGACCGGAACAAATCGCAAGAGACGCAATCACTGACCCGCGCCACATTGTTTGCCGCCGCGTTGGCACTACCCGTTTTCATTCTGGAAATGGGCGGGCACATGATCCCCGCATTTCACCATTGGGTTCACTCTGTAATCGGCACTCAGGCCAGCCACCTGATTCAGTTCGCGTTGACTTCGGTTCTCCTGTTCGGTCCGGGGCGGGTCTTTTACGCAAAGGGTGTTCCCTCGCTACTGCGCGGTGCCCCTGATATGAACGCGCTGGTCGCCATCGGAACCGGTGCTGCGTATCTATACTCGGTCGTTGCAACGTTCGCGCCGGACGTCCTGCCTCGGGGCAGCGCAAATGTTTATTTTGAAGCCGCGTCGGTAATCGTAGTCCTCATCCTTTTGGGCCGCGTTATGGAAGCCCGCGCCAAGGGGCAAACTGGCGCAGCGATCCGAAAGCTGATCGGGTTACAACCGAAAACCGCTCGGATAGAACAAGGTGGCGCGACCATCGAACGCCCGATCACAGAGATTGTAGTGGGCGATGTCCTGCAAATCAGGCCGGGTGAGCGCGTTCCGGTGGATGCCGAGGTGCTGGACGGCACATCCTATGTCGATGAAAGCATGATTACGGGCGAGCCTGTTCCGGTTGGCAAGTCCCCCGAAGATCAGGTTGTCGCGGGGACCGTCAATGGAACCGGCGCACTGCGCGTGCGCGCAACCCGCGTCGGGGCCGATACGGTTCTTGCCCAAGTCATTCGGATGGTAGAGCAGGCTCAGGGCGCCAAGCTGCCGATTCAGGGAATGGTCGACCGCATCACCTCATGGTTCGTACCAGCAGTAATCGCAGTCGCGGCGCTGGCGATCGGAGGATGGATGCTTTTTGGTCCCGTGCCGGCCCTTCCAATGGCACTGGTCGCGGGTGTTTCCGTACTCATCATCGCGTGCCCCTGTGCCATGGGCTTGGCAACGCCAACCTCGATCATGGTGGGGACCGGTCGTGCTGCCGAATTGGGTGTTCTGTTTCGCAAAGGCGATGCGCTGCAACAGCTTCAGCAGGCCAAGGTCGTGGCGCTGGACAAGACCGGCACGCTGACGCGAGGTCGCCCAGAGCTGGAGAGCGTTTCGACGGCGAACGGCTTTGACAGCAATTTCGTCCTGCGCCTTGCAGCAGCCGTTGAGTCTCGGTCCGAACACCCGATTGCGACGGCGATCATGCGCGCCGGACCAGCAGAACTGCCACCGGTTAACAGCTTTCAATCGTTGACCGGACTAGGTGTTCGGGCATCGGTCGAAGGGCATGACGTCCTGATCGGATCGCCAAGGTTGATGGCACAGAACCAAGTAGACGTATCGGATTTGAAACCCGAAGCCGACCTGCGTGCGGCCGAAGGCGCGACCGCTTTATTCGTTGCCATTGACGGCCAGGCGGCAGCAGTGATCGCAGTTTCGGACCCGCTCAAGCCCGGCACGGTCGAGGCATTGAACAGATTGCACGAAATGGGCCTGACGCTGGCGATGGTCACGGGCGACAACCTTGCCACAGCGCAGGCGCTGGCTGGGAAGCTCGGCATTGATCATGTTACGGCCGAGGTTCTGCCGGACGGCAAGCTAGAGGCGATCAACGGGCTGCGCGACAAGTTCGGCGCGCTTGCCTTTGTCGGAGACGGCATAAATGACGCCCCCGCTCTGGCTGCTGCGGATATCGGTGTAGCGATCGGCACAGGCACGGATGTAGCGATCGAAACAGCCGATGTCGTTCTGATGTCCGGTGATTTGCGCGGTGTCGCGAATGCGGTTGAGATCAGCCAGAGAACCATGCGGAACATCCGGCAGAACCTTGTGTGGGCCTTCGGGTACAACACATTGTTGATCCCGGTCGCGGCGGGCGCGCTCTATCCATTTGGCGGCCCTCTTTTGTCACCAGCCCTTGCCGCAGGTGCGATGGCGCTCTCTAGCGTGTTTGTCGTGACCAACGCCCTGCGCTTGCGCCGCGTTCGTGCAAGCCTGCCGGAAAGCGCACATGTCCAGACTGCGCAGGCGGTGCAACCATGAATATCGGCGATGTATCGAACCAGACTGGCCTGCCGGCAAAAACGATCCGTTATTACGAAGATATCGGCCTTATCAAACCTTTGCGTGATGACAACGGATACCGCCGCTTTCGCAGCCAGGATGTGCACAAGCTGAATTTCCTGGGACGCGCCCGTGCCTTGGGATTTACCATCGAAGATTGCCGAACCTTGATGGCCTTGTACGAGGACGATACCCGCGCAAGCGCCGACGTAAAGAAAGTCGCGCGGGCGCATTTGGCCCAGATCGAAGCGAAAATCGCAGACCTGAACGCCATGCGCGACACGCTGGGGCACCTGATTGACGCTTGTGCCGGAGATGATCGGCCCGACTGTCCAATCCTACAGGATTTGGGCGGCAAAACGTGACGCGGGGTTGCTCTTTCGACGCAGCTTTGCTTTGTCTCTGGCAAACATCCCAGCCTGGTGACACAGATCCAGGGCGGGCATCAGAAAGGATCTCCAAATGGCAAAAATCGCGTTTCTGGGTTTGGGCGTCATGGGTTACCCGATGGCCGGTCACCTGCAAGCGGCAGGCCACGACGTCACTGTCTACAACCGGACGAAAGCCAAAGCCGAAGCGTGGGTTGCCCAGCACGGCGGCGCGATGGCAGCGACCCCGCGTGACGCAGCCGAGGGCGCGGAATTTGTCATGGCATGTGTCGGCAACGACGATGACTTGCGCATGGTCTGCACCGGAGAACTAGGCGCGTTTCACGGCATGTCCGATGGCGCGATCTTTGTTGATCACACGACCGTATCCGCCAAAGTGACCCGCGAACTGTACGACGCGGGCAAGACACGCGGCATCGCTTTTGTCGACGCCCCGATCTCGGGCGGACAGGCGGGGGCTGAGAACGGCGTCTTGTCGATCATGTGTGGCGGGGACCAATCGGCCTATGACACAGCAGAGCCGATCATGCAGGTATACTCGAAAATCTGCCGTCGGATCGGCGACAGCGGTGCGGGGCAGATGACGAAGATGTGCAACCAGATCGCCATTGCCGGTCTGGTTCAGGGTCTCAGTGAAGCGCTGCATTTTGCGGAGAAAGCCGGGCTGGACGGTCGGTCGGTGGTTGAGGTGATCAGCCAGGGCGCGGCTGGAAGCTGGCAGATGGCGAACAGGTACGAGACCATGCTGGACGACCATTTCGATCACGGTTTCGCCGTTGACTGGATGCGCAAGGATTTGGGCATCTGCCTAAGCACCGCAGATGAAACCGGCGCGTCCTTGCCTGTGACGGCCCTGGTTGATCAGTTCTACAAGGATGTGCAGAAGCTGGGCGGTGGGCGCTGGGACACCTCGTCCTTGATCAAACGATTGCGCGCGTTGGGATGAAGAAAGGGGGCTGTCTGCCCCCTCTTGGGCCGCCGGCCCAATTCACCCCCGAGGATATTTAGGGCCAGATGAAAAGGATCCCGCTGAACGCGGGACGGGAATTCAAATGAGCGACTTGATTGATTTCTGGACGAGCGCATTGCGTCAGCATTGGGGCTTGGACGCCCGGCTGATCCGTTTGGATGGCGAATACGATCTTAACTTTCTGGTGCAGGCCACCAACGGGCAGGACTATGTGCTCAAGGTCATGCGGGCCGGATGTGAGCAGGAGTTCGTGGACCTTCAGGTAGAGGCTTTGGACCACATCGCGCACGCAGCGCCGGGGCTGCCCTTTCCGAAGGTGATTCAAGACCTTGAGGGTGTGGTATTGCCACACATTGCCGATCAGGATGGTGCGCCGCGTCTGGCGTGGCTGCTGGAATGCCTTCCAGGGCAGTGTTACGCCAAGGCTGCACCTAAATCCGAAGACCTGATACTCAAATTGGGGCGCGTATTGGGGGCAACGGATCGCGCATTGGAAGGTTTTTCGCATAGCGGTTTGAACCGCACCGGCTTTAAGTGGGATCTGACGCAGGCGGGCTGGATCTCGGAAAAGCTGGACGCGATCACGGACCCTTCGCGACGGGCGCTTTTGACAGAAATTTGCGACGGGTTCGACGCGATCTCATCGACGCTGGCGGCACTGCCCAATCAGGCAATTCACAATGATGCAAACGATTACAATGTGTTGGTCGAGGGCGAATTAGGGCAACGTCAGACCGTGTCCGGCCTGATTGATCTGGGCGACATGTGTGCTGCGCCACGCATTTGCGATCTCGCGATTGCAGGCGCGTACGTCGTTCTGGACCACCCAAGACCGGAACGCGCGCTGGCGGCTTTGGTGCGCGGATACCACGCGGCAAATCGATTGCGGGCGGAAGAGGTGGACCTGATCTGGCCGCTGTTGCGAATGCGGCTGGCGGTTTCTGTTGTGAACTCGACCCTGATGGCCGCTGAAATCCCCGATGATCCGTACGTTACGATCAGCCAGGCGCCGGCGTGGCGTTTCCTAGAGAACGCGGCTGTTAATGGCGCGTTGATGCCTGCACGGCTGCGTGTGGCTTGTGGGTTGCCGGTGACCGAGGGGGCTGAGCGCATCCAAGCCTATCTGACGGATCATCGCGGTCAATTCGCCGAGTTGCTCGGGCAGAGCCTGCAAGACGTCCCTATGGGTTCGCTTTCAGTTGAAAACTGTACATGGCCGCAGAACCCGTTCCATGTGCCTTTGGCCGAAGCTGCCCGTGTGGGCGAGGAAAATGGGCCGGGTCCGTGGATGGGGTATTACAACGAACCGCGCCTGATCTATGCGGAACCGGGATTCCGCAAGGGACCATGGAAAGCGTCGGACCGGCGCACAGTTCATCTGGCTGTAGATGTGTTTGCGCCAGCCGGAACTGTGTTGCACGCACCGATGAGCGGACGAGTCGAAGCCGTCGAGAACCGCGACGCGCACCTGGACTACGGTGGTGTCGTGATCTTGCACCACGAAACACCCGAGGGCGATCCGTTCTATACGCTTTATGGCCACCTTGACACCGAGGTCTGCGATCGTCTGAAACCCGGTGACCCCGTGGCACAGGGCGCGGCCTTTGCGCGGCTTGGGGATGTCTCACAGAATGGTGGCTGGGCGCCGCATGTCCACTTTCAGGTGGCCATGACCACAGACGGTATGCAGAATAACTGGCCCGGCGTCGGTGATCCGGATGAGATTGAGCTGTGGCAAGCCGTCTGCCCGAACCCTGCGGTGCTGCTGAACCTGCCTGACGACAAGGTGTTCTACCAGCCAACCGACAAACGGGCGATCCTGCAGGGGCGGCATGATCATTTTGGCGGCAATCTCAGCCTGACCTATGACGATCCTGTCATGCTGGTGCGGGGGTGGAAACACCACCTGTTCGACGAATGGGGTCGCCCCTATCTGGACGCCTATAACAACGTCCCTCATGTGGGTCATGCCCATCCACGCATACAGGCAGTGGCTGCGGATCAGCTTCGGCGGATGAACTCGAACACGCGCTATCTGCATCCGGCGCAGACTGCGTTTGCCGACAAGGTGCTGTCGAAACTACCCGATCATCTTGAGGTCTGCTTTTTCGTCAATTCCGGCACCGAAGCGAACGAACTGGCCCTACGGCTGGCCCGCGCCCATACCGGGGCCAAGGGGATCGTGACGCCGGATCACGGCTATCACGGGAATACGAACGCGGCGGTTGCGATCTCGGCCTACAAATTCAACAAACCCGGCGGGGTGGGTCAGGCGGATTGGGTCGAACTGGTCGAGGTGGCCGACGACTATCGCGGGTCGTTCAAACGCGACGATCCCGAACGCGCCACAAAATTCGCGGATTTTGTGGACCCTGCGATTGCCGCTTTGCAGGACAAGGGCCACGGTATCGCCGGTTTCATCGCTGAAACCTTCCCCTCGGTTGGCGGCCAGATCATCCCGCCCAAAGGGTATCTGCCTGCGGTTTATGAAAAAATCCGCGCCGCCGGAGGGGTGTGTATCGCCGACGAGGTGCAGACCGGGCTGGGGCGTCTGGGTGAGTATTACTTTGGCTTTGAACATCAGGGCGCGCTGCCCGATATCGTGGTCATGGGCAAACCCATTGGCAACGGGCACCCTCTGGGTGTGCTGGTCACCACCAAGGAAATCGCGCAAAGCTTTGACAACGGGATCGAGTTCTTCTCGACCTTTGGCGGATCGACCTTGTCTTGCCGCATCGGGAAAGAGGTGCTGGACATCGTCGATGACGAAGGGCTGCAAGACAATGCCCGCGCGATGGGCGATCGGCTGATGGACGGTCTGCGCGGGATCGAAGCTGATTTTGGCTGCGTCGGCGATGTGCGGGGCATGGGCCTGTTTTTGGGGGTCGAGCTGATCAACCCCGACGGCTCTGAAGGCACCGAAATCTGCAAATACGTCAAAAACCGGATGCGCGATCACCGCATTCTGATCGGCAGCGAAGGGCCAAAGGACAACATCCTGAAAATCCGCCCACCCCTGACGATCGAGGCGGATGATGTCGATATGATCCTGTGGGCATTGCGTGACGTTCTGACCGAGGTGGGCGACTATTCCCCTGCCCCGACCTGTGATCATGACCATCACCATGCCGGATGCGGCTGCTGCTGACATAAGAAAACCCTCGGCACGAGGAGAGCGCCGAGGGTTCTCGCCCGCTGGTTAATGCAGCACGGCTGTAGGAATTCTATGCCCTGTTGTCGGCATAGGAACTTCGGACGTCATGCGGCGCAGTGCCAACCCCAATTCTTCGGACAACGAGGCCAATGCGGGGGCAAAATCCGCCCGCACGATCAGCGATGCCATCATCATGGCATCCTCGCGAGCTCCTTCAGATGCCGAAGCGATCATCTGGGCGAAACAGTTTTCATCCGCACCCAGGCAGGAACAATTCAACCCATGCCGGATCAAGGGCCGACGCCCATGATGGGCGCACAGAGAACACAGCCGATCCAATGTCATCATGGCGGCGCGCCCGACGTCCGCACCCAGCGCGATCTCAAAATCGCTGGCCGCATCGACGCGGGACTGGCCGCCATCGCTCCATAAACGCAGGTACATCACGGCACCGGCCTCAACCGGACTCAAGTCGGCCAAATGGCCGACCGGTGCTCCGCCGCGCGAAGATGAACCGCTCATTTCGTCAGGATCAATTTACCGGCGCGGGTGATGCGCAGCGTGTAAAGCTGATCGCCCAGTTCAATATGAGCAAGATTACCGCCTTTTGTGAGGTCTTCGGCCTTATGCGCCGGAAGCATAGACACAGCAAAAGACTCGCTGGGATTCGGGTTCTGCATATTCATCAGGTCAACTCCAGAGGTTCTCAGGCGACAAGCCGTTCTGTTTTCATCTCAATTATCTGGCTGACCCGATTCCGGGCTGGCTGACTCTCTCCAAAGTTAATCTGATTATTTTAGTCAGGTATGTCAAGCAACAATAGATTGCGACCGCACGACCTTGCGGAATTGCACACAGGCGTTGCCCAAGCTAGGTCTTCCACCAGGCGAATACAGGCGGAGACAGTAATGAGCGCTACAATCATGTTCGATCTGGACGGCACGCTAGTCGACAGCATCCCCGACATAGCTGCCGCAGCGAACAGGATGCTGCTGGACACAGACACGGCACCTCTGCCGCAGAACACAATCCAACAGTTCGTCGGCAACGGCCTGCCAAAACTGGTCGAGCGTGTGATCCGTCACTGCGGGCTGCCAATCGAGCGACACGCAGAACTGACGCAAAAAACGCTGACATATTACGACGCAGCGCCAAGCGACCGAACGGTCCCCTATCCCGGCGTTGCTGACGCCTTGGCACAGTTGCAAGAGATGGGGTGTGTCCTTGGCGTGTGCACCAACAAACCCGAGCCCCCTGCCCGACACATTCTAAGCGCCCTTAAGCTGGACCATCATTTTGACACCGTGTTCGGAGGCGATACGCTACAGGTCCGCAAACCGGACCCTGCCCATTTGAACGCAAGCTTTGATGCGGTGACAGCCGCTGGCCCGCGCCTTTATGTCGGGGACAGTGAAGTTGACGCGGAAACAGCACAGCGGGCGAAGGTTCCGTTCCTGTTGTTCACGGAAGGGTATCGAAAAACACCCGTTTCAGAAATTCCACATTCGCGCACGTATGACCACGCCAGCAAATTGACTGCGCTCGTAAATGAAGTGCTGGATGAGATGGACCAACGGACCTCGTGATAGCGAGGGGCCAGCTTAGGGGGTAAGTCGCCAGCCCCTCAGGGGAAAGTGGTATTGTCCGTGGTCATTCCTTGGATAAGCCTGTGTTAACCACTTACGCTGGGGCAAGATATAGGGGGTTTCCCGTAGTCCAACATAGTCACCTGATAGTTCGAGTTATTTTGACCGAAGAAGTACGAAAGCAGCCGGTCCACCAAATGAAAATGGCGGAATGAAAACCCATCCCGCCACGATAGAATTGAAAGATCCTGCCGTTCTGCGCGTGTCAGATAGCCAGATACTCTTCGCGCAACTGGGAATTGTCGAGCACTTCGCTGGCTGTGCCGTCGAAAACGATGCTGCCCGTATCCAGAATGATCGCCCGGTCTGCCAGTTCCAGCGCACGCACAGCGTTCTGTTCGACGATGATCGTTGTCATCCCCTGCTGTTTGACATGGACCAGAGTCTTTTCGATCTCATCCACGATCACCGGGGCCAACCCTTCGTAAGGCTCGTCCAGCAATAGCACCTTGATGTCACGGGCCAGCGCGCGGGCAATTGACAACATCTGCTGTTCACCGCCCGACAGGGTCACGCCCTCTTGCTTGCGGCGTTCGCCGAGACGGGGAAACAGTTCGTAAAGCCGCTCTAGTGACCACCCGATTGGGGGCGCGATCTGCGCCAGTTGCAGATTTTCCTCGACCGTCAGGCCGGGGATGATACGGCGGTCCTCGGGCACCAGACCCAAGCCCGCAGCCGCGGCCTCATAACTGGTCATGTTGTGCAGCGGCTGATGATCGAGCCAGATTTCGCCATGGCGCACCTCGGGCTCACCCACCCGCGCGATCGAGCGCAGGGTCGAGGTCTTGCCCGCCCCGTTCCGGCCGAGCAGCGCCAAAATCTCGCCCTCATGCACGTTAAAGCTGACGCCCTGCACGATATAGCTTTCGCCATAGTAGGAATGCATGTCCCACACCGACAGAAAGGCAGGTGCGGTGCTGGCCATATTCGCGTTTTTTGAAAAGTCAGGTTTCTCGTTCATAGCTTTTCCTTACGCTGCCTCGCCCAGATAGGCTTCGCGGACCTTGGGGTTGCCGCGGATGTTTTCCGGAGTGTCCTCGACCAGAGGTGTGCCTTGCGCCAGAACGGTGATCCGTTCGGCCAGACTGAACACCACATGCATGTCGTGTTCGATGATGGCGATGGTGATGTCGCGCTCATCCTTGATCTGTTTCAGCAGGTCGATCGTGTTGTTGGTATCGGCCCGCGCCATACCCGCCGTGGGTTCATCCAGCAGCAAAAGGCGCGGGTTCTGGCTGAGGCACATGCCGATCTCAAGCCGTCGTTTATCGCCGCGCGACAAGGATGCAGCGTGCATCTCGCGCTTGTCGGCCATGTTCATCTCGACCAGCATCGCCTCGGCCTGTTCGACGACCTCTTTTTCGTTGGCAATCGTCTCATAGGCGTGCATCCGAAACGCACCATCCCGCATGGCGAAGATCGGGATCAGCATGTTTTCCATCACCGTCAGTTCGCCGAAAATTTCGGGCGTCTGGAACACGCGGCTGATGCCCATCTGGTTGATCTGGTACGGCTCTAGCCCCAGGACCGAGTTGTTGTCGAACAGAACCGATCCGGTATCCGGCATCAGTTTGCCCACCAGACAGTTCAGAAGCGTCGACTTGCCCGCACCGTTCGGCCCGATGATCGCGTGCACCGAGTTTTCCTCGACGCTCAGGTTCACATCCGTCAGCGCCTTGAGGCCACCAAAGCGTTTACTGACGTCTTTGACTCGCAGAATTGCCATGATCGCCCTCCTTTATTCCGCTGGTTCGGTTTTGCCCGACGGCGCGTCGTCGGTGCCTGATTTCTTGCGCTTGAACCAATTCAGCAAGCGTTGCCCACCTTCAACAAGGCCGCCCGGCAGATAGATGACGACAAGCATGAACAGGATACCCAGCGTCAGATGCCAGCCTTTGCCGATGAACGGGTGGATCAGGAACACAACGGCGTCTTCCAGGCCGTCGGGCAAAAAGGCGAACCAGCTATGCAGGACATTGTCGTTGATCTTCGAGAAGATGTTTTCGAAATACTTGATGAAGCCCGCGCCCAGAACCGGACCGATCAATGTACCGGTGCCGCCGAGAATGGTCATCAGCACCACCTCGCCCGACGCGGTCCACTGCATCCGTTCAGCCCCGGCAAGCGGATCCATCGCGGCCATCAGACCACCGGCCAGTCCCGCATACATGCCCGAGATCACAAAGGCCGCCAGCGTGTATGGCTTGGAGTTCAGACCGGTATAGTTCATCCGCTGCTGGTTCGATTTCACCGCCCGCAGCATCATGCCAAAGGGCGAACGGAAGATGCGGATGGCCAGATAGAACACGACCATCATGATCACAGCGCACAGATAGTATCCCGCGTTGAAATCGAAGCTCCACGCGCCTACGTCCATCGTGTAGGTCGCGCGCATCGGCAACCCGAACAGGTGCGGAAGGTCGGGCGCATTGGCCCCCTGAAGGATTTGCGGATCATCCGCATAGACCTGCAGACCCGTTTCACCGTTGGTCAGGTTAAACTTGGGGTTCGACAGCACCGAATAGGCCAGCGCAAAGCTCATCTGTGCAAAGGCCAGCGTCAGGATCGAGAAGTAGATGCCCGACCGCCTCAGGCTGACAAAGCCGATCAGCAACGAGAACAGCGCGGCGACGACGACGCTCAGCGCGATGGCCGGGATGACGTTATAGCTGAGCAGTTTGAACATCCACACGGCCGAATAAGATCCCACACCCAGAAAGGCCGCGTGGCCAAAGGACAGGTATCCGGTCAGGCCGAACAGGATGTTGAACCCAATGGCAAAGATGCCGAAGATCACAAAGCGCTGCATCAAGTCCGGGTAGCCCGCGTTGAACTGCGCCATGGCGCTGCCCTCGGGGAACGGGTTCAGGATGAAGGGGGCCAGCAAGGTCAGGATCGCAACGATGATCAGCAGGCTGGTGTCTTTTTTGTTCAGTCCCAACATTGATTATTCCTCCATCACGCCTTTGCGCCCCATCAAACCGCGCGGCCGCGTCAGCAGCACGATGATGGCGACAAGGTAAATGATGATCTGGTTGATGCCCGGTATCGTGGTCGTGGCCCAGGTGGTCGAAGCAAAGCTTTCAAGGATACCCAGCAGGAACCCGGCAAGCACCGCTCCGGGCAGCGATCCCATGCCGCCCACAACAACCACAACAAAGCTCAGGACCAGAAAATCCATACCCATGTGGTAATTCGGCGGATTGAGCGGCCCGTACATCACCCCGGCCAACCCAGCGACCGCTGCGGCGATACCGAACATGATGGTAAAGCGCCGGTCGATATTGATACCCAGCAGGCCCACGGTTTCGCGGTCAGCCATTCCTGCCCGCACGACCATACCAAAGGTGGTGAACTGCAGGAACGAGAACACGGCGCCGATGATAGCAACAGCAAACCCGAAATAGACCAGTCGCCAGATCGGATAGATGATCGCGTTCGGGTCAAAGCCGATCATGGTCCCCAGATCGACCGAACCGCTCAGCGCGTCAGGCGGCGGGGTCTGGATCGGGTTTGCACCGAAGAAATACTTGACGATCTCTTGCAGAACGATGGCGAGGCCAAAGGTCACCAGGATCTGATCCGCGTGCGGGCGCTTGTAGAAATGTTTGATCAAGCCGCGTTCCATCACGTATCCGACAAACAGCATGATCGGAATGGCAAACAGGATCGCCAGAGGAACAGACCAGTCGATGATGCTCGCTCCGACCTCGGGTCCGAACCAAGCCTCGACATAGGGCGTTTCAACTTTCAGCGGGTTGCCCAGAAAGTCCGTTTGGGTTTCGTCAACGGTTTCAAAGCTCAGATTCATGAGCTTTTGCAGGGTCACGGCGCAGAACGCGCCGATCATGAACAGCGCCCCGTGCGCAAAGTTCACAACCCCCAGCGTTCCGAAAATCAGCGTCAGACCCAATGCGATAAGCGCATAGGCCGACCCTTTGTCCAGACCGTTCAGAATTTGCAATAGGATGGCGTCCATTGGCCCCACCTCGAGATTGGTCAGCTTGGATTGAGTGGTTCAGCAGGCCGTCGAGCCTGCCAAAAACGTCTGGCCGCCGTCAGGCAGCCAGACCTTTACCTCAGGTTTATGCGCCCGGGTTGCACTGACCCAGCTCGCCACCGGCGAACATTGGGTGCTCGGGATCGTATTCAACCTGCGCACGTGGCGTGATCTCAACGATTTCCAGCGTGTCATACTCGTTGGTCGGGTTCTCATTGCCCCGCACAACCAGCACATCCTTGAAGCACTGGTGGTCAGCACCGCGATACCAGGTCGGACCGTTGCCCAATCCGTCGAACTCGAAATCTTCCAGAGCTTCGACAACACCACAGGGATTGAAGGTTCCCGCACGCTCACAGGCATCCGCATATAGCAGTGTCTGCGCATAACAGGTCTGGGCCGAGTTGGACGGCGGTTTGCCATACTTCTCACCAAAGGACTTCACAAAGGCTTTGGTGCCTTCATCCTGTAGCTGCCAGTTCCAGTTCATCGACCCCAGAACACCTTTGATGTTCTCGCCCGCACCCGCGGCCATCAGCTCGGAATAGAGCGGCACGACGATCTTGAAGTCCTTGCCGTTGGCCACCTTGTCCAGAAGGCCGAACTGAATCGCATTGGTCAGCGAGTTCACCATGTTACCGCCATAGTGGTTCAGAACCAGCACGTCCGCGCCCGAGTTCAGAACCGGAGCGATGTAAGACGAGAAGTCTGTCGACGCGAGTGGTGTTTTGACCGTGTTGACCGTTTCCCATCCCAAGGCTTCGGTCGAGGCGACGATCGACTCTTCCTGGGTCCAGCCCCAGTTGTAGTCTGCCGTCAGGTGATAGGCGCGGCGTTCGTTGCCCATCTCGGCCGCCAGCACCGGTGCAAGGGCTGCACCCGACATATAGGCGTTGAAGAAGTGACGGAAGCCGTTGGCCTTCTTGTCCTTGCCGGTGGTGTCATTGGCATGGGTCAGGCCAGCCATGAAGATCACGCCTGCTTCTTGGCAGAGACCCTGAACCGCAACAGCCACGCCCGAGGACGAGCCGCCGTTGATCATGATCGCGCCGTCTTTTTCGATCATCGACTTGGCCGATGCGCGTGCGGCATCCGATTTGGTCTGCGTGTCGCCCGTGACGAACTCGACCTTCTTGCCGAGGATACCGTTCCCCTGCAGAGCCTTGGACGAGAACGTGTTCAGGCAGCCTCCGTCGCCTTCGCCATTCAGATGCTCGACCGCCAGCTGTTGCGCCAGCAGTTCGTCATTGCCTTCTTCAGCGTAAGGACCCGTCTGAGGGACGTTAAACCCCAAAGTGACAGAGGACCCTGTCGGTTCGTTGGTGTAGGCAGCAGCCGACGAAGCCGTAAAGATCGTTGGCAGGGCCAGACCGGTCCCCGCGACGGCACCGGACTTCAGCACGCCGCGGCGTGTGACAGATTTATTAGTCATTAATTCCTCCCATTTCCCGTTTTCCGCCCTCTGGCTCCTCTTCCATCGGACGAAATCGCATTTCTGCGTAAGGCAAGTATGGAGGCGCTTCTGAAAAATTCACAACAACCCATTAATTTTGCAAGAATCTTGTGTAAACAAATCCACAGAGCGATTAAAAATCTGTAACCATTTATTCATCAGCTATCGGTTAGCCCTTATTTTTGTTTGGATAATTAGTAAATTCCATGGGTCGCTGCACCGAGCAGAACAAATATTTTTCCACAAGCCTTCAACCAATTTGGTCCAAAGGAACCAGAGCGTAGTGCAAAATTGGAATTTCCAGACCAAGCCCGCCACTTGTTTTCATGCAAGTCCCACGCTCAAATCTGAGGGCCAAGCCGGACCTGAAAACCGAAAAATCGCCGCAGACAGTGACGGAAAAGGTATTTTCCAGGCGCATCCGCAGACCCCGATTAGGGTACAGTGCCGCGCCCACGGAGGCATTGTCACCGCCACGGCGACTAATTAGTCACAGCTTCCATCAGATGCCCTCGAATTTAGTGGAAATTAATTTTGGGTTAATTTTTTGATGATAATTCTAGAAGGCCGGGAAGAATCGGTAGAAGTGAAAAGACATTATAAATCATAAGCCTGTAATTTTTTTTGTAACAAGTAACGGAACGGTGTGACATGGATGGGGGGAAAGCTCATAGCGGGGTGTGGCTGCCAAACGCACTTCACGCAAGAGCCATCATCAATTTCATTCACTGGAGCCAGGGCGGTCTGGTATTGGACGCCGCGCTGAAAGGTATTGTTGAAGCCTTCGGCGCTGAATGTGGTGTAATCAGTCGGCTGTGGCTTAACAAAGGCGCACATCGTGTGGCCGCCAGGGCAGATACGCACGACCCCACGGTCAGCCGTCCGCTGTTCCTGTCTTTTGCGAATGATGCGCTGGGTTCTTTCCGCAATATGCCCAAGCGCGCTTCTGTTTTCAGCCTGCAAGATGACGGAGAAGACCCCGGCAACTTGTCAGCCGTCCTGGTCGACTGGGTATCTCACCGAAAGGTAAGAGACATCCTGTTTGTCTGCCTGGACCATCAAGGCGGTGAAATCGACTTTCTTGAGCTGCATTTCGCGCAAAACCCGGAACCTGGGTTCAAGGAAGCTATTGAACAAATCGCTCCGCAGCTATCGGAAACGTACCAAAGCCGCCGACCGGGTTTGGTCACCGAAGCCTTGTCTCGTCAAACGGTGTCTACAATCCGGAAAAGCGCTACGGACACTCCGATCCTCAGCACCGGAAACCCGGCTGGATTGACGCGCGCGGAATGGCGTGTGTGCACGCTGGTCTCTCGCGGCATTTCTCCTCAGGGGATCGGCGAAGAGCTTGGAATTGGCCCGGCAACCGTTAGAACGCATTTGAAGCATATCTACTCGAAAACTGGTTTGGATAATTTTCACATGCTGGCACGCCGCTTGGTATCGGTTGAGGAACGCGAAGCACTGCACGGAAAGCAGCATCAGGCAAGGGCTTGATGCCTGAACACGACTGGCAGAATTGGCTTTCTCTTTGGTTGTTTGCGCCACTTTTCGTAGCTATGGCGTGGACGGACTTTACCCAACTCCGGATTCCGAACTCGTACTGTATCGCCGGCATTGTCGTATTTGTTGCAGCAGCACCATTTCTGGAATGGAATGATCTGCTTATTCGCCTTTTAATCGGTGGGGCATGCTTTGTTATTTGCCTAACCCTTTTCGCCATCAATTGGCTGGGTGGCGGAGACGCCAAAATGCTGCCCGTTGTATTCCTGACCATCCCGCCAGATGTCGTGTCTTATTACCTTTTGCTGTTTGCGGCTGCGATGGCCGTTGGGCTGGTTGCGATGTCTCTGTTTAGGCGTTTTGCCAGCAGCGCTTCGCCGCGCTTCAAGTCCACCGCCCAGTCACGCGAGTTTCCAATGGGCATCGCAATCGGGTCTTCGGGTTTGGTTCTGATCGCGCTGTCTATATTGCAGATGACACGCTAACGATCAGCCACCAAATGCTTCTGCATAGCGAATGAAGACGGGCGCCAGGATGAGGCCAGCGATGGCGGGCAGCATCAGGAAGGCCATTACCGCAGACATTTTAACCGGCAGCTTGTTCGCCATCTCCTGCGCACGCAGTTCACGAAGCTCGCGCATCTCTTCTGCATAAGTGTTGAGAGCAGAGGCAAGAGGCACCCCGAACCGGGTCGACTGCAGCACGACGCTGACGAATGAGCTCATCTCCTCGATGCCTGTGCGACGGGCCATGCGCATCAAGGCGGTGTCCCGATCTCGTCCAGCTTGGATCTCGCTCAAGGCAATCAGGATTTCCTCGGACATTTCCGGGGAAACCAGCTGCATTTCTACAGCGACTTTCAGCAACGCCTGATCAAAGCCCATTCCTGCTTCAACGCCGATTTGAAGAAGGTCCAGCATATTGGGAAACGCATTTTCCATAAGGCGCCTGCGCTCTTTGATGCGCGCTTCCATCCAATAATGCGGAGCAAAGAAGCCGATCCCACATAGGATGGCCACATTCCGCATGATTTCCAACATGTTCAGGCTGGACATATATTCGCCGACGGAGAAGCCAATGCTGTTCGCAGGCTGCCAGTTCAGCAGAAGAATGAACAACAGCGGCAAAGATGTCGCCAGCAATAGACGAAGCATATAGTATCCGGCGATCGCGTTTTTTCCGCGAAAGCCCGATTTCGCCAAGACCTGGCCAACTTCAAAACGCACGCTGGCGTCACTTGGAATAAGGGCAGCGCTCAGTCCGGTGGGCTCATCTCCTTCGACCTTGTCCGGGATGGCCCTTGAAAGATTCTGACGCTGTCGGGTTGGCATCATGCGTTCGGCGGCCGTAGACCGCTCGCTCAGCGATGACGAAATCCCCAGAAAGGCAATAATTGCACCAACTAGAACCAAGGCGAGGATCAGAGCTTGAGTTACCCATCCGCCGTCGAGAAGTGAATTGAAATACTCCATCGCAAATACCCCTTATATCCGGAAATTCACGAGCTTAAACATCACGATAGCGTTCAGGACGACCGCAACCGCAATGACGCTCATAACCGGCCAAAACGCCGGAGCATCCATGACATCGCCGTAATAAGACGGCGTAAGGATTGTCATGAAAACGGCGATTGCGACAGGAATGGCCGACAGAATATAGGCGGTCATACGGCCTTCGGCTGAGATCGCCTTGATTTTGCGTCGCAAGGACATGCGCGCTCGGATCACCCGCGCGAGCGTTCTAAGAATACCCGCAAGATCACCACCTGAACCGTGCTGCATCATCAATGCGACGGCCAAATACCGAACATCTTCTTCGTCGATACGGTCGGCCATGCTTTTCATGGCTGTCGTAAGCTCTTCACCAAAAGCGACCTGGTCAACAACCAATCCAAATTCAGTTCCAATCGGATCCGGCATCTCCTCTGCGACGCTTTGCAGAGTCGCGTTGAGAGGATGTCCCACCTTGAGCCCGCGCGACATGAGATCCAAAGCATCGGGAAGTTGCTTGATCAAGGCTGCCTTGCGCTGTTGAAGCGTGGCCCCCAAGGCCATCAAAGGCCCAATCAGGAAAACAAACGCGGAAATCGGGATCACATGAAGCGGATTGGCAACCATGGACCCGCCAATCGCACAGATCAGGAATGCCGCACCGCAACCAATCAAGAACATCTCGGGAACCATATTCAGGCCCGAAGCCTTCAGCGCGGCTGGCAAGTCGCCCACGAAAGGGAACTTTCGCAGAAACGGCCTGGCTTCTTGAGGCTTGAGAAGGCTCAGGACATCTTCGCCCGTTTTGCCTTCATTCAACATCTGAATCCGGCGGTTGATTGCCTCATCCCGGTTTTCACCGCGCTTGAGGAATTGTCGAATTCCTTCAAAAGCAATCAAGGCGCCGATAAAGATCGCCAAAGCCAGAACAAATCGAACGTCAAACCCGGCCACTTCCATCTCTGGGCCCATGACGGCGTTAAGATTTAGGTTCTCAAAGAAAGACCGAATTTGCTCGAACATGTCTGATCTCCTCAGTTGAACTTGACAGAGGACAGGTCGATCCCGGCGGCAGCCAAGGCATCACTGGATTTCGGACGAATACCAGTAGCCATAAAGCGCCCCAGAACCTTGCCATTTTCGTCTTTGCCTTCGCGTTTAAAGACAAAAATGTCCTGCATGGTGACAATATCGCCTTCCATACCGGTTACCTCGGCAATGGAAGTCACACGACGTGTCCCGTCGGACAAACGATTCAGCTGCAGCACGAAATTGATGGCCGAGGCGATGGTCGCCCGGATCGCCGAGTGTGGAAGCTCCATTCCGCCCATCTGAACCATCTGCTCAACACGCGACAATGCATCCCGTGGGCTGTTGGCGTGTACCGTGGTCATCGAACCGTCGTGACCGGTGTTCATCGCCTGCAACATGTCAAAGGCTTCTGAACCGCGAACCTCGCCAACGATGATGCGGTCGGGTCGCATCCGCAGCGCATTTCGGACAAGGTCACGCTGTGCAACTGCGCCGGTTCCGTCCAGACCCGCGGGGCGTGTTTCCATGCGCAGCACGTGTTCCTGCTGCAACTGCAATTCAGCGGCATCTTCGATGGTAACGATCCGCTCTCTGCCCCCAATATACGACGACAGGGCGTTCAGCATGGTGGTTTTACCGGAACCCGTACCGCCAGAAATCAAGACATTCATCTTTGCTTCGACCAATCCCCGCAACAGGGTCGCCGCGCTATCGTTCAGGGCTTCGTTCTGAACCAAGCGCTGCATCGTCAGGGGAACGCGCGCAAATTTACGAATGGACAAGGCTGGGCCGTCCAGCGCACAGGGGCGAATAATCGCGTTCACGCGGCTACCATCTTCGAGACGCGCGTCCACCCAAGGCTGGCGTTCATCGATACGGCGACCAATGCGGCTGACAATCTTGTCGATAATTCTCAGCAAGTGGCGCTCGTCGCGGAAACGTGCTGAGGTTTTTTCAAGAATACCTCCACGTTCAACAAAAATCTGCTGGTGTCCATTGACCAGAATGTCGTTGATCGTCGGATCGGCCAGCAGGGGCTCCAGAGGCCCAAGCCCCAGCACCTCGTGCATCAACTCCTCAACCAACAGCTTGACTTCTTCGCTGCGCATGGCGCGGCCTTCGGCGCGCAAAAGCTCGGTCGCGTGCCTGCCGATTTCACCGCGGAGTGTGTCCTCCTCGACCTTGTCGATTACTGCCAGGTTCAGCTTGTCCAGCAAAGAGTTGTGCATCCGCGCCTTCAGATCAATTCGATCCAGTTCCAACGCTTGTTGATTTGCCTTTTTCTCGGCATCAAATGCAGCAATATCCGACACGTTGTCGGGAACCTGCTTCGTGTCCAAAGGCACAACCTTGGCTGCGCCAGCGGACGTGCGACCTGTTCTGTCAAATTCACGAAACATATTCCAACCCTTACTACTTGTTATTTCACGTCTTTTTCTGATGAACGATCACTTGCCCACACGAGGAGGCATAGAGATACGGGTTTCATCGGCCAGCTTCTTGATCGCCCGCGTCGCAGGTGCCCTGTTTGAAACGTCCTGCAGAGGAATGCCGCGATCAACGGATTCACGCACGGTACGGTCATCCTTTGGCACCCAATAGGCGAAGTCCTGTTCCAGCAGTTTCGCGGCAGCGCGATGATGCGCAGCGGGGAATAGCGGCTTTTTCTCAAGGCTAGCGACCAGTTGGATATCAATGGACGGGTTTTCAGCCTGATAGAAATCCATCAGTTTGCGTGCTGAACGCACCGAGGGAACCGCTACATCCGTCACAAGGTACAGTCTGTCGGCCTGCGCCAACACCGGAGTAATCCATTCCACAAGCGCACGCGGCAGGTCGACAACGACATAGTCATGGGTGCGCTTCAGGCTATCAAGGATCGCGGAAATCTGTTCCTCTTTGATGGCAGATAGCGGGCCATAGCGCGAAGGCGCGGCCAATACGTCCACGCCGCAGGGCGCTTTTGTAATGGCTTGCTCAAGAAATGCGGAATCGGGGATGCTTTCTTCCATCGCCATCCGCCACATCGCGTCGCTTTCTTCCACATCCATCAAGGCCGCAATGGAGCCGAACTGGAAATCGAGGTCCACAACCGCAACTTCGTTCGCGGCCTTTTTCTTGAAGAAACCTTCCTTGCACTGCAACTCGTTGGCCATGTTTGCGGCAACGAGCGAAGACCCGACCCCACCTCGGGACTTCGCTACGGCAATAACTTTGCCGAGAGTCGCCTGACCGCCCCAAACAGCAGGCAACTGCGCCTGGCGGCGAGCCCGGATTGCGTCTACCTGCGGGACGATCTCTTCGTTGATCGCCTTTCGGGGCAGCACGTCATCCACGCCCAGCTTCTTGAGCTGCCGGGCCTTTTCAAGCGGCAGATCCTCGGGGGCCAGTGCGATAATGATTGCGTTCGGCATACGCGCGTCGCAAATCGATTGCGCCGTGTTGAGCATATTGTCGGACGTTTCGTCGACATCAAAAAGGACCACGTCATGCAGCGCAGTAAGTGAGATTGCCGACCCGTTTACGCCTTCCACCGTATCCTTTCGGCCCGTGAACTCGCAGTTGTCCTGATCAGCCAGCGATCCTTCGATAGCCGAATAGATCTGTTCATCAGGCGAAATCAGCAATACGGAAATCTGCTTGGAACTCATTATCTTTCTCCTCACTCTACCACCCCGTCACCTACAGCAAGGTCCTCGGCAGGGACCGAAGTGCTCATGGCGGGAAGGGAAATGCTGTTTGGGGTATTGGACGTGACCGCAGGATTGCGTGCTGCAAATGCAGCCAGTCCCGCCAGTGGCATTACAAAATCAAAATCAACTTCGATAAGGTCCGCCGTGACAACTGGCGTGTAGGGGCCACCCAGGAAACCAAGCCGCCAATCATGCGAATAGGTAAACTGAACATTGGCAGGGGACGAACCCGGCGGCAGCAAAGGCCCAATCTCATCCCAGATGCGGGCTCCATACGGCGTTGACGTATCTAAGGTGCACGGCTCTGGCAGATTCCCTGTTTTGCTTTCGTCAACACAAATACCACCTGAGCCACCTGTTCTACACAAAGTCCCAAATCTAGGGTTGGTGGTCACACCACCTGCCAGCTCATGTTCCGGGGGAAGAATTCCGCACAAAGGCGGGCCAACGGTCGCAAGTCTGGCGGCCGTGTGCATAGCCTTCTGCGCGGCGGTCGTTGACCAGAACAGGCGACCATAGTCCACCACTCCGAAAATCAGAAGCAAAAACAGCGGGATAACGATGGCCAACTCGACCAGAGCCGATCCACGTTCCTGACGCCAAAATCTGCGGGGGATTTGTGCAAACCGTTTCATACGCCATACACCCTGCTTTGATCCGAGATTTCTGCGGTCAACGAAGTTAGTGAGTCACCAAACCAGCCAAATATTCCGCCAAAAAGATAATCGATTTCGATCTCTGCTGTGACCTGAACAACGGATGCCGGGCTTACGCGGTACGTTCCCGTCCGGGGAATGCACGTCGGGGTGACATCCACTATGTTCACCCCCCCCGGCATGATCGACGAGCCACCCAATTGTTTGGTTACGATATCAGTCACCAGCAGATCATAATTCGCAACGGTTCCAGCGCCGGGTCCAGTGCCGCACAAGTTCACAGGCGCAATACGTGCGACCATTCGGGACGCATCCCGAACACCCGCCGCCGTCGCCTGATGAATCCAGGTGATGCGCCCCCCTTCGATGATCACTGCGAGAAACAGCAGTATCAGAGGAAGGACCATGGCGAATTCAACCATCGGTGCGCCAGCGTCACAACGCTTGAGCCGCGTGATATGTGCAATCAGACGTCTCACCGGTACAACCTCACGACATCGCGGAAGATACCTTCTTCGGTGCTAGTACCTGCACCACCAACTTTCTCGACAACCTCAACGTAGATGTCAAAATCACTGCCAGTGGATTCCTCAAGCGGCTGGATCAGGAACACTTTCACAAATTCCTGGACCGGGACGTTCTCTGCACGACCTGCCACTGGGTTGTCGTCGCAATTGATCGCGGCAGCGATAAAGGTTCTGCGATCAGGATCGGAACTGGGTTGCTTGGAACATTGCGCTCGACCAGTCTCACTCCGATTTTCAAGAATGGTCGTCTCATTCTTAAACTTTTCGATCTCATCAAGATACATTTGATAACGAGTGTCACCTGCCGGCATCACGATAGATCCATTTTCAATTAATGGATGCTGTTTCAGGGGACTATTTTCAGGGTCAAGACCAGTGCCATAGTTCAGGGCGAGGTAGTCGCTTTTGCCCTCATCCCAGTCACCATCCCCAAACCGACCAGCGCCATTTGGAACCGCCGAAGCACAGGTATTTTCTGCAAAACAGTCATCGGGCGGGAAAGGCATCGTATCAGTAGATCGCGTCGGGTTGTTGCCAAGGCAGCTACCGCCTTTGTTTTCCCAACCGGAAATCACTTGGGGTCCAGGCGCATACGCAGCATCATCTTTGAAGCCCTTCATCGTCGCATCGAACATGTCAAAGCGCGAATTGTAGATGGCACTGCCGATCCCGTTCCTTTGACCTGGCTCGGTGTTGACACCGCGTTGGGCAATGCATTTGGTCAAGTTGCCGTTTGCCGCGATCAAGCAGATATAGAGTTTGGAGCCGGTCAATTCTTTACAAGGACCATTCGGGTTGATAAAATTCTCCGGGTCAAGGAACCCGAAATTCCCCGGCCCCCACGCAGAACTATTCCCACCGGTACGCAATTTGATGGTCGACCCAACAACCTTAGGATCGCTGGAAGACCAACCCCGAGGAATACAGAACATCAGCGGCGTCACATCGCAGGCATAAGACGTGTAACCCGCGATGGCCTGTGCGCTGATCTGTTCGTTTGGAGCGGCAGCTCCTACCAGGGTCGCCAAGGCTCGGGCGAATGGCAGGAAAACTGTTCTGGGCGTGGCTGTCACCTCGACCATTACGGCCAGAGTGGGATCCGTTGTAACAAAACTATCGACAGAGTCATAATCTTCAGGATCATCGTCCGGGTCCGGCAGACCAGTCAGAAAACGCAGTGAGAAATCCGCAGCCGAGTCCAGGGTCTGATCACCCTCGGCAAAGAACTGTTTGTCTACGATCATCGCCCCGGCAGCATTTGTGGAACGAGTGATTGCGTCCGCGTTTCCGTCCAACTCTCCAGCGGCGGCCAATGCGACGTGATCGGCATAAGCCTGTAGGTCGGTTTGGGTCGAGGCCATGCGGCCCAAGTCAAAGGTTAGCGCGGCAAACCCGACGATCATGGCTAAGCACAAGGCGACAAAGATCAGGATCGTACCGTCTTCTTTTTTCTTGAACTTGCTTAGCGAGAACATCGTTAACCCTCCTTAACTCGGTGCGCTTTAGTTCACGGCGCTGGACGTATCTGTAACGGGCACTTCTTCTTCACGTGTATTGTCGGCCACCGGCACTTCCTGAACATCGGAAATTCCACGGCGTACTTTGACGATCGGCTGAGGCGTTCCATCATCAACCGGCGATTTTTCCAGCAGGATGTCGCTTAGGCGGACGGTTTCCAGCGGTTCATCGTCAAGTTCATCGAGCGACCGCAGAGACAGGCTCAGCTGACCGGCTTTTTGAGCAAGGGCCAGTCGCTGGCTCTCATCAGGCGTCACTTCGACAGTCACAGTACGAGCGACCCCTGGCTGATCCAATTCTTCATCGTTTTTCTGGTCGACCCCGATGACACGGATATTCTGCAGGATGGTCAGAGCACGCAGCTCAGCGTCTCTGCCCCGCGTCAAAACGATGTCGACAAAGTCACCCGGCGTCACAAACCCGCCAACGCCTGTCTGGGCGTTAACGCTGATCGCCATTGCGCGATTACCTTCACCAAGCGTCTGAACAATCGTTACTTTTTCACCGAATTCCGAAACCTTTGAGATCAAAAGGATTTCCCCTTGAGCCAAGGCGCGTTTGGCACGGCGCGGCTCTCCGCCGACCGGTGGAACTACGTCCTCAAAGTTGGTGAAGACCCCGGACGGCACGGAGTCAGCAGGCCAATCAATCGTGGTCAGCTTGTGTCCCTCAATCGGGTTGCCGAACGGAATATCCTCTGCAACAGCAACGACGCGCACGATAGCGCTTTCCGCTTCCTGAGCTTGGTTTCTCTCAAGCTGGTCCTTTGCCCAGAACACCGCGCCACCTGCTAAGGCGACACCGAAGACTGTCATCATAAAAGACTTAACGCGCATTTTGCCCTCCAATTTCCGAAGTTAGCTTTGGCTGTCAGGTTTGGGCGATCTTCAATCAAACTGAGCAAATCAGCATTCACACTGACGCAATTTTGGGTCGAATGTTCCAACTCACCCAGCAGATGCTCCGGGAGAGTTGAATTTTTTGGTCTTTCCACTTGAAAGACGGGATCAACTGAATGGCCTTCCAATGAAAGAGCTCGAGCGCGCTGCCAACTGACAAGAATAAGCCGCGCCCGAGTGGTAAACCACTGGTTTACGGCGTTGTTGGGGTCGCTGTACGTGCAGTGATAGCACCATCTGCTTCTACGAAGTTAGAGCTGGTGCTTTGTGCAACGGTGATCAGAACGCCGCCACCGGCAACGATCGCGACCAGCAGGGCGATACCATATTCCACCAGGGTCGCTCCGCGCTCGTCTTTGCGCAGCTTCAGAAAGAACTTGCGAATAGTATTCGACATAATTTTTACTCCAGACTGTTTTACCAAGTGCGAAATTCGCACACACACGAGGCAGACATCCCCGTTAATAAAATCGTTACCAATTGTTTGACGCCCAAACCTCCCCTCAAACGAAAAGGAATTCCCGCATAACGGGAATTTTTGTTCGTTTTGGGCAGATTTGTGTCCAAAACCCGGTCGTCAGAGGACGAGTCGGGATGTGATTCTTAAGAAATCTTTAACATCAGACGGGAAAACCGCCCCGTTTCCACGAGGCGGTTCTAAAAATTGCCTGAAAGTGCGTTCTATACGGTGACGCCCTGCAGAACCTGATCGCGTGAAAGTTCCTGCCTGCTTCCCTTCATCAGTATTTCGCCACGCCTTAGCACGACGAAACGGTCTGCAAGATCGTAGGCAAAGTCGAAATACTGCTCGACAAGCACAATCGCCATTTCACTCTTGGAACGAAGGTGGCGTATGACCTCTCCGATTTGCTGGATGATGTTGGGCTGGATGCCTTCTGTCGGCTCGTCCAGCAACAAGAGTTTGGGCTTGGTGATCAGTGCACGCGCAATCGCCAGTTGTTGCTGCTGGCCGCCAGACAAGTCACCGCCGCGCCGATTCTGCATCTGTTTGAGCACTGGAAACAGCTCAAATATCTCGTCTGGGACGTAGTGCTCGCTGGTCGGAAGACAGGCAAATCCCGTCTCAAGATTCTCACGCACGGTCAGCAGGGGGAAAATCTCGCGCCCTTGAGGGACATAGGCCACGCCTTTCCAAGCCATCCGATGTGCCGGAAGGATACCCAGGTTTTCCCCATTCAACTCCATCCGACCGCCCGAACGTGGATGCGTGCCCGAGATCGCCTTGATCAGACTTGTTTTGCCGACCCCGTTGGTGCCCATCACGCAGGTCACTTCGCCCTGTGCCGCCTCCATCGAAATGCCGTGGAGAATTTGCGAATGACCATAGTGAAGGGTCAGATCGTTCAGTTTCAGCATCGTTCAGCGCCCCAGATAGACGTCGATGACGTCCTGATTAGACGTCACGTGGTCCAGAGACCCCTCGGCCAGAACCGAGCCCTCATGCAGAACTGTCACTTTACAGTTCAGGCGGCGGACGAACTCCATGTCGTGCTCTACGACTACCACGGCGCGGGTTTTCGCAGCCTGCACCAGCAGGTCGGTCGTGTGCTCTCGTTCCTGCGGGGTCATTCCTGCCGCGGGTTCATCCACAAGCAGCAGTCGCGGCTCTTGCGCCAGCAGCATACCGATCTCGAGCCATTGCTTCTGACCGTGGCTGAGCTCACCCGACTTGCGGCTCAACTCATCCTTCAGCCCAATCTCGGCGGCCAGTTCCTCGACCTTCTCAAGATCCTGTGCCGAGGGTCGATAAAACAGAACACCTAGCCAGCCGCGCTTGTTCTTCAGCGCCATCAGCAGGTTTTCCTGCACGGTCTGATCCTCGAACACGGTGGGTTTCTGGAATTTTCGCCCAATTCCGGCCTGCGCGATTTTGGCCTCGCTCATGCGCAGCAGAGATATGGATTTTTCGCCCCAGATCACACGGCCTTCATCGGGCCGGGTCTTGCCGGTGACAATATCCATAAAGGTCGTCTTGCCAGCGCCGTTTGGCCCGATCACGGCACGCAGCTCGGCGTTGCCGATCTGGAAAGACAGATTGTTGATTGCGCGAAACCCGTCGAACGTGACCGAGACTCCGCTGACCTCTAACAGGGTGCTCATTCGATAGCCTCCTTCTCGCGCAGGGCTCCGTCATCCGGGCCAAGGTTGGCTCCGTGTCTGTCCGGGTGCTTTCGATTGGACCACAGGTCAAACAGTCCACCGATACCCTGCGGGGCAAACAACGTGACCAGCACGAAAGAGACACCCAGCAGCACCTGCCACCAATCGACCCACTTGATCGTATAGAACCCCAGCGGAATATCCGGTGCCTGACCACCGGTGAACCACGTGCTAAGCAGACTGACGAACGCCGCGCCGATGACGGCACCGTACAAGCGCCCACGCCCGCCGATGGCGACCCAGACAGCCAGATAGATCGAGGCGATGGGGGCCATCTCTTCGGGGTTGATGATGCCTGCCTGCGGATAGTACAGCGCGCCCGCAATGGCCGCGACACAGCCGGTCAGCGTGAATACGGCCAGCTTGTAGACCTCGACCGAATACCCAAGGAACCGAACGCGCGCCTCGTTGTCGCGGATGCCGCGAATGACCGAGCCGAACTTGCCCGACACGACCCAAGCGGCCAGCATGTACCCCAGCCCCAGCGCAAGCGCCGAGGCCCACAGGAACCAGACCGACACCACGTCCTGCGAGGCGGTGACGCCCGGCAGGTTCTGCAACCCGGACAGGCCGTTATTACCCCGCAATCCGCTGTCGTTCTGGAACAGGTACAGCGCCAGCGCCAGTGTCATCGCCTGTGTCAGAATGGACAGGTAAACGCCTGTCACCCGGCTGCGGAAGGCAAGCCAGCCGAAGATTAGCGCCAGAAGGCCCGGCACCAGCACGACCAGCGCCAGTTGCAGCACCAAGCTGTCTGAAAAGGCCCAGATCAGAGGGAAGTCCGACGACCCAACGACGCCGAAGATTTGCGTACCGATCGCATCCACGACCTCGGCCGAGGTTGGCGGGATGTCGGCTTGCGATAGCGACTCGACCACAATCAAGCGGGTGCGCTCATACATCAGCCACATGCCGATCATGTAACCGCCCAGCCCGAAAAAGGCGAAATGGCCAAGCGACAGGATGCCGGTAAAGCCCCAGACCAGATCCATCGCCACAGCGATCAGGCACAGGCACAAGGTCTTGCCCAAAGTCTTGACGAAGCTGGTCGAGATAACGCCAATCCCAAACCCTTCGGACAGGATTGTCACGCCGAGGGTGAACAAGGACAGGATGGCCAGAAAGACAAGCACGGACGGATTCTTGGCGACAAAACTGCGTTCCATGACTCAGTCCCCCGCTGCGCGGCCTTTGAGAGCGATGATGCCTCTGGGCCGGAATTGAATGAATATGATGATGAAGACGATCATGTAGGTCTGCGCTGCAAGGGTGTTCGAGGGGTTCATCCACTCGATCCCTTTTTGCAGGAAGCCAATCATGCCTGCCCCCGCCAGCGCGCCCCAGATGTTGCCGACGCCGCCGACTACCACGGTCATGAAGCTCTGGACGATGTAGTCGCTACCCAGATCAGACGTGACTTTGGCAAAGAGACCAATGGCGACACCAGCGATCCCGGCAATGCCCGAGCCAAGACCAAACGTCAGCATGTTTACCCGACCGGGGTTGATCCCCATTGACCCCGCCATGCGCGGGTTCTGTGTCACAGCGCGCATCTCAAGCCCCAGGCGCGTGCGCTTCATGATGTAGAGGAACAGCCCAAGAAAGATCATCGCCAGCACGAAAATCGCGATGCGGATATAGCTGATCGAAACAACATCGTTCAGCACCCACGCCCCGTCCAGCCAACCCGGAGCGGTCAACGGGCGCGCCTGTGTGCCAAAGATGTTCTTGGCCAGTTGCTGCAGCGCGATCGAGATACCGAAAGTCGCCAGCAGTGTTTCCAACGGGCGCGAATAAAGCCAACGGATCACCAGCCGCTCCATCGCGACGCCCATGGCGAAGGTGACGGCAAAGGCCATTGGGATGGCGACGATGATCGACAATGTATGATCCGGGATGAACTGCTGAACCACATAGCCTGTGTAGGCGCCCATCATGATGAACTCGCCATGGGCCATGTTGATCACGCCCATCACACCAAAGGTGATGGCCAGCCCGATAGCCGCCAGAAAGTAAATCGAAGCCAGAGAGATCGCGTCCAGCGTCAGGTCGAGTGTCTGGTTCAGGCCGACCTTCACCTCGATCTGTTCCAAGGCGGCTTCGGCGGCGGCAGTCACCTCTGGCACCGACTCGGCATAGGTTTCATAAAACACATGTGATCCAAGCGCTGCGTCGATGCCGGCTTGGGTGGCAAGCGCCGGCACGGTTCCGGCCTCGGCCAGCGCTGCATATGCCTGCGCGCGTGCCGCTTCCGTGTTTAGCTGGGCAACCGGGATACCGCCAACGCGCCCGCCATCTATGTTGGCCGTCAGCGCGGCCCGAATGTCATCGGGCGAAACGCGCGCCGAGGCAAGGTCGGCGGCGACCAGTAGGTCATATGCCTCATCCTGCGAAAGCTCATCCGAGCCCGGCTCAAGAATTTCGGCGATATTGACGTCCGACGGCAGGTCTACAGCCGCCTGTCGCCTGGTCACGACAAGAGGGTTAAGCGCAGCGCGTACATCCACACCCAGATCGTCGGACATTTCCTCGATCGCGGCCAAACGAGCCGCAGTGTCGGTGTCGTACCCAATCGTCAGCAGTCGCTCGAGTCGTTGTTTCCGCGCCTTCAGGTCCGCGTCCGTTTCATCATCGATCGAAGCCCGCAAAGGTTCCAGCAACGCGCCTTCGGGGTCTCGCTGAATGGATTCCAAGGCGGCCAGACGCCTGGTACGGCTTGGGTCGGTCAGTTGAAATTGCACCAGCGCCGTGCCGATCATCGCCCGCACACCGCTGTTGGGTTTCAGTTGCTTCAGGTCCGATTTTTCAAAAGTACCGATGACCTCGCCGGTATCCAAATCGGTCAGCGTGTACGACCGGCCCTCGGCCTTTTCGCCTGCAAAAAACAGCCCATCGGATTTGCGCATCCACATGTTCTTGGCAGCCCAAGTCTCAAGCATGGTTTGCGCTTGTGGCAATCCACTGGACGCAATGGCGTCAATCGCAGGCCCGATGGTCTTGCGCGAACTCTTGGCGATAATTTCCTGATGCTCTTGCAGGATCGGTTGCAGACCGACCTCTTGCGCGTTGGCCGTCATGCAGGCGCACAGGAATGCTAGGCCCGCAAGGAATAGTCGTAACATGTAGTGAAACCCGAATGTCTTGAGGCAAGGCGGGTGATCATACCCGCCTTGCAGGATCGTTTAGTAGTTCGACAGAGTCTGAACGCAGGTCTTGGTCTCGGTGTTGTACATACCGCAGTCCAGTTCCTTCCAATCCGATTTCAGCACTGCCGATTCCGGCAGGAAGTCGGTCCAGGCGTCGCCCGGCACAACGTCGGTTTCGCTGATGATGTCAAACTGACCATCTTCCTGAATCTCACCGATCAGTACCGGCTTGGCCAGGTGGTGGTTCGGCAGCATAACCGCGGTGCCGCCGGTCAGGTTCGGGAATTCCTGCCCGTACATTTCCGAACGCACAGCGTCGACTTCGGTCGAGCCAGCCGCGGTCGCAGCGTTAACCCACATGTTGAAACCGATATAGTGAGCTTCCATCGGGTCATTGGTCACACGCTCATCACCCATGGTGGCTTTCCATGTCTCAACGAATTCCGCGTTGGCTTCGGTGTCCGCCGACTGGAAATAGTTCCAAGCTGCCAGGTGACCGACCAGGTTTGCGGTATCCAGACCGGACAGTTCTTCCTCACCAACCGAGAACGCCACAACCGGAATGTCATCGGCCGAAACGCCAGCCGCTGCCAGTTCCTTGTAGAAACCAATGTTCGCGTCGCCGTTGATGGTCGAGATCACACCGACTTTCTTGCCATCCGCGCCCAGCGCGACGACGTCAGCCACGATCTTGGACCAGTCAGAGTGACCGAACGGGGTGTAATTGACGAAGATGTCCTCGTCCGCGATGCCCTTCTGCTTCAGATAGCTTTCCAGAATGTTGTTCGTGGTGCGGGGATACACATAGTCAGTGCCCAACAGCGCGAATTTCTCGACGCCCAGCTCGTCCAGGAAGTAGTCGGTCGCAGGGATGGCCTGCTGGTTCGGCGCGGCACCGGTGTAGAATACGTTCTTCGAGGATTCCTCACCCTCATACTGAACCGGGTAGAACAGCAGGCCGTTCAGTTCTTCGATCACCGGCAGAACCGACTTGCGGCTTACAGATGTCCAGTTGCCAAAGATCACGTCCACCTCATGCACGGTCAGCAGCTCGCGCGCTTTTTCTGCGAACAGCGGCCAGTCGGATGCGGGGTCAACCACAACGGCCTCAAGCTGCTTGCCCAGCAGGCCGCCCTTGGCGTTTTGCTGGTCGATCAGCATCAGCATGGTGTCTTTCAGGGTGGTTTCCGAAATTGCCATTGTACCCGACAGCGAGTGCAGCACGCCAACCTTGATGGTGTCTTCAGCCGACAGCGCAGCGGTTGCCATGGCTGCGAATACCGCCGAACCGGCGAGTGTGGATTTGAGAGATTTCATGTAATCCTCCTGGCGGGTTCCGGGCGAGAGGACTTGCGCATAGGCGCGCTCTTCTTCTACCTGATCCCCGCAACTATTGTTGCGTTCCGTGTGGCGGTTGTGTCCGAGGTCCAATTCGCGCAGCCGTCACACACCCCCGGGTCATCTCCACGGCGGGCACCCATACGGATTCTGTATTGCCGACGTTTTAGCAAATAGTTGTCAGACCAATTTCCCACATCGGCGGTTTCTGCTTAATTTTTGATCGCAACTTTCAGAGCGTGCCTAAAATTTAATCTCGCGCTAGGGAAAACCGTCGAAAAACGGCGTCGCGGAATAGAGTTCCGACGCGAGAACGGTGAAACAAGCGGCATAACTTCTTGTTTCGCAGGTGCGCCATTACTCATCATGCCTCCATATTGCCCAAGCAGGACGCAATGCCTCCGCGTGCAAAGGGTGCGATTCGCCTGAGTGCCAAGCAAATGGGCGAAAAGTCGGTTTTGGACGGGTTTCGGCAGTCCGGGTCGTTCAAGTGCCTGTTTCCCCGAACCGACGGAAACGCATTGGACGCGGTGCTTTTGAACACGGCTGGCGGGATCACTGGCGGGGACTCGTTCCGCTTTCACGGACACGCGGGATACGGCACCACTCTGACCATAACGACCCAGGCGTGTGAGAGGGCGTACAAGGCTAAACCCGGGCCAGCGGGTAAAATCAACAATCACGTGATGGTTGATGCCGGGGCGCGGCTGAACTGGCTGCCGCAGGAAACCATCCTTTTTGACGGCAGCGCGCTGGATCGAAAACTGTCGATCGAAATGGCACCGGATGCGACTGCACTGCTGGTTGAACCACTGGTCTTTGGACGCGCGGCAATGGGTGAGACCCTGACCAATATCCGCCTGCAGGACAGCATTGAAATCCGGCGGGACGGAGAGGCTGTATTCCTGGACGCCACTCGGTTCACTGGAAATCTGCACGCTCATTTATCCAAGCCCCACATCGCGAACAAAGCTGGGGCAATGGCGTTGATCGCATTTGCTTCGCATACCGCCGAGGGCCAGTTGGACGCGATCCGCGCGATGCTGCCTGAAACCGCCGGAGCCAGCCTGATTCAAAGCGACCTTCTTGTAGTGCGGTTGCTGGCTGAAAACAGTTTCACACTCCGTCGTTCGCTGATGCCGGTGCTGCGACGATTGAACAACGACACTCTACCCCGATGCTGGATGATCTGACATGAACCTGACCCCTCGCGAAAAAGATAAACTGATGGTCGCTATGGCCGCCGAGGTCGCCCGCAAGCGACTGGCGCGTGGTGTCAAGCTGAACCACCCCGAAGCGATCGCCCTGATCACCGACGCCGTCGTCGAAGGCGCGCGTGACGGTCGCTCGGTCGCGGACATGATGCAGGCCGGGGCCGAGGTGATCACACGGGAACAATGCATGGAAGGTGTACCCGAGATGATCCACGAGGTTCAGGTCGAAGCGACCTTTCCCGACGGCACCAAGCTGGTGACCGTGCACAACCCCATTCGCTGAAAAAAGGAACACCGATATGACCCGTATGCTCTTTCCCGCACTGATCCTTGCTGGCCCTGCCGCTGCCCATAACGGAACGCATGTCCATGCGCATGGTTCGGACTATGCAACTCTGGGCGTAGGTCTGGCGGTCGTTGCGCTGGCCGCTTTGGCCCTGATGGTAAAGCTGAACAAATGATCCCCGGAGAGCTGTTCCCGGCCGAGGGCGAGATCACCCTGAACTCTGGCGCCAAGGCCATTACTCTGATGGTTGCCAATACCGGCGACCGCCCTGTTCAGGTCGGCTCGCACTACCACTTTGCGGAAACCAACCCCGCTCTGGACTTCGACCGGGACGCAGCTCATGGCCTGCGTCTGGACATCGCCCCCGGCACCGCCGTGCGGTTCGAGCCGGGTCAGGCGCGCGAGGTCACGCTGATCCCAATCGGCGGCGCACGTAAGGTTTATGGGTTCAATCAAAAAGTTATGGGGTCGCTCTGATGCCAGCAACAATCAAACGCTCTGACTATGCCGCCATGTTCGGCCCCACCACCGGCGACAAGCTGCGGCTGGCCGATACCGATCTGGTGATCGAGGTGGAACGCGACCTGACCGCCGAACGCGCTGGGGCCGCCGCGACCGGCGGGGCAGGTAGCAACGCGCTGCTTTATGGCGAAGAGGTCAAGTTTGGCGGCGGCAAGGTGATCCGCGACGGGATGGGGCAGTCTCAGGCCACCCGCGCCGAAGGAGCCGTAGATACGGTCATCACCAATGCGCTGATCGTGGATCACTCGGGCATCTACAAGGCGGATGTGGGTCTGAAAGACGGGCGCATCGCCAAGATCGGCAAGGCCGGAAGCCCCGATACGCAGCCCGGCGTCGACATCATCATCGGTCCGGGGACTGAGGCCATCGCTGGCGAAGGGCGTATCCTGACCGCCGGTGGGTTCGACAGCCATATTCACTTTATCTGCCCGCAACAGATCGAAGACGCGCTGCATTCCGGCCTGACGACCATGTTAGGCGGCGGCACCGGCCCCGCGCACGGCACTCTGGCCACCACCTGCACGCCGGGGCCATGGCATATCGGGCGGATGCTGCAGGCCGCAGATGCCTTCCCGATGAACCTGGCCTTTGCGGGCAAGGGCAATGCGTCGCTGCCCGCCGCGCTGGAAGAACAGATCAACGCGGGCGCCTGCGCGCTGAAACTGCACGAGGATTGGGGCACCACCCCCGCGGCCATCGACTGCTGCCTCTCGGTCGCGGATGCGATGGACGTGCAGGTGATGATCCACACCGACACGCTGAACGAATCCGGGTTCGTGGAAAACACCGTGGCCGCGATTAAAGGCCGGACTATTCATGCCTTCCACACCGAAGGCGCAGGCGGCGGCCACGCCCCTGACATTATCAAAATCTGTGGCGAGAACCACGTTCTGCCCTCCTCGACCAACCCGACCCGCCCCTTCACCGTCAACACGGTCGAGGAACATCTGGACATGCTGATGGTGTGCCACCACCTCGACAAATCCATCCCCGAGGACGTGGCCTTTGCCGAAAGCCGCATCCGGCGCGAGACGATTGCGGCCGAGGATATCCTGCACGACATGGGCGCGTTCTCGATCATCGCGTCGGACAGTCAGGCGATGGGCCGGGTCGGAGAAGTTCTGATCCGCACCTGGCAAACTGCTGACAAGATGAAGAAACAGCGCGGTCGTTTGCCCGAAGAAACCGGCGAGAACGACAATATGCGCGTGCGCCGCTATATCGCCAAATACACCATCAACCCGGCGATTGCCCACGGCCTCAGCCATCAGATCGGCAGCATCGAGGAAGGCAAACGCGCCGACCTTGTGTTGTGGAACCCGGCCTTCTTCGGGGTCAAGCCCGAGATGGTTCTGCTGGGCGGTACGATTGCCTGCGCACAAATGGGCGACCCGAATGCCTCGATCCCTACGCCGCAGCCGGTTTATAGCCGCCCGATGTTCGGAGCCTATGGCCGCTCGGTCGAAAATTCGGCTATCACTTTTGTCTCTGAGGCCGCGCAGTCCGGGGGGATCGGTGATACACTGGGGCTGGCCAAGCAAACGATTGCCGTCCAGAACACGCGCAACATCGGCAAACGCGACTTGAAGCTGAACGACGCAACCCCCGAGGTCGAAGTCGACCCTGAAACATACGAAGTGCGCGCCGACGGTGAACTACTGACCTGCCAACCGGCCGAAGTTCTACCGATGGCTCAGAGGTACTTTATGTTCTGACCAAAAATTATGCTGCATTGCAGCATGTGCAATGCAGCCATGATCAAACACCCACTACTCAGTGAGGCTGAAATGACAAAATATATGACCCAAGGGAGGACCAACGTTTTGAATACTTACGAGGGTCCAAATGGCAGACACGACACATCACACACAAACCGGCTTTTCGCTGTCCGGCGCAATCGCCGCAGTTGGATCGTCGATTTACTCGGCCCTGATCAGAATGGGCGAAGCCCAGTCTCGGATTCAGCACGTCAAGCACCTGCAGTCGCTCAGCGACGAGGAACTGGAAAAGCTTGGCTTGAAACGCGATCGGATCGTGCACCGCGTCTTCGCGGATTCCATCTGGCTCTGACAGCCGATACCGCAGTGGGGGCGTACGCATGACCGCCCTGCTCTGCACTGCACGCCAGTATTCAGGTCACTCACATGGCGATCCTGCGGATCACCTGTCACTGACCTATGAAGACCGTTTTTTGCGTCGGAAAGTTCTGACCTGCGAAAGCGGCGAGCAAATCCTTATCGATCTGGCTCAGACCACGTCGCTGGACCACGGCGGAGCGCTCATCCTTGATGACGGGCGCGAGGTCGGGATTCAGGCAGCGCCCGAGGCATTGCTGGAAGTCACCGCACCGGATCTGATCCGTATCGCCTGGCACATCGGCAACCGCCACACACCCTGTCAGGTCGAGGCAGATCGGCTGCTGATCCAGGTGGATCATGTCATTCGGGACATGCTTCTGAAAATCGGCGCAACTGTGCGCGAGGTGCAAGAGCCGTTCACCCCCGAGGGCGGCGCTTATGGCCACGGCAGGACCCATGGCCACTCCCACTGACATAGATATCCTGACGTTGTCACAATGGCTGTCACCCGCCTATCCCGTGGGCGGATTCGCCTATTCGCACGGGCTGGAATGGGCCATCGAATGTGGAAGCGTCACCGATGCAAGCGACACGCAGGAATGGATTGCAGACGTGATCCAGCACGGCTCGGGTCGAAATGACTGCGTGTTTCTTGCCTCTGCATATTCCGCGAAAACTCGGGCAGACTTGGCGGCTGCCGATCAGACAGCACGCGCCTTTTGCGCCTCGTCCGAGCGGCTACTGGAAACCCGACTTCTGGGCGAAGCGTTTTGCGGCGTAACTGCCGACGTTTGGGCAATGGAAATAGAGAGCCTGACCTATCCGGTGGCGGTAGGCTACGCAGCGCAACGCCAAGGTTTGCCCCTGCCCCTTACGGCGCAAATGTTTCTTCAGGCCTTCATGTCAAATCTGGTCGCATGCGCCACGCGGCTTGTGCCCTTGGGTCAGACCGAGGGGCAACGAATGATCCGCGACCTCACGCCGATTTGCCAGAAGGTGGCGAAAACCGCATTGGACGCAGGGCTGGGCGATCTGGGATCAACCACATTCCTGTCCGACATCGCGTCGATGAAACACGAAACTCAATACTCAAGGATGTTCCGAACATGAGCAGCATGAACGGCCCTCTGCGTGTAGGCATCGGTGGACCGGTGGGTGCAGGCAAAACCACTCTGACCGCGGCCCTGTCCGAGGCTTTGCGCGAAAAGCTCTCGGTGGGTGTGATCACCAATGACATCTACACGCGCGAAGATGCCGAGGCCTTGATGCGGATGCAGATTCTGCCTCAAGACCGTATCATCGGGGTCGAGACCGGCGGCTGTCCGCATACGGCTATCCGCGAGGATGCCTCTATCAACCTTGCGGCAGTGGCCGAAATGCAAGAACGCCACCCGGATGTCGAGGTTGTGCTGATCGAAAGCGGCGGCGACAACCTGTCGGCCACGTTCAGCCCCGAACTGGCAGACGTGACGCTTTACGTGATCGACGTGGCAGCGGGCGAGGAAATCCCGCGCAAGGGCGGCCCGGCAATCACGAAGTCTGACATACTGATCATCAACAAAACCGATCTGGCCCCGCATGTGGGGGCTTCGCTTGATGTGATGGACCGTGACGCAACAAAGATGCGCAATGGTCGGCCCTTTGTGTTCACCGCACTTCGGCACCGCAAAGGTGTTGATCAAATCGTCGCTTTGCTGGCCCGGATAGGCGGATTGAATATTCCTGATGAGGTGACGGAAGGCGCCGCGTAAGGTTCCGCCCGCCAAGTCGAAAATCGCCGACACAAAAGCGGGCGACCGGTCAGTAGCTTAGGTTTGAGGGCGCTTGCCCTCAAACCCTGGCTTTCTCAAAAGCTGTCCACGCGGCTTGGAATGCGTCAAAGTCAAAGTCAGGCTGTGTGGCTGCATCCAGAACAATGCGCTCGGTGGACAATAGCTTTTGGATAGCACCTTCCAACTGATCGACAACATCGTCAGGCACTACAAGCGCACCGTGCCGATCGGCGTGTATCAGGTCTTGCGGATTGACGGTCAGGCCAAAAACCGAAACGGGCGTGTCGAACTCTCGAACATGGACGAAACCGTGGCTTGGCCCGACAGAGCCAGCAACCACCGGGAAACCTGCTGGCACATCCCCGAGGTCACGCATCACACCATTGGTCAAAGCGCCGGATATTCCGAACCCCTTGTGAATTGAGGTGTTAATCTCACCCCAGTAGGCACCGATGCAATTCGGAAAGTCCACATCTTCCAGCACTGCAACCGATGGGGCGGGCGCGTCTGCCATATATTTGTAATACGCCATGCGACGGGCTCGGATGACGTCCGCAGGCTCGGTAGGCGGGTTTACCGCCGCGATCTTGGCAGTACGGGCGTAGCCAACGATTGGGGGTTCGTCCGGTGCCGAACACAACATGGTTCCGCGTGTGAAGCCGTCAAAGCCTCGTTTACCCTGCGCAACTTCGATCGCGTTGCAGACGGTTGGCGTATCAACCTTGCGAAGTAGTGACAAAAGGGACGGTGTCATGTGTCCTCCAACCAGCGGATCAGGGCCGCCGTGGTTTCATTTGGTTTTTCCAACGTCGGCAGGTGGCCCGCGCCTTCGATGATTTCAAGCACACTGTGTGATAGCAGATCGTGCATTAACTGGTGCCGCTCGACGGGGCATAGACCATCTTCCCTGCCGCATAGCACCAGCGACTTTCCCGGATAGGCGGACAAGGTCGCCCGCTGGTCGGGGCGATCCATCAGCGCCTTGGATTGGCGCAAGAACACGTCCGCGCCCAGATTCGTCGCCATTTCCATACACAAGTCCAGAATAGCGCCCTGACGCGGCCCGTCGGCCAGATAGTTGGGCTTCATTTCATCGCGCATCACATGCCACAAACGGCCCTCGCGCACGGCGGCCATCTGGGGTCCGCGTCGCGCTTTGACCTCGGGCATCTCGGCCAGCGGATTGGTGTCCAACAGCGCAATGCGCGAAACACGCCCGGCCCCTTGCCGCAGCACCTCCATCGCCACGATGCCACCCATCGACAAACCGGCCAGCGCAAAGACCGGCGGCGCAGCGCTTAGGATGTCGGCCGCCATGCCCTGAACGTTATCATGCATACCTAGCGGAAAGGTCATCAAAGGCATCCTGCCGGACAAGACTTCGATCTGGGGTCCGAAAAGACGGGCGTCACACATCATGCCCGGCAAGAGGATCAACGGTGTCATGCCGAGGCCAGCTTTGCGCCCTCGGACAACGCGCCCAGTTTGGCATATGCGATCTGAGGATCAACGGCGCCAAAACCCGCAAAAGTGCCGAAACCGCAATCGCTGCCGGCAATCACCCGATCCGCGCCGACAATATCGGTAAAGCGTCCGATCCTCTGCGCCACAAGTTCCGGGTGCTCGACGAAATTGGTCGTCGTGTCGACAACGCCGGGTACAAGGATCTTGTCGTCGGGAATCTCAGCCTTGCGGTCACGGAAAACGGTCCATTCATGCGCATGGCGCGGATTTGAGGTTTCAAACAGCACATAGCGCGATTTAGTGGCCATCAAGGTGCTGAACACCTTGTCCATCGCGATGTCGCAACAATGCGGCCCTTCGTAGTTGCCCCAGCAGATATGCACCCGAACGCGGTCCTGCGGCACGTTCTGAAGCGCGTGGTTCAGGGCTTCGACATGCATGTTAGCGATCTGAACGAAGGCTTCGTCGGTCAGGTCCGTGAACAGCATATGGCGCGACAAGGCCAGATCGGGGCAATCGAGTTGCAGGTCCAGACCAGCGGCCACAATCGTCTCGTATTCCTCTTTCATCGCGTCTGCCAATGCCGAAAGATACGCTTTACGCGTGGGATAGAAATCGTTCTGCAAAAACAGCGAGATGACACCCGGAGATGCCGCGTTCATGAAACCGCGTTCGGCCCCGTGCTGTTTCATTGCCGCCTTCAGGTTTGCAATGTCCTTTTCAAGCTCCCCCTGCCCTTTCGAGCGGACCTCGCCCGTGCACATTGGCCGCGCATACTGGGGTGTGCCACCGTCATCCGCCAGCCGTTGCAGAAAGCCGGGGAACATCTTCAAGTCGGCAGGCGCGTTGCGCGGGCTGTCACCGGAAAAACCTGTGTAGCGGTCTTTGACATAGGTTGCGTAGGAAATCTTTGATGTCTCGCCATCGCTGACTATGTCAATTCCGGCCTCGACCTGCTTGCGTACCGTCTCTGCGACCGTGTCAGCCATGCATGCATCGAAAGCACCTTGATCGAATGCTTTTCCGTTTTCGCGGGCAAAGATAAAGTCCACGACGTCCTGAGTTCGGGGCAGAGACCCCACATGTGTGGTATGGATTTTGGTCATGCAGAGCCTCCGGTTTCCTATTGCCCGATCCAGGTCGCGCCCGCCGGGTCGTCGGTCGCGGTGATGCGATACAAGCCTGCCTGCCCGGTCATCGACGGTGACACGCTATAGGCCTCACCGGGTAGAACCAAAGCCGTGTCCCCCGTGGACAATGTGGTTTCGTATCCATCGACCGCAATGCGCCAGTGGCCGCTTGCGGGCATAAGAACCACGGGCCTTTCGGCCTTTACCGGGTCTGTCACACAAGACCCGCGCCCAAGGAAGTCGACCTCAAACCCAGGCTTGTCCCTGATCATACCGTTCTCGCCGATCACCTGCGCGGGTGTGTTGGCCGACAACGCCATAAGATCCCAATACCGCGCGACATATTTGCCGATGACATCCTCGACAGGAACTTCGGGATAGTCTTTCAGTTGTTCTTCGGTCAGCAAGGGCATCGGGCGGACATTGTGGGGCAAATCCTGCCCTTTTTTGGAGTCATAAAGAACCCCGTTGTCGCCGAGCATCAGCCCATGCGCCTGAGCGTCCTCAATCACCTGCGGAGCCCACGTCACCCCGCCGCCTGCATCATCTCCGCCAAGGATCGACATGATCATGCCGTAGTCCTGACCGACATTCTCAAAACCGCGGAAGATGCCCGTGGGAATGTTGAAAATATCACCCTCTTCGGCGATGAACTCTCCCGCCGTCCCATAGCGACCCCAGAAAAAGCGCCAACGGCCCTTCGCAACAAAGAACACCTCGGCCGTGGTGTGGCTGTGCAGCGAGTTGCGGCACTTGGGCGGCTGTCCTGCCGCGCCAATGTTGAACCCGATCTTGTCAGTGATATGGACGTGCTGATCAGGCGACTCGGACACCCCGCCACCGATGATCGTGAAGTTTTCCTTTTGGTCCGAACCCGGCGTGTGGGCGTCGATAAAGGCGGTTTTGCAGGGTTGCAGTTCGCCATAGCGAACGATGCGGTGTTGGATTGTGCTCATGATAGTCTCCGAAACGAATAACAATGCGGTGGGTCGATCAAACCCATTGCGCCCGGAGGACGATTGTTCAGCCGCCTTGCCCGCAAAGACGCCCGATGACCATGCAGCCGCCGGCTTCCTTCGCTGGTATCGAGCAAGGCAAGGGTATGCGGCATTACACGTCCCCTGTGGCCAGCAGCACCTGTTTCCAAACAGCGGTTTCATCGAACAGGGTCCACTCGCGTCGAACCCTGATGTCCCCGCCAATCAGCTCTCCCCACTCGACATGGCTGATGCCCAGAACATAAAGTTCGGCCCCTGTGGGCGCACCAAATGTGCCCCAACCGTCATGGGTTCCGTGCAGGCTCCACCGCAGGGCCGAACGCGGCGGCATGTTGGGATCGTCGCGCCCGATCTGGTGATGGATGGTGAACGTGGCGTTGGGCATCGCGGCACGCAATGACATCCAGAACCGGTCAACCGGGTCCCACCCATGCCCTGTCACACCACCTGGGTATTCGGATTGCACGGCCCTGTCATAGTCACGCTCGACCGCGCCCATGTCGGCGTTCATCATCCGGGTCAGCAGATCGGCATGGCGCTGGCCCCACGCATTGTCGTTTCCCTTTCCCTTATAGGGACCTTCGACATCGTTGGACGGGGTCAGGGGCCGAACGCATTCTTCAGGGCCACCTTCGCGGGCGATCAGATCGGCGGCATAGTCCTTGGGATCCCAGCCCAACTGACGGACGATCGCCCCATGATCCCGGATCAGCCATTCATCATCAATCTTGTTATCTTTCGCATGACAATCCGCGAGAATCCGGTATTGCAGTCTGGTTCCCTTGGGCTTGCCGTAGACGCCTTCGCTTAGATGTGTGGCCGTGGACAGAATGCGATGAGAGCTGAGCATGCCTTGTTCGGGGGTGCCGGACCAGATCACGTCCTCTCCCAGCAGTTGACGATCGGGGAACTCTGCCAAGGTCGCCATGGTCGCGCCGATCACATTCTGGTTCCCAAGAACAACGGAGCCGGGCGAGCGAACCACGATGTCCTCACCGTAATAATCGTGCAAGGTCGCGATACCGCGATCTTCCCAGATTTCCTTGGTGATTCCGACGATATAGTCCGGGAAATCCCGGAATTTCGGATCAAAGCCCTTCATGTTTCTGTCCTTTGTGGAGTCCAACCCTGCGGCAACCGCGCCGAGGTTCGCACGACCAGCGGGCCGTCAATCGCGACCTTGCGTGGCTCGGCTGCATCGGGATTTTGAATGTGATCCAGCAGGGCCGCGACGGTTTCCGCAACCATCAGATTGGCCCGCTGCCGGATCGTTGTCAGGTTATAGGCTGGCCATCCAGCCGGAGGAACGTCGTCATACCCGACGACCGAGACATCTTCGGGGACGCGCAGTCCCAGTTCAAACCGGATCACGTCCATCACGGCCAATGCCATGTGGTCATTGGCCACAAATACCGCGTCGGGGCGCTCACCGGGGTCTACATCAAACATCTGACGCGCAGCGGCTTGGGCGTTTTCGGTGTGAAACATCCCGTCCTGCACGGCAAATACGGATCGACCCGCTTCGGACAACACCGCCCGAAAACCCGCCTCGCGGTCCCGCTGGGTCGAGGCGCCCTGCCACCCCGAGATATAGCCGATCCGTTCGTGCCCACCCGCCAGCAGGAACTCGGCCACTTTGCGGCCGCCTGCATAGTTATCCGACGTGACGGTGGTGATCCCCTCGATATCCTGACTGCGGTTGAACAGGACAACCGGGACACCCGCCTGCTGGCACCGCGTTGCGATATCGGAAGACATCGGAACCGAGGCCAGAACAACGCCGTCGACCTGATAGTCCAGAATCTCCTCCATCACGTCGTCGATGTTGCCAGCCGACCGAGAGGCCATGAATATCAGAACGTGGTAGCCATGCTCTTGCAAACCGTTCGACAGTTTCTCCAGCGCTTCGGGATAAAAGTAGTTGTCCAGATAGCCGACCACCAAACCGATGATACGGCTTTTGCCCGAAACCATGGCGCGAGCCAGCACGTTTGGGCGATACCCCAATTCTTCGGCGGCTTTGCGCACTTTTTCCTCGGTCTTCTTGCTGACGGATGCTCCGGGCGTGAAGACGCGGCTGACTGCGGACTGGCTGACGCCCGCGCGCTGTGCGACCTGAAGGGATGTGACTTTCTCAGCCATCAGTCTGCCGTCCACCCGCCGTCAATCAGCATGGATGTCCCAGTCACAAGCGCCGAGGCGTCTGACGCCAAGTAGCGCACGGCACCCATGATGTCCTCGACCTCGCCCACGCGGTCCAGCTTGATCTTATCCATGATCCATGCGGCCCGTTCGGGATTATCGAAGGTCGATTGCGTCAGCGGCGTGCGAATGAAGGTCGGACACACGGTGTTGATCCGTACGCCCTGTTTGCCCCATTCGATGGCCATGGACTTAACCATGCCCTCCAGCCCGTGCTTGGTCGCGCAATATACGGCCCGGTCAATCCCGCCGACATGACCCATCTGGCTTGAGATATGTATGATTGACCCGCGTTTGCTCGCGTCGATCAAAGCCTTGCCTGCAAAGGCCGACAGGAAATAGGCGGATCGCAAGTTCAGATTTGTGACCGCGTCGAAATCCTCGGGCGTTGTCTCGGTCGCCGGGCTGTGCCGCGCCAATCCCGCGGAATTGACGACCACGTCAAAAACACGGGACGCAAACAGGGCCTTCAGCGCATCCAGGTCCGTTTGATCCACAACCAATGCCTCTGCGGACCAGCCGTTCGATTGCAATGCGGTCACGGTGTCCTGCAACCGATCTGCCCCGCGCGCCGCACACACCACATGCGCCCCGGCCTCGGCCAGAGCAACGGCACATCCCTGCCCGATGCCCGATGACGCTCCGGTCACCAGGGCGGTTTTGCCGTTCAGGGAAAAGGATGGCGTTCGGGGCAGGTCTGTCATTGGCTCATTCCGTCAGGTATTTCGATACGGCCCAAATTTCGGGCCTTATTGAATTCCCGCAGACGGGCAAAGACGTCAACGCCAAGCTGCTGGTAAGCATCCAGAAGATCGACCAGCACCCAGTTTTCGCGAATTTTACCGTCTTCGAGACGCCAGAAATCGAGGCTGCGCATGGTGATCTTTTTGCCGGAAGGCGCAATGCCCATCCAGCCGTCATGGGTCACGGTCTGGATCATGTTGGGCCAACCAGTGACGGCCGCATACTCTCCATCTCCGAAGAAGTGATAGGTGATGTCATCCACATATTGCCCGCGATCTGGCATCCCGCTCAGGAACGGGATCTGATGCCAGTTACGGAACCCGGAAATACCCCGCCCGGTGCCGATCCCGGACGGGCCGTACCAGTTCATGCGCGGATGCCAGAACCGCTCCATCTCCATCACTTCGGGACCGCCCTCTGACGGGTGTTTCTTGAGGTATTCCAGCATGTCGGTGATGTGCTGACAGGTGTCCTTGCCCTTTGCCGCATCATAGGGGCCGGGCACAAACCCATCCTGCGTCGCAGGACCGGGCACGTGCCATTCGCGGCCAAGGCTGGGGGCCATGGGCCACGCATTTGCCTGTATCATCACCTCGGGGATGTCCCAAAGCGCCTGCATCTCGACCACATTGCCATCCTCGAACCGGTAGAATTCGTGGAACCGCATCGTGACCTGATGACCTGTTGGCGGGATATCCAGCCATGGTCCGGTGAAGGTGCCGGTGTAGTACCCGCCGCACCCGACCCAATCAGCGCCAAACTCATCCGGTCCGGCCATGACGATATAGTCGCGCCGCTCCAGATCGGGCCACGCCGCCAGCAAACCCTTGTAGACGCCATCGTAGTAGGTATCGCTGCCGGTCATGTCTCCGAACGGATGACACAGGCGGAACAAGGCGTCGGGTGCACAAAGGTCAGCCAGGGCGCGGCGCACCCCGGCTTCGGAAAAGTCGTACATCGCCGCCCTCAGCGGGGCGATCAGGTCTTTGTGCAGACTGTGCCGATCGCTCATTCCGCCGCATCCCTATACGGGGCGGCCTTTCCGTAAGGCACGTTGATGCCCCCGTACCGGCGAACGCGCACATTGCATTGTTCCGCGTGCCCCACAAACCCTTCCAGCATGCACAGGCGCGAGCCATATTCACCGATCAGCGTTGCGGCCTCGTCGGTCAGAACCTTCTGGTACGAGTGCGTTTTCAGGTATTTGCCGACCCAAAGACCGCCCGTGTATCGCCCTGCTTTCTTCGTGGGCAAGGTGTGGTTCGTCCCAATCACCTTGTCCCCGTTCGACACATTGGTGCGAGGACCAAGAAACAGCGCCCCGTAGCAGGTCATGTTCTCAAGAAACCAATCGTCACGATCCGTCATCACCTGCACATGTTCCGAGGCAATGTCGTCCGCCACTTTCAGCATCTCGTCATATGTGTCGCAAACGATGACCTCGCCATATTCCGCCCATGACACTTTGGCGGTGTCCGCCGTCGGCAAAATGTCCAGCAGCCGGTCAACTTCGGCCAAAGTATCCTCGGCCAGTTTGCGCGAGTTGGTCAAAAGCACGCAGGGGCTGTTATATCCATGTTCAGCCTGACCCAGCAGGTCGGTGGCGCACAATTCCGCATCGGCGGCGGTTTCATCTGCAATCACCATGGTTTCGGTCGGGCCTGCGAACAGGTCGATACCGACACGGCCAAATAGCTGGCGTTTGGCTTCGGCAACAAAGGCGTTGCCGGGGCCGACCAGCATATGAACGGGGTCGATTGTCTGAGTGCCAAGCGCCATTGCGCCAATGGCCTGAATGCCGCCCATGACGTAGATTTCGTGCGCTCCGCCCAGATGCATGGCCGCGATGACCGCCGGGTTTGGCTTGCCCTGAAACGGAGGCGTACAGGCGATAATGCGTGGAACACCCGCAACGGACGCCGTCGCCACCGACATATGCGCCGAAGCCACCATCGGGAACTTACCGCCGGGAACGTAACATCCAACGGACTGCACTGGGATATTCTTGTGGCCCAGTATGACGCCTGGCAGGGTTTCGACCTCGATATCCAGCATCGAATCCCGTTGCGCCTGCGCAAAGTTGCGCACCTGTTCTTGGGCGAACTTGATATCCGCCAGCTCACGGTCGGAAAGCTGGCTGATCAGGTCTTCGATTTGGTCCTGCGACAGCCGGAACGAGGCCGGTGAATAATTGTCGAACTTTTCGCTCAGTTCGCGCACGGCGACATCGCCGCGGGTTTCAATGTCTTTCAGAGTCGCTTCGACCACGGCACGGGTTTTGGCGTCATCTTCGGCCCGGTCAGCGTCAGATTTACCGCGTTTGAGATACTCGATTGCCATTTTTAAATCCTCAGGTTTCGGGCCGAGGTGGAAGTTTTTCCCCTCGGTCAAATGCTTCCCAGCCCTGGCCGTTGAACAGGTCAACGCCCAGTTGGGCGGCGACATGGGCAAAATCCACGTTCACCCAGTTGTCGACAATCTTGCCGTCGACGACTTTCCAGAAATCCATGTACCGGATCTCGACCCGCTTTCCTGTCGGGGCGATGCCCAGAAATTCACCCGAATGGGTTGCTTCCTGACGGCCAAAGGCGGCAGCCCATTCACCCATGTAAAGGCGGGCCTCATCAATGCAGACCTTGTCGGAAAACGCCGCCTGAAACGGGCGCTGCCAGTTGTTCTGGAATTCCTGTAACCCCGTCTTCGTGCCGCAGCCCTGATTGCCCATCCAGCGAAAGCCCTGCGCGAAAAACTCACCAATGTCGTCAATGCGATGTTCATTCAGACCATCCACCATGGTTTCGATGACCCGTCGCGTGTCGTCTGTTTTGCTCAGGTCTGTGTCACGGGTCAAAACCGCTTGTTCGGGGCGCGAACCTTTCATTTCATATCCTTTCAGGTTTCCAGAGAGTGGTGTTGAGGGCGTGACCCCCGACACTCAGAAAATCTCTGGGCATCCTGTTCAGCGCTGGGTGGCGCGACATGGCGTTATGGCGGGCGTGATTGCTCATCAGCCTTTCACCGCCCCTGCCGTCAGACCGCTGACAATCTGGCGCTGGAAGATCAGGACAAGGAAGATCAGCGGCGCGGTGATCGAAACGGCGGCGGCCACGGCGACGACCTGATCGGTGGTCGTGGTCTCGCGGTTGAACATGCCGACGATGGCCGGAACCATGGTCTGGTTCTGGGCGTCCAGCAGCAGCGCGGTGACCAGAAAGTCGTTATAGGCCAGAAGGAAACTGAACAGACCGGTTGTGATGACCCCCGGCCACATCACCGGCATGATCACACGGCGGAACGCCTGAAAATGGCTGCACCCATCGACGCGGGCGGCCTCGTCCAGTTCGGCAGGTATATTCTGGAAGAAGGACCGCAGCATCCAGATGGTGAAGGGTTGGTTGATCGCAACCAGAACCGCGATGACCGCGAAAGGCTTGCCGTAAAGCGTCGGCGCGTTTTCCCCCAGAATGGGGCTGAGCCATTCGGCCGAGTTGATGAAGACCGGCAGGTAGCCCGCAACCAGAACCGAATGCGGCAGTGCGCGGAACACCAGCGCCACAATCAGAATCCAGAACGCCAGCGTCGACCCAGACCGCGCCAGACCGTACCCGGCCAGCGTTCCGACGGTCAGGGACACGGTAACCACCCCGGTCGTAACGATCAGCGAGTTCTTGAAGTTATTCGAGAACCCCCGGTCAATCCAGACCGTTTTGTAATGTTCGGTGGTCAGGCCCAACACGTCCCGCCCCAAAGGGCCGAACAGTGGATTCAGCACATTCAGAATGGCGGGAAGTACGACAAAGAACACCAACAGGAAGACAACCAGCAAGGCCAGCACGCCGATCAGCCAGCCAAACCACTCCTGCCCGGGCTTGGCGTAGGATTTGATCATCGACGGCAGCCTTTTGGTTGCCAGAGTGATCGTTCCCCAGATCACCGCGATCCCCAGAATGATATCCAGCAGGGACAGTCCCTTGCCGACGCCCAGGGTCGCGGGGCCAAAGATCACGTTCAGCGCGTTGCTGTCGAAGGCGTCGACGGGTGACTTGAAGCTCATCACCACGATCCAAAAGATCGGGAAGGCCGCAATCAGGCACCAGAGCGCCAGAAAGATGTTCGAGGTCAGTCGCAGGCTGAAAGGCTGGCGAAGCGCGCGTGAGGACATATCAGTGGCCTCCTTTGTGATCGCGCCATGTACGGCGCAGCGGCAGGATAAGCAGGATGACAACACCGATCATGGTCAGCATCGAGTTGGCCGAGGCCCGACTGATCGACCGGTTGCCCGCCTGATCCGGCGTCAGGTAATCGAAGGTCAGCCATTGCAGCGAGATGACGTAGCCTTGGCTCGAGAAGCCGACGATCTCTTCAAACACCCGGTAGCTGTCCATCAGGTGGATCATCGACACGAAAATGATCAGCGGCATCAGATGCGGGATCACGATGTACTTCATCCGCTGCCAGCGGGTTGCCCCGTCGATGACGGCGCTTTCCAGACTGTCCTGATTGACGGTCTGAAGACCCGCATAGAAGACGATGGCGGCAAACGGCGCGACGTGCCAGACGCGGTAAAGCATCATCAGGAATTCGATCGTCCACGCCTGAGCAAACAACGCGATGTCGCGGTTCAGCCACCATTCAATCAACGCTGTCATGATCCCGTCACCGCGAAACAGCCAGTTGATCGACAAGACGCCGATCACAGGTGTGATGATGAAGGGCAGCAGCGAGACAAAGATCACAGGACCCCGTATCGACCGGGCCGCATTGTTGATCAAAACCGCGATACCCAGACCGCATCCAACCACCAAAGGCAGCGTGATCAGCGTGAAGGTCAGCGTGAAGCGCAGCGCTTTCCAGAAGTTGATCGTGGACAGAACCTGCCAGTTCCCGTCGCTGATCGCGCGCCAAGCCCGCTCGGGCTCTAGCACGTTACGATAGCTTTGCAATCCGACATACTGGGTCTGGGTGATAATCTCGCCGTGTTCGTCCAGTTTCGGCTGCGACACCAGCTCGGTCACGCAGGTCTGCGTGAGAAAGCCCGGCGTGCAGGTTTCCTTTTCAACCGTCTCGTAAATCGGCTGGGTGACGTAAAAGCTCTGCTTGAACACGCTGACCAGCGGGAACGCGATAAAGAGAAGCATCATAAAGACAGAGGGGCCGACAAAGGCGGCAAATGTCCGGAAATTCATGGCTCTGCCTTTCTCATGGTTCTCGGGTGGAAAAAGCGGGAGGGCACAGGGCCCTCCCCAGAGAGGATCAGTTGCTGATCAGACCAGCTTCTTTCGCAGCGGTGATGTAATCCGCCTCGATGTCGGCAAGTGTGGTTTGCGCATCCTTGGCACCGGTCAGATAGTCCGCCAGACCATTGCCCAGAGAGGTGTGCATGATGCCCATCGGACCCGACGCAGGATAGGCTTTGGCGCCACCTTCGGCCGAGGCCGCGGCACCGGCGGCCAGATCGCCCGGAGTATACGCCGTGCTAAGCCAGACCGCCGTGTCGTTATTGGCGCTGACCATGTCACCGTCCATACCTTCAAGCGCGACACGGAAGGCGGCGTCGGCCTCTTCATCGCTCATGTTCGAGGCCAGCACGATACCGTCCCACCAGATCGTGGTCGCAGGAACAGCCGATCCCATCGGGGCTGCGGCCATCGTGACCTTGCCAACCACCTGGCTTTCGGCTTCGTCGTTCATGGCAGCCGCGCGGCTGGCCCACAGGTTCGCCATCGCAATCTTGCCTTGCTGGAACTGCTGCTGAACATAGGTCGAGTCCGACACCAGATATTCCGGGTCCATGTACTCGGTCATGGCCTTCATCGTCTCAAGCGCAGCGACGCCCTGATCGTTGTTGATCGCAGGCATGTTGCCGTCGCCGAAGAACTGGCCGCCTTCGCCAAGGTACATGTTGACGAATTCCTGACCCAGATTCCAACCGGTTTTGAACGTACCGCCAATGGGATAGTCCATGAGGCCCGCTTCCTTGATCTTGGCGGCTGCGGCCAGAACGTCGGCATAGGTTTTGGGTTCTTCGATGCCCAGCTCGGCCAGAACGTCATCGCGATACATCAGGTGTTGCGCGTTCACCATCATGGCAATCGCCATGGTTTTGCCGTCCACCTTGATCAACTGGTTCGGCAGCAGGTCCTGTCCGTATTTCTCGACCAGATCATCCAGCGGCCGGATGGTGCCCGCGTTCAGCAACGGCACCAGCGTGGCGTTCGAGACGCCGCCAATTTGGTACAGTGCAGGGTCAGCCGCGAACGCTTCGGGCTGCTTTTCGCGGAATTCCTGATCGAGCGAGGCGCTGAAATTGCCACACTCGGCCATCGCGTCAGTCACGGCTTTCCAGGCTTCAAACCCGGCCGAGAGCGACTTTAGCGGGACATCGTTTTCAAAGGCACAGTCCGCCCACGCGCCTGCGGCGGCAAAGGACATGGCACCGGCCAAGAGGATTGATTTGAGTTTCATGCGTTTCTCCCTGTCAGGATCGGTCCGTCGTCGACGTCCGGACCGGTTGTTTGCCCGGTTGGGCTGTTGTGGGGCTATGCCCCGATCCGCGCACCGCTTTCAGCTTCAAAGAGGTGACAGATGTCTTTCGGCACCGAGAACGAGACGCTTTCGCCGATCTCGGCGCGGAATGCTTTGTCGGCTTTCACGGACACCAGCGCCCCACCGACGCGGACCGAGATCATGGTCGCATCGCCCAGCAGTTCGAGCGTATAGATCGGAGCCGTAATTTCGCCCTGCCCTTCGGCAAGACCCGCGTCTTCGGCCCGGAAACCCAAGGTCAGGGGACCGTCGGGGGCTTCGACCGGAATCTGGACGTGCTCGGCGCGGAACACACCGTCCGACACCTTTCCGTCCATGAGGTTCATCGCCGGGGAACCGATAAAGCTGGCGACAAACGTATTGGCAGGCCGGTCGTAAATCTCGGTCGGGCTGCCGACCTGCTGAACCACGCCTTGCTTCATGACGACGACGCGGTCGGCCAGCGTCATCGCCTCGATCTGGTCGTGGGTCACATAGATCGTCGTCACCGCCAGTTCGTGGCTGAGGTTTTTGATCTGCGCCCGCGTCGATACCCGCAGCTTGGCGTCCAGATTGGACAACGGTTCATCCATCAGGAACACGTTGGGTTCACGGACGATGGCGCGGGCCAGCGCCACACGCTGACGCTGTCCACCCGACAGTTCGGCAGGTTTGCGATGCAGGAAGTCATCCAATTCTACCATCGCGCTGGCCCGGCGGACTTTTTCGTCATGGGTCGAGGGATCAATCCCGCGCACTTTCAGAGGAAAGCGGATGTTCTCGTAGACGTTCATATTCGGATAGAGCGCATAGCTTTGGAACACCATCGCCACGTCCCGGTCCTTTGGCTCTAGGTCGTTCACGACATTTCCGTCGATCAGAATGTCCCCTTCGGTGACATCCTCGAGCCCGGCGATCATACGCATGGTCGTGGTCTTGCCGCACCCAGATGGGCCGAGAAGAACAAGGAACTCTCTGTCTGCGATGGTCAGATCGAAATTGTGGACCCCAACGAAAGAGCCCCAGCGCTTGCCAACATTGCGCAGCTGAATTTCCGCCATGATCCCCCCGAGAAAGATTCGCTTGCATACGTTTGCAAAAATGTAATCGGCGCATATCATTTCTGGCAAGACTTTTTTGCATACGTATGCAAGACTGCGCTGACAATTCGACTCATGTCGGAATCTTTGCGCCCCTAAGACACTGACTTGAAAGGCAAAAGCTTTGAACTTCCAGGCCGAAAAAAATCTTGTCTGCGCGTTCCATTCCGCGATTGAAGCTGATCTGCCCAATGCCATGAACCAATTCTGCGCCCCAGACATGCTGTGGCGTGGCTTTCATCCATTCAACGAAATCACCGGGGCAGAAAGCGTTGCCCGACAGTTTTGGCAGCCGCTCAAACACAGCCTGACCCGTTTGCAGAACCGGGTCGATATTCTGTTTGCTGGACAGAATTCGCTGTGTGACGAGGACGAGGTTTGGGTCGCTTGCATGGGGCATCTGATGGGTCTGTTCGACCGACCTTGGCTGGGCATTCGACCCACTGGTAAAATGGCCTTTCTGCGGTATTGCGCCTTCTACAAGGTGGTGAACAACACGATCACGGAAACGGCGATGTATTTCGACATCCCGCACTTGATGGCGCAGGCTGGCCAAAACCCGTTTCCCCCACAGACCGCAGCGCATTTGGTACAGCCCGGACCGATGCCGCATGACGGTGTGCTGCTTGACCCTCAGCCGCCGGAAGAAGGCCAAAAGACGCTGGCCTTGATAAACGCGATGATCTCGGATCTGGGTCAATGGAACAGCGGCTTGTCGCTAGAGGATGAGCTTGCCAGAACATGGCATGACGACATGATCTGGTGGGGTCCCGAGGGGATCGGTGCGACCTATACGATTGAACGATACGCCAAACAGCACTCAGGCCCGTTTCGCGCAGGCTTTACCGATAGATCCAAAACCAACCATATCTGCCGTATGGCTGAGGGGATGTATGGCGGCTTCTTCGGCTGGCCGAACTTCACGGCTGTACCGTCAGGCGGGTTCATGGGGATGCCAGCCACCGGCAAACCGGGTGAGTTCAGAGTCATCGACATCTACAGGCGCGCTGGTGACAAGCTTGCCGAGAACTGGATTTTTATTGACCTTCTGCATTTCTGGCGTGGACAGGGGGTCGATATCTTGACCCGCACCACAGGGATCGAAACTCCATGAAGATCGACGCGCATCACCATCTGTGGGATCTATCTGCCGTCACGTACCCTTGGCTGATGGAGAAAGGTGCGGTCCGTTTCTTCGGAGATCCTACCCCGATCCAGCGCGACTACCTCTTGCCGGAATTCCGCACCGATGCCGCAGCGCAAGGTATGACCGCTTCGGTCCACATCCAGGTTGGCGCGGCCGACCCCTGGGCCGAGGCGCAATGGGTGCAATCCGTGGCCGACCAATATCCTGATTGGCCCTTGGTGCAAGTGGCCTTCTGTGACCTCACCGCAGCGAACGCGGAGGAACAGCTTGATCAACTTCAAACCCTTCCGACGGTACGCGGCGTTCGCCAAATTATCGGGCGGGCACCGGGCGAAGATGCAAAAACGGGGACCAACGCAGTTCTGAGAAATCCAAGATTTCTGGCCAACCTACAGCAATTGGGCGAGCGCAACCTTTCCTTTGACCTTCAATTACTGCCTGAACTGATGGAACAAACCGCCGACGTGCTGAAACAGGCACCTCATACACAGGTCGCATTGTGTCATGCAGGTTCGCCCTATGACCGCACCACCGAAGGGTTGCGGCAATGGAAGAACGCCCTCCGAGCCTTGTCGAGCTTGCCTCAGGTGCACTGCAAACTCTCTGGCCTCGGGATGTTCGATCATGACTGGAGCGCGGAAAGTGTTCAGCCGATCGTCGATGCTTGTTTGTCGCAGTTTGGGGGCGAGCGCTGCATGTTCGGCTCAAACTTTCCGGTCGACAGCCTGTCTTCGACCTACGAAGCCCTTGTTTCCCGGTATCTGAGTATTATTCCGACCGAAATGCAGCCCGACGTGTTTTGCGAAACGGTAAAACGGTTTTATCGGCTTCAGGCATAGCTGGGGAACGGTATCAAGCGTTCGTCGCCCGGATCAATCAAGGACCAGTTCAAAGCGTCCAGGTGAACCCCGTCGCCTGTTCAGACACACCCCACAGCTTTGCCATCACCGTCTTGTCGTAAGCGTGGGAATGCAGCGTGCCCTTGCCGACGGGACCAACAAATTCCAAAAGACCGGTCGGGCCATACAGCGCACGCTGTTCCAGACCATCCTCGGTCGCGCACATGACTTCGGGCCAAGAGCCTTTCTCGGCCGATTGCACGATAGGTAGAACGGACATAACGCCAAACATTATCCGCGTCTTCAGATCAGCGCTGGTTTGGACGAGAGAGGTGCGCGAGGCACCGGGATGGCAAACAAAGACCTCAACTTCGGTTCTTCCAGCGGCCGCAAGCCGATCCTGCAATTCGTAGGCAAACATCATCTGGGCCAGCTTGCTCTGACAATAGGTCCGGTTCTGATGATAGTTCTCGTCCCAGTTCATATCGTCGAACTGGATGGTCTTGATACCCATGTTGTAGCCAAGGCTACTGACCACCACGATCCGGCCCCTGGACGCTTGTATCCCCTCGAATAGAAGCCCGCACAGAAGGAAGTGACCGTAATGGTTCGTCCCCAGCATGCTCTCGTGCCCGTCGTCGGTAAATTGCTGCGTTGGCACTTGGGCGATGGCGGCGTTGCAAATCAGGGCGTCGATATGTGGAACGGTTCCCAAAACTTCCGCCGCGGCTTCACGCACACTGGCGAAAGAGGCAAGGTCCATGCGGACAAAGGTGACATCGGCGCCAATTCCAAACTCAGTTTTTAGTTCCGTGATAGCGGCTTGTGACTTTTCCACCGAACGGTTCAGCATCACAACCTTGGCGCCCTTCTTCAGCAGCGTGCGTGCGGCCTGAAATCCCGCGCCCGCGTTCGCTCCGGTAATGAGGTAGGTTTTCCCCTCGAGGTTCCCGAGGCGCTCTGGGGTCCAACCTTTGGGGCCAAATGTCGTGTCCGTCATGCTCTTGTTCCTTATGGCGTCTGTGTCGTGTGCGCTTGCGTCCATCCTGGAGTTGCAAATAAATCTCCTCCATTAACCTTAACAGACGAGATCGTCGCACTTTCTTGCCTGATTGTATCAAAGTGGTTGCCAAAGCCAATTCGAGGCACCTAGTGTCCGTCATGAGCAAAGACCAGATCAAGCAACTTATCGAAGACCGAACCGTACAAGACGGCCTGACGGATACCGGCATCGACGGCGTGCGCCTGTTTCGAGCCACGCAAGCCATTCCGTGCGCTCCGGCGGTCTACGAACCCTGCGTTGTGGCCATTTTGACCGGCGCAAAAGAAGCCGTACTGGATGGCCGCAGATACCTCTATGACAACAGCCAATACCTGTGCTGTCCGTTGTCGCTGCCAGTCAAGGCTGGCACGCCCGCCGCGTCGCCGGAAAATCCTCTCTATGGCGTTTTGATCTCTTTAAACCCGCGAATAATGTCCCAACTGGCGATGGAAATGGAAAATGCCGGAGCTGCCCTACCCGCGGCCAACGGCGCAGTGAGATCGCAAGGGATCAGACTTGCGAGGTGGGATGACAGTTTCACCCAAGCGTTGCTGCGGCTGCTGCAACTTGGAACCAGCCAGATGGATACGGCGGTCCTTGGGGATGCGCGACTGCGCGAGCTGTATTACGCGATCCTGAAAGGCGAAGCAGGCATCTTCGCCAGACGGGCCTTTGGGGCTGGCAATGCCATTGCGCGGTCTATTGCGCATGTCTCGTCCCATTTGGACACCCCGATTTCAATCGATGATATGGCGACCCTGGCAGGCATGAGCCGCGCGGCGTTTCATCGAAAGTTCAAACAAGTCACCACAATGGCTCCAATCCAATTCGTAAAGTCGATGCGCCTGAACAATGCAGCAATGAAGATTGCAGCGGGCACGCCTGTAGCAGAGGCGGCGATGGACGTGGGCTATGTCAGCCCTTCTCAGTTTAGTCGTGAGTTTAAACGAATGTATGGGCAGTCGCCCAGGCAATGGGGCAATGCCCAGAAAATTCCGATTGAAGTTGCCTGAGGAGACAACGGGCAGTTTGAACGCCGAATTCTATGGAGAAAACCTGCGCAGCACCTCACCTTCCGTTCTACCCCGCGGACACCCAAGTCAAGGGCTACGGCGTGCCGGTCAAAGTCAGCAGAAATGCGAGTAGATCTGCGATCTCGTGTTCGGACAAGGTAAGTTCAGAAAGTATGGCCTCGCCGTCAGCATGCAGCCTTTCGGTATCAATTTCGCTGTAGTGCCGGATCACCGCTTCCAAGTCGATCTGACTGCCGTCGTGCATATAGGGCGGAGTTTCGGCCACACCCCGCAGGCTTGGCGTACGAAAGGTTCCAAAATCAGAATGACGCCTGCGCACACTGCGAACCGCCCATGCGCCTTGCTTGGCCGGATCGTCGTTCCATTCCCCGTCCAGCGTGTAAGCGCTTGAGAATAAAAAGTTCAAACCACCAAACCGCCCCTCATCCACTTCGGTGTCGCTTAGAAAATAAGGCACACCGGCGTCGTGAAATTCATTGTTGGAAAATGTCGGACCATTGTGGCAAAGGGCACATTTTCCGCGCCCCAAAAAGAGCTTCAGACCCCTCTGAGCAGCTTCGGGATAATTCCCAGCCGCCGCCAGATCACCGCGTTCCAACGCATCGCGAAAACCGTCAAATTGTGTCCGCTCGGTTCTGAGCGTCTCTAGATAAGCCGATAGAGATTTAGCAGTGTTGACCAAAACCAGCTCGGGGTCTTGGCTTTTGATACTGCCAAAAACGGCCTCAAAATCGGCAACATAAGAACTCTCGGAAATGGCCGCTTTTAGACTTTCGTTGCTATGAGCCATCTCTTGTTCTTCGATGATCGGATGCAGGCTGGCAGCCCAGAGACTGTCGCTTTTGCCGCCCCAACCGTACCAGCGCAAACCTGCAAGGTTTCTCAGGGATGGGGAGTTCCGATCCAACAGGACACGGCCGAGCGCCCGCGCCTCGGACGTGCTAAATGCCTGTTCGGGGTCATGACAACTCGCGCAGGAAAAAGCGCCGTCTACCGACAACACGGGATCGTTGAACAAGGCCGCGCCGAGCGCAATCGCACTGGAGTCACCTGAAACTCGATTGCTGGGGTCTGGCTGATATGTGGGTGGCCACGGCCCGAAGGAAAGCGTTTGCTGTATTTCATCTTCGGACAACAGAACTTCTGAGTGCACCGCGACCGGAAGCGACACTAGCACGGCTGCGGCCCAGAGCTTCATTTTAGCGTGATCTCTGACGTGTAGGACACCGATCGCCCACTAAACTCAACGTCGGTCTGCAATTCCCACAGACCCGGCATGTGAAATAGCAAACCATCGACCCGGAACAGTCCGTCACCCAATGCCGAAACTTCGGGAGCGTAATTCAATCCGTGCTGGTGCGCGGGCATGAATGCATCAACACGCACCTCATGGACCGTGGCTTCAGCGCAGACTGAAATCTGAACGGAAAACGGTTGAGCCAACGGAATTTCGCCGACATCCACATAAACCTCGGGTGCATTTGGGGCTTGCGAACCCATGCGTTGCCCCACAGCGTCACAAGCAATTGCTGCGCCGGGGGAAGCAATAAGCCAGACAACCCAGCGGATCATTCTGATGCCAGCAAACGTTCTGCGTTGGCATACGCGATGTTGTCTGCGATCCGATCCGGCAGCAGATCCAACCATTCACGCGAAAAATCTGCGTGAGGGCTGACATAGTACCAACGTTCCGGCGCAAATGTGTCCGTACCAACCATGAACCGGTCGGGATGCGCCTCGAACGCGGCCTTCCAATCCGGGTCTAAACGGCCGCGCGAAACCATATCCGACCGAAAAGCCAAGTCTGCCCAAAGCCTGGGATATGTATCCAAAGCATCAACCACGCGGGTCGGATCATCAAAGCCAGAGTGCGCCCACAAAACCCGAGCGTCTGGCCAGGTTTGGAAGATCAGATCAACAGCCTCGCGATCGCCGTGGTGGTGCAAAATCAGGTTCCTTTCTTTCGCCAGCGCGATCATATGTTGGATAACCGGCGTTTTTATATCGTCGCCGTATGCGTGAAACTCTCCGATAGCTTCGTATTCGTTCCTGGCCAGATTTGCCTCCAGATAGTTGATGACAGTTTCGTCGTGCATCCATGTGTTGATTTCACCGCGGCGACGATAAGGGCGAAGTGCCGGAACAACGATTTCCGGGGCAGCCGCCAATAACAGTTGAGTTCCATTGTCGTCCGAGCTGGAAACCAGTGCTTTTCTCACGCCTGCGTCCTGAAGGATTTTGGCCACTTGTTCCGGTGGAACCAGCTTTACGGCATCATGGCTGTAATGAATATGCGCATCGAAGATTGGTCGCTCGTCAGCAATCGCCGCGCCGCAGAACAGCGCGGCACCTATGATGAAGGTATGTCTCAGCACCTCAAACATCCTCAACACCTATCAGGATTTGGCAAGCCTCACGTCGAAAGTCACGTGTAAGAAGGGTTCGGTTATCTTTCCAGAAAGCTCCATTCCATCGGGAAATTCCGAAGCTGGTCGTTCCACATAGGTCATCACCAGATCGTCCCGAACGCCAAACACCGTATCCTGATCCAGATAGGGATCGTCGTCGGGGAAAATCTCGGTCACCAAAGATCGATGGCCGGGTGCTTTGACGATGTAATGCAGGTGCGACGGTCGCCACGGATGGCGGCCACATGCCCGCAGAATATCCCCGACAGGCCCATCTGACGGCACGGTGTACTCGACTGGTTTCACGGTGGTGAACGCGTACCGACCATCTTCACCAGTGGTCATCAGACCATGGAAAGAATACGTGTCCTGTTCTTCATCCTGACTGGCATAAAGGCCATTCGGTGCCGTTTGCCAGATATCAAGCTCGGCCCCGGCAATCGGATTGCCTTCGGTATCGCGAATAACGCCCTCTGCAAGCAGCACCGGCCCGCCGTAGTCGCGTTTCATGTCGCCACCGATCGGCAAAGCAGGCGCGCCAGAGACGTGAAACGGGCCCAATACGGACGAGCTGGTCGCATCCGGGCTGGAATGCAGCATATCCACCAGCGACGACAATCCCAGCACGTCCGAGGCCAGCACGAATTCATGCCGGTCCTCTGTTTCCACTGCGGCACACCCTTCCAGAAACGCGATTCCGGCGCGCCATTCTTCATGCGTCAGGTTGGTTTCTCGGGCAAAGTCATGCAGGTGCTTGACCAGAGACCCCATGATTTCTCGCATCCTCGGATCGGTGTCCTTGGACAAGTATCCCATGAACACGTCGGTGATATTGTCTTTGGTGACAGAGCGCATCTGGGTCTCCTTAAATCAGGGCAAGGCTGAGGATCGGGAATTCGATCAGAATGAACAGGACGATCAGCATAACAAACGCAAAGGGCAGCGCGCCCATGAACACGTCCTTGAGTGATATCCGGTCATCGTTAATCGTGGATTTGATAACAAAGCAGGAAATACCCAAAGGTGGCGTCAAAAGCCCGATTTCAGCACCGACAACGGTGATGATGCCAAACCAGATCAGCGACATATCAAGGGCTTCGGCCATGGGCAGGAACAGCGGGACCACGATCAGAATGATTGATGCCGTGTCCAGCAATGTTCCCAGAAACAACATCAGCAGGACGTAAAGCAGCATGATCGTCCAGAAGGACGCCGAATTCCCCGCAAGCAAGTCCTGCAACTGATTGGGCAACCCAGCCAGCCCCAGCATCCGGCTATAGATCGAAGCCGCAGTGATCAGGAACAGGATCGCCGCTGTAATGTGGCCGGTTTCCAGCAGGGCGTCCCAGAAGGCTCTGGGCGTCATGGATTTGCGTGCCACAGCGATGATAAGCGCCACCAGCGCTCCGGCTGCACCGGCCTCGACTGCGGTTAGCCACCCTGTGTAAATCCCGCCGAGCACGACTGTGATAATGAACAGTGTCGGCAAGGTTTTCGACGCGACCTCACGGCCGGACATCCATTCAGTGTCTTCCACGACCCGACCGCCGACAAAAGCTGGCGTAAAACGGCCCATAACCCAGATCGCGGCGACGTAGGCAATGGCCAGCATGATCCCCGGAATAACGCCTGCCAGGAACATATCGCCCACGGATTGTTCGGCGACAAAGGAATAGATGATCAGCATGGCCGAAGGCGGGATGATCATACCCAAGACCGAAGACCCGGCGACCACCCCAACAGCAAAACGCGGGTTGTAAGCCTGCGCCATCATCTGAGGAACCGAGACTTTTGTGAACACGGAAGCGGAGGCTATTGAAGACCCGGTTACGGCTGCAAAGACGGCGTTGGCTCCGACGGTTGCCATGCCGATGCCGCCTTTGACCTTGCGAAACCGCATGGTCATGACTTCGTAGATGTCCTTGCCCAACCCGGCCTTCGAGACAATGAGCCCCATAAAAGTGAACAACGGAATGGTCGCGAAACTGTACTCCATCGCGCTGTCGCCCACCGCCACTTTCAGCAGGTTCAGCGCAAGTGTGAAGTTGTCCCGCATCAGCCAGATCGACACGAACGACACGACGCCCAGCGCGATCGGAATGTAGACGCCTGCGTAAATCAGGAAAACGATTGCAACGACCGAGATCAGGCCAATCTCGATCGGAGTCATTCTGCGGCCTCGTCATGCTCGGGGGTGCGGACAAGTTGCGGGCGGTCCTGCGCCGTGACGACCTTGAGCAGGAAGATCACGCAAGCAAGCGCAGTCCCGCACGCGATGACCAATTTGACCGGCCACCAGGGTAATGTGAAAAGACCGGGCACTCCGAAATAGTCCTGTGTCTCCCACATATGCAGGAATTCCGGGAAGGTCACATAGGCGATCAATCCCATGAAGATCGCCGAGATCGCATTGATGATCCGCCTGAGGTTGGCCGTCAGGCCGGGGCGACGATGGTGCATCAGGTTCAGGAACCCGTCTGACCGTGTCAGCCGGTCCACCCTGACCACGTCGGCCAACTGCAGGAAAACGATCATCACGACCGAGAACTGAACCATCTCATAGGTTCCACGCAACGGGGCCGAAAACAGGCCGCGCGCTATGACGTCGACATTCAGGATGACCACCAACGCAAGGACGACGAGCGTGCCCAATGCGTTGGCAGCTATAGCGAGCGAATTGGCGACCCGCGACAGGCCAGCAACTGCGGTCTTCAGCATGAAAGGCCCCTTTCTCGGGTCGCCGGGTGGTTACTCGACCGTCCAGTCACGCACTCCGGTGAACCCGGCATCCTGAAGCTTGCCGAGATAGGCGGCCAAAATCTCGTCGCCTTGCTCGCCGTTTTCATTCAGCGTGGCGGCCCATTCCTGGGCGACATTTGGCATTGCGTTGGCCCAAGCCGCGCGATCTTCGTCCGAAACTTCGACAATCGTCCCGCCTGCTTCGGTATAAGCATCCCTTGAGGCCGCGGCGCGGTCCATGGCGATGCCGGCCACATGATCACGATAGTCAATGGCGACGGCTTTCAGAACGTCTTTGACTTCGTCGGGCAGCTTTGCCCAATAGTCCGAATTCACCGTGATCGTCTTGGAATTCACGGCACCCAAGTCAGCCTTAAGCATGTAAGGCGCGACCTCGGCGATTTTGAAGGTCTTGGCGGCTTCGGGCCAGAGCATCGCACAATCCACCAAGCCAGTTTGCAGCATGTTGTAGAAATCGGTCAGGCCACCGCGAACTCCGGCCGCGTCTTTGATACCTTCAAGATAACGCAGGTTTAACCCGGCCCCAGCCACTTTGCGGCCTTCCAGATCAGAGACAGTTGAAACCGGTTCCGTGCAGAAGACCTGATAGGTGTCGAGAACGACACCCGTTGCCAGATAGACCTGATTTTGCGCGGCAAACTCGTTTTGCATCGCCGGGAATTCACGTGCTATTTCATCCACGGCCTTGGCAACGGCACGGGAATCCGATGCCACAAAAGGCGTCGAGCCGGAAATACCCTGACTTGGCAGCTTGGAGGAATGGAAGATCGTTGTGACGATGCCGATGTCGCCAAGGCCAAGCTGTATCCCCTCCAGAACGCCCTTTGGCTTTACGATCGAACCGCCATAGTTCTCTTGCCAGTTCATCTTATAGTTGCCGGACTCGGCCAGCCGTTTGTCCACTTCTGGAATGAAGAAGTTGGTGAATTCCTTCACCCACAGGGCGCGGTCGGGGTAGCCATCTATCACCACCGCGGAGATGGTTTCTTCTGCGGCAACGGGCAGCGCCATAACGCCAGCTAAAGCGGCGCCCATTAGACTGCGTTTGGTCCAGTTTTTCATTTCTCTCCTCCCAGAAAGTCGGGTCTTTTTTATTTGTTTGCTTTGACCCAGTTGACGGTCAGGTCGGTGCCTGCCGCTTCAAACAGTTTTGCGATGGCGCAATATTTGGCTGTTTCCTCACCCACGCGTGTCAGCTCCTCCTGACTGGCGGGGGTTTCACAATTCACGGTGAGTTCAATTTCCGGAAACGGAACATCAATCTCCTCTTCCATCAGGACACCGCGCCGGTCCAACCTGCATTTCGCGTCGATTGTCACTGTGCCAAGATCAATTCCCAGACGGTGCGCATTCTTGTGCCCGATGACGTTGGTACAGGCGATCAGCGCTGCCATCGCGGTTTCAGTCGGAGACGGACCAAGATTTGTCCCGCCCCGCTCGACAGGTTCGTCGATAACCACATCCAGATCGCGTATTGGAATCTCAGTGCGCGCGTGTGTCGGGCACCGAGCTGTCGTGCGGTAAGTCACGACGGGTTTCACTTTCATACCCACGGCAGCGCCTCCTCATGCATAAGAACAAACCTTTTCAAACGGAAATCGCGGAAGTTTGTGGAACAAACCTGTTTCATCCGCGTAGCCCAGATTGCAAAGAAAGTTCGACCTGAGCGTCGTGCCCGCAAAGAATTCCTCGTCGACGATCTTGTTTGAAAAGCCCGACATGGCACCAACGTCCAACCCTACGGCCCGCGCTGCGATCATGAAGTAGGCACCCTGCAGAGTCCCATTGCGAAACGCAGTATCGGCCACGTATTCGGGATTATCCACGAACAGGGGTCGACGATCCTCGTGCGGGAAAAGAAAGGGCAGCTCTTTCCAGAACTCCATGTCATACGAAATGATGGCAGTAACCGGTGCGTCCATCATTTTCGGCACGTTCTTTGGCTTCAAAGACTTGGCAAGCCGCTCTTTACCCTCGGCACTTTTGACGAAAACAAAGCGGGCTGGCAGCGTGTTCATGCTGGTCGCGCCGTTGATCGTGATGTCGTATATCTCTTCAAGCAATTCGTCAGAAACTGGCTGGTCGGTCCATGCGTAGTGCGACCTGGATTCGCGCAGGATCAGGGCGATCGCGTCATCCGTCAAACGGGGAATACGCTCGCGCAGATCGCGATGATCTTGCTGCGCCTTGGCGCGAAGTGCCTCTAATTCTGCCCCGGTTGGTGCACTCATGCTGCGGCCACCTTTGACTTGGCATCCTTTTCGTCGATGACCGGGCTGGCGCATATGCCGATGCCTTCAATCTCGACCTCGACGGTTTCACCCGGCTTCAACCAACGTGGATTGGGTTTTTTGGCGTGGCCAACACCCGGCGGCGTCCCCAACGCAATCAGATCACCGGGCTCGAGAGTGGTATATTCCGAGATCGTCGCGATGACCTGTGGAACCCCCCAGATCATGTTGGCGGTGTTCGAGCTTTGCAGGATTTCGTCCCCTACGCGGCTTTCGATTTTCAGGCCGGACGCTCCTTCGGGCAGGTCGTCGGGCGTTACGGTGAAAGGACCGATCGCGCCCGTGTCATCGAAGTTTTTGCCGGGCGTCCATTGAACGGTCTTGCGCTGATAGTCCCGCAGCGAACCGTCGTTGAACACGGTGTAGCCAAAGACATAATCCAGCGCGTCCGCTTCCGAGATATGACGGCCACGTTTTCCAACGATCAGCATAAGCTCGGCTTCGTAGTCGAGTTTCTCGGAACAGGCTGGCCGCACCATTGGCTGCCCCGCCGCCATGATCGAGTTTTTCCCACGCATGAAAAGTGTCGGATACTCCGGTATGTCATAGCCGCCTTCCTTGATGTGGTCGGTATAGTTCAACCCCATGCAAATAATCGTGCCGGGTGCCGCCACGGGCAAGGCTGGCACAATGGAAGACACAGCCACAGGGTCTGCAGCGGCGATTTTGTCAGCCAGTGAGTCGGCCAGTTCCGGGTTGGCTATCAAACCCATCAAGTCGAAACCGACGGCGGGGTCCAAAGCCGTTAAATTCACAGCGTTTTCACCGCTCACGGCAAAAACCGCAGTGCCTTCCGAAGTCTCTCCCACCAGGTATTTCATTTTCACCATCCATGTCAGTTCGCTTGATTTTTGCCGACTATTTTGTCATATGTCAAATAATATCGATATTTTTAGGAGGACGGCAATGGTTGCTTGGGCAGATTACAAATCAGAAGCGAAAGGCCGGGGCGCACTTGCTTTAGAGCTTTACGTCGCGCACAGCACGCCTGCCAAAGCGCCGGAAGACGTAAAGGCATCCCTTCCAGATCACTTGGCATATCAGGCACAGCTTGAACGTTCCGGGCAGTTGGCCTTTGCCGGGCCGATGTCGGATGAAACCGGCGAGCATATGCAGGGGATGGGCCTCATCATCTATAGGGCCGACAGTCTCGAAGCCGCCAGAAAACTGGCAGAAGATGACCCGATGCACAAAAGCGGGGCGCGCAGCTTTGTACTTCGGCGATGGATGATAAACGAAGGCTCATTGAACATCTCAGTCGGGCTCTCGACTGGAACGAACGCTCTCAGCTAAGGGCCCCAGAAGATTGCGCCACGAAGAAGGGAAAGCCAGATATGGACGCCATGCTTGACACCGAGGGCAAAGAGACTTCCGCCACTCATGGTGCGTATCGAAGGCTGCGCGAAATGATCCTGACTGGCGAGCTGCCACCCGGTCAAAAGCTCAAGATCGAGCAGCTCCGCGGGCTGCTAGACACTGGCGCAAGCCCGGTTCGCGAAGCACTAAGCCTTTTGACCTCGGACATGCTGGTGGAACGAATTGACCAGCGCGGCTTCAGGGCGGCACCGGTGAGCAAGTGCAACTTCGAGGAAATCCTTTTGTTGCGATGCAATCTTGAAGAAACCGCGTTGCGCGCGTCCATCGCCAATGCAGACTCAGCCTGGGAAGACAGGCTTGTTTTGCGTCACCACCACATGAAAAAGGCGGGCCAAAAAGGGGCACACGACTTTGAAGACGCACACAAGGCGTTTCATATGGCCTTGTTGGACAATGCGAAACTGCCGTTGCTGTTGCGGTATTGTTCGCAGCTTTACGACCTGAACATCCGCTATCGTTATCTGGCGGCTGGTGGGTCGAGTTACAAAAAGCGCGATATCAACGCAGAGCATCAGGAAATTCTGGACGCGGCACTGGATCGCGACGCAGAAAGCGCAACACGGCATTTGATCGATCACTACCGTCGAACTGGTGAGTATCTGAGCAGTCAGATGGAGCCCTGAAATGCAGCGGAACTGGTTTCTGGGCGACCTGCTCGATCAGTTGTTCGACCGCCCCGGAAAAAAGCGAGGCAAAGACGACAAGCGATCCATATCAGAGCTGTGTGAAGCACTCTTGTCTGCAGAAGGTGAAGTATCGGGTTTCGTGCTCGCCTCCACGATCCTGGATCGATACCAGACCTTGGACGGCCCCGAAAAACTGGACTTCTTCGCCTATTTGAATGACCAGCTTGAGTTGGACGCGGATCAACTTTCTGAAACGGCGCGCCGCTATGCCAAAGATAAAAGCGTCGATCTGTATAAAAGGCTTAGCGAGGCCGCCGAACCCCGACGGCAAGAATTGCTGCGCCGGCTGAATCAACCCTCAGGCGCAACGCAAGAGCTTGTGGCAATGCGCGTCGACCTGTTGCGTTTTCTCAAGTCCAACCCCGAACTCAGGCGCACAGATATAGATTTCGTGCATTTGCTGCGAAGCTGGTTCAACCGGGGTTTTCTGGTCCTCAAACAGATCAGTTGGGATACACCAGCCCGCGTTCTGGACAAGATCGTGGCGTATGAGGCGGTTCATCAGATTAACGATCTGGACGACTTGCGGCGCAGGCTTTACCCGCCCGACCGTCGCTGTTTTGCGTTTTTTCATCCCTCGATGCCGGATGAGCCGCTGATTTTTGTCGAAGTTGCTTTGACGGCTGAAATTCCGAACGCGATTGATGTGCTTTTGTCCCAAGTCCGAGAACCGATCGAACCCGAACAGGCAAAAGTCGCGGCATTCTATTCCATTTCAAACTGCCAGAAGGGTCTAACGGGCATCAGCTTTGGAAACCTGTTGATCAAGCAGGTTGTGACGGAACTCTCGCGAGAGCTGCCGGGGCTTGATACATTTGTGACCTTGTCCCCGATCCCGGGTATGAACCGGTGGTTGGCTGGCGAAACAGGGCACCCCGAGCATGGGCATGCCGCCAAAGCCGTACTTGCGGGAACAGCCTTTGCACAGGACGTGCGGGCGATGGCCGCCCGATACCTGTTATTCGCCAAGCGCGAAGATGGAATGCCGCTGGATCCCGTGGCCCGTTTTCATCTGGGCAACGGTGCCGAGCTTCACGAACTGCATGCCCAGGCCGACCTGTCGCAGAACGGACGATCCCAATCTGGCGGCGCAATGGTCAACTACCTCTACGATTTGAAAAAGACAGAACGTCACCACGAAGAATTTGCGGCACATGCCACAATCGAAGCCTCGCGTTCCGTGCGCGCGGCTTCAACCGCAGCACTTGCGGCCAGACCAGAGGAAAATACAGCGTGACCAACACTCTCTACGACAGCTTGTTTGCCCACCACGCGGGAAACAAGGCTCCCTTCCTGCAACTCGATGACGGACAGGTGATGTCATATGATGCGTTTCTGAAACGCGCCGCACAGATCGCGCATGTTTTGCAGAACAGCGGAGTTTCCCCAGGAGATCGCGTCGTTGTGCAGGCCCCAAAGCTGGCTGATACACTGGCGCTATACGCTGCTGCGGTTCAGGCGGGCGCAGTCTACCTGCCGCTTAATACCGCTTACACGTTAGCAGAATTGGACTATTTCATCTCTGATGCCCAACCAGCCATGATCGTCTGCGACGGCACCAACGAAACTGAGATCGGAAAACTGGCGGTCTGTTATGGCGCAAAACTGCGGACCCTCGGCGGCGATACTTCGAGTCTGAGCCGCGAGGCTGACGCACAGCCCCACGAGTTTGAAACCGTGGATCGCGCCCCGGACGACCTTGCAGCCTTGCTGTATACGTCGGGAACCACGGGTCGTTCTAAGGGCGCAATGCTGAGCCATCAGAACCTTTTGTCGAATGCCCAAACTCTCGTGGAATTGTGGGGCATCACAAGCGACGACCGCTTGATTCACGCGCTGCCGATCTTTCACACGCACGGACTTTTCGTAGCGATGAATACGTCGCTGCTCGCCGGCGCCAAAGTTCGGCTGATGGAAAAGTTCGACGCAAGCGCGATCGTGGAGGAATTGCCCAAGTCGACCCTTTTGATGGGTGTCCCAACTTTCTACACCAGATTGCTGGAAGATGACGGTTTCACCAAACAGATCACACGGGGCATGCGCCTGTTCATTTCCGGTTCAGCCCCATTGCTGGCAGAAACCCATCAGGCGTTTGAAACGCGCACAGGCCACCGCATCCTAGAGCGCTATGGCATGACAGAAACAAACATGAACACCTCGACCCCCTATGATGGCGAACGCCGCGCTGGAACTGTTGGCATGGCTCTGCCCGGCACCGAGGTGATTGTGACCAACCCCGAAACAGGAGAAACACTGCCCCAGGGCGATGTAGGAATGATCGAAATACGTGGACCCAATGTATTCAAAGGCTATTGGCAGATGCCCGAGAAAACGGCGGAAGAACTACGTGACAACGGCTTTTTCATAACCGGTGATTTGGGCCAATACAGCGCGGATGGCTACCTGTCGATTGTGGGTCGGTCGAAGGATCTGATCATCACCGGTGGGTACAATGTCTACCCCAAGGAAATTGAAGACGTCCTGAACGACATCGATGGCGTTTTGGAATCAGCCGTTTTCGGAATTCCCGATAGCGACTTCGGCGAAGCGATCATTGCCACTCTGGTTCCCGAGCCCGGTGCGAAACTTGACGTGGAACAGATTGCTGGGACCGTCAAAGGTAAGCTGTCGCGTTTCAAACATCCGCGCCGCTATGAACTCGCCTCGGAACTGCCGCGCAATACTATGGGAAAGGTACAAAAGAACCTGCTGCGCAACCAGCACACGCAGAAGGCACCTGCACCGGCCGTGTCCTAGCGGGGCCAGGTTCCCCAAGGGACACCTCCTTGCTCTTTACCCCATAGAATACAGGCCAAAACAACAAAACGAACCGACGTATCAATCAGCCCGTGAACTTTTTTCTGGGAATTCACGTGTCATTATATAAGCTGATTTGATTGGTTGAAATTAAGCAATTGTCTCATGTGGTCGGCCGCGCAGGATCCTTTTCCAAGCGTCAAGGTGCCGAAGGAGTAACGAATGTTTGGAGTAACTATCGCCGGCAAGAGAGTCGATTGGCGCGAAATCAGGCGCGCGTTCGGTTCGGCACTTCTGATCGCCATAGTCGTGATAATCGTTGCAGGGGCTTTTTTCTTAGCATTGAACTTGGCAAGTGCCGTCACCGACGACGCGAAGCTCAGAATAAAGGTCGCAGAAGCGATTGAAGAAGGGAATTTGACTGCGGTGCACCGGTTGCTCAACAACCGGGAAAGAGGCGTGTTTCAAGACAATGATTGCCTCATCTTGTCAATGGCGCTGAACGCTCATGGAACCGCGTTGGAGAGGGCAGTATCACCATTTGGGCGCCCGCTTATCGAAGGCCGCGAGACAGTCGAGGACAATCCTCTGATAGAGGTAGTTTGCGGTCGTTTGATGGACCAGGTCGTAAACGGGAACGAAGAGTCATACCGCTTTGTACCTTACCATAGGTACATGCACGGTGGGCGCGCCTTGGCCGAGCTTGTCGTGCCTCTGGTCGGCGTTCAGGGTTTTCGCAATCTATTGCTGACGGCCAACTCTCTGACACTGCTGTTGGTGGCCGTGATCACACTAGTCCGCGCAAGCCGACCAGACATACCGGCACCGGCTCGATCGATAAATCTTGGGCTGTGCCTGATGTCAGTATTGCTGCTCACCCTGTCCGGCGTTCAATACTTCGGAATGTCGCTGTCAATCGGACCGGCTGACCTGTTCGTTCACCTTCTATTTCTTGCAATAGTCTCGTTCGGGGCGATTGCCTGCCGGCGCGACACGTATTTGGCTATCATTGGGATCGCAGCAGCAGTCATTATCTATTTTGAGTTTCTGACAGGTCAAATTCCATTGGGCGTGGCTTTTGTCATACTGCTCCCTTTCTTCTGCCTGACCTCTGATGAAGATGTCCCTGAGGCCGTACTCAGAAGCGTTCTGGGGACGTTTGTTTTCTGCACGATCTGTCTGGGCCTCATGCTTGCGAAATACGGGGTCACTGCCCTTGTGTTCGGACCTGAGGTCTGGAGCAATATCTTCGACCAACTGGAAGAAAGAACTTCGCTGGGAGAGTTTTCATTATTTGAAGTTTTCGCACGACTGGCCTACCGAACCCATCATATCGCCTACGGCTCGACCGTGCTGGGCCTGGCTTACTTGGTTTTGGCGATTGGGCTCTTTTTCCATTGCTTTTGGCGTGACCTGCAAAGCGGAACTATCTATCGCCAGTATCGTGCGTTCGGACTGCTTGCGGCTGCGCTGAGCATACTTGTTTGGTACCTGGCATTCTCAAGTCACAGCGCTATTCATTCGTGGTTCATGATCAGGCCGATCGGTCTGTTCGCAGCGATGGCCTGTTCTTACAAGATCCTGGAAATCAGCTCGCCGACCAACAGTAATCGCGCCGCACGTGCGACGAACTTGGCGGAATATGAAAGCACCTCTTAATTCAGCCGTGAGTATCGCCGCATATTCGGATTGTTTTCACCGCATTAGTTGGACTGCTTGTTCGGGGCCAAGCCAAGATGGTTGGTCGCAGGTCGTCGTCATGGATGCCCAGCCGCGATCCTGCGCTGAGGCCAAAATGCTGGTCATGACTTCAACAACATGGGTCGCCATCTCAAGGCTGCACCGGTGTGGACGGTTTTCCTGAATAGCCTGAGCCATTTCCGCGAGGCCTGCGCAACGATAGTTGGCACGGTGCACCCCGGATCCATCCGAACCATTTGCTACAGAAAATGGATGATTGTTGTCTGGTACTTGTGTGATTTCGCCCTGCGCCATTGACATCAACACCTCGCCACCAAAAAAATTTGGGTCCGGAATGAACAAAGAGCCGCTGGTGCCGTATAACTCCATATTGTCGTGGCGATGCGCCCAGACGTCCCAACTTGCCCCAAATGTGATCAAAGCGCCGTTTTCGAACTCCAGGAGCGCGTGAACGTTTGTTGGGATCTCGACCGGAACCATTTCACCCAATCGTGGTCCATTGCCGATCTCGCGTTCAGCAAAGCTTGCCGAAGCCATGGCCGTCACGGCTTTAACCGGGCCAATCAACTGCACAAGATTGGAGATGTAGTAAGGGCCGAGGTCGAGGATTGGGCCGCCGCCTGGTTGAAAAAAGAAGTCCGGGTTCGGGTGCCAGGACTCCATTCCATGCGACATGACATGGCATGTGCCGCCGATGATCTCGCCCACCTCGCCGCTGTCGATTGCCGCACGGGCCGCCTGATGGGCACCGCCCAGGAAAGTGTCCGGCGCTGATCCGATCCGCAGATTTCGTTCTTGCGCCATTTTCCGCAGTGTTTCAGCTTCCTCAAGGGTCAATACAAACGGTTTTTCCGAATAGGCGTGCTTGCCATTTTCGAGGATCGACGTTGTGACACTGAAATGCGCGGCTGGAATCGTGAGATTGAGGATGATGTCGATATCGTCGGCTGCCAGCAGACCTTCGACCGTATCCGCGCGGACGCCGAACTCTTGAGCCCGGTCCTGCGCGGTTTCCATGTTCAGGTCCGCGACTGCCCGGATTTCAATATAGTTGAACAAAGGCGCAAGATTCAGATAGGCGGTCGAGATGTTGCCGCACCCGATTATTCCGACACCATATACCTGCATCGCGTTCTTCCTCAGAATGATTGAACAGTTGCGAGTGACCGTTGAGCCATCCGCTTGTGATCATTGGGATTATCGTGCTCGATCACGTAACGTCGCACGAGAGCAGCATCCATCGCCCGCTTGATCGCAGGCCAGTCCATCGTGCCATAGCCAACATCTGCCCAGCCGTCTTCGTCCGCGTTTTCTCCTACCGGAGCGATGTCCTTCACGTGCACTGCGACCAGCCGTCCTGAGTATTTTTCAATCCATTGGACTGGGTCCTCGCCGCTGAATTTTACCCAAGCGAGATCAAGTTCGATCTGGATATCCTCTGAGGCCGCGGCAATCAGATCTAGAGGTGTCTGACCGTCGACGGGCACCATTTCGAAGTCGTGGTTGTGCCAGGCAAAGCCAAGACCTGCGTTCAAGACAGGTTTGCTAGCAGAAACAAGACGCTCGCCAAATTCCTTCCACCCCTGCGCCGAGGATGGACGATTTTCGGGTGCCACAAACGGGATGACAATTGTTTGAATGCCGATTTTTTTTGCAACGTCGATCACACGATCAGGGTCGGTTTCGACCAAATCCAAGGCAAAATGTGCCGTCGGCATGGTCAGGCCATAGGCGTCGAGCAGGGATTTTGTCTTTTCAACATCATCAAAGTATGGACCGAAACCTTCGACCTCATTGATCCCCAGATCCGCGAGCATGGCAAAGGTTTCCTCCACGTCCCAGTTGCGCGAAGAATAAAGCTGATAGGAGATGGCAGGCATAACTCAATCCTTTGATTGTCTGACTGTTTCAATGATGGCGGACGCTTTTGGCTCACAGCCGCAGTTCGGATTTGGTGTCGAAGAGCGAGGCCTTTGATAGATCGAGCCCGAGCTGCAGTTTTTCGCCCACCGCGATCTTGGCCTGCCCATCCATACGGACGCGGAACGGGCTACCGGCAATTTCGCAGTCGACGAGTGTATCTGATCCTGTAGGCTCGATAAGGCTGACCGAAACATCTGTCTGGAAAGGGGCTTTGCCGACCAGTTCGCCGGTGATGACGTGTTCGGGACGGATCCCCAAAGTCGCAGGACCTGTCGCCGGGCCAGCGGAGAATTCGTACCCCGATAGTGGGATCGAAAGGTTGCCCGTTTCAAAAGCGCCGTCTTTGATGTGGCCTTCCAGAAAGTTCATTGACGGTGATCCAATGAAGTCAGCCACGTATTTGTTTACAGGGCGACCATAGATTTCTTCCGGTGATGCCAGTTGCATGATCTGACCGCCGCGCATAATCGCAATACGATCCGCAAGCGTCATGGCTTCGATTTGGTCGTGGGTTACGTAGATCATCGTATTTCCAAGGTTCTGGTGCAAACGCTTGATCTCGACACGCAGGTCCGCGCGCAATTTGGCATCCAGATTCGACAGCGGCTCATCGAACAAAAAAACGTCGACGTCCCGCACCAATGCGCGCCCTATGGCAACTCTTTGACGCTGGCCTCCCGACAGAGCGGCCGGTTTGCGTTTAAGCAAGGATTCGATTTGCAGGATCTCTGCTGCACGTTTGATGCGGGCTGCTATTTCGGCTTTAGGCAGCTTGGCGTTTTTCAGACCAAATGACAGGTTTCCCTCGACCGTCATTTGAGGATAGAGCGCATAGGATTGAAAAACCATGCCGATACCGCGCTCGGAAGGTTCCGCCCATGTCACGTTCTCGTCGTTGATAAAGAGCTGACCTGCGGTCACGTCAAGCAGGCCGGCGATACAGTTTAACAGCGTGGATTTTCCGCAACCGGACGAGCCGAGAAGCACTAGAAACTCGCCTTTGCCGATTTCCAGATTGAGGTTTTGCAGCACTTTGACCGAACCGAACGCCAGATCAAGATTTTTGATTTCAACTGAGTTGCTCATGAGGGTTTACCCTTTGACAGCGCCGGCCGCGATACCGCGGACGAAGAGTTTGCCGGAGACAAAATAGATGGTCAGCGGAACAAGGCCTGTAATTATGGTCGCGGCCATATTGACGTTGTATTCCTTCACGCCTTGCGTGGAATTGACGATGTTATTGAGTTGTACCGTCATCGGGTAAGTATCCGGGCCGGTGTAGACTACGCCAAACAGGAAGTCATTCCAGATGCCTGTGACCTGCAGGATCACGGCGACGGTGAAAATGGGCACAGACATCGGCAGCATGATGCGAAAGTAGATGCGCCAGAACCCAGCACCATCGACGCGAGCGGCTTTGAACAACTCTTCCGGCAACGAGGTAAAGTAGTTGCGGAACAGCAGGGTCAGAATGGGCATGCCAAAGATCGTGTGGACAATGACCAACCCGGTGAGTGATCCATAAAGACCGACTTCTCGCAACATGATGACGATCGGATAGAGCATCACCTGATAGGGAATGAAGGCGCCAAATATCAGGATGGTGAAGAATGCGTTTGCACCTTTGAAACGCCAGTTCGCCAAGGCATACCCGTTCACCGATGCGACGACGATCGAAATTAGGACTGAAGGGATCGTTATTCTGACTGAATTCCAGAAGCCGACCTTCAAGCCTTCACAGTTCAAGCCCGTACAGGCTTCGGACCAAGCCTTGACCCAGGGCTCGAATGTGACTTCGAGCGGCGGGGCAAAAATGTTCCCGACGCGTATTTCCGGCATTCCCTTCAGTGACGTGACGACCATGATGTAGAGGGGCAGCGCGTAGTAGAGTGCAGCGACGAGCAAGGTACCATAGAGAAAGATGTTTCTCCGCGAAAGCATCTTGGTGGGTTTGGGCCCCTGCGGCCCCTCGAGCGTCGTAGACATGACATCAACCATGTTTCTTCCCTCCTCCGAACTCGAGGATGGCCCAAGGGATGACGACAAGGGCCACTGTGAGCAGCATCATGGTCGAGGCAGCGAAGCCCTGACCAAGGTTGCTGGCGCCAAACATCATGTCGTAGACGTATTTGGCGGGAACTTCGGTGGCGATACCGGGGCCGCCGCTGGTTTGCGCGACGATCAAGTCATATAGCTTGACGATGCCGGTTACTGTCAGAACCAATGTCGTTATAAACACCGGGCGCATCATGGGAATGACGATGAACAGATAAGTTTTCCATGCGGGAATGCCGTCCACGCGTGCGGCTTTCCAGACATCCTGATCTATCCCGCGCAATCCAGCGAGCATGAGGACCATAACCAGCCCGCTGCCTTGCCAGAGCCCGGCAATCAGGACACCGAATATGGCGATTTCCGGGTTGTAAAGCGGGTCGAATTCGAAGCTTTGCCACCCCATTCCCCTGACGATGGCTTCGATGCCGAATTCAGGGTTCAGTATCCATTGCCAAACCAACCCTGTGACGACAAAACTCAGGGCATAGGGGTAAAGGATGACGGTGCGGATGGTGTTTTCAAAACGTATTTTCTGATCGATCAGCGCCGCGAGGATGAACCCGATCACGAACACCAGAGCGAGCATACAAAAGCCATAAATTGCAAGATTCTCGATCGCAACCAGCCACTTTTTCGTACCCCAGAGGCGGTCGTATTGATCAAGGCCAACCCAATTCAGCCGCGGCAGCAATCCCGAACTGGTGAAGCTGTAAACCACTGTCCAGGCTGTCCCACCAACGAACACAAACAGAGCGGTAACGATCATGGGGATCGAGGCTATTTTTGCGTTCAGGTTGCGGAACAGTTGGTTTGGGCGTTGCGAAGCCATCTGCTCCCCCTCCCTTCAACTGTTGGTGTCGGATTGCGGGCAAGTGAGCCCGCAATCCACTGTCAGTATTTATTCAGCCCGACCGATGATCTTGACGAATTCTTTCTGCGCATCTTCGGGTGTCATCGACGCATCCGCAAAGAACTCTGTGAACAGCGTTTTCAGCTGATCGTTGGTGTCTGGCGTGATCAACTGGTTCACGTCGGGCAACAGCGCGCCCGCCTTGAGCAAATCGAGGCCTTTCGCCATGCAGTCATTGGCCGCGTCCAGGTTTACGTCACCGCGCACAGGGAGCGACCCCTTCTTGAGGTTGAAGGCCACTTGCGTTTCGGGATCGAGCATCAGTTTAGCCAGCTCGGTTTGCGCGGCGATCTGGGCTTCGTCCGAGAGAACAGGGAAGTAGAATGCATCTCCGCCTGTTGAAAGACGCGGATTCATGCCCAGCCCAGGAAGGCAACTGTAATCCTCGCCAGCGGTAACGTTTGCGACTGCCATTTCACCCTGCGCCCAATCCCCCATGATCTGGCCACCGGCTTCGCCTTTGATGACCAGCGCAGTCGCGTCGTTCCAATTCTGAACCGTTGAGTTGGCGGCCATTGACCGCGCATCGGCAGCAGCTTTGAAGACGCTGGCGACTTCGGCACCACCAGCAACATCCGTATTCTTGTCACCGTATACGCTGTTATAAACTTCACTTGGCAAGAGGCTTGCGATCAGAACACTGAACGCACCGGCCTGCTGCCAGCCCTGCTGACCCATGGCCATGGGGATCTTGCCCGCGGCTTCGAGCGCGGAGGCCGAGCCTACGAATTCAGTCCAATTTGTCGGGATGGGAACACCTGCATCTTCGTATGCCTTGTGGCTGACCCAGAGCCACTGCCAGGAGTGAATGTTGACAGGCGCGCAGTAGATGCGGCCATCAACAGTGCAGGAAGCCAGTAGAGAAGGCGGGTTTACCAGATCCGTCCAGCCTTCTGCTTCGGCAATGTCGGTGATGTCACGGAGCAGGCCCGCTTCGATCAGCTCTTCAGCCTGCCTGCCATGATTGAACTGAAACGCGCCCATCGGATCTCCGCCAACAATACGGCTTATCATGACCGGCCTTGCGTTGTCGCCGCCCGCGATGGCTGCATCGACCCAGGTGTTGCCTGTTGCGTTGAACGCGTTCGCGATTTCCTTGACCGCCTCGGCCTCACCGCCCGACGTCCACCAATGCATCACTTCCAATTCAGTTGCCGACGCGCTTGTCGCCACAACAAGCGCTGTTGCCGAGAGCAGATATTTTATCCGCTTCATGTCATCCTCCCTTACTATAACGTTATAGTAAAAATCTATATCGTTACAGAAATGCCTTGCAAGCATTTTTTTTGACTCGCTATAAATCCATCTGAGTACTGCCGAAGCCGGTCGCGATGGAAGTACACATCTTGCGCAAGTTGCCAACTATTGGTGAACGGAGAGGGTCGATGAAGAAAACGGTGGCCGAAGTCAGGCAATTAAGTACTGAAGAGTTGGTCTCTCAAGTTCTGCCGGGAGAGCGACCGACGCAGAAAACCATTTCGCGCATCAGTGGCTTAGCGGTGGCCACAGTTTCGCGCGCGTTGGGCGATGCACCGGACATAGGACAAGAGACAAAACAGCTTGTTCGCCACGTTGCGGATGCCATCGGCTACGTTCCGAACCGCGCTGGAGTGCGTCTAAGAACCGGACGTACAAATGTTATTTCACTTGTTGTTCCCGCCGAGGGCGACGTCATCAACAACACTTCAAGATTGACCAGTTCGATTGCGCAGGAACTGCGTGGCACAAGGTTTCATCTCAACGTGCTGCCTTGGTTCCCCGACGAAGATTCGCTGCGGCCCATCGAGTATATCGTCAAGACACGCTCTGCTGATGCCGTCATCTTCAACATGACCGAACCCGAAGACCGGCGCGTCGAATACCTGCTTAAGCACAACTTCCCTTTTGCAACGCATGGACGGACAAAATGGTGCGAGCGGCACGCCTACTACGACTATGACAACAGCGCTTTCATGCGTGTGGCGATCAATCGTTTGGCTGCAAGAGGTCGGGAAAACATCCATGCGATCCTGCCACCGCTAAATCAGAACTATTCGCAAGATATGAAGCGCGGGCTGGAAGAAGCCTGCAGCAGGTTAGGCTTGAGTTACCGCATCGCTCAAAACGTTGACAGCGATCAGTCCTCGGACCAGCTCCGGCACTGGATAAAACACAGGCTACAGAACTCGTCGGAAGTTGACGCAATCGTCAGTTCGTCGTCTAAAACAGCGATTGCGGCAATCGTTGCGATTGAACAGATGGGGCGCAAGCTCGGCGAGGATATCGACGTGTATTCCAAAGAAGTAATCCCCGTCCTGAAAATGTTTCGTGAGAATATTGTCGTCGAGTTCGAGGATGTCAGTGACGCTGGCCGGTTTCTAGCCAAAGCCGTTTTGCAGTTGTTACTGGAACCCGAGAAAAAGCCCATGCAGCACCTCGAAATTCCCGTTGACCGAATGCGACATTGAGTGAAACCCTCTGTTGCCGCGACGCAGAGCTCCAAAGAAGCACCGCAGTCGCCAAGCGACTGCTTTGTCCGCGAAGCAGACGTTGAGCAAATTTCACTAAATGTCCGCGCCTAGCCCAAAGCAGACAGCTTGTTTAACTTCAATTAGTGCCGGCTTGAATGTCAGTGTAAGCCCTTTTCGGTCCGCATTAGGTGACTAACGAAGTGATCAAAGACACGAAGCAATTCAATCAGAGTCTAATTCGGAATGCCGCGAACCCGTCCGTGCCTTCCCCGGCGTCCTCGATTGCTACTCCCTTGACGTCGCCAATATAGTCCCTGGCCTTTGGGCCGGTTTCGAACAGTACTGTCGTGTCCGCAAGCGGCGCGAATGACCAGTTGGCATCCGCCTTCGGATCAATAGTGCCTTGCTCAACAATGTAGCGCACGATCACGTCGCGATTGGTGTCTGGCGCCTCGAATACGATTGTATCGCCCAATGCACCAGGGAAAGAACCTCCGCCTGATGCGCGATAATTATTGGTGGCAATGATGAACTCCATGTCATTCGTGATCGGCTCGCCATCGAAAGAGAGGCCCACAATCCGAGCTGCGTTGGGGTGTAATTCTTCGCCTTTAGGTCCATAGCGCGAAGGCTGAGACAGGTCGATCTGATAGGTTACTCCGTCCATTACATCAAAGTTGTAGGACGGGAATTCCGGGTTCAGCAGGACTGCGTCTTCTGCTCCCGGCTCAATCTGATTGAACATACCAGCCGAACGTTCCAGCCAACCACGCACCTGAGCACCATTTACGCGGACCGCGCGCACAGTGTTTGGATACAGATACAGATCCGCCACATTTTTGATGGCGACGTCACCAACCGGGACATCGGTGTAATAGTCCGGGCCACCACGACCACCCGCCTTGAACGGTGCCGCTGCCGACAGGATGGGCAGACCTTCATGCTCGGTGCCCTTCAGCATCTCTTCGATATACCATTTCTGTGCAATTGAAACGATCTGCACAGATGGGTCATCCGCGACCAGCGCGAAATAGCTGTGTAACGGAGCAGACGTCTTGCCGACCGCGCGCCGGACATAGGCGAGCGTTTCGTCGTGATCCTTGGCAACCGATTCAAGAACCTTCTGATCGTCACGGACCAGAGCGGTGATCGAGCGGTCTTCATTACGTTTAGAAATCGGTCGCGCCTCGGACGTTGTGGTCACCACGCGCCATTCATTTCCGTCCCGTTCCAGCAGCAAGTCGAGCAAACCGAGATGCGAGCCCCAGAAGCCGCCCATCACGGCAGGTTTGCCCATCAGAGTGCCTTTCTCCACATCGATCCCAGGGCGATCGGCGAAGGTGGCTGAAGGAAAAACCAAATGGTTGTGTCCCGTGACCAGCGCGTCAATCCCCTCGACACTTGCCAGTACGACCGATGCATTCTCCATGCCATCGGCATGATTGGCGTCGCCGATCCCGGAATGCGACAGCGCGATGATCAGATCGCATCCCTGTTCTTGCATCTCAGGCACGTAGGCCTGAGCGGTCTCGACGATATCGCGCGCCTCCGCGTTGCCGTCCAAGTGTTTTCGGTCCCAGTTCATGACCTGAGGCGGGGTAAAACCGATCACACCAATTTTGATCGGATGCTTGGTTTCGTCGCCCGTTACGATTGTACGGTCTAGAATGGTGTAGGGATTCACAAGCGTCTTGTCGTCGCGTGGGCCGGCGCCTTTTTCTTTTGCAACATTGGCTAGCACAACTGGGAACTCAGCCCCAGCCAAAGCCTTGTCCAAAAACTCCAACCCATAGTTGAATTCGTGATTGCCCAGTGTAGCGGCATCGTAGCCGACTGTGTTGAACGCGGTGATGATAGGATGGCTGTCCCCGTCTTTCATCCCACGCTCGTAGGCGATGTAATCTCCCATCGGATTGCCCTGAAGGAAGTCGCCATTGTCGACCAAGATCGAATTCGTTGCTTCAGATCGGATATCGTTGATGATCGAAGCCGTGCGGGACAGACCCACCGTATCACGGGGTTTATCGGCGTAATAATCATATGGGAACACATGAACATGGATGTCAGTAGTTTCCATAATCCGCAAATGCGCTTGATTGTTGGCTGCCCTTGCGGAGAACGGGTGGAGGGTGATCACCGCAGCACCGGCTGTTGTTGTCGCAAGAAACTGGCGACGCGAGATTGACGAGCAGCTGAAAAAAGACATTGGTCACCTTTCGAGTTGGTTGGTAACGCGAGTTTTTTTACCGTCTTTGCACAACGATCTTATGACAGTAGTTTCCGGCACATTGACGCGTCTTTTGCACGGAGTATGTACCGATACGATACACCAGATTCATGTAGTTTCTATGTTATTGTAGAAAATGACATGGAGCCTGAAGTCGCTTGACCAAATAACTGAAACAAATTCAACCTTTCGAGCTTCACCGCTGCAAAAACTTACCCGAATTTGCACAGCCTTTTGAGCAGTGTATTGGTTCACTTCCTTTAAGACCGTAGAGAAACAACTAACAGTAAGCTTGTCTGCAGAGCGGGCGCTCAGAACCGGTCTCTAACGCCAAACCTGATTGCCGCGATAGGCTGTGTCGTCTACGGAGCAGCCTCCCGTTACTTTTTGCTGGAAGAGCGCCAGGCGCCCATGTTGCAAAACTCTGCAGTGTCTACCAAAGTTCGCTTCGAAACAGAGTTGGGGCTCTTAAAATGAATGGTACAATTTGTTCCATTCTCGGAGTGATTGGAAACACACCTTTGGTATGTCTTGATCGGCTGGTAAAGCATTATGGTTGTGAGGGAAAAATTTTAGCCAAGCTCGATTACTTGAACCCCGGATTCTCCAAAAAAGACCGCGCGGCGCTCGGTGTAATTGAAGCAGCTGAGGCCAATGGCACGTTGGAGCAAGGGCAGACAATCGTTGAGCTGACAAGTGGCAATATGGGCACCGGCCTTGCCATCATCTGCAGTATCAAAGGCTACCCATTCGTCGCTGTCATGTCCAAAGGCAACTCGCCTGAGCGAGCACAAATGATGCAGGCTCTTGGTGCTGAAGTCGTGTTGGTAGATCAAATGCCGGGAAGTCGCCCTGGGGAAGTATCAGGCGCTGACCTCGCAGAGGTTAATCGCGTGGCTACAAAACTGACGATTGAACGCAACGCATTTCGAGCTGACCAATTCCAACGAGCAGGTAATCCGAGTGCTCATGAACATACGACTGGCCCAGAACTCTGGGAACAGTCCGGCGGCAACATCGATGCATTCTGTGATTTTGTCGGATCGGGTGGCACTTTGGCTGGGACGTCCAAGTACCTGCGATCGCGAAATTCAGAGATCAAATGCTATCCAATTGAGCCTGAAGGCGCTGCTGTGATCGCGGGTCAGGAAGTGACAAGCCCCGAACATCCCATTCAGGGAGGAGGGTATGTTATGGGTGATCTCGATTTCCTTCGAGGGTTCGTGTGGGATGGGTTTCTTCAAATTGATGGCGACACAGCGCGTCAGACCTGTCGCGATCTCGCGCGCTTCGAAGGCATTTTCGCTGGGTTTTCTGCTGGCGCTAACGTGGCGGGTGCTGTCGAGCTACTAAAAGGCCCTCACAAAGGCCAGACCGTATCCGTGATCATTTGCGACTCCGGGCTGAAGTACCTTTCTACCGATCTTTTCACATAGAACTGCCCTTTGACTTAGGGTGCTAAACGTCTGCTTAGTCCGCAACTCGGTCGTTGCCCGAGTTTTCGCGAACGTCCGCTCTTGGGTGCAAAGGGGAATCCGCGGAACAACTCGGGATTCGCAAACGTGTCGGTTTGGACTTGCGACCCGACAACGAATACATGCCAGGCAAACGCGTCGGACAATAGTTAGAGGGCTTGGAGTAACAGAGGTGGTGTCAGTTTCGCGTTCAAAGTGACAGCGCGCTTGTCTGCTCACACATATTTGCACATGCCGCGAACTATTCGAACTTCGGCTCTGTCTTAGACATGCTTTCCCTTGACTCCATGCTTTCCCACCATGTGTGCAATCCAGGTTTGTCCGAAAGAATGGGTTCTGCATCTGGCGTTTGCACAAAGTACCAGAACACGGGGGCCAAGTGGAGATCGGCAAGGCTCAGATCGCCCCCAACCAAATAGGGATTTCCATCTTGCAAGTCCTCAAGAGTGCCGAGGGCTTTTTGGATCTCGGGCAAAAGGGCTTGGCAGGCAGCTTCGTCGGTCTCGCCACCCATCATCGGTGCAAAAATTCTTTGCTCGCACAAACCAATGACCGGGCCATATGTATAGTTGTCGACAATGCTTATCATCTGCGCCATGCGGGCGCGCTGTTTCAAGCTACCGGGCTGCAATGCTGTGCCATCGAACCCTTCGTCGATGTAACGCTCAATCGCGCGGGTCTCATAAAGGTGAAATCCATTGTGCTCAAATGCCGGAACTTTGCCGAACGGTTGCCTAGCAATCTGTTCAGCTGGCATGCCTTCCATGAAATCAACCTCGACATGGTCATAGTCGACCCCTTTTTCTTCCATAACGAGGCGCACCGAGCGTGTGTATGTGCTGTAACTTGGTCCGTAAAGAGTCAGATTTGCCATTTGACCTTCCTCCCTGAGTTGGAAAGCTAGCACAGCTGCAACTGGCACGCATCGCTTCGGTGAAGCTTTCGGGCAAGAGTCCGGGGTATAGTCGCTTCGGCACAAGAGCTGCCTCTTGGCTTACGGTGAGTTTTGGGGCTAAACCCGCTGCCGTCTGATGCCCACTGGAGAGTCCGGAAACGGGCAGAAAGCAGCCGTCAGGTCGCATCAGTCGTACGGGCAACTCTTGGCACGAGGCCGATAGAGCGCCTAAGGCAGCAATTGAAGCTGAACCAGACATTCAGGTCCCGTGCGCCAACGGCAGGTTTGTTCACAACTCGGACGTTAGCTGCAACTTGCTGAAACGTCTACGTTGCGGACGAAGTGTGGATTCGCGGTACTTGCACCAATTGCAGTTTGATGTGCTTTGCTGACGTCAGAATGAGCGTGAAACGGATGTACAACATCACCGCAAGGCGGATGATTTCGAGACCGTTTATAAGTACTTGAAAGAGGCAGGTCTGCTAATGAGCAAAAGATACGCAACCGCCCTGCAGCGCTCTACCCAAGTTCTTCTGACAAGACCCCAGAGAGATATCGCATCGCTAGCTTTGGATCACCGAATTACGTGAACCGAACACTTGGCATGATGCACGACTCTGTTCGCTGTGGAACCTAGAAATATGTCCTCAAAACCAGGCTTGTGCGAAGCCAAGACGATGCAATCCGCATCACTCTCATTTGCGAAGTCGACAATAGCCCTACCCGCGTGCCCAGAGATGAGCCGAGCCTTCGCGCCTGGAATTTCAGAAGCAGTTTGATGCAGGTTTTCCAGGATTTCATGCCGCGTATTGGCAAGTATTTCGCTGGGAATCTGAGACCCTACATACGCCGGAATTGGTTCTTGGACGTGTATCACGGTGAATACAGCGTCCGCATCAGCCAATTGGCGCGCGGCTTCAAACGACGCTTGTGTGTCGTGTTCTTGGTCCAGAGCAACCGGGATCAGGATATTCTTGTACATTTGACCTCCTATCTACTGCTCCGATGATTCCAGTTTGGTTCCTCGGCAGCAGGAAACCTATACAGGCTCGGACTTTGAAGATTTCCCCGCGCTCTTTGTAGCGGCTACAACCTCATCAACTGTTTTCTCAACAGCTTCAGCTTCGGTTTCAGCGACATAAGATGCACAACGGGACACGGTTTCGAACCATTCCTGAGCGTCAGCAACCAACCGCTCCGCCGAATGGCGCTGCCACTCCACCATGCTCTGAACGGCTTTAGAGGGATCGGACGGGTGCGCGGAAGACACATTGCGTGCAGCTTTTAGAGCCGTTCTGACCGCCTCATGACGCCGTTCGAACCAATGCTGTGCAAAGGCCTCTGTTTCTTCGAGCAATTTTTCTTGTGCGTCCCAAAACTGTTCGATCTGGGCGCCGAAGGCCGGATTACCAGACATGGGCGGCTGCAATTGCTTGAAAACATCCACAAGTGAGGTCGGGCTATTTGTGCTAGATTTCTTTCGCGGCATCGAAAATTCCTCCTCATTTCCTGAATAAGCTATTGTGCCACCTGCGGCATGCTTTCGCCTTAATACAGATCAATTACCCTTATCTTTAGCACTCTCGGCTTAGACCGCGACAGGGCGCTCGCATTCTCTCCGACACCGGTTCCTAGCAGGCAGGGTTGGAGTTAGAGTAATCTAGACAAGAACTTAACGCTTGGTTTTCTATGCACGTTGCCGGCTTTCTGATTACCCTTGGTGTCCTCTTCCTTGCCGGATTGGCGGCCGATCAATTTGGCCGGGCCACGCATCTTCCTCGTGTTACAACCTTGCTTTTCCTCGGTCTGATCGCCGGGAACGCCGGAATAGGGTTGATCCCACTCGACGTTGCAATGTGGTTCGACGAGATATCCATTGTGGCCTTGACGATGGTCGCGTTTCTTCTTGGAGGATCTTTGACTCGCGAGAACCTGGTCCAGCATGGCCGAGCCATTCTGACGATTTCGGTTTCAATCGTGGTGGCAACCCTTGTTATTGTGTCTGCCGGACTGACCGCAATTGGCGTACCCTTCGGGTTGGCGTTGGTGCTGGCGGCAATTGCTACGGCTACAGCTCCGGCCGCAATGACAGACGTGATCAATCAATCTGGGGTGTCCAACAGCTTCACCGAGACATTAAAGGGCGTCGTCGCAATTGATGACGCTTGGGGTCTGTTAGTTTTCAGCATCGCCTTAGTTCTGGCCGGTCATTCGGATGGTTGGGCCACAGTCACGACCACGGCGATTTGGGATTTCGGAGGGGCTATTTTGTTGGGTTCCGCACTAGGCGTGCCATCCGCTTACCTGACTGGCCGCTTGAAACCGGGAGAGCCAATGCAGGCAGAAGCAGTGGGAATAGTCTTTCTTACAGCGGGCCTCGCGCTTTGGCTGGAGGTTTCATTCTTGGTCGCAGGCATGGTTGCGGGCGCAGTGATCGGGAATCTTGCCCGCCATCATGATCGTGCTTTTCACGAGATCGAACATATTCAGTGGCCGTTCATGATTTTGTTCTTCCTACTGGCTGGCGCCACGTTGGAAATTGAAGCCTTCGGTTTGATGGGCTGGGCTGGTGCTCTTTTCCTATTCTTGCGTGCCGTGGCCCGCCTTGTCGGAGGTTACTGCGGAGCAAAACTGGGCGGCCTGCCTCGCCGTCAGACCCGCTGGTACGGTCCCGCTTTGTTGCCACAGGCTGGTGTCGCGGTAGGTATGGCCCTTGTAGCTGGAGAACAATTTCCGCATTGGGCCGCGTCGATCATGGCCTTTACTCTAGCCAGTACTGTGGTCTTCGAGGTGTTGGGGCCGCCACTGACTCTCATGTCAATCAAACACACGGCTGACACGGACTAGCAGATTGGTCAGTGACTATTCAGACTGGATCGACTCAAGGAAGGCGAGCACATTCGCCAACGGCAGGCCTACCATCATAGGTTGCCCATTAGGTAGAGCCACTGCGATTTGTTGGTCTGTCTCAAACACCGCGCCAAAGATTGGCATTTCGCCGCCATGGGCGAGCAATTGTGAACGACCATCAATCTGTTCAGCTATGCGAACTATCGGAAATACACCGTCGTTTTCGCCCGCCAATTTGGTTAGGTCGGGTGTTCGAATAGCCAGCATTTCGGCCATTGGTCCGTCTCCGGTCGCTTCGAAACCGTGACATTGCCAGCAATACGTCCGGTACAAATCACTTCCCTCACTGACGCTGACCTCCTGCGCTAGTGCAGGTCCCGTGAACAACAGTGCCAGTAAAATCCCGCGAACAATCTGCATATGCTCCTCCAATTCGCTGCCCCGGATGAAGATCTTATTAAACGGTGTAGCTAGGGAACGTCTTTGACCTTGCTCATGTTGTTCGCACCAGTACCAACATTGGCGTTTCAGTCAAATAGCGTTTGAGCGCGCGCCGAATCTAATCCAGCCCGGCCTCCAACTACGCCACCTCGTCATCGACCCCACCACCCTTGCGCCCAGACGGCACACCTTCCAATGCGTTCAAATGCCAACGAATTCGCCAGAGGTGATAAGACACGCGATGCAACCATCTGAGGGCATCCAAGCGAGCCCAGACCACTTCATCCGGCAGACTGTCAGTCGCAGCGTCGGAGATGAGCAAGTCTCTGCGAAGTTTCCTCTGTCGCCGCAGAAAACGGCGAACGCGGTTCAGCGAACTTTCACACTTCACTGGATTGTCGACTTCCAAGTAACCATCAGTTGCTGCAACCATCACCGAAGCAAGCCGTTTCAAACGCCGGTCTTTTGGTAACTCGCTTATCCGATCATCTTGGCTACACCGGTAAAGCAGCCGGTCAAGATGATCGAGGATATGGTACATACCCTTGATGTTGGATAACTCTACATCGGACCTGCTGGACGGTTCTATCTTGTCTAGGTACGAGCGCGCTTCGGATACAGCAGTCTCAATGTTCTCCCGCCCATAGTCGGCTCCGCTTGACTGCGATACCTCAATACATGACCGAAGGTGCGCCACTTCGGCCCTTACAACACGTTCGACTGCAGCTTTTGCTGCATCCACAGCTATTTCCGGCATCCCGAGGACGAGAGGATCCAAAGATCTCGTTAACTCAGCACCTCTGTCGGGTACAAGCGCCTCGACAAATCTGGCGAAGGGTTTCGCGAACGGCAAGATCAGCGCCACGCCTATGGCGTTGAAGAAACTATGGAACGCGACAAGCGCAGTCAGAGAATTTCCTGCCCCCGCGCCGCTTACAAGGACCGAAGTAAACGGCCCCAGCAGGAAAAATGCCATTATACCCGTCATCACGTTGTAGATCACATGAGCAAAACCGGTGCGGCGAGCCATAGTGCCCCCACCAAAGGTGGCCAGAACAGCGGTGAAAGTCGTCCCCACGTCCATTCCAATGACAAGTGCCGCCGCTTGAGGGAAGTTCACAGCACCAGCGCTTAACGCAGCCAATGCTGTCGCGACGCCAGCGCTCGAAGACTGCGTCACCATCGTTATCAGGACGCCGATCAATACAAGCTTCAGCCTGCCTAGCAGTGTATCTGGCGGAAAATCGGCAGGGGTAACTACGCCGCGAAACGCGTCAAGCCCGGACTTGAGCTGCTCGATCCCAATGAAAATCAAACTGAACCCGGCCAACGCCAGTCCGAGGCCGGAAACTGTTTTTCTTCCCGAAAGCGCCAGCAAAGCCCCAATAAAAACAACTGGCAACATCACTTGCCCCAAGTCTAACTTGAACCCCAAGAGCGCGACGAGCCAACCTGTCATGGTCGTTCCGATATTGGCCCCAAAGATGATCCCAAGCGCTTGGGGAAACGTGAGCAGACCAGACGCGACAAATCCGACGGCCGCAACGGTGGTCGCACTGGAAGATTGGATTGCAGCTGTCGTGACCGCGCCTGTTACGGCCCCGGTAAACGGTGTCGACGTGAACCGGCCCAAAATATCCCGCAGTCGCGCCCCTGCCAAAGCCTTCAATCCGTCCGTCATCAACAGCATTCCGACAAGGAACAGGCCGATGCCGCCCAAGGCTGGTAACAGGTTCCAAAACATCACGAATAGCTTTCCACCCTAAATCTCACACCGACTAACACGTTTGCTTTGCCTTTAAGTTCGACGACAAACGACAGTTGGTTTGCGTTCAGCCTCGCAGACCCGACGCCGCGAGTTGATTGACATAGATCAAAGCACCAACATGAACTACATAGTGAAATTCGAATGTTTCAACATATTCTACGTTCACCGTCCTGTCCCCAAGTAGACACAAAGGTGAATGGAATTTTGAAGGAGCGGAAGTTCCACCCACGGGGGCTCGGCAGGAGTGATGGCGAGCCCCCAGTTAGTTGATTGGCGCCCAATGCGCCCAGACGTTGAGACACAATGCATTCGGTGCGGCTTTGACCATAGGATTAAGCCGCTGCGCCAATCGAGACAAAAAGAGAAGGACGCCACTGACGACGTTCGGAATGGGCAGTTGGCGGAAATCACTTATGAACTCTGTTGATCCAAACGAACAGAAACTCAGACGGGCCCTTACTACCCCGTTGCTCACGCTTTATGGCCTTGGGGTAACGGTCGGAGCGGGCATTTACGTTTTAGTCGGTGCAACAGCAGACATTGCCGGACCGTTTGCGGCGTTGTCGTTCGTTGTAGCCGCGCTCGTTGTATCACTCACCGCGCTTTCGTATGCGGAACTTGCAACTCGATTTCCTGTCAGTGCAGGTGAAGCAGCCTATGTTGAGGCGGGATTTCGGAAAAACTGGATGGCGGTTTTCGTTGGGCTTGCGGTGGCAGCCTCGGGCGTTATCTCCGCTTCTGCCGTTGCAATTGGCGCGGCATCATACCTTCACGCTTTGACCGGTTTTTCGATCCCTATTTTGAATATCAGTGTTGTTTTGACCATGGGTTTAATCGCACTTTGGGGGATCACTGAGTCGGTCTTTGTTGCGGCCGTCATCACGATCATCGAGATCGCAGGTCTTTTCTTTGTGATTGGCTGGGGCATGTCGATCCAGGATCCGCAGGGATACGGGATCAGTTCGATGCTTCCGCCGCTGGAACTCGACGCGTGGAAAGGCATTTTCGCAGCATCACTTCTCGCCTTCTTTGCATTTGTTGGCTTTGAGGACATGGCCAATGTCGCTGAAGAGGTTAAAGACCCTGTGCGCACCATCCCAAAAGCGATTATGCTAACTCTCGTTCTGGCGACCGTGTTGTATCTTGGAACCTCAATGACCGTTCTACATGTTGTTCCGATCGATGTTCTTTCGACGTCCGCAGCACCCCTCGCGCTTGTGTTTTCAAACGCCCCCGAGGTGATTAAACAGGGCTTTTCCGCAGTCGCGATTGTGGCGACAGTCAATGGAGTACTGATCCAGATGATCATGGCCTCGCGGGTGATCTACGGACTAGCAGACCGTGACCATTTGCCGAAGGTTCTGGCGATAGTCCCTAAAGCAACGCAAACACCGGTTGTTGCTACTTTGCTGGTTGTGGCGATAATCGTTCTGCTGACTCAAACTATACCGATTGGTACTTTGGCAGAGCGCACATCCCAGATCGTTCTGGGCGTCTTTGTGCTCGTCAACATTTCGCTGATCCTGCTGAAGATGCAGCCGGACGTGGCCGCCAAGCATTTCCGCGTTCCTCTTGTGGTACCGATCCTTGCGGTGATCACCAGTGCATTGCTTTTCGGATCTGGATTTCTCTAACTAGACAAAACGACCCAAAGGCCTCCACGAGCTGCCATGGCATATGACGACTGACCAAACTTCCATAGGATCAAAACTTTCGGCCTGGTGGCATAGAACGTTTGTGGATCTGGTTCAGCAGCTGCAATGGTCCTATCTGCCGCCATTGATGGTCTATTTTGCGGCCGGCGTGTCCGGCCTGACCTCAGTCGTCGGCGCTTTTTTCCTGAAAGACTACCTCGATTTATCCGCCTCTTTCGTTGCAGGACTCGCGTTTTGGGCTGGTATCCCGTGGATACTCAAAATGCCGCTTGGTCATGTCGTGGACCTGTTTTGGCGCTGGAAGTCCCTGCTGATCTTGTTCGGCGCATCCCTGATCACGTTATCTTTGCTCACCATGTACGGCCTCGTGACCGCACCTGCGCAGATGTCCAGTTTCATGCCACTGGAAGACTGGTATGTTGTTGCCTTGCTCTTGGCGCCTTCGGGCTATGCCATTCAGGACGTTGTTGCCGACGCCATGACGGTTGAGGCGGTGCCAAAGGTTGACCCAAACGGCCTACCATTTTCGCCTGAAGAAACCCGTGCTCAGCACACGACGATGCAAACCTTGGGCAGAGTTTCCATTATTTCCGGGTTTGCCGCGGTTGCAGCTGTAAACATCTGGATTTTCTCTGGAACAGAGGACTTGCAAAAGCCCGATCGTCTTAAACTTTATGGCCAAGTTTACCTGATAGCTCTGGCTATCCCTGTATTGTCCGTAAGCGGCGTCGTCCTTCACAGCTTGATCCAGCGTCAGCGTATAAGATCGGGCCACCCGCCCTACAAGCCGGATGAAGTCACCGAAGTCAAATGGTCCATATTGCTGGGCGGCCTGGCATTCGTTGTGCTTAGCATCGTGTTGGGAACCGCCGATTTCGAGTTTGCGCAAGAAACAGTCTTTGCGGTTTCTCTAACGGTGATCCTGTACCTCATGTCGCGCCTACTCAAAGAGCTGGAACCGGCCCAAGCCAAAGCCTTAATCGGGACAGCGACAATCATTTTTGTTTTCCGTGCCGTTCCTCTGCCGGGACCAGGCCTGACTTGGTTTGAAATCGATGAACTGGGGTTCGATGAACAATTCCTAGCAATTCTGGCTCTGTTAACTTCGCTGCTGGCGTTGCTCGGGTTAATCGTTCTCCGGCCGTTTATGGCCAATCGCTCCATCGCGCATGTGGTAGTATTGCTGACGATCGCCGCGGGCGTTCTCTCACTGCCCAACCTTGCCCTCTACTACGGTGTACATGAATGGACGGCGGCGCATACCGGCGGAGTTGTCGACGCAAGGTTTATTGCCATTCTTGATACAGCGGTTGAATCGCCGCTTGGGCAGATTGCCATGGTCCCGATGTTGGCTTGGATCGCACGCAATGCCCCAGTTCAATTGAAAGCGACCTTTTTTGCCGTGATGGCATCGTTCACAAACATGGCATTGTCGGCCAGCAGCCTCAGCACCAAGTACCTCAACCAGACGTACGTAGTCACGCGCGCTGTCACCAACCCTGAGACCGGTGAGGTCACGTCCACCGCAGACTACAGTCAACTTGGATACCTGCTAATATGCGTGGCCATGATCTCAGTGATCGTTCCACTCGCTACAGTGTTCTTCGTTCAAAACTCACGCTTCCGAACGAGCGAATGATTACTGGCTTTCCACCTCTCCCAGCAGAACTCTGAGATGTGAGACCGGGACGCCGATGTTTGAACCACCAAACTCGGGCAGGATCGCAGCATTGATGGCAACGACCTCGCCCCGCCGATTCAATGCTGGCCCTCCACTCCCACCGGTCGTAGTCTCAGCGTCATAAACGATTGCGCTCCCACTCGTCCGCGCAACGATCCCCTGGCTTGCTAGCGGGTGGATCTTGCTTTGTGCTGAAAGCCGGGACGCTATCGACCAAAAATTCAACGTCCCCTCTGTTTCCAGTTCCTCTAGAAAGCCCGGGCCAGCCTGCGCGATCAATGCTTTCAAACCCGTTGGATATCCCAACAGATAAAGCTCTTCACCCACACGCGACGTGGCATCCGCCAACGGAATGCCGAGGCCCTGAACGCGACTTGTCTCAACTGCCAAAATCGCCAAGTCTGCAGCTTCACTGAACCTGACCAAACGCGCCTCTATTGGTTTCGTCTGATCAGGCAAATAGGCCAGCAGCCTCAACATCTCTGGCTCAAGGCCAGCGTCACTCAGCGCTTTTTCTCGGTTCCCCGAGGTCCAGGGCAAAGCGACATGGCGGTTGGTCGCCATCAACGGGACCCCAGCGATCAAAAACCCCGTTCCGGTGAACTGAAACTCTGCAGGTTCGCCGGTCCCGTCCGGTTCGATCCAAGGCTGACCAAACGGGGTTTTCAGGTTTTCTCTGTTCGGTCCCAAAACGTGCCGTAGTATCTTCCCGCTTTCCACGTGGCGCAATCCATAAGCTCCCTGAAGGAAAGCGACAGATCGAGTGGAGGCAGCTATCACTCGCGTGGGTGCCCCCGCCCGCTGTTCCAAGGTTCCAAGACGCTGCTCGGTCGACAGAATTTGGTTCTCAAAAGCGTCACGCAACGAAGCTAAGTCATCAGGCGTAAGTGCATCTTCTCGCGTCTGGGCAAGCATAACCGCGACCGCTTCGATCTTGCGGGACTCCTTTTCGATACTATCCGCCAAGCGCCGGTCGTTTTGGTAAAGCAGGTACCCAAACCCCGCAATCACAAGAAGCGTTGCAAGAACCGTGATCCTGAACAGTATCGTGGTTTGAGAGGCAAGCCGCCGCCCACTATCGCGCAAGGCACCAGACATCTTTTTGGCGAAGGGTCGACGGCTCGTTCGGGTGTAAGCATATGCATCGCTGAGGATATCTTCGACTGTGTGGTGTGCGGGAAATGAGTGATCGCACAATCTGTATCGAGACATGGGGCCCTTTTCGCCGAACTCGATCATGTCACCATGTCTAAGAGACGCCGCAGAGGCTTTTTGCCCGTTTACCCATACATTGCGCCCAACCGATGCGGCTATTGTGTAACCGTCGTCAGCCCACTGTAGTGTGGCAATATCGTTGTCATGGGGAGGCAGGTCATCTTTGGGTCGAATGCTTAACACCCTGCCATCACCAACAGAGACGGTCAGGGCTTTATCGACAAGCCAGTTCACGTTTCCGCGCGATGGACCTGTAAGGCTCTCCAGAAAGGCCCGCACCTCACCTTCACCACCATTCACTGAGGGTGTCATGTCGCTCACTTCTGGTTTGCGCATTGTGGCCCCCTATCCAAACGCGTGAGGGCATTCTACCACGCCGCAACACCAAACCCATGGTTTGACGCAAATGTACAAAAAATCACATTTAAACAAGCACCTGCGATGTTTACCGAATTCAACCCAAAACATCTATCAGACCGCAGTTCGAAGAAGGCCGATCCATGATCGGCCCTCTGCTTTGGCATTTTCAAGCCTCGTATCGAGCCAACTGACCGTCTATTTCGACGATACTTTGATCTTACGGCTTGGATCCTGAGGCTCAGTTTTCGGCATTTCGATATGCAGAACGCCCTTGTCGAATGTTGCTGAAATCTTGTCGATTTCCACAGTGTCTGGCAGCGACATGGCTCTGGAAAAGCTGCCATAGCTTCTTTCGCTGACACGCAGATCGCCCGTTTCGTCATGCGCAATCTTCTTCTGACCGCGCAGGATTAGCCTGCGATCCTTGATTTCAATTTCCACATCATCCTCTTCGAGCCCTGGCAATTCAGCCGTCAGGACAATCGCAGAATCCGTTTCTTGGACATCGATTGCAGGTGAAATCGCACCTGTCATGTCAAGAGACGGAAAACCCGTGCGTTGCGCAGCCGTTTCCATTGGTAGGAAAGGTGATCCTCCCCCGAAAAAACGCGACATCAGGGTTTCCATTTCACGCCGAAAGTTGTCGGAGAGCGGATGCGTTCCAGTGAAAAGTTGCGGGGATTTTTTGTCTTCTAGCATTTTTTGAGCCTCCTCCTTTGGTCTGATTTCGCGCGCGCAACATTATGACAGAAAAAGCCGTCAAGGACCTTGATCTTGCGCAAGCATGCAACCTCATCCTTCGCCAGATCGCACGCACCGGTTGAACGAACAGAAACGGGAAACATCGCCCACCAAGCTTGCCATGTCGTGGTGGAGTTAGCACCATTTTTAGTAGTCTTGATCGGAATCCTAGGTCAGCTTAGCGTTTATTTTGAATGAGCCCGAGTTGCCTACCTTTAGCGCAGTGGAGCAAAACCGTATGAAATGGCCTTATCTGGCGCTGATTTACGTTTTGCTGATCTTGGCTCCCTTGGGTTTTTCTTGGTCTCTGGGATGGCCAACAAGATCATTTCATCAAGAGCTCGCGTCCGGGCTTGGAATGCTTGCTTTTTCAATAATCCTAGTCGAGTTCCTGCTGTCTGGGCGGTTCAGGTTCATCTCTTCCGGTCTGGGTATGGATGTAACCATGCGAGCGCATCAGTTGATGGCGCGTACAGCACTCGGCTTTGCGCTGATACACCCGCTGTTGTATCAGGGCACGCCTTCGGGCGGACGCCGTCCGTGGGATGAAACAAACCAACTTACGATTTCGACCGAATTTTCTGTGCTGGTATCGGGCATCGGCGCATATTTATTGCTGTTCATTTTGGTCGCCTCGGCAATTGCCCGCAAATCCCTTGATTACAAGTACGAAACATGGCGCCTCTTACACGGGCTGGGAGCCTTGGTGATCGCATGCCTGCTGTTGCATCACACGGTCTATGCTGGGCGCTACGGTGGGCATCCGCTACTAACCTATCTCTGGCTTGCCTTAACCAGTATTGCAGTTGGAACTTTGCTGTATGTCTATCTCGTTCGCCCTTTACGTAGGAGGAAGAGACCGTGGCGCGTCACGTCTGTGTCTCGACTAACACCGAAGCAATGGGAGTTGCGCGTCGTGCCAGATGGTCACAACGGACTAAACTTCGAAGCAGGGCAATTTGCTTGGCTAAACGTCGGCCACAGTGTTTTTTCACTGCATGAGAACCCATTCTCGATTACTTCGGCACCAGCCGAAGGCCCCGAAGTTTCATTCATGATAAAGGAGCTTGGGGATTTCACATGCGGCCTCGGACAGATCGCTCCGCAAACCACGGCCTATCTGGATGCCCCGCACGGAAATCTATCGATCATCCACCGAACTGAGAAAGGCATTGTTCTGATCGCAGGTGGTGTCGGGATCGCGCCCATGTTGAGCATTGTGCGTCAGGTACGGTTGAGTGGAACACAGTACGATCTCAAGCTTATCTATGGCAACCGGGTGGAGGAGCAGATTGCTTTTCGCCAGGAGTTGTCCAAAGAAGAAACAGTATTTGTTCTATCCGAGCCACCAGAGGATTGGTCCGGAGAGACAGGCTTGATCGACGGTCATCTGTTGGACCGCAATTTGTCTTCTGAACAATTTGAAAGCTGGCTTTTTGTTCTCTGCGGCCCCCCTGCCATGATGGACACGGTCGAAGATCATCTGATTGAGCGGGGCACCGCGTCACACCGGATTTTGTCTGAAAGGTTTGACTATGATTAGACTGCTCAGAAACCTGCCCGCGCGCCAACAAGTGAAACTCGCAGTGTGGTTGATCAGTATTTCAATCTTCGTCGCTGTCTTGGCCTTTTGCTTAAGGTAGAAAGCTAGACCGCCAGGGGTTGGCTAGCTTCAAGGCTGCCGGCCGAAAAGGCAGGTTTTCTTAGAGATGGATGCCGTCACGAACTTCTTTAAAGACATGCTCCGCGTGGACAGCATGAGCATACCGCAACGATCCAGATATGCCCCTATGAAACGCCTTTGATGGAGATCAAGGGCAACGCACGTCACTTATTCATAATAAGCAATCTATTCAGGCCGATTTTTGGGAGGATCGGAATGACTTTACTCATCGCCTTCGCCACGGTCGAAGGCCAAACAGCAAAGATTGCGCGCTTCATCACCGATCTCGCGAAGAACGCCGGTTTCGACGCAAAGCTGATCAATACCGATAAAAAGCCCAGCCACGTTTCGCTTGACGATGTGGTCAAGGTTATTCTTCTTGCCCCTGTCCACGAGCGTAGGCACCCCATTTCATTCGAGGCATTTATCGCTTCAAATAGAGGCGCCCTAATGAAGCGAAAGTCCCTCTTGCTTTCCGTCGGTTTAAAAGCTGCTTTTGCGTCAGGTCGAGAAGAAGCACGCGACTATCTTGACGAAATGCTTCTTCGAACAGGTTTTGAACCAAATGCGACGGCTTTGATCGCAGGCGCGGTGAGGCCCGAAAACTACGGGTATTTTGAGAGGGAGATTCTTAAGCACGTCGTCTTGCTCGGTCGAAAAATCGATCCACGAGAAGGGGCAAGGGAGTTTACAGACTGGGATGAACTAACGTCAATTGTGATAGAGTTCCTTGGCGAAAAGGATCGGGCAATATACAAACGTTCCACGCACGTGCATCTTTATCGGGACGTCCAATGATGATGAGTTCCTGCGCGACCCCACAGGGGGCCGGCGCTTCTGGCCAATTAAGGTTCCAGGGTTGATCGATATTCCGCAGCTGCGAACTGAGCGCGATCAGCTTTTTGCCGAAGCTGTGGCCGCCTTCAAGGGCGGCGAACCATGGTGGATGGATCGGGAGTTCGAGGTCGCACACGCCCGCCCGGTGCAGGACGTAGCCCGAGAGATCGACCCTTGGGTAGAAAAGATCCAGCGGTACGTAGATGATGACCGCGTCGACCGCTGCGTGATCCGCATGGGGGAAGTTTTCAGCGATGCTTTGGAGCTGAAGCCGGTAAACCAAACCATGGCAAATTCCAAGCGGGTTGGGGTCATCTTAAAATCAATGGGCTTCGAAAAGATCCACACGCGGAGCGGGAAAGTCTGGATGCGAGGGGCAAATGAACTGTTGTGACCCCTGCCGCGCCCCTCATACACCGCTGGAGGAGTCACGCAATCCTATTTTATATCATGCTGTTACACTATTGTGACCCTTGTGACCCCTAATATTAGGAAGGTTGATTGGGAGTGATCCCGAGAGGGTCTGAAAAGGTTGTTGAGAGTACCACGGAGAGATTTGCGATCTACGGGTCACAGGGTCACGAAGGCTACACTCCCCGGGTTGTCGATTCCCGTGGCCCCTCCTGCAGGGGAGGCTCCCCCATGTGGGTGGCAAGCAGTGGCGATGTAGGCGGGAAAGGTGCTTATGGGGGGGCTATGACCTAAGGAGAAACCTCGCTTGGGTCCCTCCGAGAAGAAAGCCGCCCCTGGGGGGTGCGCGGAGCCCCGGCTTTCCGTAGTTTTTGGGGCATCCAGCGATAACAGACCTATTTCGATCTTCGTAGATTGTTCCAGCAACTCGTGCCAGCTAGCAATCAAAGATCCAACCCTAGGATTGCTTCCTAGGCTCTGGACTCATAGTCGGATGGAGCGTCCCACCAACGCAAGCCATTGCGAATTACATGGATGACGCCGCTGAGAAGCTTTCGGTCGTCTCCACGAGCAACCCCCCGTGGCTTTAGGAACATATGCTTGATGCGGTTGAGAAGCTCTTGGTCCGGCCAGAATAGATGCGACATGGACTATCCTCCTGACACCCTTGAAACACGAAGTTGTCGCCTTTGGAATCAACGCAGTGATGTCCGCAGTCCGGGGTAAAGCCGTCATCCGACTAAAACCGTCAGATGACGACACTGAGCCCAATGTGACCGATGCTTCATGGCAAACAATTTTCGGAGTGGGTGAAATGCAGACGTTCGCTACACTTTGTCATCTCCCAGCAAAGCGGGACAAACTGGTCGCCATCCGAATTCAGCTCAATCTTTCAATGTTGCGAGATATGCAATGATATCCACGCGATCTTTTTCATTTTCAATTCCGAGCATCACTTTGGTCGTCCCGGGTACAAACTGATATGGGCTAGCGAGATAGCTATTCAGTGTATCTGCATCCCACACCAAACCTAATTCGCGCAAATAACTTGAATAAGAAAACTCGGGATCGGACGCAGTGGGTCGTTCGAATACTCCCCAAAAGTTGGGCCCATTATCACCTGTTATCCCCGTCGACGAAGGTTTGCCGTGGCAGACTTCGCACCCCTTGGCTAGAAACTCTCCATTTGAAACATTGGCACCTTGCAACTTATCGGCAATCGGTTGGCTCTCTACTCGCTGTGGCGCTCCCGCTTCGATGAGCACCTCGGCGATTTCTATGTGCCCCGCTCTCAGCGCCTGATGCAAAGGAGTTGAGATATATGGTTCATAGCTGGCTGGATCCGCCCCAGCCTCAATGAGCACTTTTACTACTTCGATATGACCATACCCGGCCGCATGGTGGAGAGCGGTTCCAACCGTATAAATATCATTTCCCTGATAGAAAAAAATTGTGGGATCGGCACCTCGCTCAAGAAGAAGTTCAACCAACTCAGTATGGCCGAATTTTGCCGCAACAAAAAGCGGTGTAACGCCCGGTGCACTTGTCATGTTCGTACTGCGAAGTTCGAGCGGCACACCCTTTTCTAGCTCCGCGAGAACGCCCTCAATATTTCCACGTTTGGCGTGAAGATGGATGATTTCCGCCAATGCCTTCTCAAACGGAAAGATGAACAGCGACAGAGTAACTATAATTAGTCGAAACATATGCGCCTCCGAATTCAACGGCTTAAGCCAATCATAAGCAGATTGAGTCGTTGTACCAAATTCTACGGAAGAAATGGGTTCCTGTGCGACGTTCGCGCCAGTTCGTCAGCTTTGTGGTCGCTCGCAAAAGAAGTATTACCACCATCGCAACGCATGATGGCTAAGCGGGCTGCATCCGCAGCAATTGAGTCAATTTATGGATGTCGGCTCGGAGTCAATTTCGAGGGCCTGCTGCTTCGCACAGAACGACAGCATTTTCCGCACTGCGGTCGTTGAGTGGAATTCACTCAAAGTCTCCACTGAGCCCAAAGTACCGGATACTGCGCAACGATCACTTGGCGGGTTCTGCACCGTAGTCCGCCTCCGATCGGTCTCAGGTCGAAGGTGCAACATTTTTGGTGCATACTTCCCTGCCTGTTTGCATTTGCGCGCGCTTACATCGCCGTGTGCTAGCTACAACTGCGTGACACCGGCACCCGGCTCTGTTTATCCGTCGAGCATCGCGAGCACGGCGTCGCGTTCGGACAGAACCAACAGCAAGGCAAGATCACCCGGTTCCAGCTTTTCCAATATCATCGAGGCAGCTAGAGAGGGCGAAGATGCTCTCAGGACTTGTTGCGCGTCATATCCCTGTTCTAAGGCGGATTTTTTGATCAGGTCCGGGATTTCTCCCAATTCGCGACCTCTTAAATACCCTTCCAGTTCGGCTGCGACGACCACGTCGGGCTGGAAATTTAACGCCGTCGCGGTAACGTCCCGAATATCCTGATCCGACCGATCGCCAGCATGGCTGAGCATAATGTAACGCCGTTTCGCCGGTAGGCTTGACAGCGCATCGCAAACGGCCGAAATCGAATGCGGGTTATGCGCAAAATCCACAAAAACACGCGCATTATTGTAACTAAACTCGTTGCAGCGTCCGGGGTTGTCCTTGGCGTCGGGTTTGAACCCGGCCAACCCATCCCGAGCCCCCTGAACGGGCAAGTCCAGTGCCAAGGCAAGGCACAGGGCCGCCAGCGCGTTCAGGATATTGTATTTCGCAGCGCCGCCCATGGTCAGGGGAACATCGGAAACTGCAATGACTACCTGTTCGACCGCACCGTCGAAAAAGACGATATCTCCCTCCTGCACATAGGCGCAGCACTTGCCCGCATCACGCGCCTGACGGACAAGGTTGTTCTGCGCATCCAGCGAGAACCACCAGATATTTGCGGATGTATTTTCCGCTTCTGCGCGGACATACAAGTCATCGGCATACAGTGCCAGCACGCCACCCTCGGCCAGCGTGCGATGCACGGCGAATTTGGCCTGAGCCAGTTCCGGCACCGTGTTGACCCCGTATTGCCCCAGATGGTCGTTTGCCACATTGGTGACCGCCGCTGCCGTTGCCGCGCGGGTCGGCAGCCCCCGGCGCAGGATTCCTCCGCGCGCGACTTCCAGACAGGCGACCTCCAGCCTTTTGTCACGCAACAGCATTCGCCCGCCGCCGGGGCCGGAATAATCGCCACGGTCGAGAATGTCGTCTCCCACCCGCACAAATTCGGTCGAGGTCAGCCCGGCAACCTTGCCCGAAGCGCGCGCGATCGCCTCAAGTAAACGGGTTGTGGTTGTTTTGCCGTTGGTTCCGGTTATGAAGGCCACCGGGATATTGTGCAGAGCCGACCAGTCCAAGTCATCGGGGGTAGGCAGCGCATCGACCGGCCAGGTCTGACTGCCAGTACCGTGCCCGATCGACACTTCGTCATCATCGCACAGGATATCCACACCATGCGCTTCTGCTGCCGCAATCAGGGCGATCAGCGCGGGATTGGCTTCTTTCTCCATAACGCTTTTGACATCCGCAACCATCTGATCGAAATCGCCGGGCTCGGATGTCAACAGTTCGGCAGCACAGAAATGCCAGACGGTTTGCACCGCGAAGATAGCGGAATAGAGCTGATCCATCGGTGCTGAAATCGCCAGATTGACGCCACCGGTGAAACTGCGGTGGGTTACGTCCTGATCCTGCCAGCCAAGTGCGTCCAGCACGCGGCGCGCGTGTTTTTCCCACAAAGCAGTGACCTGCGCGGTGCCGGTATCGGTGAAAAACACATCCATCACCGCGCCGGGGCGGTTCCACAACAGTCCCGGCCCAGTCAAGCGTCGGGCATCGTCTACCCGGACATGATCGGCGTACGCGCTTTCAATTGTCAGCGCGTTTTCAAGCTCTTCTATCCGGTCCATTCCGGTACCCCCGCTTAATCCGCGTCTTCGCTGATGTCGCGGGCCAGGCGCACGCCGCGCGCATCCCGGATCAGGTTCTGGTCGCTTTCGAACATGTCCTCGAACGAGGTGTCGATGGGGCTTGCCACCGGCGCAGCCTCTGTGACCGGCGCTTCGCTATCGGAGTTGAAATAGATGATCTGCTTCCAGCAGCGCGTTGTGTCATCACCGAAAATCACCAGCAGATCGCCCGGTGCGGCCCGTTCCAACGCTGCAGTCACCGCTTCGACCTCATCCGGGATGATTGTGATCGCGGCATCATCGACGCCGTTGTCGATCAGGGCCTGCCGCATCATTTGCGGTACTTCGTCGTGTCCACGGCCCCGGCGGCGGTCATCTGCCTTGCAGATGAAATGATCAAAATGCCCGGCCAATGCGGCGGCCCCGTCGATGATATCCTCATCGCGCCGGTCGCCGGGCATCGCAACAACGCACAGCCTTCGGCCCTTGACCTCCAACTGATCGGCCAGAGCCGCCATCGCCTTGAGCGCGGCAGGGTTGTGGCCATAGTCGAGGATCACCTTGAAGGGATGCTCGTCATAGACATTCATCCGCCCGGGTGCCTGGAAATAGCTGGTGTCGAAGGTGCGCAGCCCATGGCGGATATTGTCCAGATCCACTCCGAAACTATAGGCCATCGCGGCGGCGAACATCGCGTTCTGGACGTTGAAAATGGCCTTGCCTTCCAATGCCGCCGGGATCAGATGCGACCACAGCACCGGGATATGAAGACCGTTGTCATAAATGGTCAGCATGTCACCATTCATGCCCTTTTCAAGCACAATTGCCTTGCCGCCTGCCTTGATATGTTCCTTTACCAGGCTGTGCCCCGGATTGGTGGTGACATAAAAGATCTGATCTGCACCGGCATAGTCGGCCATTTTCAAACAGTTGATGTCATCGGCATTCAGAACTGCCGTGTCGGTGGCGCTTTCCACCACGACGCGTTTGACAACGGCCAGTTCCTCAACCGTGTTGATGCCGCCAAGACCCAGATGATCTGCCGAGACGTTCAGGCAGGCCGCTACGTTCGAGCGCTGATAGCCCAGACCCGAGCGCACAAGTCCGCCGCGTGCGGTTTCCATCACCGCAAAATCGACAGCCGGGTCGCGCAGAACGATCTGTGCCGACTTAGGTCCCGTCATGTCGCCCTTCACGCTCAGCTTGCCGTCAACATAAACGCCATCGGTCGAGGTCATGCCAACGGTCTTGCCGCTGGTTTTCATGATGTGCCCCAGCATCCTTGAAGTGGTCGTCTTGCCGTTGGTTCCGGTGATTGCCGCGATGGGAATGCGGGTTTCCTCGGTGGCCGGAAACAGCATGTCGATCACTTTGCCCGCCACGTCGCGCGGCTGACCTTCGGACGGTGCCACGTGCATCCGGAAACCAGGGGCGGCGTTCACCTCGACAATCGCGCCGCCGATATCCTTGTAGGATTTGGTGATGTCGTCGATCAGGAAATCGACGCCGCCCACATCCAGCCCGACGGCCATGATGGCACGCTCGGCCATGTCACGGTTGTCAGGGTGCACCACATCCGTCAGATCTATGGCCGTGCCGCCAGTCGACAGGTTCGCGGTTGATCGCAGATAGAAGACCTCGCCGTCAGGCAGCACAGTTTCTTCCGTCACGCCCGCATTTTCCATCAGGCGGTTGGCCTGATTGTCGATCTCCAGCATGGTCAGCACTTTTTCATGCCCGATGCCACGGCGCGGATCCTCGTTCACGATATCGACCAGTTCGGCAATCGTGTGCGTGCCATCGCCCACCACATGGCCCGGCACGCGCTTGGCTACAGCGACCAGCTTGTTGTTCACCACCAGCATCCGGTGATCGAACCCGGTGATGAAGCTTTCCACCAGAATGGCGCGGCTGCGGGAATGTTCCTTGGCTTCGGCAAAGCCTGCCTCGACCTCTTCATCCGAGTTCAGGTTGATCGAAACACCACGCCCATGATTGGCATCGAGCGGTTTGACCACCACCGGGTGCCCGATCCGCGCGGCGGCGCGCACGGCTTCACGCGCGGAATAGATCATGCGTTGCTGCGGCACAGGCAGGCCCAGATCGTTCAGCAGATTGTGGGTGTCTTCCTTGTCGCAGGAAATCTCGACCGAGATATGCTTGGTCTCAGAGGTTATGGTTGCCTGAATGCGTTTCTGGTATTTACCGTGCCCGAACTGAACCAGTGACCCAGAATTCAGCCTGATCCAAGGGATGTCACGCTCTTGCGCGGCCTTAACCAATGAGCCGGTTGAGGGACCAAACTCCTTGCGCTGCGCCCGCAGCACAAAGCTACGCAACTCGTCATCCCAGTTGAATTCCGGGTCGAAGTCGTAGTCCACCTGTTCCTTGAGGGATTGCGGCAATAGATGCATCAGCAGCCGCATTGCAAGCTTGCCTGCGTCCAGACCAACATCGCGCTGGCGGTATTCGTAAACCATGTTGTATTGGCCGGGTTCGCCTGTGCCGCGCGTGCGGCCAAAGGTTACATCCGAACCGGCCACGTTCTGCACTTCGATGGCACAATGTTCCAAAACATGACCAAGCCAAGTGCCTTCATCTTCGCGCAATCGGCGGATGAAACCACCGGGTTCGCGGTAGGAACAGCCATGTTCCGCCAGACCGGGAAGGGCCTGGGTCAATGCATCAATAAACTCGGAACCAATTTTGGCCGAAGGCCAATCTTCCAGAACGCCCAGATCAATGACGTGGCGAATGACCGGAAAACTTGCCCAGACATTCGGGCCGACAAAGATATTGGTCGAGATTACTTTCATGAGGCTCCCCGTTGGTTAGCTTATTGTTTCCCCCCGTTGGCGGCCTCATCCTCGGACAGATCCGGCAATGTGCAGAACGCCATATGCTCATCTGGCGGAAAAGCCTGGCGAGCCGTCAGATCATAACGGCACCCTTCACCCAGAACGTCAAGCCGAAGTCCAAGAAGGCTGAGTGCTTCGCCGCGACGGGCATCCCACATCGAAGAATGGGTCAAATGGCTGGCATCCACCACGGTAACCGTTCCGCTGCCGATTACTTCAAAGACGTTATCGGGCCCAATGAAGGCCGCCGTGTCTTCGTCAACGCCCAATCCGATTAGAAAAGGGTTAAAAGATGAAGCGGTTAGCAATCGACCCAGGCGGTTGCGTTGGGTGAAGTGCTGATCAATGATGACGGCGTTGGTCAGACCCATACCGGGAGCCAGCGTGATGTTACCTTCGGCTGGACCAGAGTTGCTGCTGCCACCTGCTACCATATGCTCGGACATGATCGAAGCACCGGCCGATGTTCCTGCAACCGGCACCCCTGCCGCGTTTCGGCGCCGGATTTTCTGGGCGACCAGCGTGCCTCCAAGAATCGCTGACAGGCGCAACTGGTTCCCACCGGTCATAAAAATTCCGGTAGCACGATCCAGCATCCCCGCGTAATCCGGGTTGTCGCAATCGGCGCGGCGCGAGATAGGCAGGAATTCAACCTTGCCTGCACCAAGCTCGGAAAAGATGCGGTTATAGTCCGGTCCGGTTTCTTCCAGCATCGAGGCTGTCGGGATTACGACGATATCAGCGTCGGCACCGCCGGACAGTTCTACGAACTTTCGGTGAATCTGCATTTCCTTTACGCGGTCTTCACCGCCGCCGATCGGAATGATGAACCCGCGCGGGGTTTCTGCATCAACGGGTGCAGGGCACATATCTTAACTACCTTCCGGTGCTATAGCGGGCAGCCACCGGGGACCGCGCGGACGCTCAAACCTGTTCATACATGCCGCGTCGGGCTATCTGGCCGTCGCGTACATGCCATTCCCCCCGGGCCATCACATGCCGCACGGCAGTGTTTTCGTCAAGAACGACCAAATCAGCGTCCATACCCACGTTCAGACGACCTTTTTGGTGCAGCTTCAGCAGGTCGGCGACATTTGAGGTCAGCGGAGCCAGCGCTTCGGGCATTGGTACTCCTCTGTTGGTGAGTTCGCGCAGCGTGTCCGGCAAAGTGTCCGACAAACCCACACCAAACCGTGTCAGATTGCCTTCATGGTCAAAGGCGGGCAGGCAGCCACCACCGTCAGAGCTGATGGTGAACCGGTCGGCGTGACCGCCCAAATCGCGAAACTGAATGTAGGCCTCAGTAGCAGAGATGCCCGGCTCGACATGTCCGCAGGGGAATGCGGTAGCGTCGATGTAACATCCGTGCCGTGCTAGCGCCACGGCCTGTTCGAAGAGTGGTTTGTTGCGATTGACATGGGTTGGATTGAAGACGCGTGCGGGGATTTCGCAGGTCGCGATAGCTTGTTCCAACATTGACAGCCCTCGCTCGCCATCTCCCATATGGCAATGCACAATCCCCGCCTTGCCAGTCATCAGGCCTGCGACATGCGCTTCGCTTGCGATCCGCAGAAACTCGTCCAATGTCGGTTGGCTCGACCGGTGATCACTGATCGCCAGTTCCCCAACACCGATGACCGGATCAAGGAACACAATGTCTCCACGGGCTGAACCGGTGAGGGTGGTCAGTGGGACGTGATAGCCACCGGTGTGACACCAGGCTGAAAGTCCTTCTTCGCGCAACCCATAGGCCTGTTGCACCAGCGTCTGCGTGTTGCGGGTCAGATCGTCCGTGCCCAATACTCCAACGACTGAAGTGACACCGGCACGCGTGAAAGAGGACAGGACAAGCGGCGGCACCCGACTGGCTGGTCCGGTTTCACCGCCACCGCCAGTTATATGCGCATGCCCATCAATAAAACCCGGAACAACCGCTGCGCCTTCGACGTCAATGATCTCTGCCTGAAGCTGGACAGGCAATTCGGGTTTATTGCTGCCGAGGTAAATGATGCGTTCACCCGCAGTGAGAATATGGCCCAAACCAACAGGTTCAGGTGAATAGAGGCGCGCATTCTTGATGAGCTTCAACACGTTGCAAATCCGTCAGTAGGAGCGAAGACGTCCTTCTTTGCACCAAATGGCAGCAGAAGAACCATCCCCTTTTTCGGGGAAAGCGTAGATGTCGGTCGTACGCCACTAGCAGACAATGAGAAAAATGAAGCGGATGGCAAGGTTGTCCGCGAAGTAGTCGTGTTTAAGGGTTGCGGCGAACGGTTGCTCCGAGCCCAATCTGTCTTATGCTGCGGAACAGCCGAATGTCCGCTTTTCTCCCGGGCGACCATCACGGTACGCGCCATCGCAATGACCTTAAGCCAGCGTGGAATAAACCTCGGCAACTCGCTGAAAGGTCCAATAGCAGGCGATAGCCGCACATCGTATACCGTTTGGGATCCGAGAACGTCTAGGGTGAATTCCAAATCCGGATTCCTGGACCCAAAACAATTGAGATTGTAGAAAAATTACGTCGCTTTCAGCCTCTTAGGTCGAAAACAGCGTAGCGCCATCTGTGCGTTTTGGCAAAATCCAGTTCCAATCAAAAATGGTGTACAGAATGCTGGAAGTTCATTCGATTCCCGGTGCATTTACCGCGCGGGAATGTGAGCAGATTGTTGCTGCATCACAAAAAGCCCCGGCGAACGAGGCTCTGCTTGTCGGGCAAAACAAGGATCATAATCTGCGCAGAGCGGATGTGACCTGGCTGGACGACGTCGAAGGCTCTGATTGGGTGATGTCACGCCTGATCAATGTTGTCCGTCGCTCCAACACCGACAAGTTTGGCTTTGATCTGAGCGAGTTCGCCGAAAGTCCGCAGATTGCCTGCTATAAAGCATCAGATGGTGGTCATTTTGCGTGGCATTCCGATATCGGCGACGGGCCTGTTGCCCGAAAAAGAAAGCTGTCGCTGGTGGTTCAACTCAGCAAACCCGGAATGTACGACGGCGGAGACTTGGAGATAATGCCGGGCGCTTATGCTGTAACGGCCAGCCGACATCAGGGCAGCGCGACCATCTTTCCCAGCTTCTTGTTGCATCAGGTGACACCGGTTGAGAATGGTGATCGGTATTCGTTGACGGTCTGGGCGCATGGCCCGACGTTTCGGTGATGATTTCCGTACTCGTTTGATTAAGAGTCCGAGACTACAAGGCTAACCGTTCCTTTCGTGTAGGAAACAGAGTCGAAAGAGTTAAGCTTGCCTTTAACACATTCGCTGAAATGGCATTTCTTGTAGTCCAACGTCTCTGCTAAATCCTAGAAGCTGCACGGTACTGACGCCTGAGTTGCTTTGGTCACTCAATGGCTGGCTTCTATTATGTATCAGTCGGTAAGCGACTGGCGACTGATTTCTCATGGACTAAGTTTGGCAGGCTCACCATATCAGAAGCAACTTTGCCAGCTTCCTTTGAAGTACTTTCGATAGATATGCGTGTCTGGCCCAACCGGGGGTGCAGCTTACGAGCCAGAACCCACGTCCAAAGCAAACCTGCGCCACCCGCAGCGAACACGCCAGAGAGCGGTGCAGCGAGAAGAACCAGCCAGGCGGCACCAGGTGTAATAATACCCGAAACGTCGCGAAAGCTCGCGTATATTGCTGACATCTCAGTTCGTTCGGAAGGTTTGACTGCGAGAAGGAACGGCAAACCAGCGGAAACATCGAGCAAGATCAGGAAAATCGAGCCCATCATTAAGAATGCGATTGTGACTTCAGGGATTCCGAATGGAACTCCAGCAAAAAGAAACAGCAGCCCGGACATGAGGAATCCGGTTCTGACTGCTGCGCGTACCGAACTGCGCTGCATGAAACGAAGCATCAGTGGGGTGCAAAACAGGGCGGCATTGGAAATCGATAAAGCAATCCCTCCAAGCTGGCTGCCTAGCCCGTTCTGAACCGCATAGATGGGCAGGTATACGACATAAATCCACCACCCACAGGAACGAACGACCGCGAATACCCATCCGGCAACCAATCGCGGTTGCGCAAAAAACCTCCCGAAATAGGCGAACGGATTTGCGGGAGCGCTTTGGCTTCTGGTGATGAGCCTGCCGTTTCCGAGGCGCATAACAAGAAAGATGAGCAGCATGACAATCGCCGCACCGGCTGCAATCAGGAACGGCGCAGGTCGCCACCATTCGTACAATATCGCGCCAAGTGCAGGCCCAGCCGTCCAACCCAGCGCACTGTAAAAAAGCCGCGATGTCTCAAAACGTCCCAGTTCAATCCTGGCAACATGGTCGAGTACATAGGCGTTGAAGCACACAAATGTCGTCACAACGGCGAAAGTCGTGAGTGCGAGCCCCGCAATAACGGCAGCAGGGGTCGCAACGGTCGTCACAACCGCACCCGCGACGTACGAAAGAGTGCCGAACACATAGACCCATCTCCGTGGGACAAACCGGATCAGGTAGGGAACCAGAAGACCGATCAAGAGTGATACCGCGCCAATGGCGAAATAAATTTCGGATACAAATCGCGCATCCTTCAGCGCGTTGTACATCGCTACCGGAAAGACAGAGATCAAAATACCCCTGGCAATCGCCTCCGTTCCCGCCAGAATGGCGAATCCCCGCACGCTGGGTGCTGGCGCATGGCGAAGCCATTCTGGTATTCGACGTTCGTGCATGAGAAGTGCTCAATGGACTGGGAACTAGTCAAACCTGTTTCCTCATTTTATCTTTCCTGCCAGCGACCCGATGTCGTTTTTGCTAATCGTGCAAGTTAAAAAAATTCAAAAACGGAATTTCGTTTTCTCTTTTTGGGAGCCCGCTTCGCTGGCGTTCAATTTTCAACGCTGATTACACCGAAAGGATAGCTTGAACTCGGGCTGGATTGGCCCAGTAGAATGGCCGCAAACCGGAAATCATTGCTCGACCGAAAAATCTACCGCTGCGGATGCAAGCACTTTCAGTATGAGCAATAGTCGTGGCTACAAAAGTCGGTTTTGTCCGCAAAGCGGTCTGTTAAAGTCGGGAGTGCGATACCCGCCCGATCCAGGTATGGATGAAAGCCTTTGTGGCGCGCGGTCAGAGTGGCCTGGCAAGGTCACCAATATCCCAGAAAAGACCGGCCATTGCCCGCAATGCATCACGCGACACCGACTTCAACACGTGTTCGTTTGGCGCGTGCTGTGAACAGCCACGATAGGAATGAGGCACCCAAATCGTTGGGAGGCCGAGCACATCGGAAAAGACCTCATTGGGCAGGGAACCGGCGAGATTTGGCAGAATATGTGGCCGCTTTCCAGACGTTTCTTCCAGCGAACGCGCGACAAACGACACCCAAGGATGCTCCGGCGATGTCCGCGTCGCATCGAAAAATCCGCGGTCGTGAGGTTTGATCTTAACGATCTGAAATCCTCTTGCATCAAGGTGGCGACGAAGGGCCGACAGGATACCGGCTTGATCGGTGCCAACAACGAAGCGGAGCTGACAGGCGGCCTTGGCATATCCCGAGATCGCGTTAACCGGCTCTTCGGGGACACCGCTTTTCATTGCGAGGATCGCAAAGCTGTTCCAGCCAAAGACCCGTTCGGCCGGTGTCAGACTTTCTTCGCCCCAGTCTTCGTCAATCTTCGGACCGCCATCTCCGCCTACCGGCAAATTGCGCAGGGTATGCCGGATGTCTTCGGTTAGGCTGGTCGGCCGCCACTCTGGTATTTGGATTTGGCCCCTCACATCGGTGATCGTCGAGAGGGCTTGCGCAAGGATCATCGCGGGGTCGGCAAGCAAACCGCCCCAGTTACCGGAATGATGCGCGCCGTCTCGAAGGTCAACGATGAGGTCGAACGAATTGCCGCCCCGTGCACCCATGAACATCGTCGGCGTGTCTGACTGAAGGCGTGGTCCGTCCGATGCGATCAGGACATCCGCGGCAAGGTTTTCTTTGTGCGTGGCGCAAAACTCCGACAGCCCCGGCGACCCCATCTCCTCACCCATTTCAATAAGGATTCGAATGTTGAAGCCGAGTGATCCACGAGCGTCGATGACGGAGCTCAACGCAGCCAAGTTGATGAGGTGTTGTCCCTTGTTGTCAGCGGTACCGCGTCCGAAGAGGCAATCGCCCTCATCCACAAGACGAAACGGGTAAAGCCCGTTGCGCCACTGATCGGTTTGGGCGCGGATCACGTCGCCATGCCCATAGGACAGGATCGTTGGGCCTGTGTCGTCCTCGATGCGTTCAGCGACAATGATAGGACCTGCATCTGGCACAGGGTTCGGGTGTATTGCACAGGAGAACCCAAGACTGTGCAGGCGCGGAACGAGGGCTTCTTCAAGATAGCGCGGAAGTTCCGCCGCTTTCTCTGGTGTCTGGCTCTCCGTCTCATGGGCAACCAGTTCGCTAAGATCGGTTGCAAATCGACCGCTGTCAAAATATTCGGCGACGTTGTCTATGGCAGCAGCGCGGGTCATGTTCACTTTCCCTCAGACAGGTGGGCGCACGTCTGCAGGGATCGGACATGTGTACGGCGTTTCGCCCAGATGGTCTTGATGCGTCGCGCGCGCAGCATCGATGCGTGACGGGTCCTCAACCAGTCGACAGGCTGTCGCGGCCATTGCCTTTGCGGCGTAGATCATGCCTTTGTGCGCTGCGGGTGCCTTGCCTTGTGCAACTGTTTGCCAGGTATGAAATGGCGTTCCAATTGCGCAGGTCGCGACCCGAGCCTGAACCGTCGGAACAGCCCAACTCACATCCCCGACATCTGTTGAGCCTTCGCCACCATCGCTGTGGCGATCAAGAGGTGCGATGAAGTCGCAGAGTGCGAGATCCTTTCTGGGCTTAGCTCCGATCCGCTTGAAGGTCGTGTTGATGTCAGCCGTGGTCAATGTAGTCTGAATCTCACGGGCAAAGCTGAGGTCTGACTCGTCAAAGGCGACGGGTCCGAGTTTCTCTAGCTCGTGCTGCATGGTTTCTTCCAAAGGACGGTTTCCAAGCAGGTTTGAAACGCCGGAAAAGACCTGACTTGTGACCTGCGTTCCGGTCATCAGCGCCGCACCATCTGCAATCTTTCTGACACGCGTAACCAGATCGGCGAGGTCGGGTAGCGAACTGGCGCGGACGAGCTGGCGCACCGTGGCCTTGGCCTGCACCACGTTCGGCGCAACACCACCTGCATCGAGATAGGCGTAGTGCACCCGGGCGCTGTCGGGCATGTGCTCGCGCAGGTAATTTACACCGATGTTCATCAGTTCAACCGCATCAAGCGCCGACCTACCCAATTCCGGTGCACCCGCCGCATGGGCAGCTTTTCCATGAAAAGTGAAATCGATCCGGGTGTTTGCGAGCGATCTGGCCTCATTCACGCCTGTGAAGGTCGCTGGATGCCACGAGATGGCTGCGTCGACATCATCGAACAGTCCTTCACGCACCATGTATGTCTTGGCCGCGCCCCCTTCTTCAGCGGGGCAGCCATAGTATCGCACACGGCCCTTGATGCCGTTTTCGGCCAGCCAGTCTTTCACCGCCGTCGCGGCCAAGAGTGCGGCGGCCCCTAACAGATTGTGACCACACCCATGCCCGTTGCCGCCCTCTTCAAGCGGCTGATGTTCAGCCACACCCGGCGCCTGGCTCAGATATGGCAGCGCATCGAACTCACCGAGGATGGCAATCACCGGACCCTCGTCTCCTGCTTCGCCAATCACGGCCGTAGGAATGCCAGCTGCGTTCTCTGTTATCTTGAACCCCTGAGCGCGTAACATCTGCACATGTTCGGCGACGGACTTGTACTCGGCATAAAGCGTCTCGGGCGTGTCAAAGACTCGATCTGACAAGGCGATAAAATCATCACGATGGCGGTCGACGTGGTCCCAGATCGGATCGGCGTTTTTCAAGGGGCTCTCCAGCTTCTCGTTCAAACGGTTTCGGCGTGTTCCAGCAGGCAAGCCGTTTCGCGCCCGCCGCGCCCCGCTTTCAGTTCAGGAACAGTGGTGCGGCACTCAGCGGTCGCCACGGGGCAACGCGGGTGGAAGGTACATCCAGATGGCGGATCTAGCGGCGACGGAATTTCCCCCTCAATCGGGGCAAAATCACGCCGGCGCTGATCAAGGCGCGGAGCCTCTGCAAGCAGCGCTTTCGTGTAGGGATGGCGCGGGTCCGAAAAAATTTCCTCAGTCGATGCGCTCTCGACAATGCGGCCCAGATACATGATCGCCACGCGGTCGGCGATGTGTTCGACGACGCTCAGGTCATGGCTGATGAACAGATAGGTCAGGCCCAGCTCTTCGCGCAGATCCATGAACAAGTTGATAACCTGCGCCTGGATCGACACGTCCAGCGCAGCGATGGCTTCGTCGCAGACAAGGAACTTCGGCTTCACGGCGAGCGCACGTGCAATTCCAATCCGTTGCCTCTGACCGCCGGAAAACTGATGCGCGTAACGCCGCTTGAGCGACGGGTCGAGGCCGACCTTGCGCATCACGTCGTCCACGTATTCCGCACTCTCTGCTTTGCTGACGATCCCATGCATACGCGGTGCTTCGCCGATGATATCTTCGACGCGCATTCGCGGATTTAGGCTGGCAAAGGGGTCCTGGAAGATCATCTGAATTGCGAGGGTCGCCGCGCGTTTGTCGGTGCCGTTCAACGTCGCAACATCTTTGCCTCCGTAGAACATCTGTCCGTCACTTGCAGGGTGAATGCCGGCAACAACACGTCCCAAAGTGGACTTGCCGCAGCCGGACTCGCCGACCAATCCCAGAACCTCACCCTTTTGAATCGACAGGTTCACGTTATCGACAGCATGGACCGTTTCTTCCCGGATGTTTGCGCCAAGTCGCTGTGCGATTTTCCCCGCGACGTCCAAACGTTTGGTGAAGCGCTTCGAAACGCCTCGGATTTCAACGAGCGGCTCAGTCAAAGCGTCGTCTCCTTGGTGCGTTGCGGATTGAAACAGCGAAGGCTGCGGCCATCCACGTCCTTAATCGGGGGGCGCTTGGAACACGCTGCCGTTAGGGCCTGACAACGCGGTCCAAAGGCGCATCCTTCAGGCAGGGCGAGCATGTTTGGCGTCATCCCTTCGATCTGGAACAAACGCTGCCCACGCCGGTTCGCCGTCGGAACCGATCCGAGAAGCCCGACCGTATAGGGATGCAACGGACGGTCGATAACATCGTCGATACCGCCTTGCTCAACGATCCGTCCTGCGTACATCACCGAAATCCGGTCCGCGAGCCCTGCCACAACGGCAAGGTCATGCGTGATCCAGATCATCGCAGTTCCCGTGCGTTTCGTCAGCTTCTGTGCCTCGTGGATGATCTGCGCCTGAATTGTCACGTCGAGCGCTGTCGTCGGCTCGTCGGCAATAATGAGGTCCGGCTGGTTCAAGAAGGCTGTCGCAATCGCCACGCGCTGCCGCATCCCACCGGAAAGCTGATGCGGATAGGCTTGCAATCGCTCTTCCGGCGATGGGATGCCAACCAAACCAAGCGCATCACGGCTTCTTTCCCAGGCGGTTTGGCGGCTTACGTTTTCATGGGCGAGAATGGCCTCGATCATCTGCGTATCGACGCGCAGGACCGGGTTGAGCGTCATCATCGGATCCTGAAAGATCATCGAGATTCGGTTGCCACGCAAGGTCTTGAGTCGCTCTTCCGGTGCGTTCGCGATCTCGTCACCATTAAAACGGATTGACCCATCGACGATGCGCCCGGGAGGTTCGATCAGCCCAAGGATGGAAAACCCGGTGATCGACTTGCCCGACCCGGACTCACCCACCAGACCCATTACCTCGCCCTTGGAGACGGTGAAATCCACACCATCTACGGCCTTGACCACACCCGCGTGCGTGAAGAAGTGGGTCTTCAGCCCGCTGACTTCGAGTACTTCAGTCATCTCTTCAACCTCGGGTTCAGAACATCGCGCAAATGGTCGCCAACAAGGTTGATGGACACCACCGTCATTAACAGCGCGACGCCGGGAAAAACGGAAATCCAGTAGCGTCCTGAAAGCATGTATTCGAATCCATTTGCGATCAGCACCCCGATCGACGGCTCAGTCTGTGGAAGTCCTACGCCAAGGAACGAAAGCGTCGCTTCCAATGAGATCGCACTGGCGGTTTGTACCGTGCCAACGACAATCAGAGGCGCCATGCAATTCGGGAGAATATGCCGAAAGACGATCCGCGAACGCGAAATGCCGAGACATTGTGCGGCTTCAACATATTCCTTTCCGCGCTCGACAAGCGCGGTCGCGCGCACCGTGCGGGCGTAGTAGGCCCATTGCGCAATTACGAGGGCAAGAATGATCTTGTCGACACCCTTACCAAGTGCCGCAACCATCATCAGCGCAACCAGCGATGCCGGGAACGAAAGTTGAAGATCCACGATGCGCATAATGAACGCTTCGGTCCGGCCACCAGCGTAGGCCGCGACCAGACCGATCGCCATACCGATCAGAAGGGCAATCACTCCAGATGCAAGCCCAACGGTCAGAGAGATACGCAAACCATAGAGAATTGCCGAGTAGAGATCGCGCCCAGACCCGTCCGAGCCGAGCCACATTGTATATCCGTCGAAGGCTTCGGAACCTGGCGGCAAGCGCCCATCCATGACGCTGACCTGACCAAGATCGTAGGGGTTCTGCGGTGTGATCCAGGGTGCCAGGATGGCCAAAAGAACGATGATCAGGAATATGCCGAGCGCCGCTGTCGCGATCCTGCTTTCGAAGAACTCGGCCCGAAATCGCTGGAACGGCGTCTCGACCTTAGGGGATTTGGCGGTGGTCAGCGAATGATCTGTGACGGTGTCGGTCATGCGCCCTGATCCTGCAAACGAACCCTCGGATCGAGGATCGAGTAAAGTATGTCGACGATCAGATTGATCAGCACGAAGAACAGTACGATGATCATCAGATAGGCGACGACGACAGGCCGATCCAATTGCAGTATTGCGTCGATCAGCAGTTTGCCCATTCCCGGCCACGCGAAGATTGATTCAGTCACCACCGAGAACCCGATCAAACTGCCGAATTCGAGGCCCATGACGGTCACTACCGGGATCATAATGTTCTTCATTACATGCACCAGAATGATGCGTCGGGTCGAAAGCCCTTTGGCCCGGGCATATTTAACGTAATCCTGTCCCATCGCTTCCCTGACACCCGCTCGGGTGAGACGGATTGCCAGCGAAATCTTAAGAAGTGCCAGGTTGAGAGCAGGCAGGAAGATGTGGCTCAACCCATCGAGCGTAAAAAGGCTGCTGTGAATCCCAAGAAACGAGCCGATGTCGCCACGACCTGTCGCAGGGACCCATCTAAGTTCTACGGCAAACAGCATGATGAGCATTAGTCCGACCCAGAAGGTCGGCAGCGAGAAACCGAGAATCGAGCCAGCCATAACGCCTTTGGAAAGCGGGCTGTCGGGATAGAGCCCGGCATAAAGCCCCAATGGAATTCCGATCACGATGGCAAGAAAGAGTGCACTGAAGGCCAGTTCCATCGTGGCAGGCATATGGTGCAGGATCAGTTTGAGCGCGGGCTCACCGAAGACGAAGCTATCGCCGAGGTCACCCTGTGCCGCACCTTTGAGGAACAACCAGTACTGTTCCCAAATAGGCCGATCCAATCCAAGCCGTCGAATGGCCGCTTCGATGTCAGCCTGATCCGCGTCGGGGCTTACCAGCATGTAGACCGGGTCACCAACGATGTTGACGCCAAAAAAGACAATCACCGACATCAGGAAGACAACAAGCATTGCTTGCAGCAATCGGCGAATGACAAAAACGGTCATGAGGACATTCCCTGGGCAAAGGCTGCGGGCCGCTGCGAAGGCGGCCCGGATGCATTGCGGTTACTCTTTCACGACGCCTGTCGCGAGAGTGTATTCGTCGGTCCGAGGGATGTAGCTCAGACCTTTTTTGGCCGCCCAGGTGTTGACCTGGAAGTGCGTCGGAATGATCGCCACGTTCTCGATCGCGCGCTCTGTTGCCGCGGCGAGCAGTTCCTGCCGCTTTGCGTCATCGACTGTTCGCAGGGCTTCTTCGATCAACGCGTCGGTTTCAGCATCCGAGTGTCGGCCACGGTTTGATGATCCAAAGCCCGCATCCTTGTCATGGGTGTGGATCAGCGATTTGAGAGGCGAGGACGCTTCGCCGGACCCCGCGCCCCATCCGACGAGGATAAAGCTGAACTCCGGCAGACCCTCTGGGCTGCCTTTGGAAGCGCGCCCAAAGTATACCGAACGCGGCATGGTTTCGACGGCTGTCTTGATGCCAACACGGGTCAACATTTGCGCAATTGCCTCGGCAATTTTGGCGTCGTTGATGTAACGGTCATTCGGCCCATGGATTGTCATTTCAAATCCATCGGGATAACCGGCTTCAGCCAGAAGCGCTTTAGCACCGTCTGGATCATAGGCCACGACGTCCAAATTGTCAGACACGCCAAAGAACCCCTCGGGCAGAAGCTGACCGGCGGGCAGGGCAACCCCTTCCATGACACGCTCAACGATTGCATCGCGGTTGATCGCCATGCTGATCGCCTTACGGACGCGGACGTCCATGAGGGGGTTCTTGATATCGCCGCCACCGTTGGCCTTCACAAAGGGTGAATCCTCGCGGAATTGGTCCATGTGAAGATAGATCACTCGGTTGGACACGCCCTGGCTCAACTGAATACCGTCATTGCCCTGAAGTGTTGTGATATCGGTCGTTGGTACGCCCGATATCATGTCCACATCACCGGCAAGAAGCGATGCAACACGGCTCGGACCGGACGTGATTGGGCGGAATTCCACCTCGGACCAGATCGGTGCATCACCCCAGTAGTCGTCGTTCCGTACCAGCACGATGCTTTCACCCGGCGTGTAACTTTGGAACTTGAACGGCCCTGTGCCGATGGTGGCCGTACCCGCGTTGAAGTCTTCCGTCGTTGCTTCGCAGCCCACTTCTGAGATCACAGGGATCGTGGAAATGTCGTTGCCCATTAACGGATAAGGTGCGGCCGTTTTGAAATGCACCGTGTAGTCATCGATTTTGACGACTTCCTTACCCTTGAGATAGGTGCCGTATCCCGATGGAGAGTTCGGTACGTCCGGCGCGCGCGCCATGGTGCAGACTACATCGTCTGCCGTAAAGTCACTTCCGTCGTGAAACTTTACGCCCTCACGCAGCTTGAACTCCCAAGTCAATTCATCAATCGGCTCCCATGACACGGCAAGACCCGGCGATAGGCGCTGCTTCTCATCCTGCGCGATCAGCCGGTCAAAGATGTGCACGGACATCGCGTTGTTCGGACCCAGGTTGTGAAAATGCGGATCGAGTGACGTCGGCTCCGAAGCGAGGCCGATCGTTAGTTTTTCGGCCGAAACAGCACTGGCGCCGAAAGCCAAAATGCTGACAGCGACGGCTGTCGCAGATGTGAGTTTCCTCATCAAAAAGACTCCCTGTTTGTTTGGCGCTTGTGAATGGGCGAATCTTTGGCCGATCCCGCGCCCTATTAAAAAAGGCTAGCTACCGCAAAAATCATTGCCAATACTTATTGCTATGCGTCTTTGCATAGACCAATCCAAGAGTTTGGATGTTCAGCCGCTCGTACCGGGGGAGTAATGTAGCATGACAGAACACAGACACAGACTGCGCGAGTTCGAGTCGCTAAGAGCCGTGATCACGACTGGGACAACCATCGGCGCCGCGCGGCGTCTCGGGATTTCGCAGTCTGCCGTGAGCCGGTCCTTATCACAACTCGAGGCCCGTGTTGGGCGATCGCTCTTTCTCCGGCGATCGGGACGTATCGACCCAACAGACGAAGCCTTGCGTCTCAACGAAAAACTGGACCCAATTTTCGAGACGCTGGCGGACATTGAGGGCGCAGAATGGGCTACTCCGGATAACGAGCCGTTACGCCTGATCGTGCCGCCGACTCTGGCACATCACTTTGTCATCTCCAGGGTGGCCAGTTTTCTCAAGAAGAATGAAGGAAAGCAGCTTCAATTGGATATTCAGGCCACGGACGTGCTGGTCGCCGGCATTCTCGACCTCCGCTATGATCTTGGTTTGACGAGTGCGATGATCCAAAGAACTGGTGTTCATCTCATGCCTTGGCGCCGCAGTCAGGTGGTCTGCGCCATGCCGAGCAACCATCCGCTATCGGAAAAACGAGTGGTGACGCCGCACGACCTTGAAGGCGTCGCGCTGATCGAGTTTCTGCGAAGGCTGGGGACGCGAGCGATCACAGAAAAGATCTTTGCGCGCGCTGGAATTCGGCCGAAACAAGTCGCAGAAACGGCAACGAACATGGCCGCACTGGAGCTCGTCCGCGAGGGTTTGGGCGTGACGCTGATCAATCCCTTCCCGCTGTTGTCGTCAGGGATGGAAGGTGTCGTCGTCAGGCCATTTGACGCCGCCATTTTTTATGACACGAGCTTTGTACTTCCATCAGGCAGGCCACCTTCTCAGCTTGCCCGCCAGTTCATGCAATTTGTCAAGTTGACGACGCCGCAGGACAAATACTCAGAGCCCGTCTAGCGCAGCATCTTAGCCGACCACGAGGTGTCGACGTCCATCGGAAAGTTCGGTCGTGGCAAATTCGCAAACGGCCAGCGGTCGTGAACTGGCGACGTAAGCCCGCCCGTGTCGACCTCAAATACCTGGTTTGGCCCAAACCAGTTGGAAAACCCGGCCCGAAAGTGGCCTCTGGATTTCACAACAACAGTCCGGGCAGACGCAATATCCAGCCCGAACATATGAAAGAACACGGGGTCGGCAGTCTGTGTGCGATCGGTGATCACCACCACGGTGATACCACCAATACGAAGCGCAGCGGATGGCCCTAGGGCCAATCTCCGACCTGCCGTCATGCCCAGTTCACCTACCACATCTCCATTATGGAGACCCAAGACCTCTGCATCCGCCTCAAAAGGCACATCCCATTGCGCCCAGAAAGCGCTGGAATCGGAAGACCGGTTGAATCGTGCCCTGAATTTGCCGCCGACACCGATGCCATGGGCTTCGTTCGCAAGTTCCGGATCACAAAAGGAACCGAATAGGCATACTTCGACTTTTGCCGCATGAAGAGCGGCTAACAGTTCCGTCGTCCTGCCACTGCCGCCGCCACCAGGATTGTCACCGGCATCGGAGAAAATCACAGGCGTGCGCGCTTGGTCAGCGGAAATTGAGATCGCTTCCGTCACGGATGTCAGTTTCCGAACGAAATCCTTCCTCAATGACCAGGCCATGTCTGCCAATTCTTCCGCCAGTGCATTGGCCGCCTTCTGGTCCTCACGCGCGGTGACAACGATGCTCAGACCGTTGTCGGGCGTGTCGGAGAAAAGGAAATTACCGAAGATCGATACGTTTAGAATCTCACCTCGACCTTCGGCTTGTCGTCGCTGACCATGGTCGATCAGCGTGCCATTCGGGTGCTCGGCACTTAGCAGGGTCACGGATGCCGGAACAAGAGGCAGTTTGACATGCGCGGTTTGGGGCCGGACGCCCGACGCCAAAACCCGGCGCAGCGAAAAGGCGGCTTCCTCGCCACGTTCTATCTGATCGACGTGAGGATTGGTCCGATAGCCGACGATCAGGTCACAGGCATCGACCATCCGTTGTGAGATATTTGCATGCAGATCGAGTGTCGCAATGACAGGTATGTCCGGTCCTACAACTCCCCGAATGTGTGACATCAACAAACCGTCAGGGTCGTGGTCATGCTCGGCAACCATCGCGCCGTGGTTGCAGATGTAGACTGCGTCAACAGGGCCAGCTGAGCGCAGCATGTCTTCCGAAGTCGCTATGACCTCTTCGATTACAGATTTTCGTACTGGACCCGCCGGGTGGCTGGCTGCCAAGATACAGGGTACCGGCGTCCAGTCGCCCGTAGCATCCATCGCCCTGACAAAGGCTGCAAATTCTATTGCCAGCTTTGGTGTCGCGGATCTCGCTTCAGACATCAAAGCATCGCCTGAAAGCCATGTCAGAGACTTAAAGTCCGACAAATCAGCCGGCGGTGCAAAACGATTTGACTCGAGAATCGCGCCAAGGAGGGCGATCTTTGGAACCTTCATGCGAGAGGCCTTTGGAAATGCAACACAATGCGAGGAAACATGAGTAGGTGATTTCAATCAAGGTATCATGCGTCTTCTCTTTTCTAGGAAAACCCCTGCCGCCCTGCGTCTTTCCTATAACGCGACGCGCAAACGATCAGTGCCACCCGTTATGCTGACAGAAGTTTCCGGAGAATTCGTAAAGATTGTTTGGGCCGATGACCCAGACGTTCACCTCATGCGCGGCGCACCGGATCGCCCACCCGCCCGGTTCAATCGCCGGGGGCAGGACGCTTTGTATCTGAGCCCTGATGTCGAAAGCGCAAAAGTCGCTATTGGTCAGGACGTCAGGAAGGATGATCGCCCGCGGGTTGTGTTGACTTTCGAGGTGGAACGATGCGCGTTGTTCGATTTGCGCAGCCCCGAAGCCGCAGATATCTATGCGCTTGCCAGTCAACCCTGGCGCAAACTCGTAGCTGCCGGTAGGGATCCGTCCTCATGGTTCGCTGCTGATCGGATCAGAGCAGACGGGCATATCGGATTGATTGATCCCTCACGAAGGCGCCCGGGCCTTTGGCACATCACTCTTTTTCGATGGAACGAGGCGAGCGCACCTGGCGTATTTCGGCGTAGTGAAGTGAAACCGGTTACCGTCCTGCTGGACTATCGATGACTTTTCGCTTTGCTTTTTCCTGTCGCAGCGAATGGCGGCTTTGCGGATTACGACCGCAGTAATGCTAAAGGCTGCTGATAATCCGTTAAGGGCCTATTTTGTTGAAAAACTCCTGTTTTGCGCAGTTCCGAGTGAAAAATTGCCCGTACAGGCCCGGAAGAATTTTTCAGCTGAGGGGTCGGCCAACATCTGATGCTGGCGGCCAGCGGCCGTCTCAAAGCCCGCCAATGATGGTGGCAGTGGACTTTCTCGATTGGTCGCCGTTTCGCGAAAATCGCCGCTTTCTGTATTTTGGAGTTTTTCAACAGTATCGGCCGTTTGTTGACGTTGAGGCTTGCGACCCGACTGTCTTGTTCGTCCGCAACTCGGTCATAGCCGCATTTTTCGCCAATGTCTGCTCTGGGTCAAAGCTGCCGTTGAGACCGGTATCAGATCGTGAAGGCAGCAGTTGAGGCCGAGGGTTACCAGCGCAAACGTGCTGATGACTTTTGGGTCAACCACAATATCATTCAAGACATCCCAGAGCTAATTTGCACTTCTTCAGTCGCAATTTGCGATTTGTCGGACAAGAATCCGAACGTGTTTTATGAGGCTGGTATTGCCCACACGTTGGGCAAAGAGGTTATTCTAATTACGCAATCCATGAACGATGTCCCGTTTGACCTTCGCTCACTGAGGTGCATCACCTTCCTGAACAACCAAGAGGGATTCGACAAACTTGCATCTGATTTGTTGGCCAGACTCCATTTTTTTGGCCTGATACGCAAATCCATGGTGGCGACTCGGTGGCGATTCACACGCACAAAACACTAGATTTCTCAGACGCCCAAGGGCAATCACTTGAAATATTTAAGAAAAGTGGCGGACCGAGGAGGATTCGAACCCCCGACCCCTTGATTCGTAGTCAAGTACTCTATCCAGCTGAGCTATCGGTCCGCGTTGGTGAGGCGCTATGTAGACCCGGTATTCGGGACGTGCAAGCTGATTCTTCAAAAATATTTCAAAAAGTCCCCTCACCCCGTGGAAGCCTTATTTCAAAGGTTGTCCCTTGAGGTCCAGTTTCGGTTAGAACCAACTCTCCGCCGTGCCCGCGCACCAGCTCCTGCGAGATAGCAAGCCCAAGTCCAGAGCCACCTTTCCGCACCCCTCCCTGAAACGGGGTGAACAAGTTCTCGCGCGCTTTCGGCGGCAGGCCCGGGCCTGTGTCGGTGATCTCGATGCACCAATTGGCCTCATACTCGCAGCCTTTGATGGTGATCTTGCCCGGTTTGCCCGACGTGACCAAAGCCTGACGCGCATTGCGCACGAGGTTGAGTATGACCCGGAATATCTGCTCGGGGTCAGCACGCGCCACAAGGTCCTCGGGCACCTCGTTGACAATTTCTACGCAGGCATCTGCAACGGCCAACTGTTCGCTGGCGACAACGTCGTCGGCAACGCTGCGCAGGGGCACCATGGTAAGTGTCGGCGCGGGTTCCTCGGCGCGACCAAAAGCCAATGTGCTTTCGCACAGAGAAACCGCACGGGTGATCGAGTTCACCAGCTTGGGCGCCATACGTCGCACCAAGGGGTCATCGCTGGCCTCGATCCGGTCTGTAAAAAGCTGCGCCGACGTGAGGATGTTGCGCAGATCGTGGCTGACCTTGGCGACCGCGCCACCCAGTTGCGCCAGACGCTCGCGTTGCTTCAGAGCTTGCGTCAGTTCCTTCTGCAACTGCTCCAGAGCCTCCTCAGCCTCGCGCAGTTCGGTCACTTTCGAGTTGGGAGAGATGATGCCCCGCGCATCCTCGGGCGCACCGGCATAGCGCTGCATATAACCCACGACACTTTTAATTGGCTTAACCAGCACAACGCGCACGGCCAGAAACAGGAAAAACGCCGTGATGATCGAGATGACAAAAGACAGCCCCAGAATTCGCAACCCGTAATCTGTCATCGCCATGCGTAGCGGCTCGCTGTCCGTCGTGACTTCAATCAGCAAGCCCGCATCTTTCACCGGCTCTCCGATCACGCGGATCACTTCGTTTTCAGGGGTAAACAACCGAGCCATTGCGTCGCGTATCAGAATCCACGGGGCGGCATCGCGCAGGTCGTATGTGTTGGCGATCTGATCAGGAATGGGCGAGGACAGCATCAACTGCCGCACCTCATCGCGCCGCAGCACCACGTTGTAGACACCCGCATTGGCCAACAGTTCGGCCTCAAGATCATCGGCCAGCATATCATCCGCCAGCAACGCCAGGGATGCGATCTGAGCACGCTCAAGACGGTTGAGTAGAAAGTCCTCGCGAAAACGCGCAATCGACGGGACAAAGATCAACACCTCGGCCAACATCACGAAGACCGTTGTCAGGATCAGAAATCGGCCCGAAAGCGAGTTCAATCTGCTCTCCCTTCCCGGTCAGGGCATCCAACGCTGGACCAGCCCGACCACTCGTTTAACCATTTGATTCTCAAACAGCCTTGGCGAGAAATAGGCACCCGCCACCCGTTTGTTAAGCTCTCCGATCGTCGGATAGGGCGAAACCATCGCGGCGATCTGCCCCATCTTGAGGTTATTGGCCAAGGCCAGCGACCACAAGTTGATCAATTCGCCCGCCTGATGCCCCACGATTGTAGCCCCTACTGGGCGGCCTTTCACGACCATGACCTTAATAAAGCCTTTCGTCTTGCGTTCGGAAATGGCGCGGTCGTTGTGGTGATAGTCAAAGCGGGCGGCTTCCACCTTGTCGCCATGCTGGGCGCGGGCCTGCGCCTCGGTCAGGCCGACCTGCGCCAATTCGGGGTCAGTATAGGTGGCCCAAGGGATACGCGCAGTTTTCGCCTTTGAAGGCAGGCCGAACAGGGCCGAACGGATGATGACCCCCGCATGATAGCCCGCCACATGGGTGAATTGCATCCCACCGGCCACATCTCCGATGGCGTAGACCTTTTTGTTGGTGGTGCGCAGGGCGTCGTCCACCTTGATCCCCGTCCGCGTGGGTTCGATCCCAGCAGCCTTCAGGTTCAGCCGGTCGGTATTGGCCTTGCGCCCTGCGGCCAGCAACAGGTGCGAGCCCGAGAATATCTGCCCTGTCTCGGTCACCACTTCGACCTTACCGTCCGAGCCGCGAATCTGCGCAACCATAGCCTGCTCATGGATCTCGACACCTTCGGCGCGCAATGTATCCAGTACGATGGCCGCCGCCTCGGGGTCGTCCTTGCCCAGCGCCTGCATCCCCTCGATCACGGTCACTTTGCAGCCCAGACGGATATGGGCCTGCGCCATCTCCATCCCGATGGAGCCGCCGCCGATGATCAGCAGATGCTCGGGCTTGTCGCGCAGGTCAAATATTGTCTCGTTGGTGTAATATGGCACTTGATCCAGGCCGGGGATCGGCGGAACTAGAGGCGACGAGCCGGTCGCAATCACAACCCGCCGCGCGGTGATCAGGTGGTCGCCCGCCTGCACCTGCGTGGGTGAGATGAACTGACCATATTCGCGGATCACCCGGACGCCGAACCCCTCGAACCGTTCCTGACTGTCCATCGGCTCGATCTGCGCGATGACGTCGTGGACATGATCCTTGACGGCAGCATAGTCCACCTGCGGCATCACATCCGCCACGCCCAGCGCCGAGGCTTGGGCCTGACCATAGGCCGCCTTGCCACTGGCGATCAGCGCCTTTGACGGCACACAGCCAAAATTCAGGCAATCGCCTCCCATTTTGTGACCTTCCAGCAAGATCACGTCTGCACCCATCTGGCTGGCACCGGCGGCGACGGACAAGCCACCCGACCCGGCACCGATCACCAGGATATCTGTCTTCAGGTCTTGCATGAGGTCAGGCGTCCTTCTTACCACGTACCGCTTTGATAACTATCGGCAAAGCCGCCAACGCGCACAAGCCGATGATCGGACCAATCACAAAGGGTTCCCACAGCAGTGACACATCCGGCGATTCACCCCGGTCGAACACACCACCTAGACCAACGCCGATCCAGGTGTAGACGATGCCGCCGGGAATAATGCCCAGCGCGGTGGTGATCAGGAAGTTGCGGAATTTCACCCCCACCAGCGCGGGTACAAGATTGGCCACGAAAAACGGCACCACCGGCACAAGGCGCAGCAGGAACAGAACCGAGATTTCATTCTCGCGCAGCCCGTCCTTCAGCTTTTTGACGGCACCTTCCGAAGCCTCTAGACGAGCAGTCAGGGTTTCCCCCAGCCCCCATCGCGCGGCCAGAAATATCACGCAGGCGCCGATGGTCGCGGAAAAGACGTTGAAGACCGTGCCTGCAAACAGGCCGAACAGAAACCCGCCTGTCATCGAGGCTACCGCCGCTCCGGGCAGTGAAAAGGCAACGATCACGATATAGATCGCGATAAACGCCCCTGCCATGGCCCAATAGTGGGTGTCGCGCCACGCCAGCAACGCTTCGCGGTTGTCACGCAGAGTTTCAAAGGTCAGGTAATCGCCCAGCGCGAAAAACCCCACGGTCGCCACGGCGAGAATCACCAGCAAAGGAATATGCCGCGCAAGCCCAGTGCGCGGCGCCTGAGTCGTATCGCTCATATGGCTGTCCGGTTTTGTGCGTTTCATTCTGCTTCCAACATGCGCTGCCTGACCGATGGGAAACAGATGCCTCACGCTGCCTTGATGTTGACGGCAGGTAATGTGAGGAATTAGGGCACCAAAACAGTGATTTTGAAACCTTTCGGCCCACGCAGATACAGAATTGTTGCAAAAGGTACGAAAACCCCCACCTTGGGGTTTGACTTACCCCCCGCTACCCAGTAGAGGACGGGCTTCGAACACTAGGGCCAGGCGAATCCGCGCCGCACCCGACCGCTATAGATTGGAGACGGAGCGATGAAACGCACCTATCAGCCTTCGAACCTGGTTCGCAAACGCCGCCACGGTTTCCGCGCGCGCATGGCTACCAAAGCCGGCCGCAAAATCCTGAATGCACGTCGCGCACGCGGCCGCAAATCGCTGAGCGCATAAACCGCTCACCGATCAGGTTATGAACATGACGCCGCCGGAGGCCCCTGAGGATGGTAACAACCAACCGAGGGTAAAGCCCCCGGCGGCGTCCGTTTGCGCGCCTGAAACTCTTATCGTTCTCAAAAAGCGGTCCGATTTCCTGAAAGCCGCCCGCGCACGCAGGCAGGGAACGCCGTCGATGATGGTTCAGGCCCGCAAGCGCGCCGATGATGAAGCCGGCGGAATTCGCGTCGGCTTTACCTGCTCCAAGAAAGTTGGCAATGCCGTGGCACGCAACCGCGCCAAGCGCAGATTGCGCGAGGCCGCACGCGCGGTTCTGCTGGCCCATGGAAAGAACGGCTGGGACTACGTCCTTATCGGTCGCGCCGAGGTCACCGCAGGACGACCCTATGACGCGCTGCTGGGCGATTTGCGATACGCGCTGCGCAAAATTCACAGCGCGAAGACGTGACACTGTTTTCCCATATCCTCGCCCTGCCTATCCGAATCTATCGGTTGGTTTTCAGCCCTTGGGTCGGTTTTAACTGCCGGTATCAACCGACCTGTTCGGCCTATGCCCTCGAAGCATTGGACAAGCACGGCCCGATCAAAGGGACGTGGCTGACTGTCCGGCGCATCGGCCGCTGCCACCCCTGGGGCGGAACCGGCTATGACCCAGTGCCGGACTGTTCGGACCGTGAACGCCCGACGCGCGACCCGCAGTAACACTTGACCCGTTCCGATCCGCGCTGAACAGTTGGCCTATTCAGCCGGAGGCCCGAATGACATCCCAAGCGCGCCACACCCTGCCCACGCATGAAGTCGTGAACCAACCTCCCACGCGTGGCGATAGCGACCTTTGGGGGACTGATCCGGTTCTGCGGAACCTTCTGCGCGATTTCGGTGGACGCGCCGACCCGGTATCGGCCTATGGTGACATACTCGGGCGCGCCGAAACGCGCGAATTGGGGCGCGAGGCCAATCGGCACCCGCCGGAACTTGTACCGTTCGATCAAGGTGGCCGTCGCATCGACGAAGTCAGGTTCCACCCTGCGTATCACCAGATGATGCAGATCAGCCAAACTGCTGGCTACGCAGCGCTAGCCTGGGACGGACAGGCCGGTGGCCACACCACCCACGCGGCAATGGTATATTTGGCCAGTCAGGTCGAGCCCGGACATTGCTGCCCGCTGACGATGACCTACGCCGCAATTCCCGCGATCGAAGCCGACGCGCACTTGGCCTCGATCTGGCGTCCAAAACTGTCGGCCTTCGGATACGACAAGACAGCTGAAGCAATAGCCAACAAAAGCAGCGCCACGCTGGGGATGGCGATGACCGAGAAACAGGGCGGCTCGGATGTGCGGGCCAATACCACAACCGCCACACGGGACGGAGATCACTGGCGGTTGCGCGGGCACAAATGGTTCTGTTCGGCCCCTATGTCGGACGGGTTCCTGACCTTGGCGCAAGCTCCGGGCGGCTTGACCTGTTTCCTTGTCCCCCGCTGGTTAGAAGGCGAGCGCAACGCGATCCACCTGATGCGCCTGAAAGACAAGCTGGGGAATAAGGCGAATGCCTCGTCCGAGATCGAATACCACGACGCGCTGGCTTATCAGCTTGGCGACGAAGGGGCCGGAGTTCGCACGATTCTGGAAATGGTGCATCACACCCGGCTGGACACCGCCATCGCCCCCGCCGGATTGATGCGCGCCGCGTTGACCGAAGCCCATCACTGGGTCTTGCATCGCAGTGCTTTTCAGCGCCGATTGATCGACCAGCCGCTGATGCGCGCCGTTCTTGCCGATCTGGTGCTGGACTGGGAGGGCGCACTGACGCTGGGACTGCGCGTCGCCCAAGCGTTTGACGGCGCCTCTGCCGAGGACCGCGCTTTGGCCCGCATCGGTGTCGCGCTGGCCAAGTTTCTGAACAACAAACGTTGTCCCGTCGTCGCCGTTGAAGCCCTGGAGATTCTGGGCGGCATGGGATACGTCGAAGACACCGCCCTGCCGCTGATCTACCGCGAAGCCCCCCTGAACGGGATCTGGGAAGGGTCCGGGAACGTGATCTGCCTCGACATCCTGCGAACCTTGGCGCGAGAGCCGCTGGCCGCCGAGGTTCTGCAAGCGGAACTGAACGCCACAACGGGTGCGGATCGGGAATACGACGCTGCGCTAAAGGCACATCGCGACCGCTGGCCGGGCATCCCCCCCGAAACCGAGGCGCGCTGGTTCGCAGAACGAACAGCGCTATTGTTGACCGCGTCCCAGTTGCTGCGACATGCGCCCGGCCCCGTAGCCGATGGCTTTGTCGCCACCAGAATCGCGGAACACAGCGGTCGGATCGCAGGGTCGGTCGCAGGTCTGGATACGAACGCGCTGCTCGGGCGCTTGGAATGACCCGCCCACTTGCCGGGTTCCGCCAACTATTGTAGGGGCTGCGCATGTTTGACGAAGCTGACGATATCCATCCGCTCTTTGCTGGCGCGCCCTCGACGACCGAGTTCAAGAAGCTGCGCAAGCGCATCGTGCGCCAGACCCGCGAAGCGATCGAACACTACGGGATGGTGGATTCTTCGGCCCATGACAAAGACGGCAAGCCCCCTCGCTGGCTGGTGTGTCTCTCGGGCGGCAAAGACAGCTATACCCTGCTGGCCGTTCTTTATGAGCTGAAGTGGCGCGGCCTGCTGCCGGTTGACCTGCTGGCCTGCAATCTGGATCAGGGGCAACCCGGCTTTCCCGCCACCGTCCTGCCTGAATTCCTAGAGCGGATGGGCGTTCCCCACCGGATCGAATATCAGGACACCTATTCCGTCGTCATGGACAAGGTTCCGCAGGACCGCACCTATTGCGCTCTGTGTTCGCGCCTGCGCCGGGGCAATCTGTATCGCATCGCGCGGGAGGAAGGTTGTTCAGCCGTTGTGCTGGGCCATCACCGCGACGATATCCTCGAGACGTTCTTCATGAACCTGTTCCACGGCGGACGTCTGGCGACGATGCCGCCCAAACTGGTGAACGAAGAGGGCGATTTGTTTGTCTATCGTCCTCTGGCACATGTGGCCGAGGCCGATTGCGAGAAATTCGCCAACGCAATGAACTATCCCATCATCCCCTGTGACCTGTGCGGCAGTCAGGACGGGCTGCAACGCCAGCAGGTAAAACAGATTCTGGATCAATGGGAGAAGAACAGCCCGGGACGCAGACAAGTGATGTTTCGCGCGCTGACCAACGCACGACCTTCGCACCTTCTGGACCCAAAGCTTTTCGATTTCGCAGGTCTGAGCCTGAACACTGACAAAAATGACGAAAATGAGGACAAAATTCCTCGGTTGCGTTAACGACTGACTCAGAATGGTTTTCTACGGTTACCCTGAGCGTGCGATGCCCAAGGGAAAGGCCCGGAAAACTGATGTGGAAACATTTCTCTATTAACAGAGCTCTCGACTTTCTCGCCACCGCTTTCAGCGGCCCGTCTGCTTTGGCATTTGCACCGGCGATTTGTCTTGCGGCGTTTTGGATTGGCGGCGAACGCGCGCTTGTTACCGTGGCGCTGGCCCTGCCCTTCTTGATTGCGGCACTCACCGCCCTGACCCCCAAATCGGGTCCATCCTCTGACCGCCGTGGCGAGGCGGGCGGCTTTTTGGCGATAGACACATTCGCCACCGAGATGGAGACTTTCTTTGAAGCCGGCCGAAATACGCACCAAGAATCCGCCTGCCTCATCGTCGCATTAGACGGTTTTGCAGAACTTTCGGATCTTCACGGAAACGCAGCAGCCAACCACCTGACCCAACAGTTCTTTAGCCGTGTTTTGTCTGCAATCCGTGCAGGCGACATCACAACGCGGCTGGACCAGAATTCGGTCGCCATCGGGCTGCCTCCGTCGAATCATCTGAACCTTGAGGCATGCATACAGATGTCGGGTCGCATACAGGCTGCCATTGAAGAACCCGTCACCCTGAACGGGGCGGGCATCTACCTGACGTGTTCGATTGGCTTCAGTCTTTTGTCCAGTGTCCCTGAGGATGGGTTTGAAGCGTGGTTAGACGCTACAAGTTCCGCTCTGGCCGAAGCGCAGCGGAACGGCCCGTCCACTATCCGCTCTTACTCCAGCGAAACACGTCGCCGGTCACGCATCCGGGCCAATCTTCGCAAGGAATTCGAGGCAGCGTTGGAGAGTGGTGAAATCCGCCCCTGGTTTCAGCCTCAAATATCAACCGATACCGGGCAAGTCACCGGCTTTGAAGCCCTTGCCCGTTGGGAACATCCGCAAAAAGGCGTGCTGAGCCCGCAGGTATTTCTTCCGTTCGCCGAACAAGCCGGCTTGATGGAAAAGTTCGGTCAAACCATGCGTCACCATGCATTTGCCGCTATGCGAAAATGGGACCACGCAGGGGTAGCTGTGCCGCGAATTGGCGTCAATTTCGCCTCCGACGAGTTGCGGGATCCTGCCCTGATTGACCGGTTGAAATGGGAACTGGATCAAAATGACCTGACCCCGGACAGGCTCGCCGTGGAAATTCTGGAAACCGTCTTTTCAAGACGCCCCGATGACGTGATTACACGCAACGTGACAGCTCTATCCGGGCTCGGATGCTGTATAGACTTGGACGATTTCGGCACCGGCCACGCCTCGATCGCCTCAATCAAGCGGTTTGACGTTTCGAGGATCAAAATCGACCGGTCATTTGTAGCCAAAGCCGATCGGGACGCCAGCCAACAGCAGTTGGTCAGCGCGATCCTGACGATGGCGGAGCGGCTGAATGTCGAAACACTGGCCGAAGGCGTGGAAACTCAAGGGGAACACGCGCTGATGGCGCAACTGGGCTGTGACCACGTTCAGGGGTTCGGGATCGGCAAGCCGATGCCATTTGAAAAAACTCTGGACTGGATCACAGCGCACCAGAACAAGGTTAAGGGTGTCCCCAAGATCGGGCGTCAAGCGGGCTCGTAAACGCGAAATTACGCCAAAAAAGCCTTATACGCGACGACAAGACGGGCGATTCCGCTTGACCTTTGGGGCCGCACTCTGTTGAACCCACCGGGTGTCTTTCACTGCTTAAGGTGGCTGTCCCAGATGGACGATCAGAATAAGAATCTCATCCTCGCAACCGCGCTCAGCTTTGTCGTGATCCTCATTTGGTTCGTGCTGTTCCCGCCGCCCGAACAAGTGACTTCGACCGATCAGAGCGAAATCAGCGCAACTGAGGCCAACGAGGTTCAGACACCCAGCGCTGCAGGAACCGGGACCGCGGGTGAAGCGACCGCCACCGCCGAGGAAGCCCTGCCCGAGGCACAAGCCCCAAGGGTTCAGATCGACACACCTCGACTTGAGGGCAGCCTGTCCCTGTCGGGCGGTCGCATCGATGAGCTATTCCTGAAGGACTACAAGGTTTCGATCGAAGACGGTGCTCCGATTGTTGAACTTCTGTCTCCGGTTGGTTCCGAGTCCGCTTATTACGCCCTTTACGGATGGGCACCGGGTGCAGGTGTCACGGGGTCCGACGTTCCGGGTCCAAACACTCTGTGGACCGTCGAAGAAGGCGAAACACTGGGCGTCGACACTCCGGTCACCTTGAAGTGGGACAATGGAAACGGCCTGACCTTCCGCCGCATGATCTCGGTGGACGAGAACTATATGTTCGAGGTCACGCAATCCGTTGAAAACAATACCCAGGCCGAAGTCGGCATGGCGCCCTACGGTATTCTGGCCCGCCACGGCATCGGCGAGGACGGCGATCTGCCCGAGCTAAAGAACTTTTTCATCCTGCATGAAGGCGTGATGGTTATGGCCGACGGCGTTCTGGATGAGATCGACTATGGCGATGTCCGCGATTTCGACATTGACCCAAATGAACGCGCGCAAGCCGAGGTTTTCCAAGTCAAAGAAGGCGGTTGGATCGGGTTTACCGATCACTACTGGATGACCACCCTGATCCCCGAGGAAGGCTCGGCCTTCAAAGCCGCCGCGAAGTATGACGCGCGCCGCAAAATCTATCAGACCGAGACGGTTCTGCCGACGCTCACAGTGGCGCCTAACGCTACCGAAAAGGTAACCACGCAGCTTTTTGCTGGCGCAAAGGAATGGGAAACCATTCGGGAATATCAGGCCGACGGCGTTCAGAAATTCATCGACAGCATCGACTGGGGCTGGTTCTACTTCCTGACCAAGCCGATCTTCTGGCTGCTGCACAACATCAATGCGCTGATCGGCAACATGGGCTGGTCCATTATCGGCCTGACGCTGATCATCAAGGCGATCCTGTTCCCGCTGGCGTTCAAATCTTACGTCTCGATGGCGAAGATGAAGGAACTGCAGCCGCAGATGGAAGCTCTGAAAGAGGCTGCAGGCGACGACCGCCAGAAGATGCAGCAGGGCATGATGGAACTGTACAAGAAGGAAAAGGTGAACCCCGCCGCAGGCTGTCTACCGATCCTGATGCAGATCCCGATCTTCTTCTCGCTGTATAAGGTGATCTTCGTGACGATCGAACTGCGTCAAGCCCCGTGGTTTGGCCCGTTCCAAGACCTGAGCGCACCTGATCCGACCTCGATCATGAACCTGTTTGGCCTGCTGCCCTGGGGCGGCCCGCAGCCTGACACGCTGATGGCGCTGGTCTTCATTGGTATCCTACCGCTGTTGCTGGGTATCTCGATGTGGCTGCAGCAAAAGCTGAATCCGGCACCAACCGATCCGACTCAGGCGATGATCTTTGCCTGGATGCCATGGGTGTTCATGTTCATGCTGGGCAGCTTTGCCAGCGGGCTGGTGGTTTACTGGATCGCGAACAACACGATCACGTTCACTCAGCAATACCTGATCATGAGAAGCCAGGGTTATAAGCCCGACGTGTTTGGCAATATCAAGTCCAGCTTCAAACGCACACCGAAGACGGATGACAAATGACGGCAGAAGTAACCAGCCTCTGGCGGCATCCCATTAAAAGCCACGGCCATGAGGCTGTCGAAACCGTAACACTGAACCCCGGGCAGACCATGCCCGGGGATCGTGTTTGGGCGGTCGCGCATGAGGCGTCCAAAGTTGACGGCTCGGATTGGGCACCTTGTGCGAATTTCAGCCGTGGTGCCAAGGCGCCGCAGTTGATGGCAATCACGGCCAGGCTGACAGGTGATACGGTCGCGCTCAGCCACCCCCAGCGCCCTGATCTGAGTTTTCAGCCGGACACGGAACAAGATGCGTTCCTTGAATGGGTGAAACCTTTGATGCCGGCCGACCGTGCCGCCTCTGTGCGTATTGTCCGCGTACCCGGACGGGGAATGACCGACAGTGACTTTCCATCGGTCAGCCTGTGCAACATGGCCTCGCACCGGGCGGTTCAGCAGAAACTGGGCAAGGAGTTGTCCATCAAACGCTGGCGCGGCAACATATGGTTCGACGGCCTGCCCCTGTGGGAGGAAAGTGAATGGCTGGGTCGCGAGGTTCAGATCGGACAGGCGGTGCTCCACGTGCGTGAGCGGATCACACGCTGTCTGGCCACAACCGCAAACCCGGACACCGGCAAACGGGACGCGGATACCCTGGGCGCGCTGAACAGTTGGAACCATCAGGAATTCGGCGTTTACGCCGAGGTGATCCGAGGTGGAGAAATAAAAATAGGCGACACGGTGCAGGTGCTATGACAACGCTTCCTTTCCCCCTTGCTGAGACACCAGACGAATTCTCGCTTGAGCGCGGGCGCAAACTTTTTGCCGGCCCGTCTGAATTTGTCAAAGGCGTTGTGGCGATGAACGGCCTGCCTGCCCCGGACCGGCTGGAGGTCTGCTTTGCCGGTCGTTCCAACGTCGGCAAGTCCAGCCTGATCAACGCGCTAACCGGCACCAAGGGTCTGGCCCGTGCCTCGAACACGCCGGGTCGGACACAAGAGATCAACTTTTTCACCCAAGGTCCCGAGCTGTATCTGGTTGACTTGCCGGGTTATGGCTATGCCAACGCGCCGCTCAAGGTGGTGGAAAAGTGGCAGCGGCTTCTGAAGCAGTATCTGAGTGGCCGCCAGACCCTGCGCCGGGCCTTTGTCCTCATTGACTCGCGCCATGGGGTAAAACCCGTCGACGCCGACATCATGAAGCTGCTGGACACCAGCGCCGTGACTTTTCAATGCGTGTTGACCAAGGCTGACAAGGTCAAGGCCAACGACCGTGAAAAAGTTCTGGGTCAGGTGCGCGGCGCATTGTCCAAACACCCGGCGGCATTCCCGGAGATCGTTCTGACGTCGTCAGAAAAGGGGGATGGCATCCCCACTCTCCGCTCGATCATCGCCAATTTGGAATAGCTTCACCCTTGGCAGCGCGGGGCAAAGGTCCTAACACGGGGCCTCAGAGGAACAGCAGCCATGAAGACACGAGATATGAACCGGGACTGGATCGCAACCGCAGCAACATTGAACAGCGCATTGCCGTATTTGCAGCGCTACGACGGCGCGATTGTCGTAATAAAGCTGGGCGGCCACGCGATGGGCAGCGACGAGGCAATGGAAAGCTTTGCCCGCGATGTGGTTCTGATGCGCCAGGTGGGTGTGAACCCCGTTATCGTGCATGGCGGCGGGCCAATGATCAACGCCATGCTGGACAGGCTGGACATCCAATCCGATTTTGTGAACGGCAAGCGGGTGACGGACAAGGCCACCGTGGAAGTGGTCGAGATGGTTCTGTCTGGCCTTGTAAACAAGCGTATCGTTCAGGCGATCAATGGACAGGGCGGAACCGCCGTTGGGCTGTCGGGCAAGGACGCCAACCTGATGATCTGTGATCAGGCCGATCCCACGCTGGGTTTTGTCGGGTCTCCGTCCGAAATGAACCCCAAGATTCTGCACGATTTGTTCTCGCACGACGTGATCCCGGTGATCGCGCCGCTGGGCGCAGGGCGTGAGGGCGAGACGTTCAATGTCAACGGAGACACCGCTGCCGGGGCCATCGCTTCGGCGCTGAAGGCAGATCGCCTATTGCTGCTTACGGATGTCTCAGGCGTCAAAAACGCGGCCGGAGACGTTGTGACCGAACTGAAGGCCGGGCAAATCCGCGAAATGACACTGGATGGTACAATCGCGGGCGGCATGATCCCCAAGACGGAAACAGCATTGGACGCGTTGCATAACGGCGTGCGGGCAGTCGTCATTCTGGATGGCCGTGCGCCCAATGCCGTTTTGCTGGAACTGTTTACAGAGCACGGCGCCGGATCGCTGATCCGCCCAGACTGACCCTTTGGCACCGGAGGAGACATGGAAGCCCATCCCCCAAACTCCTCAGAAGCGTCGCTTGCCAGCTATGAACATGTCGAACAAGCCGCGAGGGGCACCGGGCTGATCCTCATGGGCGCGACCCATCCGCGTGTGAGCGGCGCAAAGGATCTGGATGCGGGTACCCTTGTTCTTCTGGGCGCTGGCCCTGAATTCTGGCCGACCCTGAAATCTGCGCCTGAATGGGCGGGTGATGATCCGGTGGACAGGTGGTCCCTGCGGGTGGTTGGGCAATTGGCGCAGGAATTGGGCGCTCGGGCATATTTCCCTTTTGGCGGCCCGCCTTACGCACCCTTTATCGATTGGGCGCTGAAATCTGGCCGAACATTCAGCAGTCCGGTAGGCGCGTTGGTGCACGACACGGTGGGCATGATGATATCCTTCCGCGGGGCGCTGCATTTCTCGCATGAATTCCGCATCCCCGAAGCCCCTGACACATCGCCATGTTCCGACTGCCCTGCCCCCTGCACCAGCGCATGCCCCGTCGGTGCCCTGAGTGACAAGGATTTCTACAACGTATCCTCCTGTCACGCCCATCTGTCGACTGACGCCGGGCAGACCTGCATGACGGGCGGCTGCCTCGTGCGGCTGTCATGTCCGCTCAGTGCCGGGGCCGGACGGGACCCTGAACAATCTTCGCATCACATGAAGGCCTTTCATCCCTCATGAGCTTAACCTTGATCCTAATGCGTCACGCAAAATCCAGTTGGAATAGTCCGACGCTGGCAGATCATGACAGGCCACTGAACAAACGCGGCCGAAAATCCGCGCCGGCTATTGCAGCTTGGCTGCGCGATAACGGCTGGCTGCCGGATGAGGTGCTGTGCTCCAGCTCGGCCCGAACGCGTGAGACTTGGGATCGGATGGATTTGCAGGCCGACAAGGTTTGCTTGCATCGATCACTCTATCACGCCGACCCCGAGGACATGTTGAACGAATTGTCGGGCGCGACTGAACCAACGGTGCTGATGCTGGGTCACAACCCCGGAATCGCCGAATTCGCCCATCGGATCGTGCATAACGTACCAGAGAACCTTCGTTTTCAGGACTACCCCACATGCGCGACGACCGTGATCCAATTCGATATCACCGACTGGTCCGATATCGACTGGCACAGCGGAGATGTTCTGGGCTTTGTCACCCCACGCGAGCTTCTGGAATAGAAAAAGGCGAGGCCAAAGCCCCGCCCTTTCGTAATTTTCGACCAGATCAGTGACCCAGGATTTGGCTGAGGAACAGCTTGGTTCGCTCGCTCTGTGGGTTGTTGAAGAACTCCTCTGGTTCGTTCTGCTCCACGATCTGACCGGCATCCATAAAGATCACGCGGTTGGCGACCTGACGGGCAAAGCCCATCTCGTGCGTGACGCACAGCATGGTCATGCCTTCCTCGGCCAGTTCGATCATGGTGTCGAGCACCTCTTTGATCATTTCCGGGTCCAGCGCTGATGTCGGTTCATCGAACAACATGATCCGAGGCATCATGCAGAGCGAGCGCGCAATCGCCACACGTTGCTGCTGACCACCCGACAACTGACCGGGATATTTCAGCGCCTGATCCGGGATTTTCACCTTTTCCAGGAAATGCATCGCGCGCTCTTCGGCCTCTTTCTTGGGCGTCTTGCGCACCCAGATCGGGGCCAGAGTGCAGTTCTCCAGAATGGTCAGGTGCGGGAACAGGTTGAAGTGCTGGAACACCATCCCAACCTCGGACCGGATCTTGTCGATGTTCTTGAGGTCATTCGACAACTCGGTCCCATCCACGACGATCGTACCCTGCTGGTGTTCTTCCAGCGCGTTCAGACAGCGGATCAAGGTGGACTTACCCGACCCCGACGGCCCCGCGATCACGATCCGCTCGCCCTGATTGACGGTCAGATTAATGTCGCGCAGCACGTGGAACGATCCGTACCACTTGTTCATGTTGCTGATTTCAATGGCGACCTCGTCGCTCACCTGCATTTTAGAGCGGTCGATTTCGCGTTCGATTGCAAGTTCAGACATGTGTTGAACTCCTTAACGATGGCCAGTCTGAAGCTTGCGCTCCAGATACATGGAATAACGGGACATGGAGAAGCAGACGACGAAGAACAGTGCCGCGATGAACGCGAACAGTTCCCAGTAGATGCCGTTCCAGGCGGTGTCGGCACGGATGGCGGATGCCAATCCGATTACGTCGAACAGCCCGATAATCGACACCAGAGTCGTATCCTTGAAGATCCCGATGAATGTGCTCACGATGCCCGGAATTGAGATTTTCAGGGCTTGCGGCATGATGATCAGTCGCTGTGCCTGCCAGTAGTTCAGGCCCAGACTGTCGGCCCCTTCGTACTGACCGCGCGGCAAAGCAGCCAAGCCACCCCGGATCACCTCAGCCATGTACGCGGCCGAGAACAGGGTCATCATGATCATCACCCGCAGGATGATGTCAAAGTTGGTGCCCGGCGGCAGGAACAGGTTCAAAAGCAACGACGCCACGAACAACAGAGTGATCAGCGGCACGCCACGAATGAACTCGATAAAGCCCACGCACAGGTACTTGACGATCAGCAGGTCGGACTGGCGGCCCAGCGCCAGTACGACGCCGATGGGCAGCGAGACACCGATTGCCACAACGCCCAGCAGGATCGCCAGCATGAAGCCCCCGAACTGACGGCTTTCCACCGCTTCGATGCTGATCGGGATGATCGAGGCCATAGCGCTGGTGAAGAAGCTTGAGATCACCAGCCACCATATCACGGCAGCCGCAACCGCAAGGATGATGCCGATCAGGTTGCTCAGTTGTTTGCTGAAGATGGTGTAGACACCCCAACCGACGACAAAACCCAGCGCAGCCGATACCGGCCCCCAGATGGTTCCGCCCCACATCAGCCAAGGCATCAGGAAGGGGTAGATCGCCGAAAAGATCAGCATCTTGGTAGGAACACGATCCGAATACAGCACCGGAGCCAGCGCCACCAACAGCAGCAGCAAGGAAACGATCGGGCGCCAGTACAGATGGCTTGGATAGAAACCGAACAACAGCTGCAGCCAACGGTCATTGATCACAGCCCAACATGCGTGACCATGCGTCGAACCCCAATTGGCCATCATAATCTCACGACATTCGTTCAGCGAATCGGCGTTCCAGACTGACTGGAATATCCAAGGTAAAACGCCGGCCAGAACGTAGTAGATCGCATAGAGCGACACCAACGTCAGGATCGAGTTGAACCAGCTTGAGAACAGGTTGTGCTTGACCCACCCAAGCAAGCCGACCTCGGAAGCGGGTGGTGCCTGTTCCGGCAACATTTCCGTGCGGACAAATGAAACATCACTCATATTACCGCTCCACCAGTTTGACACGGTTGTTGTACCAGTTCATCACAGCCGAAATGCTCAGCGAGATGGACAGGTAAACCAGCATCAGCAGCAGAACACATTCCAGCTCGCGGCCGGTCTGGTTCATGGTGATGCCACCCAACGTACCCGTGATGTCCATATATCCAACCGCGATCGCCAGCGACGAGTTCTTGGTCAGGTTCAGATAGTTCGAGATCATCGGCGGGATGATCACCCGCAGCGCCTGTGGCAGGATCACCAGTCGCATCGTGCGACCCGGGCGCAGGCCCAGCGCAGATGCGGCTTCGGTCTGGCCCTTCGAGATGGCCAGAATACCAGCGCGCACGATCTCGGCGATGAAGGCTGCCGTGTACAGCGACAAGGCCAGCCACAGCGCAATCAGCGAGTTACGCATATGCGTCCCGCCCGAGAAGTTGAACCCCTTCAATTCCGGGTAACCGAGGTGGAAACCCAGAACACTCAGCAGGATAATCATCGGCACAAAGAGAATACCAAGCTGGATGTGCCAAATCTTCGGCCGATCGCCGGTGGATTCCTGTTTTGCCTGTGCCCATGCCGACACTTTGCGCATGGTGAAAATACTACCACCCAGCACGATCAGGACAGCAATCAGGTCCAACGACACATCAAACCGCAGGCTTGACGCACCGAACAGGTGAATGTCTCCCAGGCTGCGCGAGAACAGAAACTCGGGGATATAGACCCCGCGGTTCGTGATCGCGACCGAGTCGAACAGTTTCATCGTCGCCTCGGGATCTTCGCCCCGGAACGCCCTTGGCGCGGGCAGGCTTTCGATCAGAATGGCCATCGCCAGAACGATCCACAGCAAAACCGGCACGTTGCGGAACATCTCGACATAGACGGTCATGATCCGGGCAATCAGCCAGTTGTTCGACAGGCGCAGGACGCCGACCAGAACACCGACGATAGTGGCCGTGATACAGCCAAGAACAGCCACAACCAGCGTGTTCAGCAGGCCGATAAAGGCCGCGCGCAGATGGCTGTCGCGCGAGTCGTATTCCAGCAGACGTTGGTTGATGTCATAGCTCGCCGGTTCTCCGAAGAAACCGAACTCAACCGGTTTGCCCAGAGCCTCGAGGTTCTGAATGGTATTGGAAATGATCCAGGCTGCCAGAAGCATGAAACCGATCAGAGCAATGACCTGAATGGTCGCAGATCGATACCGCGTATCGTAAAGGAGCATGGACAGCCGGAACTGCTCCTTTGGCGGGTCAGTGAGAGTCGTCATGACCTATGTTTTTCCCCGTGCATCCCGGGTGCTCGGCAAGGTTTTTCCCTGCTCAAATCTATCCGGGCGTGTTTCTTATGGAATGAAAAAGGGCGCAGGTTGCCCCGCGCCCTTTCCCGTAGATTTTAGCGGAAAGGCGGTGCGTACAGCAGGCCGCCATCAGTCCACTGCGCGTTCAGGCCGCGCGCCAGACCGATCGGAGTTTCTTCGCCGATGTTCTTGGCAAAGACTTCACCGTAGTTGCCGCCCGCTTTGATCGCGCGCTTGGCCCAATCTGCGTCCAGACCCAGCATTTCGCCCAGCGTGCCTTCGCTGCCCAGCAGACGATTGATCTCGGGGTTGTCAGTGCCAGCCGCCATCTCATCGATGTTGGCCGATGTTACGCCCAGTTCTTCAGCCGAGACCAGCGCGTTCAGAGTCCAGCGGACAACGTCGCCCCACTCGTGATCGCCGTGACGGACCAGCGGGCCCAGAGGCTCTTTCGAGATGATTTCTGGCAGCAGGACGTGATCACCGGGGTTCTCGAACGTGGCGCGGGTTGCGGCCAGGCCCGAAGCGTCTGTGGTGTAAACGTCACAAGCGCCAGCCAGGTACTGCTGCTGCGCTTCGGCGTTGGTTTCGATCGGAACCGGTTCGTAGCTGATGTTGTTCGAGCGGAAGAAGTCCGCTAGGTTCAGCTCGGTGGTGGTGCCGGTCTGGATACAAACGGTGGCGCCGTCCAGTTCCTTGGCCGAGCTTACGCCCAGCGCCTTGGGTGCCATGAAGCCCTGACCGTCGTAGTAGTTCACACCGGTAAATTCAAACTTCAGGTCGACGTCGCGGCTGAAGGTCCAGGTGGTGTTACGAGCCAGCATGTCAATCTCGCCCGAGGCCAGCGCGGTAAAGCGTGTCTTACCGGTGGTCGGAACGAATTCAACGGCGCTTGCGTCGCCCAGAACGGCTGCAGCGACTGCGCGGCACAGCGAGACGTCAAAGCCTTGCCATTCGCCATTCGCGTCGGGTGCGGCAAAGCCAACCAGACCGGTGGTCACACCGCAGTTCAGCTTACCGCGCGCTTTGACATCATCGACAGTCCCCGCTGCCGCTGCGCCAGCAGCCAGGCCGGCAACGGTTGCCACGCCCAAGATTACGGATTTTTTCATTTTTACCTCTTCCTGATTTTCCGCCCAGATCAAAGGACGGTTCTGTCCGGCACCTTTGGCACCAGAAAGGTTTCCCCAAAGGTGTCTCCCCTTTAGTGGGCTTGAGTTTGGGCGCAATCATAAACAAACGTCAAGGGTCGGATCAGCGAAAACGATAAGTCGATCCGCAGATGTTTGCAGGAGCGGCGTAAAATCAGGCGTCAGAGATCAAATCGAGACGTCAAAAAACCGTTTAGCGTGTAGGAAAGCGGCTTTTTTGACCTCGGCCGCTGCGTCCGCCTCATCGTCATGGCCCCACTGTTCGATCTGCCATATCTCGTCCAATCGGGAAATTTCCCAGATTTCCTCAGCGCCGCGCCAATCTGTGGCTGCGGCAAATCCAAGGATCAAGGACCCTGACAGGCTGACCAGATCGTGAAACGCTGCCAGTTGAAAGTCATTGAAATCATGGACACGTTCACGCAGCGCGGCCAAGGCAGAAGCGTCCTGCGGCCGGTGGAGAACGCCGGCAACGGGCAGAAGGCGTGCAGACAGCGCCACGGCAGCCCAATCCAGCGCGGGATCCCACTGCGCGGCCTGCCGTTGCTGCAACTCCTGCGGGTGCGCTGCCCGATAGCATAGCAGGTCCGAATCGCCGTAGTCGGCCAGCATGTCTGCAACCTCGGCGTGCTGGTGTTGCACTTTGTCGATGGCTGCGTTTGCAGATCGAGTAAATGGCATCGTTGTCGGATCGACTTCTTTTTCCTGCGCATCCCATTCCGCAGCGATTTCCTGCGCCATTGCACGGGTTGGCACGATCAGCCCGGCCTTGGCGGGGGTTTTGACCCCTCGACCGTCTAGTTCCACTGTATATCCGCCCTTAGCGTCAACAATCGAACTTTCTGTCCAGAATCGTTTCGGTTTCCAGTCACTCATATCTTCAGGCCCAGATTTCGTTCAGCACGTTTGGCAATTGGTCAAAGGTTTCAATGATGCGGGTCGCTGACTCCAAGGCGGATCGGTCGTGATAGCCCCAGGTTACGCCGATGCCCGGAACGCCAGCGGCGCGCGCCATATCCATATCGAACCGCGTGTCCCCGATCATCACCGTGTTGCCAGCCCCAACGCCAGTTTCCGCGCACGCCGTTTCGATCATTGACGGGTGAGGCTTTGACGGGTGGTGATCTGCAACCTGCCGCGTCACAAAATATCGCTCCAACCCGTGCGCTTCGATCAATGCGTCAAGGCCACGCTGGGATTTTCCCGTAGCGACGCCCAACAGCACCTCGGGTATTGCGTGCAGGGCCTCAATAACCTCACGCGCACCGGGATAAAGTGGCGAACTGGCCGCGCCCTGCGCGACACGGTGGGCGTGGTAGGCTTGCTTGTAGCCATCGACCAACCGTTGCTGGACTTCAGTTGCGTGTTCATTGGCGAGTTCTGAAATGGCAACCGGCAGAGAAAGCCCGACGATGGACAAAATGGCCTGCCGGTCCGGAACCGGCAGGGACAAGGCGTTGAAACTGGCCGTCATTGCGGCAACGATACTGCCCTGACTGTCGACCAGAGTGCCATCCACATCGAACAGCACCAGACGCAGCGGTGCGCTCATTGCAGTTCCTCAAACGGGTCGTCGGCGGCCAGGTCTTCGGCCCAGCCGAACGTGTCCCAACTGTGTTTCATATGATCCGGCAACGGAGCCTTAACAGTGATCGTCTTGCGCGTCACCGGATGCTGGAACGACGCCTGCCGAGCATGCAAGTGCAGCTTTTTGCTGATGATCCCGCCGAGCTGCGCACCCCAACCGTCGCCAAGGTTTTCCTGACCCGAGCCACCATACTTGCCATCACCAATAATCGGATGCCCAATCGCGGCCATATGCGCCCGCAACTGATGCGTTCGACCGGTAATCGGCTCCATCGCCACCCATGCGGCGCGCCCTGCCACTCGGTAAAGTGTGGCATAGAGCGTATGCGCGCGTTTCGCGCCGGGTGTGTCGTTGACCTCATTCAGGTGAACGGCGACCATCTTTTCGCCTTCGCCCTGCTTTCCGTGGCCTGATGCCTTGACCAGACCGGTCTTAATCTCGCCCAGATACGGCGTCGGCACACCGGCAACCAACGCCCAATAAATCTTGCGCGTATCGCGGTGGCGGAAGGCTGCGGTCAGGCCCTTGGCGGCCTCGCGCGTGCGAGCCATCAGCAGAACGCCGGATGTGTCCTTGTCTAGCCGATGAACCAACCGCGGGTTTTCATCGTAGCCAAACCGCAGCGCTTCGGACAGGCTGTCAACATGGCGGGTCTGGCCGCTGCCGCCCTGCACGGGCAAGCCATGTGGTTTGTTCAGCGCCAGCACGTGATCGTCGCGGTAGATCACGCAGGATTGGATCATCTTGGCGTCCGCGTCAGAAATCCGGCGTTTGACCTCGGCCGGTTTGTGATCGACGTCGGGCAAAGGTGGGACGCGCACAACTTGTCCAGCCTCAAGCCGGGTCGAGGCTTTGACCCGGCCACCTTCCACACGCAATTCACCCTTGCGGCACATCTTCTCGATACGGCCCTGACTGACATGAGGGAACAGACGGCGCAGCCAGCGATCCAGCCGCTGGTCTCCGTCACCTTCTGCCACGGTGATCATCTGTACGCCGCTCATGCCAATATCCCCTGCGTCGCGCGGTGATCCCGTGCGAAATGCGTGTCTTTCAGTGCCATAGAAAACATGCGCGTCTGTGGCGTGCTCGACCGCAAGAGTCAAGCAGGCGTTAGCCGTTGCGCTGCGCGCGAAGCTTCGCGAAGTACTCCAACCGCTTTTTCAACTCGCGCTCGAAGCCGCGTTCGACGGGCTGGTAGAGATCCGGCCGCTGCACGCCGTCCGGGAAATAGTTCTGACCGGAGAAACCATCTTCGGCGTCGTGGTCATAGGCATAGCCCGCGCCATAGCCCTGATCCTTCATCAGGGATGTCGGCGCATTCAGAATATGCTTGGGCGGAGGCTCGCTACCGGATTGTTTGGCCAGCCGCATGGCGGCTTTGTACCCCACATAAGCCCCGTTCGACTTGGGTGCCAAGGCCAGATAGACCAGCGCCTGCGCCAAGGCCAGCTCCCCTTCCGGGCTGCCAAGACGTTCATAGGTTTCCCAAGATTGCAGGCATATCGCCTGAGCCTGTGGGTCAGCCAACCCGATATCCTCAACCGCCATCCGAGTGATCCGGCGCGCCAGATATCGAGGATCCTCGCCCCCCGTTAGCATCCGCGCAAACCAATACAATGCCGCGTCGGGGTCGGACCCCCGCACTGATTTGTGCAGCGCCGAGATCAAGTTGTAGTGTTCATCACCGGACTTGTCGTATTTTGCTGCCCGGCGCATCAGTCTTGTGGACAAAGCTTCCGGGTCCAACGGCGCGTCAACCTGCCATGCCGCAACCTGTTCGACCAGATTTAACAAAGCCCGACCGTCACCATCCGCCATTTCCTGAAGCGCTTCACGCGCGGCACCCGTCAGCGGCAATGCCCGGCCCAGCTCTTTTTCCGCGCGTTGGGTCAGATGCTCCAGATCAGACAGGCTCAGACGTTCGAGCACCAGAACTTGCGACCGGCTCAGAAGGGCTGCGTTCAGCTCAAAAGAGGGGTTTTCGGTCGTGGCTCCGACCAACAGGATCGTTCCGTCTTCCATATGCGGAAGAAACCCATCCTGCTGCGCCTTGTTGAACCGATGAATCTCATCCACGAACAAAAGCGTGCCCTGCCCGTTCTGACGCCGTATCTTCGCAGCCTCGAACACCTTTTTCAGGTCCGGTACGCCGGTAAAAATCGCGCTGATCTGAACGAAATGCAGGTCCGTTTCCTGTGCAAGCAACCGCGCGATCGTCGTTTTACCGACACCCGGCGGCCCCCAGAATATCAGGCTCGACAAACTACCTGACGCCAGCATGACGCCCAATGGCGCGTCCGGGCCCAGAACCTGCTGCTGCCCGATCACCTCGGACAGCGCTTGCGGCCGCAGGCGATCCGCCAGTGGCCGGTGAGGGCTGGCCGCGGGCTGGGTGGACCCGGTATCGAACAGATCGCTCATTGCGTCACAATCGGAACCGCAAAGACACGGTGCGCCCACCGCGCAGGATGTCGAACTGCAACCTGCGGCCCGGATCAGTTAGCGCGCCGACCAGATCGTCAGGATGTTGAATTTTCTGACCGTTGACGCTGTTGATCACGTCCGCGGCGCGCAGACCGGAACGCCCTCCATAGGGACCGGCATTGACCACGACGACCCCGGTCTGCGACAACAGCAAACCCATCCGCGAGATCACCGCCGGATTGATGCGCGACACTTCCAGCCCGGGCATGACCGTTTGATCACCCAGCGTGGTCTGGTCCGCTGACGGAGTTTCCGGCGCTTTGATCAGCGCGATCTCAATCTCTGCGCTGCTGTCGCCGCGCAACAGGGTAAGAACCGATGTACCGCCGACACCCGCCACAGACATCCGAAACTTCATCTCGGCGGGTGAGTTCACCTCATCCCCGTCAACATGGGTCACAACATCGCCGACACGCAAACCGGCCTCGGCCAATGGGCTCAGCGCGTGCAGGTCCGAGATCACGACGCCCTGTGGGATAACAAGCCCCAGAGACTCGGCGATGTCGGCGCTCATGTGCTGCCCGGCCATTCCTGCCCAGGGGCTTACAAAGCTGTCATTGCCGGATTGCGCTTGCCGAAGAAACTCGGCCACCAGATTTGCAGGGATAGCAAAGCCGATGCCGTTCGACCCACCGGATCGTGTCAGGATAGACGTGTTGATCCCGATAAGATCCCCGTTCACGTCGATCAGTGCACCGCCCGAGTTACCCGGATTGATCGCAGCATCCGTTTGGATGAAGTACCCGCGTGCATTGCCGGTTGCCGTGCCCGTGCGCGCCAGCCCTGAAATAATCCCCGAGGATACGGTCTGCCCGACCCCGAACGGGTTTCCGATGGCCAATGCCAGCTCTCCAACCTCGACTTGATCGGAATCGCGCATTTGAAGGTATGGCAGGTCCGTCGCATCCTCTAGCCGCAGAATGGCGATGTCGCTTTCCTTGTCACCCAACACGACCTGCGCCGAGTATTCACGGCGATCTGTTGTTACGACGCGAATCTCGGTTGCCGTTCCGACGACATGGTAGTTCGACACCACGTAGCCATCGTCTGACAGGATGACACCGGACCCCAGTGAATTCTGGACCCGTTGGCGAGGCTCCGAGAACCCGCGACCGAAAAAGTCCTGAAAGAACGGGTCAGAGAATAGGGTGTTCGCACGCCCCTGACGTATGATCTTGGCGTAGATATTCACGACCGCCGGCGACGCCTGCTTGACGACCGGCGCAAATCCCAATGAGATTTCGGCCTGTGATTGGGGAACACGGGTTTCTGCCGCAGCAAAAGACGCACACGCTATGAAAAGTGCGGAAAGAGAGGGGCGGAGCATTGTTTCCTCGACCTGCAATTCTCAGATGGATATGCGGCTCCGCGCGCCGTAATGCAAGCGTCGACGCGCGAAGATGGCCGCTTCAGTCGCTAAGTGCGACTGCTGTGATGGGTTGCAGGTTGCCTCGGCGTTCCCTACCGGCGCGTCATTCTACCGGTGACCAATCAGGGCCGGGGTCATAGGTCTCGATGTCTGCGCTCAGGTCCAGTGTTTCCGGCCCCAGGTCAGCCTCGTAGACGATCCCGTTTTCGCCCACCAGGAACGAATGAATTCCCGTCTCTCCATAATCCGCCGGAACCGCAAGCATTGCGTGGCCGGCCACGAACTTGTCACTGACCATATAGGAATAAGCCCCACCGGGGGCATTCGGCCCCTGCCCCTGCAGGATCGTGTAATAGTAGCCAAGAAACGGCTCAGCGTCGTAATCTGCTTCGCCATCGCTCCATCCGGATGCTGCGGCTCTTGCAAGGGCCGCCCCGACGAAACTGTCCTCATCCGGCCAGAATAGCCCGTTGCGCATACCCGGATCGGCAATGATGGTGCGCGCAAATTCCATGACGCCATCGCCGTTGTGATCGACCAGTCGGAACGCCGCCTGCAGATCAACATAAGCTTCGAGCAGGTCGATTACTTCCAGCTCGTTCAGACCAATCTCACGCGCGGCGATTTCTTCAGCGCCCGCTTCGATGTCAAACTGCCAAGCCTCTCCACTGCGCAGGATCGGGATGGGGAAAGGCCAGCTATCCTCGCCCAACAGGATCACAACCCCGTCGTCTTCGGGCTGAAAGCGATAGCCTTCGGCGTACATGGCCAGCAACTCACGCCGCCTTTGCTTGTCTTCGGCAGGATCGCCGGACCCGATCAGGTCTTCGGCTTCAGGCCCAAAAATTTCCAGCAGAGCATTGTGGTCATCCGCCCTAAGAGCATCCACAAACGCGTCCAGAGCCGTCTGAGGCGTGTCAAATCGCGCGCCCTCGGACATCGCCAAGCCAGCAGATGCGAGAAGAAAGACTACAGAAACAACCGCTTTGCGCATATTACCTTCTCCGTGCTCCCTTGGCCGCATGTCCACGTTTCGACGCGCTTTTGGCCCTATTACCAGAGGATTTCTTTTTCATGGCCGCACCCTTGGCGGCCGATGGCTTGCGCTGAGTCGTCGCCGGTTTCTTGGCCTGAGGCTTCTTGACGCTTTGCGGCTTCTGCTTGACCGGTTTCTTGACGGCGTCCGGCCTTTGCTTGGTGCGGTCAATGGCCTGCTGCTTGGCGGCGGCCCGGTCCCCGTCTACGTTGCCACGGTTCACCTTTGGCAGTTGCTTGTCACCGCCACGGTTGGCCAACGCGCTTCCGGCCACGGCCCCTGCGCCAGCCCCTGCTGCAACAGCAGCGGCGCGATCACGACTGATATCCGCCGCACCGGACTCCCGGCTCAGCTTGGCTCGCAGCTCATCCGTCCGCCCTTCCGGTCGGTTGACAGGTAGATCGGCACGCCCGCCTTCGGGCCTTTTGTGATCCGAAATCTTGTCGCGCGCCTGTTCTTTCCGCTCGGGGTCCGGGGTCCAGCCGATATCCGTCCGGTCGCCTCGGTCGATCTCGTTTCCAATATTGATATTGCCGTCCACATCAATGTCGATATCGGGGTTTCTGACGATGGGCTGACCATTCCACCCACCGCAATTCCGGCAGCCCCAATAGTCATTCCAATCGTCATCGTCGTCGAAGATTTCGTCAATCAGGGCAACCGCCCCGAACGTCAGTAGAGCGGTTCCGATTACGTCCCCGGTCGAGGGGCCGGTGTAAACGGTCTGCGGATCATATTGCGGGACGTAAACCGTTTCCGTGTTTGTCGGGGTGATCACAACCGTTTCGTCTTCGGCCACTTCAACGGTCTGTTCCGGCCCCGAGATCAGCGCACCGCTGTCAATCGCCTGATCCCGCATGACCTGTACGGCATCCATCACGTCATCGGACTGCGCCAGCATCGCGGTCCCCATAGTCTCGGTCCAGTCGATATGCGTGGCCATTTGCCCAACGACTTCGGGGAAGGCTGTTGCCAGCACACTGACGGAGGGATCCCATCCCATGGCGTCGATCTCGGGCTCCAGCTCTGTCGGATCACGATCCGCATTGTCCAGCAGGAACCTCTCGGCCTTTACGATCTCTAGCGGTTGGGTGGCCGCTACGAATATCTGGATAAGCAACGTGTCGGGATATAACGCGACCGGCGCGACCAGCGTTTGCAGTTCGGCGTCGGTCAAAAGGGTACCGTCGGCCTGCGCGTCCTGCGATGCCTCCTGCGCGAACACAGAAACGGGTGCGCAAAGTCCGAGTACTAAGACAAGATATCTAAACATATTGCGATCCTTCAATTGGACCAAGGATCGCCCAAGTTAATGATTCTGGCAACAAATCCGCTTTTGGGGCCGCCAGAACGAAAAAACCCCCACGCCTGTGGCGCAGGGGTTTCGTTCAGAAAGACGGGCTTTCTTATTCTTCGTCTGCGGCTTCTTCAGCAGCAACGCGCGCCTTATCAGCCGCGCCTTTGGCGTCGAGATCACGATCAACAAACTCGATGATCGCCATCGGTGCCATGTCGCCATAGCGGAAGCCTGCTTTCAGGATGCGGACATAACCGCCCTGACGCTCGGCGTAGCGGGGGCCCAGAACGTCGAACAGCTTGGCGACATCTTTGTCTTCTTTCAGCCGTGCTGCGGCCTGACGACGGGCGTGCAGGTCGCCGCGCTTGCCCAGAGTGATCAGCTTTTCGATGATCGGGCGCAGTTCTTTTGCCTTGGGCAGAGTTGTTTTGATCTGCTCATGCTCGATGAGCGAGCCAGCCATGTTCGCAAACAGAGCCTTGCGGTGCTCATGAGTACGGTTCAGGCGGCGGTAACCACGTGCGTGACGCATTGTTCAATTCCTATCTTGCGTTTTTGCTTTGTCTGGCCGGCGATGCGTGTCACCGGCTCTCCTTGGGGCGGAAGTGCCCATACAGTCCCCGGCAGCCCGGGCATTGGGGAAGACGCGCTTAGAACGCGTCTTCAAATTTCTTAGCCAGATCTTCGATGTTGTCGGGCGGCCAGTCCTCGACATCCATGCCGAGGTGCAGACCCATGCCGGACAGCACTTCTTTGATCTCGTTCAGCGACTTGCGGCCGAAGTTCGGGGTGCGCAGCATCTCGGCTTCGGTTTTCTGGATCAGGTCGCCGATGTAAACGATGTTGTCGTTCTTCAGGCAGTTTGCCGAACGGACCGACAGTTCCAGCTCGTCCACTTTCTTCAGCAGCAGCGGGTTGAACTCCAGACCGTCGTCTTCGTCCTGGCGGCCAGCCGATTCCGGCTCGTCGAAGTTGACGAAGATCGACAGCTGATCCTGCAGGATGCGTGCGGCAAAGGCCAGCGCGTCTTCCGGCGTGATCGAACCATCGGTTTCGATCTTCAGGGTCAGCTTGTCATAGTCCAGAACCTGACCTTCACGGGTCGGCTGAACGTCATAGGCAACCTTCTTGACCGGCGAATAGATCGCGTCGATCGGGATCAGACCGATAGGCGCATCTTCGGGCTTGTTCTTCTCAGCCGAGACGTAGCCCTTACCGGTGTTGACGGTCAGTTCCATGAACAGGTCGGCGCCGTCATCCAGGTGGCAGATGACGTGATCGCGGTTCAGAACCTCGATGCCGGCGCTTTCGCTGATGTCGCCTGCGGTGACAACGGCTGGGCCTTTGGCATTGATCGACAGGCGCTTGGGGCCTTCGACTTCCATGCGCAGGGCAACCTGCTTGAGGTTCAGGATGATGTCAGTGACGTCTTCGCGGACACCTGCGACCGACGAAAACTCATGCAGAACGTTGTCGATCTGAACGCTGGTGATGGCGGCACCTTGCAGGCTGCTCATCAGAACGCGGCGCAGCGCGTTGCCCAGAGTCAGACCGAAGCCACGCTCCAGCGGTTCGGCAACCAGAGTTGCCTGACGCGCAGGGTCGTTACCCGGCTTGCCTTCCAGCTGGGTCGGCTTGATCAATTCTGCCCAATTCTTATGGATCATGTAATCCCTCCATTCCTGTCCGCGCCCCATGACCAACAAGGTGCAGACGCCCGAGGTTCAAAATGACGTGCTGGGGCCGTGCGAAAACACAGCCCCAGCTCAATTCAAAATCGCTTAGACGCGGCGGCGCTTCGGCGGGCGGCAGCCGTTGTGAGCAATCGGGGTCACGTCACGAATCGACGTGATGTTGAAGCCCACTGCAGCCAGCGCACGCAGAGCCGATTCACGACCCGAACCGGGGCCCTGAACTTCGACTTCCAGCGTCTTGACGCCATGTTCCTGCGCCTTTTTGCCTGCATCTTCTGCAGCCATCTGAGCGGCGTAGGGGGTGGATTTCCGCGATCCTTTGAAGCCCATGGTGCCAGCAGACGACCACGAGATGGCGTTGCCCTGCACGTCCGAGATCAGGATCTTGGTGTTGTTGAAGGTCGAGTTCACATGGGCGACGCCCGATGCGATGTTCTTACGCTCTTTGCGCTTAACGCGAGTCTTATCACGTGCCATCAGTCAGACCCTCCCTTATTTCTTCTTACCAGCGATGGCCTTTGCGGGGCCTTTGCGGGTACGAGCGTTGGTGTGGGTGCGCTGACCGCGAACCGGCAGGTTGCGGCGGTGACGCAGACCGCGATAGCAGCCCAGGTCCATCAGGCGCTTGACGTTCATCTGAACTTCGCGGCGCAGGTCGCCTTCGACGGTGAAGTTTTCGTCGATGAACTCGCGAATTTTCAGAACTTCGGCGTCGGACAGTTCGTTGACGCGACGAGTCGCTTCAATGCCCACGGCTTCGCAGATCGCTTTGGCCGAGGTGTTTCCGATACCGGTGATATATGTGAGGGCGATAGGTACCCGCTTTGCAGTCGGGATGTTTACGCCGGCAATACGTGCCACGTGTCACTTTCCTTTTCGTTGCGGTTCCGTAGCTCCAGAACCTTTTTTCACAACGCTTGACCTTGGCAGTGTCGCCAGCGGGCCCAGCATTATTCGAGGTGGTCGGGGCAGTTGGGACGAATCCCGCCTGCGGTCTTGATTCCCCAAGGGGATGGGGGTCGATATGGGCTTTTGGCCGTGCCGTCAAGCCCATTTCTCGATCAGCTCAGAATCGCCTCAATCGAAGCGGTGACTTCACCGATTTCCGCCAGGCCGTTGACCGGGCGCAAATCACCCTTGGCGAAGTAGTAACCAATCAGCGGCGAGGTCTTTTTATAGTACTCCATCAGGCGCGTGCGCAGACTTTCTTCGTTGTCATCCGCGCGGCGCTTGAAGTCGTTTTCCTTGCCGCAGTTTGTGCATTTACCATCAGCAGGGATAGGTTTTGTCTTGTCGTTATAGACTTCACCACACCCGCCGCAGGTCGAGCGCGCAGTGATACGTTCAACAAGCGCCTCATCGTCCACCCGCATCTCGATCACTGTGTGCAGCGACTGACCCAGCTTGGTCAGCAAAGCCGCCAGCGCGTCAGCCTGCGCCAATGTCCGGGGGAATCCGTCAAAGATGAAACCGGCACCTTTTTCGGTGGTCAGCTTTTCTTCAATCAGGCCGATTACGATTTCGTCGGTCACAAGCTGGCCCTTGGCCATCACCTCGGCCACGCGGTTGCCCATTTCGGTGCCGCTGTCCTTGGCTTCGCGCAACATGTCGCCAGTGCTCAACTGCACCATGCCCCGAGTTTCAACCAGGTGACGCGCCTGCGTCCCTTTGCCTGCCCCCGGGGGGCCCAATAAAATGATGTTCATCGACGAGCGGGTCCCTTCCTGCCGCGTTTCTTACCCTTGCCGCGCAGTTGAGACTTTTCGATAAGCCCTTCGTACTGGTGCGCAAGCAGGTGGCTCTGAACCTGTTGGATCGTGTCCATGGTTACAGAGACGATAATCAGAACCGAGGTGCCGCCGAAATAGAACGGGATGGCAAACTGGTTCCGCAGAATTTCAGGCAGCAGACAGACCGCCGCCAGATAAGCCGAGCCCAGAACCAGAACGCGGTTGACCACGTATTCCAGATACTCGGCGGTTTTCTTGCCCGGACGGATACCCGGCACAAAACCGTTCTGCTTTTTCAGGTTGTCCGCCACATCGTCCGGTTTGAACGACACGTTGAACGTGTAGAAATAAGCAAAGAACACGATCATCGAGGCGAAGAACAGCAGATACAGAGGCTGCCCGGGGCCAAAGTTGGCCAGAAGCCACGACATGATCGGTCCGCTGGTCGCGCCTGACGAGAAGGTCGAGATCGTTACCGGCAGCAGCAGCAACGAGCTGGCAAAGATCGCCGGGATCACGCCGGCAGGGTTCACCTTGACCGGCAGGTGGCTGGAGCCGCCCTCATAGATCTTCATACCGGCCTGACGGCGCGGGTATTGGATGTGGATCTTGCGCAGGGCGCGTTCCATGAAGACCACAAAGGTAATCACGGCAATCACCATCACGATCACACCGATGATCACGGCGGGGCTGATCGCACCCGAACGGCCCGAGGCAAAGAACTGCGCCAGCGCTGCCGGAACCTCGGCGATGATGCCCACGAAAATGATCAGAGAGATACCGTTGCCGATGCCACGCGCGGTGATCTGCTCACCCAGCCACATCAGGAACATGGTGCCACCGACCAGAGTGATCATGGTCGACAAGCGGAAGAACAGGCCCGGATCGGTCGCCAGATCGCCCGATTCCAGCGAAACGGCCAGACCATAGGCCTGAACGGTGGCCAGTGCCACTGTGCCGAAACGGGTATACTGGTTGATCTTCTTGCGGCCCTGCTCGCCCTCTTTCTTGAGCTGTTCGAGCGCCGGAACCATGGATGTCAGCAGCTGCACGATGATCGAGGCTGAAATGTAGGGCATGATGCCGAGGGCAAAAATACCCATCCGCCCCAGCGCCCCGCCGGTAAACATCGAAACCATGCCGCCGATGCCCTGCCCCGCTTGCTCCATGAACTCACGCAGTGCTTGGCCGTCGATGCCGGGTACCGGAATAAAGGTGCCCAGACGGTAGACGATCAACAAACCCAGCGTAAACAGGATGCGGTTGCGCAGATCGGTGGCTTTGCCAAGGGCAGACCAGCTTGTGTTGGCTGCCATTTGTTCTGCTGCTGATACCATAAATCGGTCTCTCTTATAAAAACACCGCCCGGAACCGTTTTCCGGCTCGGGCGGCGTCTAGGAAAACTCTGAGGTCTATGTAAGCGGGTCTTGCCCCGCTCACAAGCGCTTACTCTGCCGCAGCAGCTTTTGTGACCGTCAGTGAACCGCCCGCTTTCTCAACTGCCGCAACGGCAGCTTTCGATGCACCGGTCACTTCCAAGTTCAGCTTGGCGCTGACTTCACCCTTGGCCAGAACGCGGATACCGTCCAGCTTGCGGCGGACCAGACCGGACGCAACCAGAGCGTCTTCGGTGATCGCAGCCTTGGCGTCCAGCTTGCCGGCGTCGACGAATTTCTGGATCAGGCCCAGGTTGATAACGGCGAATTCCTTGCGGTTCGGCTTGTTGAAGCCACGCTTGGGCAAGCGCTGGTACAGGGGCATCTGGCCGCCTTCATAGCCGTTGATGGCCACACCCGAACGGGATTTCTGACCTTTGATACCACGGCCACCCATTTTACCTTTACCGGAACCGGGACCACGGCCAACGCGGGTCCGTTTCGGTGCAGCGCCAGGATTATCGCGCAATTCGTGCAGTTTCATATCGCTTCTCCTAAGCCGGATGTGACCCCCGAAGCGTGATGGGCCAAACACGGCATTTCTTGGTTTTGATTCTCGTGACCATAAGGCCACCGCAGGCGTATAGGCGTGTTGACTTCAGTTGGCAAGCCCACAGGAGGCAAAGGTCACCCTTGCGACGCGGCCTCAAGCTCTTCTTTCGTCGTGACCTTTTTCAAAGGCGCGGCGTGGGGATCGATTCCGTGCTTGGCCACCAATTCGCCAATCATACTTTCAGGATGCGGTATCCCATCAAATCGGTTGCGTATGAAAGCGCGCATACGACGGCCGTAGAAGTGAATTGACATAGTGTTTTCAGTCAGAAAACGCTGGGCGTTTCCATTGGCTCTTACCATTGCCCGTCTGTCCCTGTAGGTCACGGGGTAAAGAACCTCCTGCGGCCGCGAGAAACGGGCTTCGTTATTCTGCTTCAACAGCCAGGTCAAAGCCTTCGGCCCCCAGATCCCCCAAGGCATTTCGCTGGCATGAGGGTGCTCGCCCGCCCTGGCCCTCTGGATAAGAGGCAACCGCTGTTTCGGCGAAAGCCAATGCGGAATACGATAGGGATGGTTTGTATAGTCAATCAGGTCGTGCAAGGTCGCACTGTCCGAAGGCAGCGCAAGAACGCCGCCATTGATCTCATGCGCTGCGAGCCAACCGTGAAGGTGGCCGTTTTCAGTAGTAAAAGGCTTGACGCAATAGGCGTCCGTGTCTGCCCAGATGATATCTGGAACCTTCGCCAACATCTGAACGCGAAACTTGTCGGAATGAAGGGCCGGACTGCCTGTGCGTTTGTGAAGGATGACCTCCTCGTCAGGCAGAATTTCACGCGCATCGCGCTGCTCGACACCCTCGGGGACATTGGAGACCGGACCGTATGTGTACAACCGCACGTGCTGGCCCACATCGAGAAACGACTTGATGCAGAGCTGCTCTAGAAAACTCAACTGGCCGTCAATCCACAGCATGCCAATCTGATATTCTTTCACCCGCTCTCGCCCCTTGAACTGTTCTGCACCGCGGCCTCAGCCGGCCTACCGTGTGTTTCGCCCATTTTGGATTAAGCCGCAACGGTCTGTCGAAAATCTGATCGATCCTGCTTTGAGCCACCCCCAAAAAACAAAAGAGGCGCCTCTTGGCGCCTCCTGATCCTACGGTATTCGCGATTACGAACAGTAAACGTGTTCGCGCGCGATATCCTTGATGTCACAACGGCGGACACCGATGTCATTCAGTTCACGGTCGGTTAGACCCTGAAGTTCCGAATAGGTCCGGTTGTATTCTGTGCGCAGGGCATATGCCTCTTTCACCTTGATGAACAAGGTTGCGATGCGGGCGCTCAGGCCAAAGCCTTGGCGGGTAAATGTAGCTGTGTTTGCCATGTCTCGATTCCTTTGAAAACCAGAGCGTATTCTCCAGTCAGTGTTTGTGTTCCTGTTTGGGACCGAGCTCACATATGATCCGGTGTTATCGCCAACAACCGAAGTTTCGGTCTAGCCGTTATGCGTTTGGGACATGGCCCTTCGCCCTGAAAACAGAACCGAAGCTCCGATAGTTTGCTTTTCGCCGCGAAGCCCAGCGGGACCACAAGCGTTTCTGGTAAAAGTACACGGGACGGAAAACAAAAAAGCGCCCCCGAACGTATCGGAGGCGCTTGCAATAGCTTGTCGAATTCGCGCTTAGCCGCGCTCTTCGATGATCTCAACCAGATGCGGGATCTTGTTGACCATGCCGCGGACCGAAGGAGTATCCTCCAGCTCACGGGTCTTGTGCATCTTGTTCAGGCCCAGGCCGATCAGGGTTGCGCGCTGTTCGGCGGGGCGGCGGATCGGAGAACCGATCTGCTTGACGACGATGGTTTTTGCCATGACTCGCTCTCCTTACGCTTCGGCTTCAGCCGGTGCTTCGTCCCGCTTGGGCAGGATGTCGGCAACTTTTTTGCCACGACGTGCGGCAACCGAACGCGGGCTCTGCTCTTTTTGCAGGCCGTTGAGGGTGGCGCGGATCATGTTGTACGGGTTCTGCGAGCCCAGCGACTTGGACACAACGTCCTTAACGCCTAGCATTTCAAACACGGCACGCATCGGACCACCGGCGATGATACCAGTACCTTCAGGTGCAGTGCGCATAACCACTTTACCGGCGCCATGACGGCCCTCGATGTCGTGGTGCAGGGTCCGACCTTCGCGCAGTTGCACGCGGATCATCTGACGCTTGGCTTGCTCAGTCGCCTTGCGGATGGCCTCAGGTACTTCTTTCGCTTTACCTTTGCCAAAGCCCACGCGGCCTTTCTGATCGCCGACAACCACCAGAGCGGCGAAGCCAAAGCGCTTACCACCTTTTACGGTTTTCGACACGCGGTTGATTGCGACCAGACGATCTGCAAATTCCGGTGCTTCTTCACGGTCGCGACCACGGCCCCGACGGTTTTCACGTTCTGCCATTTGGCATCCCTTTTCTCATGTGGCGCATACGGCGCCGTTTCTTCAATCCAAGTGAGCCCCGACTGTTGCCGAGGCCCCCGGATCATCGGGGCAGCCGTCAAGCTGCCCTCGTTCTTAGTATCGCGCATCTTGATCCGAAAACCGGTTCCCACTTTTCGGGATGCGCTGGGTCTTAGATCTTCAGACCACCTTCACGCGCAGCGTCGGCGACAGCCTTCACTTTGCCGTGGAACAGGAAGCCACCACGATCGAAATAGGCTTCTTCGACGCCTGCCTTCTTGGCACGCTCGGCGATAGCCGCGCCCACTTTGGTGGCCGCTTCGACGTTGTTCTTGCCAACAACACCCAGATCTTTTTCCAGGGTCGAGGCTGCGGCCAGGGTCACGCCACGAACGTCGTCGATCAGCTGAACGCTGATGTTCTTGTTCGAGCGGTGAACCGACAGGCGTACGCGGCCCGCGTTGACTTTGCGAAGTTTGTTCCGAACGCGCAGGCGGCGCTTCAGAAACAGGGTTCTTTTGCTGTTTGCCATTGTTTGCGTCCTTACTTCTTCTTGCCTTCCTTGCGGAAGATGAACTCGCCCTTATAGCGGATGCCCTTGCCTTTGTACGGCTCGGGACGGCGCCATTCGCGGATTTTGGCCGCGACTTCGCCCACCTGCTGCTGGTCGATACCTTCCACAACGATCTCGGTCTGCTTCGGCGCGGTGATGGTGACACCTTCCGGAGCAACGAAATCAACATCGTGGCTGTAACCCAGGTTCAGTTTCAGGGTGTTGCCCTGCATCTGAGCCCGGTAACCAACACCTTGGATCTCCAGCTCTTTTTTGAAGCCGTTTGTCACGCCTTCAACCAGATTGGCGACCATGGTGCGGCTCATGCCCCACTGCTGGCGTGCCCGCTTGGACATGCCGCGAGGGTCGATCTTGACCACGTTGTCTTCAACCGACAGCGTCACGTCGTCGGTGGCGGTGAAGCTGCGGGTGCCTTTCGGACCTTTCACTTCGATGGTCTGGCCGGACACAGAGGCGGTAACGCCGCTGGGCAGCTCGACCGGTTTTTTACCAATACGAGACATTGCAGACCTCCTTAGAAGACGGTGCAGAGCACTTCGCCGCCAACATTGTTGGAGCGAGCGTTTGCGTCCGACATCACACCTTTCGGAGTGCTGACAATCGACACGCCCAGACCCTGACGGACCTGCGGAATGTCATTGACGCCCATGTACACGCGACGACCGGGTTTCGAGACCCGCTTCAGTTCGCGAATAACAGGGGTGCCTTCGTAGTATTTCAGGCTGATTTCGATGGCCGGATGACCGTTTTCACCGGTCGTGTTTTCATAGCCACGGATGTAACCTTCGTCCGCCAGCACGTCCAGAACCCAACCACGCAGCTTGGAAGCCGGGGTGGAAACGGTGGACTTGCCGCGCATTTGCGCGTTGCGGATACGGGTGAGCATATCGCCGATAGGATCATTCATATCTATGTCTCCCTTACCAGCTCGATTTCACCATGCCGGGGATCTGACCAGCAGAACCCAGCTCGCGCAGCGCGATACGGCTGACCTTCAGCTTACGGTAGTAAGCGTGGGGACGACCGGTCAGCTGACAACGGTTGTGCAGACGGGTAGCCGAGCTGTTGCGCGGCAGTTTCGCCAGTTTCAGACGCGCTTTGAAACGCTCTTCCATCGGGCGGCTCTCGTCATTCGCGATTTCTTTCAGCTCGGCACGCTTTGCGGCATATTTGGCCACCAGGCGTTCGCGCTTCTTCTCGCGTTCGATCATTGCTTTTTTAGCCATGTCTCAATCCTCGCGGCGCTTAAGCGTTGAAGGGCATGTTGAAAGCTTTCAACAGGCTCTTTGCTTCAGCGTCGGTTTTCGCTGTGGTGGCAATTACGATATCCAGGCCCCAGACCTCGTCGACCTTGTCGAAGTCGATTTCCGGGAACACGATGTGCTCTTTCATGCCCATGGCAAAGTTGCCCTGACCATCGAAAGACGGCTTAACACCGCGGAAGTCACGAACGCGCGGCAGCGCGATGGTGATCAGACGATCCAGGAATTCATACATCCGGTCACCGCGCAGGGTCACTTTCGCGCCCAGCGGCATGTCTTCACGGACGCGGAAACCCGCGATCGACTTCTTCGCCTTGGTTGCAACGGCCTGTTGGCCAGCAATTGCAGTCAGATCCTCGACAGCGGCTTTCGCTTTCTTCGAGTCTTTGACGGCCTCAGCACCACACCCGATGTTCAGAACGATTTTTTCCAGCTTGGGCAGCTGCATGTCGTTCTTGTAGCCGAACTCTTCTTTCAGAGCGGCACGGATGGTTTCGGCGTACTGAGCTTTCAGACGCGGGGTGTAGGTTGCGTTATCAAGCATCGATCACGTCCCCTGTGGTCTTGGCGAAGCGGACCTTCTTGTCGCCTTCCATGCGGAAGCCAACGCGAGTTGCTTTGCCGTTCTTGTCCAGCAGCGCCAGGTTCGACAGTTGGATCGGGTTTGCCTGGGGCAGACGACCACCTTGCGAAGCTTGCGACTGGCGGGTGTGACGGATGGCAACGTTGATGCCTTCGACAACAGCTTTACCGGCTTTCGGGTCAACCGAGGTGATAGTTCCCTCTTTGCCCTTATCCTTGCCGGCCAGCACGACGACCTTGTCGCCTTTGCGGAGTTTAGCAGCCATGATTACAGCACCTCCGGAGCCAGCGAGATGATTTTCATGAAGTTCTTGCCGCGCAGTTCACGAACAACGGGGCCAAAGATACGGGTACCTACGGGCTCGTTGTTGTTGTTCAGGATGACGGCGGCGTTGCGATCGAAACGGATCGCGGTGCCGTCTTCGCGACGGACTTCCTTGGCGGTGCGCACGACGACGGCCTTGCGGACGTCACCTTTCTTTACGCGGCCGCGCGGGATGGCTTCCTTCACCGAGACGACAATGATGTCGCCGACGGAGGCGTATTTACGCTTGGAACCACCCAGGACCTTGATGCACTGAACTCGGCGTGCGCCGGAGTTGTCAGCGACATCCAGATTGGTCTGCATCTGGATCATGTGGTTTCTCCCGACCTGTGGGGGCTGGTCTCGTTAGATCCCCCAGGGTTTCGACAAATGGAAAAATCCCGGAAACTTACGCTTCCAGAACTTCCCAACGTTTCGTCTTCGATTTCGGCGCGCATTCGATGATGCGTACGGTGTCGCCGACCTTGAAGGCGTTCTTTTCATCGTGAGCCCGGTATTTCTTGGACTTACGGATGGTTTTCTTCAGAACCGGATGCGTAAAGCGACGCTCGACGGATACGGTTACGGTCTGTTCGTTGGCGTCGCTGGTCACGGTGCCTTGCAGGATACGCTTGGGCATCTGATTACTCCTCGGATGCCGCAGCAGCGGCCTTTTCGTTCAGAATGGTTTTGACACGGGCAGCATTGCGGCGGGCCGCTTTGATACCAGCAGTGTTTTCCAGCTGACCGGTTGCCTGTTGAAAGCGCAGGTTAAAGCTTTCTTTCTTCAGGTTGGCCAGTTCCTCGCGGAGCTGGTCCGGGGTCTTGTCACGCAGTTCTTGGGCGTTCATCGCCTTTTCCTTTGCTCAAAACACCAGAAGGCCCCCTGACAGGGTCACCTTGGACCTGGTGGATGAATGATAGACATGCGAATCCCACGACTCGGCCGGGGGACTTGCAGGATGCCGCCGTATAAGGGTTTAACGGGTGAGTGGCAAGAGGAAGTTTGGGCGCATAGCACAACGCATTCAAACCAGACTTTTCATGACTCGTCCGAGCACTCGGTAAAGGGGGCAATATCGTGCGCACCAGTTAGAGTCTCCAGAGGTATGAGCGACTGCCGCCGCGCGGATCGGGCCTCACTCCCACTTATAGTTAAAACTGACGGAAATCCGCTCTTCCTCGGCCATGTTCATGGGCACCTCATGGCGCAACCAGCTTTCCCATAGCAGGACGTCGCCCACCTGCGGCTTCATGTAGATAAACGGCTGCAAGTCCCGCCGACCACCTTTGATCCGCGTCGGCGCGGCCATCATGCGGCCCGAACGGGGATCTTCCAGCTTCAGTGCGCTCGCCCCTTCGGGCATCGCCACATAGGTCGTGCCCGAGATCACACTGTGCGGGTGCAGGTGACTGGAATGCATGCCGCCTTCGGGCAGGATGTTGATCCACAGGTCTTCCAGCTTCAACTCGCCTTCGCCCAGATCAAACTCCAGATCCTTGGCAAAGGCGGCTACGTGCTGATCCAGCGCCTTGACCAAGTCCGCGAAAATCGGGAACCGCCAGGGCAGATCAGTCAAAGAGGCATAGCTGGTGTAGCCGGGATAGCCGTTTTCTTCACACCATTCCTGCCCGGCCTCGTCATCCTCAGCGATGACAAGGCAGGAGCTTTCCAGCTCCTCTGAGTCGATCTTGGGATCAAACTCGGACAACGCTGCGCGATAGAGACGGGTTACGAAGAGAGATTCAATCTGTGCCATGGCCTTCTCATAAACCTGCGCCCCAAAGAAGGCGATGGGTAATATGCGAGGCTCTGCCTCGCGCTCCGGGATATTTATAGCCAGATGAAGCAGGGGATCCTCAATTCATCTGGCTGAAAATATCCCGGGGGAGTCGCGGCTTGCCGCGGAGGGGGCAGAGCCCCCCAAGAAAAACCCCCGCCGGTTTCCCGACAGGGGTCTGTTTTGTTACGAACGGAGCCTGGGCTCCAATCGTTTACCAGTCTTCGCGAACAACGACGCGAGTCTTGATCGGCAGCTTCATCGCAGCCAGGCGCAGGGCCTCGCGGGCGATGTCGTCATTGACGCCGTCGATCTCGAACATCACGCGGCCAGGCTTGACTTTGCATGCCCAGCGGTCGACCGAACCTTTACCTTTACCCATACGAACTTCGATCGGCTTGGCCGTGACCGGAGTGTCGGGGAAGATGCGGATCCAGACGCGGCCCTGACGCTTCATGTGACGCGTCATGGCACGACGTGCAGCTTCGATCTGGCGTGCAGTCACACGCTCGGGCTGCAGGGCTTTCAGGCCGTAGGTGCCAAAGTTCAGATCAGAGCCGCCCTTGGCGAGGCCCTTGATCCGGCCTTTGTGCATCTTGCGGAATTTTGTACGCTTTGGTTGAAGCATATCTTTCCCTCCTTAGCGACGACCGCCACCAGCACCACGAGGTGCAGGGCCGTCCTGGAGTTCCTGTGCTTTACGGTCACGTGCCTGAGGATCGTGCTCCATGATCTCACCTTTGAAGATCCAGACCTTGATCCCGATGATCCCGTAAGGAGTCATCGCTTCGGCATGTGCGTAATCGATGTCGGCACGCAGGGTGTGCAGAGGCACGCGGCCTTCGCGGTACCACTCGGTCCGTGCGATTTCGGCGCCGCCCAGACGGCCAGCGACGTTCACCCGGATACCCAAGGCGCCCATGCGCATGGCGTTCTGAACCGAGCGCTTCATTGCGCGACGGAACGAAACACGACGCTCCAGCTGCTGAGCGATGGACTCGGCAACCAGCTGCGCGTCAAGCTCGGGCTTGCGCACTTCGACGATGTTCAGGTGCAGTTCGCTGTCGGTCATGCGAGCAAGCTTTTTGCGCAGAACTTCGATGTCTGCACCTTTCTTGCCGATGATGACACCGGGACGTGCGGTGTGGATCGTCACGCGGCACTTCTTGTGCGGACGTTCGATGATCACACGTGCAACACCGGCCTGCTTGCACTCTTTGTTGATGAACTCACGGATCTTGAGGTCTTCCAGCAGAAGATCACCGTAGTCCTTGGTGTCGGCGTACCAGCGGCTGTCCCAGGTGCGGTTGACCTGCAGGCGCATGCCGATCGGATTTACTTTATGACCCATTAGGCTTGCTCCTCAACTTGACGCACCTTTATGGTGATCTCCGAGAACGGCTTCATGATCTTGCCGAAACGGCCACGGGCACGCGGGCGACCGCGCTTCATGACCAGGTTCTTGCCAACCCATGCTTCGGCGACGATCAGCTCGTCAACGTCCAGGTTGTGGTTGTTTTCGGCATTCGCGATTGCGGATTGCAGGCACTTTTTGACGTCCTGCGCGACACGCTTGTTCGAGAAAGTCAGGTCGGTCAGAGCCTTCTCAACTTTCTTTCCGCGGATCATTTGCGCAACCAGGTTCAGTTTCTGCGGGCTGGTGCGAAGCATGCGCGTTTTCGCCATTGCTTCGTTTTCAGCCACGCGGCGGGGGTTCTTTTCCTTGCCCATGACTTACTTCCGCTTCGCTTTTTTGTCTGCGGCGTGGCCATAATAGGTACGGGTCGGCGAGTATTCACCGAACTTCTGACCGATCATGTCTTCCGAGACGTTGACGGGGATATGTTTCTGGCCGTTGTACACACCAAAGGTCAGACCCACGAACTGGGGCAGAATGGTGGAACGACGCGACCAGATTTTGATGACTTCGTTGCGGCCCGACTCGCGCGCTGCTTCGGCTTTTTTCAGCACGTAAGCATCGACGAAAGGACCCTTCCAAACAGAGCGAGACATAGATTAACGTCCCTTCTTCTTGGCGTGCCGCGAGCGGATGATCAGCTTCTGGGACGCTTTGTTCTTGTTGCGGGTACGCTTACCCTTGGTGTCCTTACCCCACGGAGTAACCGGCGTACGGCCACCCGAGGTACGACCTTCACCACCACCGTGCGGGTGATCGATCGGGTTCATTGCGACACCACGAACCGACGGACGCACACCCTTGTGGCGCATACGACCGGCTTTACCGAGGTTCTGGTTGCTGTTGTCGGGGTTGGACACGGCACCAACGGTGGCCATGCATTCCTGACGGACAAGACGCAGTTCGCCCGAGCTCAGACGGATCTGAGCGTAGCCACCATCGCGGCCAACGAATTGCGCGTAAGTACCGGCCGCACGTGCGATCTGACCGCCTTTGCCAGGCTTCATCTCGATGTTGTGGACGATGGTACCGATGGGCATGCCCGAGAACGGCATTGCGTTGCCCGGCTTGATGTCGGCCTTTGTCGACGAGATGACCTTGTCACCAACAGCCAGACGCTGCGGAGCCAGGATATACGCCTGCTCGCCGTCTTCGTATTTTACCAGTGCGATGAATGCGGTCCGGTTCGGGTCATATTCGATCCGCTCGACGGTTGCCGCGACATCAAATTTGTTACGTTTGAAGTCAACGATCCGGTAGAGACGCTTTGCGCCACCGCCGCGGCGGCGTGAAGTGATCCGTCCGGTGTTGTTCCGGCCGCCCGATTTGGTCAAACCCTCTGTGAGAGACTTGACCGGACGTCCTTTCCAAAGCTCCGAACGGTCGATCAGCACCAGCCCGCGCTGGCCCGGCGTCGTCGGCTTGTACGACTTGAGTGCCATGCTTTCTGTCTTCCGTTTAGCAAGTGCGAGGCGTTGCCCCGCTATGTGATAGGCCCCCGTAGGTGCCAAGGGTATAGGGCCCCGAAGGTCCCCGGTTACAAATATCAGAGGCCCCGGAACGAATCCGAGGCCGCAAGATTGGGAGCGTGTAACAGGGTTGGGGGCGGGTGTCTATAGGGGGCAACGCCCAATTTGATCTGTCGATGGTCGCAGGCAATCAAAAATAGAGTGCCTATCTCACTATTTCCAGTTTCTTAACCAACTGATCACAGTTTCGTGGCAAACTCTCACCGGTACACATGCCATGATCGTAGACCAAATCACATATCAAAAGGCGTTTCAGTCTTACCTTAGAAAAGGCATCCCAATCGAACGCTTGCTCAAGCAGCAGCCACCCACCACCCACTACACTTGGAGAACACGCGGCGATGGAAAGGTACGCTCCAGCCATGCCGCAAACGATGGGCGCGTTTTCGCTTGGGACAATCCACCTGCGACCGGGCATCCCGGTGAAGACTATGGTTGCCGCTGTGTGGCCGAACCATATTACGCCGCAATCGAAGAAAAAATAATCATATCACTTTCAGGTATTTCCGATCACCGCGCGTTGGCGCAATCAGGATTATGTAGACCACTATTTTCTCGGAAATGGTCAGGGTGTGACACTGTCTCAGATCGGACAACTCCGAAACATAAGCGAAGCCTTCGATACCTTGCGGGGTGAAGCTTTGAAACAGCAACTCGCGAGCGAGGCACGAAAGATTCGAAATGGCGTGGTAACATATCACTTTGAAAACGCCTATGACCTGACTTCTGTTTCTTTCAGCATCGGAGATACTGTGATTGGAGGGAAGTTTTCGGGCCACTGCCAAGAGCAACACGGAGCACTAGTGCTTAATGGCTCACTCGACTTCTATCTGCGCGATGAATTTGCGGATCCCTTGGATGTTGGGATCGAGGTTTTTGACATTCCCGAAATGGTGGAGGACTTTTTTTCCGATCTGATTGATCAAAGGCTTCAAGGAATTCTCCGGCAGCGCTAAGAACGCGTGAGATATGGCACTCCCTACTCAATTGCAGGCAAGTGGAACGCAGTGGTGACAGGCCAGTTTTACCGCGACCCTTCTAAGAGCCACTATTAGATGTTGGGAGTATTCCTTAGAGGAACCGTTTTGCTAGGGACAGCTATCCTTTTGCTTGCGACCCTTGGTATGTTGGCGCTTGCTGCACTCTATTCGAACAAATTCGACACTTGCGTGCAACTCCCCAGCGGGGCCAATCTCAGCTATGAAGCCCATGCAGATTTCAGCCGCCCCTATTTTTTTCCCGTGGCCGTACTCAGGCAAAGCGACGGCACCATTATTGGGCGCGAAATATTCCCGATACGCACAACTGAAATCGCTACTTATGGTACAGCTTGGCCCGACCACAACGGGCCAGCGCTTTTCACTTTTATCTGGCACAAGGATCACGGGTTGGTACGCAGGGACCAGACACCAAAGTTGTTTGACCAACTCCAATCAGATTTGGGAGACAAAACTCTAGGCGCACCACGGGATCTGAACGTGAATACGCTCTGGCTGATGACGCGCCTTCAGAACTTCGCCCATCTTCAAGGTAACGATTGCAAAACGCGCCTGATTACTTGGTGACATCGGCGCAAAGAAAAACCCCCGCTTTCGCGGGGGCCTTTATCTCTCGCCACAAACGTGATCCGATCAGAGACCGGTGGACACGTCGATGGTGTTACCCTCTTCCAGGGTCACATATGCTTTTTTGACGTCTTTCCGACGACCCAGCTGGCCGCGGAACCGCTTGACCTTGCCTTTGGTCACGGTGGTGTTCACCGCTTTGACCTTCACACCAAACAGGGCTTCAACGGCCTCTTTGATCTGCGGCTTGTTGCTGTCGATCGCCACTTCAAAGACAACCGCGCCGTTTTCGGACGCCATGGTCGACTTTTCGGTGATGATCGGCTTGCGGATCACGTCGTAGTGTTCTGCCTTCGCGCTCATTTCAGACGAGCCTCCAGTGCTTCGACAGCCGCTTTGGTGAGCACCAGGGTGTCACGCTTGAGGATGTCATAGACGTTTGCGCCCATCGACGGCAGGATATCCAGACCTTCGATGTTCTTCGACGCTTTCAGGAACCCTTCGTTCACGGTCGCGCCGTCGATGACCAGAGCGCGTTTCCAGCCCAGGTTTGCAACCTGTTTGGCCAGTGCAGCGGTCTTGCCTTCGGCTTCGGCGTTCTCGATCACAACCAGTTCACCTGCCTTGGCTTTGGCCGACAGAGCGTGGCGCAGGCCAAGCTTGCGGAACTTCTTCGGCAGGTCGTGACCATGCGAACGCACGACCGGACCTTTGTAGATACCACCACCACGGAAGATCGGAGCGTTACGGTCACCGTGACGTGCGCCACCGGTGCCCTTCTGGCGATAGATCTTCTTGGTCGAGTAGCTGGTTTCCGAGCGGGTCTTGACCTTGTGGGTGCCGGCCTGCGCGTTGTTGCGCTGCCAACGGACCACACGGTGCAGGATGTCCGCGCGCGGCTCGAGGCCGAACAGGTCCGCATCCAGCTCGATGTTGCCGGCTTTGCCGCCGTCCAGTTTGATTACATCAAGTTTCATGCTTCACCACCTTCCGCGGGAGCTTCTTCCGCAGGTGCTTCAGTTGCGGCACCTTTCACGGCTGCCGGGAAAGGCAGGCCTTCGGGTGCTTTCTTCTTGACGGCGTCCTTGACGGTAACCCAGCCCGATTTCGGTCCGGGAACGGCGCCTTTGATGAAGACCAGATTCCGGTCGGCGTCGGTTTTGACGACTTCCAGGTTCTGGGTGGTAACACGGGCAGCACCCATGTGACCGGCCATCTTCTTGCCTTTGAACACCTTGCCCGGGTCCTGACACTGACCGGTCGAACCGTGCGAACGGTGGCTGATCGAAACACCGTGCGAAGCGCGCAGACCACCGAAGTTGTGGCGCTTCATCGCACCGGCAAAGCCTTTACCGATCGAGGTACCCGAAACGTCAACTTTCTGACCTTCCAGGAAGTGTTCTGCCGAAATCTCGGCGCCCACATCGATCAGGCCATCTTCGGAGACGCGGAACTCGGCCAGCTTACGCTTGGGCTCGACCTTTGCGGCGGCGTAGTGACCGCGCATGGCCTTCGAGGTGCGTTTTGCCTTGGCGGCACCGGCGCCCAGCTGAACGGCGGTGTAGCCGTCTTTGTCAGCGGTACGCTGTGCAACGACCTGCAGGTTGTCCAGGTGAAGAACGGTCACAGGGATCTGCTTGCCGTCTTCCATGAACAGGCGGGTCATGCCAACTTTTTTTGCGATAATACCAGAGCGCATAATCAATACCCTCCGATCTTACGACTGCAGCTTGATCTCGACGTCCACACCAGCAGCGAGGTCGAGCTTCATCAGCGCGTCAACGGTCTGGGGGGTCGGATCAACGATGTCGAGCAGACGCTTGTGCGTGCGGATCTCGAACTGGTCGCGGGATTTCTTGTCAACGTGAGGGCCACGGAGAACCGTGAACTTCTCAATCTTGTTCGGCAGCGGGATCGGGCCGCGCACGTTCGCGCCGGTCCGCTTGGCAGTGTTGACGATCTCTTGCGTGCTGGCATCCAGAACGCGATAGTCAAATGCCTTCAGCCGAATACGGATGTTTTGGCTTTGCATAGATACAGCCTTTTATCAGGCGTTGAGGTTGAGAGGAGGACAGACGCGCATCGCCAACCCTCATCGAACCCAAAAGGCGGGAATCACCCCGCCTTGATGTTCTTACTGAGAACTCGCGCGTATTAGTGGGGTTGGCGGGGTTTGGCAAGGGGTTTGTTTTGACTGATTGAACGCAAGGGGCGCTCTACTTTCCACCCCTTTTGCCCAGGCACGGCTTTTCGATGTCCCACAGGCTATTCTCAATATCCGCAACAAGCATTTCTGCTTGGCTACTTTTCACGTAGAAAACCTCAACTTTCACTTGCGCAGAAATGTCTTCTGCCCATAGCCCCAAATTCATAGCAAATGTTTTACCTGGGACGCGAAAGAGATGGTCTTTTAGCCTTTTCACTATGTCGCGCGAGGTTCCGACATAGAGCACGGGTGAATCCCAGATAGTTTTGTTCAGTTGTGGGAGTTCATAACTACGCTCTGTGCCTTGAGCTACATGGAACTCGGCTTGGAGCTTAGCCCGTTCCAGCGTGTCTTCGACACTTATCTTGTAGAAACACCTATTGCCTGAACAAGGCCCGAGTCTTTCACGCAACCATTTCCCCGGCACTCTGGACCGTACTTCATAAAGGTCGGCGAGTTGCTTCGTAGAGGCCGTAAACTCAAATACACTGGAAAATTCTGCCTCGTCTAATGCGCGGGCTCTTTCGCTCAGGTTTGTTCGCGCGTGGCAAACTGCTTTTTCATACATAAGATGGCCTACTATGCGGTAAATTCAAAAAAAGGCCGCCCCGTGAGGAGCGGCCTTCTTTAGTTTAACCGATGTGCCGGGCTGAAGCCCGGCCTACCGATTACTCGATGATTTTCGACACAACGCCGGCGCCGACGGTGCGGCCGCCTTCGCGGATGGCGAAGCGCAGGCCGTCTTCCATCGCGATCGGTGCGATCAGCTCGACGGTGAAGCCGACG
>NZ_JBQFPR010000005.1:0-361920 GCF_056536465.1 Ruegeria sp. CL6
CGCCAACATGATCGGCGACCTGCATGGCAGCAAGGACTACCGCGCGCACCTCGTCAGCGTCATGACAAAACGCGCAATCAACGCCTGCGCTTAAAGACACAACTCAAACCAGGGCCCATATTACTTGGGCCTTGGTTTGGGCGTGAGGGTGCGAATAACGCCGTCAGCACGGACGCGACAGGCCGTCGTCGCATCGGCCTCTTGAACGCTGACTGCGGACCAAGCGGGATCGAGAATATGGGATCGCACAAAGTTCAGCCGCATTGCAAATTGGCTAGAAGTTGCAATGGCTCTGTTCTTCAACTTGACGGTTTTGGAAATACCGTGGCTTGGATCTGGCACCCCAAAGACCAAACCTTTGCGCCAGCGTGGAATTCACCGACATTCACCAGAGTATTTCTCCAACCCGCCTGCTTCTGCACCCGAGCGACCAGATCGGTTGCATACCCTTGAACCACCCCACTTAGCGTCAACATATGCCCCGGGGCCGGGTTCAACCATATGCTGAGAAACTCTTACGCGATCCCAACCGATCAGGTCTCTTGCTGCTGTCAGGTTTCCGCCGCTTGCGGAAGCCGTCTATGACGGCTGAATTGCGCCGCCCTATTCAAGAACAACTTTTGACTTTGCCATGGCGGCAGCTGCTTTTTGGCTGACTTCGGCGCCCATTGCAGAGCGACGCCAATAGGTCGGCCCGGCGGTTTATCCGATAGCGCACAGGGATCAAACCTTCGATTGCCAGAAAGGCAACGCGCGGACAAACATACCGACAAACGACCGTTAAAATCGCAGCGCGCAGACCGGCAAGTATCGCATATTTCAGCCATTTCAAAATCTGGTCCAATTTGTACAAGGGATAAATTTTCGGCACGTGAAGGGCTCTGCTTATGAGGTGCGCAAATTCCTGCAACGCCCAAAAGGGAGCAGCTTCCAGTTCCTCGGCCAGGCTCTGAAAAACCGTGCACAGACCCAAACCGTGAAAAAGGTTGGAGCCAGAAACCTTACTGAGACTTTCTGGAAATTACGAAGGGCCGGACCATCCCAATGCGACCAGCCTGTCAATGACCTCCTCGGCATGGGAGTCATTTTGATAGATACTTTTCAACATTGTATCCACGGGCGCTTCAGGCCACGCCTGTTCCAACTCTGCCAGTTTCGAGCGCGCTTCTTTCTCGCGTCCCAACGCGGCCAGTGAAGCCGTCGCATAGGCCAGGGATGGCGCGCTGAGAGGATCACCCAACTGCTTTGCTTCTTCAAACCTGATAATCGTTGTCTCGTACTCGCCCAGGTGAAAATGCGCAGCCCCGGATATGTTGCGATTGGCAAATCTCTGATTGCTGGACGCCAGCAGAGACTGACGATCCGCCGTCTCAACCGCTGCTTCAAATTCGCCAGAGAACAGGGCCACCGCACCGAAGAAATCCAACACAGCCCCGTCCCGAGGATCAAGCTGAGAGGCGCGGCGCCCTAGCGTCAATGCCTCGTCATAATTGCCATTGGCCAGGTACGCCCAACTTTTTGCCGATTGGCTCCACGCCTGATCCGGTGCCAATCGAACGGCCTCGTCAGCAAATTCCATTGCCGCTGTCGCAAAGTTCTCTTTGTCCTGCGGGTCCGGTGACAATATCGACAGCGTTGCCAGCGCCTGAGCCGCCCCGGCGTAGCCGCCAAAGAAGGTCGAATCCATCTCGATCACGCGTTCAAAAACAGAAAGAACAAGTACTTGGCGTGGCCGATCGAAGATCGGGAAAATCATCGCCCTGGCTTGCCGTGCAAGGTTAAATGCCTGCAAAGCAGCAGGTGATTTCTCATAAATTGCCGCGTGCCGCAAAAGTTCGGGTGTGTTCTGCGCGGCATCCGCGCTTTGTGTATTCAATTCCTCTGCTGGTTTGGATGGCAAGAAACTAGCCGCGATCAGAGCACCCACGATGGCGCCTGCGGAAAATGCCGCGAAAGGTATCCACTGCCTTTTTTGGTTTGCCGCGCGAAGGGGGCCGGAGGCGGTCTTCACTTCCTGAAACCGTGGGCGATATCCTCCTGTGTCGATGTGCAGGCGAACCGGATCACCTTTGCCCGCCCCTTCATAATACAGCTCCAAAAGCTGCCGAAGGCGCCTTGCATCAACCCGAACCACGTTCTCTGGGTCCACACCTTCCGTTGTATCGCGATCATAAACATCTTGCGCAATCGTCTTTCCGCGAATGTCACCGCCGCGACCTGCCAGCTCTTCCTCGACCACGTAGGTCAGAAAGGATCGCAGCCTGTCTGATCCATCGAAATGAGTATCGCCCAACACGCCCGCAAGGGCTTGGCGCTTCGCAGTTTCTGGGATGTCGTCAGGAAAATCCATCACATTCACATACTTGCAACGAAATCCGCGTGAGTCACCCCTATTCTAACCGTGAGTCACTTACGTTGTCTGTCATTCAATAGCAGTGTTGGACCAGAACAACCTGACGAGGCCGGATTCTTGACCTCGATTTTGAACGCACCGTCGTTCGACCGAAAAAGGGGAACCTCATGACACGGCGCACAGATTTCGCGACATTCGGCAAGCACTTTTCTATTGGATTGGCATTTGGAGCCTGGGCCATAGCGCCCCCATCCTTAACCGGAGCATTGGGTGAATTGCTTTCACCAGGTGCCGCATACGCGCAGGAGACCGAGGCGGTTTCACCGACCAAAGTACGTGATCGGCCACGCGACGTTTACTACCCTAACACGGAAGACCTGGCAGAAGACGAAATGCGCGTGATCGCCTGCGGAACCGGGATGCCCACAACGCGCGCGGCACAGGCAGCCGCGTGCTTCCTTGTCGAACTGGGCAACGGTGACAAGTTTCTTTTCGACATTGGTTCGGGTTCGGCCGAACGAATTTCATCGCTGCAAATCCCCTACAACTATCTGGACAAGATATTTATCGGCCACTTGCACACCGATCATTTTGGTGCCTTGCATGACCTCTTTATCGGTGGCGCTCTGATGGGGCGGAATGTCCCGCTGCGGATATGGGGACCAAGCGGACCTGCCGAGGAACTTGGAACCGCCTACGCTTTGGACCACATGCAGAAGATGCTGACATGGGACCTGGCCGGGCGCGCCGGGAATGTTGATTTCCGCGGCTATTCAATGGAGGTCACCGAATTCGACTACAAGCTCGAAAACGAGGTGATCTATGATGAAAACGGGGTTCAGATACGCACCTTCCCCGCCATCCATTCAATCGATGGTGCTGTCAGCTATGCGCTGGAATGGAACGGCCTGAAGTTCGTTTTTAGCTCGGACACCTACCCGAACAAATGGTTCAAGGAATACGCAAAAAACGCTGATCTCGCGATCCATGAATGCTTTATCGCGGTCCCTGAACTGGTGACGAAAATGAAATTCACACCGGAATCCGCTCTTTTGGTCGGAACACAGGTTCACACGGCACCCGAAGCCTTCGGCAAAGTAATGAGCGACATCCAGCCCCGTATGGCTGTGGCCTATCACTTCTTCAACGACTTCGATACGTCTTCCGGCGTTTTTGAGCGCATTCGCTCGACCTATGACGGGCCGCTCAGCATGGCCGATGACTTCATGGTTTGGAACGTCACCAAGGACGACATAACCGTCCGAATGGCGGCCACTGAAGAACGAACTTGGTCACCGCCCCTCGCCGCCCCTGCCGAAGTGCCGTCACAGGACGACAGGGCTGAATTCGCCGAACGATCTGGTGTGCCGCTAGAGGCCATGCAGTTTTCGGACTTCACAAAATCGGGGTATGATGACGTGGATGACGTGCTTCGCCCGATCTTCGAGGAAGCGTCCGAGGCATTGGGTCAAGAGTTTCCCTATCCCGGAGACGAACAGTAACATAGGATGAAAGGTGCGGGGCCAGTTCCCGCGCCTTTTTGTTAGTTATCTGGTGAACCGCAATGCAAAAATACATTGGTTTCATAGCGGGATTGGTTCTGAGTTTCGGGCTTGCAATCTCAACGGCTCAGGTCGCAACGGCACAGTCGCTTGCCCGTTCAGAAGGCGACGACGGGTCTTGGCGACATTCGATCACGCCGTACCTTTTTCTTCCTCTCAGCACTACGGGCACATCCACGGTCGGCGGAACAAGTGTCGATCTCGATTTGAACCTCAGCGAAGTTCTCGACCTGCTGCAAGGGGCAGCGTCGGTCCGGTACGAAGGCTGGAACGGAGATTTCGGGATCATCTCTGAGGTCTACTACGTAAAACTTGGCGAGGATGCGACTTTGCCGGTCGGTGGTGCAACAGTAGATGTGGACATTCGTCAGACCTTCGCAAACGTGCAGGGTGCGTACAGGTTCGCCAACGGAGTGAACGCATCGGGCAAACGCTACGCTGCCGATGTCGCTCTTGGAGTGCAGTGGAACCGGTTGAAACAAGAGTTAGACATAGCTGGCCCCGGTCCGGGTACAACCTTGGGCGGCACAGAAGAGTGGTTTGAACCGATGGTGGCCATTCGCTATGCGACTGAGATCAATGAAAAATGGGGCTTTGCCAGCCGTGCGGAACTAAGCGGCTTTGGTGTGAACGGCGACAACCTTCAGTACCTGATCCTGGCCGGATTTGACTGGAAAGGCTGGGAGAACACCTCGTTGCGGTTCGGTTATCAATTCTATGGAATCGATTTTTCGACGGATCGGTCAGACGGAGAATTTGCGTATGATGTCGATCAAAACGGCCTCTATGCGGCTGTCGCGTTTCACTTCTGAGGCCAGCCAGCGCATCACTCTAAGCCTTTCAGGCGCTATTTTTCTGGGCTGTCTTATGCTTGGCCCCAGTCCCGCCATTGCGGATCTTGTCTCGCCCTATGGAGGCGAGACAGCGCCCAGTTTTGCGGAACTGGTGGTTGAAAACGATCGCGTCCGAGTCGCGCTGGAAATTGACCTGAGCGACTACCCCCACTTCGTCGCGCCGGATGACGGAGAAGGCACTTCTCTGGCGGACCGGACGGGGCAGACGTTTATAGTTTCGGCTGACGGACAACCTCTGAACCCGGTGGTGCGGGCGATCGACGTCCGGCCCAGAACGCCCAGACAGACTGCCGCCAGCAGGGTCGTGGCCCCCCGACCGCGAAGCGCGGATGTCGTCTTTGTGGACATGGAGTTTCAATTTCAGGGCCAACCCGAACAGATCACATTCACGCCGCCATTGAACGAAGCAGGTATTCCTTTGGCTTCGATTGGCATGGTGGCAGAACATGCCGGGGTTCCCGTAACAGACTACCGGTATCTGTCGCGTTCGGAAACCATGCTACCCAATTGGCAAGACCCGTGGTTCACCACATTCGAGAACCCAAACCTGACGCGCCATCACAAGTCACCCCTGATGTCATTCCTATCGATGGAACCACGTGAAGTTCGCCATGAGATCATCTTTCGCTTGAAGGATTTTGAAGAATGGACCGATTTGGATCTGGGCAATGCCGAACGGCTTTCGCCCGATCAGGTCGCCAAGATAAAATCGGAAACGGCGGCGTTTTTCGAGCGCCACAATCCAGTCTCGATCGATGGAGCGAACGTTGATGCCCAAACTGTTCAGGTTTCTCGGATTGCGGTTGGCGCTGACGGATTACGTGTTCTTCCTGACGAGGCAGAAGCCCTGCGAACAACCATGTTGTTGGGCGTTGTTCTGTCCTATCCGCACAACGCGCTTGCAAACCGTGTAGACATGACATGGCAGCTTTTCCCCAATGATGTCGAAACTATTCCTGTTACCCTGAGCGACCCCGCCGGGGCCGTACCCTCGCAGATTTACAAGTCTGATCCTGCCGTGGTCTGGAACAACCACCTTACGTCTTGGGAAGACCCCCAAACGCAGCCCGTTGTGGTGAAAACCGCCGGTATCATGAATCTTCCGTTGTTTGCCATCGGGCTTGGTTTGGCCGCCGCGCTTTGTGCTGTCTTGGCTCGGCGCAGCACGGCGACGCGGCGAACAGTCTTTGTAGGATTGTTTGGCGCCTTCGCAGCCGCATCAGTTGTAACCCTACCGATACGGTATTCTCTGCCCTTCTTAAATGATCGGGCACCGGATGAAGCGGCAACCCATTTGGTTGTGGAAGGCTTGCTTGGCAACATCAGCACCGCGATGCTTGAGCCGAACGCGCAGCGGTTTGAGACCGCTCTGAACCCGTTTGTCGACGCGGACAGTCGAACACAAGTAGGCGATGAACTACGGCGCGGCCTCTCCGTGACGCTGCCGTCAGGGGCATTGGCAAGAACAGACAAGATCGTCGATTTGCAGATCGAAAGCCTTTCCCCCGGAGAAACCCGCGGGGATCATCAAATCCTTGCAAATTGGACAGCACAGGTCAGTGGCGGGCATTGGGGGCATCTACATCGTCAATCTATCCAGTACCGAGGGTTGATGAACGTATCGCGCTATGGTGATCAGTGGCAACTGGACGGATTGACTGTCCTGAGCGCCAAGAAAGAAGGCTAGAAACATGCGGTTCATCGAAACATTCCTCGTCTTTGTGTTATCAGCCATATTGTTCTCTGGCGGCGCACTGGCGCATTTCAACCTGAACCAAAACGTTCGCATTTTTCACGTGGTGCACGACAACGATGGGCTGACCATAATGATGCGGACGCCAATGCCCTATATCGTGGCCGATAAAGTCGGCCCAATGGGTGCGGACGGCCTGCCCAACCCGGCACCTTTCACGACAAACGAGCTTCAGGACGATGCCCTGATGCATCTGGTTGACGCAGACGCAGTGTTCCGAGACCCGCTCGCGCTGGCCGAACTTGTCCGAAACGAGCTTGTCTTTCAACAAGGTGGTGTCAGGCTTCCGGGTCGCAGTGTCGCTCTGAGGGTCTATCCGCTTGGACAAGAACCGGGATTTGCGACAAAAGCCGAGGCATTGCAGGCGTTTGAAACGGAACCCGGTGATTTGCGCCTGGCTGGGCCGGTTTATGTTGGGGACGCTGTCGTCGATGTGATGCTGCAATTCTCGAACGCATCGGATGCCGCTTACACACTGTCCATGTTGGCCGATCCGGGTCTTCCCGAGCAGGACCAAACCGCAAATCTGATCCTGGACTATCGCAATGACGAAACCCGCACCTATCGCGCCAAGGGATTGCTGGCCTCACCTCTGGAAATAACTGGAACGGCGTCCTCTGCCGCTGCTACATTTGTAGTTGAAGGCATCCGGCACATCATTGAGGGCATAGACCACGTACTTTTTGTTCTGTGCATGGTCATCGGCTCACTGAGTTTGCGTGCGTTGCTTGCACGGGTGACGGGATTCACGCTGGGACACAGCGTAACCTTGATCATGGGCTTTTTCGGTTTGGCTCCGTCGGCTCCGTGGTTCATTCCAGCGGTTGAGACGGCCATTGCGCTTACCATTATTCTGGCGGCAGCCGATGCCGTGTTTCAAAGACCCGAACGGAAACATTCTTATCTGGTCGCCGCTGGCGTGACCGCAGGTGTCGGGTTGCTGCACGGCTTTGGCTTTTCGTTCATGCTTCGGGAAATCTTGAAGGTCGACGCCGACAACGTCTGGCAAAGTCTTCTGGCCTTCAATGTCGGGGTCGAGGTCGGGCAATTGATGATCGTGCTGGTAACCTGGCCTCTGGTCGTCATGTTAAGGCGTATGCCCGCGACCATATGGTTCGGGGCACGAACTTTCATAGCCGCGTCGATTTCAGTGGTTGCGATGATCTGGGCTGTGGAACGATTTTCAGCGTTGATTACCTGACGCTTTCGATTGCTCAAAAGGGCTTGAACTCCAGAAAATCAAATTCATTCACTCTGACAGTTCGCCAATCGCGGCTTTCAGACATGGATTTCTGCCACACAACCACAGTCCACTCAGCCCTAAAGAACGCTGCGGAACCAACGCGCTTTAGCGTTGACCACAATTCCAAACCTGCTGACAATATTGGGAAAACAGGAAACACGGGAATGTTCAGAGGTATCAGGCAAGTGTTTTTGGCGACGTCCAAGTTGCGCTCGAAAGCCACAAAACGGCAACGGCATCTGGCTACCATTGCCTGACAGCGCAACCCAATAAATCCAAAAACGGACAATTCCGCCCAATCCAAGCAGGAAAATGGAAATGGAAGCAAATATTGAGGACCTTGCCGATCATCCACATTCATTCTGGAAGCGCTTTCGCGTGACTTCTGATGATCTCGACGGGTTCCACCATGTGAACAATGCAGTCTACCTAAAATGGTTGGACGCTACTGTTTGGGAACATACGCGCTCTGTTGGGCTGACCGAGCAAGCCTGCATTGACCTGAACCGCGGAATGGCGGCTGTGCGCCATGAAATCAATTACTTGTCATCAACGTTTCTGGACGACGAAGTCGTTGTGTTTAATTGGATTTTGTCGAATGACGAGCGCCTTCGGATCAGCCGTCTGTTTCAAGTCGTCCGCCTCGGGGATCAAAAAACAATCCTGCGGGCGCAATCTGACTATGTCAGCACAAATCTGAAAACAGGCCGCCCTGTTCGGATGCCCGAGATTTTCAAAACAAACTACGACGTGAAAATCTCGGTCACGGGCTGACCTGCACGGCCGGTTCTCCTGCCCGACACGATATCGGGCAGGGCTTTAGTTTGAGCGGCTATTCTGCCGCCACGCCTTCGACAGCTTCCTTTCGGCCCGCCCTGCGGAAGTAGAACATGAACGGCAGCACCACCAGGTACATCGTGATCGAATACATGGCCGAAGGCAGTGCCATCGGAACCTCACTGAGTGACGTGCTTGTGCCGGTAATCACGATCGCCAAAGTAATACCAAGCGGCGAGTTCTGGACGCTCGTCTCAATTCCAACCGATCGGCTCTCGGACTTGGTCAATCCGAGAATTTTGCTGAGGGCCAAACCAATCAGCATCAGAACGAATGGCAAGGTCATTGTCGAATACCCAAGCGTTGGCATGTAAGTGACAATCAGATCGCGGTTTGTAACGAACAGCGCAGCGACCAGCAAAGCCCAGAACACAACAGCGACATTCTGCAACGGGCTTTCCAATCGGCGGGCCAGACCGCTGAGGAAGTGACGCACCAAGATGCCCGTCAGGACAGGCAACGTTGTGACAAGAAAGGTAAAGATCGCAATTTCAAAGAACGAAAACTCGGGCGCATTCTCGCCCATGAAGTAGAGGATCGACCAAGTCGCGAGCGGCGGAACCGTGACAAATGCCACGACGCTTGTGACCGCAGTCATCGACACGGACAGGGCAAGATCTCCGCGAGACAGTTTGGTAATCACATTGCTGCTGACACCGCCGGGGCAAAAGCTGAGCAACATGAGACCGGCCGCCATAACCGGAGGCAGATCAAAGGCTACGATTACGCGGAAGGCTACAGCCGGAAGCAGAGCAAGTTGAGAAAACGCTCCGATCGCAAAAGCGGTCCGGCGGCGGAATACGCGGCGGAAGTCTTCGATCTCAAGCCCAAGCCCTAGTGAGAACATTATGAATGCCTGAGCGATCGGCACCCCTACGTTAATTGCAAAATCCATCGTGCTCTCCCGTATTTGTATGAAAATGGGCCCGCCTGTGCCGTCATCGCGGCATTCAAGCGGGCCTACCGGTTGTGGTGACTGGTATTTAAAAATTCACTGTTTTGTTGACCCGACTGCCGATCACTCGGTTGCCTTGATCATTGTAGCCGCAAGTTCATTGATCGCTTCAGTGGTGAACTGACGTACGAAAATGCTTGTGCCTTTTGGTCTCCGTATTGACGGACCGGTGCCTTTGCATCGGCCGGTCCTCCTCCGTCCTGTACGTGGGGTAACCACGCCTCATCCCGTTGCAAAAAAAATACTGGATAGAGCCAGCGGTGACAGCGCTTGACCGGACAATATGTTGACACATTCGGCCAAATATTCATATCGGCGCGGCGGCCTGATCGCGTTGGCCGCCTGCCGATCAAGGGTATTTCCCTAAGCTCGCAGTAAGGCGAGCACTTGAAACGCAAAATGGCGGGCTCAGCCCGCCATCCGCAACGCAAGACTGTATTAGGTTTGCGCCGCCCTGCCCTTCTTTGAGGTCTTCCCGCTCGATTCAGCGTCAAAATACAGGGTGCCGAGTATCCAGTCGAACAACGGCAAGGTGATGTTGAAGTTGCCTTCTGCCATCAGATCGCGGTTGTGATGAACCGTGTGAAACAGGCGCAGATATGTCCATCCTGGAATCAGGCGGAAAATACGTTCGAGAACCGAGCCGCGCTGCAAATGGTAACTGAAGTGCAGAACTTCGTATGCCAGATAGCACGAGGTCATCGTGATGAAGAACAAGTACCCATAGTTTCCACCAAACAGAAAGTAGGACACCAGAGCACCAGGGACCGAGAGGAAGGCGGTTGTCACAAACAGCAGGTAAATCGGGAATATCACCACCCGCCAATCCAGAACCATTTCGTATTCCATCGCCTTATCTACGAAAAAGGTGTGATGATCCCCCGTGTGGCGCTGGTAGAACAACTTGAACAACTTTGTCTTTTTGTGACCCCAATACTTGTGAGACGCCCATTCGCCCAGATTGTACGCAACATATGCCACGACAACGAACCAAAGTTGGTAGAGTTGAAAATCAACAAGCTTGCTCACGCCCCACCAGATCAGCGAACCCGCGCCAAAAACCACCACGGCGAGGTGCAGAAACCCACTGTAGTTGGGGCTTACTTCGGCACGATATTTTGCGCGGAATTTCGCTCTGGCATTGTCATTCACGACTCGATCCTCCCAATTGAAAAAGTTTCGGAGGAAAGTATGTAGAATTGTTATAGTGTCTAATTTATATTATCTAAGAATATTATCATCACGGTGAATGTTGCGAACAATGCTCAGAAACCACGACTTAAACCTGCTTCCGATTTTCGATTCGCTTATGCAGGAACAACATCTCTCTAAAGCCGCCGAGCGTCTGAACATGAGCCAGCCAGCGGTCAGCAACGCGCTCAAGAGGTTGCGACTGGGATTTGAAGATGACCTGTTCGTGCGCACCGGCAGAGGGCTGAGGCCCACGCAACGGGCAATTGAGCTGCACGCGCAAATCGCTCCTGCGCTTGGTCTCATTCGGAGCGGCATCGAAGGACAGGCTTTTTCGGCCGCCACTTTTTCCCGTACAATTGACATCTCGATGAACCACGCTGTCGAACATCTGTGGGCCTCGGTCTTTATGCATGCGGCTCGAAAGCGCGCCCCAAATCTGAAATGGAAGATTCATCCCGATTATCTGGACGACATTCCAACCAGATTGAAAGATGGACGGTTAAGCTATGCCTTTGACTACACCGGACTGCCCGAGGACCACTTTGACTCGCTCAGCCTCCTACAAGAGTCCCTGACCCTGATTTGCGCAACAGATCACCCCTGCGCCCAAACTGGCATTTCGCTGGAACAGTTCCAGACGTTGCCACAAGTGTCTCTGGTTCGGCGTTCCGGCGTGCTACGCAGCCAGAACAGCCGAAGGACAACCCCTTTGGAGTTCATGATGGGCAGTGCCCTTCCTGCGCGGAATATTGTAATGCAGATGTCCAGCTTTGTTTCGATGCCGCAAGTCGTGGCCGAAACCGATCTGATCGCGGTAATACCAAGCCGACTGGCTCATCCGCTTGTTGGTGCAGGAAAGTTGACCACGCTGGAATTGCCATTTGAAAGTCCAAACATTGAGATGAGCCTTTATTGGCACAAAAGCCGAACCACTGATCCGGGTCATTCCTGGCTGACTGATCTCATTGCGCAATCTGCCCGCAGTTTGAACGAAGCCCAGTGAAGCGCTGTCATCCGGTCAAACGCTCGACAGATTGTCCCGCACGCTTTCTCAAAGAGCCCGGAGGATAGCCGTATTGTCCGGTGAACGCTCTGACAAAACTGGAAGGCTCCGAATATCCTGTCCGCCACGCGACGGTCGATACATCCAGCCCGGCCGTACTTAGCAACTCGTAGCCTATGGCCAGGCGCGCCTCGACGTAAATTTTCCTGAAACTGCTACCTTCTTCCGACAGACGCCGCCGTAACGTGCGCTCGCTTACACCCAGCTTGGACGCGATCGAGACGATTGTCGGATCGTTTCCCATCTCCATCAAGGTCGCTTCGCGCACCTGCGAGGTCAGATTGGGCTGTGTGTCTTCCTCGATATTCAGCAGGGTTTGGCACTGACGCAGGCAGTATTCCATCGCGGCGGGATCATGCTTGGGCAGAGGCAGATCAAGCAATTTTTCGGGAAGAACGATGGCATCCGTATCGCACCCAATAGCGACGTTGACGCCAAGATAGCTGTGAACGGCCGTGGCAAAATCGGGGTCCTGGACCGTCGTGCGAAACGTCAGGTTCGACAATGAGAACCCGGGCAACACCTCTTGGCTGAAATTGGCCATGACTGTCAGATGACGCTCTAGCACAAAGCTCCTGATACCTGCAGGCAGATCGCTGGTATCGAAGATCAATCGCGGTGTGTCATCGTCCTCGACCAACTCCAGATTGGCAAAAAGAAAAGACAGGTTCACATAGTCCATAGCAACCTTCAGGCCGGCCCGAAAACTTGGACTGCTGAGGATCGCGTACCCCCATATTCCAAACACTTCGGGTCGAAAACGTCGCCCGATTTCGAGCCCCAATCCATGGCGCCGTGGAGCATGATGCAGAAAGTTTTCAATTGCGGTTATTTCCTGCGTCAGGGACACCTTGGTGTCGTTCCCATACAGGTCAAACGTAACCAGTCCGGTGCCTAGCAGGCAGGTTTCAGGCGCCACCCCAAAGCCGGGGGCCGCCTCGCACAAGATACGTATGCTGCCCGGAGATCTATTTCGCGAATTTCTATCCATGAGTCGCGCAGTACAGAGAATGGCCGAAAATGTCAAAAACATGTCCGCTCCAAACATCGGCATCTTGGATGTGGTGACATACATAGCGTGCAAGAGATCACGGCGCTTTTGCGACCCACAGTGTGACGCCTTGGCATTCAATGACCCAAAGGCTTTCCGCACTGCACAGTCGGCGCCGCAGAAAAGGGAGCAAATCTGATGGTTGCCACTCTGACAACACAGCCGCCTGAAACGAAGACGGCTCAGGAAAATCTTAAACCCGCGACGCTAGGGGATTCCCTGACACTTAGGTCTGGTACGGTCCTTCGGAACCGTATTTGCAAGGCTTCGATGAACGAGGCGTTGGCGACGGCGGATGGGCGTGCGACACCTGCGCATGTGTCGTTGTACGAGGCTTGGGCCAACAGCGGAGCGAGCCTTCTGATCACCGGCAACATGATGGTCGACGGCAAGCACATGAACGAGCCGCTGGTCGTTGACACGCTGCTGGACAGCAACATGGAGCTTCTGCGCAAATGGGCGGCGACGGGGCGGGCGACCAACACGCATATCTGGCCGCAGCTGAACCATCCCGGCAAGCAATCGCCGAAGATGGTGAATGACGCGCCCGTTGCGCCCTCGGTCGTGCCGATCGAGAATGACCTGTTCGTCCCTCCGCGCGCGCTGACGGATGCCGAGATCGAAGAGATCATCGACCGGTTTGCAGAAGCCGCCGCGCGTCTGGAGGAGGCCGGGTTCTCGGGCGTTCAGCTTCACGGCGCGCATGGCTATCTGATCGGCCAGTTCCTGTCGCCGCATCACAACCGGCGCGAGGACAAGTGGGGCGGCAGCTTTGACAACCGCTTCCGCTTTGTCGAGGAGGTCTACAACCGCATCCGAGCGCGCACCGGCGGCGGGTTCAATGTGGGCATCAAGATCAATTCCTCGGACTTCCAGAAGGGCGGCTTCACCGAGGCGGACTCGATCGAGGTGGCCAAGCGTCTGGACCGGCTTGGCGTTGACCTGATCGAAATCTCGGGCGGCAGCTGGGAAAATCCGGTGAACCGCAGGGGCAAGGCCGAGGCCAAGAAAGAAAGCACCAAGAAGCGCGAGGCGTATTTCCTGGAATATGCCGAGAAGGTGAAAAAGCAGATCGACACTCCTTTGGTTGTGACGGGCGGGTTCCGCTCGGCGGCTGGCATGAGCGAGGCGCTGGCCTCGGGTGCCGTCGACATGGCCGGAGTTGCCCGGCCCTTTGCCGTGGACGTGAAGTTTGGCGCGCATGTGATGCAGAACCCCAGCCACGCATCGCCGGTCGCCCCGATCCGCTCGGGCATCAAGAAGATCGACGCGATGGCGATCATGGAGATCAGCTGGTACACGATGCAACTGGAACGGATCTCGCAGGGCAAAAAGGTCCAGACCAAGGCCGACGGCGTCTGGCCCGCTCTTAAGGTCATGTACCGCTTCTGGAAAAACGGAAAAGCCGTCAAACGCGTCAGAGCATGATTGCGTAGCTGCTAAAAAATTGGGGAGCAATCATGACTCAGTCTAACGGACGCTGCGCTTGCGGACAGGTCAAATTCAAAACACAAGGTCGCCCGCTGTTTCGGGCGATCTGCCACTGTACGATCTGTCAGAGGTTCAACAATGCAGAATTTGGCGACGTGCTGTTGTACCAACCCTCGCACGTGGATCAGACAGAATGCGGTCAAATTGCGTATGAGTGTCTGAAACAGCCCCCGGTTGTTCAGCGCGGAAAATGCACAAGCTGCGGAAATCCCGCCTTGGAAAAGCTGGAAATCCCGCTGCTTCCCAAACTGCTGCTGGTGCCTTCGGCGCGGATCGTCGAGCAGGCGCAGCTTCCGCCACCAGATTTCCACATCTTCTATAATCATCGGGTCCGAGATCACGATGACGCCGCACCCAAGGCCAACGGATACCTTCCCAGCCAGATCAGGCTATCACGACATCTTCTCAAGGGGCTTTGGCGCGGACACGGGTGACTTAATTTCGGGCTACCAGCGGGCATGACCGAAAATAACACCCAGCTTTGAAAGCCACACGAATAGTTCTGAATCGAACCTGCCACCCAAGGCCTCGTTTACGCATCATTTTAAGGCAATCGACACTTCCGACCCAGCGTCACGCTCAAAAACGAAAAACGTGACGCAACTGAACAGTTGCAACGATTGACCGGGGCCTTATCGCTCGGACTATTCGCGGCAACTTGCGCCAATCCTCCTCTCACTGCGCGACGCTACTCAACATGATAAAACCCGAACTACTAACTGCACCCATCCTGCCGCAAATGGTCCGCTTTGCGGTCCCCAACCTTGCGGCCATGACGATCGTGACAGCCTCGGCCACGGTCGAGACCTACTATGTCGGGCTTCTTGGCGTTCAGGCGCTTGCTGGCCATGCCTTCATTTTCCCTCTCGTCATGTTGCAACACATGATGTCAGCCGGCGCTTTGGGCGGAGGCGTGTCCTCGGCCGTCAGTCGGGCGCTGGGGTCCGGGGACATTGACCGAGCCAAGGTAATGGGCTTGCACGCGCTTGTTATCGGCGCTCTGCTGGGGCTGACTTTTGCCGCTGGACTGCTTTGGGCCGGACCTACTCTGCTCGGGGCAATGGGTGCTCAGGGGGAAGTTCTGGACTTCACGTGGAGCTATGCGCGGGTTGCCGCCTTTGCAATTCCCGGGCTTTGGATCATGAACGCCCTTGTTTCGGTGTTGCGAGGGTCAGGGCATATGACAGGTCCGGCCATATTAACCATTTCAGTTGCGATCAGCCAGATGGTGCTGGGCGGAGTGTTGGGCATCGTTTTGGATCTGGGAATTGCCGGTATCGCTTGGGGGCAAGTGATCGCCTTTTCCTGCGGCGCAGTGGCAAGCATTGCTATCTTGCGTTTTGGCCCAAGTCAGGTACGGCTCAGCTTTGACCTTGGCAAAATGAACCGGTCGATCCTGTCCGAAATCGGTCGTGTTGGTGGTCTGGCGTGCCTGTCACCGATACAGGGCACGCTGACCGCGATGCTTCTTACGATCTATATTTCGTCGCAGGGTGCAGCCGAAATTGCGGGGTATGGCATTGGGGCACGATTGGAATTCCTCTTGATCCCGATCGCCTTCTCAGTCGGCATTGGAACACTGCCCCTTGTTGGCACAGCAATTGGTGCAGGGGACCTTGCCCGCGCCAGAGCTGCCGGCTGGATCGGAGGGCTGATGGGCGCAGTGGTTCTAGGGTTCGTTGGCTGTGCCGTCGCCATATTTCCAACGCTTTGGTCCGGCTTGTTCACGAATGACCCCGAAGTACTTGCCGCATCCGCCGCATATTTCCGTTGGGCGGGACCCGGATACGCGTTCATGGGCCTTGGACTGTGCCTCTATTTCGCATCTCAGGCTGCGGGACAGGTGATTTGGCCGATCATAGCTGGAACTTCGCGGCTCGTTCTTGTGGCTGTTATGGGTTGGCTCCTTATGCGATCAGGGGCCTCAATTGACCTGTTCTTCAGCACAGTATTTGTCGGAATGGCGGTCTTTGGCCTGATCACTGGCTTAAGTGTCTGGAAACTGGATTGGGGCAAAGCGCTGCGATAAGAGGCGGGTCTTCGGCCGATGACACAGGCCCACGCGCTAGAATGTCTTTCCGCTCTTGCTGAGTGACTTGGCCAGCTTGCTGAGATCGCTGTAAACGCGCCCGGCCCCGGGATGCCAATTGGACACATCCTGACCTTGGGTTTTGACCACAAAATCGTCACCCCTGGCTGCCGGGCCGGTCAAAGCGGCCTGGGGGCCTTGCGCGCAGATATTTTCACACGTTCCGCGCAGCAGCGTTTCATTCAACTGCCGGGCAATGTGATCGGGCACACCTGCCGATTCCCATGCCTCGCGCGCAACGGCCTGCAGAACAACCGTGAAGTTATTCGAGATGACTGCGGCAGCATGGTATAGGCTCTTGCGATCAGAGCTAATGGGAAAGCATGTGGCGCCAAGTGTCTCGAACAGAGCTGTTGCCACTCCGCTTGCATCGCTGTCTCCTTCAACGCCGCAAAGCGCACCCTGGAACTGTGTTTCGGCAACTTTTGGATCGGCAAAAGAAAGAACCGGATGCACACTTGCCAGCCTCCAATTCAACTGGCGCAAGGCGGCCATCTGAGCGGCAGGGAAAAAGCCGCTGCAATGAAACGCAAAGGGCGAAGCAGTGGGCTTTGCCCGCGCCTGAAAGACCTCGGCAAGTTGGCCCGCGACGGAAGCGATCTGAGTATCAGGCACGGTCAGCAGCCAAATATCGGCCGGTCGAACCTCGGCCAGATCATCAACTGCGCGGCCCTGCCCGACCGCACGAACGAGAGCTTGCGCCGATGCCCCGCGCGCGCTCGAGACGTCCTGAAGGACATAGCCCGCCCTGTCCTGTAAAAGTCGGGCAAATGTCTGACCGACCCGCCCGGCGCCAATGATATTAACGCTCAAACTCTGCATTCCGTCGGCCTCCTGTCCTACTTGAAACATCTATTGTCGATGCGGCGCAAACTCTCAAGCAGAGCGTTTCGTCAAAATATGTTACATAAATATTGCTTTTGTACATTTCAGTAACATATTATGCACCAAAGATCCTGACGCTGAATCACTTATGGATTCGCCGACGGGGATCGGCATTTGCAGGTTATTGCGTTTGAGGAGTGCGCAAACATGTATGCACAGATGGTCAAATCCACCGGCAAAGGTGTACAGTCCCGCGACGACATGAGCCCCGAGGACCGGGCCTTTCAGGATCGCATTGATCAAGGCGAAAAGATTGAGCCGAAGGACTATATGCCGGACGCCTACCGGAAAACTCTGATCCGCCAAATCGGTCAGCATGCACATTCCGAGATTGTCGGCCAATTGCCCGAAGGCAACTGGATCACCCGCGCACCGACGCTTGAACGAAAAGCAAACCTGCTGGCCAAGGTGCAAGACGAAGCAGGCCACGGTCTTTACCTGTATTGCGCTGCGGAAACGCTTGGGGTCAGTCGGGACGAGTTGGTTGAAATGCTTCATTCCGAACGGATGAAGTACTCGTCAATCTTCAACTACCCCACCCTGACTTGGGCCGATATGGGCGCGGTCGGCTGGCTGGTCGATGGTGCTGCGATCATGAATCAGGTGCCGCTGCAGCGCACATCCTACGGGCCTTACGCCCGCGCCATGGTGCGTATCTGCAAGGAAGAAAGCTTTCACCAGCGCCAAGGCTATCACATCATGATCAAGATGGCGAAAGAGGGCACCGCCGATCAAAAGCGCATGGCGCAGGATGCGCTGAACCGGTTCTGGTATCCCGCGTTGATGATGTTCGGACCATCGGACAAGGACAGTGTCCATTCCGCGCAGTCAATGGCGTGGAAGATCAAGATCAACACCAACGATGAGCTGCGACAGAAATTCGTTGATGAAACCGTTCCCCAAGCCGAGTTTTTGGGCCTGACGATCCCTGACGAAAACCTGCGCTGGAACGACGAAACCGGCCATTACGAGTTCAGCGAGCCTGACTGGTCGGAATTCTTTGAAGTGATATCCGGCAACGGTCCCTGCAATGCCGAGCGCCTAAGCGCACGCCGCAAAGCGTGGGACGACGGCGCATGGGTTCGTGAGGCGATGCTTGCCCACGCGCAAAAATCCAAGAAACGCTCTCAAGCCGCGGAGTAACCCGATGACACAGAACAACGAATGGCCACTTTGGGAAGTATTTATTCGCGGGCAGCACGGAATGAGCCACCGTCATGTCGGCTCTTTGCACGCTGCGGACGCGGCACATGCAATCCGCAATGCGCGCGACGTTTATACCAGGCGGAACGAAGGCGTCAGCATCTGGGTCGTCGAGGCCGAAAAGATCACGGCATCCAGCCCCTCGGACAAGGGTCCACTGTTTGATCCGGCCCGTGACAAGGTTTACCGGCACCCGACCTTTTATGACATACCCGAAGAAGTGGGGAAAATGTGATGCTGGCGCAGCAGAATAGCCCGTTGTTCGAGTTCCTCTTGCGACAAGGGGACAACGCATTGGTTCTGGGGCACAGGACGTCCGAATGGTGTGGCGTGGCACCGGTTTTGGAGGAAGATATCGCGCTGGCGAACATGGCGCTGGACCTGATCGGACAGACGCAGCTGTGGCTGGGATACGCTGGCGAAGTCGAAGGCGCTGATCGGTCTGCCGATGATCTGGCCTTCCTGCGGGACGTTTACGACTTTCGGAACCTTTTGATGCTCGAAGTGCCAAACGGTGATTTTGGGCACACTCAGATGCGGCAGTTCCTGTTCGACGCGTATCAGGTGCCGTGGCTGACACGGTTGCAGGACTCGGCGGATACTCGCGTGGCCGAAATCGCGGCGAAGTGCCTGAAAGAGGCTCTGTATCACCTCGACCGGTCGTCCCACACCGTTATTGCCTTGGGTGACGGAACCGCCGAAAGCAATCATCGGATGGCTGATGCGCTGTCGTATCTCTGGCCATATAGCGGTGAAATGTTTGCCGACGATGCAACCGACGACGCAATGGCCGAGGCCGGAATCGCCCCTCTGCCCTCGGATATGCGCGCGTTCTGGCTGGACACGGTACAGCGCGTTCTGAACGAGGCATGTCTGACCGTGCCCGAAGGAAGCTACGCGCAGAGCGGAGGCCGCAGGGGTTTCAGACACACGGAACATCTAGGCCACATGCTGGCCGTCATGCAGACCCTGCAACGTTCCTACCCCGGAGCCGCGTGGTAGGTGCCATGTCCGTAAGCGAAGCGCAAATTTGGGATTGGCTCGAAACAGTGCCTGACCCGGAGATTCCGGTGATTTCGGTAGTAGACTTGGGCGTCATCCGCGATGTCTCGGTCGCGCAGGATCAAGTGACTGTGACCATAACGCCGACCTATTCAGGATGCCCGGCAATGGCTGTGATCTCGATGGACATCGAAACCGCGCTTGCACGGAATGGCGTGGACAATTTGAACATCCAAATGCGCATCGCACCTGCCTGGACAACTGATTGGTTGTCCGAGAAAGGCCGTGCAAGGCTTGAAGATTTCGGGATCGCACCCCCCCAACCTGCCGGCGGGCCGTCCCGATGTCCGCATTGCAAATCCGACCAGTTGGAAAAGATCAGTCAATTTGGCTCGACCCCATGTAAGGCGCAATGGCGGTGCAAAGACTGTCTGGAACCCTTCGACTATTTCAAATGCATCTGAGGTCCCACATCATGGCCAAGTTTCATCCTCTCACGGTGACAGATATCCATAAAACTATCCGCGATGCCGTCGTAGTGACGTTGAAGGCGGAAGTTCCAGAGAACTTTGCCTTCGCGCCGGGGCAGTACCTGACCTTCAAAAGAAATTTTGATGGCGAGGAATTGCGCCGGTCCTACTCTATCTGCGCGGCACCGCACGAGGGCATCTTGCAGGTCGGAGTCAAGAGTGTCGACGGAGGAGCCTTTTCAAACTGGGTCAACTCGGAACTGAAAGTGGGGGACGTGATGAACGCGATGCCCCCAATGGGCAATTTTCACGCGGCAGCCGACGTGGATGCGCCACACTATCTGGGGTTTGCTGGCGGGTCTGGCATCACGCCGATCCTGTCGATCCTGAAAACCGCGCTGTCCGAGGACCCATCCGCGCGTTTCACACTGGTTTACGCGAACCGGAACCCAAACACGATCATGTTTCGGGAAGAGTTGGAGGACCTGAAAAACCGCTATCTGCAAAGGCTGAATATCGTTCACATCCTCGAGGATGACAGCCAGGAAATCGACCTTTTCCAAGGGCGGGTAGACGGTGAGAAATGTACGGCACTGTTTCGGCACTGGATCGACATCAATTCGGTATCTCTGGCCTATATCTGTGGGCCGGAACCAATGATGTTGGCGATTTCGCAAGCCTTGAAAGATCACGGACTGACCAAGGATCAGATTAGGTACGAATTGTTCGCGTCTTCGCAACCTGGGCGGGCCAAGTCACGGGCCGCTTCAAGAAACAATGACGACAAGGGGATCAAAGGCCGCGTCACCTTGGGCGGTGTCAGCCGCAGCTTTACCATTCCAAAGGATACGAGTCTGCTGGAAGCCGCCCTTGCCGAAAATCTGGACGCACCGCATGCCTGCAAAGCCGGGGTGTGTTCAACCTGCAAGGCGCGGGTGGTTGAAGGCGAGGTTGAAATGGTGGCGAACCACGCACTGGAAGATTACGAGGTTGAGGCGGGCTTTGTTCTGACCTGTCAGTGTTTTCCTGTGTCAGACAAAGTGGTTTGGGACTACGACGAGGCCGGGCACTAGTCCGCGGCCTGCACGCCCGGCAATCCGGCCACAATGAACCGCGCCATGGTTACCGCATAATCCTCGCGGTCGGAACGCGTCGCCTTTGGGTGCCACATGTAATACCAGTTCAACATCCCAAAGACCGACATAGTCAGCTCGCGCAGCAGCCGTCGTTCTGTGCTCAGCTTGCCGCCGCTGACCGCATCCAGAATGCCGCTCATCTGCGTGACCATGTCCTTCTGGTAGGCTTTCAGCACCTTTTGCTTGTCCTCTGGCAACAACGACACGCCTTCGCTTTGAATGTTGTGCTCATAGTCCATGCCCTCATAGGCCAGCAGGTACTCGCGCAAAACCAGATGCAGTTGTTCTTCGGGAGGCTTGCCTTCCAAGTCCACGCCCGAGACCCGATCGTTCAATTCCGAGAGATATGAGTCCAGGATATCGAACAGCAATGCCTCTTTGCTGTCATAATAGTGGTAGATATTAGCCTTTGATATCCCGGCGCTTTTCGCCACCTGGTTCATCGAGGCACGCGCGATGCCCTCTCGGGCGAAAACACTGGCCGCAACAGAGAGGATGCTCTGACGCTTCTGGTCGTGGTCCTTTGCGATCGTGCGCGCCACGGGCTTACTCCTTTGGTCTGTTGTCGATCACGCGGCGGGCCTTACCCTGACTGCGCTCGACTGTGCCGGGGGCTCCGACGGTCACTTTGGTTCCAACCCCTATGGTGTCTTTGATCTTCTTAGACAAGACCCCTGCCGCAGCGTTTCTCACCTCTGACGAAGCGGCGTCGGACCCAGCCTCGACATGCACGGTCATCGCGTCCATGCGGCCATCGCGGGTCAATTCAATTTGGAAATAGGGTGCAAGGTCAGGGGTCGCCAGAACCAGTTCTTCGACCTGAGTGGGAAAGACATTCACACCGCGCAGGATAATCATGTCGTCGGATCGCCCGGTGATTTTCTCCATCCGCCGCATTGAACGCGCTGTCCCCGGCAACAGCCGGGTCAGATCGCGCGTACGGTAGCGTATCATCGGCAGCCCTTCTTTGGTGAGTGTTGAAAAGACCAACTCACCGATTTCTCCGTCTGGCAGAACCTCACCTGTTTCGGGGTCTATGACCTCGGGGTAGAAATGATCCTCCCATATGTGCAACCCGTCTTTGGTCTCGATACATTCGTTCGCTACACCCGGCCCCATGATTTCCGAAAGCCCATAGATATCGACCGCGTGCATATCGAAGGCATCCTCGACTTCTGCCCGCATCGCGTTGGTCCAGGGTTCTGCGCCGAAAATCCCGACATCCAGCGAACTGTCCCGCGGGTCGATTCCGGCGGCACGAAACTGTTCAAGAATGTTGAGCATGTACGACGGGGTCACCATGATCGTGCTGGGCTTGAAATCCTGTATCAGCATGACTTGCCGCTCTGTCATTCCGCCAGACACCGGAACGACCGTGCAATTCAAACGCTCCGCACCGTAATGCGCACCTAGCCCGCCGGTGAACAGACCATAGCCGTAGGCTATGTGCACGATGTCACCCGGTTTGGTGCCGCTGGCCCTCATCGACCGGGCGACAAGATTTGCCCACATATCGATATCGCGACGCGTATATCCCACGACGGTTGGTTTGCCCGTCGTTCCAGATGAGGCATGGACCCGCACGATCTGTTCACGCGGGACGGCGAATAGCCCAAAGGGGTAGTTTGCGCGTAGGTCGTCTTTGTAAGTGAAAGGAAATTTTGCCAAGTCACTTAACGTTTGCAAATCATCCGGATGCACACCCGCCTCATCGAACCTTTGCCGATACATGGGCACGTTTTCATATGCGTGCTTCACCGACCATTTCAGGCGCTGCAACTGCAAGGCGCGGATCTCGTCGATGGATGCGATTTCAATCGGATCGAGCATATCTCGGGCCGGTGTCAGATCTTTCATTGGCTCCTCCCCTATTCCTCGAACAACTGGCCCGGTACGGCGCGGGAACAGCCTCGGAATTCAGCAATCACTTCGTTGAGCTGGTTGGTAACGGTGACATCATAAATACCGCTGCGTCCCGTCAGGCTGACTTCACGTGCCTCTGCAATAAGCCTGTCCCCCAATCGGCCCGGCGCGATATAGGAAATCGTGTTGTGCTGGGCGACCGTGGATTGATTGCGACTGTTGCAGGCAAACGCAAATGCGCTATCGGCCAGCATAAAGATTATGCCGCCGTGACAGATGCCATGACCATTCGCATGGTGTCGCTCGACCGTCATTGACAACGTGGCTTGGCCTTCGTCGACTTTGTCGATCTGAAGCCCGACCCACGGGCTTGCATTATCCGCGCTCCACATTGCTTGCGCTGCGCGTTCGGCGCGCTCTTTTGGTGTCATGCTAGCGCCCCTCGAAACTTGGTAGCCGTTTTTGCAGAAAGGCCGACACACCTTCGGCGTAATCGGCGCTTTCGCCGCAGGTTTTCTGCAACTTAGCCTCAAGATCCAACTGAGCGTCCAGATCGTTATGCGCGGCTGCCTGAATCGCCTCTTTGGTACGAGACAGACCCAGGGTCGGCCCTTGTGCCAATCTTTCCGCCAACAGCCGCGCCTCGGTCATCAGCGCATCTTGTGCAACGCATTTCCAGATCAGACCCCATGCCTCGGCTTTTTGCGCTGTAAGAGGTTCTGCCGTCATTGCCAGCGCCATGGCGCGCGCCTCACCCAAACGCCTCGTCAGCAACCATGACCCGCCTGCGTCCGGAACCAGACCAACTTTGGAAAACGACTGCACGAATTTAGCTGTGTCAGAGGCCAGCACGATGTCGCAGGCCAACGCCACATTTGCGCCTGCACCCGCGGCAACACCATTCACGGCGCAAATAACCGGTGCCTCAAAGGACCGGATTTGCCGGATCAAGGGATTATAGAAAGTTGCCAGCGTCCGCCCCAGATCCGGCGGCCCGTCGAGGGTTGACGGATCACGATCACCCAAATCCTGACCCGCGCAAAAACCACGCCCCGCACCGGTAAGCAGCACTGCCCTCGCAGCTTCGGAATGTGCGGCATTCAACGCGTCGCGCAGGGCCAGATGCATCTCGTCGTTAAAACTGTTCAGCTTTTCCGGACGGTTCAAAGTAAGCTCGACCCAGTCCGCGTGCCGCGTGACAAGCACAGTGTCGGACACCATATTCTCCTTGATCTTCCTTAGCCTTGTCCTTAAACATTTCATAAACCGACCGGTAGGTCAATTAATGATTGGAGTCATACCGGAACCAGACGCGAGGAATGCCACATGACCGTACAAAGCGTTGAAAGCTATATCGCAGGCCAGTGGATCGGGTGCGACAGTTCGGCCCGCGATATTCATTCCGCCGTAACCGGAGACGTGATCGGTCGCGCAGGCAACAGCGCGTTGGATGTTTCGGCACTGCTGCAATACGCGTACGAAAAGGGCGGCCCTGCCCTGCGCAAGATGACGTTTCACGACCGTGCGCGGATGCTCAAGGCGCTGGCGCTACACCTGGAGCAACAAAAACAGGCGCTATATGATATCTCGTTTTCGACGGGCGCAACACAAAGTGATCACCTGATCGACATTGACGGCGGCATCGGCACGCTGATGGTCTATGCCAGCAAAGGCCGACGCGAGATGCCCGATGACACGGTCTATCTGGATGGCCAGATCGAACGGCTGTCGCGTCAGGGAACGTTTCTGGGTCAGCACATTTGCACCTCACTGACCGGAGTGGCGCTTCACATCAACGCGTTCAATTTCCCGGTATGGGGCATGCTCGAAAAGCTGGCCCCGACCCTTTTGGCGGGCGTCCCGGCGATCGTGAAACCTGCGACGGCGACATGCTATGTCACCGAGCGATGCGTGCGGATGATGTTAGACAGCGGCGTGCTGCCAGAAGGCTCCATTCAACTGATTTCCGGCAGTCTTGGGCCAGTTCTGGATCACTTGGGTGGACAGGATATCGTCAGTTTCACGGGCTCGGCAGCAACGGCCAGGACGTTGCACGGCGCGTCCTGTTTTCACCAGAATGCGACGCGGTTCATTGCCGAACAGGACAGCCTGAATTCCTCGATCCTCGGGCCGGATGCTGTATCCGGCACGCCAGAGTTTGATCTGTTCATCAAGGAAATCACACGCGAAATGACCACCAAGGCCGGTCAGAAATGCACGGCCATTCGGCGCATCATGGCACCAGAATCTCAGGTTGACGCCGTAATAAGCAGGTTACGCGATCAGCTTGGATCGATTGTCATCGGCGACCCGGCCGCGGAAAAGACTCAGATGGGCGCATTGGTGTCTCAGACCCAAAGGCGCGACGTTCTGGAAAAGGCTGCCTTGATCGGGCAAGAGGCGGAACGTGTTTTCGGAAACCCCGACGACTTTGAGGTTCATGGGGCAGACCCCGTTAACGGAGCTTTTGTGCCCCCAATGCTGTTTCATTGCGCGTCACCTGACACCGCCAACCTGCTGCACTCGGTCGAGGCGTTCGGCCCTGTTTCCACCGTGATGCCCTATCGCGATCTGGATCATGCCATAGACATGGCCAATCGGGGCGGCGGTAGCCTTGTGGCATCGGTAATCACCAATGATCTGGACATCGCAAGATCCGTCGCGCTGGGTGCCGGGGCATTCCACGGTCGACTTTATTTCAACAACCGGACTTCGATGAAGGAAAGCACAGGCCACGGCTCTCCTCTGCCGCATATGGTGCATGGCGGACCCGGTCGCGCCGGTGGCGGTGAGGAGATGGGCGGCGTGCGCGGCGTAATGCACTACATGCAGCGCACCGCCATTCAGGGCAGCCCTGACATCCTGACCCGCATTGGGCAACAATGGGTTCCCGGTGCCAAGGAACGCACGGACCGCGCCCACCCGTTCACGCGCACATTCGACGAGCTTGAAATTGGGGAAACCTTGTACACCGGGGAACGTGAAATCACGCTGGATGACATCGAAACCTTTGCCCATTTCACCGGCGACACCTTCTATGCCCACATGGATGATGCTGCCGCCAAACGGAACCCGTTCTTTCCCGGTCGGGTCGCCCACGGGTATCTTTTACTAAGCTTTGCAGCCGGACTTTTTGTTCAACCGGACGAAGGCCCGGTCCTGGCCAATACCGGGTTGGACAACCTGCGGTTTCTAAAGCCCGTTCAGCCGGGCGACAGCATTCATGTGCGCCTTACCGTTCTACAAAAAACGCCGCGCAATCGGGATTATGGTGAGGTTCGGTGGCATGTCTCCCTGCTCAATCAAAATGGCGATATGGCCGCGGAATACCAGTTGCTGACAATGAACGCTTTCAAGAAAGCCTGACCACCGGGTTTTCCCATAGCCACGCAACACGCCCACATGGTATCCAAGAGGCCAGCCCTAGTTTAAGCCTTTTGGAAAGACCCGCATTTGACCCCGGCAGAAACTCTGATTGAAGACCTCAGTACGCTTGAACCAATAAAGACATGGTCACTGATCGTCACCTTGTTCGGCGACCTCAACGGCCAGCATGTTACAGGCAAGGAGCTGGGCTTGCTGTTAGGGCATGTGGGCATAAAAACCGAAGCCATGCGGGTCGCCTTGCACCGGCTCAGAAAAGACGGGTGGATCGTATCTACAAAATCTGGGCGCGAAGTCACCTACAGCCTTTCAGACCACGGCCTTGCAGAAACGCATGCCGCTTACGAGGACGTCTATAGGCAAGATGTCAAATACCCGGAAGGCTGGCAGTTTCTGTTGACCAAGGAAGACATCGAAGCGCCCGACCCGGCAATCCGACTTGAGCGGTCACTGCTTTTGGTTCCGATGGACTCTGCCCTAGGCGATGGGTCCGAAGTCTGCCTGCGGCTGGATATGGACGCGATACCCGATTGGTTTTCTACTCGGATCGTTCCCCCTCAGACTCTGTTTCACGCGCAACGCCTTTTCGACCTGGCGGGCCGCGTCCGGGAAACAGAGCTTGCGCCCCTGCCCCTGGCGGCGGTGCGGCTGCTACTGCTGCATCATTGGCGCAAGATCGCACTACGAAGTTCAAGCTGGGCGCATATTTCCCTTGTCCCTGACGGACCCTTGGCGATCTGTCACGACCGCGTCACTGGTTTGCTGGCGGACCTGCCCAAGCTCTCACCCAAGGCGTATTCGGGCTAAAAACCAGCGCCCGAGGTGGCAAAATGGCGCTCACCAATAGTTGACCGACCGGTTGGTTTATGAAACTGTGTTCAAAAGCTGTCCGCAGCTTTTGTTATGGGAGGACAACATGAAACAGACATTTGCGGCCCTTGGGCTGGGGATTTCCACGTTGCTGGCAGGGGGCTCTGCCTGGGCAGAGAAAACCATGGTGGTTTCATCATGGCTGCCACCCAGCCACATCGTGAACGAGATCATCTGGCCAGAGTTCATTTCACGCATCGAAGAAGCAACCGATGGACGTGTGACCGGTGCTATTGAATACAATCTGGCCTCACCCCCAGCGCAGGCCGACCTGATTGAAGATGGCGGCGCGGATGCGGCTTGGATTTTCCATGGGTATAACCCCGGCCGATTTGTCACCACCAAACTGATCGAGATTCCGGGGCTTGAAGGTGACTCTGCCGCTGCATCCGCCGCCCATTGGCGAGCGCACGAGCAATACCTGGCCGCAGCCAACGAACATGACGGCGTTGTTCCGGTTGCCATGATGGTCCATGCCCCGGGCATGTTGCACCTGTCCAAGGAAGTCAGCTCGCTTGACGATGTCGCGGGTCTCAAAATCCGGTCGGGCGGTGGTGTTATGGGGGATGTTCTCAAAGGGCTGGACATGGCTGGCGTTCAGGTTGCCGCGCCCAAAGTCTATGAAACCGTCTCTAACGGTGTCGCAGACGGGACGTTCTTTCCGGGTGATACGATTGCCATCCTGCGCTTGACCGAAGTTCTACCCTACACCTATCGCGTTCCGGGCGGATTCTATCGCGGCTCTTTCTCGATCATCATGAGTGAAGAGTTCCTTGAGTCCGTCGGCGAAGAGGACGCCGCAGCCATCCGAGCCGCTCTGGGCGAGGATTTCTCGGCCTTCGCGGGCAAAGCATGGGATGTCGGCAACCAGAGGGGTCTGGATGCGCAGGCTGCCTCGGGTCAGATTATTGACCTTGAAGGGGATGCAGCCGCCCCGTTTGAAGCGCTGGTGCCACAGATACAGGCATCGGTGCTTGAAGAAGTCTCTGGCAAGGGCGTCGATGCAGAAGCTGCGATGCAACTGATCCGGGACACCATGTCCGAATACAGCGCGAAATGAGCGCACAATCGAACCTCAAACGGGCAAGCCACTGGTTTGCCCGCTTATGCCTGTTGGGCAGCGGCCTTTGTCTTATGCTCGTAATGGGTCTGACAGTCGTAGAGGTTATCGGTCGCTATATCTTCAACGCTCCGATTTTCGGGCGTCAGGATCTGGCTCAAATCCTGTTGGCGTTGTCTATCTTCTTTGCGTTTCCCGTGGTCACCCTGCGGCGCGAACAGATTGACGTTGACCTGCTTGACCACCTGTTCCCACGCCGCGCTGCGTTTTGGCGCGACCGGTGTATCGACGCACTGACATCACTTTGCCTACTGACGATGGCGGTATGGCTGTTCGCGCGCGCGGACAAGGCACTGGAGCGCGGCGTTACCAGCGAGCTACTGTTCATCCCAAAATATCCGCTCATTTATTTCATCGCGCTCGTCGTGGGAATAACCGGCGTACTGTTGGCGGTCAGTGCAATGCTCAAAATCATCCGGCCATCCGGCCTTGAAGGACTCTGACCAAGATGGAAGTCTCACTGATTGCTTTTGCGCTGGTCATCTTGCTTGTGCTGCTGCGCGTGCCGATCGGAATTGCAATGGGATTTATCGGGGCAATCGGCTTTGTTTACCTGCGCGACGGACGCTGGTCCGCCGGGTTGGGTCCGGCGGCGGACTCGATACTGGACGTGACCCAGAACGACGCGCTGTCGGTGATACCGCTGTTTATCTTCATGGGCATGATCGTCGCGCAAAGCGGCATGGCGCTCGATTTATACCGCGCGGCCTACACGCTGGTCGGACGGTTGCCGGGCGGGTTGGCGATGTCGACGATTTTGGCCTGCGGTGGCTTTTCCGCTGTTTCGGGTTCATCGCTGGCCACGGCTGCGACCATGTCCAAAGTCGCCCTGCCACCGATGCGCAAGTTTGGCTATCACGATAGCCTGTCGACCGCATCCGTCGCCGCAGGCGGTACGTTGGGAATACTTATCCCGCCCAGCATCATCCTGATCATCTACGGTTTCTTGACGGGTCAATCCATCGGGAAGCTGTTTTTGGCCGGCATTTTGCCCGGCCTTCTGGGAATCTTGCTTTATCTGGGGGCTGTCGCCTTCGTCGTCTGGCGCAAACCCGACTACGGTCCTGCGGGTGAAAAAAGCTCATGGCCTGAAACGCGGCAAGCTTTGCTGCGCGTCCTTCCAATCCTCGCGCTGTTCACGTTGATCATTGGCGGTTTGTACGGTCGCGTCTTCACAGCGGACGAGGCCGCGGGCGTCGGCGCATTTGGGGCGATCATCATTTCGATCCTGATCGGTCGGTTCACGTTCAAGGGGCTGATCGAGGCGCTGGTTCAGACAGTGAAAACATCTGTTGGATTGTTCGTCCTATTGATCGGTGCAGACATCTTTAACCGGCTGATTACACGCGCCAGATTGCCAGACGACCTACTAGCGTTGGTCCAAGGGGCCGGGCTGGAGCCGTTCACGATTCTGCTGATCATTATCTTGATCTACATCGTTCTGGGCGCCGTGTTTGAGAGCCTGTCCATGATTACGCTGACCGTACCGGTCTTCGCACCTTTGATCGCGTCATTGGGCTTTTTCGAGGGCGATATAACCGGGGAAACCGCGCTGATCTGGTTCGGGATCATCGTTGTGGTGGTCACAGAAATCTCGCTAATTACACCTCCCATCGGCTTGAATGTGTTTGTTCTAAGGTCCGTCGTGCAAGACGTATCAACAGCCACGATCTTCCGCGGGGTGACGCCTTTCTGGGCCGCCGATATCTTAAGGCTGGCGCTACTAGTGGCTCTGCCTGCGCTTTCCTTGTTCCTGCCCTTGGGCATATTTGGCTTTGGCCCATGAATGCAGAGGAATTATTCTGACGCCGCCTTGGACGAATAATAATACGCGATGGCCTGAGCCCGGTTTCTGACCGACAGCTTTTCATAGATGTTTGAAAGGTGAAACTTCACGGTATTTGCCGATATCTGCAGTTCCTTCGACAATTCTCTGTTCGATAGCCCCTTGGCCAAGGCTTCGAGGATGACAATCTCTTTGCGGGACAGGCCGTGCAGCGGGTCCTTTTGCATCTTGCGCACGTCAATAAATGGAAAGACCATCTTGCCTTTTGCCACGTCCACGCAGGTTTCCAACAAGCCATCAACCTCGCCGGACCGCGACGCGAACCCGGCTGCGCCCGCTTGCATGGCAAGTCGCGGGATGTCTCCCAGTTCGTCTCCATAGATCACGAACCGTGGCGGGTTTTCATGTTCGCGCAACACTTCGATCAGCTTGGCAGCACCCAGAACTGGCAGGTTCCACGAAATCACGCAAACTTGGACGGGCACCCGCATAATCGCACCCAAGAACCCTTCGGCCGTGGCGGATGTCGCCACCAAAGAGAATCGCGGATCGCGTTCAAAAATTTCCGACATCGCCGAAAGGACCAACGGGTTGTTGTCAGCCAGCATGATGTCGATCGGAGCTAAAGTCTTTTCCGTCATTGATTTCCCGTGCAAATTTCGCACTAACTACCCAAACGGGTAGGTCATTCTTTGGTATACAGCCGTATATTTACCAATTTGGGTAGGTTTTTCCCCCTCCAAACAGATAACCATAAGCAGTAGTAAGTTACGTTGCGTTAACTGGCAAGCATCGGTTTTTCTCACCTCCAACGCGACGCATGGGGCCATCACAGACCCCATCACTGAGGAGGATCGCACGTGACATTGCAAGTCTACCCAGCACTCGAAATCCCCGAGACCCTTGCTGCTGGTCCCGGACCCGGCAACACCGATGCCCGAGTCCTGCGGGCCTTTGCCAGCGCAGGCGTGGCAGACCACATGCAGGGTGATGTCCTGCGAGGGATGATCGAATGCAAGCACATGCTGCGCGAGATTTGGGGCACCGAAAACACCTATACCTTCGCGGTTGCCGGAACCGGCTGGAGCGGGCTGGACACGATGTTCGCGGCCGTGATGCCGGGCGACAAAGTCGTTACCTTTACCAACGGCACATTTTCGGGGATCGACGCGCTGACGCTTCGGATCAAGGCTGCAACGCCGCAGGAACACGCGGCCAATCCATTGGACCCACAGGCGGCAAGCGTCACCGTTGTCGAAATTCCCCACGGGCAACCTGTGACTGGCGAGATCGTGGAAGCGGCACTGGCAGAGCACAAACCAAAATGGGCGTTCATGGCGCATTGGGAAACCGGGTCTGGCCGGGTTAACGATCTGCGCGGTTTCTCGGACGCATGTGAACGGCATGGCGCGATGGGCCTGATTGATGCGGTATCGTCGCTGGGTGTTGCGGATTTCCGTATTGATGACTTCCCCGGCATCGCCGGTTGGGCGTCCTGCCCGCAAAAGGGCCTGTGCTGCCTGCCGCTGACCTATGCACCCGTCAGCTTTACCGACGCCTACATAAACACGTTAAAGACGTCAGGGGCTTACACCTATGTCCACAACCCGATTTTCGAGGCCCGTCACTGGGGCATCGTCGACGGTCAGGACGTTGACAAAGGCACCTACCATCGAACCCATTCCGGCTATGCCGTGGCTGCCTTTCACGAATCCCTGCGCCTTACTCTGACCGAGGGGCTGGCCAAACGCGCACATTCCTACAAAACGCACGAAGCCGTCCTGCGGGACGCCGTGACCGCGATGGGATGTCAGGTGACCTCGGACATGCCCAGCCTTGTCGTTCTGAACCTGCCGCCCGAGCTGGCCGGTCGCGAGATGGAACTGGTACAGGCGTGCCGCGCCAAGGGATTTGGCATCTGGCCAACACTCAGCGCCCCCGTTCAGGTGCGGATTGGCATCCTGAATCAGCTAAATCACCAAGCAATAAGCCACATCATCCACCTGTTCGCCCAAGCGATACAGGATCTTGGTGGCACCGTGGACTTTGACGCAATCGAAGCTCTGCTGGAAAGCCGCTACGGGACGTCGATTGCGGCCTGACCGCACTGCATAACGGGAGAACATGCAGATGGATATTCACGAATATCAGGCGAAAGAACTTCTTTCCAAGTTTGGTGTCGAAACCCCTTCGGGGGCTTTGGCCTACAGTCCCGAACAAGCCGCTTACCGCGCGCGCGAGCTGGGCGGCGACAAGTGGATCGTCAAAGCGCAGGTCCATGCAGGCGGCCGAGGCAAGGCCGGGGGCGTCAAGCTGTGCAACTCGGAAAGCGAAATCTACGCCGCTTGCGATGACATGTTTGGTCGCAAGCTGGTGACGCATCAGACCGGCCCCGAGGGAAAAGGCATCTACCGTGTCTATGTCGAGGCAGCCGTGCCGATTGATCGCGAGATCTATCTGGGCTTTGTGCTGGACCGCTCGAGCCAGCGCGTGATGATCGTGGCCTCGTCCGAGGGCGGGATGGAGATCGAGGAGATCTCGGCCGAGCGTCCCGACAGTATCGTTCGCTCAATTGTTGAACCGGCGGTGGGGTTGCAGGAATTCCAGGCGCGTGAGATCGCGTTCAAGCTGGGGCTTGAGCCGAAGTTGATCCAGCACATGGTCCGCACCTTGCAGGGCTGCTACGCCGCCTTCAGCGAGCTGGACGCCACAATGGTCGAGATCAACCCTCTGGTCATCACCGGCGACGACCGGGTGCTGGCGCTGGACGCGAAGATGAGCTTTGACGACAACGCCCTGTTCCGCCGCCCGCAGATCGCCGAGCTGCGCGACAAAAGCCAGGAAGACCCGCGCGAAAGTCGCGCCGCAGACCGGGGACTGTCTTATGTGGGGCTGGACGGCAATATCGGCTGCATCGTGAACGGTGCGGGTCTGGCTATGGCCACGATGGACACGATCAAGCTGGCCGGTGGCGAGCCTGCGAATTTCCTGGACATCGGCGGCGGTGCCTCGCCCGAGCGGGTGGCCAAAGCCTTCCGGCTGGTGCTGTCGGATGACAATGTTCAGGCGGTTCTGGTCAATATCTTTGCAGGCATCAACCGCTGCGACTGGGTGGCCGAGGGTGTGGTGCAAGCGCTGCGCGAATTGGAAATCGACCTGCCGGTGATCGTGCGTCTAGCAGGTACGAATGTCGAGGAAGGTCAGAAAATTCTCGCCAAATCGGGTCTGCCGATCATCCGCGCAACAACTCTGATGGAAGCCGCCGAACGCGCCGTGGGCGCGTGGCGCAATGATCTGACCCAAAACACCAAGATGAGGGCCGTGTAATGAGCATTCTTCTTGACCGCGACAGCCGGGTAATCGTTCAGGGCATCACCGGGCGCATGGCGCGCCTGCACACCAAGGATATGGTGGAATATGGCACCAATGTCGTGGGCGGTGTCGTCCCCGGTAAAGGCGGCGAAACCGTCGAAGGCGTGCCGGTTTTCGACACCGTCAAGCAAGCGGTCGAGGCCACCGGCGCCGATGCCAGCCTTGTCTTTGTGCCGCCTCCGTTTGCGGCGGACTCGATCATGGAGGCCGCAGATGCGGGCATCCGGTATTGCGTCTGCATCACGGATGGCATCCCCGCGCAGGACATGATCCGCGTCAAGCGTTACATGTACCGCTATCCCAAGGACAAACGCATGGTACTGACCGGCCCGAACTGCGCCGGAACCATCAGCCCCGGCAAGGCGCTGTTGGGGATCATGCCGGGCCATATCTATCTGCCGGGCAATGTGGGTATCATCGGACGCTCGGGCACGCTGGGCTATGAGGCTGCGGCGCAGTTGAAAGAGCGTGGCATCGGAGTGTCCACCAGCGTCGGCATCGGCGGCGACCCAATCAACGGCTCGTCCTTCCGCGATATCCTTGAGCGGTTCGAGAAGGATGAAGATACCGAGGTCATTGCCATGATCGGCGAGATCGGCGGTCCGCAGGAGGCAGAAGCGGCGGAGTACATCCGTGACCATGTGACCAAGCCCGTTGTGGCTTATGTTGCCGGTCTGACCGCGCCCAAGGGCCGGACCATGGGCCATGCGGGTGCTATTATCTCGGCCTTTGGTGAAAGCGCGAGCGAAAAGGTGGAAATCCTGACGGCGGCAGGCGTGACCGTGGCCGAAAACCCGGCGGTGATCGGCGAGACCATCGCCCGCGTGATGGGAAAGGCCGCGTGATGGTCAAACCTTCGATCCTTGTCACCCGTCGCTGGCCTGCTGCTGTCGAAGCGCAACTGGCCGAAAACTACAATACCGTGCTGAATACCGGGGACATTCCGATGTCCCCGTCCGAGATCCGCAACGCACTAAAGACATACGACGCGGTTCTGCCCACGGTGACCGACACACTCAGCGCCGAGGCGCTGGACGTGCCCGCCGCGCAGACCAAAATCCTGGCCAACTACGGCGTCGGCTACAGCCATATCTACGAACCGGCGGCCCGCGATCTGGGTATGACGGTCACCAACACGCCGGACGTTCTGTCCGAATGCACGGCTGATCTGGCGATGACCCTTCTGCTGATGGCCGCCCGTCGTGCGGGCGAGGGCGAACGTGAGCTGCGTGCAGGTGGCTGGACCGGCTGGCGGCCCACGCATCTGGTCGGCACCAAAGTCAGCGGCAAGACGCTGGGCATCATCGGCTTTGGCAGCATCGGTCAAGAAATGGCCCGCCGCGCCCATCACGGGTTCGGCATGAAAATCCTCGTGCAAAACCGCAGCGCCGTGTCGCCCGATGTGCTGCAGCAATTCAATGCGACGCAGGTTGAAACGGTGGATGAGTTGCTGCCGCACTGCGATTTCGTCTCGCTGCATTGCCCCGGAGGGGCCGCCAACCGGCACTTGATCAACGGACGCAGGTTGGACCTGATGAAACCCAACGCCTTCCTGATCAACACCGCGCGCGGTGAGGTGGTGGACGAACGCGCTTTGGTACAGTCCCTAGCGTTCGACACGATCGGAGGCGCTGCGCTGGACGTGTTCGACGGCGAACCGCGCATCAGCCCGGACCTGCTGCAATGCGACAACCTTGTGATGTTGCCTCATCTGGGCAGCGCCACAAGGGAATCCCGCGAGGCGATGGGCTTCCGCGTTTTGGACAATCTGGGCGACTTCTTTGCGGGCCGTCCCCCTCGTGACCGCGTCATCTGACAAAAAACTACAAAGGACAGAAATCATGAGCTTTCACGCCATAGAACAAGCCCCCGCGCGCCTGAACCGCAGCGAACTCGCCGTGCCGGGCAGCCAGCCCGGTATGTTCGAGAAAGCGGCCCAATCGGATGTCGATGTGATCTTCCTCGATCTGGAAGATGCAGTCGCACCTGACGAAAAGGAACAAGCCCGCAAGAATATCATCGAAGCGCTCAATGACATTGACTGGGGCACCAAGACCATGTCCGTGCGGATCAACGGTCTGGATACCCACTATATGTATCGCGACGTGGTCGATGTGGTCGAACAGGCGGGCGAACGTCTGGACTTGATCATGATCCCCAAGGTGGGCACCGCTGCCGATGTCTATGCGGTCGACATGATGGTCACGCAGATCGAAGACGCGATGGGCTATGAAAAGCGCATCGGGTTCGAGCACATCATCGAAACCGCATTGGGAATGCAGAACGTGAGCGAGATCGCCGCTGCCTCAAAACGCAATGAAAGCCTGCATTTTGGTGTGGCCGACTATGCGGCCTCGACCCGCGCGCGCACCACGATCATCGGTGGCGTGAATCCCGACTATGCAGTCCTGACCGACCCGGATGGTGATGCGGCCCGTGCATCGCATTGGGGTGACATGTGGCACTATGCGCTGGCACGTATGGTCGTGGCAGCTCGGGCGAACGGGTTGCGCCCGATTGACGGCCCATTCGGTGATTTTCAGGATCCCGAAGGCTACAAAGCGGCGGCCAAACGCGCGGCTGTTCTGGGTTGCGAAGGCAAATGGGCCATCCACCCCAGCCAGATCGCTTTGGCCAATGAGGTCATGTCCCCCAGCGATGCCGAAGTCACCAAGGCGCAGCGCATTCTGGTCGCCATGACCGAGGCTGAAAGCGCTGGAAAAGGCGCTGTATCCCTGGACGGCCGTCTGATCGACTACGCCTCGATCCGGCAGGCCGAAGTGATGGTGGAAAAGGCCAGGCAGATCGCAGCAGCGTAATTTTTCTGATGCGTGCACGCGGCGCGGTCATGTCCCTTGCTGCACCGCGCCACGTTATGCTGCCGCATCGGGTTTCGGCGACCGGGCAAGAAACGTCCACGCATCATATTGCGACAGGAAAACCCGCCCGGTCAGGTCATCTAGGAAATGCGATCGTTTCAACCGATCCATGACCGGCCCCTTGACTTCGGACATGTGCAATCCCACCCCCATTGCCGAAAGGCGGAGATTGATCGTTTCAAGACTTTCCAATGCGGAAAAATCCACTTCATTGACCGCCGAACACATCAAAACCACGTGGCGCACGGCGCAACCATCTGTAACCCGGCGCTGAATCAGATCTTCTAGAAATCGCGCATTCACGAAATACAGACTTTCATCCACGCGCAGAGTGACAATCTCAGGGTCAGTCAGAACCGAATGTCGATGGATGTTTCGGAAGTGCTGAGTTCCAGGAACAAGCCCCACTTCGGCCACGTGGGGACGGGACGTCTTGTAAAGATGCAGCAGGACAGACAGGACCACACCTGACGCCACGCCCACCTCGACGCCCAGACCCAATGTCAAAAGAATGGTCGCGACCACCGCCGCGAAATCCGCACGCGAATAGTTCCAAGTCTTTTTCAAGATGGACAAGTCCACAAGGCCAAGGACAGCCACAATAATTGTTGCCGCCAACGTGGCGTTGGGCAGGAAATAAACCAGCGGCGTCAGAGCCAGCGCAGCAAATGCCAAACCGATAGCCGTAAACGCCCCCGCTGCGGGTGTTTCAGCCCCGGCATCAAAATTGACAACGGATCTGGCAAAGCCACCTGTCACCGGGAACCCGCCGGTAAAGGCCGCTCCTAGATTGGCAGCGCCAAGCCCAATCAGTTCCTGATCAGGGTCGATACTCTCGCGTTTCTTCGCCGCCAGTGTTTGCGCGACCGAAACGCTTTCCACAAAGCCGATGACCGAGATCAGGACTGCCGGGACAAGCAGGGCTTGGATCAATTCTGGTGAAAAGCTGGGAACCGTCCAGGGCGGCAAGCTCTGGGGTACGTCCCCAACGATACGAACGTCCCTGGCCGACAGGTCGAACGCCCAGACGGTTGCCGTGGTTGCCACCACAGCGAAGACCGGTCCGGCCTTGGTCAGAAGATCAGTCAGCAATTGCGGCGCGCGCAAACGGACCAGAGCGGATTTCAGGTGACGGCGCGCCCAGAACAGAAACAGGATCGCCCCTGACCCGATTGCGACCGATATCCAGTTCGTATCAGGCAAATGCGTCAGGATCGAACCTGCAATCTCGGGCAGCGTGTGCCCGTGCGCCTCGACCCCCAGAACATGCTTGAGCTGGCTGGCCGCGATCAGGATTCCCGAAGCTGTGATGAACCCTGCAATCACGGGATGGCTTAGGAAATTGGCAAGCAGCCCCAACCGCAGCACACCCATCAGAACAAGGAAACCTCCTGACAAAAACGCCAATGTCAGGGCAGCTACCGCGTATCCGGCCGTGCCTTGCTCGGCCACCTGCCCCACTGCCGATGCGGTGAGCAGCGAGACCACAGCGACAGGACCGACCGCCAACGACCGGCTCGTTCCGAAAACCGCATATAGGACAATCGGTACAATCGAGGCGTACAGCCCCGCCTCGGGTGGCAGCCCCGCCAAAAGCGCATAGGCCAGCGACTGCGGGATCAGCATAATCGTCACAATCACTGCCGCTATCAGGTCATTGGACAGGGTAGAGCGAGAGTAATTGCGGCCCCAATCCAGCACCGGCACAATGCGCCTCAGGACGGCCAGAGAATCTTGATTGGACATCAGTCAGACGCGACCTTCAGTTTTTCAGGTTTCGCCAGCCACTCTTTCCCACGCAACATGGCCTTCCAGTAGATCGGCGGCAGCAGACGCTCTTTCAACAACCACGCCGCTCGTGAGGGTTTGGTTCCGTCGATCAGGAAAGGCAGAAAGCTCGGTTTGAGCGCGCCACCATAGCCGAATTCGGCAAGCACGATTTTGCCCCGTTCGACTGTCAGCGGACAAGAACCATACCCGTCATATTGCGCCACCGCAGAGCGGCCGGCGATGTCGGCGACAATGTTGTCGGCAACAGTAGGAGCTTGCTTGCGCGCCGCAGCCGCCGTCTTTGCATTGGGCGCGTTCATGACGTCGCCCAAGGACCAGATGTTGTCATAGCTTTTGTGCCGCAGAGTCGCCTGATCCACATCGACCCATCCAGAGGCATCAGCCAAAGCTGACACACGGATAAAATCGGGCGCTGACTGCGGCGGGCAGACATGGATCATGTCGAACTCAACATCGACGGTTTCGGCATCGTTGCCCGGTTTGCTTACCTCAAAACGGGCGGTTCTTGTGGGACCGTCAATGGCGACCAGATTGTGGAAAAAGTTCAGTTTGGCATTGTACTTGCGGACATAGTCCTCAAGCGCGGGCACATAGTCCTTGACCCCAAACAACACTCCGCCCGCGTTCATGAACCGAATATCCATGTCCTCAAGAACACCACGGCGAAACCATGCGTCGCCGGACAGATACATCGCCTTTTGCGGCGCACCAGCGCATTTGATCGGCATCGGAGGCTGGGTGAACAACGCCCTTCCCTTGCGCATCTGCTGCACAAGTTGCCACGTATAGGGGGCAAGGTCATACCGATAGTTCGAGGTTACCCCATTGCGGCCTAGCGTCTCTTCCAAGCCCTCCACTTTGCCCCAGTCCAGTTTGAGTCCCGGGCACACCACCAACCGGTCGTATTTCACCACTCGACACCCATCGAGGATCACGGCGTTGTTGTCGGGCTCGAACGCCGCCACCGCGGATTTTAACCAATGCACGCCCTTGGGGATGAGGCTGCCAAGGGTGCGGGCCGTGCTCTGGGCCTCGAAAATTCCGCCTCCGACCATCGTCCATCCGGGTTGGTAATAGTGAATATCAGCCGGGTCGATTACCGCGATGTTCAAATCGGGACTACGCGCCTTCAAACTGGCCGCGACAGCTATGCCACCAGCACCGCCGCCCACAATAACCACTTCAAAATGTGCATCGCCCTTGTCAGTTGGTGTCTTGCCACCATTGGCAATACGCCGGGCCACTCCGTTCATGTCGTACCCGGCGGCCCCAGTTGCCGCGAGGATTTCGGCCAAAGGACGCCGTTCGGCTTCGTGAAACGACCACAGCGTTGCCGACCGTGTTCCAGTTCGGCAATAGGCGAGTATTGGTTTGGGCGCATCCAGATACGCGGTGCCAAACGCTGCTACATCCTGATCACGGACCATGCCGCTGGTGATCGGAACATAGAGCGTCTCGATCCCCAGCTTCCTAGCCGCAGTCTCGATTTCATCGAACGTAGGCTGGTCGGCGGCTTCTCCGTCCGGTCGATTGCAAATAATGGTGCGAAAACCCTTGGCTGCAATCGCCGCGACATCTTCGACCGTGATCTGCGGGCTGGCTGAAAACTGTTCTGTGATAGTCCGAATGTCCATCTTTCTTATCCCTCGACCAATCACAAGGTATTCACGGGCACTTTGAGCATCGGGTTGCCGTCATTATCCCGAGGCACTTCGCCTGCGCGCATGTTGACTTGAAGCGAAGGTATGATCAGCTTTGGCATATCCAGAACCGCATCGCGCTCGGTTCGGAATTTGACAAACTCGTCTTTCGTCTTGCCGCCACCGACATGGATGTTCAGGGCTTTTTCTTCCCCGACAGTAGTTTCCCACGCAATCTCGCGTCCGTTAGGCCCATAGTCGTGGCACATGAACAAACGTGTTTCGTCCGGAAGCGACAGCACTTTTTGGATCGAGTCGTACAGGACGCCCGCATCCCCGCCGGGAAAATCCGCGCGCGCGGAACCGCCATCAGGCATGAACAGGGTATCCCCGACGAAAGCCGCGTCGCCCATGACATGCACCATACAGGCCGGCGTATGACCGGGCGTGTACATGGCAAAGGCTTGCATGTTGCCGATCTTGTAAGTGTCGCCGTCCTCGAACAAGGCATCAAATTGCGAACCGTCCCGCTGGAATTCCGTTCCTTCGTTGAACACTTTCCCGAACGTGTCCTGCACGACCATGATCTTGGAGCCAATGCCGATTTTTCCGCCCAGCTTGCTTTGAATATAGGGGGCCGCCGACAGGTGATCCGCGTGGACATGGGTTTCGATGATCCACTCCAGCCGCAAGCCCTGCGACTGTATTTGACGGATCAATTCGTCCGCGTGGTCATAGGTGATCCTGCCCGCCGCATAGTCAATGTCCATGACGCTGTCGACAATGGCACAGGCTGGCGACGAAGGGTCTTTGACGATGTAGCTGATGGTATTCGTCGCCGCATCGAAAAAGGCTTGGACGGTCGGTTGCACATTTAGGTCAACGCTATACTCGGTCATTTGGGTAACTCCTCCTCAATAGGTTCAAGACAGGGCTTGAGTTCGGCGAACCGCTGCGTTTTGCAAAAATTTCGCCAATAGAATCCCGGCGACCAAAGCACCGACAAAGGCAAAGACCTGCCAATGCCCCGTCCCAAGTGCCGGCAGTGCTCCGCCGGGGCAAAACCCGGACAAACCCCATCCGACACCAAACAGGACCGAACCGGCCACAAGCTGAATATCTACTGCGTGCTTGGTGGGCAGGTTGAACCCGTCCGCGAAAATTGGCGCCATGCGCCCGAACACCAGCCGATAACCAAAGAAAGTGGTTACCAAAGCGCCGCCCATGACGAATATCAAAGAGGGATCCCAGCTTCCTGCGATGTCGAAAAAGTTAAGCACTTTCGCAGGGTTGGCCATCCCTGAAATCGAGATTCCAAGGCCAAACACTACGCCGATGAGGTATGTTGCGAACAGTTTCATGAATTACCCTCCGATCACGTGGCGCACGACAAAGACGGTGGCAAAGGTGAACAGCATGAACGTTGCTGTCGCCACTATCGACCGCAGGCTCAGCCTGGCCATTCCGCAAACTCCGTGACCTGACGTGCAACCTGATCCAAAGGTCACACCCAGCCCGACAATCACCCCACCTAAAAGCAATGCCAGGGTGGTCACGGGGACTTCGACCGCTGGCATTTGCCCCGAGAACAGCCAGATCAATACTGGCCCGGTCACCATTCCGGCGACCAGAGCCGTGCGCCAGGCGAAATCCGGGCCTGTGGCCGGCTGTACCATCCCGGACAAAATGCCGGTGGCCCCCATGACCCGACCAAGAACGAGCATCAGCAGGGTCGAGGCAATCCCGATCAGAACTCCGCCGGACAGTGAAGCAAAAGGCGTAAACGCAGTTTCCATCATCCCCGGTCCTTGCATGTTTTTAGGCCGAAATTGCTGTAGATCGGGCAGTTCCCGACAATGGCGGTCACCGTGAAAACAGCGGCGACGATCAAGGTCAGCCAAAACATAATGCCCGCGCCGGTCATGCCGGTCCCAAAAGCCGCGATCAGCAGGACAACCGCGATCAGGATGCGAAAAGCACGATCGAGTTTTCCCATGTTGGTGGTCATGTCTCACTCCGTCGAGAATCGATAGAGCGATATTGACACGGGTGTGACCCAGACTTTGGTGACTTGGTCACCAACCGTTCAGTTTTTCAGCCACCTCGGGCACCGGGTTAGATGGCGGTAGCGCGCGTCATTTGTTCCAAACCATCCCGATTGATCAGATGAACCTCGCCGCGCGACTGCTCGATCCATCCACGGCGGTGAAATTCGGACAAAATGCGCGAGATCACCTCGCGCGCTGTACCCAGCTCGGTCCCCAATACGGCGTGGGTTGCGCGAACAATATTGTTATGGTCCGAAAGCTCGAGAAGACGAGCAGCCAGACGGACGTCCATACGTTGAAAAACGATATCATCAATCAGCGTGAAAAGGTCCGTGATCCGCCGTGAATACGCGGCAAAAACAAAATTGCGGAAAACCTCGGACCTTGCCACCAGATCATCAAAAGTTTCACGCGGTATAGCAACGGCGCTGACATCGGTTTCGGCTATGCCATCCGCGGAATAGTCTTCAAAGGCCAGCATGCATGCCGTCGTCAGCACGCAGCTTTCCCCTGCATGGACCCGGTAGAGAAAGACCTCGCGACCCGTATCGGACTTTTGCTGAACACGTATCGTGCCGTCCAACAATAGCAAAAGATTGTCCGCCGTCTGACCCGGCGAGAAAACCTGTGTACCTGCCGGAACGTTGACGATCTGGCTGCCACTTTCCAGTTGGCTGCGAATATCGGCCGGCAGTTGGCTCAGCCCTTTGAATCTATCAATCCACGAAGCGTCCATGTCTGGTTCCTAATTGGCTTGCGAAAGTGTCCAGGCACTCGCCACGATACATTTGGTTTGCCGAATATAACAGAGACCAAGAATGTTGAAGCGAAACCGGGTCAATTCTTGACGGCCCTGAATGTCAGAATACTTCATTCTCTGCTCTCATATCGCCGGGCCGAAGCGATCTTGAGGCGTATTCGCTTTAGCGGCACGTGGGAAGACCGATTAATGACCAAACGCCTGGCAATTATTTCCAGCGGTCTGAACAGCCCGCTAAGCAGCGCCGTCGAGTTTGCCTGCAGAGCCCGAGAGAGTGGATTTGAGATAGACTTCTTCGCCCCTGAAACATCGGCCGGTCTACTGGCCCATGCGGGACTGCAACATCACATTATTCCCAAACCGAAATATGACGCGTTCAGGCCGTTGTTGTCCGCTGACCAAGCCAATCTGATGACAAAGCAAGATCGCTTGGACGCTGCGGTATCAGCCTTTGGCGTCGACGACCTCAAGAGGCAATTGGCTGAACGCTCGCCAGATGCGATTTTTGTCGATTGTGAGTTGCACGCGCATATCATCGTTGCGACGACACTTGGCATTCCGGTCGTCCAATACAGCAATATGTTTCTTTCCCCGCCCAGCCCGCAAGCTCTGCCTTTGAACAGGCGCGGCGTTCCCGGGCAAGGATTTCGAGGTAGTAGACTCGGCATTTCCCTGCTGTGGGCTCATTTTCTGCTCTGGAAGCAGCTAAAGATTCTAAGAAATCGGGTGTCCGGAAAAGGTACGGATTACCCGACGGCCGTTGTAGAACTTGCGCGGCGAAACGGGATTCCGATCTCAAAGATAAGGCGTCGCTTATGCTGGCAGATGCCGTGGACTTACAGGTTACCGACCGCGCTGCTTGTCCCGCAGGCAGTGGACCTTCCGACCAAACCCTATGGCAACATGACCTATCTTGGCCCCATGATCATGGAAGACCGGATCGAGAAGCCCTATGACAAAGAAAAAGTGGCTTATTTTTGCAACCCTGCATTGAAAAGAAAACGCATCTTTGTCGGCTTCGGCACGATGATAAAAACCAAGGGTGACTTGATATCAAAACTCTGCGCTGTGGCAGAACGGCGACCTGAATGGCAGTTTTTGATAACGGCAGGCCGAGATTGGGACAGCGCATCTGCGCTGACAACGCCAGAAAACGTTCTTGTGGTCCCTTGGGTTCCGCAACATCGGGTTCTGAAACACGCGGACTTGGCGATAATGCACGGTGGAACAGGCGGCCTGCTCGAAGCGATCGAGACCGCAACGCCGATATTGATGTATCCCCATGCGATCGACCAAAGAGGAAGCGCGGCTCGGGTCGTGTTTCACAACATCGGCCGCGCGGGAAATCCTAACGATCCTGTTTCAAAAATCGAGGCCGACATCGTGTCTTTGCTGCATGACGAGGACCTGAAACGAACATGTCGTGAGATGCAGACCGCATGCAGATTCGAGCAGGAAAACCAGACCCTAAACCGCTTTTTGGAGCAGTTGACGAGCACAGCGAACGAAAGATAGCGACCGTCAGATCGCCGGGCATTTGGTCACAATTACCACTTGCGATGCCCTACTTGGCAATTGGGAATACAGAAAGTCCACGTCACCGCATCGTCGGCCTAAGTTTTTTTGATCCCGTTGGAATTCTGCTGCGTAGTCCTTTCAAAAGCAGCCGATGAAACCCAACAGTGCACCAAGCAACCCAAAACACCACTTGCGGCTCTGACGTAAAGAGTTTTGCAGCATCGCTTCCGCGCGTGACCTCTGAAAGTTTGCGTGAAATCTGGAGGTCCATAGCGGAATTTGGGCTTTTCCAACGCTTTGCCCCTGTCGAAGTTGGCGGTGATCAGCGTTCCGCCAAAGAGTTCTGTGACCAGTTCATCGCGTTTGGCGAAGCCTGTCGCGACAACGGTTTGGCGATGGCTGTGATCTCGCAAATCTGGACCTTGCAGCAGCCTTTGATCCGCTTTGGAAGTCTACAGATCAAGGACACCAATCTGCCGGACTTGTTGACCGGAGAGGCGATTGGCGCATTTGCCCTGACCGAGACGGCGGCGGGGTCGGATGCCCTTGCCCTTCAGACCCGTGCCGAACGTGTTGAGGGCGGATATGTCCTGAACGGTAGCAAAGCCTTTGTCGGAATGGGGCCGGTCTGCGATTTCGCCATAGTCTTTGCCCAGACAGCGCCCGAAAAGGGTCGCTGGGGATTGTCAGCCTTTATCCTGCGCGCCGAAGATGAAGGTTTTATTCGACATCAGGGGCAGGAAAAGCTGGGGCTGAACTCTATCCCCTTGGGCCAGTTGGAACTTAACGACTGCCGCATTCCCGAAGACCGTCGGTTGGGGCCAGAAGGGTCCGGCGCGGCAATCATTCAATCTACGCTTGATTGGGAAAGAAGTTTCATTCTTACGTCGCAGGTCGGCGCCATGCGTCGGCAACTGGCGGACTGCGTCGAATTTTCAGCCTCTCGCAATTTGTTCGGGCAGGCCATTTCCGAATTTCAGTCTGTGTCAAATCGCATTGCCGACATGCGCGTGCGCCTGGAAACCTGCGAATTGATGTTACAGCGCGCCGCAGACCTGTACGACGCTGGAAAACCCCTCACACAGTTCGCAGCGATGGCGAACCTTCACATATCCGAGGCTTTCCTGAACTCAAGCACGGACGCGCTCAGGATTCATGGCGGACGCGGATACCTCCAAGGTTCGCCGAGCGGGGACGACGTGAAAGACGCGCTAGGCGGCGTGATCTACTCGGGCACCTCGGACATTCAACGTCAGATCATCGCAAAGATGGAAATTGGACAGCAGGCCCGGCCGGGCACGAAAGGGAGATCCGACCTATGACAAACACCCGCTTTTCGGAAAATCCAAGCGGAACCTTCCGTCGGATTGCCGCACAGATGACGCATTTTCTGCAGCTCGGGCTTGGTGCACTGGTCCTAATCACGCTGGCATCCACCGCCTACGCCCACAAATACAACGAAAGCTATGTGTATTTTGACGTGACTGAAGACAGCCTGAGCGGGCGCGTCGAAGCCACACTCACCGACCTTACCCGACTTCAACAAGGCACGGCGGACGTGGAGACAGCGTTGACACGGGACGAAGTCCTTGCTGCGCAGCAAGAGATCTTCGACTATTTCGAGGATCGCATGAACCTGTCGTCCGAAGGCCAGCCCTATCAGGTTGAGTTTGACGACATTTCGTTCCTCGACACTTCCGTCGACACTTTTGCCCAACTCCACTTCAAGGTTCTCGGCATTACCGAGACACCCACTACGATCCAGATGTCGTATGACGGGCTATTTTCGGACGTCGACCCAGCACATCGCGGATTTGCGTTGATTGGAAGCAACACGCGCAACGGCATGGACGAAAACGAAGCTTATATTTCGCTGATTTTTGCGCCTGGGGATGGTGAGAAGAACCTCTATCTGAACGACGAACCGACCAAGGATATTGCCCTGACTTTCTTTGAACACGGGGTTTGGCATATCTGGCTTGGTTTTGATCATGTCCTGTTCCTGCTGACGCTGCTACTGGGCGCTGTAATGCGGATCGAGAACCAGCGCTGGGTTCCGTCCGAAAGCATTCGCGACAGCCTGCGCGAGACTGTGAAAATCGTCACGGTGTTCACCGTTGCGCACACGATCACGCTGTGCCTCGCCACGTTTGAAGTCATCACACTGCCAGTGACGTTGGTCGAAGCGGTCATCGCTTTCTCGATTGCAGCAGTGGCCATTGGCAACCTGGTCCCTCGTTTCCACGCTGGGTCGTGGAAAGTGGTGTTCCTTTTCGGCATCTTCCACGGCTTTGGTTTTGCGAACGTTCTTGAACCACTTGGGCTGGATCCGACGCGCAAGGCGCTTGGTCTGGCGACGTTCAACATCGGCGTTGAAGTCGGACAACTTGCCATTGTGCTGGTGCTTTTCCCAATATTCTTCGCGTTGCGCCGATTGACGGCTTATCGCGTAATCGGGCTGCAATTCGGCTCGGTTGCGCTGATCGCGATTGCGGCCTTTTGGTTCTACGAACGCACGGTTGGCTGGTTTCCAGAGTTCGGCGAAACCTTGGCGCAGGTCGTCAACTGATGATCGATGCAGCTTACCTTGACCACGCAGTCAGGCACTATGCCAGGCTAACACCAGATGCGCCCGCTTTGCGGCTGCTGGGCAAGGTAACGACTTATGCGGACCTGAACACCGAGGTGGACAGGATTGCGGCGCTGCTGTTGGACCGTGGCACCCAAGCAGGGGACCGAGTGATACTCTGTTCAGCCAAGAGCCCAAGAGCCATAGCTGCGCTGCACGCAATTCTTCGCGTTGGGGCTGTCTATGTTCCTCTGGATCCAGCCGCCCCGGCAAAGCGTATCGCCACGCAAGTTTCAGCGATCTCGCCACGGCTTGTCCTGACAGATTCCGACCGAGTCGGTCACTTTTCGGACAGCTTCGCACCATCTCAGATCGTGGACATCTCGGAACCGCTGCCCAAGCTGAACGCGCAAAAGGCTCTGGAATCCCGGCAGTCGCAACGATCAGAGTTTGACGCAGCCTATATCCTGATGACCTCTGGGACGACCGGCACGCCAAAGGGCATCGTTCACACGCACCAAAGTGGCCTTGCCTATGCCAGAATGGCTGCAAATCTGTGTAATTTGACCGCGTCTGATCGTGTCAGTCACCACACCCCACTGCATTTTGACATGTCAATTTTCGACGTGTTCAGCACAGCCTTGGCCGGAGCGTGCTGTGTGATCATCCCTGAGATGCATGCCAAACTTCCGGCGTCGCTGTCTCAACTAACCGAACAAGAGAGCATTACGGTCTGGTATTCCGTGCCCTATGCCATAATCCAAATGTTGGAACGCGGTACGTTGGCAGATCGTAATCTGCAAGCTCTGCGCGTTGTCATGTTCGCGGGGGAAAAAATGCCGCCCGCAGCCCTCAAGGATTTTTCCGCGCACACACCGAACGCAAAGTTCCTTAACGCTTATGGACCAACCGAAACCAACCATTGTACGACTGCCACCTTCACCCATGACGATCTGGACGGCGTTGGACCGCTGCCGATTGGTCACCCAGACGTCGGCGTATCAGCCCGCATCGGAACAGAGGCAGTGGAACCGGATAGCGGGGAACTGCTTATCGCTTCTGATCAGGTGATGTCCGGGTACTGGAACAGACCGGATCAAAATCGGGCGGCTTTCTGCACATTGCCGGACGAAAGCGGGCAGCCAAGACAGTTCTACCGGACCGGGGACATCGTGCGCCGCGCCTTTGACGGGCAACTCATTTTGGTTGGGCGCAAGGACCGGCAGATCAAGCTCAGGGGGTTCCGCATTGAACTGGATGAGATTGAACTGGCACTGGTGAATATCCCTGACGTCACCGAAGCCGCCGCAATTCTGGTCGGAGACGAGATTCATGCCTTCGTGACCTGCAATTCTGACCCGGATTTGAACGCTATCCGATCCGATCTGGTTTCCGTGCTGCCGCAATACGCCGTCCCGCATCGGATAGGCAGTCTCAAGGCAATGCCGCGCACTTCGACCGGCAAAATCGACCGCAAAAAGCTAATAGGAATTGCAAATGAGCAACGAGCAGCCTGACTCACCAGACCAAGCATTGCGGCGCTACATTCAATCGACGCTTCTGGGCGGAAAACACGTATCCGACGATGAAGAACTTCTGCTGAGCGGAATGATCGACTCGCTCGGGGTCATGTCTTTGGTGTCTTTTGTCGAACAAAGCTACCAGATCGAAATACCCTTTGAAGATGTCACGCTGGAAAATCTGGCAACAATTAGCGCGATTTTGAGCTATGCGAAAACACGACAGAAAACGTGTGTGGGCTGATGGGCATGACTTTTCCCCTCACAGACAGCCAGATGCTGTTTTGGAAAGGCCATCTGCTTCATCCAAATAAACCGCTGTACAATATGGCCTGGCGGTTTGATCTGCATTTTGACTTGCAGCCAGATTTGTTCAGGGCCGCTTTTGCAGAAACGCTGCGGCAAAACGAAATCCTGAGAAGCGCGGTCCGTGATACGCCGGACGGTCCAAGACAATACGCCCTAGACGAAACCGGGGATTTGCTTGACGTCAGGGATCTCAGCTCTGACACGCAGCCAGAAAACAGGTTGGCGTCGGATTTACCTTCTTGGGTTCAGACCGCATTCGATCTGTCATCCGGGACCTTGCGAAGCCAGTTGGTCAAACTGGCTGAAACCCACTGGGTCTGGCTTGTTTGCCAGCATCACATTGCCTGTGACGCACAGTCGGGGGCGCTGTTGTTCGCGCAAGTCTCGCAACGCTATTCAAACCTGGAGCAGACCGGAAACAACAACGCCGAAGCTTTGCCGGGCTTTTTTCATAGCTCGGTGTTGCAAGCCCCTTCGCGATCAAACACGACCGTCGCTGCGCCAAAGTCATCCGCCCCCCCTTATGGCAGCAATCCAAAACGGGCGTCCGACTCGAAAAGACTTCCGATCACCGTAGAGCCCGAAGTTTTCACCGCACTCGAGAATGCAATCACGCAACAAGAGTTTCGGCTGTTTACCCCCGAACTGTCCCGCCTGGCCATCTATCTCACGGCTTACTTCGCCTACCTTCACCGAGTAACGGGTGATGAGCGGATTACGATCGGGCTGCCCTCACACAATCGTTTGACGCAAGAGGACCGCAACACCATTGGGCCTTTTGTCGAAGTCTTGCCGTTCTCGGTCGGGATCGAAGATACGGATACGCTGCGCACCCTTTACGACAAGATCAAAACGGGCCTTGGTACATTTCTGAAAAGTGCAAGGCCCGGTGCGGTATCACACGTCGACACGTCGGGCATCAGCGCCGTTTGCAACTACATCCAAGCGCGATTTGGCGGGTTTGCCGGGCGACCCGCCACCGTGGAATGGCTTCATAGTGGCGCACATGATGCCATGCACGCGCTGCGCCTTCATATCATGGATTTTGAAGGCAGCGCGCGCCCGAAACTCTTTCTGGATGTGCAGAATGAAGTTCTGGACTCAGTTTCCGAAGAAGATATGTCCACGCATTTTCTGCGTTGCCTGAAGGCTGTTCTATCGGATCTCCATACTCGAATTTCGACCGTCGGGCTTTCCGGTGACGTCCGAGACAAGGCTATTATACAGGGTCCGCTCGAAACTCCGTCCCCATTTGGGTCTGTGTTGGATGCATTTGTGGCGCAGGTCGAAAAAGACCCTCACTTGGTTGCGCTTTCCTGCGCGGATGAGGTGATGAGCTATGACAAGCTACACCAGCGCAGCGATCAGATCGCGGCCCACCTGTCTGGCTTGGGCATACCGAAAGCATCATGCATAGCCGTCCACCTGCCGCGATCATTCGACTTTATGGCGGCAGTTCTGGGTATTCTCAAAGCTGGCTGCTGTTTTGTCCCTATCGCGTCCAATCTACCCAAGGCGCGGGCATTAGAAATCTTGCAAGGGTGTCGGGCGGCGGCTGTATTCGTGGCACACGAAAACACGGGAACTTATCCGTGTCCGAGCATCTCGGCGGCCGAGACACTGAACCCGGCTAAGATCGACTTTTCAATCCGGCCCCAAGATACGGCCTATGTCCTGTTTACCTCTGGTTCGACCGGAATTCCGAAGGGCGTCGAAGTAAGCCACAAAAACTTGGCGCGGTATATCAACTGGGCCGCATACACCTTCGCGGGCAGCAATCCCGCACATTTCGCTTTCTTTTCGTCCGTGTCTTTCGATCTGACTCTGACGTCGATGTTTGTTCCGCTGATCACAGGAGGATCGGTCAGGATTTACCCGGAAAGATCCGACCCGGACTTGGCGGTTTTGGATGTCTTTGCCGATGACGCTGTCGACATCGTAAAACTGACCCCCTCGCATCTTGCTTTGGCCTGTAAGCAGGGGCAGCCGCTAACGCGCATACAAACACTGGTTCTGGGCGGTGAAAACCTAACCTCGCAACTTTGCAGGCAGGCTCGGGACGTTTTGTCTCCAAACTTGGAGATCATCAACGAATATGGCCCCACGGAAGCCGTCGTGGGCGCGATGCATCACGCATATGACCCCCGTGCCGACGCCGGGCCTTCTGTTCAAATTGGCCAACCTGCCTCGGGAATGTCGATCAGTATCCGGGATACCGCCCTGAATGTCTGTCCTTTGGGAATACCCGGCGAGATCGTGATCGGAGGGCGGCTGGCCCAAGGGTATTTTGGCAATCCTTCACTGTCTGCCGAGAAGTTTATGGACGATCCACTGAACCTTCAGGGTCGCGTCTACCGCACAGGCGACCTCGGTCGGATGACCAATGACGGGAAGGTCGAATATCTTGGCCGTAGTGATCAGCAGATCAAGAAAAACGGTGTCCGCCTGGAGACGGCTGAATATGATCGGGTACTACGGCGACTTTCCGGTGTCGACGCCGTTCATGTCGCGTTTTCCTCAGTGCAACCGGACACACAGCCAAGCCATCAGTGCATTCGCTGCGGCCTGACAAACACTGTTCCCGGAGTACGCTTCGAGGAAAACAACATTTGTACGATCTGCGCGGAATTCGACGACTATAAGGATCGCGCCGGAGCCTATTTCCAAACTGAACCCGAGCTTGAACGCCGGATTGTCGACGCCGCCAAATCCCGCAGGGGGCCGTATGATGCGGTCATGATGCTGAGTGGCGGCAAAGACAGCACCTACGCCGCATATCGTCTGGCCGCGCACACGCATCGCGTGCTCGCGGTTACTTTGGACAACGGGTATATCTCGAAGGAAGCAAAGGACAATATCCAAAGGGTTGTCAGTGACCTGAATTGGGATCACCGGTATCTGTCCACGGACAAGATGAACCAGATTTTCGTGGACAGTCTCAAGACTCATTCCAATGTCTGCCAAGGCTGTTTCAAAGCACTATACACTTTGGCCTTCCGCACGGCTCTGACCGAAGGCGCACCGATCGTCGTGACCGGGCTGTCCCGCGGACAGTTCTTTGAAACCCGGTTGACCCCCGAACTTTTTCGTCACGCGGCCCCGACATGCGGGCAGCTAGACGACTTGGTCACGAAAGCGCGCAAAGCGTATCACGCCGAAGACGATGAGGTGGCGCGGCTGCTGGAAACAGACGATTTGAAGGACGGGCGTTTCCTTAGCGAAGTAGAAGTGCTCGACATTTATCGATATATCGACGTGCCGGTATCAGAAATTTACGACTTTCTGGAAACACGAACCGCGTGGAAGCGGCCTTCGGATACCGGTCGATCAACCAATTGCCTTATCAACGATGCCGGGATTCATGTTCACAAGGCCCGTGAGGGGTTCCACAATTACGCGCTGCCTTATTCGTGGGACGTACGCATGGGGCACAAAACCCGCGAGCAGGCATTGGAAGAGTTGAACGACGAAATCGACACCGGGCGCGTGCAAGCCATCCTGGAAGAAATCGGCTTTGACGAACCTGTAGCGCGCGCCCCGAAACTAACCGTCTACGTCGCCGGTCACGGGCTGGTCGAACCGAATATCTGGGACACATTGCGTGAGAGCCTGCCACGCGAAATGCTGCCAGACCAGATTGTGATCCTTGAAAACATGCCGATCAATGGCAACGGAAAGGTAGACACATCACGGCTGCCCGCTGGGTCTTGGCGCAGTCAACCGCAAGAAGCACATGTAGCCCCGGAAACCGAAACTCAGCGCCGCCTGGCCTCAATCCTCAAAAACGTCTTGGGGGTTGCCGAAATCAGCGCCACCCGGGAATTCTTCGATCTTGGCGTGGACAGCATTACCGCCATAGAAATAGCGATGAGAGCCAACGAAATGGGTCTGAACCTGCCCGCGACCGCATTGTTCGAGCATCGCACTGTCAGGGCACTGGCCGATTACGCTGACACCTTGCCTGCTGAACAAACCAATGCCGACGACCACACACCACTGGTTGATCTGGATGACGACGAACTTTTCCGCATCACGGAGGCATTGGACTGAAATGGGCCTTCCCAAGGGTGTAGTAGATATCCTGCCATTGACGCCAGCACAGCAGGGAATGTTATTTCACTCGGTCGGCGACACTCGTCAGCTTGGGCAATATGTGGCTGTGATTAGCTGTTCCCTGAACGGACCGCTGGAACCGGAACGCCTGATGCGCGCCCTGAACGCCGTACTCGTCGAACGTGACGCCTTTCGTGCCGGGTTCGTCTGGAAAGGTGTGAAGCAACCAGTGCAGGTCATCCGTGAACAGGTTTCCCTACCATGGATCGAGCTGGATTGGACCACTGCGAAAGACGTCGAACAGAAGTGGTCAGACCTGTTGCGGCTAGAACAGATCCGTCAGTTTGACCTGACAAAACCACCGCTGATGACGGCGACGCTGATCAAGATTTCGACCAACGCGTGGCGGCTTGTCTGGACGGTCCACCACCTGATCAGCGACGGTTGGTCGACCGGAGTCGCCCTTCAAGATTTATGTAAGCATTACCAAGGTCTAAAAGCAGATCAACCCAAGGCACCGCCCTTCAGAACCTATCTCGCCTGGCTGCGAAATCAGCATAACCTGACAGACACTGACTTTTGGAAAACCCAGTTTCACGGTCTGGAGGATTCAAGTGTCTTCCCCCGACCAGACGCACATTCAGGCGGCTCGGTGCAAGTCTGGCGGTCTGAAACGCTCGGCAGCGATGTGATGTCGTCCATCGAAAGCTTGGCCGGTCAACTCAGGGTCACATCAAACAGTATTCTGTCTGCAGCGTGGGCTTTGGAATTGCGGCGTTTGCTACAACAGGACGACGTTGTTTACGGAACGACGACGGCAGGCCGTCCGGCTGAAATCGCCGGGATCACAAGGGCTGTAGGCGCATTCGTCAACACACTGCCTGTTCGGTGCAAAATAAACCCATCGGACTCGGTCCGGGATTTCCTGCGAAACCATGCCCAAGCGGAACTTAATCGCCGCAAGCACGAATTTGCTTCGCTTTCTGAAGTGCAGGCTTGCGCCCCGATCGCCAGTGGCTCACCGCTGTTTGATACGATGTTCGTGAACGAAGGGCTTGGCGCCCAAAGTGTCGATCTCGGAGAGGTTGAGGTCTGCGACCTGAAAACCTCGCAGTTCAGCAACTATCCTCTTACGGTACTTGTGACGCCGCAAAAGAAGCTAACGGTCGAAATCTACCATGATCCCGAGATCATTCAGGCCAAGACGGTCGACGCGATATTTTCCGGCTACAAGAACATTCTATCGGCGATAATCAAGAACCCCGAAGTTGCGATCAAGAACCTGTTGCAGCGATCGCAAAACGCCATAGAACTGCGACCCGAACCCCGGCATTTCGACGTCGTTCAACAGTTTTTGTCGCACGCGCAGCAGACTCCGGATGCCCCTGCGATCTCTGACGGGCAGGGAACGACGACCTACGCCGCGCTTTCACTGCGCGCACGACAGATCGCCTTGGCGCTGAAGGAAGCAGGTGTTGAGAAATCCGATATCGTGCCAGTTGCCCTACCTCGGGGCACCGAGGCCATTTCCGCATTTCTAGGGGTGATGATGTCAGGCGCGGCCTATGTGCCGTTGGACATGGATTACCCACCACATCGCATCACGCAGATGTTGGATACGATCCAGCCTCGGTACATTGTCACGGATGCAAGCATGGACGGTCTCCTGCCCGACACCGATGCCAAGATCGTCACGTTGGGGTCGCTCGGCGATGCAATGGACGTGACCGAAGTGGAGTTCGGCGAGCGTGCCTATGTCATGTTCACATCGGGGTCGCAGAACCAGCCCAAGGGGGTCGAGATATCCCGTCAAGGTCTGGCCATTTCAACCGCCGCTCGTGACAACATCTACGGGACGCCGCCAAAGGTATATCTGCTTTTGTCCTCGTTGGCCTTCGACAGTTCGGTTGCAGGCATCTACTGGACGTTGGGCGCGGGCGGACACCTTGTCGTCGCGGACAATCGCAGCGAACAAGAGCCATACAAGCTCGGGAAGTTGATCTCGCAGCACCGCGTTACGCATACACTTTGCTTGCCGGGACTGGCGCAGGTTTTGCTGACAGCCGTGCCAGGCGGTGATCTTGGCAGTCTGGAAACACTGATCACGGCAGGAGAGCCGCTTTACCCCAGCCTCGTAAGGCAATGCCGCACGATCCTGCCGGATTGTCGTCTGGTCAACGAATACGGGCCAACCGAAGCAACAGTCTGGTGCACGTCCTACGACGCCACAAACCACACAGGGGAAGGCGATATTCCCATCGGATCGGGAATTCCCGGCACCTGGGTCGGAATTGTGGACAAAGACGATTGCCCAGCCGAGACCGGACAGGTCGGAGAAATCGTCGTGGCGGGACAAACTGTTGCGCTCGGCTATCTGAATGACCCCAACCAGACCCAAGAGAGTTTCTTCAATATTGGCCCAGAGAGTATCCGCGCCTACCGGACCGGAGATTTAGGTGTCGAAGATGCGTCAGGTCGCATCCTGTTCTTGGGCCGCAAGGACTCGCAGGTCAAAATTCGAGGGCACCGCATCGAGCTGACGGAAATCGAAGCGGCAGCCAGCTTTGTTGCAGGCGATCTGCGAGTGGCCGCAGTTGTTCTGGAACGCTCAGATTCAAAAAGCATAGGCGTTGCCGTCGAAAGCCCGCCAGACGCCAAACTCTGCGACACCGTCCGCCGGCATCTGGAAGCGACACTGCCTACCCCGTTTCACCCAAATGCTGTCGTTTGCATTGAGACGTTTCCAAACCTTCCCAACGGGAAGACGGATCAGACATCGCTTGCTTCGATCGTTGCGCGTTCCGTTGGTAATCAACCCGGTGCCGCACCCAAAGATGCCTTGGAAACGTTGGTCGCAGAGGTTTTTTCGGATGTTTTACGCATCCCTTGCCCGTCTCGCGACGCAAACTTTTTTGACCTCGGCGGAGACAGCCTGGCCACGATCGCAGCCTTTTCCAAGGGTCAGGACGCCGGGCTGCTGTTTGAACCCACCGATCTGTTCAGTTGCCCCACCGTTGCGGAATTGGCCAAGCGAATACGTGACCGAGAAGTGGACCAGTCATTTTCCGAAGATGACAGCACGTTTCAGATCTCCAATCCTGGCGACGGCAAGACAACCGTTGTCATAGCGCATTGCTCTGTCCAGTTCTGTCGCTATATGGCGCGCAGCCTCGGCCCGGATTGTTCCGTCGTTCTTGTTCGCAGTCACCGTACACAGGGAATGGCGGTCCCCTACGGGAAATCGTTTAGCGATCTGGCATCCGACACGATTTCGCATCTGGCGCAATCCTCCAACACAGGTCCGGTTGTGCTATGCGGCTATTCGACGGGATGTCCGATGGTTATGGAAATGGCCAAGAAACTTGGGCCGGAAACTGTGAAGGGAATGGTTCTGTTAGACCCGCCTTTCAAAATGGTCGGGGCCGAACCTGCCCTACAGCCACTGTATTTCCGGACCTACAAAAGATGGAGGTACCTGTTCAAAGGGTTCAAACGCAAAGTCAAAGCTCGCCGCATATTGCCGAGGATCAAAACCTCTCTGGCACAAGAGCCCGAGTCCGAAAAGTTCCGCATCCAAGCTGTTGAAATCGTTCACGCCCTGGCGATCAGCGATTTTCGCGTACCCCAATTTGATCGACCTGCCCATGTGTTTCTGACCAGAGGGAACCCCTCACTGCGGTCTGGCGACGTTCTGGACACGCATTTACGCCAAAAGACATGTCACCCCCTGGACATGAAACACGTAGAGCTTATGCGGCGACCAGATGCCTTTGTGACCGTCGCTGCCGCGCTCAGGGACCTGATAGATCAACCCGTTCAATCGGACAAAAGCGCTTGATCCTTCAGAACGGAAAAAGTGGTGCGGGTGGAGGGACTTGAACCCCCACGCCTTGCGGCGCCAGAACCTAAATTTCACGAGTATTCAATTTAATCAAACTCTTAGCCTTAAAGTTTCCCAAGACATATCGTGAACAAAGACGGAAACGAGATCAACATGGATGAGTGTGCTGTTAAGCTAAACCCGAATCAAACTATATGAAAAACCAAAGTTTCCATATGTGGCCATGTGGAAAATCGTTTATCACAAATTGCGTAACCGAGCGTAGGCAGAAATGGTACAAAGCGCACATATTGGCATCAGCAAGGCTATTTCTGACAGTGAAATCAACATTTTTCAGGTTTACGGCGAACGTCGATCCGGTACAAATTTCATTGAAAAATTGATTAAGAAAAACACCACTTTAAAACCTGTTAGTAGGTTTGGATGGAAGCATGGCATACCCACTTATCCAATACTACCAAGCTGTTGTCTTTTCATCGTAGTCGTGAGAAATCCAAAGGATTGGCTCCAAAGCTTTTATCGTGCTCCCTTTGAGGTGGACCCTGGGATTTCTAAGCTATCTTTTTCGGATTTCATACGAGCTGAATGGGAAAGTATTTATACCCCCTTGGATTCAGGTTGGTCTAGGCATGGGTACGATTTGAATTATCGATTGGGCCGTGGCGAAATCCTTCAGTTGGATCGTCACCCTATTGAAGGGCGCAGGTACAAAAATGTTCTGGAGTTGAGAAGTGTAAAGTTGGCTGGGCATCTTTCGATTTTAAATCGAGGAGTTAACGCACTGATTGTGCGTAATGAAGATATTGTAAACACAACAAGTGATTTACTATTTTTACTAGCAACGGAATTTGGAATACGGTGCAAAACTACTCCCACTCCGGTTAAAAATAGAGTTGGACCAAGCTCGACGCGCCCGAACGCAGACACGATGTTTAAACCAGAAGACTTAGATCACATAACTCAAAATTTGGACCTCAAGTTAGAAGCTCGTTGCGGTTACTCGATTTAGACCCCGTTCTGGGAAATTTTGGTTTTTCCTATCTCAAAATTCGTTGAGGCAACAATAAGAGATATTTTTCAATATCTTCTAATGTTAATTTTTCTCTTCTGACAAACTCCTCCAAACAAAGACTGGCGAGATCAAATGCGCCAACAACACTGTCTGCCAAGATACAAAGCTTAGATAATTGCTCGTCGCTGAAAGATTGTAGGGTTCGAAGATCTCGGATGAAGAACGCATCCCCATCCACTATCTGAGAAAACGCTCGTCGCCGAAACTTCGTTCTTAACGAACGGCTACCCAAAACAGGTTTCAAGAAATCGAAGCTATGGAAAATGAATCCTTGATCTCTCAGCTCCCTCTCAAGATCACCGAATGTTGGTTCCTTTTCATACAATGGAAAAAAGCGAACTTCAGTTTGAACAATCATTGCTTCAGCTAGCTTATTTCGAGCATTTGAAATAACGTTTAACTCTCCACCTTGAATATCGATCTTCAAAAAATCGATGGGGGGCACGACTCCCAAGTCATCTAGCCGATCGGTAGAGATACTTTCCACATCTGCTATCTGCATCGGTCTTTTGAATCCGAGGTAGGTTGCACTTTTTAGGTCAGGCTGAAAAAGCGAAGAAAATCCAGAGTGCCTCGTCAGAAAAAGTCTTTCTTGCCCACCATCTCCAAGTGCTCGGCAGTGATAAGTTTCGTTAGATGCGGCTTTACTCAAAAGTTCTTGGTGAGCTTCAGGATTTGGTTCGAAGCCAACTACTTCAGCTTGGCCGTGTGCAAGCAGGTGTAGATAAGAGGGATCACCTTCTATTGGGTTTGCACCAACATCAACAATTTTAACAGGTTGGAAATACTCTAGTCGATCTATTAACCACACCAGCCTTTCAGTTTTTTCGTTGTTTTCATCAATATTTACTCGGCCACGAACGGGCGATTCTTTAGCCCTATCAAATGTCCTCGACAGTGCCCTGCCTACATGATCCGGTGACGTTGCCAGTATTTTTCTCAATCGGTTTTTCTTCAAGTAACCCTTTTGACCACCTTGAATTCGTTCATATATTTTCGCCATCGGAACTGAAGGGTGTACAACAAGTGTGTCATCATGGCGTTTTTCAACGATTTCATGCAAGTGAGGAGGGTTTGTATCAAAATAGTCTCGGTGAAAAATATCCACATAGTCATAGAGATCAGTAACGTCGAAGCCTCCTTTGTGAGCAGCGGTCGAGAGTATGGCTTCATCGTTTACGCGAAGTGGTAAATGGTGGTTTTGAACCCTTTTCCTAAGCGAGAACATTTCGGGGATCAAATCTGCGCTTACTCGGGTGAACGGAAAAATACATCCATAGTTCGCGTCTTCTCCAATTTGCGCCAGTGGCTTTGAGAACTTGCGCGGTCTATCAAACCTTCGCAAATCAGCAGCAACTGCGTCACTATTATTTCCTTGCAGGATGGCTTTAACCTTTTTCGCTCCGGCATCGCTCAAAAAAACATCGGACTCTATCAAACAAAAATAATCATAACCTGAAAGTTGGTTTGCAGCGGCATAATAGCAGTAGTCTCCGCACAGCCAGCCCCAGTCTCGTGGATGAATTTTGAATTGCCAATCTGCCAGAACGGATTTTGACAAAGAAACTTTTGTCGCGTCTGGGTAGTCTAGGACGCCTTTTGTTTCGTCGCATACAACAAACGTGTTGGGTGAAACATTGCTTCTCAGACAGTCTAAGAGCCTCTGAGTTTGCAAGTTACGTTCGTGAGTTCTCACAAGGAAGGCAGTTTTTTCTATGGTCATAAGAGACTTTTGGAATCGAATACAGGCTTTGGCAACCAGACCTATCAACTAGACAGCTGAGAGTTCTCTAACGGAATTAAACGTATTTGTTCGGACAGCAACTTTGCATTGGATTAAGAACCTGCCGTTTCCCTGTCATAAATGCTTTGTAGCACGTTTCAAGAACGAAAGGTGAAAACGGGAAACAGTATGGGAAACTTTCTGCAAACGGGACTAGGCAAAGGCATCAACAAGAATATTTTTATCTTTTAATTTCAATATGGTGCGGGTGGAGGGACTTGAACCCCCACGACTTGCGTCGCCAGAACCTAAATCTGGTGCGTCTACCAATTTCGCCACACCCGCATCGCTGACATCACCTGTCAGATTGACCGGCTCAATAGCAAAGCTTGAAACCAAGTGCGAGAGGGAAATTGAGCCAACATGAAAGATTATTAAACACAGCCCCGTAGCGTCACGTGGGCAGTGCCTTCTCTGGTCAGTTCCAGCCGGGCAGGTAGCTTACCTTGCCGCCGTTCAAGTACGGCTATCCGCCCCCCTCAAAAGAGATTCGGAGGTCGTTGCACCCATTTTTCAGGGCCCCGAAAGATTCTGAAGCGCCCGTCAGGGAATGCCGCTGCGACATTGGAAACCTTCAATAAATCCTCTGCCAAGTCACAGATTCTTGCGTAGCTGCAAGGCTTCAAAGCCCCCGCATCACATTTGCGCCACATTTCAAACGCCAAAAAATCTTATTCGCGTCAAACAAATTCCGCCTTGCCAGTAATTGATGGAGGCAAGGACTTAGTGAGTCTTTTTGCCCTCGGGCACCGTACGAGTTTTTCTGCTCAACTCTAAAACAAGGGTCGGAAACTGTGACCAATTTGATGACTTCTGCCGCAGCCGAGCAAGACGCCGTTGGTCTTGCACGCGAAAGTTTTCTTGGTGAACTCAAAACCCTGAGCCGCGACCACCCGGACACGGGTTTTGGGGTCGCGCTGCGCACACATTCTGGCGGGCATTACCTGCTCGCAAACTCACGAATGCCGTTGCCCGAAACCAAGTCTGCGGGGTTCCCGACCGGACGCCGTGTCGCCTGCCTTGAGAACAGTGAGCAGTTCAGCTCGATCGAAGTTCTCGCCGACGAGCGCGCGTTCGAGAAGATTTCCCCAAGCGCCGAAGCTGCCATTCTGGGCAACGCTTTGAATTTGATTGCTCGCATTGACACGCTGACCAGTACTCCGACCGACCATGGACAGCATCACATGGCGGCGACAGGAACCGGAGGCTAACCATGGCGCGCAACGACCATCTTCTGTCTGTCGGCAATGAAGCGCTGACGCCAATGACCTCGGCAATGGCTGCGCTGACGACGCAGATTGACCAACTGACAGAGGTGGCAGACGCCCGTTCCTCTGCCCGTCTCGCTACCCTCAAGACGCGCATGGAAAACTTCTCGGCCAGCGTTACGCTGGTTGGGCAGGTCAAGGCTGGGAAGTCCTCGATTGTGAACATCCTTGCCGGGCGCCCTGCGCTGCTGCCATCGGATGTAAACCCGTGGACATCGGTGGTAACCACACTGAACATCAACACCCGCACCGAAGGCGACACAAAGTCCAAGTTCACATTCTTCGAGCAGGAAGAGTGGGACAACCTGATGGTCGGCGGGGGTCGTTTGGGCGAACTGGCGAACCGGGCCGGTGCCGATGACGAAATGGACGATATCCGCCGTCAGATCGGCGAGATGAAGGCCAAGTCAGAGGAACGTCTGGGCAAACATTTCGACCTGATCCTTGGTCAGAGCCATCAGTATGACTATTTCGACGAAGAACTGATTCAGCGGTACGTCTGTCTGGGCGATCAAGACGACCCGGACATCAACCCAAAGACCGGGCGGTTTGCGGACGTGACCAAATCTGCGGAACTGTTCATGGACATTCCGCAATATCCGATCTCGTTGAAACTCTGCGATACGCCCGGCGTCAACGATACTTTCATGGTGCGCGAGCAGATTACCCTTCGCAGCCTGCGCGGGTCCGAAGTATGCATTGTTGTTCTGGCGGCAAGCCAAGCTCTGACGACGATGGACATGGCGCTGATGCGGATTATCGCCCAGTTTGAGAACCGTCAGATCATCTTGTTCGTAAACCGGATCGACGAACTGGCAGATCCGGTCACCCAAGTCCCTGAAATTCGCGACCGAATTCAGGACACTTTGAAGCAGAACAATATCGACACCAACACCAGCGTCGTATTCGGCAGCGCTCTTTGGGCAGAAGCCGCCATAACCGGAAACCCTGATATTCTGAATGAAGATTCCCGTCAGGCGCTGAACACATTCTATCTGGCCGCTGGGTTCGGAGATCAGGCGCCTTCGCTGGATAAGATTTGGGCGTTGTCCGGCCTGCCGGATCTGCTGTTGGCTATGAACGAACGCATTGCAGATGGTGCCGGTAACCGTCTTCTGGACCGAGTCCGGCACAAGGCCCGCAACATCGCGAGCCAAATCCGTGCCACTGCGGTCGCCAAAAGCCTGTCCGCCGGTGAAGGCGTTGTTCGTGATCTGGATGGCGTATCCACCGAAGACGCAATCGCGCAAGTCGCTGAGCAATATGATAAGAAAGCGGCTGAACTGACCTCATCCCTGCGCGAAAAAGTACTTGAGAGACTGACCTCCGCCGAGGCCAACTTTGTCAAACGGGCAACAGATTCTCTGATAGCTCATCTTGAGCAAAACGGCGAGGAAGGTACTTGGCAATACGACCCCGCAGGGCTGCGGACCCTGCAAAAAGCGGCCTATTTCAGCTTTGCTCGTTCGATGCGCAAAGAGGCCGGGGCGTTGTATGGCGCGGCAGCAGCCGACATCGAAGCCCTCTACCAGAAACTACTGGGCAACCATTTGGGCGAATTCACGATCGAAGCGCCTATTGTTCCCCGTGTGCCGCCGCCGTTGGGGATCGGACGCACCATCGCCCTGGACCTTCAAAGCACCTGGTGGCGCCGCTGGTGGCAGCGTCGAAAGGGATTTGAAGCCTATGCAGCGGACTACACTCGTCTGATTGCATCCGAAGCAAACTCGATCACCAAGGATATCGAAGAACATCAGATTGCAGCCGTCCTTGAGAACGTTCGGGCCAGCCTGTCGGATTTCATGCGTGAGCAGAAAGAAACGTTGCTGAGCATTTCAGCAGCGGCCGAAAAAGACCCAAGCCGCAATGCAGCATTGATGGCCGGTATGACGGCAAGAAAATCACCCGACGACATACTGGGCGACATCCTAAAAGATCTTAGCAACGAGGCAGCATAAGTAGCGATATGGCAAAAGATTCACAAACCCGCTTCGTCTCTAACAAAAAATGGGAACGCATCGAGCAGTGGTCCCGGCGCAAACCCGTGTTCGCTCTGATGGGCGAGTTCAGCGCCGGAAAATCCACATTGATGAACTTTCTTTTGCGCTCGCACGCATTGCCCACACAGGTGACGGCGACGCAGTTGCCCCCGGTTTGGTTTAGTTGGGGCAAGCAATCCGCCTATGTGCAAGGTCACGATGGCAGCCGCGAAAATATCGGGTTGGATCAGCTTGAATCTGTTGGGGTAAACGACGCCCAGTTCGTTCGCATTTTCCTGGAATCAGACATTCTGGAAGCTGTTGATCTGATCGACACGCCCGGCATTTCGGATCCCAAGATATCAGACGATGTCTGGCGGCGGGCGGTCGGCCAGGCAAATGGGGTGCTGTGGTGCACCCACGCTACGCAAGCCTGGCGCGAAACCGAGAGGGCAACATGGGTTTCCCTTCCCGAGAGACTTCAGAACAACTCGTTGCTGCTGGTCACGCGGGCCGATGTTCTGGGTTCCAAAGACCGCCAGAAGGTACTGCGCCGCGTCAATCGCGAGGCAGGACACTTGTTTAACCGCTCTATCCTGTTTTCAGCGCGGGACGCTATTGTCGCCCGAGACAAAAGCGGTGACGCCGAGCTGTGGGCACGCTGTGGCGGCGGAAAGATGGTCGACAGTTTTCTTGAGATTACTGAGCAAATCATGGGCAATCGCGCCGAAATTCTGTCTCGTTACCAAATAGATAGCGGCCTTCAGGCTTCGACGCGCGTGCAACCGCTTCGACCTGAAAAATCCGCGAGTGGTTCCAGCCATTCGCGGCCACTGAAACTGGTCGATCCCGTTCAGGCCGAGGACCCATCGGCAGCCAACGACGAGGTTGTGACCAATTTTCCAGTGCGCCCTGCCCGCGTTGAAGCGCGGTCGGGCGAAGCGGAACGGGCACCCAGAATCGACGCTGGCGAGGCTGATCGTTTGAGGGCCGAAATGGGAGCAGCGCCACTGGCGGATACACCCGAACAGGAAGATGATCTGCGCGCGTTCTTCAAGGAATCGCCCAGTCAAAACCTCAACCTCACCGATTTGCACTCGTCATCGATCGAAGCAGACCAGATCGACCCGATAAGTGATGAGGAATTTGGTGACGATGCCGGGATTGAACTGACATCTGCAGCCGAGTTGGACCAACCGGACGATGCTGCGTCCGAGCCGGACGCCTTTGTGGAGTCGCTGGAAGGCAAGCTGGCAAACCTGCCCGAACAAGCCGAGATCGAGGAAGAAGTAGCTGAAAGCCAGCCCGCAGACGTTTCCGTTTCCTCTATCGCTGCGCTGATGGCTGAACAAACCTCCGACACAGACGATGAGTTTGAACCGGAACCTGAATCAAACGACCTGCACGACATGCAAGTCGTGCCACTAACTAATGTCGAAGCATTGAACGGGCCGGAGCAGAACGAGCGGCTTGAGGATCTATTGAACGTTCCCGCCGGAACGCTGATTAGCGCGGCGGCAATGTGGCGCGAGATCACGCAGGACGAAGAACTGCCCCAAGACGCAGATGGATTGAAAACAATGTTCCAGTCCTTCCTTCAGGAATTCGACCAGATCGCGGCAGAACATAACGCGCGCAGTTCCAAGGGAACGATGCCGACCATTCCGAAACCCGACAAAAACAACGGCCCGGAATGGCATGTGTTGTAGATATCACTAAGGCAGAGAAACAGGACGCAAGATGTCTATCGAAGCAGCTTTAAACACCGCGATCCACACCATACCCGACTGTATAGCAGCCGGGTATGTCGATATGGAAACGGGGATGTTGCTGGGAACAAGTTTTGCCAGCCCGGAAGACGCACGCGCGCTGGACAGCTTGGCGATCGCTGTCGCCAACTTGTTTCAGGGACGCGGCATAGGTGGGTTTGAAGAACTTCTGCGTGAGGCCGACTCTGAGGGGTCCGAAAAGACGGGTTTTGGGGAAATTGCGGTGTTTTCCAAAGGTCGGCTGAACATCTTTCTGCGCACTTCGGCCTATCCTGATCATGTGATCTGCTACACATGCCGCGACAGCGCGAATGTCGGATTGGCTCTAACGAAATCACATCTCAGCCTGGGGCCTGTCTCGGCTGCAGTTTAGACAGGACCAGAGGGGGTCTCGACATGATGGACACTGAGATACTCGATCTGCTCGAGGACATTGGGCGCACGACAGTAGCGCGTCTCAATCCCGCAGTTACTCTGACCGGAGAAACCGCTGCGGCAAGGCGTGAACAAGTGCTGCGCACCATTCGCGGCACGGTCTTGCCCCGGCGACTGGAGTTTACGGCGGCCAACGGCGATTGCCTGGCGATCGAGGTTAACAGCTCTCGGGTGACGGATGTTTTTCGCGTCCGGTCCGGCTTGGTGCCTGACTTTGAAACCCAGCAGCGCGACGCGCTGGCCGAAAGTCTGGCGCATCTCGTGTCCGACATCGCCTCGGCACCGGGTCCGCTGGAACTTATATCGCTTCAGCCAGATATCGCGCTTGAGGCCGACGATGTGGGCATTACGTTCAGCGAAATTTCCAAGGCCTGTCTCGCGATTGAGTTGCCGTCCGAACCGGTCGTTTCGATTGTCCCCGATCAAACGACGTCTACGTTGCCAGATAATCCGCCTGTTTCTGACCAGAGCCTCTCAAGCCGGTTCTATGACGGCGCAGATCGTTGTTCCCTTGGGCGGATTCAGGCAAGCAAACAAGACGGAACAACCCACCGGTCCGACGGTGCCTGCGCCCCGGACCAGCCCCTGCATGCGGGTCAGAACCTGTTGAAAAAGTTTGCTGATGATCTGGCCGGTTGGGATGGTGACGCGCTGGTGGAATTGGACTATCCGCAGCTTATTGTCATGAGACCCTCGGGCGGGAATGGCACAGCCTTGGCCGTCCTGCACGATGCCAACGAAATCACAGTGGCCGTGCACGAAGCAAGAAAACTGGGTGCCGTCGTCAATCTTTGGAAGGATCTCACCGAGGACGCGGAATGAGGTCGTTCCAAAAGTTCAAATTTTCAACGAATCCTTTCCTTAACTAGGATTCACCAGGGTAAGAGTTATGAGTGAAAATCAACGACGTGAGTTGATACGTATCGCCGAAGAAATGCACCGAGTCAGCAACGATGAGACCCGGCAGTTCATTTCTCGTATAGTCAGCGATCTTTCCAACCTGAAACCGTCCATCGCGTTTGTGGGCCAAATCAAGGCCGGAAAATCTCGCTTGATCAATGGCTTCACGGCGCAGGCCGGATACCTTCCGTCAGACGTAAACCCGTGGACAACCGTGATCACGGATATGCATTTTGGGCACCCGTCAGGTCGAACAGACGGTGCCGAGTTCCATTTCTTCGACAATCGCCAGTGGCAATCGCTCATCGCTGAGGGCGAAGAGTTGCGCAACATGTTCCCGGATGACGAGGACAGCTACAAGCGCGAGATGATAGAAGAACAGGTCGATGCGATGAAAACCCGCGCCAAGCTGCGCCTGGGTGAAAGCTACAAACACCTGCTGGGGCAACATCACGACCTTGAAAAGCTGACTTCGGACGATCTGGCGCGCTATGTATGCGCGGGCGATGAGCCGTCAGAGGACGGCACGCTTGATCCTGGGTCGGATCGCGGTCTGTATAGTGACATCACCCGCAAGGCCGAAGTGTATTTTGATATCGGTCACTTCCCGTTTCCGGTGACCGTCACGGATACGCCGGGCGTAAACGATCCGCTGCTGATCCGCGAAGAGATCTCTCGCCAATACCTAAAGGAATCTGATTTCTTTGTTGTCGTGCTGTCTGCGCATCAAGCGCTGTCGCGGGCTGATCTGAAACTGTTCCGATTGATGCAGGCACTGGAACTGGGTCAGATCGTGGTCTTTATCAACCGCGTAGACGAGCTGGGCGAGGGCGCGGATGACGCTGCCAAGGTGCGTACCGATGTGATGGACGGTTTGGAAAAGGCACTTGGAAACTCGGACATCGATGTTCTCATGGGCAGCGCACAGTGGGCTCACTATGCGCTGACAGGTGACGAAACCGGAGTGAACCACGACCAGATACTTGCATGGCTGCGTGCACATCCCGAGCTGATGAAACAGTATCTGGACGGCGTTGAAGAAATCAAAAAAGGTCCTGGTCCTATCAGCCGCGAAGGTGTCTTGCGTTTTGCGGCCATGATCGCTTCGGGTCTTCCTGATTTGCGCGGGTATGTGACCCGCGCCCTGAACGATGGTCCGCGCAACGAGCATCTTCACATGGCCTGGCAGCACCTTCACAGCTTTGCGCAAGGCGAACTTGAGCGGACCCAGGCACATCTGCGCGCCATCGAAAGCGAAAGCGCGAACACGCCGGACAGTGGGTCAGAGAATGACAAGACACTTGCGCGGCTGCGCACGCTGGTCAGTGACAAGACCGCAGGAATCGTCAACGATATGGATGAAGTCCTTGCCAACCTGCGAGGGGTAATGGACGACACCGTAGCCGAAGCAGTTTCAGACGTTGTGCGTGGACCAAGCGGTTCTTCGCCCTTGCTGGCCAAGGGCGGCGAGACGGAATTGAATTTTGGCCCCCTGCGCGACCGCATGCGAGAGCTTGTTCAAGGCGCGACACAGGTTGTGCGTCAACGAATGCTCAGCGAGCTTTATGCCATTGATATGCAAAGCAATGCTGCTTTGCGCTCATTGCCCGGATGGCAGGACACAACTGATAACCGGATGAACACCAGCGCTGTCAGGTGGTTCCGCCCGGACACCACCGCTTTGACACGCGGTATCACCGTTGAGTTGCGAGTCACCTGGCTATCGCGCCTGATATCGCGAAAGAGTGTTGTTTCGCGTGCTGAACAGATGATCGTGCAAGAGTTCGAGATGATTGGCGACGATCTTGTGGACACTGCCCGTGGGGACTTGATGGAAAGGCTGAATACAGTGCTGGATCACTATCTGGCGTTGTTGGCCGGCCACCTTGAACACCGGTCCGGTACTGGCGAGACCAACGCACGGGCCGAAGCACAAGAGGCGTTCGACAACGCTCAACGTGTTACAGACGAACTGGACGCCATTTTTGGCTCTGACCCCTCACTCAATAATTTACCCGAGGCCGCAGAATGATCGAATTTCCTGGAACCCAGCAGGAAGTCCGAAAGCTGGAACGCTTTCTGAGCACCACTGAAAATCTTCCTTCAGACCCGGTGCTGGACGACATGCGCGCGCGCGCACTGGGACATGCAGAGCGGCTGTCGAATTCGGTCAATATCGGCTTTGCAGGCGAATTTGGCGCAGGTAAGTCCAGCCTGGCCAATATGCTGGCCGGGGCCGATATTTTGCCGACAGGTCCCCAGCACTTGAAACTGCCGCTGGTGATAGTCGCTTATGCCGAAGCGCCTGAGACCACGGTTGGATGGTGGGGCAAGGAACCCAAGGTTTATTCCGGTATCGCACTTGAAAAAGCAGCGGCCGACAATCCTGACTTTATCTCAGTCGGACTGAACACTCCGGCCCTTCAAGAGATTTCATTGTTTGATTTGCCGGGCACCGGGGCGCTGGACGAATCCTACAAGCCAACACTTGATTTGCTAGAGTTTGTCGATTGCGCGATCTGGTGCACAAACGGCGCGAATGCCTGGCGCGAGACAGAACGCCACCTGTGGTCACAAGTTCCACAGAAGTTGCGCGACAACAGCCTTTTGGCCGTCACCCACGCCGACTTGCCACCTGTCCAAGAAGCCATGGACCGGGTACTGGCACGTCTGGACAAGGAAAAGGACGGAATGTTCCGTTCGGTGGTGCCAATCGGAACCCCGGTCGCGGTTCGGGCAATGGCGCAGGAACCTGAGCCTGATTTTGATCTGTGGGAAACCTGCGGGGGCCAAAACCTGGCCGAGCAGGTGCTGAAGATCGCATCAAACCGCCGATTGTCAGACTTAGAAGCCGCACGAACTGAGATAGACCGCGACTTTCAGCCCTATCTGGATTCGTTGGAGTTGTCCGAACCCGCTTCTGACCGGCCCGAGATTTCGCCGATGCATACGGCACTTGAAGCCTCGATGCCTCCGCTGGAGAACCCAATTCTTGAAGATTGGCTGGCAGCGATTGCAAGCATCTATGAAGACCTGCGCGAAAACTCTGATATTGAGCCTTCCGCGTTTCTGAGCAGTTGCCAGGAGATTGTCGAAGATTTCGCCGAACGGCTGGAACAATCAGGCGAGATCAATCCAGATGCCGATTGGATTCCCGGCGAGTTTGAAAAGGCCACGGACCTGTTGCTCTTGCTGCAATTTGAAAGCGGCGATGCACCCTTGAAGGATGCGATCAGTATTCTGGCGCAACTGAGCGACAACCTCGCTTGGGCCGGCAGCCGGGTTGAAGCCCTAAAGTCGAAAACCGGAACCTGATTTTTCACGCCTAAATTGAGCGTCACGGCAGCGATTCGAGCGCAATGGAATCGAGTCGCTATTGTTTCGGAATCAACGACCAATCCACGAGAAATTGGTACTCAGTCCGCGCTTTTAACATCCCCACAACCAACATGTAGTGGCAACCGTGACGCCCTATACCTCATCTAGTTGATCGCCAAAATCAGTTCTCAGTGAAGCCATGAGGCGGCCCCAATAAAGTCAAATTTGAAACGTCTAACGTTCTTTAGTGTCCTGCGGTTGTGTTTGGTTGTGAGTAGTTGGGCAGTTTGCCCCGTTGAATGAACCGCAAAACGATTAGAACGGGCGGGAAGAAATGAGCCACAACCAGGCTGTCGGCGCAACGCACGACGAACCGAAAATAGAAGGACTTCAACCGGGCGCCAAGCTCTTGCGCGGACAGTATGAAATCCTGCGCTTTCTCAGCAATGGTGGTTTCGGGATCACGTATCTGGCTCGTGACAGCCTCGAGCGGGACGTGGTGATCAAAGAGTGCTACCCCGGCGCCTTGTGTCACCGTAATGGGGATCTCGTCGAACCTGTTGAACCCGGCTACGAAAACGACCTGCGGTCTATTATCGAGCTTTTCATTCAGGAAGCCCGCAATCACGCTCGATTGGTACATCCCAACATTGTGGATGTGCATCAGGTCTTTGAAGACAACAACACAGCCTATATCGCCATGGATTTCATCCGAGGGTGCGATTTGTTGGACTATGTTGAAAACCCCGACAATGACGCAGGCCCAGATTTCATCGTCCAGGTTACCGAAAAGATGCTGTCGGCGGTGTCCTTCGTCCACCAAAGCGGCATGTTGCACCGCGATATCTCACCAGACAACATCCTGATCGACGAAAACGGTGAGCCCGAGTTGATCGACTTTGGCGCGGCCCGGGAACAGGCCGCGAACCAGTCCGCGGCCCTTCTGACCCTGCGGGTGATCAAGGACGGGTATTCGCCTCATGAGTTTTACGTTCGAGGCGCGGAACAAGATCCCAGCAGCGACCTGTATGTCCTTGCTGCCACGCTGTATCACGCCATCAGTGGCGAACGCCCCATTGACGGCCAGACCCGACTGAACGCGTTCAACAACAGTCAGGACGACCCATATAAGCCCCTGACAGGCCGGTTCAAGGGTTATCCTGAAGGCTTCCTCGAGGCGATCGACAAAGCAATGGAAGTACACGCGACGGACCGCGTTCAAAGCGCGCTGGACTGGTTGCGCATGTTCCGCGGGCCGGGTGTGATGTTCGACACGTTCGCCTACCGCCCGGTTTCAGTCATCGTCGCGATGGATCGCAAGGACGAAGCCGCCGAAAAAGCACGGATCAAAGCCGAAAGCGAAAACGCAGAAGCCGTCGTAACCGCACTGCTGGCGGGGAACCCGGACATTGCACTGGGCAACGAAGACAAAAAAGAAGAAGAACTCGCGCAGTTCGCCCCAAAGGAAGAACCTCCAGTCGCCATAGATACAGTCGTCAAAAGCGGTTCGGGCGGCAGCGGCAAGTTGGTCGCGGGCACGGCGATCCTCGTCGCGGCACTGGCCGCCGGTGGTTTTTTCCTGACGGCTGGCAAGGAAGCTGCGACCACACAGGACGATGAAACCTTACTGGCACCAACGGCCGACGTTGCCGAAAGTGCAGACGAGGCAGTGTCTGAACAGGACGATGTGCCAACCGAAAGCGCCCCAGAAGTAACGCCCAAGCAGGTAGCAACAGAGCCAGAGCCTATCGAGCAGACCCTGGACCAACCGGCAGCTACACAAGAGGTCGAAACCTCAGCAGCCGACACCCCATCGCAGGCACCTGCAACCTCCGAGGCGGTCGAACTGAGTGAAACGCAGGTCGCGTTTTCCCACTGGGACGTTGAAATACCGTTTCAAACCTCAAAACGCAGGGCTTCTACTGGCAACGTGATCGCGATCACTGGCGTAGATAGTGCGCAGGACATGTCCGTGATCGGCGAGTGGGTTCAACGTGGTGCCGCGATCTACACCCTAAACGGCAATCCGGTGCAGGCCGACGCCAGCTTTGCCTCGCAGGTTCTTCGTGACCTGAATGTGGACCCTGACGGTTATATTCGCGTTACAGCTCGATACCGTCCATTGGGCGAAACACGCGCAAAGAACGGATTGCTGGCCCTGCCAGCGATGCGCATGGTCGGTCTGAAAAACGGATACGGGTTCACGATCCGCAATTCAAAGGGCGAAGGCTGGACAACCGTCGCCGAAACCGTTCCGTCCACGTCATCAGGCAGTTTGCGAGCTGGCGACATTTTGCTGTCGGAGACACAGACCGGTATCAGGCTTGACGGACCAGAAACACTGGACGCTGTCATGGAAGCCCTCGTGTCCGAAAACCACCCGCAGGCCCGTTTGACTGTGTTGCGAAACGGTGCCGAGGCGGATGCCATCATGCAGTTAGCGCAGGAGTGATCTGACCGGTTCATTTGTAGTCTGCCAGTGTGTTTTTGCTGAGGGATGCGCCCCAAAACCCGCGCATCCTGACGGGGACCGGCCCGTCGCGGAAAGTAAGAGTGACTTTGGTTTTTATCATCAGTGCCGTTGCGCGGTTCCGCGCAGAGGTGAGTAGCAGCCCCATGGGACAGAAGTCCTGTGGCCAAAACAAAGGTGTCGTCACCATGTTCAAATACAAAAGCCCTCTCAGCCGGCTTCTAGAAGGTGCCGGCAAACCAAAAGAAACCGAAGCCGAAGACGTAGCGGCACAGGACACGGAAACCGAAGCCGAGAAACCCGAGCCGATCGCGGATTTCAACGCTCTGCGCGAGGCGCTTGCAGGCGGCAATATGTCGAGTTCCGAAAGCTACGAGGAATCAGACGAACTGCTGCCCGAAGAAGAAATGCCAGAGTTCCCCGAACAGCAGGACGAAGACTCGGAAAAACTTGAAGCCGAGGATGAAATTGTGATGACAGAGGTCATCGCGGAAATTCAGGAAACCTCTGACGAGCCTCAAGAGTCGGAAGACACCGATTCCGAGCCGGTCGTTACGCTGCACGTAGCGAGCGACGAGCCAGAGGAAGAACCAGAGGTCGTTGTGTTCGACGCCACGCCGGAACAGCAGGTTGTCGAAGTCGTTGCCGAAGACCCTCCTATTCAGGATAAAGCACCTGCAGCGGACACGGCAGAAGACGTCGTAGCAGCTCCAGCCCCTGCACCGGCGGCCTCGGATCGTCGCGGTCGGGTCAAAACGACTTTCCTGGGATTTGAACGCGCAGATACACATGTTCAGGATTTGATCGAGACTACGGAACCCATCGACAAGACAGAGTCTGCCCAGCAGACTTTCCCGGTTGGTTGGCTCGTGGTAACGGCCGGTCCGGGCCGCGGCACCAGCATCACACTGTCCGAAGGTCTGATGCAGATCGGGCGCAACGACGATCAGGCTATCCAACTCGACTTTGGCGATACCGGTATTTCCCGCAGCAATCATGCGGTGATCGCCTATGACCCCGAAGATCGCAAATGTTATCTGGGTCATGGCGGCAAAGCCAATTTGGTTCGCCTGAACGGCAAGCCGGTTCTGAGCACCGTAGCGCTGGCCAGTGGCGATCTGATCCGCATCAGCGAAACCTCGATCCGATTCACAGCCTTCTGCGATGACGGCTTTGACTGGCGGGATTCCTGATAGATGCTGGCGAGCCCGGCATATGACATTGCGTTGATCCTCGATCAGGGTCAGCGCGACACACAGGAAGATGCCGTTGCTGCTCGTATGTTCGATGCAGCAGACGCCGCATACATCGTCGTCGCGGACGGCATGGGCGGTCACGCCGCCGGAGAGGTCGCGTCCAATCTGGTCATCAAGGCTTGGCGTGACGCTCTGGACCCCGAACTGGAGCAAGCTACACCGTCCGAGAACGCATTGATCGACGCGCTACCAGTGGCGGCAATGCTGGCCAACGCCGCGGTCGAAAACCACTGTGAAGAACAGGGCGGCGGCCTGAAAATGGGATCGACGCTGTTGGGCGTCCTGCTGTTGGCCCAGCGTGTGTTCTGGATCTCGATCGGTGACAGCCCGCTGTATCTGTTCCGCGACGAAGCCTTAAAACAGGTCAACGAGGATCACTCGATGGCGCCGGTCATAGACGCTCAACTCGCCCAGGGTATTTTGACCGAGGACGAGGCCAGGTCGCACCCTGACCGCAATCAACTGACGTCGGTCATCATGGGCGCGGCCATTCCAAAGGTGGACTGCCCCGAAACCCCGCTGAGCTTGACAGGAACGGATATTCTGATCGCAGGCAGCGACGGGCTGCAATACCTCGGTGACTTGGAAATTCAAGCCATTCTCGAAGCCAATACTGATGCACTTGCCCGAGATATAGCCGACGCGCTGTTTCAGGCGCTAAGGGCCAAAAACGATCCCGACCAGGACAATGTGTCAATCGGTGTCGTGAAACTCACAATAAATGAATGAAGGCAAAGCGACAGGACCAATGAGACCCCATCTGATCATATCCAGCCTGGCACTTGCTGCCGTAGCGGGCGCCGCCTCAGCGCAAGAGGCATGCTCGACCTATGAAATCCAGCGTGGCGACAGCCTGCGCGAACTCACCATAGAAGTCTATTCCACCGAAGACTTTCGCATCATCTATGACGCCAACCGCGATGTGATCGGGAAAAACCCGAACGTCATCCGTGTTGGTGACGTTCTGACGTTGCCCTGCCTCGAAGACATCGGCCGCGCGACGCAGCTTCCACAGACAGAGGCCGAGGCGATGGCCACTGAAATGGCGGCTGAACTGGTCAAGGCTGCCGAGGACCGTGCTGCCAAGGCAATTGCAGAAGCCAAGAAAGCCAGCGAAGACGCTGCTTTAGCCGCCAAGGCAGAGGCCAGAGAGGAAATCGAGGCCGCACGCACAGAGGCTGCGGCACTGATCCGAAATGCCGACACGACCGAGCGTCCGGGTATACGCGACCGGCAGTTGTTGCTGATCACAGGGGGCAACTACGCGCCCTTCACTGACGAAAATCTGCCTAATCGCGGCCTGTACACAAATCTCGTGGAAACCGCGATGCTGCGCGCCGCACCCGAACAAGGGTACAAGATTCAGTTCGTCAATGACTGGTCCTCGCATCTTGATCTGCTGATGCCGACACTGGCCTTCGATGCAACCTTCCCCTGGTCACGTCCGAATTGCGAAGAGACCGCTTCGCTGTCTGAAAATGACCGTGAGCGGTGCGAAACTTACAATTTTTCAAACCCGTTCTATGAAGTTGTGGACACATTCTTTGCGCGGGAAGGGTCTGGTTATGAACAGACGCTGACTTATGCCGACTTTGCGGGCACTACGATCTGCCGCCCCGAAGGATGGTCCCTTTCACATATGGATTCGGTCGGCCTGTACGAGCCTGCAATCTCGCTTATGCGACCGGTTTCACCAGATGACTGCTTCCGCGCATTGATGGACGGAACCGCTGACATCGTCGCCATCGAAGCACACCTGGCCGTCGAAGCAATCGGCCGCCTTGGATACGAGCACCGCATTATCGAAAACCCCAACCTGGCGGCGATCAAGTCGCTTAACGTCATGACCCACAAAGATAATCCGGATGGGGAAGCGATCCTTGAGACGCTCAACCAGGGTCTAGCGATCATGCAGCAATCAGGAGAGTGGCGCGACATCGTCTCAACCGCTCTGCGTCATCAAATGGAAAATGGCTAAGCCCCCCAACGGCCGCACACTTATACAGTCTGGAGAAAGTGGATGTTCAATTCTAATCTGAAAAAGGTCGCGCTGTCGACCACCACCGTCACGGTCCTAAGCGCCGGAGCTGCCGCCGCGCAGGAAGCCTGCAGCAACTACACGGTTGCCGATGGCGACACGATGGCAACAATCGCCATCGCAGCCTACGGCACCTCGAACTATCAGCCGATCTTTAACGCCAACCGGAATGCGATCACCAACCCCAACGCGCTTGAGCCCGGACTTGTTCTGGCCCTGCCCTGTGAAGACGGCAGCCTGCCGAATGGTCAGAGCGCACAAGAAGTGATCGCGGCGGAAGAAAAGCGTGCCGCAAGCATCAAGCGCTCGAACGTCTATGCTCCGCCGATCAAGTTGGTCGCCGGCAACGGATGGGAACCCTTTACAAGTGAATCCCTCAGCGGCGGCGGGATCATGACCCGTCTGGCCACAACAAGCCTGCAGCGTGCAGGCAACAGCCGTGACTTCTCGGTCAGCTTTGTGGATGACTGGGGCTCGCATCTGGACACTCTGCTTCCGCTCGGCGCATTTGACATCTCGATCGCGTGGACCATTCCGGACTGCACCAACCGCACTTATGAGTGGTCGGCTGAAACCGAAGCCCGGTGCACACAGTTCGTCGCCTCCGTTCCAGTTTATGACGTTGTTGGCGGCTTTTACACATTGCCGGAAAGCGAATACACGAACGCAACAACCTTCAAAGACCTTGAAGGCTCAACCATTTGCCGCATGGCAGGCTGGAGCATGGTTGTTCTTGAAGAAATCGGTCTGAACCGGACAAATACCACCGTCGTTCAACCCAACACGGCGCGTGAATGCCTTGACGCTGTATTGACGGGCACTGCGGACGTTGCCGCGTTTGAGGTTGAACTGTTCGCCGCGACCATGAAAGACATGGGTTTGACCTCGGCCGACATAGTTGAAAACCCCTATGTTTCCACCTTGTCGTCGATGAGCTTCCTCGCGCACCGCACTAATCCCTTTGCTCGTGAATACGTCGCGATGATGAATAAGGGTCTGAACGAAATGCGTGAATCCGGCGAATGGTATGCGATCATCTCGGACACACTGCGCGAGCAGAATGAAAAACTGAACGCAGCATCGAACTGATACAACGACCAAACCAGTTGATTTGGGGCCAGTTGTCGAACTGGCCCCTTATTTTTTGCAAGCCGGGCGAGTTCTATCTGAATCGCCAACAAAAAAGGGCCGACTCTAAGAGTCGGCCCCTGTCTTATTTCTGGCGCCCTAGCCTTTCGGTTCGGACGCTGTTGATCAACCAATAAGCGCATTCAATGTCGCGCTGGGACGCATGACCGCTGCGGCCTTGGCGGGATCAGTGTGGTAGTAGCCGCCAAGATCGGCAGCCACACCCTGAGCCGACGCCAGTTCGGACAGGATCTGTTCTTCCTTATCCGCAAGCTCTTTGGCCAGAGGCGCAAATTCAGCCGCCAGCGCCGCGTCGCCGGATTGCGCGGCCAGCGCTTCGGCCCAATAGCGGGCGAACCAGTAGTGACTGTCACGGTTGTCCGGCTGACCCACTTTGCGGCTGGGTGAGCGGTTGTGGTCCAGAATACCCTGTGTTGCGGCTTCGGCGGCTGCACCCAGAACACCCGCCTTGGCATTGCCTTTGCTGTCGGCCAGGAAATTCAGGGATTCACCCAAAGCACAGAACTCACCCATCGAGTCCCAGCGCAGGTGGTTTTCCTCGACCAACTGCTGCACGTGTTTCGGGGCAGACCCACCAGCACCTGTTTCAAACAGACCGCCGCCATTCATCAGCTTGACGATGGACAGCATCTTGGCCGAGGTGCCCAGTTCGAGGATCGGGAACAGGTCGGTCAGATAGTCACGCAGCACGTTGCCGGTGATCGCGATCGAGTCGTTGCCCGCCGTGATCGTCTCCAACGACTGGCGCGTCGCTTCGCGCGGGGCCATGATCAGGAACTTGTCGGCCACACCAGCAGCCTCAAGCGCCGGTTTGACGTATTTGATCAGCTCGGCATCATGGGCACGGTTTGCGTCCAGCCAGAAGATCGCCTCGGACCCGGTCAGGCGCTGACGGTCTATAGCCAGCTGAATCCAGTTCTCGATCGGGGCTTTCTTGACAGTGCAAGAACGCCAGATATCGCCCTTTTCGACTGCATGCTCATGCAACGTCTCACCATTGGCCAGAACGATGCGGATGGTGCCATCGGCAGGCGCTTCAAATGTGGTCGGGTGAGAACCGTATTCTTCAGCCTTCTGCGCCATCAGGCCCACGTTGGCGACCGCGCCAGCGGTGGCCGGGTTCAACGCGCCATTGGCTTTGAAGAAGTTGATCGCTTCATCATAGACGGGCGCATAGCAGCGGTCGGGGATCACGCAGTTGGTGTCGCCCTTGGCGCCTGTCTCATCCCAGCCCTTACCGCCTGCGCGGATCACCGCAGGCATCGAGGCGTCGATGATCACATCCGACGGCACGTGCAGGTTGGTGATGCCTTTATCGCTGTCGACCATATACATGGACGGACGGTCGCCCTTGATCGCGTCGATGGCGGCCACGATATCGGCATTGTCCTTGACCCGATCCAGCAGGTCACCCAGACCCGAGTTCGGGTTCACACCCAGCGCATCCAGTTCAGCACCGAATTTGTCAAAGACCGGAGCCAGCCACGCCTTGACCGCATAGCCAAAGATGATCGGGTCCGAGACCTTCATCATCGTGGCTTTCATGTGCAGCGAGAACATGGTGCCGTCGTTCTTGGTGTCTTCAATGGCGTCCGCCAGGAAGGAAGACAGCGCCTTGACCGACATGAATGTCGCATCGGCCACGGTGCCCTCGGCCAGCGGCCAGCCGTCTTTCAGAACGGTGGTGCTGCCGTCTTTACCGACGAATTCGATCTTGGCGTCACCTGCCTGAGCTGCGGTGATGGTCGCCGATTTCTCATTGGCGTAGAAGTCATTGCCCGACATGGACGAGACTTTGGTCTTGCTGTCCGAAGCCCACTCACCCATCGAATGCGGATTCTTCTGAGCATAGTTCTTCACAGCACGCGCGGCGCGGCGGTCGCTGTTGCCCTCGCGCAGAACCGGGTTCACGGCCGAGCCTTTGATGGCATCAAAACGCGCGCGGATCGCTTTTTCTTCGTCGGACGAAGGTTCCTCGGGGTAGTTCGGGATATCGTAGCCCTGCGCCTGCAGTTCTTCGACGGCCGCAACCAACTGCGGTACCGACGCCGAGATGTTCGGCAGTTTGATCACGTTGGCTTCTGGCGTCTTCACCAATTCACCCAAAGCGGCCAGATCATCGGTAATGCGCTGTTGCTCGGTCAGGTTTTCCGGAAAAGTCGCGATAATGCGCCCAGCCAATGAAATATCCTTGGTGCCAACACTGACGCCCGCGGCCGAGGCGAACTTGCGAATGATGGGCAGGAACGAGGCGCTGGCCAGTTCGGGCGCTTCGTCTACAATGGTATACAATATGTCGAAGTTCGATTTATCTGCCATATTCTTTTACCTTTTTTAAGCCTTTCGGGGCGTGCGATCCAAGAGTTTGCCACGTTTGCGTGGCGTGGGTGGGGCGCGTCTATCCTACCGCCCCAACGGTGACTCTGATTTGACAGGGCTTCCCTTAAAACACGTTTGGCTTGGGATCAATCGCATCTGGATGCGCATTTTGACACGTTTTGCGGAAAACCGCCCGGCGCACCCAGATTAAGCGCCCCAGGTATCGCTCAGCCTATAGCCACCGGGCCACGGGTCGTCAGGGTCCAGCATGTGCTGATGGGTTCCGGTAATCCAGCCACGACCGCTGATCTCGGGCACGATCGCCGCGCGGTCGCCAATCGTGGTGGCCTCGACGATCTTTCCCGAAAACCGCGACCCGATGATCGAGATCGCCTCGAATGTCTGACCTACGACCATTTCCCCTTTGGCAGCCATCAGCGCCATACGCGCCGATACTGCGGTTCCGGTCGGAGACCGATCGACCTTGCCCGGCTGAATGGCCACTGCGGATTTACCGCGCAATCCGGTTTCCGTAGTGTCAAGCGGGCCGCAAAATGCGCAAAATGAGATGTGGTTCCACTCGCTGTTTGTGGGGTGGTTGAATCCAATCTGTTCGTTGGCTGCATTCGTTATTGCCACGCCCAATCGCGCGATTTCGCGTGCTGCGTCTTCGGTAATGTCAAACCCAATAGCAGCCGCATCAACCACAACGAAACTGTCTCCGCCAAATGCGGTGTCCACCGTCAGAGTACCGATGCCCGGCACTTCAAGAGGTACTGCGATCTTGTCGGCATAGCTGGGAAGGTTCCTTACAAAAATTCGCTCGGCTTTACCGTTCCGACACTCGGCACGCACATGGACCAATCCGCCAGGAGCCTCCAACGTCAGATGCGTGACGGGTTCCTGCATCGGGATAATCTCACTATCCAACAGCACCGTAGCCACGCAGATCGAATTCGACCCGGACATAGGCGGCGTGTCTTCAGGCTCCATAATGATAAAAGCGGCGTCAGCGACCGGGTGTTTCGGCGGGACAAGCAGGTTTACATGACGAAAGACTCCACCGCGCGGTTCGTTGAGAACGAAATTCCGCAGTGTCTGATCTTGCGCGATGAAAGACCTCTGGTCCCACAAGGTGTCGCCCGGCGGCGGTTGAACACCCCCGACAATTACGTCGCCAACTTCGCCTTCGGCATGGGCTGAAATGACGTGGACCGTCTTCACACTCCGCATTACCCCTCCTTAAAACCGCGCTGGCGAATACGGGGCCAGCGAGACCGGAGCGTTTTGACCATCCAGAACCGCACCGACAATCTCTGCAGTCCCCGCCGACTGCGTCAGCCCAAGGTGCCCGTGACCGAACGCGTAGATGACGTCGGCTGAATTGGGCGATACTCCGATCACGGGAATACTGTCAGGCAATGACGGTCGAAAACCCATCCATTGGGTGCCGCCTTCGGTTTTCAGGCCCGGCAGGAAGTCCTCGGCCTTTTTAAGCAACGTGTCCGCGCGCTTGAAGTTTGGAGGCAGCTTCAAACCTGCCAACTCGACCGCGCCGCCTACGCGTACACCGCCGTTAATTCGGCTGGCCACGAACCCGTGGCGAGAAAACGTGAGATGCATCCGCAAGTCAAATGCGCCTTCTGGCAGAGTCGTGTTATATCCCCGCTCTGTCTCAAGAGGGATGTGATCGTCTAGCGTCTGCGCAAGGTGATGTGACCACGCACCGGCCGCCACCACAACCTTGGCAGCGTCTATGGCACCCTCCTCCACCGTGATGCGCACGCCGGTTTCCAACGGGGTCAGCGCGCGAATATCGCGCCGCTCGATCCTTCCCTGGCGATCTCGGAACGCCTGCGCCAGATGCTCGACCCATTTCTTCGGATCGACGACATTCAGCCAGTTTGGAGTAAATCCGGCATGCGTGAAACGCGGGCTGAGACCCGGCTGCCTTTCTGCAATCTCGGCCCGGCTTTCCAACAGCTCGAACTCGATTCCATATTCACGGCGCAATTCCCACGCGGGCAGGCTGGCGCGGTATTCATCTTGGGATTCGTAGAGCTGCATCTGCCCGTCACGCTGCATCAGCGCTTCGCCATCGACGGATGGTATCAAACGATCCAATGCCGCGCTGGACAGCTGCATCAAGTTGACCTGAGCGCTAAGCAACTCGGCATATCGACCGGGCTGACTTGCCCGCCAAAAGCGGAACATCCAAGGGGCAATTTTCAATGCGTAAGCCGGAGGAACTGACAACGGCCCCAAAGGGTCCAACAACCACCTTGGCGCTTTTCGCATAATACCGGGCGTCGCCAGCGGCTCGACTTCGGGAAATGCAAAGGCACCGGCATTTCCTGCCGAGGTTTGAGCAGCGACTCCATCCCTGTCCAGAACCAGAACGTTATGTCCCCGGCGCTGCAATTCAAGCGCAGTGGTGATGCCGATTACACCGGCTCCGATGACGACGACCTGTTCAGTCATGGCGCAATTCCCAACCGAAACGGATCAGTTTCAGCAAAGATCAAGTTGGACTCGGCCATAACGAAAGCCTGTCCGGTTATCGAAGGGATAACGCCGCCATCCGAACCGGGCTGGTATGACAGCTGGTAAGTGCTTCCAATCACACTCTGCTGAGTGATTTCCTCTCCCGGAGACAGTAGACCATCAGCAGCCAAACAAGCCAACCGCGCTGAACTGCCGGTGCCGCAGGGGGAACGGTCGTAGTTGTTGTCAGGGCACAGAACAAAGTTCCGGCTGTAAATAGTCTCGTCTGGCGAAGCGTCCTGAAAGATCACGTGATCTATTGGCTCGCCCTTTTCGCCACCGACCCCCTGCGCGATCGACGCTTGCCGGATCGCGATACTCAGATCGGTCAGCTGCCCGATATTGCCAGTTTGGACCGGAATCGGGCTGGGATCGACGATGAAAAACCAGTTTCCCCCGTAGGCAACATCGCCGGTTACTTCCCCATAGTTGGGCACGTGAACTGAAATGTTGTGATGGACCCGCCGGCTTTCGATATTTGTCACGGTCACCGTGTTGGCATCATGAAGCTGGGCGGTGACGACCCCGGCCGGAGTCTCAATCCGGTGCGACCCTATCCCTATCCGCCCCATATGGGCCAGGGTCACTGTCAGCCCGATCGTGCCATGCCCACACATGCCCAGAACGGCATCCACATCGAAAAATATCACGGCGGCAACACATGTCGGGTCCACCGGCTCGACCAGCAAAGCCCCGACCATCGCGGGCTGACCGCGCGGTTCAAGCATAACCGACCGATAGAACTCCTCGTGTTCGCTCGCCAGCCGACGAGCGCGCTCTACCAAAGAGCCGGACCCCAGATCGGGCGCACCGCTCAGGATAACCCGCGTTGGTTCCCCTCCGGTGTGGCTGTCGATCACATGCATTCAGCGATCACCCCGCCCTGTTTCGACCAATCGGCAAACCAAGACCCGAACAGGGCATATTGTTGCTCACAATAATTCCGCTGCGCATCGGTCAACTCGTCCGTTTCATTGAAGTGCAGACGGTATTCTTCTTCACCGTTCAACACCAGCAAGTGCTTGTAATAAAGCACCAGGTCCGGGCCTTCGTCAAAGCTTGAGAGAACATGAATAGCCTCGGTCAATTCTTGCCCACGCTGACGGGCCTCTGCATTGCCCTGAGCCGCTTTTTTGGACAACGCCGCCAACAACAAAGCCTCGCGCGGCAAGGCTGTTCCAATACCAGTGATCGAACCGGTTGCGCCGCAGTTTACGAACCCGTGGTAGACCTCGGTATCGACACCGACCATCAAGGTGACCTGATCGTCTTGGCTGGTGATGTTTTCAGCCGCGTAGCGCAGGTCATCTTTTCCACCAAACTCTTTGAAACCGATCAGGTTGGGATGTTCTGCGCGCAGGGCAAAAAACAAGTCCGCCCGCGTCGCGAAGCCATAATAAGGGCTGTTGTAAATAATCGCGGGCACATCCGGGGCCGCCGTCAAGATAGCCTTGAAATGGTTCTTCTGAGCGGTCGGGGAACTGCCGCGTGACAGAACGCGCGGAATGACCATAAGACCGACGGCACCGACTTTCTGAGCATGGGCGGCAAGAGCGACAGCCGACTTCGTATTTATAGCGCCGGTTCCAACAACCACGGGCAGCCCCGCTGCAATCAAACGCTCAACACCTTCCATGCGCTGCTCATCTGTCAACAAGGGCCAGTCCCCCATTGATCCGCAATAGACGACAGCCGACATTCCTGCTTCGATCATCTGCTGCCCTTTACGGACCAGCGCATCAAAATCAGGGGTGCGGTCGGCCTTACAGGGGGTCATCAACGCAGGCATGGTACCCGTGAAAACATTGGTCGACATCGGCGTTTCCTTCCAAAAAATTGAGTTCGGGCGCAGAAATCTGGCCCTTTGGTTTCGCCTTATCGGATATTGGATACAAAATCCAGAAGAAATGCAGATCAAGAAAAACGCGCCGGATCGATGGACCGGCGCGCTTGCTCCAAGCTGGAATTTGCGATCAACGAAGCCGTTGACCAGTGCCTGAATCAAACAGCATGGCGCGCTCGGGGCGAACGACAATGCCGATCTGCTCACCTTGCTTGCTGCGCTGGTCTTCGCGTTCTTCGACGATCAATTTGTCGCCATTCGGTGTCAGCAGATACGAGTAACTGACTCCACCCAAAGCCTCCGTCAGATCAACGGTGCAGGTCTCACCCGTGCGATCAACCTCGATATGCTCGGGACGGATGCCCAGAGTCACATTGGTCATTTCGGCGGGCACAGTCACACTCAGCGCCAAAGGTTCACTCAGCGCGGGATGTGAAACCCTGCCGTCCACGACATCGCATTCCAGAAAATTCATCGCCGGAGATCCAATGAAACCGGCAACAAAACGATTGTCCGGGTCGCGGTACAGATCCATCGGAGCGCCGACCTGTTCGATCCTTCCGTCGCGCAGCACCACAATCTTGTCGGCCATTGTCATTGCTTCGACCTGATCATGGGTTACGTAGATCATAGTCGCGCCAATTTCATTGTGCAGACGGGCGATTTCAACGCGCATCTCGACCCGCAGTTCGGCATCCAGGTTTGAAAGAGGCTCATCGAACAGAAACACCTCTGGCCCTCGCACAATCGCGCGACCGATTGCGACCCGCTGACGCTGACCGCCTGACAGCGCCTTTGGCTTGCGCTTCAGGTACTGATCCAGCTTCAGGATACTGGACGCTTCCTGCACCTTCTGGTCGATTTCAGATTTAGCGACGCCGTTCATCCGAAGGCCGAAACCCATATTTTCAGCCACCGACATATGCGGATACAGGGCGTATGTCTGAAAAACCATCGCAACACCACGTTTGGCGGGGTCCACATGGGTCACGTCCCGAGCGCCGATGTGAATCTGCCCCTCCGAAGTCTCCTCCAGCCCCGCGATCATCCGCAGCAACGTGGACTTGCCGCAACCCGAAGGCCCGACGAACACGCAAAACTCGCCGTCTTCAATCTGTAGATCAATACCGTGAATAACCTGCGTTTCGCCGTAGCGCTTAATCGCTTGGTTCAGAGTCACACCCGTCATGTCGCTTGCATCCTGTCATTGTCTGCGTCCGGGCGGGTTTCAGGGAACCGCCACGCCTGTGCTTCGGCCCCAATCTGATCCGCCACACGGCGAACACGGGGAACCCAAGTCTCCAACTGGTTAAAATCCATTCGCTCGGTGGTCCCTGTCACCGAAATTGCCCCCAGCATCCGCCCTCCTGCCGTCAGAATGGGGCAGGCAACGCAGATGATGCCGGGCTCGTGTTCCTCGTCATCGACCGCGTACCCGCGATCTCGGATCATCTCCAGATCGGCTCTCAGAGCTTCCTCTGATGCAAGGGTCTTTTCTGTAAACCGATGAAAACTTTGTTGTGACAAGGCTTTGTCCAGCGCCGCATCGTCCAGATAGGCCATCATCGCCTTGCCGACGCCCGTACAATAGGCCGGGCCCACCTTTCCGGCCTGCGAGAACATCTCTATCGGCTGTGTCGCGTTCCGTTTGTCGACATACAACACCTGCCCCGAATCCATCTGCGCCAGATGCACGGTCTCTCCCGTTTCGCGGCTGAGGGCTTCCATAAAGGGCCGCGCAATCGGGGCAAGTGAGCTCTGGGTCCATGCCGCATGCGCCAGCCTGACCAATCGCAGCCCCGGCGCATAGGTCTGCCGGTCGGGATCGTATGACAGCATGCCCTGATTGGTCAGGGATTGCAGAAACCGATACAGCGTTGCCTTGGGGAAAGTGCTGGTGTCCAACAGCTCTCCGAATCGAACCGGGCGCTGAAAGGCAGCCACCTGATCCAGCACATCACATGCTTTTCCTATAGTTCCGTCACCAGCCACGGGCGCGCAGTCTCCTCCGTTTACCCACGTCCATTGGCACGAGGGTCTTGACAAGCGTAACCGATTCGATGTGTAGTTTTCAATATATAAAACTTGGTTTCAATATTTGGAACTGAATGGAAGCTAAGGGAGGAAACCATGCATTCCATCTACAAGCGCACTACGGCCGCGCTGGCCATGAGCGTTGCACTTGCTGTTCCGGCAGCCGCCGAGCTGACTGGTGAACTGCGAATTTTCCTCGATACGTCGAACCCGGCGCCACGCGCGACGATGGAAGCGATGATCGAGCGGTTTCAGGCGCAGCACCCGGACCTTGCTATCGAAACAACCGTCATAGACCGCGAGGCATACAAGACGCAGATCCGCAACTTTCTAACCGCGGACACGCCGGACGTCGCAACCTGGTATGCAGCCAACCGAATGAAGCCATATGTCGAGGCCGGCCTGTTCGAGGACGTGTCCGATCTGTGGGCCGAGCCCGAGATCGCCGACAACCTCGCATCGACCAAAGGCGCGATGACCATCGACGGTAAGCAGTGGGGCGTGCCCTATACCTACTACCAGTGGGGCGTTTACTACCGCAAAGACATCTTTGATGAGCTGGGCCTGTCCGAGCCGACCACCTGGGAAGAAGAACTGGCAAACTGCCAGAAAATCGTCGATTCAGGCCGTGCCTGCTATACGATCGGGACAAAGTTCCTTTGGACCGCGGGTGGCTGGTTCGACTATCTGAACATGCGTACCAACGGCTTCGACTTCCACCAGCAACTGGCCAATGGCGAAGTCAGTTGGGAAGACGATCGCGTCAAACAGACTTTCGCGAACTGGAAACAGCTGATCGATATGGGCGCTTTCATCGACAACCACCAGACCTATAGCTGGCAGGAAGCCCTGCCCTTTATGGTGAATGGTGAAGCTGCCGCCTATCTGATGGGCAACTTCGCTGTCGCACCGCTGCGTGAGGCCGGTCTCAGCGACGATCAACTCGACTTCTACCAGTTCGTTGCCATCAACCCCGATGTTGAACTGGCAGAAGACGCACCGACCGATACGTTCCACATCCCAGCAAACGCGTCCAACAAAGAAGCCGCGCGGGAATTCCTGCGGTTCGTTGTTTCGGCTGACGAACAGACCGAAATCAACAACGGCTCGAACCTTGGACAGCTCCCGGTCAATGCCAAGTCTTCGGTCGACAACGACAAATTCCTGAACCAAGGCTTCGAGATGCTTTCGTCAAACAGCCCCGGCGGTGTGGCCCAGTTCTGGGACCGTGACGCACCGGCTGAAATGGCCAAGGTGTCGATGGAAGGTTTCCAAGAATTCATGGTAAAACCTGACAACGCCGACCAGATCCTCGCCAAGCTCGAGCGCGCGCGTCAGCGTATCTACGACAACTGATCCGGCATGGGCCGGGCTGAAGCCCGGCCTACGTCACCCTCAATTGTAGGGCGAGCATCAGCCCGCCCTCGCCCCACCAGACCCGAGATACCCTATGTCCGCTGTCGACACCCCGGAACAAGAAAGCTGGTTCCACCGAAACCAACAACGCATCGCGCCTTGGCTGTTTCTGGCCCCCGGCCTGTTGTTCTTAATGGTTTACGTGATCATCCCGGTCTTTCAGTCCTTCAACTTGTCACTTTACGAATGGGACGGGCTTGGCGCGGCCGAATATGTCGGCTTTCGCAACTACGAAGACCTGTATTGGGAATGGGTCGACCGGGATGCCTTTTTCGTATCGCTCAAGAACAACCTGATCTGGCTGCTCCTTTATCTGGCGGCCATCCCGGCGGGCCTGTTCATCGCGCTATTCCTGAACCAGACGGTTTGGGGCATCCGGCTTTACAAATCCTTGTTTTTCTTTCCCTTCGTGATTTCGCAGGTCGTCGTCGGGCTGGTTTTCACATGGTTCTATGACCCGACATTCGGGCTTCTGAACGAATTTCTGGGCTTCTTTGGCCTCGGACCGTTGAATGTTCTGGGGGATGAACGGTTCGTCACCTATGGCATCATCGTCGCGGGCCTCTGGCCGCAAACGGCGTATTGCATGATCCTCTATCTGACTGGCCTGAACGCGGTGGACCCCGAACAGATCGAGGCCGGACGTCTGGACGGAGCCAAAGGTGGACGGATGCTGTGGCACATCATCCTGCCGCAACTGCGCCCGGCCACCTTCATCGCCTTTGTCGTTACAATCATCGGCGCATTGCGGTCGTTTGACCTGATCTCAATCATGACACAGGGGGGGCCGTTCGGTTCGTCCCGTGTGCTGGCCTATTACATGTTTGAGGTCGCGCTGTCCGAATACGGTTTCCGCATGGGGTACGGCGCGGCCATCGCGGTGATCCTGTTCCTGATCATGCTCTGCTTCATCGCCTATTTCCTGTGGTCGATGTACCGCGAAGAGAGAGGGCACTGAGATGTTTCCCAAACCTATCGAAAAACAATCTCGCGCGGCACAGATTTCGTATCAGGCCATGTTGCCGCTTGCCCTTCTGCTGTGGCTGGGGCCGTTGCTGGCCGTCGCCCTGTTTTCGGTCAAACCGGCTGCGGACTTTACCAATGCGAACTACTGGGGCATGCCCTCCAGTTTCGAGGGCGCGTTCAACTATGGGCAGGTCTTCTTCAACTCGGACATGCCGCGGTATCTGCTGAACTCGTTCCTGATCACAATCCCAACCGTGATCGGGGCCGTTGCCCTTAGCTGCATGACCGGGTTCGCGCTGGGGATTTACAAGTTCAGATCGAATCTTTGGATTTTCTTCATGTTCGTGGCGGGCAATTTCGTACCGTTCCAGATTCTGATGGTTCCGGTACGCGACCTGACGCTGCAACTGGGCCTGTACAACACCAAAACCGGCCTCGTCCTGTTCCACATCGCGTTCCAAACAGGCTTTTGCACCCTGTTCATGCGCAACTTTATCCGCGCCCTTCCGTTCGAGTTGATCGAAGCAGCCCGGGTCGAGGGTATCAGCGAATGGCGTATCTTCTGGTACGTCGTCCTGCCACTGATGAAACCGGCGATTGCGGCGCTGAGCGTGCTTATCTTTACCTTCATCTGGAACGACTATTTCTGGGCCGTCGTCCTGACCCAAGGGGCCGAAAGCCAGCCGGTCACTGCAGGTATCACCAGTTTCAATGCGCAGTTTCGGGCCGCCTACCAGTTAATGAGTGCTGGTTCGATCGTGGCCGCTCTGCCTCCGGTCGCCATGTTCTTTCTCATGCAGAAACACTTCATCGCGGGGCTGACCCTCGGTGCCGTAAAATAACGCCAAACCAAAGGTTTGCAAAATGACCAAGATTGCATTCGTTGGAGCAGGCTCCACGATTTTCATGCGAAACATCGTGGGCGATGCGCTGCTTACCCCATCCCTGGCGGACAGCCACTTTGCGCTGATGGACATCGACGCAGAGCGGCTGGCCGAAAGCGAAACTGTTGCAAAGGCCATGATCCGATCGGTCGGAACGGGCGCGACGGTCACCACCCACACAGACCGACGGGCGGCCCTCGACGGCGCGGATTTCGTGATCACCGCGTTTCAGGTGGGCGGCTACAAACCCTGCACGGTCACTGATTTTGAAATCCCGAAACAATACGGCCTGCGCCAGACCATCGCCGACACGCTGGGCGTCGGAGGCATAATGCGTGGTCTGCGCACGGTACCCGTGCTTTGGGACGTCGCGCAGGACATGATGCAGCTTTGTCCCAATGCGACATTGCTGCAATACGTCAACCCGATGGCGATCAACACCTGGGCGCTGGCCGAGCGGTTTCCAGCTCTGAAACACGTGGGTCTGTGCCATTCGGTCCAGAACACGGTCGAGGAACTGGCGCATGATCTGGACCTGCCCAAGCATGACATCCGATACAAGGTTGCAGGCGTAAACCACGTCGCCTTTTTCTTGCGGTTGGAGCACGAAGGGCGCGACCTCTACCCGGCGCTTCGTCAGGGCTATGCCAGTGGGCGGTTGCCAAAGCCCCCTTTGCTGATGCCACGGTGCCCGAACAAGGTGCGATACGAAGTGATGGATCACTTGGGCTATTTCTGCACCGAAAGCTCAGAGCATCTGGCCGAGTATGTCCCTTGGTTCATCAAAGAGGGACGACAGGACCTGATTGACCAGTTCGGGATTCCGCTGGACGAGTATCCGACACGTTGCGAGGAACAGGTCGCCAGTTGGAAAGAACAGGCCAAAACGCTTACCGATGGCCGTAACATCACAGTAGAGCGCAGCCACGAATTTGCCGCCGACCTGATGAACGCGATTGTCACGGACACACCCTATGTGGCCTACGGCAACCTGCCCAATACAGGACAGATACCGCAATTGCCGCTTGGCGCAGCAGTTGAGACCCCTTGCCTCGTGGACAGCAACGGCGTTCAGCCTTCTGTCGTAGCAGATATACCGCCGCAACTGGTTGCGCTGATGCGCACTCAGATCAACGTGCAGGAACTGACCGTTCGGGCTTTGGTCGAACAAAACCCGGAGTTTATCTATCACGCTGCGATGATGGACCCGCATACCGCCGCCGAACTGGACCTCCGACAAATCCGAAACATGGTCAGCGACCTTCTGACCGCCCATGCTGATTGGCTGCCTGACTGGTGCCAGCCCGCCAAAGCTGCTTGAAGGGGCAAATCCTATGACCAAGAAACGCCGCTCGGAACACTGGTACGGAAAGCTGGACAAGGACGGATTCATCCACCGCTCGTGGATGAAGAACCAGGGTTTTCCCGATCACGCTTTTGATGGCCGCCCCATCATCGGCATCTGCAACACATGGTCGGAACTGACCCCCTGCAACTCGGGCCTGCGCGATCTGGCCGAGGGCGTGAAATGCGGCGTGTGGGAAGCCGGAGGATTTCCCGTCGAATTCCCCGTCATGTCGCTGGGCGAGACGCAGATGAAGCCCACGGCCATGTTGTTCCGCAACCTGCTGGCGATGGATGTCGAGGAATCCATCCGCGCTTATGGCATCGATGGTGTCGTCCTGCTGGGCGGCTGCGACAAGACCACGCCGGGGCAGTTGATGGGTGCGGCCTCGGTCGATCTGCCGTCCATCGTGGTCAGCTCTGGCCCGATGCTGAACGGCAAGTATCGGGGGCAGGACATCGGGTCGGGCACGGATGTCTGGAAATTCTCCGAAGCCGTGCGCGCCGGAGAGATGACGTTGCAGGATTTCATGAACGCTGAATCCGGCATGTCGCGCAGCGCGGGTGTCTGCATGACGATGGGCACGGCCTCGACCATGGCCTCATTGGTTGAGGCGATGGGGATGAGCCTGCCTACCAACGCCGCCCTGCCCGCAGTTGACGCGCGGCGCATGGCGCTGGCGCATCTGACCGGCAAACGGATTGTCGAGATGGTGGACGAAAACCTGAAGCCGTCGGACATCCTGACCAAAGAAGCGTTTGAAAACGCCATCCTGACCAATGCGGCAGTCGGCGGTTCGACCAATGCGGTCGTGCACCTGTTAGCACTTGCCGGTCGTGTCGGAGTGGATCTGTCGCTGAAAGATTTTGAGATCGGGTCAGAAATTCCCTTGTTGGTGAACTGTATGCCCTCGGGCAAATACCTGATGGAAGATTTCTGCTACGCCGGTGGTGTGCCGGTCGTTCTGAATGAACTCAAACCCTTTCTGCGACCCGCGAAAACCGTGCTGAACAAGGACATCTCGGCCCATTACGAAGGGGCGGAATGTTTTAACCGCGATGTGATCCACGGCTTTGATGATCCTGTGAAACCCGCGGCAGGGCTGCGCGTACTTCGCGGTAATCTGGCACCGAACGGAGCGATTGTGAAACCCTCGGCCGCTACGGATGAATTGCTGGAGACCGAGGCAGAAGCCTATGTTTTTGAAAACATCGAAGACTTGAAAGCCAATATTGACCGCGAAGACCTGCCGGTGACACCCGAGACCATTCTGGTCCTCAAGGGATGCGGTCCCAAGGGCTATCCGGGGATGCCCGAAGTAGGCAACATGCCGATCCCTGCCAAATTGGTAAAAGAGGGCGTACGCGACATGATCCGTATCTCGGATGCGCGCATGTCTGGCACGGCTTTTGGCACCGTCATTCTGCATGTCAGTCCCGAAGCACAGGCGGGTGGCACGCTGGCGCTGGTCAAAACCGGCGACCGTATTCGCGTGTCCGCCCGCAAAGGCGAGCTAGAGCTGTTGGTCGACCAAAATGAACTGGACGCGCGCCGCGCAGCCTGGCAACCGGACGACCCGCATTACACTCGCGGATACGCTAAACTTTACATTGATCACGTGTTGCAGGCCGATCAGGGTGCCGACCTTGATTTCCTTGTCGGCAAGGACACCCGCTTAGTTACCAGAGAGAGTCATTGATGGACCAACCTGCCACTTTTCACGACCTGAACGGGGCCACTGTCTACATCACTGGTGGCGGATCGGGAGTCGGCGCATCGCTGACCGATGGGTTTATGGCTCAGGGTGCCAATGTTGCCTTTATCGGCCGCTCTGACGCCGCCGCGTTTGTCGAGCAGATGCGCGACAAACACGGTCGCGCGCCCTTGTTCATGCAGGGCGACATGACGGATACCGAGTTGCTGCACGCGACGATGAACCAAGCCGCCGAGGAATACGGCCCAATCAACGTGCTCGTGAATAACGCCGCCAACGACAAACGCCACTCCTTAGAAGAAACCACGACCGAATTCTGGGACTGGATGATCGAGGTGAACCTCAAGGCATATTACTTTGCCTGTCAGGAGGCCGCCCGACAGATGCAGGACAAGGGCGGGTCGATCATCAATTTCAGCTCAATCAGCTACATGATGGGCAACGCCGGTTATCCAATTTACACGACCTCAAACGCTGGAATTACCGGGATGACCCGTTCTCTGGCGCGTGAGTTGGGCCCGCAGAACATCAGGGTAAACGCGCTGGCGCCCGGATGGGTGTTGACGCAAAAGCAGTTGGACGTGTGGGCAACGCCCGAGGATCTGGCCGCGCATATGGACCGGCAATGCCTCAAGGAACACCTGACGCCAGAAGACATGATTGCGCCAACCTTGTTTCTGGCGTCCCAAACCAGCCGCGCGATGACAGGGCAATGCATGGTTGTCGATGGTGGCGTAGTGGTGACGGGGTAGCGCAATGAATATTGAGTGGATCGCGGCAGACTGGGGAACCTCTCATCTACGGGTTTGGGCGATGCAGGGTGAAACGATCCTGGATCAGGCACATTCCGATCAGGGCATGGCGAAACTGTCGATGGACAAATTTCAATCCGCGCTGCTTGCGTTGATCGAAGGTTGGCTGGGCAGCTCTCCGACCGACGTTGTCGCGTGCGGCATGGTCGGGGCAAGACAAGGCTGGGTTGAGGCTCCCTATTCTGCCGTTCCTGTCGCCCCACTTCCCGCTGCACCAATCCGCGTGCCCGACACTGATCCCCGAATTAGAGCATTTGTTGTGCCGGGGTTGAAACAGAACGCTCCGCCCGATGTCATGCGCGGCGAAGAAACGCAGATCGCCGGATTTCTGGCGAGCCGACAAAACTGGGACGGGGTCATTTGTCTTCCTGGAACTCACACCAAGTGGGTTCAGATCAGTGCGGACGAAGTCGTCAGTTTTCGCACCTTCATGACTGGCGAGATGTTTGAGCTGCTACGCGGACAATCCGTACTGAAGCACTCAATCGGGGAAGGATGGGACGACAACGCCTTTTCCGATGCTGTCGCCGACACGCTGTCCAAACCCGAACAGCTTGCCGCCCGTCTGTTTGGCTTGCGGGCGGCTGACCTCTTGCGCGGAGACGACCCGATTGTCGCCCGCTCACGGCTGTCAGGTTTCCTGATCGGCGCTGAACTGGCCGCGACCCGCCCGTATTGGCTGGGTCAGCAGATCGTGATCATCGGAGCTCGGGAAATATCTGACGTTTATGCCAGCGCACTCGAAAAACAGGGGGCATTCGTTGAGATTGTCAACAGCACCCAATCCACTTTGGCGGGTCTGATGCGGGCCCGAAACCTTACGAGGCAAACCGTATGAGCCGCCCAATTATCGCCATCCTACGCGGGCTGAAGCCGACCGAAGCCGCTGCAATCGGACACGCGCTTATAGACGCGGGCATAGACAGGATAGAGGTTCCTCTAAACTCTCCCAACCCCTTAGACAGCATAGGAATCCTGGCCGATCAGTGCGGAGACAAGGCGTTGATTGGCGCAGGCACCGTATTGACACCGCAAGAGGTGCAGCAGGTGGCCGATGTTGGCGGTCAGCTTGTCGTTTCTCCCAATTTTGATGCCGAAGTTATCCACCGGTCGGTTTCTTTGAACATGCAAAGCTGGCCCGGTGTTTATACCCCGACCGAGGCTTTCGCAGCGCTCAAGGCCGGAGCGACAGGGCTGAAACTGTTTCCCGGCGTGATGGCAGGACCACAAGGCTTGGCAGCAATGCGGCCGGTCCTGCCGAAAGGCACATTGATCTTTGCGGTTGGAGGGGCCGGTCCCGAGAATTTTGCAGAGTGGATCAAGGCAGGCGCGGACGGTTTCGGCATTGGATCTGCGCTCTTTAAGCCGGGCATGAACGTGACCGAAGTCGCAGACCGGGCAACACGGATCGTTTCGGCTTATGATGAGGCAGCTGGATGAGCTATGTCTTTGACGACCGTCCTTGCGAGCTTGGCGAGGGTCCGCTGTGGCACCCTGGGCGACAGCAGCTTTTCTGGTTCGATATCGTCAACAAATGTCTGATGTCACGGCTGCAGGGGAAACAGCACTATTGGCAGTTTTCCGAACACGTATCTGCCGCCGGATGGGTGGATCGCGACACCCTGCTGATCGCATCAGAAACCGGGCTTTGGCGATATGATCTGAACAGCGGCGATAAAGAGTTGATCCTTCCACTGGAAGCCGAAAATCCAGTCACCCGCTCGAACGACGGACGCGCCGATCCTTGGGGCGGGTTTTGGATCGGGACAATGGGCAAGAACGCCGAACCGGGCGCGGGTTCGATCTATCGCTTTTGGAACGGGGAATTGCGCAGGCTTACCAGCGGCATCACCATCTCGAACGCAATCTGTTTCGCGCCGGACCGATCCTGCGCCTACTACACGGACACGATGACACAACAAGTCATGCGCTGGTCACTGGACCCTGAAACCGGCTGGCCCGAAGGGCGCAGTTCCGTTTTTCTGGACTTACGCGCAGACAAGTTGAACCCGGACGGAGCTGTCGTTGATGTCGACGGCAACATCTGGATAGCACAATGGGGCGCACACCGGGTCGCAGCATACAGTCCCGAAGGCCGGTTTCTGAAAGCGCAGACTTTTGAGGCCGCGCATGTTTCCTGCCCTGCATTTGGCGGACCTGACTTTACAACCTTGTTCTGTACAACTGCGCGTGAGGGTCTGGGCGAAACAGCTCTTAAAGAACAACCTTCCAACGGTATGACTTTTGCAGCTAGCGATGTCGGCAAAGGCCAGCCAGAACCCAGAGTTATCCTATGAAGCCAGAACTTGGAGTTTGCTATTACCCCGAACACTGGCCCGAAGAAATGTGGGCCGACGACGCCGCGTGCATGATCGAAACCGGTCTGAGTTGGGTTCGGATCGGTGAGTTTGCCTGGAGCCGGATCGAGCCAACCCCCGGAGATTTGCGCTTTGACTGGCTGGATCGCGCTGTGGAAATACTCGGGTCTGCGGGGCTGAAGGTTGTGATGGGCACGCCGACTGCGACGCCGCCGCGTTGGATGCAGGAAAAGCACCCCGACATGTTGGCTGTAGACGCGCAGGGGCGACCGCGAAAATTTGGATCGCGCCGTCATTATTGTTTCAGCCACAAAGGCTATATTGCCGAATGCGCACGCATTGCCCGGATCATGGGCGAGCGTTACGGGGGCAACCCCCATATCGCCGCGTGGCAGATCGATAATGAATATGGCTGTCATGATACGACACTCAGCTACAGCGACCCTGCCTTGGTCGCATTTCAGAACTGGCTTGAGGACCAATACGGCACCATTGATGCGTTGAACTCTGCTTGGGGCAATGTCTTTTGGTCGATGGAATATGATGGGTTTGACCAGATCGACCTGCCAAATCTGACCGTGACAGAACCAAACCCGGCACATGTTCTGGCCTTTCGTCGGTTCAGCTCTGATCAGGTGGTAGAGTTCAACAAGGCGCAGGTTGATGAGCTGCGCCCACTGACAAACGCGCCCCTCTTACATAATTACATGGGGCGGATTCTGGACTTTGACCATTTCAAAGTCGGGGCCGATCTGGATATCGCGACATGGGACAGCTACCCGATTGGGTTTCTTTCCGACCGGCTTGAGGCTGACGAAGCACATAAGGCTGCCTTTCTGCAACAGGGTGACCCCGACATGCAGGCGTTTCATCACGACCTTTACCGCACGGTTGGACATGGTCGCTGGTGGGTCATGGAACAGCAACCCGGTCCGGTGAATTGGGCTCCGTACAATCCGGCACCCCTGCCGGGTATGGTGCGGCTGTGGTCGCTGGAAGCCGTGGCACATGGTGCCGAAGTGGTCAGTTATTTCCGGTGGCGGCAGGCTCCGTTCGCACAAGAGCAGATGCACGCAGGGTTGTTGACACCGAACAACCGCCCGGCTCCGGCCTTGTCTGAGGCGCGGCAAACCTGTGATGTGTTGTCCCAACTGGGTGACGTCCAACAGAGTAAGGCTGATGTTGCGATCGTCTTCGACTATGCGTCGGACTGGGCTTGGGCGACACAACCACAAGGCGCTGGTTTCGATTATTTCCGCCTCGTGTTCTCGGCCTACCGCGCGCTGCGGCGTGCTGGGCTTTCAGTCGATTTTCTATCCTCGGACAATATCCCCGAGAACGCTTACAAAGTGATCCTTGCGCCGGGTCTGGCGAGTGTGGACACCGACCTCGAGACCAGCCTGAACAAAGGATGTGATCTGGCTGTCCTCGGCCCGCGCACAGGGGCGATCACGCCGGATTTCCAAATTCCGAAAACAGGACGCCCAGGCCTGTCGGGTTTGGACTGTGATGTCGATCTGGTTGAGACGCTGCCCCCGTCAATAAAGCGCAACGTCGACGGTGGCGGCGCAGCCCAGCACTGGGTTGACCGTTTGTCCGGGACAGCGTCCGATCTGCTGACCTTTGAGGATGGCACCTCTGCCCTGAAAGGCGAAAACGGGTTTTGGTATCTGGCGGGCTTCCCGGATGAGGCGCTTTGGGATCGCGTGATCAATATGGCCTCGCAACAAGTGGGATTGGCGTTGCACCCGATGCCCGACGGCCTTCGTCGGCGAGACACCAAGGGCCATACGTTCCTGATCAACTACAACGCGACCCCCGTGGAATGGAACGGAACAAAGATCAACGCGTGCGACGTTGCCATATTGACAAAAAATGCGCCCGAAGAGGGGTAATCTCTCCGGGCGCAGTCGGCCTTTATCAGGCTCTCCAGTTATTCAGATTTAAGGCTGTTTGGGTCGAATACGCCACCGAACCCACCGTTATTTGACGGCTGCGTTTCGGTGTCCTGACTTTCTTCTTCCTCGTTGCCCAATGTGTTCGGCGCAAACACGTTGCCAAAGCCGCTGTTGTTTGAAGGCTTCGGCGCCGATTGCCCCGCGTCGCCTTGTTCAGCCTCCTCAGCCTCACGCTTTTTGCGCTGTTCCTCGCGCTGCTTACGCAGCTCTTGGATACGCTGTTCGGCTTCTAGACGTTTTTCCTCTTTGACATTGGCGATGCACTGGGCCGGGTTGTACGCGGTCGCAGTGCCGACCACGGTAATCGTGGCAACGGCAAACACGACCAGAAGCACGGCGGCCATATTGCCGGCAAAGAAGCTGGGCAGTTTGATCTTCCCTGCCAGTTCCTCGACCGTGGCATTCTTGCGCGCGGCTGCAACCAGTTCCTGACGCTTCAACTTGGCCTCGTTCAGCAGGGCAAAGAACACGGTCAGCGCCACGATAATGAAGGCCAGTGCCGAGATCGACGGCGTGATGCCATAGCGCACTTTCTGCGCCAGCTCGATCGTCAGTGTCGGATATTCGCCAAAGGTAAAGGTGGTCGTGTTGTAGTTCTCAAACGATGCAAGGAACGCAAGCACAGCCGCCGACGCGATCGCGGGCCGCATGAACGGAAGCAAGATCTTGCGAAATGCCTGCGCGTGCGTTGCACCAAGGTCCAAAGCTGCCTCGGTCAGCGCGATGTCGTATCGCTGTAGCCGCGCCACCAGAACCAGCATGCAATAGCTTGCGATAAAAGTGGACTGACCGATCACAGTCAGGAAAACCCCGTTTGACAATACGCTATCTGCGCCCAGCCCCAGCATCCGATTGATCCGGTCCCAGAATACCAGCGTCGAGATACCCAGAACCACGCCCGGGATCAGGATTGGGGCAATGATGATCGTGTAATACGTCGCACGCAGCTTGGGCCATATCTGGGTCAGCATCAGCGCGCCCGCCAGCCCCATCGCAACCGATAGAACGACCGTTCCCGCACCGATGATCAACGAGTTCTTGATCCCGTTCAGAATACGCTGATCCTGAAACAGATCGCCGAACCACTGAAAGGTCAGACACTCCCACGGAGTCATCCGCGGGAAGGCGGATGAATTGAAGGCCGTAACCGACATGATCACAAGCGGACCAAGCAGGTACAGGAAGAAAAGGGCCAGGTAGACCCAGATGCTTACACGAAGGAAAGAGAGGTTCATTTCCCAATATCCCCCATGTTCACCTTGAACAGGCGCATTATGGCCAGAACGAACAAGATACAGGTCACAAGCAGCACGATCGCGTAGGCGGCACCTTGCGGCCAGTCATTGTTGTCGTTGAACTGCTGATAGATCAGTTGCGTAAACCACAGGCTGGACGGGCCGCCCAGAATCTGCGGCGCGGCAAGGGCACCAGCGGATAGCATGAAGACCATTGTACAGCCCGAACTGATGCCCGGCTTGGCGTAGGGAATAACCACGCGCCAGTGAATCCTCCACCAAGGCGCGCCCAGATCGCGCGCAGCCTCGATCTGGTTGTGATCGAGGCTTTCGATCACGTTGTAGATCGGGAAAATCATCAGCAGGATGTAGGCATATCCAAGACCCGCATAGAGGGCGATGTCGTTGCGGATAAAGTCAAAGGGCGTGTCCCAGATCCCCAGACCCATGAACAGGGTGTTCAGAACTCCGGTCTCGCCAAAGATGATCCGTAACGCGAACGCACGCAGGATTTCGTTGATCCAGTAAGGGATGATCAGCATGATCGCGAAAATGCGAATATGACTACCCTTGGACTGCCCCAGATAGTAGGCGATCGGATAGCAGATGATCAGGTTGAAAATAGTCACGCAGACAGCCGCGAGCAACGTTCTGAAGAACACTCTCAGGTCGACCGAATTGTAGTCCTGAGATCCCCCTTCCGGGCCGTAAATCAGGTATTTGTAGTTCTCGAGCGTATAAACGTCCTTTGGTCCGCCAATTTCCGGCGGCGGCAGGTTCGGACGGAACGAAAAGTCCAACATCGAGAGTTGCGGCAGGATAATCAGGCCGATGGTCCAGAACAGGACCAGCCCCAATATCGCCAGCCCCATCCCGGTGCCGTTGCGATTGAAAAACTCCTTGAGGAATTTGGGCATGTTTCCGACCCTCTTATTCCGCAGCCAGTTCACCCGCCGGGACCAGAACCGCGTTTTGGGTCTCGTATTCCAGCGTGATGTTCTGTCCGGTGTGGTCTTGGAAGGACTGTCCGTGGTTCGGGATCGACACTTTGATCTCTTTGCCGCCTTCACCTTCGGTGAAGATGTTGAACACGTTGCCCTCAAACTCTTCGTGGTTGACCCGCGCCGTCACGAAATGGTTGCCAGATGCGCCTTCGGGTGCGATGGCGAACGCCTCGGGGCGGATGAACATCATCGCCTCATCGCCTTCTTTCACCTTGCCCTGATTGGCGCTGGATATCCGCGCAACCAGATCGCCGGAACGGTTCGTTGCAATCAGTGCTTCCGTCCCCATGATCTGTTTGATCTTGCCCCGGAACACATTGTTTTCACCAACAAATGACGCAGCAAAAGCCGTGTTGGGATCGTTGTAAATCGTCTTGCCGTCAGCGATCTGGTCAATCACTCCGGCCCGCATGACGGCAATATTGTCCGACATGGTCAGAGCCTCACCCTGATCGTGGGTGATATAGATGAATGTGATGCCAACACGCTGCTGAATCTCTCGCAATTCAGTCCGCATGTGCTGGCGCAATTTGAGGTCCAGTGCCGAAAGCGGCTCATCCAGCAACAACACGTCGGGTTCGGCACACAGCGCCCGTGCAATCGCAACGCGTTGACGTTGCCCACCGGACAGTTCGCTTGGCAGCTTGTCGCCCTGACCGGGCAGAGCGATCATGTCCAGCAACTCGTCCGCACGCTTGCGGCGCTGCGTCGCGCTGGAGCCTTTGATCTCCATCGAAAAGGTGATGTTCTCCCAAACTTTCATAAGAGGGAACAACGCGAGGTTTTGAAATATCAGGGCGGTCGGGCGTTTGTTGGGACCGATACCACGCATATCGTTGCCACCGATCAGGACCCTGCCCTCACTTGGGTCCAGAAAACCCGACACAGCGCGCAGGATTGTTGTCTTGCCACATCCCGACGGCCCGAGGAACGAAAAGAAATCGCCCCCGTTGATATTCACATTGGCGTCCCGCACAGCGACAAAGTCACCGAAACGGATCCACAGGTTCTCAAGATCTACACCGACCCCTGCACTCATTTTAGGTATCCCCGTCTGGTGCGTTTGCAAAACGCACCGAAAAAGCATCCGTCACACCTGATCAGTGCGCGGTTTGACTACCCCCCGCCCAGTGGCGGAGGGCTTGAGTTCAACGCGATTAGGCGCTTTTGAACTTGTTGACGAACTCGGTCCGGGTTTCCGCGTACCATGGTGCTTCGGCAGGCCACGGGTTCAGGTTGGCCAGAGAGTCGCCCGGATACGCTTCGGCGAAGTTCTTCTTGTAGGTATCGCCGGAATACTGATCGGCACCCAGAACAGGCGAGTTGTAGCCATGGCTATCAATCGCGACACCAGCCGGTTTCGCCTGGTAAGCAAAGTCGATAAAGGCGTAAACCTGATCGATATTGGCCGCGCCGGTCGGCATTGCCATACCATCAACCCAAGCCATCGCACCTTCGACCGGAGCTTGATAGTGCACCGGCTCACCTGCCGATTTCAGTGCCAGCGGCGGACCATCCCAAGTTTGACCGACCACGACGCCTTCGTTCAGCAGACCGTTTTTCTGGGTATCCGCGTCGTTCCAGATCAGCTTGATCCGGTTCTTGCGCTCGACACACCAGTCGGTGATCTGACCCCAGACTTTACGCATGGTGTCTTCGTCACCATAGGCCGCCCATACAGAACCCGGCTCCATCTCGCCCGCGCGTTCCATATACAGACCCGCACCCAGCATCATGGAGTGTGCGCGGCCCATGGTCTTACCGGCGTTTTCTTCGGACCAGACATCGCCATATGAGGGCGCGTCCCCTTCAGGCAGCCACAGGTCCGTACGGTAAGCAATCCCTTCGGTGCCCCAGATATGCGGCAGCCAGTGAACGCCGCTGTCTGCAAAGTTCCAGGCGTCCGTGCCGATCGCCGCCATCGCCGGGTTCACCAGATCAATCGGCACCTTGTTCATGTCAAAGGGCTGCAACAGTTCCAGCGGCTCCCACTGCAGGGACCGGTTGTTGGTGGGCGAGACAATGTCAAAGCCCTGACCCTTGGTGGCCTTCATCTTGTTGATGATTTCTTCGTTCGACCCGATACCGGTGTAGTTCACCTTGATCCCGGTCAGAGTTTCAAACTCCTCCAGGAAACTGGGCGGCAAGTAGTCAGACCACATCAGAATGTTGATCTCACCCGATGAGGCCAGCGCGCTTTTGCTGTAAAGGGGTGCCGCCAGCGCCGCCGCGCCCGCACCTTTTAGTACCGTCCGGCGGGACAGGTTTTGGTGTTTAGTCATCGTCATAACTCCCGTTGCAAATCCGTTTTTTTGTTTTTGTGGATACAGGCTAGACCTTTGCGATCCGGCTGTCAGTCCAAAAGTGACAGTTGCCAGTTTTCATAAGTCCAGTTTGGAAACGAGAAGCTGCTTATATGCAGTGTAGTGCAATGAAACAAAGGGGCTGATGCTGATTGCCTCAAAAAGCGTAATGCGCCCCAAACAAGGGACGCAACTTGTGTTTGCTGCTTATTTTGGCAGCGGCGCTTCTGTGGGCTGCGTGAAAGGGTATGAACCACGCTCCGACCACAGGTGCGATTCTGTAATCGACGGGGATATCAGGGCTTTTTGCGCATGGATGTGCCATTGTGGAACAGATGCACCTTGTCCGGGCTGGCTGAAAGGGCAACGGTTTTCCCCCGCATGTTGCGCTGAATACCTTGCAACTTGGCAATCACGGAATCGGCCCCTTTGAGGTTCTCGAAATACAGCAAAGTGACCTCTCCCAAGGCTTCAGTGAAGTCCACGACCCCCTGAAAGGCGGCATCCGCGTCGCTCGGAACAAAATCTTCGGGCCGGATACCGACATTCACCTGTTTGCCCTGATCCTCTGCTTCGGTCGCGATACTGCTGGTGATCGTTCCACCGGCTTCCAACTCGACAACGGTCGTCGCACCCGTTTGTACGATGACACCGGGCAGCAGGTTCATCGACGGCGAGCCAATGAACTGCGCGACAAATTCGTTGTCCGGCGTCTCATACAGCTCTAGCGGAGTACCGACCTGAGCAATCCCCTTGTTGGCCAGAACCACAATCCGGCTGGCCAAAGTCATTGCCTCAACCTGATCATGGGTCACGTAGATCATCGTGCTGTCGGGCATCGCCTCTTTCAGACGCGCGATTTCAATCCGCGTGGCCACGCGCAACGCCGCATCAAGATTAGATAGCGGTTCGTCGAACAGATAGACCTTAGGGTCGCGCACGATGGCCCGCCCGATGGCGACCCGCTGACGCTGCCCACCCGACAGCGCCTTGGGCAAACGGTCCAGAAACGGCTCAAGCTGAAGAATACGGGCAGCCCGCTCAACGGCGGCGTTGACCTCGTCGGCAGGTAGTTTGGCAATCTTAAGGGCAAACGTCATATTCTCGCGCACGGTCATGTGGGGATAAAGCGCGTAACTCTGAAACACCATCGCAATACCGCGCTGCGCCGGGGGCACGTCATTCATGACCTGACCCTCGATCTCCAGCGTTCCGCCCGAGATTTTTTCCAGCCCCGCAATCATGCGCAACAAGGTGGACTTGCCACAGCCGGACGGCCCTACGAAAACAATCAGCTCGCCGCGCTCGATGTCGAGGTTGATATCCTTCAAGACATCAATACTGCCGTAGGTCTTTGCGACATCCGTGAGATTGAGTTCCGACATGACCTACCCCTTTTCCCGAACCATCAGACAGAACTGAGCAGCGCCGAGGGTCAGTTCTCCTGACCCGCCGACACTGCCCAACTCCTCCCCGATAACGCGCCAGTTGCCGTCCGGCACGGCGACCTCTGCCGGGTCTGAACCCAGATTGAAGGCACAGAACACCTGCTCACCTTGGTCTTCACGCACAAAGGAAAGAGCCGAGCCGGATTGAACCATCTGAACTTGCGCACCCGACATCAATGCAGAATGCGCGTGGCGCAGCGCAATCGCTTGACGGTAATGGTGCAGCATCGACTTGGGGTCTTGCTCTAACCGGTCCACGGCGCGTTCGGTTTGCGACGAACTGACCGGAAGCCAGGGACGTCCTTTGCTGAATCCAGAGTGTTCGTCCTGCGCTGCCCAAACCATCGGCGTGCGGCACCCGTCGCGGCCTTTGAACTCCGGCCAGAATTCGATGCCGTAGGGGTCTTGCAGGTCTTCAAATGCCACATCCGCCTCGGGCAGGCCCAGTTCCTCGCCTTGATACAGACAGGCCGACCCCCGCAGGCACATCATAAGAACCGCGTGTTGCCGGATGGCCGAGTCGCTTAGCCTCCAGCGTGAGGCGTGGCGCTGCACGTCGTGGTTCGAGAACGCCCAACAGGGCCATGCATCACCGGCCTTTTCCCCCAACTGGTCGAATACCTGTTTAGCGTAAGACGCGGTCAGTGCGCGCTTTTCCAAAAACTCGAAAGCATAGCACATATGCATCCGCTTATCGCCGGATGTGTATTCGCCCATGATTTCAAGCCCGCGTTGTGCGTCGCCGACCTCACCCAGACAGGCGCGGCAGTCATATTCGTCGGTCAACGCGCGCAGGCGCTCAAGGAAAGCGATATTCTCGGATTGGCTCTTGGAGAAAAGGTGATCTTGATGGTTATAGGGGTTCACCATCGGCGCAATCGAGGCGTTGCGTTGGTCCATCGGAAGACCGGGATTATCGCGAAGCTGGGCATCGTGGAAATAGAAGTTAATCGTGTCCAAGCGGAAGCCATCGACGCCCAAATCCAGCCAGAACCGGGCCACGTCCAGCAAGGCGTCCTGCACGTCCGGGCAATGGAAGTTCAAATCCGGCTGTGAGGTCAGGAAGTTGTGCAGGTAATACTGCAACCGCCGCGAGTCCCACTGCCAGGCCGAGCCACCAAAGATCGACAGCCAGTTGTTCGGCGGTGTCCCGTCCGGTTTCGGGTCGGCCCATACGTACCAATCGGATTTGGCGTTCTCGCGGCTCATACGGCTTTCGCTGAACCAAGGATGTTGATCCGAGGTATGCGACAGCACGAGGTCAATCATCACTTTCAGCCCTTGACCATGCGCCTGATCCAGCAGCTCTTTGAAATCCTCCATCGTGCCGAACATCGGATCGACATCGCGGTAGTCGCTGACATCGTACCCGAAATCCTTCATCGGAGACTTGAAAAACGGCGAAATCCAGATCGCATCAACGCCAAGCGAGGCGATATAGCCCAGCCGTTGCGTGATCCCCTTCAAGTCGCCAATTCCGTCGCCATTGCTGTCCTGAAAGCTGCGGGGATAGATCTGGTAGATCACGCCGCCGCGCCACCAGTCGGAGGCTGCTTGGGTTGCTTTTGTTGTGTCTACAGTGTTCTGCACGTTCATCAGACGCCTCTATTTGACGGATCCGGCCAATAGGCCTCGGACCAGGTATTTTTGCATTGCAAAGAAAACGATCAGCGGTACGGCAATCGACACGAAGGCCGCTGTCGCCAAAATTTCCCAGTTGCCGCCCCGTGTGCCCAACAACTCAACAATCCGGTTGGTCATGACGGTGGTCTGACCAGACGCGTCGATCAAAAAGACCTTGGCGACCAGCAGATCGTTCCACGTCCACAGGAACTGGAAGATCGCGAAGGAGGCCAGTGCCGGGAAGCTGAGCGGCAGGATCAGTTTGGTGAAAATCTGAAACTCGGTCGCGCCGTCGACCCGCGCGTTCTCGATCAGATCACGCGGAAGCCCCGCCATGTAGTTGCGCAGCAGGTAGATCGCCAGCGGCATCCCGAACCCGGTATGGGCCATCCAGACGCCCAGATACCCTTTGCCGATCCCGATATTCAGGTGGAATTTCAGAAGCGGGATCAACGCCAACTGCAGCGGAACCACCAGCAACCCAACCACGGCGGCGATTAGCAGGGCGCGGCCCGGGAAGTCCATCCACGCCAGCGCATAGGCTGCAAAGGCCGCCACCAGAATAGGGATGATTGTCGCCGGGATAGTCACGGTCAATGTGTTGAAAAAGGCCCGCCCCATGCTGTCGGTACTGTCTTCGGCCAGCAGGACTTTGTGGTAGTTCGCCAATGTGAACTCGGGCGGCAACTCGGCGGTTACGAACACACGGGCACCACGGCTGCCGGTAAACTCGTCGGGATTCTCCATCCTGTAGTTGCCTTGCGCGTCCACGGTGATCGTTCCACCCCGGCGCATCTCGGCAATCTCACCCGGAACAAACGCATCCACGGCCCGCGAGCTGACGCCCCATTTCGATATCGTGGCCTTGGCGCCCGCATCAAACAAGTTGCCCTCAATCACGTACATCCCGTTTTCCTGCACCTGAGTTTCCGGCCCAGCAGACCGCAATGTCAGGTTCTGTTCAGATGGGAACAGCGACCGCCACCAGCCGCTGGTCGCGATCTGGTCCGCCGTTCGGAAGGATGAGATCAACAGCCCTAGCGTCGGCACCACCCAAAGCACGACCAAAAAGACAACTGAGGCATGGACGACCCAGTGCAGCGCCGGTTTGGTTCCTGCAATATCGCTCATGACCTCACTCCATCTCTTTGCGCGCGTTGCGCACGTTCCAGATCAGGATCGGCGTCACCAGCAGCATGATCACCATGGCCGAGGCCGACCCCACGCCCCAGTCATTCGCGCGGAACAGTTTGTCGTACATGTAGTTGGCCAGAACCTGCGTCTCCCACTGGCCATTGGTCATGGCAAAGACGATGTCGAAAACCTTGAGCACGGTGATGGTGATCGTGGTCCAGACGACGAGAATGGTGGTTTTGATCTGCGGGACTTTAATGCGGAAGAAGATCTGGAACGGGTTGGCACCGTCCAGAATGGCCGCTTCGATGGTTTCTTCGGGGATACCGCGAAGGGCAGCAGACAGGATCACCATGGCGAACCCGGTCTGAATCCAGATCAGCACTACCATCAGAAAGAAACTGTTCCAGAACGGGATGGTCAGCCATGTCTGCGGCTCGGTCCCGCCAAAAAACAGATAGAGCGCGTTCAGCATCCCGATCTGGTCCTGCTCGGCCGGGCGGGTATCATAGACCAGCTTCCAAATCACCGACGCACCCACAAAGGAAATCGCCATCGGCATGAAGATCAGCGACTTGGCGATATTGCCCCAACGGATGCGGTCGGTCAGTTGCGCCACCAAAAGACCCAAAGCGGTGGACATCGCAGGCACGATGATCAGCCAGAACATGTTGTTGCGCATGGCTTCCCAGAATTTGGGTTCGTTGGCCATCTGGATGTAGTTTTCCAGACCCACCCATTCATAGCCCCCACCGGGCACACGATCCGTAAGGGACAGGCGCAGCGTTTCGACCACCGGGTAGGCCAAATACATACCCAACGCAGCCAGCGCCGGGAACAGGAACAACCAGGGTCGGATCACGTTGGCGCGGTTGATATTGCGCCCAGCATTCGGACCCCGCGCCGGAAACAGCACTTTGTCCAGAAACTGGTTGGAGAGGTAGAAATAGCCCACGCAACCTGACACGCCGATGGCGATGGTCAGCAGGCCCTGTAATGCCGGATGCATGCCGCGTCTCCCTTGCGACGATGGGGTGGGGCAACCCGGACGTGCGGGTTGCCCGATCAGGAACGCTTAGTCCAGCGCGTCCCAGGAGGATTGGATTTCGTCGGCAACCTCTTGCGCCGATGCTCCGCCTGCGTAATCGACCATGCCGGTCCAGAACGTGCCTGCGCCGACACCGCCGGGCATCAGGTCAGACCCGTCAAAACGGAAGGTCGTCGCACCCAGAAGAATGTCGTTCATCTTCTTCAGCGTCGGATCCGAGAACAGCGAGGTATCGACACCCTTGTGCGGCGTCAGGAAGCCGGTCAACTGCATCCAAGTCTCATGCGCCTCGGGCGTTTGCAGATACTCGATCAGAGCGTGCGCGCCGGGGCTGTCATTGGTAATGGCCCACAGAGTTCCGGCACCCAAAACCGGGCTGCCGAGGTCCTTGCCTTCATAGGCGGGGAAATAGAAGAAATCGGCATCCTCACCCACGACCGTACCTTCAGGGAAAAACGCCGGGATAAAGGACGCCTGACGGTGCATGTAGCATTGCGGAGGTGAGCTGAACATTCCCTTCGGGCTGTCGCGGAAGTCGGTTGTGGCAACCGCCCCTGCGCCACCGGCGACGTAGTCATCATTACGGGCAAACGCGCCGAATTCCTCGATCGCCGCGATGACTTTGGGGTCGTTGAACTTCATCTCGTTGGCGACCCATGCGTCATAATCCTCGGGCGACTGCGTACGCAGCATCATGTCCTCGACCCAGTCTGTCGCGGGCCAACCGGTCGCGCCACCCGAGCCCAGACCGATACACCAAGGCGTCTCACCATCCGCCACAATCTGGTCGGTCAGCGCCTTGAGCTCCTCCATGGTGGTCGGCACTTCATAGCCGGCATCTTCAAAATTCTCGGGCACGTACCAAACCAGCGATTTTACATCGACCTTGTAGAAAAAGCCGTACAGATTTTCCGCCCCGTCAGGACCGCCATATGTGCCAAGGTCAACCCATGACTGCCCCGCGGCATAGTTGTCGCGAATCCAGTCACCCGTGCCATCGGCAAGCGGCGTAAGGAAGCCGGACTTAGCCATATCCGCCGCCAAACCCGGTTGCGGGAATACGGCAACGTTCGGCGCTGAACCCGCCTCGGCATCAATACGGATTTGCTGTTCAAAACTGTCTGACCCGACATAGGCGTACTCATGCCCGGTAGCTGCGGCAAAGCCATCCAGCACCTTTTCGACATTTTCCTGATCCGGCCCCAACCAAGGGCCGAACACGGTAACCTTGTCCGCCTGCGCAGCGCCCGACATCAGGGCGAACGTGGCCGCACCTGCGTAAAGCGAGTGTTTCATGAATTCTCCTCCCGTATCATCTCTCGCTCTGGAATCACGAATTTCAAAGCGCTTTGGATACCGGGCTTTATCCGCTAACATTCAGGTTCTGTCAATATTTGGTTTGCCTGACCTCAACTATGTTAATATTTTCTGCCTATAGGTTGAAACCTGTTGACGCACAGGCAAATTCCCCACAATACAGGTGACAGTGCAAATTTGAAGGCGCTTTGAAGCGAATATGAACCTAAAGCAGCTCTCAGAAATTCTTGGTTTGTCTCAGACGACGGTCAGCCGCGCTCTGAACGGCTATCCCGAGGTGAACGAGGACACGCGCGTGCGTGTGCAAGCTGCTGCCGCGAAACATGGCTATCGGCCAAACAGCCGCGCGAAAGGGCTGGCCACGGGGCGATCCATGGTCATTGGGCATGTGATTCCCAGTTCCTCACAGCATGAGATGGTGAACCCCATTTTCGGCGATTTCGTCGCCGGGGCCGCACGAAAATACGCGGAACATGGCTATGACATGATGTTCACGAATGCCGACGATACCTCGATCGAGCGCGCATACCGCGACCTGTTCCAACGCGGCGCAGTCGACGGGGTTGTCCTGCAGGGGCCGAAGGTCAACGAACCTCGTATCCGCGTACTATCCCGCATGGGGGTTCCATTCATCGTTCATGGCCGCGCGACTGGAATTGATGAGCCTTACGACTGGATCGACGTAAACAACAAAAGCTCATTCCAAAGGGCCACCAAATTCCTGATCGACCTTGGGCATCGTCGCATCGCACTGATCAACGGGTTAGAGGATATGGACTTTGCCCAACGCCGTCGCGCCGGGTATCTGGAGGCTCTGCGCGAGGCCGGGATAGCCTGCGATCCGTCACTTATGCGCAGTGCCGAGATGACCGAGGTTTATGGCCATCACGAAACGCGTGCCATGCTTGAGATGGATGATCCGCCAACGGCCATATTGATCTCCTCCATGATCTCGGCGATTGGTGTGCGGCGCGCCTTGAATGATGCGGGATTGAAGATGGGGCGAGATGTATCCGTTATCGCTCATGACGACGATCTGTCTTATCTGAAAAACGGACAGGACGTGCCGATCTTTACCGCTACGCGCTCATCCGTCCGACAGGCTGGCGAAATAGCAGCCGAGATGTTGATCGAACGGATCAAGTCGCCTGACGACCCGGTTAAAACAAGATTGCTGGAGGCCGAGCTGGTAGTTGGCGGCTCAACCGGCCCCGCCCCTGACAGGTTCAAATCATGAAATACTCGCGCTCTGACTTTCCCGAAGATTTCCTTTTTGGCGTTGCAACCTCTGCTTATCAGATCGAAGGCCACGCACAGGGCGGCGCGGGACAAACCCACTGGGATACGTTCGCCGCCACACCCGGCAACGTGGTGCGCAATGAAAACGGTGACCGCGCCTGTGATCATTTGAACCGCTTCGGCGAAGACTTTGATCTTGTGCGTGACGCAGGATTTGACAGCTATCGGTTTTCCACCAGTTGGGCGCGTGTTCTGCCTGAAGGGCGCGGTCCAGTTAACCAGGAAGGGCTGGACTACTACGACCGCCTTGCCGACGCATTATTGGAGCGTGGAATACGCCCCTGCGCCACCCTTTATCACTGGGAGCTACCCTCACCTCTGGCCGATCTGGGCGGCTGGAGAAATCGGGACATCGCCAACTGGTTTGCCGACTTTACCGAGGTCATCATGGGTCGCATCGGTGACCGCATGTTCAGTGTCGCGCCGATCAACGAACCTTGGTGTGTGAGCTGGCTCAGCCATTTTGACGGCCACCACGCCCCCGGTTTGCGCGACATTCGCGCCACGGCGCGCGCGATGCATCACGTTTTACTTGCGCATGGACGGGCGATTGAGGCGATGCGCGGTCTGGGCATGTCCAACTTGGGCGCGGTGTTCAATCTGGAATGGGCAGAACCTGCGGATGACAGCGCCGAGGCACGCCGCGCCGCTGATCTTTATGATGGTATCTACAATCGGTTCTTTCTTGGCGGCGTGTTCAACAAAGCCTACCCGGAAAACGTTCTGAACGGGCTAGAACCTTTCCTTCCCACGGGTTGGCAGAACGATTTTGATACGATTGGCACTCCGGTCGACTGGTGTGGCTTGAATTACTACACCCGCAAGCTGATCGCCCCAGCAGATACCGCTTGGCCCAGCTTAAAAGAAGTCTCCGGGCCTCTGCCAAAAACCCAGATGGGTTGGGAGGTCGAACCCAGCGCCCTGACTCGGTTCCTGACCCGCACAATGCGCGACCACACTGGCGATCTTCCGATCTATGTCACGGAAAACGGCATGGCCAGCCCGGAACGCCAACAAGACGACGACCGGATCGACTACTTGAACCAACACCTTTCGGCTGTGCGCGACGCAGTGGACCAAGGCGTGCCGGTCAAGGGATATTTCATCTGGTCCCTGCTGGATAATTACGAATGGGCCTTGGGATACGAGAAACGCTTTGGCCTTGTGGATGTCGACTTTGACACAATGGAGCGCACGCCCAAAGCGTCTTACAACGCGGTGAAATCTGCGCTGAAGGGCAATACGATTTCGCTGCCATTGGCGCAGCGCGCCGGAGCCATGCACGAGCATTGGAACTTGGTTGCCGATATCGGCGGAACCAACACTCGGTTGGGCGTTATTTCAAATGGTAAACTTACCGATCTGCGCAAATACCCGACCGGTAAGCTGCCGCAATTGCTCGAAGCGTTTCACAGCTTGCGGGATGAAATTGGAACCGATCCGCGCGCCGTCGTCGCGGCGGGTGCAGGACCGGTGCGGGACGGTATGATCCGGCTCACAAACGCGCAGCTTGATCTGTCCGAGGCTGACATTGCGCGCGCGACGGGCGCACAGCACACCTTTGTCATCAACGACTTCACCGCCGCTGCGTGGTCGGTTGCCGAGATCACCGGAGACGATGTCGAAGTTCTGCAAGGCGCCGAAACGCCACCGATGGGAACCCGCTTGGTTGTTGGCCCAGGAACCGGGTTGGGCGTAGGTTCTCTGCTCTATTCTGACGGTCGGTTTCACACCGCGTCTGGCGAAGGTGGCCACGTTGGATTGTCGCCCCGTCACGAGGACGAAGTCGAGATTTTCCGCGCTGCACGCGAAATTGCTCCGGACTGTTTTTTTAACGATACCCTGACGCTTGAGGCCGAGATGTTTCTGAGTGGTACGGGATTGCCGATCCTGCATCAGGCCATTCAACTTGCGTCTGGTCTGACGACTGCCGAAACGCGCAGCGCCAAGGATATCCTTGATGATGCCCGCAATGCCTCGGACCCGCTTGCAGTCAGGGCAGCGCAGATGTTCACCTCGCACTTGGGTGCCGTGATGGGCGACTTGGCAGTTGTTATGATGCCAACGGGTGGTGTTTTCCTTGTCGGCGGCGTGGCCGAAAAGAATCGTTGGCTTTTCACCGACGCCTTTATGGATGCCTTCAACGCTGGCGGACGTTTCAGCGATCTGCGACGATCAATGAACCTTTACGTTTCAGAGCAGGACGAATTTGGCATTGTTGGCGCTAACAACTTCTGTAAAAGTGCACTTGCGCGGTAAAATGGCCGCCTGAGTCTCTGGTACAGAAAGGACCCGGCATGATCCTGTGCTGCGGTGAAGCCCTGATCGACATGATCGCCTCGCCCACTGTTTCGGGTGAACAGGGTTTTGTGCCCCATTCTGGGGGTGCGATTTTCAACACGGCGATTGCGCTTGGTCGGCTAGGTGTTCCGGCGGGAATGCTGACAGGTGTTTCGACAGATATGTTTGGGCAGCAGCTCAACAAGTCTCTTCAAGCCAGCCATGTGGACACCAGCCATGTCATCGTTTCCGATCGCCCGACGACTCTGGCGTTTGTTCAGCTAAAGGACGGGCACGCGACCTATAACTTTCTGGACGAAAACTCGGCCGGCCGCATGTTGACGCCCGAGGACATGCCCAGCCAGTTGCCTGCGGTATCGGCGCTGTATTTCGGTGGCATCAGCCTTGCTTGCGAGCCTTGTGCAGATGCCTATGCGTCCTTGTTGAATCAACACGGGTCCGAAAAGGCGGTCATGCTGGATCCAAACATCCGTCCCGGTTTTATCAGCGACCAAACCCGGTATCGCACCCGGCTCAATGCGATGATTGCGCAGGCCGATATCGTAAAGGTTTCGGATGAGGATCTGGATTGGATCATTCCGGGACCAGAGAGCCTGACTGACAAAGTTCCGCTGTTGCTGAAAGAAGGCCCCGCTGTCGTCATCGTCACCAAAGGCAGCGAGGGGGCATCCGGATATCTGGCGGATGGCAGATCAACCTCGGTGCCCGTCAAAAAGGTCAAGGTGGTGGACACGGTCGGCGCCGGGGACACGTTCAATGCCGGCGTACTGGCCGAGCTGGAACGCGCCGGGCATTTGAATAAGCAAGGGCTTCGCACCCTGACCCCCGATCAACTGAAAGCAGCTCTTGCCAATGGTGCCGAGGTCGCCGCCGTTACCGTATCACGCGCAGGGGCAAACCCGCCGTGGGCGAATGAACTTTGACCCCGAAAGGGACATTGATGAAACGATCAGATATCAACGCAATCAAAACCGAAGCCGAGGCTTTCATTCGGTCGTTCGGTACGGTTCTACCGCCCTTTGCCAACTGGTCGCCCGACCAGATGAAAAGCGATCAGGCAGCGGTTATTCGTGAACGTGGTCTGGGATGGGATATCACCGATTACGGACAGGGACGGTTCGACGAATTAGGGCTATTTCTGTTTACGCTGCGAAACGGCGATGTCGCTGACCTAAGCCAAGGGCGCGGCATGCTGTACGCAGAGAAACTGCTTGTCTCGCGGGACAAGCAGCTTTCGCCCATGCATCGTCATATCGTAAAGGCCGAAGACATTATCAATCGCGGCGGCGGCGATCTGGTGATGGAGATTTACGCCTCAGATGCCGAGGGCGGGATCGATCGGGAAAACTCGGTGACAGTGCCCAGCGACGGGTGCCCGGTGACGATCCAGCCCGGCGAGCTTTTACGGCTCGGACCGGGTCAAAGCGTGACGCTGATGCCGGGAATCTGGCACGCTTTCTGGGCCGAAAAAGGTAATTGCCTGATTGGCGAAGTATCGACTGTGAACGATGATCGAACGGACAACGTATTCGAGGACCCAATTCCCCGCTTTGCCACCATCGAAGAAGACGCAGCGCAAGAGTTCCTTTTGGTTGCTGATTATTGAAGCAAAAGCTGTGATCACGGAATAGACCGAACTCTACAACGGCGTATGCCGAAGGTACGTTCTGTATTGAAGCATCTCTTTGGTCAGGCGGCCATGTCGATCTCCCGAAAGGCGTGGCAGCAATATCCCGTGTTCAATCGTTAAGGACGGGACAGCCCTTTGCTGCCCATCCCGATAAGCCCCTTTTGCCAAAACGGAAAAACCGACTAACATGCGGTACAACGCGGTAGAGGGACTTGAACGATGGTGACAAAAGCAGAGCTGGAAGCCGAAGTTGCCGAACTTCGCCGTCAACTTGCCCAGCAAACCAAGGCTGATAAGGCGGAACCAAAGGAAGACCATTCCGACAGTCTGATCGACACGATCGAAAACTGGTCAGACCAGATGGACGAAGTTATGACCGAACTCGGAGAATTGCCGCATAAAAAGCCGATCCTGTTTGCGCTTGGCGTTTTCGCGCTTGGCTATCTGATTGGCCGTTCCCGGTAGGAGCCTGCACATGAGCCGCATTTCCCGCAATCTCTCGATCATTCTGCGTGCCGAAAGGCTGATTGCGCAAAGACAAGTCGCAGTAGCGGCCAAACGTACCGGTATTTACGGGGCAGCGGGGCTGGCAATTGGACTTGCGGTCGTGATGTTGAACGTCGCAGGCTTTTTCTGGCTGTCTGAGTCTGTATCATACGCAACCGCGGCACTGATCATGGCCGGCGTCGATCTGTTGGTGGCTGTGCTATTGGCGCTGATCGCCAATTCCATGTCATCACAGACTGACATCTCTGCGGTGGTTGAGCTCAGGGACCTGGCGCTGCAGGACATTGAGACCGAGATCAAGGACAACCTGGCCGAGGCGCGCGACGCTGTCACAGGTTTCCGGCGCGACCCGCTTGGGGCCGTGACGCCCGAGATCGTCAGCGCCCTGCTGGGCGCCTTGATCAAATTTTCCAAAGCTCGAAAGAAGTCGGGCGACTAACCTTACTGCGTCAGGTCAACCGCAGCACGCGCGATTACCATTTCTTCGTTGGTCGGAATCGACAGAATGCGAACGCGGCTAAAGTCTGTCGACAGAACCGTGCCGCCATCCGCGTTTCGCGCGTGGTCCATTTCGATTCCGATCCAGCGCATTCCGTCACAAACCATCTGCCGGATCGGAGCCGAATTCTCGCCAACGCCGCCCGTAAAGATCAGCGCATCAATGCCTTCCAGCGCGGCGGACAGCGCCCCCAATTCCCGGCGGATGCGGAACACATAATAGTCGATGGCCTTGCGCGCATCAGGCGTATCCGCCGCCAGAAGCGTGCGCATATCGGACGAAACCCCGGACAGGCCCAGCAGACCGGACTTGCGATATAGAACTTCGGCGATCTCATCCGCCGACATTCCATCCTGCTGCATCATGTACAGCACCACACCCGGGTCGAGCTGACCGCTGCGGGTCCCCATCGGAAGACCGTCCAGCGCCGAGAACCCCATCGTCGAGGCAACCGCGCGCCCGCCCGAGACCGCACACATGGACGCGCCATTCCCCAGATGCGCAATCACAACGCGGCCATCGTAGAGACCCGGCGCGATCTCTTTCAGTTTCTGCGAGATATAGTCGTAGCTCAGCCCGTGAAATCCGTACCGTCGGACACCCTTGTCATAATAACTCTGCGGCAACGCGAAAGTATCGTTGACCCAGGGATGGGTACGGTGAAAAGCGGTATCAAAACACGCCACCTGAATCGTATCCGGAAATGCAGCGCTGGCCGCCCGGATTCCAGCCAGTGAATAAGGTTGATGCAAGGGCGCGAACGGGACGAACCCCGTCAGAGTATCAATGACCGTTTCATCAATGAGAACCGGTTCGGAATACACCGTACCACCGTGGACGACCCGATGGCCGACGGCCTTCACGTGGATATCCGGGAGGTATTCCCGTGCCATTTCAAGAAAAGCGTGGATTGCTTCGTCATGACTTTGGGTGTTCGATAACGGTCGCTCGATCGACCGACCTCCGGCAGACTGAGCCAACAATCGGGGGGCATCGCCCAAACGCTCGATCTGGCCACGCCAGCGCATGCTGGGACGGTTTTCTTCGACAACTTCGTACAACGCAAATTTCAGTGATGAAGACCCGGCGTTCAGCGCCAGTACATGATCAGCCATAGAGCTTACCTTTACTTGCATAAGCGTGCAGCGCCGCAACCGCGCAAGACGCCAAGCGCGAGGCATCATCATCGGACCGCGATGTCAAGATGATCGGGGCACCAGCCCCTACGACGATCCCTGCGGCCTCGGCATGAGAGATGAAGGTCAGCTGTTTCGCAACCATGTTGCCCGCCTCAATATTCGGGGCGACAAGAATATCCGCTGACCCGGCGACCTCGGACGTGATGCCCTTGGTTCGGGCTGCTTTCAGGTCGACCGCATTGTCCATCGCAAGAGGGCCGTCAACCAATCCGCCGGTAATCTGTCCCCGTTCAGCCATTTTGGACAGCAGTGCTGCATCCACGGAAGACGGCATATGCGGGTTCACGGTTTCGACGGCAGACAAGACACCGACCTTAGGCGTTTCGATCCCAATGGATTGAGCCAAGTGAATTGCGTTCTGAACGATGTCGGCTTTGGTTTCTAGGTCCGGCGCAATATTCACCGCCGCGTCTGTTACCATGATGGGTCTCGGCATGCCCGGCACATCCATCACAAAGACATGCGACAAACGCCGACCGGTTCGCAGCCCGTTTTCACGTCGCAAGACGGCGCGCAACAGGTCATCCGTATGCAGATACCCCTTCATCAGGGTCTGTGCTTTGCCTTCAACCACCAAATCCACCGCACGATGTGCAGCAAGGCCGTGGTCCCGCGCCTCGACGATTTCGAGATCAGAGATATCCGCCCCTATCTCTGCTGCCGCGGCCATGATCTTGTCAGGATCCCCGACGAGGATCGGCGTGATGATGCTGTTGGCATGACCTAGCATCGCGCCACTCAACGAGTTGCTGTCTTCGGGCGCGACCACTGCCGTCGGCATGGGGTCCAAAGGTTTTGCCTTTTCGAGTAGCGCATCAAAATGACGATGACGCTGGACAACAAGGCCCGGAACTTCGATCGAGTCGAACGCCATGTGCTGGGCCGGAGGTGTGACCTGAACCGTACCGCTCAGAACCAAGGCGTTGTCTCCAACGCGGCGCACTTCGGCGGCGCAGATCAGATCGCCATCATCGCGCTTTTCGGCCACCGAGACGAACGCTGTTAGCTCATCGCCAGCAAGAACAGGAATGTGAAAGGACAGGTCCGCGCGGCGGGTTTGGGTCCCTGCCCCCGGCAACACGTTGCCCAGCACAGCCGCGACCAGACCTGCAGGCCACAAAGCCGGAGCTACCGCTTCGGGTTGCCCGTCGCCGTCGCCATCATAGGCTGCCAGATGCAACGGATTGTGGTCGCCCGATGCAGACGCAAACGCATAGAGGTCATCTACCGTACACAGGCGTGTCAGTTGGGCTTCGTCGCCAACTTCCAATTGGGCAAAAGTGCGGTTTTCGTAAATTTTCATTTTGAACTGGCTTTGCTTTTGTCAGAGGGCCGGACGGTCCGCGATTCAGGCTGGCGCTCTGACGCAGGCTGAGGCTCTGCGAGGTTAAGAACGTTGCTCAAATCCTCTACCATCGCTGTCAGTTCCGGCGAAGGCTCTTGTACCTCACCGGTGATACGGCGGATCAAATCGACTGCTTGTTTGCGATCTTTTTCCAGCGGCAGCAAGTCCGGCAGAGTATCGATTGCCCCTTGCCTGTCAAATGTCACAATAAGCGATTGTTCGTGCAGCAGGCGATGACGCTGATCGACCGTCAGGCTTTTGAACGGATCTTCATGCTTGAAGACGTGCGCCCAGCGATCAAGGATTTCGGCCCTGAAACTTTGATTGCTGCGCGCCAAAAGGATCAACATCCGCACCACGGCTTCTGCAACCCACCCTTGCTTTTTGTGCGCTAGGGCTGCTTCAACCTCTGGCAGGGATTTGAAACTTTCGGGATCGGCCAGCGTTCTGTGTGCCGCATTCTTTTGACCGAACCAAGAGGCCAAGGGGCCGCCCCAAAGAGAAAAGAACGTTAACTCGTACCAAGCGTCTCGAACGTCACGGCCATAGTCCATCGCCTGCTCTATCCAATCCGCTGAGATTTTTTCCAATTCAAGAAATGGATTGTCCGGCGCGGCAGAGGTTCGATTTTCCCGCGCCACGTCAGCCCAATATTTCATGCCCAAGGCGGCAGGCTGGGCAGAAGACATCGCCGCACGCTGTACCCTAAGGGGATGCATATTACGCAGCGCCTTTGCCGTCGCAGGAGTAGAAAGGGACTGAACGATCGGACGGCCAAATGTCTCATAAATATTGGCCTGAGTTTCAGACATATGAGCGACAGCGGCAAAGCTCGCTTCATCCAGTTTCCCGTCGTCCAGCGCCGATACGTCCGCCAGTGTTCGCTCATGAAAGCGAACTTCAAATTTCTTGTCGATGCCTTCGCCTTCGATATTTTCTATCTGCATTTCGTACAGGCCCGGCGCCATTGCTTCGACCGTTTCAAGCGTCGAGGCCAGTTCGCTATGTTCCTTTCGGGCCACCTTTGAAGACACAAATATCCCCAGATGCCCGACCTCGTCATGCAGCATGTAGATAATGCGCTGCCCGCGCAGGCGAATCTCCTCTTCATCTGCATAGGTTTCGGCAATCCAGTTCAGCGCCTGCTGCGGCGGAGTGATATTGTCGCCCTGGCTGGCAAAAACAAAAATCGGACCTTTGATCGCCTTGATATCGATAGGTACACCCGGCTCAAGCTGAGCAGTATTCTTGACCAGGCGATTGCCCACGAAAAGCTGTTCGACGATCCAATGGATCTCGGCCTCGTTCAGAATAAAGTACCCACCCCACCAACGTTCAAAATCGATAAACCGTCTACGACCACCTTCGGGATCCCGGTAGAGATCGAAATACTTGCCAAAGTAGTTTCGACTGGCGTTTAGCTGCTCAAAGTTCATCACCAGATTGGCGCCGTCAAACTGACCAGCGCCTAAGTCCGACCAGAACATCGGCTGCCACGTCCCCCCCAGAACCCCGGCATTATAGCGCATTGGGTTTTCACCAACCGCCCCTGCCCAAGGTGCAACGGGCGCTCCGTTCAAGACCAACGGACCCGTTAGATCGGGATTGCACGCAGCCATCAGCAACGTCGCCCACCCCCCTTGGCAGTTACCTGTGACAACAGGGTGCGGGCTATCTGGATGACGGGCGCGCACTGTTCGGACAAATCCAACCTCGGCATGCATCACATCGGCAAGGGTTTGACCGGGAACCGGATCACGCCCAAAGCTGACGAAATAAACCGGATGCCCCTTGGCCAGGGCGACACCGACCTGACTGTCCGTTTTGAAACCACCGATGCCAGCCCCATGCCCCGCTCTGGGGTCGATGATCATGTAGGGGCGCTTTCGTTCATCCAGCGTCACGCCCTTCGGGGGCACGATCTTCAAAAGCTGATAGTTGCAGGGGCGTGTCAGGTCTTTGCCGTCAACGATGACGTCATAGTCATAGGCCAGCACTGGAGGGCAGCCTAGCGCCTCATGTTCAAGAAAAACGTCTCCTCTCTCGCGCAGCACATCCATAGTCAGGGCGACACGCTGGCCGGCATCCCTCAGATACTCAGACCAGTCACTGACGAACGAGCGGGAGGTCAAAATCCGGCCAGAAGCATCAACGACACGTTCAATCAGTCTGCGGGTCCGCTCTGAGTGTTCCTGCGCGATCCGGCTGGATTGCAAAGCCATCGATTGTGACAGCAAGTTCCACTGAACGCCGGACTGGTCCAAGGCATTGGCGACCGCCCCGACGGTGCGATCATTTACGACGGCTGCATCCTTGGCCAAATCCGAACCAAGCTGAAGGGATTTTGAATGAGGGTTCGGTATCACAAGAAAATCCTTTTTCAAACGATGCTTTCGTTCCATCCAAACGGAACATTGGCCGATTCTCTCAATTTTTCTGCGATGCAGCATACCCTTCGTTTCTGATTATCACAAACTTTACGCGGCGATATGACACTTCGACGAAAATCGGACATCTGCCTGCTTCAGAACAGGCGAAACTGCGAAAGCAGCTTTCCTTTGACACGGCGTTTTGGAAATATTCAAAAATCTGATTACAGTGCTTTCAACAAACAACGAGGGCACAATGAAATCACTGACCAGAATTACACGCGGCATTGGCGTTGCACTAAAAGATGGCCGAGTGAAGGGCATCTTGGCTTTCACAGTCGGCATGATCCTTTGGGCATCCGTTTTCTACCATTTTATCGAAGGGTGGAGCTGGCTCGACTCGATCTACTTTTCTGTCGTGACAATTTCGACAGTTGGTTACGGGGATTTTTCGCCGGAAACTGCCGCCGGAAAGGTCTTTACGATGGTTTATATTATCGTCGGCCTCGGCATCTTCGTTACAGCGGCAACGACAGTTGCGGACACGATCCTTTCTCAGGACGACGAAGACAAAAACAAGTAATCCGTCAGGTTCAAAGGCTTTTACCGGTGGTACCGTGAGGGTGCAGACACTCACGCAAACGACCAATTGCCGTTTGGTTTTTTGGGTTATTCTTCAAACCCATACAAATCACCGAGAAAATTAAAAAATATACATATAAAATTTTTTGAGTCTAATATCCAAGAAAAGAAGAACTTTGGAGGGACGGAATGGAAAAGACTCAAGACGCAAAAATCGTCGATCTGGCAATACGCCTGCTGTTTCTAGGATTGTTCATCTACAGCGCTTTGGTCATGGTCGCGCCTCTTGCAAGCGTCGTTATTTGGGCGGCAATTCTCTGCGTAGCTCTGCACCCAGTATACGATTGGCTGCAGGGAAAGCTGGGGGGTCGAAAATCGCTGGCTGCGACGGTTTTGGTTCTTCTTGGCCTTCTGCTGACACTTGGCCCGGTCGCTACTGCTGTATCCGGGGCTGCTGAGCTGGGGTCGGATTTCGCTGAACAAGCAGACAGCGGCGAACTCAAAATTCCTCCGGCCCCGGAAGGGCTCAAGGAATTGCCATTGGTCGGAGACAAAATTGCGGATGTCTGGACCATGTTCGAGCGAAACCTGGACGGTGCGCTTGCCAAATACGGTGCGCAAATTTTGGAAGTCACCAAATCTCTGTTCGGAAAAGTGTTGGGCATTGGCATCGGACTTCTGGGTCTTGCGCTATCCGTCATAATCATGGGCGCTCTGTTCAAGCCGGGTCCTCAACTGGTTCAGGGGCTTCAAAGATTTGCCAATCGCGTCTTTGCCCCACGCGGCGGAGAGTTTGTGACACTGGCCGGTGCCACAATTCGTAACGTCACCAAAGGTGTAATCGGGGTCGCGGCGATCCAAGCGGTTGTCGTCTGGGTTCTGCTTGCGGTCTTTGGCATTTCGTCCGCCGCAACGCTGGCCTTTGTGAGCCTAATTCTCTCAATCATTCAGATTGGGCCCGGTTTGGTTCTTCTGCCCGTGATCATTTACGCCTGGAGCTCGATGTCCGGCGGTGCGGCCTTGTTGTTTACGGTTCTTGCGATCCCTGTAAGCATCATGGATAGTTTTCTGCGTCCTGTTTTCATCTCGAAAGGGCTGGAAACCCCGATGCTGGTCATCCTGATCGGCGTTCTTGGGGGGATGATGGCATATGGTCTGATCGGCATTTTCATGGGTCCAGTACTGTTCGCAGTGTTCTATGAGCTGTTCAAAGTTTGGATCGACCCGGCGCCAGAGTCTTCGGAATCCGCCGAGGAGGTTGCGGAATGAGAAAGACAATCTGGACGACGCTGGCCGTCATTCTCATATTTTTGATCTGGTATCTGGTCGCCGACCGGAAAACGCCGTTTACCGGCAATGCGCGGGTAAAGGCGGTGGCCACTCAGATTGTTCCCCAAGTGACCGGAACTGTTACCGAGGTATTGGTGGAAAACGGCCAGGTCGTATCCGCCGGAGATGTTCTGGTGCGTATCGATCGCAGACCTTATGAGATTGAGCGCGCAAAGGCCGAAGCCGATCTTGAGGCCGCCACTCAGGAAGTTGGTGCGTCGTCAGCCGAAGTGAGCGCGGCTCAGGCGAAACTGGCCCGAGCACAGAGCGACTTGGACACGATGCGAATCCAGACCGAGCGTGTTTTCGCACTTGAGAAGAAAGGTTTGATCTCTATCTCGCGGGCTGATGACGCCCGCGGCCAGTTGGCCGAGTCCGAGGCAAATCTGGAAAATGCCAAGGCCGATTTGGAAAAGGCGAAACAACGGCTTGGGGATGAAGGGCTTGAAAACCCCAAAATTCAGCGCGCGCTTGCAGCTTTGGCCGATGCAGAGCTGAACCTGGAGTGGACAGAACTGCGCGCGCCTGCAACAGGGGTGATTTCCAACTTGCTGATCGCACCGGGAACTTACGCCCGGTCGGGTCAAGACCTGTTGACCTTTCTTGATGCAACGGATGTCTGGATCGAAGCCTATTTCACCGAAAACAACCTTGGCCGTGCCGGGATTGGGTCACCCGTGGACGTCGTATTGGACATGCATCCCGGTCAGATCGTGCAGGGCAAAATCGAAAGCTTTAGCGCGGCTGTTTCCCTCAGCGGCGGTGACGAGCCCGGCCAACTTGCAAGCCCGCCGAGCACCAAAGGATTTCTGCGCGAACCCGAGCGATTTCCTGTCCGTATCGTTTTGCCGGGCTACGAGGCCGGAAACGCCGAGGATGATCTTAGGTTCCAGTTGAACGGGCAGGCTGATGTGATCATGTATCTCAGCGACAACGCGTTGCTGAACGTTGTGGGGCGCACGTACATCCGCTTGGTATCGATCCTTTCCTATGCGTATTGAAGACAAACGCTCCGTACTCAGGTTGGCGCTTGGGGTAACCGGCGTTTTTGCATTGGGCCTGTTCCTGGGCTGGCCGCTAGCGGTTATCGGAGCGGTATTCACCGCGCTGTTCCTACAGGCACCCATGGCCCTGCCACTGGCGGCATTTGGAAAGCTGTTCGTGTTTTCCATTGGATTGATGTTTATCTCTTTCCTCTTATCGTCGGTTTTCGCGCCCTATCCAGTCGTTTTTCTGGTGTTGGTCGCCATTGGGATCGTGCTGTCCTTTACATGGTCCGTATCCGGTGCCGGGGTGCTGCCCGGCGTCATCGCTCTAATGGGAGCGTTGATGATCCCAAACCTTGTCCTACAGTCTCAGGATTTGGCCTTGGTTCTGGTGTTCTGGATTCCAATGAACCTGTTCTTTGCGGGGTTTGTATCGACTCTGATGTTCGTGCTGATCCCGGCCGAACCACCCAGCGAAGCACAAACGAAAGCCGCCGCCGACCGGGACTTTGACACCAGCCGCCGCATTTTCAGAATGTCGCTGGTCACAGTTCCGTTTGCGATTGCATTCTTTCTGTACGGTGCTTCGGCCTTGCTTGTTTTGTTCTTCGTGGCTCTTCTTAGCCAACAGCTTGCTGCAATGCCCGCCGCTGGAAAAACGGTCGCCAAGGCAATGTTGACCGCGAACTTGCTGGGGGCCGCGGTATCCATAATCTGCTATGAAATAAACGTCATCGCACCGGTTATGCTGACATCGGTACTGCTATGCTTTTTCTTTTGCATTGCCCTTGGCGCATTAGGAAAAACACAAATTCCGCTTGCCGCTGCTGCAGGGTCGGCGATCACGACCGCTCTGATCGTTTACGGCGGCTCGATCGCACCATTTTCCGACGAGGCGGACATCAAAAGCATTACGCGCGTCTTACAGGTCGCCAGCGCTGCGTTTTTCGTGATCATCGCCTATGTCGTCGTCGACGAATTCTGGCCAGAACGAAAACAGCGCGCTACGCCGTGAATACCATTCTTCGCCAATTCAGGTTGGGCCAAGGGTTTGGGGAAAAGGCTTAGAAAGGTTCGATGTTTCCCAAAAGAATTGAGGTCATGTCGGTTTCAAACGCGCCATCAACCGCTGTGACCCCCACTCCGGTCATGTAGTCTACATTGGATCTGGTAATGGCGGAAAGCTCGGCGTTATCATCCAAGAAAACCCACTCTGCACGGTACGCGGTTGATTGACCCACCGCTGTTTGCAAAATGGCCAAAGCATCCAGCGCGTTTATCATTCCATCTTGCGTTATGTCGGCTGCAATCAGGTTTTCAGGCGATGGTGGACCCCAGGTTGGGTTCAGGCCGACAGACATACGCAAGACCTGCAAAGCATCCAAAGCATTGATATCCGCACTGGCAGCCGAATAGGACTTCACGATATCCAGTTCGCCCGAGAATGTGCCGGACGGCAATCCAAGATCAAACCGTCCTTCGTCATCAGCCCGGACACTGACCGTACCGCCACCATCCAATGAGAACCTGATTTCGGCATCCGTCAGCGCAGGGTTGTCGGTCTTGGAATTAAGCGTAACGTTACCCTGAACGCCGTCTGAACTGCCTGGATCCAGTCCTCCGAAGTCACCGAAATCCACTGGAATATGGTCTGGCCCCTCAAATCCGGACCCGAACACCTGTGCCTCGGTCAAGGGTCCGCCGGAAGCGGATATCACTTCGATCTTTTCATCAAGGTATTCGATCTTTGCGCCCCGAACCGTGGACGTGAACGCCAGTTGTCCCGGAGAGCGCAAGAGCGGATAGTCATACATATCCAGACGATCTATTCCGGCCTGAAAATCCGTAATCGTGGTCGGGTCGCTGCCAAACTGCATTACGAAAATGTCTGCGCCGGACCCACCGGTCATGGTTGTCGCACCGGCATTGACAGACCTGGCGGTCACAACGGCAGAACTTGCGGCTTTAAAGCCAGCATTACCAGCGCTACGGGATCGCGCTTTGGTGCGGTCGCCAATACGCGGGATCGTCAATAGAATTCATCGCACGACAATCGGGGGGCTGGCCCGCAGCGGAGAGGAATTGATAGAAATTGTCCCCTTGGACGACGCGCTTCTGGTCGAAGCATATGTTCCCCCGGAAGACATCGCTTTCCTATATGCGGGACAACCGGTGAAAGTGAAAATAACTGCCTATGATTTCGCACGCTGCGGAGCGTTGGACGGAAAAATCACACGAATTGGCGCAAACACAATAACGCGATCGGAAAACAGCGATGAGGAAGTTTTTGTGGTCGAAGTGCAGACCCGTCAATCAATCCTGGATGCCAACGGGGTCGCCGTTGAAATCATTCCGGGCATGATTGCCGAAGTTGACATACTTGCCGGGAAAAAGACGGTTCTGGAGTATTTGTTGCAACCTGTAGTGAAGATCAAAGATCAGGCATTGCGTGAATAGCTTAGGCCACGACCTTTTCTCTTGTAGCCGTCAATCAAAAGTCTACTTCTCGGCGTGTCAGGCCCGACCTAGCGTTCATTCCCCGGGGTCGTGAGCGTTTGATCAACGGAAAGATGCACTACATCCAATCAACATCGCCCAAAAAGATGTATCCGGCCCCATAGATCGTCTTGATCAAACGGGGATTCTTGGGATCTTCACCCAGTTTAGTTCGCAAACGGGATATTCTGACATCCATTGCTCGGTCAAAACTGTCACCCGCAGCTCCGCCCAACGCTTCTTGCATCTGCGCGCGACTAATTAGCCTTTTTGGGCTTTCAAGAAACAGACGCAAAACTTCACCTTCAGCATGGCTGAACGGGGTTTCCTCGCCAGAAGTATCTTCTAGTACGTACCTGTCAAAATGCGCTGTCCAGCCATTGAACCGAGCCGAGTCAGAATGAGTCATCTGCGACCTCGGCGTTCTTAACCTCGCTCGAATTCGTGCGACGACTTCGGCTGGATCAAAGGGCTTTGTGATATAGTCATCAGCCCCAAGTTCCAGCCCCGTCACGCGGTCCTGCACCTGGGCCCGACCCGAAATAATGATCACCGCGGCGCCTTGCTCTAGGGCCAGACGATGGACCAGCGCAAGGCCATCAGTGTCCGGCAAAGACAGGTCCACTAGGCACACATCCGGCGTTACGCGCTTTAGAGATGCCTCAAATTCGCGAGCGCGTGAAAAGCTTTGGGTTCTAAACCCGGCATCTTCGAGCGCATCAGTGAGAATTCGACGAATTTCAGGCTCGTCATCGACAATGGTCACCAGCGGTTGAGTCATCACGCAGCCTCGGTTCGGATCAGGGCGGACAGTTGCGCCCGTGTGAATGGTTTTCGCAGAACCGGCGCAAGCGTCAGTGCCTGCCGGTGCAATGGGTCTGAATACGGCAAAGACGTCATAAGGATGCACGGAAGCCGGGAATTCAACCTTCCCAGCAAATCCAAACCAGTTCCCTCCCCTTCAAGCCGAATATCTGAAAGGACCAACGCGATATCTTCGATATCAGCGGTCAGCGCCAGCGCTTCGTCCGTTGAGGTTGCCTCGATCACCGAAAAGCCCAATTCAACCAGCATATCCCGGAACTGACTTCGCAGATCATCACTGTCTTCGACCAAGAGAACCAAGCCTTCTTGAACAGGAGGGGCGGGACGATAGGGCAATCGCAGAACGACCGAGGCACCGGATGGCGTGTTCCGCAGGTTCAAATCGCCACCGGCCAATTTCACTGTGTCGTAGACCATGGGCAAGCCCAACCCAGAACCCTCGCTGCCTTTTGTCGTAAAAAACGGATTCAGCGCTTTCTCAAGCGCTTCGTTGGAAAACCCCGGACCTGTGTCGGACACGGTAATCTCTATCCAGATTGATCCCACCGTATGGGCGCTGATCGTTATCTGACCAGTCCCTCCGCAGGCGTCCCTTGCGTTGAGAACAAGATTGAGTAGCGCGTCCTGCACCATTCCAGGGTCCAACATCATCGCCTCATCCGGAAGCGTGTTCACTACGGAAAGGCCCACCCCTCGCGGAAGGGACGGCGACGCAAGGATACGCAAATCTTCCAGCAATCCACGCATATCGGTTGCCTTAGGCTGCGGCGTCCGATTTCCGGTCATATCTGCAATGCGGTTCAAAAGCTGCCCGCCCCGGCGGGCAGTTTGCTGGGTTGCGGACACCAATTCGCGGGCGGATTCGGGCAGGTCCATCTTTTCCATTCGAGACTGCATCCCAAGAATAATCGTCAGCAAGTTGGAAAAGTCATGCGCCAAACCGCTCGTCATCTGAGCGGCCATAGCGCGTCGACGGGTTTGTTGCAGCGCAACGCGGGCTTGCGTTTCTTCGGTTATGTCAACGGACATGACATAGACACCACCTTCACCGTCCGGCGTAAAGGATACACGAATCCGTCTTGAGCCTTGATCCTCGGTGAATTCGAACACCGAGGTTTCGCCGTCATAGGCTTTTTGCAGATGTGGCTCGACGCGCAGATATGCCGCCGATCCCAACGCCTGAGAAACATGCATTCCCAGAATTTCAGATGGACGACCTGTCATGACAGAGTTTAAGCGGCGGTTTGAATAGTCGTACCGGCCCTCGGAATCCAAATGCGCGATATGAGCTGGCATCATCTCGGTCGTCATACGCGTTCGGGCTTCGATTTCGGTCAACTGACGCTTGGCCTCTTCCAAAGCCGAGTTCGTCGCAGCCAGTTTTCGGTTTGCTGCCGAAAGTTCTTCGGCTCTGTCCAATAGCTGGCTTGACAGCTCGACGGATCGAGCGCGCAACAGCGCCTCGGCCTGTTTGGTATTGGTTATGTCTGTATAGACGGCAACCCACCCCCCTTTGGGCAACGGAGCCCCTTCAACCGAGATAACCTGACCGTTGGCGCGAACACGCTCTAGGTAATGGGGTTCAAACGTCAAAGCCTGCGCAACCCGAGTATCGACTACGTCATCGACGTCGACGTCTTCACCATATTCGCCATTTTCGGCAAGAAACTGGATGGTATCCCGAAACATTGATCCCGGCTCGACCAGATGATCCGGCAGATTGAACATGACCTGAAACGGACGATTGCTGACGACCAGCCTGAGATTGCTGTCATAAATCGACAAGCCCTGACCAATCAGGTTAAGACCGGCAGTCGTCATAGTCTTGATCTGTTCGTCCGTGATGTTCAATTCCGCCCTCCCCGCGTCACATGCGTAACACCGGTTCCAGCGCAGGTGTAGGGGGCATGAACGCGACAAATAGGGCTAACAGCCGCGCAATTGTTCAATACCGGGATTTTGACATTGGCCCATTCGCCGTAATCGAATGGAGCGACAACGTGTGGTCCATATTCCGCATCCGGTGTCGCAGCATCAAACGCCCTAGTCGAGCCAGCTCTGGCGCGTATTCCGGTTTTGTGGCGACGTTTTCCATTTCTCCATTTTTGCTGTGATCAAACAAGATCGGCGGAAGATCGGCGGCGAACTCAACCAGCGTGAACTTTTCGTCCCGCAAAATTCCCAGGCACGACTCGCTGTTTCCAGTGCCCAAGGTCTTTTGCCAGATCGTCGCCTTTTCCGGCTCAGAGAAGTCAAGCTCGCTAAAGGAATAGTCGCGCCAGTCGTCTGGAACCGCCCCTTGCAGCAAAGGCATCAGGGATCTGCCGTCCATCGCGTTGGGCACCGATTGCCCAACCCAGTCCAAAATGGTGGGGGTGATGTCGATTGACTCAGTGGGCGCAGAAACAAGTTTGCCGGCCTGGGACTGATTGCCCGGCACTCGGATCATCAAGGGGGTGTGAAATGCCGCATCATAGACCGTCATCTTGCCCCAGCTGTGCCGATCACCCAACATCTCTCCGTGATCGGCAGTGATGACGATCAATGTGTCATCATACTGACCGCTTTCCTTTAGGAACCGGACGACTCGACCAATGTGATGGTCCACCTCGCTCGCCAGCCCCAGATAGACCGAACGCAAGATGCGCACGTTCTCGGGCGTCGGTTCGACTTGGTCAAAGCCCAGAACGAAATCCGAAACCGACTGCTTGGCCATTGTCGGCCCAAAAAAGGGGTGAAGCGCCAGCTCGCTGGCTGCATCGGGATAACCGGCTGGCAAGGGCAACGTGGACGGGTCATACATGTCGTTATACGGCGCCGGAGCCACAAGTGGCGGATGGGGTCTGATATAGGTCAGATGCGCGAACCAGCCCTGCCCCGCACGAGGTGCCATATTGTCCAAAAAGGCGTTCGTCAGAAAAGCGGTGTCGCTGTCCTCAGCCGCGTAAATCGCGGGGTCGTTGAGACGGGCCGGGCTTCCGTCCGGGGCAGCCGGTTTATGCACATCCCAGTAGTCGTCGAATTCATACCCTTTCTGCATCAAATGAGACCGCCAAGGATAGGATTCCTCCAGCCTCATCTCGACCACTTCTTCAAACCCGGACATGGCGTTTTCGTATGACCTCAGGATAGGGTCGGATGGATCGTGAACCCGTGGGTCAGCCGACGTGTCAGTGTACCCAAACAGCAGCGGAAGATACCCTGCCTTTCGCATCTCTGTCGCGATGTTTGGGGTGTCGTGACGCAGCGGTGTCCCGTTTCGCACGGATCGATGGTTCATCGCATATTGCCCGGTCAAAATTGACGCCCGGGACGGCCCACATGGGTTCGTCACCGAGAAATGTCGGTCAAAGGAAACCGAGTCCGCCATGAACTCGCGCAAATTCGGCAGTTCAACATGCGCTGCCAATGCTCCGTTCAGGCAATCCGCCCGCAATTGATCGATGATGATGAACAGGACATTCCCCGCGCGCCTCATTCCACTCTCCATGATTCCGTAGACGTGGTCTTGGGCGAACTCTGTCGCGGTTCCGTATTTCGGGCAACAGGATTGTCATCGCCTCAATCCGATTACCTATGAAAGGCACAAGGATCTGATATGCCGCTTGTGCCGGGCACTTGGCCCTTCTTGCAAACGTCATTCCCAAGCCACAGAAATGAGTTCGCCTTCAAAAAATGCGTTGCAGCACACCGCCGTTTCACATCACATACGGCCATGACGCAGCCAACGATACAATCTGACAGGGATGCCAACGGCGTTTACTTCAAAGTGTCTGGCGACCTGCTGACACAATCGCTGAGCAGCGTCGAAAAAACCTTCTCGGCTTTCCAGCCGGACGGCAGCGACGTCGTCGTGGACCTTACCGACGTTCACGCATTGGATACCGGAGGCGCGTGGCTGGTCGCAGACTTGGCCCGGCGCGTCCAGACGTCTGGGGCCCAGGTCCACATTCAAGGCGTTTTACCTGCCTATTCCGACCTGATTGAAACGGTTTCGCAAAACATCCCACAAGAACCGGGCACCGAAGCAGATCGCCGCAGCTTTACCGACTGGGTTGAAAGCATCGGCAAACGAACCGTCGGAGGTTGGAATGACACCCTTTCGATGCTTGAGTTTCTTGGCCTCACCCTACACCGGCTTGTCCGAACCATTCTGATGCCACATCGTCTGCGCCGGGCCGCCTTGGTTTCGCAGATGGAAGAAACCGGGTTCAAGGCAATCCCCATTGTTGCCCTGATGGGGTTCCTGATCGGCGTCGTTCTGGCATTTCAGGGCGCGACACAGCTAAAGCAATTCGGAGCCGAGATTTTCGTGGTCGAACTGATCTCGATCTCAGTGCTGAGAGAGCTTGGCATTCTGCTGACTGCGATCATTGTTGCTGGCCGGTCAGGATCAGCATTCACGGCCTCCATCGGCTCGATGAAGGTTCAGGAAGAAATCGACGCCATGCGGACACTCGGACTAGACCCTATCGAGGTTCTGGTGATCCCGCGTGTCGTTGCCCTGTTGATTATGCTGCCGATCCTCGGCTTTGTTGCAGATATGGCCGCTCTGGTGGGCGGGGGATTGATGAGTTGGATTGATCTTGACGTCAGCCCTGGCATGTTTGCGACCCGGCTGAAAGAGAACACTGGCATCTGGCATTTTGCAATCGGCATGATCAAAGCGCCTTTCTTTGCGCTGGTCATTGGCGTCGTCGCCTGTTGGCAGGCGCTGCAGGTCAAAGGCTCGGCCCAGAGTGTCGGGCAACGCACGACCGCCTCGGTGGTGCAATCCATTTTCATGGTTATCGCACTTGATGCCCTGTTCTCGATCTTCTTCTCGGTCATGGGGGTCTGATATGGACGGAACACCCCTTGAACAGGCAACAAAATCCGACGCAAAACGCGAGGCAGTCATCCGCGTTCGCAATCTGACCAATCAGTTCGGCCCGCAAGTTGTCCACCAGAACCTGAACCTCGATGTCTGGCGTGGCGAAGTGCTGGGCATTGTCGGCGGCTCCGGCACGGGCAAGTCAGTTCTATTGCGTACAATCGTTGGGCTGAACAAACCTGCGGCCGGCAGCATCGACGTGCTGGGCGTTGACGTTCTGAACGGCCCCGAACAGGAAAGACGCCGGATCGAACAGCGCTGGGGCGTTGCGTTTCAGGACGGCGCTCTGTTTTCGTCACTGACCGTTTTGCAGAACGTGATGGCACCGCTGCGTGAACACACACGGCTGAGCGAAAGCCTGATGCGTGCGCTTGGGGGCCTCAAGATCAGCTTGGTTGGCCTGCCTCAGTTGAGTTGCGGCAAGTTCCCGTCCGAATTGTCCGGCGGGATGCGCAAGCGCGCGGCACTTGCGCGGGCGCTCGCTCTGGACCCGGAAATCGTTTTTCTTGACGAACCTACTGCTGGTTTGGACCCGATCGGAGCTGCAGCCTATGACGAGTTGATCGGCGAGTTGCAGCACGCACTTGGCTTAACCGTCTTTATGGTCACACATGATCTGGACAGCCTGTACGCCATTTGCGATCGCATCGCAGTTCTTGCGGAAAAACGCGTGCTTGTTGAAGGTCCGATTGAAGAAATGACCAAAGTCGATCATCCTTGGGTGCAGGAATATTTCACGGGCCCCCGCGCGCGCGCTGCGCAAGAGAAGGGGCAGGACAGGTAGAAGCCATGGAAACCCGAGCGAACTATATCCTGATCGGCGCGTTTACCCTTGCGGGTATTCTGGGCGCGTTCGGATTTTTTCTATGGCTGGCAAAATTCGAGGTGACGCGACAATACGCTTACTACGAGGTCCTGTTTGAAAACGTATCTGGCCTGTCGGCGGCTGGGGGCGTCAGCTATAACGGCTTGCCGGTCGGGCAGGTCATATCGCTGGATTTGGATGACGACGACCCGTCCAAAGTCAGGGTCCGCATTGAAATTGATGCAGACATTCCGGTGACAACAGAAACGATTGCGCAGCTTCAGTCGCTTGGCGTCACTGGTGTCAGCTATGTTGAACTGACAGGAGGCTCACCAGAAGCCGAGAGACTTCCCCAAGACAGCTTGATCAAAAGCAAACGCAGCGCAATCCAGTCCCTTTTTGAAGGCGCGCCGCAGTTGATGGAAAAAGCAATAACGCTACTGGAGGACGTCAACGAAATCGTCGACGAAAAGAACCGCAAAGCCGTTGCGGATATTCTCGAAAATGTCGCCTCGGCGACGGGGCGGCTGGACAAGACGTTGTCGGACTTTGAGTCTTTGTCATCCGATCTGGGCGGGGCCGCCAAAGACATTTCCGCTTTTTCATCGCGTCTGGGCCAACTGGCCGACACCGCGGAAACAACTTTGACCACCGGAACCGATACACTGAACAGTGTGAAAACAGCGTCCGAGTCCGCCACGGCCGCGCTGGATAGTGCGAAAGTCACAATCGAGGCGGCTGACACCGTGATCAAGCAGGACCTGAAACCCTTTCTGGACCGAGCCTCAGCATTGGCAGAAGACTTGACCGAACTTACCGGTGAAGGGTCTGTAGCATTGACGATGGTCACCGAAACCTTTCTGAACGCAAACGAGACGCTGGACTACATTGACAGAGCAATGGACACAGCCCACAGCACATTGACCTCGGCAGAGCGCGCGTTCGACTCGGCCAATCGCGTGATCGATGAGGACGTCGGCAAGGTGGTCGAAGACATTCGCAATGCGGCAAATCAAGTTGCCACGACCGTCACCAAAGTGACAGACAGGCTAGACGAGATTTCGGCCGACATCCTCAGCGCGTCTCAATCCGCTTCTGAACTTTTGGGGACGATCGACGGAATTGTGCAGGACAACCGGCGTCAGTTGTCTGATTTCCTGCGTGTGGGGCTGCCTCAATTCACACGCTTCATCGAAGAATCTCAACGGCTGGTCGTCAGTCTGGACCGATTGGTGGATAGGGTTGAACGAGACCCCGCGCGCTTCTTACTGGGTACCCAAGCATCGGAGTTTCGCCAATGATCAGGTCATTTATTGCCATGCTGGCGATCGTTTCGATGGCTGGCTGCACCGGGCTGGGAACGCTTCAGCAGGCGTCCAAGCCAAACGACCTTTACCTTTTGTCACCCAAAAGTACCTTTTCGCCCTCTCTGCCGCGCGTTCAACGACAGATCGTCGTGGAAGAACCGACGGCAACGGCTGCGGTCAACACGGATCAGATCGCAGTGCAGCCCACCCCCTTGCAAGTGCAATATCTGGCCCGCGCGCGGTGGGTGGATCGCGCGCCGCTGATCGTTCAAACTCTGTTGGTTGAAAGTTTCGAGAATAGCGGGAAAGTTGCTGCTGTCGGCAGATCGACTGTCGGCTTGAGGGCAGACTATGTGATCGTTCCCGATCTGCGCGAATTTCAGGGAATCGTCGTTAGCGAAGCGGACAATTCGTCAAACATTCGAGTTGAAGTTCGCATGAACATCAAGATTATCGACGAGTTTGAGGATAAGATTATTGCGTCGAGTTCCTTTCAGGAAAACGTAGTCTCAGCAAGTGACCAGACTGCGGATCTGGTCACTGCGTTCGACACCGCGCTTGGGAGAACGATGCGCGACGCGGTTGAATGGAGCATTCGCAAAATCCACACCCACGCCGCTAACAATCCAAGTTCGTTTTGACCCTATAACCCGGATCAGCACCGTCCAGCTTATTGAGCCAGTGTTTGCGCAAGGCGCATCAGGGTAATCGCCTCGGCCCTATAGCCAAACGGGTCTTTACCCCGCGCGGAACTGGCCAAGTTTATAGCATCCTCATAGGTCCAATCTCCCAAAAACGTGTCGTCTCGCATCAACTGCCCGAAACCGGCTATTGCGTATGAAAAGCGTACGTCATCCGTGACTTCGCCTTGCCGGAAAACGATGGGTTGCTCGATCAACTCACTTTGGGCGGTCCCTGGTGATTTGTAACGCAATTTAAAATACCCGATTTCATCTGACCCTGCGGTCTCAACCTGTTCGGCATAGCGCAGCGGACCATTCCTGACGGCATCCGATTCGACCGGAGTCACTTCGTATATGGCTGTTACGTTGTGGCCAGCGCCAATATCGCCAGCGTCCACCCTGTCATTCGAGAAGTCTTCGCGACGCAACGCCCGTGTCTCGTAACCAATCAACCGGTACTCGGCGATTTGCGCCGGATTGAACTCGACCTGGATTTTGACGTCGTTGGCAATCGGAAACAAAACACCCGTCAGTTGATCGACCAGAACTTTGCGCGCCTCGCTCAGCGTGTCGATATAGGCCGCCTGACCGTTGCCGTTCTGCGCCAGCGCCTGCATCGTTGCGTCGTCCAGGTTGCCACGACCAAAACCCAAAACACTCAGGAAAGTGCCGCTATCTCGCTTGTCTGCGATGAAATCCGTCAAAGCCTCGGGGTCGGATAGGCCGACGTTAAAGTCGCCGTCCGTGGCGAGAACAACCCGCGTTACTTCTCCTTCCGCGGCCATAGCTTCAGCAACTTGATACGCTTGCTGCAATCCTGCCTGTCCCGCAGTTGACCCTCCGGCCTCAAGCCTGTCCAGCGCGGACATGATCTTGGACTTTTCCGCAACTGTCGTTGGCTCAAGTACCTGCCCCGCACTACCGGCATAGGTGACGATCGAAACCTGATCTTCGGGTCGCAACTCGGACAGCAGCAGGCGGAACGACTGTTTGAGCAAGGGCAACTTGTTCGCATCCTGCATCGACCCAGACGTATCAATCAGAAAGACCAGATTCAGCGGCGGCCGATCGGCAATTTCGGGCATGGCACCTTGAATACCGATATGAACAAGCTGCGTGTCATTGTTCCAAGGTGTCGGGCTTACAGCAATGGTAGGTCGAAACGGTGCGGCTCCTTCCGGGGCAGGGTACGCATAGGGGAAATAATTCACCATCTCCTCGACCCGAATGGCGTCCCGCGGCGGCAAATGTCCACTTAAAAGCGATGAACGCGCGATCGAATAAGAGGCTGTATCCACGTCGATCGAAAACGTCGAAACAGGGTCTTCCGAAGTGACCTTTAGCGGATTGGTATCTGCGTTTGAAAATGCTTCTGTGTCCTGATCCGGCTGCACGACCAGCGATCGTTCTGACGGCGTAGCGGCGATCACCGGTGCCTCCATCAACGCGCCGCCAGTAACGATGGCAGACGGCTGATCCGCCGGAACCAACGCTCTTTCCTGCCGCTTTCTCTGAACGGCCGAGGTCGCCCCCTCATCGGCAAACTGCTCTTGCGAAAGGAGCGTGGCGGCTTCTTCCTGATCCAACCCTGTGCTTGGCGAGGAAAAACGGCTTTCAACCCAGCTTGTCGGTTGGATAACGTAGTCCCGCGTTTGCGGGAGGATCACGATCAGGGCAACGGCTGCAACGGCCGTAGTTGCGGTCAGTACGCCGCGATGGGTCAGGGCATTTAACATGGGCTTCGCTCCTTCTATCAGACGGGCCAAATGGCCTCGCTCGACAGTGGGACGTGCCTCGGTCGCATTTCCTTGGGCATCAAGGAAACTTTTTTGCGCATGAGCCAGGTTTGCAGCGCGCCGTCCCGCATCCGGTGCCGGGGTGGCCGAACTTATTGTGGCCTTCAGCTTTTCAAGTTCATCTGTCATTGGGCCAGCTCCTCCTGCCGCATGACGCGCAGGCGCTTTCGGATTTCCGACATTCGCCAGGACACGGTGCCTTCTGAAACACCCAGCACCTCAGCAGCTTGGGCATGTGTCATTTCGTCTTCCAACGTCAGCGCCAACGTGTCCTGCAACTCGCAGGGCAAAGAGCGCATCGCCCGCACCAACCAGTCCACTGCCTCGGCCGTCTCTGCAGCCTCGGCGCGGCGCATTTTCTCGACATCGCCCCAACTGGCGGCCGCACGGGTGTGACTGGCACGGCGGCGGCGCGTGTCCTCCGCTGCGTTTACAACGACACGGTATAACCATGTTGTGAACTGCGCCTGTGCACGGAATCCGGTTATTTTCCCAGGCAACGCCAAGCAGATATCCTGCGTCAAATCTTCAGCGAGATCCGCACGCCCGGACAGCCGAAACGCCAATCGGAATATCCTGTCGTAGTGCCGCGCCAAAAGGGTGGCAAACGCCTCAGCGTCGCCATTGGCAGCAGCCATTGCCAAGTCCTCATCCGATGTTTTCATACGCATCACGATTGGTAAGACGGATCAGGAAGGTCAATCCTTGGCCAAAACAGAAAAAAAATTAGAACCGATCAGCCGAAGCCATATTCCAGTCCAGCTTGTATTCATCCGGGATAGCATCGGTCAGCAGCACGCCTTGATCCAGAAACGTATACAGTTCTCCGTAGGACCGTTCACGTTCATCAGCGGTCCGGCGGTGAATATCTGACGGTTGCAACTGGGACACGCGGCTTTTTCCCATAGCCCCAAGCAGTTCACGGAAACTTTCAAGCGTAGAGTCGTGATAGCGATGCACCCTTTGGCGCTTTTGCTGAACGTTCACGGCGCGCCCCCGCACCGGGTCTTGCGTTGCGACACCTGATGGACAGCGGTTGGTATTGCAGTGCAACGCCTGGATGCACCCGACAGCGAACATCATTGCACGCGCTGCGTTGCACATATCGGCCCCAAGCGCGCATTTCTCGACCATGTCATAACCAGTCGCCACCTTGCCCGAGCAAATGATACGTATCTCGTCACGCAAACCGGCGCCGCGCAGACAGTTGTTCACAAAGATCAGCGCTTCGTTCAGTGGCATGCCCAGACGGTTCGTAAACTCGACCGGGGCTGCGCCGGTTCCCCCTTCCGAGCCATCAACGGTGATAAAATCGGGCAAGATACCTGTTTCCAGCATCGCCTTGCAGATCGCCATGAATTCCGAGGGGCGACCAATACACAGCTTGAACCCGATAGGCTTGCCGTCCGACAGTTCGCGCAAATGCTGTACAAACTCCAGCAGACCTTTCGGTCCGTCAAACGCGGAATGGACGGGCGGGGAAATAACGTCCTGATGCAACGGAACACCGCGAATATCAGCGATCTCCTGATCAACCTTGGCCGCTGGCAAAACGCCGCCATGCGAGGGCTTTGCCCCTTGAGACAGTTTTATCTCAATCGCTTTTACAACTGGATTTCCTGCCTTTTCAGCGAATTGAACCCTGTCGAATCCACCATCGTCGGTGCGACACCCAAAATAACCTGTCCCGATCTGCCAGATGATGTCGCCACCTTCGGCCAAGTGATGCGGCGACAGGCCACCTTCACCGGTGTTGTGCGCAAAGCCTCCGTCCTTTGCGCCGCCATTCAAAGCCCGGATTGCATTGGCGCTAAGCGCCCCGAAACTCATCGCCGAAACGTTCAGGCGGGACGCGCTGTAAGGTTGCTTGCATTGCGGGCCGCCCAACACAATCCGCCCTTCGCTTTCCGGCACGTCCTTGGGTGCAAGAGAATGGTTTGCCCGGTGATAGCCTACGGACAAAATGTCGTATTGGGTGCCAAATGCCTGAGTATCGACTTGTCCCTTGGCGCGCGCATACACCAGACCCCGGATAATTCGGTTGAAGGGGCGCCCGCTTTCGTTTGTTTCAACAAAGTACTGGCGGATTTCGGGGCTCACAAATTCCAGCATATAGCGGAAATGGCCTAGAACAGGGTAATTGTTCAGCACGTTATGCTTGGTCGTCAGAATATCGTAGAGGCCAACCACGGCGTAGGGCACGAGTATCACAAGCAGCCAATAGGCCGGCGGCCAGAAATAACCCCAAAGCAGAGTTAACGGCAGGCACACATAGCTGAGGAAGTAATAGAGTCTGCGTACAATCATCGTGATCTCCGATACCGAGATAGGCTTAACCAATCGTTGGGCAAAACGACGTTTAGTTGCAAGAGTTTACGCCGTTCTACACCAAAAAGGGCTTAATCGCGAAGCTGGGTCTTCTGTTGATCCGAATGGTTGCCGCCTGTATCTGGAAAGACAGGTGAACTTGGGCAGGATCATTGGCTTTGAAAATAACGCGACCGGCGGTTCGATCCACGGCCCTTATGTTCTTGGCCGTTTTTGTAGGTGGGGCCGCGGGTTCGCTTCTGCGCGAAAGTCTATCCGTCACGATCCCTGGAATTCCGGTTTTGACTGCAACGTTCGGGATCAACATTGTGGCGTGCTTTGTTCTGGGTTGGCTGTTCTCCATCCGCCACTGCGTGCACGCCCATGTCCTGCACCTGGGTGCTGTTGGGTTCTGCGGGGGATTGTCCACTTTTTCGTCATTTGTCGCCGAACTTGAACGCCTCGCCGAGGCGAACTTTCTGACCGCCGCAACAGCGGCCGGTCTCGAGATCGCAATCGGTCTCGCGGCGGCCATCCTCGGCGAAGCGATCGGAAGACGCGGCCTTGGTCGGAGGGCGGGCGGTTGAATGATCTCTACCTTCACGCGATGTTTGGTTTGGGCGGCGGATTGGGCGCGGTTCTACGTCATGCGATCGCGTTGACAATCAGGCACGACCTTCCCTTGTCGACGCTAATCGTGAACGTGCTGGGCAGCCTGCTGTTGGGCTTGTGGGTTGGCTATCTGGGTGGACCAGCGGATATGGGCGAGCAGGAACGGCGCTTGGTTTTCGGTTTCTGCGGTGGCTTCACAACGTTTTCCAGTTTCGCCTATCAATCGCTGGAACTAAGACGAGAGCGCACGATCGCGTTGGCCGCCGGCAACATTCTTATAAGCATATTTTTGTGTTGGTCCGCACTTTGGCTAGGGCTTTTCCTCACCCGCTAATGAGCGTGAACCGTAGCCTGAGTTCCCGGCTTAGGCGCCTTACAGAACAGCAGAAGCGGTATTGAGGCCAAAGCCAGCAAGCCCAGATTATTAAATACGGTCAGGTAAGAAATCAGCTCGGCCTGACGGTTGATCTCCTGACCCAGAATTGCCGCACCTTCGGCGCTGTCCGGTGTCAGGCCCAGCGGTTGCAGATAATTTTGAGCGGCGGTGTTGTATGGCGTCACATTCTGGCTCAACACCGCTGTATTGGTCTGTAACCCACGAACAACCCACGTCCCGACCAGAGAAATTCCGATGGATGATCCAAGCTGCCGCGTAACATTGAACAGACCAGAGGCTTCGTCCTGACGCGCTTGAGAAATGCTTTCAAACGCAAGGATGGACATGGGAACGAAGACAAGACCCATGCCCAAGCCGCTTACGGCACCAGGCCAGGCCAACTGCCAGAACCCGGCATCCAGATTGAGTGCACCAAGCATGAAATTACCGACAGCCGTCAAAAGCATCCCCAGCCCGGCCAGAACACGAGGATCAAACCGTGTAGACAAAACTGCGCCTGTAAGAACCATTGATGCGCCGGCCGCAATCCCTCGGGGAATGAACAGATGGCCAGATTCGATGACCGGATAGTCCAACAGACTTTGAACAAAGGTCGGCAGTATGGCAATTCCACCGAACAGCGAAATGGCAAACCCAGCAATGACCAGATTGCACAGGGCAAAATTCCGGTCGGCAAAAAGGCGAAGATCAACGACCGGTGTCTTTGAGGACAGGGCGTGAACGACGAAACCAACAGCGCCAAGCACCGAAGCGATTAGGGCAACCTGAATGACGCGCGATGACAACCAGTCCTTGGTTTCGCCCTGATCCAGAATGAATTGCAGGCACCCGATTCCCACTGCCAGCAATGCCAAGCCCTTCCAGTCGATGCTAACATCTTCGGTTTTGTCGTCAGGCAACTCTCCGGCCAGCAACAGCAGCGCCATCGCCGCCACCGGAAGGTTCACGAAAAACACCATCCGCCACGAGAAATACTCGGTCAATATCGCGCCAATTGTCGGACCCAGAACCGGTGCAACAACCACCCCGAGGCCGAAAACTGCCATCGCCTGACCTCGTTTCTCGCGCGGGAAAGCATCAAAAAGAATGGATTGTGATAATGGAATAAGAAAGGCTCCGAACATGCCCTGTGCAAGTCGAAAGGCCACGATCGTCTCAAGGCTCCAGGACAATCCGCACATGACCGACATTGTCGCAAAACCAGTCACGGCCGTCAGGATCAACCGGCGTCGCCCTACCCTGCGGGCGACAAATCCGGTCAGGGGCATAACTACGACGGCCGAGACGATGTAGCTTGTTAATATCCACGTCGCCTGATCGGTTGTAGCTCCGAAGGCCGCTTGAATATGAGGCAGCGCGACATTGACGATCGTGCTATCCAAAACTTCGAGAATGGCACTCAGCACCACGGCAATGACAATCACCGGATTGACATGGCCTGTAGCCGAAAGGCTCATTCTCCTGCCCGTTCCGAAGTCGTATCCACCGTGACTTTGCTGCTGCCGCCTGCCCGCAGCGGAGCATCCGTCGGGTCAAGAGACACCCGCACGGGAAACCGGCGGGTGACCTTGACCCAATTACCGCTGGCATTCTCGGACGGCAGCAAGGAAAACGTATCCCCCGATCCGCGGCCAATGGATTGCACTTTCCCGCTCAGCGTCACCCCAGGCAACATGTCGATCTGCACTTTCACCGGCTGACCGGGTCGAATACGGGGCAGCGATGTTTCCTTGAAATTCGCGTCCACCCACCAATCGGAAGACTCGACAATCGAAAACTGGGGCGCGTTCGCTGATACGGCGGAACCGGGGCGCAATGTCAGGTTCGCAATCCATCCGTCAGCAGTTGCAAACACTTTGGTCCAAGCAAGATTGGCCTGATCGATTTCCAACTGCGCGCGCGCCGACAGAACATCATCCTGCTTGGCCTGCAATCCGCTTTGCAAAGCCAAAAGGCTGGATTGACTGGTGGTAAGCCCAGCCGAAGCCTGCGCAAAATCCGAGGTCGCCTGATCCAACGACGCCTGGGCCAGATCACCGGTCGAGAAAAGCGCCTTGGCTCGTTCGAGGCTTTTTTGGGATGTATCGAAAACGGATTGCGCGGATGCAACCGACGCTTCGGCCGCAGCGATCTGAGTGGCGTAGGATTCAGCCTGCTGTACGGCACTGTCCAGGTTTGCCCTGGACTGGTCCACGGCCGCCCGGAACTGAGTCTCATCAATCGTAAACAGCAGATCGCCGGCTTTGACTGCCTGGTTTTCTAACACCGAGACATCATCCACCTGGCCAGTCACCTGCGCGGCCACATTGATGATATTTGCCCCCACATAGGCGTCCTTGGTTGACGGATACCTTTCTTCATGCCGCCAAAACAGAAGCAGGCCAACAGCGATAGCGATCAACATTGTCACGGCAGCGACAGTTTTGAGGGACTTCATGGGTCGATCTCCTTGCTCAATCGCGTTTTGATCACATTGGATAGGTATGCATGCGGACCGCAAGGTTGCCCATGATCCATACGGTTCCGACGATAATGATCAGCAGGACCAATGTAGAAAACAGCACCAAGTCCAAGTCTTCGCGACTGCTGCGTCGACGGTCGATATGAAGGAAATAGACCAGTTGAAGGACAAGCTGCGCCAACCCCAGTAAGCCGATTGTCAGGTAGACGCCCTTTGTCTCGATCCCGAAGACATAAGCGACGGTGAAGACGGCTATGGTCAGGAACAGTGAACCGCCGTAGCCAATCACATAGCGCCGCCTCTCTCGCCTGTGCATTTCGCTGCGTCTATCCATAGGTCAGACCTCCGAAATAAACGATCGTAATTATCCCGATCCAGATCAGGTCGAGGAAATGCCAGAACAGCGCCAGCCGGACCACGCGCGACATCAGCAAATCCGTCAGCCCCATCAGTCGCAGTTGGACACCCAACACGATCAGCCACAGACACCCGGCAGCAACGTGCAAACCATGCAGCGGAACAAGACCGTAAAACGCGGACAAAAACCCACTGCGTTGTGGGATACCGCCTTTGTCCGCCATCGCGATAAAGTCCCGGATTTCCAACACCAGAAAGCTGAGTCCCAGAACCAAGGTCACGCCAAACCACAAAACGATGCGCGAACGCGGCAGGTTGTATTTCAATGCCAGCATTGCCAGCCCGACCGTCAGGCTGCTGGTCAACAGGATCAGGGTCTGTGCAAAGATGCTTTTGAGGTCAAAAAGTTCGTGCGGTCCCGGCCCGCCCGCCTGTGCGTCGATCATTGTGATGTATATGGCGAACATCAGCCCGAAATAGACCAGATCGCTCATCAGAAAGACCCAGAAGCCAAACGTGACGACTTCGCTGGCTTTGTCAGCGCCCGGATGCCGCCGACCAAGGTTCAGGCCGGGATAACTGTGTGTTGGAGCGCGCTTCATGTGGCGACCTCCAAGTCCGGACCCGCGCGCCCCCGGTTATCCGAAGAGAATTCAAAGTCCCGATTGATCGGGGCAGAGGCGTGGACAAGATCCAGCCAGGCCTCATGTTCCCTTTGCACCTGAGCTGCCGGAATAACCTCTTCGATATCCGTTTTGAAAGTCCACGCAACGAAGGACAACAGCATCAGAATGGTGACCAGCGCTGCCAACCACCAGATCCACCACACCAAGGCAAACATCCAGACACCGCTGAGGACGCAGAGCGTGAAACCAATCCGCGTATTGCGCGGCAGGCTGATGTCCTCATAGGCTTCGGGTGCTGGATAAGCCTCGCCCCTTTCCTTTGCGGCGGCAAAGTCATCGCGGTCGGTGACATGCGGAATAATGGCAAAGTTATACGGCGGTGGCGGTGCTGGGATGGACCATTCCAGCGTACGCGCATCCCACGGGTCGCCAACAGGCACGCGGGTTTTCTCACGGTCTCGAATGCTGACCCACAATTGCACCACCACCGCAAGCAGGGCACACAAGATGACCACCGACCCCAAAACGGCCACGATCATATAGGGATGAAAACTCGGGTCTTCCCAACTGAAAGACCGACGTGGCATCCCCATCAGGCCGACAAAGTAGAGGGGTAGGAACGTCAGCATGAAACCGACCGTCCACAGGACAACCGTGATGCGGCCCCAGGATTCGTTCAGGCGGAACCCGAAGGCTTTGGGGAACCAGTAATTATACCCTGCCAGTAGGCCAAACAGGACCCCGGGCAGCAGGACGTTGTGGAAATGGGCAACCAGAAACAGCGTGTTGTGAACCTGATAATCCACGGTTGGGTTCGCAAGGATCACCCCCGAAAGACCCCCGATGACAAAGAGCATCAGAAACGCCAAACCATAGAGCATCGGCACTGAGAACCGAATACGCCCACGGAACAGGGTCGCCATCCAATCATACACTTTTACCCCGGTGGGGATGGCGATCAGCATGGTCGCAATGCCAAAGACCGCATTGATCAGCGCGCTTTGACCCATTGTAAAGAAGTGGTGCAGCCAGACGGTGAACGACAGCACGGCAATGGACATCGTCGCAATGACCAGCGAGTTGTAGCCATAAAGCCGCTTGGCCGAGAACGTTGCGAACACCTCGGAATAAATCCCGTATGCGGGCAGGACCAGCAAATAGACCTCGGGGTGCCCAAACAGCCAGAACAGATTGGCATAGTTCATCATGTTGCCGCCAAGGTCATTGGTGAAGAAGTGGAAATCCAGATACCGGTCGGCGGCCAGCATCAGCGCCGCGACACCCAGCGGTGGCATCGCAAACACGATCAGGATAGAGCTGCAGATAATCGTCCAGCAGTACATCGGCAAACGCATGAATTTCATGCCCGGTGCACGCAACTTATAGATCGTGACCGCGAAATTGATCCCGGTCAGCGTCGTACCGATACCGGAAACAACGATTGCCCATATCCAGTAGTCCGGCCCAACGCCCGGATTGAAAGCGGCCCCCGTATAGGGCGGGTAAGCCGTCCAGCCCCCGGTCGAGAATTCGCCTACAAGCAAAGAAACCATCAGCATCATCCCGGCCGAGACCGTCAGGCCAAGACTGATCTGGTTCATCACGGGAAAAGCGACGTCGCGCGCGCCAATCATCAAGGGAACCAGAAAATTCGCCAATCCGAAGACAAATGGCACGGCCACGAAAAAGATCATGATAGTGCCATGCGTACTGAACAATTCGGCAAAGTGGTCCGCTTCCAGAAATCCGTCCCCCGGACCCGCTGCTTGTTGCGCGCGCATGACAACACCTTCAAGAACACCGCGCGCCAGCATCACAATTGCGAAGACAATGTACATGATGCCGATTTTCTTGTGGTCTGCACTTGTCAGCCAATCGCGCCAAAGCAGTCCCCAAAGGCGGAACCATGTCAGGGCGCCGACAACGACCAGAATACCGATAATCACAACGCCCGCAGCGGCATTGGCGACGATCTCATTCGCGTTCGGAGTTTGTATAAGGCCCGCCAGAGGGAACGACTCCCAGCTTAGTCGGCCAAAGAAACCACTGTCCGCAAAGCTCATTGCTGTGCCTCCTGCCCGAATTGTGCGGTTCCGGGCTGCTGATCGGCGGTCAAAGGTGCACCTTGGTGATACCGATGCAGGATGGATGCGAATAGATCGCTTTCCTCAAGGGTGAAATACAGCGCTTTGTCAGGCATTTCCGGCGTGCCAAGCGCGGCCTGAACTTCATCCCGGTCAGAACGCATGGCCAGTACCCTGTAGGTGTCCGCGGCCAAGGGAATACCGCTGGTGCGCACGGTTTCAACCCAGTGATCGAAATCCTGTGGCGACATGGCAAGAGTCTGAAACTTCTGCTTGGTGAACCCGCGGCCATTATACTGCGTGTTTTCGCCCTGCATGGTCGCCGGGGTATCCGCCACGATGTGCAGCTTGGTTGTCATTCCCGGCATAGCGTAGATTTGACCGGCCAGAGCGGGGATCATGAAGGACTGCATCACTGTGTCCGTTGTCAGTGTCAGCGCAACCTGTTGTTTGACAGGTACTGCCATTTCTCCGACGCTGGCGATCCCAAGGTCCGGATAGATGAACAACCACTTCCAATCCAATCCTACGACCTGCACGTTCAAGGCAGGCGTTTCACCGAATTCCGCAGAATAAGGATCTAAACGATGCGTTGCTTTCCATAGGTAAAATGACAGGATCGCAACGATGAGAACCGGAACGCCCCACATGACGAATTCCAGACGGGCCGAAAAATCCCACTTGGGTCGATAGGTTGAGCTAGCGGTAGTGCGCCGTCTATAGCGCCAAACAATCACTGGCACAAAAACCAAGACTGGAACGACAGCAATCAAAATCAAAACCGTTGCGCGTAGCAGATGAAGCCTCTGAACTTCCGCAATTGGGCCAACAGGGTCCAGAAAACTGTCACTGGCCCAAGATGCTTGCGCGCAGGCTGAAATCAGCACGATGGCGATCAGGATAGGCTGCAAGGCAAATGAAAACCTGTAACTGGCCACTCCTTACGATCCTCTCCTGCCTCCATTTGCAGCCAACTATCGGCAGAGTTCCAAGTTTTCTCAAGGTTTTTTGCGAAACCGGAAATTGTTCGCCACTTTGTGTGATCAACCGCGGAAATACGCACAATCAAATCGTGGAAAACGGCACTGTTGACTTACTCTTTTGGGCGCGAGACCTTTTTCCGATGCGTTGGCTTCTTTTCACCCTTGGCCTGTTGTTTCTTTCCACGAACGCGGCTGCCCTGGATCGCGGGGCGGTCGAACAGCAGTTTCAGGATTGGTTGACTAAAACCATATGGCCACAGGCCAAAGCCAAGGGTGTCTCCAAGCAGACGATGAACCGTGCTTTCGATGGAGTGACCCTTAACTGGAAATTGCCCGATCTCGTGCCTCCGGGAGGGTCAGCCCAAATACCCAAACAGCAAAAACAGGCAGAGTTTGGGTCACCTGGTCGATACTTCAAGGCAGGCACCGTACAAGGGGCCACGTCCATAGGGCGCCAGATGGCGCAACGCCATGCAACGACGCTTTCTCGGGTAGAGGCAAAAACCGGTGTTCCGTCACGCATCGTTCTGGCCATCTGGGGCCGTGAGAGCGGTTACGGTCAGGTTCCAATCCGCCACAATGTTTTTCGAGTTCTTGGGACCAAAGGGTTCATGAGCACCCGAGCAGATTATTTCACCAGCGAGCTGATCTCTGCCTTGCAGATTGCCGAAGCCGGACATGCTCCTCCGGGGGTGATGAAAAGCAGCTGGGCCGGTGCGCTGGGTCAGCCGCAGTTCATGCCATCGAATTTTCTAACCTATGCCAAGGACGGAAACGGTGACGGGCGCGCCGACATCTGGGCTTCGCCCGAGGACACGATCGCGTCCATAGCCAACTACCTTGACCAACATGGCTGGATCGCAGATCGCGACTGGGGGTTTGAGGTCACTGTCCCCAGCTCGGTATCTTGCGCCCTTGAAGGGCCGGATCAGGGGCGCCCAATCAAGGACTGGGCCAAGATGGGTATTTCGCGGGTTTCTGGCAGACCCTTTCCCAAGCATGAACTTTCGGGTCAAGGCTTCCTAATGATGCCTGCCGGTCGAAATGGTCCCGCATTTCTGGTGACCGAAAATTTCTATGTGCTGAAAGAATACAACAAGAGCGATCTTTACGCCCTTTTTGTCGGACATGTCGGTGATCGAATTCAATACGGTGTCGGAGATTTTCAGGGGCGTTGGGGCAAAGTCGGAAATCTTTACAGGTCTGATATCGCAGCGATGCAAATCGCCCTGGAACAGCAAGGCCATGACGTTGGCGGCGCGGATGGCTTACCGGGCTTCAAGACGCGGCGGTCAATCGGACGCTGGCAGCAGGCGACGGGCCAATCGCCAACATGTTTCCCGGACAAGAGCATGAAATCAGCATTGGTACCCTAGCGATTCGCGCTTGAGCCACCCTCGCCAAAAAGTCTTACCTTGCGTAACCGACCGATCCCTTATCGAAGCCTTTCACAAATGTGTCTGGAAGCCGCCAAGTTTCATCATAATATTTCCAGCAATCCCCGGTTTTCTTCACAATTCGCATACAACTGCCTAATTTGCAGGCAGAGGCTTTAACCTTTTTTTAAATAATGCCAACGTCAGCGTCAGTGAAAGGCGACTTTCGCAACTGCGTTCCCGACTGAAAACCGAAAGACTGCCGCGCGGTGTTCCTTGCGATCTGACGAAGCAGAACTTGAACCCGCTCAGAACCCTTTCAACGTCGGGCAAACAAGGTGGCCCGCCGCGATCGTGATCGAACGCGCGCGAATTTCCGCCAAAAAATGGGAGAAAAACATGAACAAGCACATTCGGACAACGCTGGCGGGGCTGCTGACCTCGACCATGATCACCGGCGCGGCATTCGCCGCCGGCACTCATCCTGAAACCGGCGAAGCATTGGCGGATGACCAGACATTCACCTATCGTATTCTGGACGAACACAGCTCGGTCGATCCGCAGGTCGTCGAGGACGTATCGGGCGCCGAGATTGTGCGCGACCTGTTTGAAGGTCTGATGAATCAGGACGAAGACGGCAATCTGGTTCCCGGCGTAGCCACCGAATTCACCACCAACGATACCAAAGACGTCTACACATTTACCCTGCGCGATGACGCCAAGTGGTCCAACGGCGACCCGGTAACCGCTGGTGACTTTGTCTTTGCCTGGAAGCGCGCTGTCGATCCGGCCCTGTCCTCGCCTTACGCATGGTTCATGGAACTGATGTCGATTGAAAACGCGGCCGAAATCATTGCAGGCGACAAGCCAGTGGATGAGCTGGGCGTCACAGCGATCGACGACCACACGCTTGAAGTCAAGCTGAGCGCCCCTCTGCCCTATTTCGCGCAGATGACCACGCATTCCACGACTTTCCCCGCCCCGCAGAAAGTCATCGAAGAATTCGGCGACGCGTGGACCAAGCCTGAAAACATCGTCTCGAACGGGGCATATGTTCTGACCGAACACCTGCCGCAGGAACGCTCGGTTCGTGAGCGCAACGAGATGTACTGGGACAATGACAACACCATCGTCGACAAGGTTGTCGCATTGGTGATCAACGACGAAAACGTCGCCCTGACCCGTTATCTGGCCGGTGAGCTGGACCGCACCGAGGTTCCCGCAGGTCAGTTCCCACGCCTTCAGAAAGAGCACCCCGACGAAGCCATCAGCTTCCCGCGTCTGTGCAACTATTACTACACGTTCAACCTGTCCGACGGTGGCCCCGAAGCGTTCAAGGACCCGAATGTCCGCCAAGCGCTGTCGCTGGCCGTAGATCGCAAGATCATCACTGAAAACATCATGGCAGGTGGCCAGCCTCAGGCTTACACCTTTGCGCCTGAGGCAACCGCCGGGTTTACGGTTCCCGAAGTTGAAATGGCCTCGATGTCTCAGCAGGAACGCGACGAGCTGGCCAAGGAACTGCTGGCTGCCGCAGGTTACGGTCCTGACAATCCGCTGAGCTTTGAGATGGTCTACAACACCTCGGAAGCTCATAAGAAAGTCGCTGTGGCGCTCAGCCAGATGTGGAAGCAGAAACTGGGTGTAAACGCCGAACTTGCCAACATGGAATGGAAGATCTTCCTGGAGGAGCGCGGCAACCAGAACTTCGATCTGGCCCGTGGCGCTTGGTGTGGCGACTATAACGAAGCCTCAACCTTCCTGGATTTGCTGCAGTCGGATTCCGGCTACAACGACGGCAAATACAACAACGCCAAGGTTGATGAACTTCTGGCTTCAGCCAAAACCGCCGATGACGCAGCACCTCTGTACACCGAGGTCGAGCGGATCATCGCACAAGAGACCCCTGTAATCCCGATCTATCACTATGCTGGCGTCTACATGATGGACAGCGATGTCGGGAACTGGCCGGTCAATAACGTAGAGCAGAACTGGTATTCCAAGAACCTCTACAAAATCGCTGAGTAATCATCTGTTGATCACGCTTTGCCCCGGAGACTTCTTTGGGGCAAAGCCAATATTTGGGGGCATGAAATGCTTGCCTATATCGTCCGGCGGTTACTGATCGCCGTCCCAACGATCCTTTTGCTGATCGTTGCAAGTTTCTTTTTGATGCACTTCGCACCCGGCGGGCCATTCACGTCAGAGCGGCCCCTGCCGCCGGCGGTTCTGGCCAATATCGAGGCGCGCTACGGGCTGGACCAACCGCTGTGGAAACAGCTTTGGGACTATCTGTACAACATCGTCGTGCATTTCGATTTCGGCCCGTCCTTCAAGTTCAAGGACCGCGACGTGAATGACATCATCGCGCAGGGCTTTCCGATCTCGCTGACCTATGGCTCGCTGTCCTTCCTTGTCGCCACTGCCGTGGGTGTCAGTCTTGGAATCGCCGCCGCGATCAAGCACAACAGCTGGATCGACTATTTCGCAGTTGGTCTGGGGATCGCGGCACAAGCGCTGCCGAACTTCATCATGGGGCCGATCCTGATCCTGACCTTCACCCTTTGGCTGGGCTGGTTGCCCGGGGGCGGCTGGAATGGCGGGCAATGGCAGTACCTGATCATGCCGGTGATCGCATTGGCGACCTCTTACATGGGGTCGATCGCACGGATCACCCGGTCCTCGATGCTGGAAGTTCTGAACTCGAACTTCATCCGCACCGCACGTGCCAAGGGCTTACCGACAAGGACCGTCATTTGGCGGCACGCGCTGAAACCTACACTTCTGCCGGTCGTATCCTATCTTGGGCCGGTTTTTGTCTACGTTCTGACCGGTTCGGTCTTCGTCGACATCTACTTCTCAACCGGTGGGTTGGGCCAAGCCTATGTGGGGTCCGCCCTTTCGCGAGACTATGCCGTGCTATTGGGCGTCACGATCCTTTATGGCGTCCTGACCGTGCTGGTAAACCTGCTGACCGACCTGGCCTACGCCTGGTTCGATCCGAAAATTCGTTACTGAGGGGCCGGCTATGCTTGGAAAATCACAAAAAGCCGCGCATCTGGCCGAGGATATCACCGACTACACGGTTATTCAGGGCCGCTCGCTCTGGCAGGACGCGCGTATGCGATTTGTCCGAAACAAGGCTGCAATGGCCAGTCTGTTCATTCTGGGTCTGATCGTACTGTTCACCCTTATCGGGCCTTATTTTGCCGTCTGGAACAACGAAGAAATCGACTGGAACGTCATGGGTGACGTCCGGGGCATGGGGATGCCCTCGGTCGAGACCGGGCATTTCTTTGGCGTCGATGATCTGGGGCGCGACCTCTATAGCCGAGTCATTCAGGCGACCACCACGTCGCTTTTGGTGGGGCTGATCGGGGCCGCAACCGCGCTGATCGTGGGAACCTGCTATGGGATTGCGGCTGGATATATCGGTGGCCGTACCGACGGCATCATGATGCGTTTCGTTGACATCTTGCTGGCGATCCCGGCCACGCTGGTCATCATCCTGCTTCTGGTCGTGGCAGGCCGGTCGTTCTTCATGCTGTTCATCGCTCTTGGCGCGGTGGGGTGGCTGACCATGGCGCGGATCGTTCGCGGGCAGACACTAACCCTGAAGAACCGTGAATTCATCGAGGCCGCCCGCGCCGCTGGCGTCAGTGAGTTCACCATCATGTATCGCCACATCCTGCCGAACCTGCTGGGTGTTGTGATCGTCTATGCCTCGTTGCTGGTGCCCGAGATGATCCTGACCGAAAGTTTCATCTCATTCCTTGGATTGGGAATTTCGGAACCCTATACCTCACTTGGCCGTCTGATCGCCGAGGGTGCTGGTACTATGGGCTACGGAACCCTCTGGCAATTGATATTCCCCCTGACATTCTACGTCGCCATCATCATCACGATGTTCTTCATCGGGGATGGCCTGCGTGACGCTCTGGACCCGAAGGATCGCTGATATGAGTCTGTTTTCTGTAAAGGACCTGAGTGTGCAATTCGATACACCGGATGGTGTTGTCGAAGCCGTCAAGGGCATCAGCTTTGACATCAATCCAGGCGAGTGCCTCGGCATCGTTGGCGAAAGCGGATCCGGTAAAAGCCAGACATTTATGGCTGCGATGGGGTTGCTGCCTCCGGCCGGGCGCGCCACCGGGTCGGCCTTGCTGAACGGCAAAGAGATCCTGAACCTGCCCGTTAACAAGCTGAACCAGATTCGGGGCGACGATGTTGGTATGATCTTTCAGGATCCGCTGACAGCATTGACCCCGCATTTGCGCATCGGTCAGCAAATGCGCGAAGTGCTGCAGGTCCACGAAGGGTTGCAGGGAAATGCGGCCCGCGCCCGATGCCTCGAGTGGCTGGATCGCGTTCGCATCCCCGAGGCGAAACGACGTCTGGACCAATACCCGCATGAACTGTCAGGCGGCATGCGTCAGCGGGTCATGATTGCAATGTCGATGCTGTGCAGTCCCAAACTGCTGATCGCGGACGAACCGACAACTGCGCTGGATGTGACGGTTCAGGCAGACATTCTGGACCTGATGGTCCGCCTGCAAAAGGACGAAGGCACGGCCATCGCCCTGATCACGCATGACATGGGCGTTGTCGCCCGCATGTGCGATCGAATTCAGGTGATGCGTCTGGGGCAGTTTGTCGAAGCTGGCGAGACGCGTGAAATCTTTCGCGCTCCGCAGCACGAATACACCCGCACCCTGCTGGAAGCGATGCCGCGCATCGATGCCGGGGACGCACCCAAGGCTCTGGGCAAGACCGAAGAACCTCTGCTTGAGGTCGATGACGTCAAAGTGCATTTCCCGATCCACGTCTCTGGCGGCTTGTTTGGTCGCAAGGTACCTCTGAAAGCTGTTGATGGTGTGACTTTTGACATCCGCAAGGGCGAGACCCTGGGTGTCGTGGGTGAGTCGGGTTGTGGCAAATCGACATTGGCGCGGGCCGTACTGCAGCTGATCGAACCCAGCGGCGGCAATGTTAGCTGGCTGGGTCACCCCATCGTTGGGCTGAAACGGGCCGAGCTGAACAAGTACCGCAAGGATTTGCAGATCGTGTTCCAAGACCCGCTGGCCAGTCTGGATCCCCGGATGACAATTTCAGCTTCGATCGCTGAACCACTTAAAACCTACCGCCCCGACCTTACCGAGCGGGAGCGTAAAAAGATGGTTGCCGAGATGATGGAGAGGGTTGGCCTGAAGGCCAACATGATCAACCGCTACCCGCATGAGCTTTCCGGAGGGCAAAACCAGCGGGTTGGAATCGCGCGGGCGATGATCAACAAGCCGAAACTGATCATTTGCGATGAGGCGGTATCCGCGCTGGACGTCTCGATTCAGGCCCAGATTGTCGAATTGCTGCGGGAACTGCAGCAGGAGTTTGGCCTGTCGATGATCTTCATCAGCCACGATCTGTCCGTGGTTCGCGCCGTATCTAATCGGATCATGGTTCTGTATCTCGGCCGAATCGTCGAACTGGGTGATGGTGAAACCATTTGTTCGGACCCCATTCATCCGTACACAAAGTCGTTGATTTCGGCCGTGCCGATCCCGGACCCGGATGTAGAGCGCAGTCGGCAGAGGCTGAAATTGCCGGGCGAGCTTCCGTCTCCGATGGATCCAAAGGCTGCCCTACGGTTTTTGCCCAGTCGTTTATCTGCCGGGCAGACGGATTACGTGCCTCAATTGAATGAGGTAAAGCCTGATCATTTCGTAGCTGAACACGACCCGCTTGAGGCAATCATGGCCAAAGCCTAGTCAACCCAGCCCAGAGCCAGCCTTTTGGCTTTGGGCTTCCTTCTCACTATGCCTAAAAATTGACCGCATTGCCTACATTTTAGCGATCAATTTCCCACCAATTGATATTATTGTTTCCATTCCTGCGCTAAAGTAAGGCTCCACTGCTGCATGGTGCTGCAGATCGTTTTGACTCCCATTCCTCACAGTGGCACGATTTCTCCTGACACAGTTTACCGCGCCGAATGACGTTGATCATTTTGGGCGCACAGCCTAAGAGGAAGCCGCGAAAGCATTATGATTTTCGGGCAATAATTTATTAACTTGAGAGGTAACATGGCACGCAAGGTCACCAAGGCGATTTTCCCGGTTGCGGGACTGGGTACCCGGTTTTTGCCCGCAACAAAGTCGGTTCCAAAAGAGATTATGACCCTGGTCGATCGCCCTCTTGTTCAATATGCCATCGATGAGGCGCGCGCAGCCGGTATTACCGAGTTCATTTTCGTGACGTCGCGTGGGAAATCTGCACTCGAAGATTACTTCGATCACAACCACATTCTAGAGCAAGAACTGAAGTCCAAGGGCAAAACCGATCTGTTGGAAACCCTTAACGCAACCAACATGGAAAGCGGCGCGATTGCGTATATTCGCCAGCATAAAGCGCTGGGTCTGGGTCACGCTGTCTGGTGTGCACGGCGTCTTATTGGGGACGAACCTTTTGCCGTGATGCTGCCGGACGATGTAATCGCAGCCGACAAACCCTGCCTGCAGCAAATGGTAGAGGCATATGAGGAAACGGGCGGCAACATGGTTGCGGCCATGGAGGTTCCACCAGAAAAAACCCGCTCGTACGGTGTGTTGGACGTTGGTGAAAACATCGGATCCGTCGTGCGCACGCGAGGCATGGTCGAAAAGCCCAACCCCGAGGATGCGCCTTCAAATCTGGCTGTTATCGGCCGCTATATCCTGGGGCCGTCGGTTCTGTACAACCTGAACCAGAAGAAAAAAGGCAGCGGCGGAGAAATCCAGTTGACCGACGCGATTGCCGAAGACATCGGCAACGGCGTTCCGGTCTTTGGCTACAAGTTTGAAGGTCAGCGATTTGACTGCGGCTCAAAATCCGGTTTCCTCCAGGCGACCGTCGCCTATGCGCTTTCTCGCCCAGATTTGCGCGACGACCTGCGCGAATACCTTCACGAAGTTATCTCTGCAGATAAAGCGGCCCAGTAAGGTGTCCACCGTTTAACGCGCTACTTGCCTAAGGCTAGCGCCACAGAGACCTTCAACTCGCAATGGGGGCGCGGACTACCGCGTCCCTTTTGACAAAAACTTCCCCCACGATTGTCAGTCAATATCTTCATTGTCAGGCTCAGTGCCGAATGGCGATGCTGATCAGAATTGGTCCAATTTTCTGTCTTTGATTGGAAACCTTCCAAGCAAATCAGAAGGATTAGCAGAATCCTTCCTGCGCGTGCGCATCAATCAGAACGGTTTAATCCGTCTCGGCCCAGTGTGTCCCGCGACACATGTCAGCGCGACAGCCACAGGAGGACAACCATGTCACAGAATTCGCCCCGACTGGACTTGCCGTTCATTCAACCCTCGCAAGCCCAGAAACATGTCACCCACAACGAAGCCCTGCGGCAACTGGATCTGATCGTCCAACTAAGCCTCTCGTCAACCGAAGCAACCAATCCGCCCGCAGCCCCTGATCAAGGCGATGTCTATGCCTTGGGCGTTGCTTCTACGGGGGAATGGGCCGGTCAGGATGGAAAGCTGGCCGCTTGGCTGGACAATGCGTGGCACTTCACAACACCAGCCACGGGATGGCGCGCTTGGGACGAAAGCCAGCACCGCCTGATTGTATGGGACGGTGCCGAGTGGATTGACGCTCCTATCGTTTCTCAGAATCTGAACGGTGTGGGCATCGCGACGGTTTTCGACGAGACGAACCGACTGTCTGTGCGTTCATCGGCCTCTTTGTTCAGCCACGACGGAGCTGGGCATCAGTTGAAAATCAACAAGGCAAGCGCTGCTGACACCGCCTCCTTGCTGTTTCAGTCGAACTGGACAGGACACGCCGAGATGGGTTTGTCGGGTAGTACAGGATTTTCCATCAAGGTCTCACCTGACGGCGGCACATGGACCGAGGCACTTAGCGTTGACCCCTCGACCGCACTTGCCAGCGGCGCGGCGATTCAGGCCAGCCCCGATGACACAACCCCCGGCCGCTTGATGAGAGCGGATTTCGGATACGGACCCGGAAATTTGCTAGGCACAGTATCCGCAAGTGGCGGCGTACCAACCGGGGCTGTCATCGAACGCGGAACGACACCCAACGCGGAATATATCCGGTTTGCGGACGGAACTCAGATCTGCACCGCCGTCCTTGGGCTGGTTGACTGTACCACCAGCGAAGGGGCCTTGTTCGCCAGTGGATCAGAGGTTTGGGCCTTTCCGATTGCGTTTGCTTCCGGGTCCACACCATCTGTCAGCGGCAGCGGCAGCAGCACCAGCCGGTTCCTGGGATTCGACGCCCCGACCGAAACTGAAGTCTCCTACAAAGTGCTTTCCACTGCGTCCGACACAACGCCCCGCGCTCCGACGGTCACCGCGATCGGTCGTTGGAATTGAGTTTCAGTTTCGCCCAACGCTTGGTTTGGGCGACTACTTAGATCTAAGTTCGGATTCGGCCTGATCCAGAAACCACGCGTAGGTTTCGCGAATACCGTCCTCAAGGCTGACCTCAGAACGCCAGCCCATATCAGCAAGCCGGGATACATCCATCAATTTGCGCATGGTCCCGTCCGGCTTGCTGACATCTTGCGTAATCCGCCCAGTGAAGCCTGTCGTTTTCGCCACCAGCGCTGCCAGTTCAGCGATGGATACATCCTCACCGCAGCCAACGTTAATGTGGCTGAGCATGGGCTGAGTGTTCGCTTGGTAAACATCCCGCGGCAGGTCGAGCACAAACAACGACGCCTCGGCCATATCGTCTACATGAAGGAATTCGCGGCGTGGTTTTCCTGATCCCCAAATCACCACTTCGTCCAGACCATCCTGCTTTGCCTCGTGAAAACGGCGGATCAAAGCGGGCAGAACGTGGCTGTTTTCCGGGTGAAAGTTATCACCGGGTCCATAAAGATTTGTGGGCATGACCGATCGATAGTCGACCCCATGCTGGCGGTTATAACTTTCGCACAGTTTGATCCCGGAAATTTTGGCCACTGCGTAAGGCTCATTGGTCGGCTCCAACACGCCGGTCAGCAAGGCGTCTTCGCGCATAGGCTGTGCAACAGCACGCGGATAGATGCACGAGCTACCCAGTTGCAGCAGAGAGGTAACGCCTGCGGCAAATGCCTGATGAATGACGTTGCACTCGATCATCAGGTTTTCATAAATAAAGTCAGCGGGATATGTATTATTCGCGTGAATTCCACCCACTTTGGCAGCCGCGAGAATGACCACATCGGGGCGTTCCGCCTGCATGAAATCACGCACTGCGGCCTGATCGGTGAGATCAAGTTCGGAATGTGTGCGCGTGATCAACTCAAGCGCTTCACCCGCCGCTTGCCGGTCCTGTAGGCGGCGCAGGATTGCGCCCCCGACCATACCGCGATGCCCGGCAACGTATATTTTGCGCACGCGCCCCACCTCAGCCATTTTCCAGACTGACAGGGAGATCGAACCCATGCTCTTTCAACAGCGCGTGGCGTTTGGCTGTTTTAAGGTCTTCCGACACCATCTCGGCACACATTTCCTGAACGGTCAGCTCGGGTTCCCACCCCAGTTTGTTCTTGGCATTTGATGGGTCGCCCAACAGGGTTTCGACTTCGGCTGGGCGGAAGTACTGAGGATCAATGCGCATGACCACGTCACCCTGTTTCAACGCCGGAGCCTTGTCACCGCGAACAGATTTGACGGTGGCGATCTCATCCACGCCGTCGCCTGTGAATTCGAGCGAGACACCCAGCTCGTCAGCAGACCATTCGATAAACTGCCGAACGGAATATTGAACGCCGGTCGCGATCACAAAGTCTTCGGGCTGATCCTGTTGCAACATCAGCCACTGCATCCGCACATAGTCCTTGGCGTGGCCCCAATCCCGCAGGCTGTCGATATTGCCCATGTACAGACACTTTTCGAGACCCTGCGCGATATTTGCCAGACCGCGTGTAATCTTGCGCGTCACAAAGGTTTCACCCCGGCGCGGGCTTTCATGATTGAACAAGATTCCATTGCACGCATACATGCCATACGCTTCGCGGTAGTTCACCGTGATCCAGTAAGAGTACAATTTGGCAACGGCATAAGGCGAACGCGGGTGAAACGGCGTGGTTTCACGCTGAGGGGTTTCCTGAACCAGACCATACAGTTCGGATGTCGACGCCTGATAGAAACGGGTTTTCTTTTCCAGACCAAGAAACCGGATGGCTTCCAGCAACCGCAAAGTGCCGATCGCGTCCACGTCGGCCGTGTATTCGGGCGATTCAAAACTAACCGCAACGTGAGATTGCGCCCCAAGGTTATATACCTCGTCCGGCTGAACCTCCTGAATGATTCGAGTCAGGTTGGATGTATCGCTCAGGTCACCATAATGCAGGTGCAGCCTTGGGTTGGGGACATGCGGGTCTTGGTAAATATGGTCAATACGTTGGGTATTGAACGAGGACGCCCGACGCTTGATACCGTGAACTTCATAGCCCTTCTCAAGCAAAAATTCGGCCAGATATGACCCATCCTGCCCTGTGATACCGGTTATTAGTGCAGTTTTTGTCATTGTCGTGTTCCACAAAACTCAATCTGGTTGATTGCACTCTCAGAAACAGCAAGATACCCCGGATTGCAAGCCTAGGTCGTCTGCATGCGCTGAAAGCAGCGGAACTTTCCTGAGCGAGCACGCGCCAAGTCCGGCATTTCGGAGAAAGGGAATGAAAAATGCGTATAGCGATGATCGGGACCGGATATGTCGGTTTGGTGTCGGGTGTGTGTTTTTCGGATTTCGGTCATGACGTGGTTTGTGTCGACAAAGCCGCCCAGAAGATCGAGACACTAAAGGCTGGAAACATACCGATATATGAACCCGGTCTTGATGTGCTGATGGCCAAGAATGTGGCTGCGGGTCGTCTGACTTTCACCACTGATCTTGCCGCTGCCGTGGACGGGGCGGATGCCGTTTTTATTGCAGTCGGTACTCCAACCCGCCGCGGGGATGGGCATGCTGATCTGACTTATGTCATGGCTGCTGCTGAAGAAATTGCACGGGCCGTAACCGGCTATACCGTTATTGTAACCAAATCGACGGTCCCGGTCGGAACGAACCGACAGGTTCACGCGGTTGTTTCTGGTGCCAACCCCGACGCCGATTTCGACGTCGCCTCGAATCCGGAATTCCTGCGCGAAGGTGCGGCGATTGACGATTTCATGCGACCTGATCGAGTTGTCGTCGGAGTTGAAAACGATCGTGCCGCCGAAGTCATGGCCGAGATTTATCGCCCTCTCTATCTGCGGGATTTTCCGATTTTGACAACGGATTTGGAAAGCGCCGAGATGATAAAATATGCGGCGAACGCATTTCTGGCGACCAAGATCACCTTCATCAATGAAATAGCGGGGCTGTGCGAACGTGTGAATGCAGATGTCAAAGAGGTTGCGCGCGGCATAGGGTTGGACGGCCGGATCGGGAACAAGTTCCTGCACGCCGGCCCCGGCTACGGAGGCTCCTGTTTCCCCAAGGACACCGCTGCTCTGGCTCGGATCGGACAAGAACACGCGTATCCCATGCAAATCACCGAAACGGTTATTCGCGTGAATGAGGGGGTCAAAAAGCGGATGATCGAGAAGATTCGCGACGCCTGCGACGATCGTTTTAATCAAAAAACTGTCGCTATCCTTGGCGTCACCTTCAAACCCAACACGGACGACATGCGCGATGCGCCGTCATTGACGATCGTGCCCGCCCTGATCGGCGGAGGAGCGAAGGTTCGCGTCGTAGACCCGCAAGGTCATGCAGAAGGCGAGGCTCTGCTGCCCGGCGTTGAGTGGCACAACGACCCCTACTCTGCCGCTGAAGGAGCCGATGTTGTTGTGTTGCTGACCGAATGGAATGAATTCCGCGCGCTCAACCTGCCTGAACTGGCATCAGCAATGAAATCGCCCCGGATGGTCGATTTGCGCAACATCTATTCCAAAGAGGCCGCCAAGAAAGCAGGTTTTCAAAGCTACGTTGGCGTCGGCCGGTAATCCTCGGCTCAGGTCGCGGCATAAAGCGGAACCGAATTGTCAGCGCCTTGCGCCAATGCCTTGCTTTGATCTTGTCGGACTTGCTCATACAAGGTCAGAGCCTCATTCGAGAACAACCCATTCGGGGGTTCCACATGTACAAAATTACCTTGTGCGTCCCGGCCTCGCGCTGGCATGGCGTAATCCCGTTCAGCGACCAGTTGCCTTGCATTCGGATTTAGATATCGGATCGCCAGACCAATTCGCCGGTCATCTGACCGGTTCGGGCCTGAGCCATGTATCGTCAGCCCATGGTGCAAGGACATCTGTCCGGGCTTCAATTCGATGTGGGTCTTGTCTTCATCGGCGACCTCGACGGCGATCTCCTGTCCGCGCGACAGCAGGTTGGTTTCCGAATACGTATCGTTATGCGGCAGAATTGGATTCTTGTGGCTTTCCCGCACAAAATCCATACATCCGCTTTCCACGGTTGCGGGCGACAGCGCAATCCACGCGGTCACCTGATCCGGTGTTTCGCCCATACCCCAATATGTCAGGTCCTGATGCATGCCGACTGTGTGCTTGGTGTGCGGCTCTTTGACAAAGAACTCGGCTGACCAGACCATGATATCTGGCCCCAAGACGCCCTGAACCACATCCAGAACGCGGGCGTCCAGCGCAATGCGCGCGGCGATGGGCATGACGAGATGCGCGTTCACCCGCTTGTATGTATTCAACGGCAGCGGAAGATTCGCTTCTCGCCAGTCACGTTCAATCCCTTCAAACTCGGCGCGTATCTCGGACGCTTCTTGCTCGGACAATACACTTAGAGGAAACAGGAAGCCGTCTTCCCAGTACCGGGCCGATTGCGCCTGGGTCAAAGTGGACTGGTGTTTAGCGGTTTGATCAGACATGCGCGTTCCTCCCCGATGCATGATTGGAGAGGCTAAAGCAGAATTCGATATCGGCAGAACGCGAACTCTTGCCCGTTAGACTAAGTTCAGCTTAGCCTGCTTCACATGGCAACCCGTATCCCCTCCCTGAATTGGCTGCGCGTGTTTGAAGCAGCCGCGCGAACCGAAAGCTTTTCCCGCGCGGCCACGCAATTGAACATGTCGGCCGCAGCCGTCAGCCAACAGGTCAAGGCGCTGGAAACGCAGCTTGGGACACCCTTGTTCCATCGACACCCACATTCCGTCACCTTGACCGAAGCTGGCCGTGCCTATTTACCTTCGGTTCAGCAATCCCTTTTGATGCTTGAAACTGCGACGACCGGACTGTTTGGGGAAACCCGCGAACAACGGCTTTATGTTCAATCCGTGCTGTTGTTTGCGCATGGGATATTGGCAGCAGGCTTGCCGGATTTTCATGGGTCATATCCCCAGATCAACTTGTCTCTAACCACCGGAAACGCGACCTTGGACTTTGCCAACCGGTTCACTGACCTCCAGGTCGTTTTTGGAAACCCATCCTTGTTTGGCACGGAAGGCGACGAGCTGTTTCGCGAGCAGCTCTACCCTGTTGCGCCTCTGGAAGTGGCTGCCCAGATAAATGAGCCTCAAGACTTGTTCAGATTCACACTCATCGAGGTATCCACCCACCGCGCAAGCTGGCCATACCTGTTTGAAACCCTTCGACTACCAGCGGGGCAAGCCAAGTACTTCTTCGCCGATAACTCGATCATGGCAGCAGAGCTGTCCGCCAGCGGAGGTGGCATTGCCTTGGCCCGCGCCCCGGCGTCTGACCGGATCATGTCGTTGTCCGGTCTTGTCCCATGTCTGGAAGATGTCACGGTTCCGGGCCAGGAGGCGTATCACCTAATATACCAGTCACGCTCGGCCCTTCGCCCCCCTGCCCGCGCCTTTCGCGATTGGATCATGGACTACAGCGCGGCCGTCCAGACCCTGTAACGCCCCTGCCCTGTCACTTCGCGGATCAAGCCACGGTCGGTAAAGAGAGCGATATTGCGTTGAACTGCAGCCCGGGACGCTTGGGTCAACTCCTCCGCCAGAGGTGCTGAAACCATTGGCCATGACCTGAGAACATCAATCAACAAGGGTGGCGTGCGTCCGCTTAGGTCGTGGATGGACTCCCGTGCGCGCTGCTCCCATGCGTTCACACGATCAAGGTGCAACAGACCTGCCAAAACCGCCTGTCCTGCCCCCCTGATCCACGCGGAAAGTTTTTCATCAGGTGCACCCACACCGCGCAGAGCACCGGGTCCGGACAAAGCCAAAGGCATGAACATCGCTCCGCCACGGCCCATCGTTGCGCCATGCCTTGCTGCTATGATCGCGGCCTCGGTGTCCTGTCCAACCCCCTCGGACAAGGCACGCCACGCATGAAATCCAATCGCGGCCTGCGTGACCGGATGCAAACCTTCGGTAGTGCCCAACACTTCGGCCAAGTCAGCAACCGCTTCGGGCACATCGTCCAGACCTTGTGCCATGCGATCCAGAAACGCGGTCAGACCTGTACTCCATCCCCCTTCCGAGGGACCAGCACCCGAGGTCAAACGACGCACTGCCCAGCCAGCACGGAACAACGCCTGTACGTCATCACCGGTCGCGCCAATTCTCAGCCCGGTCCACAAAGCCAGTCGATCAACACTGATGCGATCACCCGTCCACCACCCAAGATCCGACACATCCATAAGGGCAAGCCGGTGGGTCCACCCTCTTGGACCAGCTCTTAGACGTTCGTCCAACGCGCCGAATGTCGCAGCCAGGTCCGCCAATTCGTATGACAATTCAGCCTGAGCCGCACGCCAGTCTCGCGGATCAAACAACAGGCGGCGGTCCTCCCTTGGTCCTGGCGGCAGAAAGTTGTCCTCAGGTTCTGCCTCGCCGTCAAACGGCATGAACCACAGATCCTCATCCTCCGGCGGGTCAGCATCATAGATACTGGGAGGACCGAGTGTTTCGTCGTCCTCGTCTTGACCTGGCCTGTCAGAGTTTGAAGTCATGACCGGTATAATTCGGCTATTTCAACCAGTTCACAAGGCGTTTTCTGTGGCACCACGAAAGCGGCCGGCAAAACCTCTGGACAGCACGGCCAGTCAAATTCGCATTGTCCAAAATTATGTAGTTCCCTTTGACTACCCCACCGCGCTATCCCTTGTCACAAAGCAATGAGAGAGACACAGGGCATGAGCGAAACGGTCAAATTAACAGCGGATGAAGCCCGAAACCTGTGCCTGACTGTACTGACCAGTTCAGGGTTTGGTTCCGACCATGCAGAGGCCATCGCGGAAACCCTGATCACATGTCAGTTCGACGACTGCCAATCCCACGGGCTATTCCGCCTGTACATGTGTGCAGACACGATGAAATCCGGAAAAATCGACGGCATGGCAAAACCCGCGGTTACCGCGTCTGACACGGCAATCGTACGAGTGAACGCGCAGGGCGGCATGTCTCTGCTGGCGTTCCAAAGCGCCCTGCCCGTCTTGATAGACAAAACCCGCAGACACGGAATCGCGGCGATGGTTATCAATCGCTGCTTTCATTTCTCTGCGCTCTGGCCCGAAGTGGAACGTTTGTCCTCTGCTGGGCTGGCTGCAATGGCAATGGTACCGAGCCATTCATGGGTTGCGCCAGCCGGAGGGACACGCGGAAGCCTGGGCACAAATCCCCTGGCCTTTAGCTGGCCACGCCAGAACAAAGACCCGTTTACCTTTGACTTCGCCACAAGCGCCTTTGCGCGCGGCGAGATCGAGCTTTATCGTCGCGCAGGAAAACCGTTGCCCGAGGGTGTCGCGATTGACAGTGAAGGAAACCCGACCACCGACCCCCAAGCTGCAATGGACGGGGCGATGCTGACCTTTGGCAGCTATAAGGGCTCTGCCCTGTCAATCATGATCGAGTTGCTGGCCGGTCCGCTAATCGACGATTTGACCAGTCTTGAAAGCATGGAATTCGCTGATGGTACAGGGGGTGCCCCCTATCATGGCGAGATCATTCTGGCCTTTGACCCAGCCCAATTCAGCGATGGAAAGATCCATGAAAACGACGCTCGGGCCGAGCGTCTGTTTGCTGACATAACCGACCAGGGCGCTCGATTGCCGTCCCAACGAAGGTTTGAGGCACGCGCCCGGAACGCGGCACGCGGCTATGTCGAAATCTCAAAATCTCTGTATGATGATCTGCAAGCGCTCGCCCATCAGATTTGACCCCTCTTTTACTTGCTGAGGTGGCTGGCTAAGAAGGTTTTCCAAACGTTTTCAGGAGACCCCCTTGGACCGCATTACCCGCACTATCGCAACTGAAATTAACGCCCGCCCGGAACAGGTCGGTGCAGCGGTCAAGCTGCTGGACGAAGGTGCGACTGTCCCGTTTGTGGCTCGCTATCGCAAGGAGGCGACAGGCGGGCTGGATGACACCCAACTGCGCGACCTTTCTGACCGTCTAACGTACCTTCGGGAAATGGACGCACGACGCGAGACGATCCTGAACTCGATCAAGGATCAAGGGAAATTGACCGAGGATCTTGCGCGTTCCATTTCACGCGCGGATACCAAGGCGCAGTTGGAAGATATTTATCTGCCGTACAAACCCAAGCGTCGAACCAAAGCGATGATTGCGCGGGAAAACGGACTTGAGCCGCTAGCCGACGCAATTCTTGAGGATCGGGCCGCCGATCCGGAAACCTTCGCTCGGGATTATCTGACAGAGGCCGTCGCGACACCCAAAGACGCACTGAACGGTGCGCGGGATATTATAACCGAGCGGCTAACAGAAAATGCTGTGCTGCTGGGTGAGCTCAGGACATTTATGCAGAAAGAGGCATTGCTGTCATCCAAAGTCGTTGACGGCAAACAGACTGAGGGCGCGAAATTCAGCGACTATTTCAGCCATTCGGAACAGTGGGCAAAAACTCCATCTCATCGGGCACTGGCCATGTTGCGTGCCTCGAAGGAAGGCATCGTGACGTTGGACATCGCGCCCGACCCTGAAACAGGTGCCGCACGGGCGGAGGCGATCGTGGCGGCGCATCTACACACCCGCACGGAAGCACCTGGTGATGTTTGGCTGCGCAAGGTGGCCGGATGGACTTGGCGGGTCAAGTTGTCTTTGTCGATGATGGTCGAACTTATGGCAGAGTTGAGAAGTCGTGCCCAAGAGGATGCCATTCAGGTTTTTTCTCGCAACCTCAAGGACTTACTGTTTGCAGCGCCCGCAGGGGAAAAACCAACGCTTGGGTTGGACCCAGGAATTCGGACCGGTGTCAAAGCGGCAGTGGTTGACGCGACCGGAAAAGTTTTGGCAACGGATACGCTCTACCCTTTCCAACCGCGAAACGATCTACGGGGTGCGCAGCATGCAATTCTGAGCCTTGTTGCGGCACATGGAATTGAATTGATTGCGATAGGCAATGGAACTGCAAGCCGCGAAACAGAAAAGCTTGTCTCAGATACACTCAAGCTGTTGCCGAAATCGACGAAAGTCCCCACCAAAGTCGTTGTGTCAGAGGCTGGGGCTTCTGTGTATTCTGCATCCGAACTTGCCGCGCGAGAGTTTCCCGATCTGGACGTTTCACTGCGAGGCGCGGTTTCAATTGCGCGCCGCTTGCAGGACCCTCTGGCGGAACTGGTCAAGATTGAACCGAAGTCAATCGGCGTTGGCCAATATCAACATGATGTTGACCAGCATCGCTTGTCGCAATCGCTGGAGTCTGTAATTGAGGATGTTGTGAACGCTGTTGGCGTTGATCTGAACACCGCGTCTGCCCCTTTGCTCTCACATGTCTCGGGCCTGGGCCCCGGGCTGGCCGAGGCCATTATTGCCCACCGCGATCAAAATGGCGCGTTTAAATCGAGGAAAGAGCTTTTGAAAGTCTCACGGCTTGGCCCGAGGGCGTATGAGCAGTGCGCTGGTTTTCTACGTATCCGAGACGGAGCAGACCCTTTGGATGCGTCTTCAGTTCACCCCGAGGCATATGAAGTCGCTCGGCGTGTGGTCGCGGCCTGTGGGAGGGACATTCGTCAAATAATGGGCCAGGAAGGTGCACTAAAAGGATTGCGCGCCGAACAATTCGTGGATGGCACCTTCGGTTTGCCCACTGTTCGGGACATTTTCTCTGAATTGGAGAAGCCCGGCCGTGATCCGAGGCCAAGCTTCGTGACAGCCTCGTTCGCAGATGGGGTTGAAGATATTTCCGATCTGAAACCAGGTATGACGTTGGAAGGAACAGTGACCAACGTTGCAGCCTTTGGTGCTTTCGTTGACGTTGGGGTCCACCAGGTTGGATTGGTCCACGTCAGTCAACTCGCCGATCGATTCGTCGAAGATCCGCACGAAGTCGTCAAAACCGGGCAAGTGGTGAAGGTCACTGTGGTTGAGGTTGATGTTAGTCGAAAGCGAATTGGACTGAGCATGCGGAAGGATGGAAAGCCGACAGGCAGCAAAAAACTCGGAACGCATGATCGGTTGAAGAGTCAAACCGCACCCGGGACGAAGGGATCGCAACGGTCAAAATTTGGCAAAAATGCACACTACAGCGCGTTAGGCGATGCGCTAAAGTCGGCGATGAAGAACCGCTGATCTTGCCAGCTCGACCTAATCAAAGGCTTCGGGCTCCAACTCCTCCCAGAATTCAAAGATTCTGGTGGCGTTCAGACCCGATCGCCACCCGTGTGCTCTGAAATGCTCTCGGTCCAGGTCATTATCTAGGCCGGCCAAAAACAGACGTTTGTCTGCATCCTTCTGAGTAGGGTTTCGCCGCGAAACCAACTCTTCAACGATGGAGAGCTTTCTGGACCTTTCTGAACGCTCCGCCGACCGAGCCGCGTACTCCCGGTCTTCCAGAGCCTTCTTTTCCTGTCTCAGTCGAGCAGCTTCAATAGCTTCGGGACTCGGAGGCAATGCCTTTTCCTCAGTCGGGGCTTGATAGTCGTCTCTAAGCGCTGCTGACAGATACCCGAGAGTGGACTTAACAGCCCCCTGCCCTTTCATGTAGTCAATCTTTTGCTGAACATAAGTTTCACCATGCTCGGCGATCCACTGGCGGGCCAATCTGTCAGACACTCCTTGCTGTCGCAGAGCTTTGTACACAGGGAGATTACGAACACCGTCACTGTCATCGATCTCAAACATCGCTTTTTGCGGGTTGCCCCTTATTCGAAATCTTATATCGGAGACTGTGCGCCCCTTCTTTTGGAACTCGGGCTCAATGAGGATGTCCGAGCTCTTATTCACTTCGGCAACCGCAGGTTTTATTATCTTGGCATTCAGGTGTTTGAAGCTGCTGTAGTAGTCACTTCCATCCACCCCCATGAGCTTTCTGAACACATCCAATGTCCACCAACCTGTGGAACCAGTCCTTACGAAGCGGTAACAATTTTCATAGAGTGCCAGACCGTGACCTGAACTGAAATTTCGCTGGATCTGGACATTGATCAAAGCATAGATTTTTGGATCATAGAGCTTTTGCGCCAACGCAGGAGAATAGGCGTACTCGCAGACACCGTTCTTTAGCTTGGCAAAACTTAGTAGTGACGAAACACCCCACTCCTGTCTGCCTTGTTCGTCCAACATATCCCATTCCGCTACGGTTTCGGCCAAAGCACGCAGACTGGACCGTAATGTGTCGAAGTCGTTGGAATTGTAGCCAACCATCAACGCCAGGGTACGAGCATCAATTGTATGCGTTGCGGCAGATGTCAGCGTATCATATGCGTTAAGCAGAAGTACATTTGACAGCTTGCGTTGGAGCAGCGTCAGCTTACCGCTAATGTGAATAGCAGCAACGTTCTTTTTGACCGTCTCGCGGCGCAGCGCACCGGAAAGGTTATCCATATCCAATTTAGTTTGCGGCATGATTCTGCCTGACTGCTCGTTTAGACATTTCTGACACGAAAGGTACCTGCGCATCAATCTATTTTGGGTGCCCAAATACAGGATTGGCCCCCTCCCGTGAATGGGTACCTTTAAGCAAATCGAATCCAGCTACCCTCGGAAAGGCATGTGTAGAGAGTCGATACGCGTGTAATGGACGCTACCAGCATCTCGAAAAACCTATATTCAGGGTCTTTTTTCGATGATCTCCAAGAATACTGAGAATCGGGCCTCGTCATACTGACTCTTGGTCCGTTTAGCCCTGTATACGGGTGCCTTTGATCCTGAATACAGGTACCCTACATACCGAAACCAGGTACCTTATTCTATTTATGTTTTTGTTTTCGAACAATAAAATGGTCACAAAGAATCTAAACTAACTAAACAAATTAAACGTTTTGTTGTGTCCAATTCTGGATTTTTAATCAGTTTCGCCACGAAACCAGACACCGAAAGCACTTTCTTCTAGAATTAGCCATTCTTGAGATAGCCTCAGGTAAAAATGTGCGTTATATTGTTATACATACGTCGCAAAGGCGAACATTACCCGAGGCACCGACAGTGAAAAAAACCAACCAACCTCATCTACCGCCGTACCTGAATCTCGACCCCAGAACGTCTGCTGGCAAGTTGCCTGATCCTATCGGAACGACTCGATTCGCCAAAGCTGCTGCTTTTTGCGCTAAAGGCCGAGAGGACCTAGCTCGGAGAGGATATGCTCCAGACGGTGAAAAGAGACTTCGCCGGTTTTCGATTTGGGAGATAACAAAGTACCTAATCCCAGTGGCGCCAGCGCATTTGCGGCGTGTTTTGAAAGCTAATCCAGATTTACCACAAGGAGAAGGTGAAACAGGCTCAAAATGGTTTTCACTTGAAGAAGTGTTGTTACTACGCAAGCATTTTGCGGCCGAGGGAGTAAGTACTAAGGAGTATTTGCCGTACAGACCTGAAGGGTTGCCTGCAAAAGTGGTCGCGGTAGCCAACTTTAAGGGCGGTGTAGGGAAAACGTCTACGGCAGCGCATCTGGCGATGTCTGCTGCTCTGGACGGGTATCGGGTATTGGTGGTCGATTTGGATAGTCAGGGATCCATGACGTCAATACTTGGGGGAAGTGTTGCGGATGAATGGCAGACCGTTTTCCCCTTGATAGCAAAAGATTACGCAAAGGCTGTGCAAGAAGAGAATCGAGTGCGAAATGCGGCGGGGCAAGCCGAGATTCCTTTGGATGAGACTTTGAATGAAGCTCTGAAAACAACTCCTGGTGATGTTATCCAAAAAACCCACTGGCCCAACATAGATTTGTTGGGCGCACAGTTGAACCTATATTGGGCAGAGTTCCAAATACCTGTATGGAGAATGGGGCTAAGGAGTTGGCCACTATGGGATGGTTTGACGAACTTCCTTCACGATGATGGCGTCTTGGATGACTACGATATCGTCTTTCTCGATACCCCTCCTGCACTTGGGTACCTAACAATCAACGCCCTTGCCGCGGCCGATATTTTGCTGGTGCCGCTTGGTGCGTCGTTTCTTGAGTTTGATTCAACAGGCCGCTTCTTCGACATGCTCTATACTACTTTTGCCAGCATTGAGGATGGCGAGAATGCAGCACAACGCGCCGCGGGGCTTCCAGAGCTCAAATTCGAGTGGGATGTTGTTCGGGCAATTATAACTCGGTTTGACGCCAGTCAGCAGACGGACATGGCCAATGTTATTCAAGCTTATTTTGGCGACTTCATGAATGCATACCGGCAAGATTACACGGCTTTGGTCGGGCAGGCCGGTGAGCAGGTTAATGGAATTTACGAGGCTGATTATCGTGACTTCAACCGTGACACTTATGTCCGTGGTCGAGAAACCTTCGATAGGACCTACGCGGAATTCAAGGAAGTGCTGATCGGATGCTGGTGGCGCGACGCTCAAATGGAGGGAAAGCAAGATGGCTAAACGCAGAAGGCTGACAGCCCCAGATACAACCGAGCTCGAGCAATTAGAGGCTGGTTTCGCGGCGAAACCGTCCATGAATCCCTTCGATGCAAAAGGGGCCGCTCCCCCTATCGCGCAGGTTGCTGCCGAGGCCGCTTCCCTCAACGGTATGGCTTCAGTAACAGATCGTGTTGCTCTGGCTCAGGACCAAGGGGATGCCGAGCGGTGGCGCGATGCTCAGGACGCGGGGCTGATTGCGCAGATGCTGTCCTTATCCGCGATTGACGAGGATTTTATCCGCAGAGATCGAATGGTCGAAGATGAAGAGGCCATGGACGAACTCTTGGAATCGTTGCGTGTTCATGGCCTGAGAACTCCGATCGAAGTAGCCCGAGATGGTGACGGCTATGGCTTGATCTCAGGTTTTAGAAGGCTGGGTGCATTCCGTAAATTGGCGGAAACCGACTCGAGATTTTCCGAGATTCCGGCTTTCGTGCGAGAAGCAGATTCGGGTCAAAGTGCGTATGTCTCGATGGTCGAGGAAAATGAACTTCGGTCCAACCTGAGCCCCTATGAGAGGGGCCGCATTGCTGTTTTGGCGGCAGGGCAGGGCGTTTTCGATTCAACCGAAAGCGCTGTTGACGTATTGTTTGCCGCATCTTCCAAGGCAAAACGTTCAAAAGTACGAAGTTTCGCGGTCGTGCATGAGGCACTAGGAGATCTACTTCAACACCCCATTGTTCTCACAGAAAAGGCTGGCCTGAAGTTGGCCTCAGCATTGAGAGCAGGTGCGCAACCCATGTTGCGCCAGGTATTGGCCGGGGCAGGGGTGCTTGAGCCAAGAGAGGAATGGGCATTGCTTGAAGCGGCGCTGAAATCAACCTCAGAACCGGTCAAAAACAAAGCGCGTGGAGGTCGGCCGCAGCAGGTGAAGCGTTTGAAGCCAGTCGCCCTTCCGGGAGGGGGGGATGTCGCGGGTGAACTGACCGCGACTGAAGTGCGAATTCGAGTTCGCTTGGAGGATGTTTCAACTGACGATGCACAAGAACTCCTTCGTCAAATTGCGGTTCACCTAAGCTAGTTTCGCTGCGAAACCTACCTTACCAATGCAAGTGATGCCAAGCTAGCGAAGCATTCTGCCAAGAGCCCAAATTGGACTTTCAAGCCGAACTCACATGTAATGAGCAAAATTGCCATATAATGACCGTTATTCTCAGCGAGGGCTTGTATGTGGAATGTTGGGCCTGCCAACAACCGAGTGTTGGTCGTCAACCTTGGGGGGTTTTCGCAGGCTTTGTTCTCATCTGTCAGGTCGAGCGTGGTTCTGGTAGCGCGTGCTCAAAATAGCAGAAGCAGACCGTGACGATCTCATTCAAGGGCGCGCACTTTCCAAAAGAAGTGATTTTGTACGCTGTATTCTTCTATCTCCGATACGGCATGTCATATCGGGATCTGGAAGAAATCATGGCGGAAATAGGCGTTGAACTGGATCACGCGAGGCTGAACCGTTGGGTGAGCCGATATGCCGGTCTTGTAGCTGATGCTTTGCGGCACAAGAAGTGTCCACCGACCGTTCGGGGCGCATGGATGAGGCCTATGCTTAAGTGAAGGGTGAGTGGGTTTATCTCTATCGCGCCATCTCCTCAGTTTTCAAAGGAACTTGCGACAGAACCCGCAAAACTGTCTGGAAATGACCCAATCTCGCCGGGTCGCGTGCGCGATATTCATGCCCGACATGGACTTACATGACAGATGAGGATACTTCATAAGTTATGAAACGTCGCCATCTCGCTGAAAAATATTGTCCGGTTGCCCGAGCCGGCGCCCAGATCGTGGATAGCTGGACGTTTATCATCCTGCGGGAGATCTTTCTTGGGAATGCGCGGTTTTCGGGTTTGCAGAAACAATCCGACATGTCACCCCGATCCCTGACGCTTCGGCTGCGTAAGCTGGAGGAAGAAGGCATTCTTGAGCGGCGGGCCTCGGAAGAGGGTATAGCGGCAAAGGTGTATGCGCTCACGCCCAAGGGGCACGGTTTGTGGCCGACATTGATCACCCTGAAGCAATGGGGCGAGGAATGGTGCGGCCCCTGGGCGGATGACGGCGCGGCCTTGCGCACGATGCACCGCGGGACTGACCACGAAATGTACGCGGTTCTGGTGTGCCATACCTGCGGCGAGCCTGTGTCCACGCATACGACGCACGCAGTTCTGTCCAAGTGCATGCAAGCCGAGCGTGACGCCGCCGAAGCTGTCTGAGATATTTTCGGCTTAAAAACGCGCTTGTGTCACACCGCCCCTGTGCCTTTAGTGTTGTGGCAACACGGCCCTTGCGACGGAGTCAGTGACATTGGCATTCGATTTTTTCAGCGATATAAAAAATATAGTCAGCTTCTCGGAAGATTCCAATGCAGGAAAAGCGAGTTTTGTGCGCATCGTGTTGCATCTATTGACACGTGGACGTTGACGTCGAAGACGGGGCTGTCCAGCGCGCCCGCGAACGGGGTGCCAAGCTTATCGTTTTGGATCCGCGCTAAACCGACAATGCAAATGTGGCCGACCTGTGGTTGCCGCTTAAGGCCGTGACCGATGCGGTGATGATGTTCGGGTGGCTCAAGGTCACTCTGGACGAGGGACTGTATGACAAGGAGTTTGTCGCCAACTGGACCGTTGGGTTCGACCAGTTCCGCACCCATGGGCACGACATTCGATGAAATGGCGGAGAAATCGCCGGTTCAAATGGAAAAGCTGAAATTCCGCGAACACGAAGAAACCGGTTTTGCCACGCCCTCGGGCAAGGTGGAGCTTTATTCAGAGACGCTCAGGAATTCGGCTTCGACCCGTTGCCTATTGGCGCGACGAACCCGAAGAGGGCAAGGACTGATCGCTGCGACTGTTCACCGGGGTGCGGGAACCGGCGTTTTTCCAGACCGGCCACAGGCATGTCTAGGGTCTGCGTAAATATGTGGTCGACGGGCTGGTTTGGGTGCCGCATGGCTGGTGGCTGTCCAAAGGGGTTGGCAAATCCGGTGGCCTGCCGCGTAAAATTATCAAGGTCCGTGACGTCGCAAACCCCGGCGGTGCAACGGAACAGGTTGAAAAAGAACTGCATCCTGTTTGACTCTGTGGTGGCAACAGAAACTGTAACACGAGAGAGTCAATGAACGGGACATGTACATGCGGCGCGGTTGCTTTTGAGACCGCGCCCCCACTGATGCGGGCGATCTGCCCGTTGGCCCTCTGGTGGTCGCCCGTGCAATGATTGATGCCAACACCTTGCGCCGGCTTCTGCTTACGGGTCAGCCGATCCGCGCCGAGGTGGCCGTCACGCAGGGGATTGTTGATGAGTTAGTCGAAGCTGAAGCCGTAAACGAGACGGCACTCGCCAAAGCCCGCGAAATGGCCGACCTGCCGGCTTCGGCGTTTGGCCGGATCAAGCAACAGCTCCGCGGGCCTGCCATTTCCGTGATCGAAACAGAAATGGCCCGGCTGGTGGACGACGCCGACCGCGGCTGGTTCACGGATGAAACCCGCGACGCGATGCAAAGGATGTTGAAATGACCCATGGCTTTGACGCCGCGCGGCTAGATCGTATCCGGCCTTGGATGCAAAGCTATGTTGACACACGCAAGTATCCTGGCGCGTCGGTCTTGGTTCAACGCAATGGAACCGAAGTCTTTTTTGCCGATTGTGGGTTGCGCAACATCGAAGAAAACCTGCCTTTTTCGCGTGATACCATCGCGCGTATCTATTCGATGACCAAACCGGTGACGTCGGTTGCGCTCATGACGCTGGTGGAACGCGGATTGATCCATCTGGGTCAGCCCGTGTCGGATTTCATTCCCGGCTTTGCGGACATGCAGGCTTTGATCCCCGATGCCGCGCGTTTGGATCAGACCGAGCCTGCTAACGCCCCGACCCTGCAACAACTGCTGACCCACACAAGCGGGTTGAGCTATTCGTTCAACCCCGGTCTGGTGGCCGAGGTAATGGCTGAACAACGTCTCGACTTTGCCCCAAAACGCGGAACGCTGGCCGAGGTGACGGACAAAGTTGCAGCGCTGCCTTTGGCTTTTCAACCCGGCAGGCGTTGGATGTACTCTGTCGGAATCGACATCGCGGGTCGGGTGGTCGAGGTTGTTTCGGGGAAATCCCTGGATGCGTTTTTTGACCTGGAGATCTTTCAGCCCCTTGGCATGACCGAAACCGCATTCAATGTGCCGGTGCATGCAGGCGACCGCTTTGCCAATCTCTACACGCCGCTGGATGACCCCATGGCGCTGAACGCCGCAAAGGGCAGCGCGGGAACACTGCGCCTCGCCGATGATCGCAAGCTCTCTCCTTATTTGACCACGCAGCAGCGCTCAGGCGGGGGCGGGCTGGTTGGCACGATCGACGATTACATGAAGTTTGCCGAGATGCTTCGTCGGGGTGGCGATGCAGGCGAACACCGTATTCTGTCACCCAAAACAATGGCATTTATGATGTCGAACCACCTGAAAGGTGACATTGCCGACATGGGTATGCCCAGCTTTGCCGAACAGCCGATGGTCGGCACAGGCTTTGGCATTGGTGGATCGGTGACATTGAACCCGGGCCGGACCGGTGTGCCGGGCAGTGTCGGTGATTTCGCATGGGGCGGTATGGCCTCAACCTATTTCTGGGTCGATACGCTCCATCAGATGAGTGTCGTATTTTTCACCCAGCTTTCCCCCAGCTCTTCTTACCCTTCACGCGCCGAACTGCGTGCCCTGATCCACGGAGCCCTGATTGCATGACAGCAGATGACACCAGCCGCCGCCCGATCCTTTGGCAGCCCTCGCCCGAGCAGGCCGAAGCCACGACCATGGCGGCCTTTATTCGCTGGCTCGAGGCAGAGCGCGGTCTGTCATTCTCAGATTATCCCGCACTGTGGGACTGGAGCGTTTCTGACCTGGAAGGATTCTGGTCTGCGATCTGGTCGTATTTTGATCTGCGCGCCAGCGTGCCGCCGACGATATTCATGGCCGAGCGCAAAATGCCCGACGCTGTCTGGTGCCCCGGAACCATGCTGAACTATAGCGATCAGGTTATGCGATGGGCCGAGGAACAGCCTGACAGGACTGCGGTGATCGTTGAATCTGAAACCTTTGGGGCTTCGTCCCTGACCTGGGCCGAACTGCGCGACCGGGTCGCCAACCTGGCGGCAAACCTGCGGGACATGGGGGTGGGAAAAGGCGACCGGGTCGTCGCAGTGTTGCCCAATACTGAAACCTCTCTGATTGCGTGCCTCGCGACCGCCAGCCTTGGTGCGATCTGGTCTCTTTGCGCACTGGATATGGGCCACGTCGCAATTCTGGACCGGTTCCAACAAATCGAACCAAAGGTGCTGATCGTCCAAGATGGCTATACCCATGCAGGCAAGGACATTGACCGCCGTCCTTTGCTGGAAACCATCCGCGCTGGGTTGCCATCTCTTGAGCAGACGCTGTGGGTGCCCGTGGCAGGCGCCGCCCCCGAGGGTGCGCAGGAGTTTGCCCCGCTAACGCAGGGCGATGCAGAATACGCTGCGACACCAGTGCCTTTCGATCATCCGTTGTGGATCGTCTATTCCTCGGGCACCACCGGCAACCCGAAACCCATCGTGCATGGCCATGGCGGCGTGCTGCTGGAAAACGCCAAGCGAAGCCTGCATGGCAATCTGAGGCAAGAGGACCGCTATGCCTGGATGACCTCGTCTGGCTGGATCATGTGGAATTCTCAACTTTCGGTTCTGGGGCAGGGGGCCACTCTGGCGATGTTCGATGCGGCCCCCAACCATCCCGACATGATGGCATTCTGGCGGTTTGCAGCGCGCCATCGTCTAAGTTTCGTAGGGGCAGGTGCTGCGTTTTATGAGGCATGTCTCAAGGCAGGCATTCGCCCCGCCGATCTGGACCTGTCGGCGCTACGGGCCATGGGCTCAACCGGATCTCCGCTCAGTTCCGATGGCTATGACTGGATCTATGGCCAGGTCAAATCCGACCTTTGGCTGGCACCTATTTCGGGCGGGACCGATCTGGCCAGCGCCTTCGTGGGCGGCAACCCGATGATGCCAGTACGGGCGGGTGAAATGCAGTGCCGCATGCTGGGCAATGCGGTGCGAGCTTTTGACGAGGCAGGCAACGAGGTGTTCAATACGGTCGGAGAACTGGTCTGCACCGAGCCGCTGCCATCGATGCCGCTGTTTTTCTGGGGGGATAAGGACGGTTCACGGCTGCATGACAGCTATTTCGACACTTATCCGGGAATTTGGCGTCACGGTGACTGGATCGAGATCACGCCCGAAGGTGGCTCGGTCATTTATGGTCGGTCGGACGCCACCATCAACCGCAAGGGGCTGCGCCTGGGATCGTCCGAGATTTATCAGGCGGTCGAAGGGCTGGGCGAGGTGATGGATTCCCTGGTCGTTGATCTTGAGTTTCTGGGCCGCGACAGTTTCATGCCGTTGTTTGTGGTGCTGGCCGACGGGCAGGTGCTTGATGACGCGATGAAAGACAAGATCAACAGCGCGATCCGCACCGCCGTGTCGGCCCGCTTTATCCCCAACGAGATCATCCAGATTGATGAGGTGCCGCGCACCCTATCGGGCAAGAAACTGGAAGTGCCGGTGAAAAAGCTGCTGCTTGGGGGGGATGCGGCGCTTGTAGTTAACCGGGATTCCATGTCCAATCCTGGCAGCTTTGACACCTTTGTCGACTATGCCAAATTACGTGAGGAACATCTGGTTCATGAATAATGCTGCCCTAAAACTGATCGATCTTCTGGACATCGAGCACTTGGAGGTCGATTTGTTTCGCGGCTCAGGAGCAGGAGGGGAAACGCCGCAACGCATTTATGGCGGGCAGGTCATTGCTCAGGCCCTGATGGCGGCTTATCGCACGGTCGATGACCGAATGTGCCACTCGCTGCATGCATATTTCATCCGCGCGGGCGACCCGTCAATTCCTGTCATCTACGAAGTGGACCGTGCCCGCGACGGCGGCAGCTTCACCACCCGCCGCGTGGTGGCCATTCAGCATGGACGCCAGATATTCAACCTGTCCGCCTCTTTCCACGTCGCAGAAGAGGGATGGGCGCACCAGCATCCCATGCCTGTCGTGCCCGGCCCTGAGGGGTTGATGTCTCGGGACGAGCAAAGGGCCAGGGACGCGCATCTTCTGCCGGAAAAGCACCGGGCAGAGTTCACGCGTGCCCGGCCGATCGACGTGTCTGACGTCGATCCGCAGGATATGTTCAAGCCGGGCGTTCAGGACGACCGCAACCACAGCTGGATCCGCATGAAGGAAGCGGCAGGCCATGGCTATCAGATGCAGCATTGCTTGTTGGCCTATGCCTCGGACATGAACCTTTTGGGATCGTCTTTGCGCCCTCACGGACTGACATGGTTTCAGGGCAAAGTCATGAGCGCCAGTCTGGATCATGCCATGTGGTTTCACGCGCCGCTGGCCTTTGAAAACTGGCATCTCTATTCGATGGACGCACCGTTTACCGGCGGCGGTAGGGGTCTCAATCGCGGGGCGATCTACAATCAGGACGGAGTGCTGGTGGCCACGACAATGCAAGAAGGGCTGATACGGCCACGCAAACCAAAATAGCTAAAGCTCAGGGAGGACAATGAGGTGTCAGTGGATGAGGCATGGATACCGCGCATGGCCGCGCGGGATGACTGGCTCGCGCAGGTTCGTGAAGACATCATTGAACCGGATCGTGAAATCGTCGATCCTCATCACCACCTCTGGCGACGCCACGGCTATGTCTATGAAATGGCTGAGCTAGAGGCCGATTCCTCCAACGGGCACAATGTGGTGGAAACCATGTTCATGGAATGCCGGTCCTACTATGATCCCGCCTCATCCAACCCACTGGCGCCGGTTGAGGAAACCCGCACCGTTACGGCCATGGCGCAGGCGCATAAGGGGCCTGCCAAACTGACCGGGATTGTTGGGTTCGCCGATCTGCGCAATCCCGATCTGGATTCCGTTCTGGATGCGCATGTGGCAGCGGGACAGGGCCTGTTCAAGGGCATCCGTCACGCTGGCGCGCGCGATTTGGAACCGGACCGGCTGTTCCTGCCGAAACAAAGCCCAGAGAACCTCTATGCCGACCCCGACTTCCGCAACGGTGTGGCGCGGCTGGGCGAACGTGGCTTGACATATGATACATGGCAATACCATCACCAACTGCCTGCCTTTGTCGATCTGGCGCGCGCGGTGCCGGGCACCACGCTGGTCCTGGACCACCTGTCCACCCCTCTGGGGGTGGGACGGTTTGACGGGCAAAGCGAGATCATTTTTGATCGGTGGCAAGATGATATTGCCGCGCTGGCAGAATGTCCAAACGTGATGGCCAAACTGGGCGGAATGGCCATGCCCGACAATGGCTGGGGCTGGCACGACCGGACTCAGCCGCCGGGATCAGAGGAATTTGCCGATGTGATGGCCCCCTGGTATCGCCATATGATCGCCTGCTTTGGGGCGGACCGTTGCATGTTTGAAAGCAACTTCCCCGTGGATCGCATTTCGATCAGCTACCCGGTCCTGTGGAATGGACTCAAGAAAATCGCAGCGGACTACAGCGAACAGGAAAAGGATGCACTGTTTGCAGGTACGGCCCGCAAGGTGTATCGCCTTTGATCTTCATCTGGCTGAAAATATCCCGGGGAGTGTGAGGGGCTGGCCCCTCACTCCTGCCTTTGCCATCCGGGTGACCGGCAGTGTTTACCCAAGAATACGTAGAAACTCAGCGTTTCAGCGCGTCCCCGTACATCCGGTTCAGTTTGCGCATGCCGCCGATCCATTTGTCATAATTGTCGGTCTTGTTGCGCATATATCCCAACACCTCGGGATGGGGCAGTACCAGAAAGGTTTCGTCTCGGATCGCCTGCAGGCAGGCCTCGGCCACCGGTTCGGGCTCTAGCAGCCCGTCCTGATGGGCAACGCCACCGTCACGTCCACGCGTCATTTCCGATCGCACCGCCTGCGGGCACAGCAGTGAAACGCCGATGCCCTGATCGCGATAGGTGAAGGCCAGGTATTCCGCCGCGCCCACCGCTGCGTGTTTGGTCACGCCGTAGGCCATGGATCCAACCTGGTTCAACAGACCCGCTGCCGAGGCCGTGTTCAGCAAATAGCCGCCACCCCGTTCGGCCATGCGTGGCACCACATGGCGCGCCGCCCAGACATGAGACATCACATTGATTTCCCAGATCTTTTGCCAGGTCTCATTGTCCGTTTCCGGCCCGCCGACGCTGAGGATGCCGGCATTGGAACAAAAGATGCCAATGGGGCCAACCTCGGCCTCAGTCTTTTCGATCAGGGCGGCGATGTCGTTCTCTTTCGACACATCCGCCATGATGGCAATGCCGCCAATGTCCCTGGCGGTGTCTTTTGCGCCCGCAAGGTTCAGGTCGGCGCAGACAACAGATTTGGCCCCTGCCTCGGCGAATGCTTCGGCCAGCGCCTTGCCGATGCCACTGGCTGCGCCCGTGACAACGACGATTTGTCCTTGGATTTCCATGTGTTACCTTTCTACGTCCACATCACGCTGCCGCCATCCACGGTCAGTGCCTGACCGGTGATATAGCGGCTGGCATCCGAGGCCATAAAGGCCGCGATCCCGGTGAAATCCTCGGGCTCGCCCAGGCGCCGCAGAGGCACCTGCTTTAGGTAGTACTCGGCCGTTTCCGGGTTTTCCCACAGGGCGCGGGCAAATTCGGTCTTGATCACACCGGGGCAAAGTGCATTCACCCGAACCCCCGCCGGACCCATCTCCATCGCCAGGTTGCGCACCAGCGCGATCAGCGCCAGCTTCGAGATGTTATAGGTGCCCAGCGTATCAGACGGCTTGAACGCGCCGATCGACGCGGTGAACAGCATCGAGCCGCCGCCCAGATCCTTCATGTCGGGGAAAACCGCATTGGCCAGCCACAGGTTGGACTGGACGTTGGATTGCATGGTTTTCTCATACGCTTCGTCCGGGATGTCGCGCATCTTGCCATAAAACGGATTCACCCCGGCATTGCCAATCAGGATCGAGATCGGCCCAACCTGATCATGCGCGGCTTTGGCTAGGGCCTGTACCTCGTCCTTTTTGCCGATGTTGCAGGTCATCGGCGTGGCGGCCTTGCGGCCCACCGCTTCGTTGATCTCGGTTGCGGCAGCCTCAAGCCCGTCCATCTTGCGGGCCGAGATGACCACGTTGGCACCTTGCAGCGCCAACCCTTTTGCCATCTCCAGCCCCATTCCGCGCGACGCGCCAGTAAGCAGGGCATTGCGCCCGCTCAGGTCAAACATATTGGTCATTCTGTCTTTCCTTTCCTCGCCTTACGGCCCCTGGAACAGTTGGCCACCCGCCGAGTTGCCCGCGGCGCCGGCCTGCCGTTCGTTTGAAGACAGGTAATCCTTGACCTCGGCCCGCGCGACAACGGCGTGGTGCACCTCGTCCGGGCCATCAGCAAAGCGCAGGGTGCGCTGGCCGGTATACATCTCGGACAGCGGCGACCATTGCGAGAGGCCTGTCGCGCCATGGATCTGCATGGCCTGGTCGATGATCTGACAGGCCTTTTCGGGCACCATCGCCTTGATCATCGAAACCCAGATGCGCGCTTCTTTGTTGCCCATCGTATCCATCGCCTTGGCAGCCTTGAGCACCATCAGACGCATGGCTTCAATCTCGATCCGCATGCGGGACAGGGTTTCCATGTTTTTGCCCAGATCCAGAAGCTTGCGGCCGAATGCCTCGCGGCTAATGCCGCGCGCGATCATCAAGTCCAGCGCCTTTTCCGCCTGTCCGATTGAGCGCATGCAGTGGTGAATCCGCCCCGGCCCAAGGCGCAGCTGGGAAATCTCGAACCCACGGCCTTCGCCCCAGAGGATGTTGCTTTCGGGCACGCGCACGTCGGTAAACCGGATCTGCATATGGCCATGCGGCGCGTCATCCTGACCAAAAACATGCATTGGGCCCACGATTTCGACGCCGGGCGTGTCCATTGGCACCAGGATCTGGCTTTGCTGGCGGAAGGTTTCCGCGTCGGGTGAGGTTTTTACCATGACAATCATGATCTTGCAGCGCGAATCACCGGCGCCCGAGATATAATATTTCTCACCGTTGATGACCCATTCGCCGTTTTCCAGCACCGCGCGGGTGCTGATATTGCGCGCATCCGACGACGCCATGTCCGGCTCGGTCATCGCAAATGCCGAGCGGATTTCGCCCGCCAGCAGTGGCTTGAGCCACTGTTCCTTTTGTTCGGGCGTGCCGATGCGCTCCAGCACCTCCATATTGCCGGTGTCGGGGGCCGAACAGTTCAGCGTTTCGGGCGCCAGCGGGTTCTTGCCCAGCTCGGCGGCGATATAGGCATAGTCAAGGTTCGATAGACCTTCGCCGGTTTCCGCATTGGGCAGGAAAAAGTTCCACAGCCCCGCATCCCGCGCCTTTTGCTTGGCGGTTTCCAGCAACTCCAGCTGACCGGGCGCATAAGACCAGCGGTCGGCGCGGCCATGACCAAGGCGGTGAAATTCCTCGGTGATTGGATCAACGTTTTCGGTGATATGTTTGATCACCTTTTCCAAAAGCGGCTTGGCGCCTTCGGACATTTCCAGATTGTTCATATCTGCGACTGTTTGGACCATGTCGGGTCTCCTGTTCTGGCGGGCGTACTAGCGATTGACCCAGTTCGGTTTACGTTTCTCGGCAAAGGCGCTCACGCCTTCCTTGAAGTCTTCGGTCTGGGCCAGATCGGCCAGAACTTCGCGCGAATGCTGCATACTGTCGGGGAAGCCTTCGATCTGGGCCATGCGGTTCAGCACCCGCTTGGTCGCTTTGACCGAGGACGGCGACACGGTGCAGATTTCCTCGGCCAGGGCCATGGCGCGGGTCATCAGATCGTCATGGGGCAGAACCTCGTTCACGCAGCCTAGTTTCAGTGCCTCTTCGGCGTCGATGGTACGGCCCGTGAACATCATTTCCTGCGCAGCCAGACGGCCGATATAACGACTGAGGCGCTGCACCCCGGACGCGGCAGCAAAAAAGCCGACCTTGACCTCGGGCAGAGCGAATTTTGCACGGTCCGAGGCGAGGATGATGTCACAGCTGAGCGCGGTCTCAAAACCCCCGCCCATGGCGAACCCGTTCACCGCAGCAATGACGGGCTTTTCCAGATCATAACGCATGGCGAGCCCGGCAAATCCGGTCTCGGGGATCGGCTGGGGGCCGTGTTTTGCGGTGTGCTTCAGATCGTTGCCGGCGGTGAAGGCCTTGTCGCCCGCGCCGGTCAGGACGGCGACCCACTGGTCTTCGGTTTCGGCAAATTTGTTCCAGCAATCGTGCATCTCGTGATGCATGGGGGCGTGGACCGCGTTATAGACCTCGGGGCGGTTCATGGTGACCAGCAGAACATTGCCGCGCTGTTCGGTTGTAATGAATTCGTAGGACATGACTTCTCCCTCAGTCGCGCGCGGTTTTCAGACCGCCGGTGTCGATTTCCGTAAATTTTCCGCCACTTGCGGCGAGCTTTTTGAGCGTTTCCGCAGGCGCGAAATCTGGGTCTTCTGCGCCAAGTTTTTCCATGACTTCCAGAACCTTGGCTGCACCGATCGTGTCGCCATAGTACATTGGGCCACCCTTGTCGGCGGGCCAGCCATAGCCATTGATCCAGACCACATCGACGTCGCTGGGCCGCTGCGCCTTGTTTTCTTCAAGGATTTTCACTGCCTCGTTGATCATCGGGCAAATGCAGATGTCGATAATTTCATCCTGCGCCATTTGGGATGGTTCCGCCCCGGTGATGTCGGCAATGATTCTCGCGGTGACATCCGAAGGCAGCGGTGTGCGACTTTCGTCATAGTCGTAATAGCCGGCGTTGGTTTTTTGACCCCGCCGGTCCAGTTCGCACAGCGCATCACGGATCGGGTTGTCTGTTGTGGCCCCTTTGGACCAGCCGATATCCAGACCCGCAAGGTCCGACATCTGGAACGGTCCCATCTTGAAGCCAAAGGCGTTTAACGCTGCGTCCACATCCCAAGGCATGATGCCGCGATAGACCAGCTTCATCGCCTGATCCTGCCGTTTGAACAACATCCGGTTGCCGACAAATCCGGGGCAGACGCCAACCACCACAGCGATTTTGTTGATCTCAAGCGCGATGTCGAGACAAGTGGCCAGCACGTCTTGCGCGGTGTGCTCGGCCCGCACGATTTCCAACAGTTTCATGACGTTGGCAGGCGAGAAGAAATGCAGGCCGATCACGTCCTGTGGTCGGCTGGTCATGCTGGCGATTTCGTCGATGTCCAGTGCCGAGGTGTTCGTGGCCAGGATTGCACCCGGTTTCATTATCCGGTCGAGATCGGTGAAAATTTTGCGCTTCAGTTCCATGTCTTCAAACACGGCTTCGATCACCAGATCGCAATCGGCCAGATCCTCAAGTGACAGGCGGCCATCATAGCGCGCCATGCGAATGTCGACCTCTTCCTGAGGGAAGCGGCCACGATCTGCGCTGCGCTGATAATTGCTGCGCACCACGGCCAGACCCCGGTCCAGCGCCTCTTGTTTGGTCTCAACAATCCGGACGTTGTAGCCTGCGGTGACGAAATTCATCGAGATCCCGCCACCCATGGTGCCGGCACCAATGATGCCGATTGTTTTCACCTCGCGGCGCGGAGTCGAGGCGTCGATATCCGGAACCTCCCTCGCGGCTTTGCCCGAGGTGGCGTGGTAAGTGACAAGGTCGTCTTGAGTGGTCATACGTCAATCCTGGTTTAGCAATTCAAGGCATTGGGCGCGCAACACGCGCCGGTCGAGTTTGTCCGTGGCGCCACGCGGCAAAGGCTCGGTATGCAGCCACAGATGTTCGGGAATTTTGAACTTCGCGATGTGTCCGGCCAGATAGTCCTGAATGTCCTGCGCGGTTGCCTCGTGGCCATCACGCAATTGAATCCTGGCACCAACCACTTCACCCAGCCGGGCGTGTGGCACGGAAAAGGCACAACCGCTCCGAAGGTCCTGGAGTGTTCATTGAAAGTGTTGGAGGCTTTCGGGGTGTACAGAATGCAGCGAGATTGAGAGCTGTCCAGCACCCGTTGCACTTCGCTCTGCGTGGCTCTCGCATTCATCATTACGACCCATGCATTCAGTTGGCTAAGCGCAAGGATCGGCACCACGTAAGTGGCGCAGTTTTCGGCCAATAGCGTCACGCGTTCTCCCGCCCGAACTCCGTGTTTCGCAAGCCGGTCAGCCAAGTCTTCGGATAGAGTGTTTATTGCGCCATCTCCTCAGTTTTCAAAGGAATTTGCGACAAAACCCCCTGAGCTACTGTAAATTCTGAAGCGATCAGTAGTTGAACCAAGAATAGTCAACATCGAACAAGCGTCTAATCCGATCGGCTTGTTCGGGAGTAGACGAGAACTCTGAGATAGATTGGTTTACGCGTTTTGCGGCGATCGTCCCGTGTTCCACCTCATGTTCGCTTAACTGCTCCGACAAATTGATCAGTTCTGTGTTCAAAGTCTCCACTTTTGCAATATGGCTATATTTTATGATGTCGGGGCGGAGATTGAAAAATTGAGGGCGAAAATGTGGGTCGAAACGCCGTGGATTTTCTGAAATGCCGCATTCGATATAGTTTAGAAATATATTGAAATTTTGGCTGCTAGAGTTGTTGGAATTGAACCCAAAGCCTTTGATGTAGGGCAAATGGCGGCCGTGCTCGGGGTTTTTGAAATCAAGAAAGAAGTTCTTGAATGCACTTTCGACCCGCTTTTTCGGATCTCGCACAAAGCTAAACTTGAAAACCTTGTCGTCTAGTAAGCCACTTAATAACTCGTGCGGGCAGTCTTTCCCTCGTACTAACTCAGGGCATTGATGTATGTTGCCGGTGTACTTTCTTCCGTACTGCCACTCGTGAATCTTTTCAGCCACAGCGCTCGTGCCACATTTGGGGTTTTTGACATAGACGTACTCCCCATTGTTGGAAAAGATCGATCGACGTGCCAACTCCTGGATTTCTGTGTCTAGTCTTCCCAGATGCGCCTTGTTTTTGAAAGCGGGAAAAAGGGCGGACAGAATTCTGTACCTGTAGATTTTCGGTGCGCTGGAATAACGTACTTTGGACAACATGTAACTTTGCACTCAGCCTCTGGGACAGAAACGATCTCGTACTTGAAGATATCCGGCTTGCATTCTCATGACAATTTCGAGTGACATAGCTCTAACTACAACAGTGCTCCTTTTTGTAGACTGCCAAAATTGCGGAAAAGACGTGTTCTATATTTGGGCGCGAGATCGGAAAGGACGGATTTGGTTACCAAAAAACGCATTGCCATATTCGCACAGGGCTCTCGTGGAGACGTTCAGCCATATATAGCGTTGGCCCCGGGGTTAACGCGGCGTGGGCACGACGTGGTGCTCGCGGCACCCGACGATTTTGCGAGTTGGATCGGCAGTTTCGGTCTGTCGTACGCCACGATGGGTACCAATATACAGAATCTTCTCCAATCCAGTGAAATCCGCAAAATTTTGGCGGGCAATCCGTTTGGTATTGGAAAAATTTGGAAAAGCATTGCAATACCGATGCTCGAAAAGTCGCTCGAGACCCTGTGGGAAGTCGGGCAGAACGCCGATATATTGGTTCATCATCCAAAGGTCATTGGTGCTGCTGATAATGCTGAGGTCACAGGCGCCCCGGTTGTCCTTGCGTCCCCGATCCCGATGATGCCAACATCGGAGTTTCCAATAATCACCATGTCCCGCGATTATGGGAAGTTGGCCAACAAGCTGACGTGGTTGCCGCTTCACTGGGTTCGGACCTTCTATGGCCGGCAATTGTCTCAATGGCGACAGCAAACTCTGGGCCTTTCGAGGACATACCGGCCCAGAAATGGGGCAGACCCTTTCTACGGGGCAGATTTGCGACTGATAGGTGTCTCCAAACTCGTAGTACCGCCCCCTTCGGATTGGGACGAAAACACAATAATGATCGGGTACTGGACACTGCCCGAAAGTACGGGCTGGCGCGCTGACGAGAGGCTTAGTTCGTTTTTGGACGGCGGTTTGACCCCTATCTACGTGGGATTTGGGTCGATGCCTGTAGATAGCCCAGAACGTGCAACGCATCGAATAGTTGAGGCAATTGAATCAGCCAAGTGCCGCGCTGTTCTGTCGTCGGGGTGGGCTGGTCTTGGCGATGAAAAATTGCCGGATAGCGTCATGGCAATCGACAATGTTCCGCATGACTGGCTATTCCCGCGCGTGTCCGGTGTTATTCATCACGGTGGCGCAGGAACAACGGCTGCCGGCTTGATTGCCGGTCGCCCGACACTGATATGCCCCGCGGGTGTTGATCAACCATTTTGGGCGAGGCGCGTTGCCGAGTTGGAATGTGGCCCTCGGCCCTTGCGATTGAAGGACCTGACGGCTGCCGCTTTGACAGATCGAATTGTCGAGCTTTGTCATTCGACATCCTTTGTCGAAAACGCGTCCGCGTTGGGAAATGCTCTATCTAAGGAAGATGGCGTGGCCTGTGCTGTTAACCTGATAGAGGAAAGGTACTGTCTCTAGTCTCCCTGACGCTGCTGGCTGTCGATCACCAATAAGCGCGACGTTCGACATCCATAAGTTGTAGAATACGCCGTTTTGAGAGCGGTGGGGCCAGTGGAGTAATGATCTTTGGTGACCTGAGGTGTGCTGGAAGGGTAAGTCTCTGCGACTTGGTGAGCCCTCTCAACAGGATGCAAAATCGCCACAGATAAACCCGGCGTCTCTTGTGATGTTGCCTCTTGGTTTGGATTCTGGCTCAAATGCTTCCGCGCCGATCAGAAGGCCGAATTGCAGGTGTGTTTTAGGTTCAAAGGTACTCTTGGGCTGCTATGGGGACGTCTATGCGAATTGCGCTAGTGGGGAAATTGACGAACAGCTTGAAGCAGTTGGCGTTGATTGGCGTGGTTTTGATGGCTGTAGCAGATCCATCATCGGCGCAATCGATTGACGACGGGAGTGGGTTCGACGTGCGCGATAATGTTAAAGGCGCGCTTGCGATTTTGGGTATCTCGGCCGCGCCAAATGAATCTGCAAGTGTCCTCCTGTTAGACAAGAATGTAAAAAATGGCGACGACTATGACCTTCGAGGTGGCCAAATCGGTGGCGGCTTCAGAGTTTCGAGCGACGTTCCGGTTTTCCTTGAAGGATACGTTGGGTTCACCAATTATGACCCGGTGTTCTTGTTGTCCGAGGGCGGCACAAACACAGACATACCGTCCTATTGGACAAGTATTGCCGCCACCGGCGGGGTGGGTTGGCAATTTGATATAAGCCAGGGCTGGAAAATTCGCCCCATGGTCAATTTTTCAATCGGCCGAGTTCAAAGTGATAGTTCCATTGCTGCCCAGTTGGTCAACATTATCCTCGAAGATGATTTGGACTTTCTGAGCGACGGGGGCATAACGGCACTGGGATATGGCGGTTCATTGGTTGCGGAATATAATCGCCGTTGGGCGAGTAACCACGAGCTCGACCTGCGATTTAGACATACGCATATCATTCTTGAACCTATGGACGCCGATCTTGTTGGGCAGGCCGAAGCAATTTCGACCGTAGCTTGGTCCCGAGTCAGAGTGTCGACGGGTGTGCGGGTGTTTTCCCAGCCTACGCGATGGGTTGGTGAAGTTTCGGCCTCTTATCTTCCAGGTGACCAGGGAATCGTTTTGGACAGTGAGTGGCTTGCACAGTTGGGTGCAGGGATAGAACTGGACCTGTCCAGAAATGACTCGGCCTGGATCGAAGAGTTTCGCGTTATGGCACGTGTTGCGAAGGGCGACAATATTGAGGGGTACTCAGTCGGTGTAGCCATAAAATTCTGAGATCCTGTGCTGGACATCCAGTTTTATCCTGAACGTCCACCGGGTGAAAAATAGCTTTCGCCGCAGTGCCGCCGCTGGTGGGCGTGGCTTGGTTGTTGCGAGTGTTTTGGACCGGTCCACCATAGTGAGTTCGGGGCGCATTGTCTTGATGCAAGTCCGTTGAATTCGCACTGGAAACTGCCGTAACCAATGCCGCCAGGGTGACAATTCCTGCTATCGTCCATCTGTGAGTCATTCAAAGCCTCCTTCGGTCTTAAATAGTCTCTTTGATGGTACTCAGGTGGGCATAGGAAAGGCTTGGCGAAAGGAAATTACATGTTGCTTTACAGTATTCTACATTGGCAAACTTTGTGACGTGACCAAGCAGGAGAATAGCCGTGCCGGAAAATGTCGACAAAGCGGATATTCTAGAGCAACTGGAACGCATTTTAGCATCCAAGGATTTTGAAGGCAGTGCGAGGACGAAATCGTTTCTAAAGCATCTTGTTCAACGTGAACTTGAAGGTCGTGGCGAGGAGTTGAGGGGAACCGCTTTGGCCATGGATGTCTTTGGGCGAGGTGCCGAATTCGATCCCAATGTCGATCCAATCGTACGGATCGAGGCCGTCAAGCTGCGAAAATCTCTGGATTACTATTATCTGACTTCAGGGGGTGCTGACCCGTTTCGTATTTCGATCCCCAAGGGGCAGTATCGTCCTCATTTTGAAGCGAATTCTGAAAGGGAACAGGAAGGGCAATCGCCGGAGAACGATCCTGGATGGCCTGTTTTGGGAATCGGTGTCTTTTCAGGCTCGGATACGCCACCTGCCAGATTATTGCGCGAGGGTTTCCCAGAGGAATTGGGGCTTGAGCTGGCAAGATTTACCCATATCCGTGTTCTCACCGGGTATGGCGATACGCCTTTCAGCGAAAACTCGGCGCAAGCCGTACCGCGTTGTGACTATGTTCTGGATGGTACTGTGAGGGACGCCCAGAAAAGTCTGCGTCTGATTGTGCAACTCAAAAGGGCTGATGAGGGTTCTATCTTGTGGTCCGACCGGTGTGACTTCAGGCCAGATGAGACGGATAGCTTTAAGTTTCAGGAAGAAGTTGCGAGAAACTGTGCCGTGAAAATAGCTGACGCCTATGGCGTAGTCGCAACGGATGCAGCAGAGCGTTTCGCCAACCGCGCGCCATCTGGGCAAGGGGTCTATCAGGCTTTGCTGGCCTTCCATGCTCACCTGCGAACCTCCAGATCGGGCAGCTTGCAGCAAATGATAGACCTTGCGCGGAATGCCACGGCAAACAACGAAACCGGTGGTTTGGCGCATGCCTTGATTGCGCTGGGTTATGTGGAAGAAGTTGCACTCGGTCAAAAACGCCTGAGTGCGGTTCGGGAGTTGGGACAGACCCATGCAGAAAAGGCCGTGGCGCTTGAACCTCAATGCCAAGAAGCCTTGTTTGCCGCTGCAATTTACGCGCAGATGGCGGGTGACAATTCACGGTTCGACCGCCTGATGGGTGCGGCAATTCAGGCCAATCCCAACGGTGCGTTGTTGATCGCGTTGGCTGGAGCATGGTTGGCGCTTGTCAGCGATATCAAGCTTGGCAGTCAATTGGTTAGGCAGGCTTTGGAAATTAATCCCCTGTTGCCAATCTGGACCAATATCACCCTGTGTCTGGAGGACGTCGAAAACGGGGACTACGTTTTAGCCTCAGAAAAAGTACGTAGGATTGACGCCCGTGAGAACGCGGGTGACTGGCTGCTGATCGCAGCCGTCCACGGGCTGGCAGGCGAGGTTGAGTTGGCACAAGATGCTTTGTCAAACTTTCCAACCGATCAGTTTACGCTCGACGAATATCTTGCGGACCTCCCCTATGCGACTGGTGTTGTGGACTTGTTGCGGGAAGGCATGAAACACTTGCATTAGATTGCGGTGAAAGGGCTGCGGTATCAGATAACCACTGGACGGCTAGCTTTTCAACGTCATGTGGTTGAGGTACTAAATCTTCATTTCCTCAAAGCTGACTTTCGATGGGCAGCCAACCCGATACCGTGGCTACAAACTTACGCCAAAAACCTGCCTTCGGTTCACGGGGAAGCAGTTCGCTTTTCGTAGACGCAGTGTCTTCCCATTGTAGTTTGCCGGTGTCGCCGACAGATACCCGATAAGTATTGTTCGGCAGAGCAGCATCCAATTGCGCATTGATATCTTTGGCAAGGCCTGGGCTGCGAATTAGCATACCGATTTCCGAGTTCTGTCGAATGGATCTTGGGTCAATATTTGCGGAACCTACAAAAACATAAGTCTCGTCAATCGTTGCAATTTTAGTGTGCAAGGTGAGCGGAATTCCACCGTTCAAGTCTGAAGTCGCCGCGTCGGAGCGGACCTCGAAGAAATCAATTCCCGCGTTGATTAACCGTTTGCGGTACCGGGCATAATGGCCGTGCGTGTAGGGATGGTTGGTTGATGCAAGAGAATTTGTCACTACCGAAACATCGATGCCGTTTTCGACAAGTTTTTCAAGAAACTCCGCGCCGTACTCCTCTGGAATAAAATAAGGAGTGACCAGTCTAATATTGCTTTTCGCGCGACGCAGGCTGTTGAAAAAGGCATCCCCAACGACATATGGGCCCGTTCCAGAACGCGAGCGGAGCTTCGTTGGATCGTCAACCACAACCTTTGCCCGGCCAAAATACACGGTTTCCCGACCATTCACGAGCTGCCTGAGGTATTCAGAACCTAAAGCCCGTTCATAAGTGGCCACTTCTTCTCCGAGGGCGCGTTTCTGGAACTGTTCATATGCTTCGGTCAGAGGGGTCAGGTCTCCCTCGTGGATAGCAGAAAATGGTAGGGACCAGGCGTCATTCCAATACAGGTCAAACGCCTTTGACAATTTTAGGACTGGTTTGCCTGCTACAAACAGATCGAAGTCGGCGAAGTCGTATTGTGTCCCGACACTGAAATATTCGTCCGCGATGTTCCTGCCGCCGACAATCGCGAAACTGCCGTCTGTGATAGTAACCTTATTGTGCATTCGTCGGTTCACCCTGGAAAAGTCCAGCAGGAAATTAACAGCCACGGTACTGTTTCGAGACAGCGGGTTAAAAACGCGAATTTCCACATTGGGGTGCGCGTTCAAGGACGCTATCTGATCGTCCTGTGCTGTGGTGAAAACGTCGTCCAACAACAACCTTATCTTCACACCACGTTCAGCGGCGGAATAAAGGGCGAGCCATATCAGCGACCCGGCTAAATCGGGTTTGATTAAAAACGTTTGCAGGTCAATGGAGCTTTCCGCCCTTTCGATCATTCGCAATCGAGCCCCCAGCGCGTCATTGCCATCGTACAAGGGGGCCATTGCTACGACGTCTTTATCCAGCCCAGTAAGCTTTGCCGCAACTCGTTCGGCGTTGGTTCCGGTTGCCGGAATAGCGAAGGAATTCTCTTTTGGTGTATCGAATGGAACATAGGTGCAGCCGCCAATAGCCAACATCAAACCACACCCAAGTAAGAGTTTCCGAACGATCCTCATTGGTCTTCCTGTTTGACCTCAGCAAAGTTGTGGCGAATGCGGCTGATCTGAGAAAATTCCGGCTGAGGGATGAGATTTGCTCAAGTCTTTATGCCTTCTACATTTTTAAGCCACGACACCTGCTAGTCAATCATCGCGTCAGCAATACGGGTCAAGTTCCCAATAAAAGCTATAGCGTCGAGCTGACGTAGAGTGTTGGCCATTTGTCGTATGTGCCGGAGTCTATTCTTAGATGGAAACGTTCGCACAGGAATGCTGTCTGCACTGAGGGAAAACTTATCCATTTTTGCCGACAGCATTGTGGCGACTTTAGTCTGAAAGAATTGCCATGACTCTCAGAGTTAATTGATGTCGAAGCCCGACGGGGTAGGGCGGTGGGATTGCGAATTTTCTCGACTGATCAATGACTATCAACTATTTATTTAAAAAGGGATTTAGGAAAAAAGGACGTTGACGGTTGGTTGGCCTGGTCAAATTCGGCAAAGCCTTTCGAGCAACCCTGATCTTGGTCTTCTCATTTTTTTTGCTCAATCTGCTTTCTGCGTGTGAAGGCGACAGACCTAAACCGTCAGGTGCACTGAATTCTCAGGCACTATTGGTCGCCGCAAAAAATGGAGAAGGAATTGATCCTTCAAAATATGCCGGCGACATTAAGTTTCTTCTACCCAGCGAGGTGCCTATTGGCACCGAGAGTTTCAAGGTCGCATTTTATGCCGGTTTGAGCCCCGCTTCGGAAACCCGTTTGCAGGTGAATGCAATGGCTGATCTCAGGACCGTTCAGGCACGGTTCCCAGAGTTGGCATCGGGGGTCTATGACAGTACCTGCTCGAGAGAAGTGGCGGTTCAGGTTATCGAAACTGAGGCGATAGAAAATCACGTCGAATTGCGTGGGACTATTTTTGTTCGGTTTTTTTCATGTAACCAGACTTCATCAGGTGACGAGCGTGGCAACCCTTGGCTGACACAAGAAATCGACACCACAGCCAGACTAGAAGCCTTCGTCGCAGACCAATGCGTGCGCTTTTCTTTGGTCGAGCTTGAGTTGGACCCGCGGGGAATTACCGGAGCGTTTGCCAGGTTGTTCGGTGTCATTGATAGCGCGCGCGCCGAGATTCTGGAAAAAGCCGAGATATACTTTGATGCCAACCCGGTTTGTTTGGCCATACCTGAGGAGCTAAAGCCGGTGTCACCGAAAGCCACACTCGTGCAAGCGCTTGAAATAGGCGAGGGTGGGGTTGGTGCTGAAATTCAAGGGTCAATCGAAACGGATGCGTCCACACTTGTAAACCTGCTCAGCGTAATGGAGCTGAGCGACATTATCGAGGGGCAACAATGAAACACGCTCAGTTTGCGGCGTTTCTGTTTGGTGGCATTTGCCTCTTTTCTGCGTCCGTCGCCCAGGAAGCCGAATTTGACATAGATGACACGCTGATCGTCGGTACAACGGAAATCGAATACGGTCTCAGTGTGGTAATGACAGCGGTTTCGCCGACACGTGTCGGAGTCGAGGCTGTGCTTGACTTTAGTGACTTGCAGGCTCGTCTACCCGACCTCCTTGCAGAAGAACCTATCTCGGACACATGTGGAAGCCGAACCGAGCTCAGTGAGTTTATGATTGACGTGCAAGGCGAAGTCGTCTCTCTCAGTGGAAAGCTTGATACGCAGTTCTACGAGTGCACGAAAACAAGAGAGAACATCTTTGCACGCGGCGAACCTACGGACAGATGGATATTCGGCTTTTCCGCGTCCGCCACGGCCCGGTTTAGTGAGAAATGCGTTACATACGAGCTTGTGGATGCGGTCGTTCAACCGCTTGAGCATCTAAGAGACATTGAAGGGTTTGTCGAAGATGTTGAGGCTCTGCGCGCTATTTTGCTTGAGGTCGCGGGGCGATTTTTAAGAGAAAGGCCATTTTGCCCGGCCTTCCCCGAGGAATTCGAGCCGTTGGACCCAGTGTACGAAGCAGGCGGTCCCCGCGAAATAGGAGATGGCGGACTGGGAGCCTACCTAAAGGGATCCATTGATACCAGCACGACCACGATCATTGGAATACTGCAGGTACTACAAGAAGAGGGTGTTATCCCGGGGCCTCCATAAACCATTCAGTTCGCCAGGGTTGGCTTCCACTATGTTAAGATGTCCGAATTGTGGAATTATTCTTCCATTTTTGGATATTGATATGTTGAAGGGCTTCGCCCCAAATCCAAAGGTCTGGCCGACGCGACGGGAAACCTTGCAGAAGCCAGGTTGCTGATTGCGAGATTGGACCGAGACCGTGCGAGCAAATACATGAAGAAAAATAATCTGCGGGATGTCGCGAGGACAACAGTCTCAACAATAGCTGCGGTATTGACCGCGGCGTTGCTTTCAACTGCGTTTTTTGGGGTGGCTGGAGCACAACAACTGGCTCAATCAGACCCCTATCAAAACTCAATCGTTATCTCGAGTGATCCAGATGTCCCGGAAGACGTTCTTGCTCGGCACATAGTTGCTTTGGGCGCAGATGATCTTAAGGAAGTTGCAGATATCTGGCAGCGCCGTGTCCAAACCAACCTTGCTAGAATAGCTGCGGATGTAACCCGTTTGGATACCGTAGGAGAGGACAAATTTCCTGATATTGTTGCGGAAATCAAAGCGACCAACCAGAAGAACGTTGGCTATTTTCAAAACTACCTAATTGTTGTTTATGCCTTGGCGCGCAAAGGTGGGCCGAAAGATGAAGTGAAGAAGCACCAGGACTTCATCAAGGGCTTCATTGGCGAACTCCTGTTGTCCTACCAGTGGACTACGATAGCACATCTATCTTGGGATTGGGTAAGATCAGGTAAGGGGGGGCTCCGGGTTGTAAGCGGACTTATTCAAGCGATCGCAGTTCTAACTGTAGCCTTCTTTCTTGGGGGAGCTTTGAAAAGAGCCTCTGACAAGTGGCTTCGCGCTCGTGACGAGGGAAATGAAGTCGCAGCGGTGGTTGTCCCAAATGTAATTCGCTGGGGTGTTCTTCTCATAGGGTTCCTTTTTGCTCTGTGGGGGCTTGGTGTGAACATCGGGGTCACCACTGCCGTCATCGGGGGGTTCGGATTTCTATTGGCCTTCATGATGCAGAACCTGTTTCAGAGTGTGATTGGTGGGTTTCTGCTTCAGGCAACGAACCCTTACGCGAAGGGTGATATCATTTCGGTCGACCAGATTATTGGAACCGTGATCGACGTAAATTTGATTTCAACGAAACTTAGAACTTTTGACAATCGCCTTATTCAGATTCCAAACCAGTCTATCTGGCAGGGTTCGATGGAGAACCTTACCAAGTACCGCGTGCGGCGCGTCGATCTTGTATTTGGAATTGGCTACAAAGATGACATCGAGACCGCTAAGGCGATCCTCTACGAGATGGTGGAGGAAGACAAGCGGTGTCTAAAAAGCCCAGAAGCCCGTGTTTTTGTTGGCGAGTTGGGACCCTCATCAGTCAATATTTTTTGCCGGCCTTGGGTGCGAACCGACGATTACTGGGATGTACAATGGGATCTGACAGAGATCGGAAAAACGCGCCTGCAAAACAAAGGAATATTCATAGCGTATCCACAGATGGATGTGCATGTTCACACCCGACAGGAGCCATCAGGATCAGACTGAAACGCGTTGCAGAACCAAACATAGTTTGCAACGCGTCGATCAGACTAACCCGGACCCAGTTAGAAAATACTTGATCGCGTCCACGATGTAGGCGCACCCCAAGAGACCAAACAAAAGGGGTAGAAACCAGGACGCGGTGTTGCTGATGAATTGATTGAACCATTTCAGGCTATTGAGTACCGACTCGCCCATGAAATTATAGGCCAACGGTATGGCGAGAAATGGAACTGCAAAAGCCAGGTTGTAGGCGATCAATCCAACAAGTTTCGATTGAACATTGAAACGGTACATTTCATTGATGAAGCCGACGTATGGGACGGCGAACGGAATCCCAATTACACAAATGCTCGCGCCCATAACAAATGAAGACAGAATTCCATCTTTCTGTTGCAAGGCTTCGGACTTCCCAGCCTGTTTTTTCATTGAAGCATTTACACTTAGCCACAAGGCAATGGCCAATAAAACGATCCCCAGCAGAAAACCGACGACAAAATAAATGGGTATCGGATTTACAAACGTATCAATGACAAAGTCCACTACCGGCGTGATGAACTCGGCCAAGCCATAGACAATCAGAACTCCAACCAGAAAATACGTAGTTGTATGACCCAAGACCAGCGCAAGACTACTCGCAATCGGCTTCTTTCCAGTCAACGCTATAGCAGTCGCTGCCAAAAGGACTGGGCTCACCACATCGACCAGCAAGATAGGTATTGAAACGATCCACACATCATTCATTCATCAACACCTTTTTGTCCTAGCATAGCGTCGCCGGGAACAGGATTTGACGATCTTCCTAGTCTGGCGCCAGTGTTGCAAAACTGAACAAAGCTCTATGCTACGCAAAGACTAGTGCCCCTAGATTGGAATCTCCAATACCAATGGGCCAATAGCCATCTATGCCAACATTTCGTGTGAAACGTTAACCGTTTGGATACCGTAAAGCACATGTCCCGCACGCGTGTCTCTACATATTTCCCTTTCGTGAAAGAGAGAGGAGGGAGACATGTCACAGTTCAAAGTCTTGAAGTTGTTGCGCAGTAGATATCCTTTGACCACAGCGTCTGCTCATAACTTGGTATTGAGAGCCACAGAGCTACAACAGGTCAGGTTTCACAACGATTGGTTTGAACTGAATAGCGTCGACAGGGCGCAGATTGCCTTTGAAGATGCGCTTAGTGACACATTGTACTGGGCCGCTTTTGAAGCACGCGAAGGTAGCGTCGAGGGACTGTCCAAGTTCACCGAAAATTTCCTGTCTCAGTTCTCGCTTGCTTGTCCAAGTTGGAACGATGTCGTCACAGATATCAAAAGCTACCTTCAGAACACTTGCACCAATAGTGTGTCCATGCTGGCCGCCGCGATTGAAAAGGTGCAAAGCGATTTGCCTCACCTTGTTGGGCAAGGCGCGACGAAAGCGGTTGACCGTTTTTGACGGACCCAATTGAACCTGACAAACCTCGCCACGAGTTTGTAGGCCTTGCTAAGCAGAAATATTAAGGATTCTGGGTCATCCAACAGGTTTCTGAAAGCGGTGCGTTTTGGAGTTCAAGAAACTCAACAGGCTTCAGACGTAAACCGCTTTCTTTTTGCGCTCAAAGACAGAGAGAACATGGGCCGCAACGACCATCGCAAGCCATATCAACAATGATCCGAAGTTTTCAGCCGCAGCGAGCGGTAAAACAGCGAACCCAAATAATATTGATATGAGGTCGCTGGACTGCCAGCCATCAGATAGCAAGTCGGGTAACAGACCAAAAAGGCTACCGATTGCACCGGCAATGAGCGTTGCTAAAACCCCACCTACGAGTGACAAGGCGTACCCTCCAACGCCTGAATGTCCGAACATAGGGGCAAGCAAATACCCCATCAAAGCCCCGCCCAGCGTCATCGCAACCACGTAGCGCGCGACCAATCCAAAATTCTGTTTTGCCCAATCATCACCCAATCCGTCAGGAAGATCGCGAGAAAGAAAAAGCAAAAACAAACTTGCTCCGATCGCGGCCATTACAAGTGTCGCGGGTCGTCGTGGCACTATCCGTCTTGATTTTCCAGTTGTCATTTAACCGGTCCATTTCCAATCAGAATTTGATGGGCGCGAACTGAAGCTGTCCCGCATCCTAGGGCTTTCGCGTAAGCAGGACAATCTTAGTGGAAGTCTCGTTTGATTGTTGGGAAACAGCAATAGGCAGTCGGGAAAAGCAGTTTCAGACTCTCTCCTCATTGACAGTCCTGTTTCTCAGGCTCCAAGGCCGCACTCGACTATTGAGCAATGAATTTGATTTGACGCACACTTTCGGAATCGAACGTAGAGTGTTCCGTCATGCTAGAACTGTACATTGCCCCCAGCTTGGCAGGTTTAACAAAAACTTTGGCTCGTTGTCGAATGAGGAACAGGAAGGTCGACTCCAATATTAAAGCAAAGCACTTAGCAGAGTGCGATGCCAGTAGTTGAGACAAAGTTGGAGCGCCAGTCATGAAGACCGAGTCCATTAGTGCAGTTGAAGTATTCAGTATGCATTTGAATAGGCATTATGAAGCTGATCAACGTGCAGACGCCGTCGTTGAATTGCTTTTGGAAAACGAAATTTCCAGATGGGATTTTTGGCCATTGCTGCAAAATTTGTGGGGTGGATTTGAAAAAATCAATCACACCATGTTTGTTCACGCGATGGGTGCAGAGAACCGGAAATCGAGCTGGAAGCCAACCACCGAGTGGCGCCTGCTTCCCAGAGAAATCCCGATTTATCGCGGTCAAAGCTTGGGAAAGGAAGTTGGCTTGTCTTGGACCAACAGCTTTGAGGCTGCCTTAGACTATGCACTCAAGTGTGGCCGCGCGACAAACACAACTCCGGTCGTGCTCGAAACTAAGATCCCCAAACACGCGGTTGCCCTGGTCATCGACGACTATGGCAGGAACGAGTTTGTATTGTGGAAAGCGCCCCGGATTTCAGACTGTGCGGTGACTCAAGTTTCGTCGCCTCACTAACTGAGCTACTGGCGTACCTCTGCATTGAAGGCGGGCTTAAAGTCAGTTCCTTACTACAGTATTTTGCTGTTGAAATTGCCGTGGTGATAAGCCCGTCCAGCGCTTGAAAGCCGTCGAGAAAGCAGCCTGTCCAGCAAAGCCGAGATAAAACGCAACTTCGCCTATAGAGAAACCGTCTTTCAGATACGTCCGGGCAAGATCGCACCGAATGTCATCGACAATTTGGCGAAAACTCAAACCTTGCTCGCTGAGGCGTCGGGACAACGATCGCGAACTTAGCCCCAGGCCGGTTGCTACATTTTGCAGGTCGGGAATTCGACCTGGCAGTTCGTTCAATAGTTGAGCTTCGACCCTGTTGCGGATTCCCAATTTTCGACCGACTTTCTCTTTCAGCAGGCTTTCCCCATAGTTGATCAAATGCTCTTTGAGGGCGGGATCGTAGCTTGGAATTGGAAGATCGAGAGATGAAAGCGGCAGGATAACCTCGGTTTTTTCCGAGCCAAAGGTTACGACGCATCCGGCTGCTTTTTGTATGTCAGGCCCTGCCGCCTTTACCACGTGCTGAAACCGAACCTCCAATGGATAGAGCTGGGTGTCCGTGACCATGCGCATTACAGCAATTGCCGAGAAGATCAGGAACTCTGTCCGACGATGGAATTTGGCGAGACCTCCGTCAATAATCTGCAGTTGTAGCGAAGCATGATTTCCTGAAACAACCAAAACATAAGAGATGGTGTCGTCGGTTAGCGTGCCAAAGTGTGAAGCATTCTCGATCACTTCCCTAAGGTTCTGGGAATACTTCAAAATGTACCAAACGATGTCACGTGGTGAATTGAAGCCAAGCCCGGCGACTGTCGCAAATGCGGGCGTGCTTAACTGAGCGCAAGCCAGACGGACAAATTGGCCTTCTTTGTAGGGATCAATAAGTCTCGATGGCTCATTCAGGTCACTGGGCGTTAAACCCGACTCGTGCAACACAGTTTCAAACACATGGGTGTCTGATGCCCTTTCTTGAAACATTCGGGAAAAATGTCGTAGCCAAGCGTTGTCGATACCCATGAGCATTTCCTTTTATGCGCGTGGTTCTAGCGTCGAATAATACTCATCTGATCGTTGGCGACAATTGACATGCAAACTGGCGGCTCTTTGCCAGAGTTTCACGCAGACATGGTGGGTGTTCCAATCAACGGCTGTTGCAGACGATAAAACTGCTGCAAAGTTTGCAGCAGTTTTGTTGATTTTCAGACATCGGCACGCCTTAGTGAACGGCGTGGCCAGAGGTGGATGGAGCAGCGTTTGCTGTCATGGGAAAGATAACGTGATAGTCCCCCGGTGCCTCATTCATCTGATTTTTGGCCAAAAGCTCTCTTTGTGCCTGCTCCACCGCGTCGTCAAGTTGCGACGTCTTCACGCTGGTGAGATCCAAAAGGTAATCCGATATCTCGGGAAGCACCTTGTACCAGCCTGGGTTCTCCAGCGAAAACTGAGCGAAAATACTCATTGTGAACTTGAAAAGTCGCTCGGCACTATTTTTGCGTGATTCACGCGCAGCCCAGAGCAGAGTTTCCTTCACGGCGTTTTCAAACGCGACTTGAGCAGTAGAAGAACCGTTCAGGTCGATATGGATTTGGTTTTCCCGCGTTCGCTTCAATTCTGCAGTCCGCAGGACCAGATCCTGAGCGGCGGCTATGGTTGAGGGATAAAGAGCCTGCAACGCTACTAGCTTTTTGTAGTTGGACATCTGATTGCTCCACGCTTGTTTCTGCAATTCAGATATTGGAGTTGAGTGAGGCCGCCAGCAGGTGGTTTACAGTATGATAACGGTTTGAAAGTGATATAGTACTTTGAAATGTAAGTATAACTTTTCTACTTTCCGGCGCGCTTGGCCGTTTCAATCGGCGTCTCTCCAAAGAACTGACGGTAGGCGACGGATGTTCTGCCAAGGTGATTGAAGCCAGCTTCCCCAACCAGTTTCGATACGACCCCATTTTCATATGACGTTTCAAGAAGCAAAGATCTGAGCCGGTGCAATCGAACCAGCGTCTGAAATTTGCTCGGGCCAATTCCCATTTGTTTCTCGAACGCGGCGTATAAGGATCGTCTGGGTACTCCTAGAAAGTGGCAAAGTGTCTGAACAGTTATTCCCGGATTGCTACTATCCATCAGAAACTCCTCTGCGGCAGTGACGATCTTCCAGTGCCCCTCGTCCGATGAACTGGAAACGTCCGCCTTGCCAGAGCGGAAAAGCAAGTCACCCGTAAGGCGTTCAAGTTTCTGAGAAAGCGCACTAAAAATCTGTGTCTGATTTATTGTAGACTTCGACATTCCCTGACCAAGGGTAGCCTCCAAAGCATTCACGTAGTCATTAAGTGTTTCTGATTTGGCCAACCGAATTGGTGTCTTGAAGTCCGCCCAGCCGCGCTGATTGGAAACTGCCCGAGGCACTTCCAGCATCAACACACGTGTTCCGGCCTCAACAACGTAGTCAAACTCTGTCGGTCGCAGGCCGTGCCAACAGACCAAAAATGGCGTGTGATACAAAACCCCTTGAAACCGGACGGGATCACCCTGCGGAAGAAATAGCCCATAGTAGATCGTGTCGTGGTGCTGAATCTCGTGATAGCGCACGCGCGAATGGAATGTCTCAATATGTATGCCAAAATTGTCGAACGGGGCGCTTTCCCAGGTCACGATCGGCCCCTTTGGGTCTAGCACTGTCGCGTTGAACTCGACGTCCGTGTAGACGGGAAGATTTTCAAACGAGTGAATCTGAACGCTTTGCAACATGACGCCTCGGACTTTTCACCCTGTGTCTGTGAGATGGGTTCAAAATTTAAGTTAGTTTGCACAATTCGGATAGCCAACTTCAAGCTTATGCTACACTGTTGATCCCAAGCATAAGAAATCCTTTTTAAACTTCTCGGAGATTCCCATGAGAAAATTCTCCTGCTCTGTTGCAGTTCTGTTGATGACAACCTCGGCCTCTTTTGCACAGGTGGCAGACCTGGTTTTTACCAATGCTTCGGTCTTGACCATGAATGACGATGCGCCAACGGCCCAGGCCGTCGCCGTTACAGGTAATCAGATCAGCTATGTCGGGGATGTCGCGGGCGCTGAGGCGTTGATAGGTGACAACACCGAAGTATTGGACTTGGGCGGCGATACCCTGTTGCCGGGCTTTGTGTCAGGCCACGATCACATCGTTGCGTCGGGCTGGACGTCGCGAGGGGTCAGTCTGTTCGGAATTGAAACGCTGGATGAGGCTTTGGCTAAGATCAAAGAATACGCTGACGCGAACCCCGACGAAGAATTGATCCTCGGCTATGGTTTCAATCAGGTTGCCTATGGGGGATGGCCCACCAAAGAAGATCTGGACTCAGTGGTGTCCGACCGCCCGGTTTTTATCCTGGATTTCACCATCCACGACGTTTGGATGAATTCCAAAGCCTTTGAAGCCGGACAAGTCAGTCCTGACGAGGAAGACCAGGTGCCAGGGGTTATGTTCTGGCAGCGCGATATTGAGGGCAATCAGACCGGAATCGGTATCGAATTCCAATGGGCGGCGGCGTTTAGAAATGCCGGCGCTTGGGACCCGGCAGGGGAAATTCCTGACATCCAGAAAAACCTATACGATCAAGCTGTCAAAACCGGAATTACGGCGGTTCACGTACCCTTGATGGCTATGCCAACGGTTACGGATTTGTCGCTGGTCAAGGATGACGAGAAACTGGCGCTTGCACATCTGCACGAACTAGAGAAGAACGGCGAACTTTCGATCCGTACATTCGTTGCAACCGGCTTTAAGGACCCTACGGCAACTGCCGACGACATTGTCGCGCACACACTTGAGCTGCGCGAGCAATACGACAGCGACATGTTACGCATCTGGGGCATCAAGATTCATCCCGAGGGGAACTGGAGTTCAAAAACAGCGTGGATGTTGGACGATTACGCTGACGGGTCCGCGACGCGCGGGGCGGCTGCGATTGAAGGTCCCATGATAACTTCGGTGTATTTGCAAGCTAACCAGAATGGGTTGCCGGTGGGCACCCATGTCGACGGATCACAAACGGTTCGCAATACGGTCGAGGCGATAATGACCGCGCGCGGCGCGGGATATGACGTCCCCAACAACCTTTTGCACCACTATTTCTGGGTGTCGGATCAGGACCATGAAACCGTTATCGAAAACGAAATTATGGTAAATACCACGCCGCTTTTCCACGTTGATTGGGAAGCTCAGGATGTAAATGCGTTGGATTTGTTGGGGCGTGCAAAGGTGGAAGCCATCTTTGCCCGCTATTCCTCGTTGATGGCACTGGGGCACAATGTTTCGATTTCCTCGGATGTCCCCTCCGCACCGATTGATTTGATAGGTCCGCTTCTGAATGTTGAAATTGCAATGACATTGCAGGACCCGCTGAATCCGGACAGCAAGCCCTTCCCACTGTCGCGCAAACCGGCGTCGTTGGAGGAATCGCTGAAGGCGGTCACAATCTATCCTGCCGCGCAGCAAGCGATGGAAGACAAGATCGGTTCGATCGAAGTAGGCAAGTACGCCGACCTCGTAGTTCTGGATCAGGACATTACTGCCGTTGAACCTCGTGAAATCTCGAACATCAAAGTGTTGGGTACGCTGATGGATGGGCGGTTCACACATCGTGACGGTATCTGACACCCAAATGGCGACCAGCGCGTCATTGATGCGCTAGCTGCTCTTGTGGAGCCCTGATGCTGCCCTTGGAAACAGTCCCACGACCCTGTTGTTTTCCAATCAGACCCAAATTTTGGGGGGCGGATGGAACTCGTAAAAGGAGGCTGAAGTGAAAATTCGACCCAACCTGACTACTCTGGCAATTGTCGCGGGCCTGTCGGCAGGATCTGTTGCCCACGCGGGTGAAGTCGCCTTTATAGCTGTCCTGAAAGTGCTTGATGAAAACACACAAGCGTTCGACGCATTGGCTGAGGAGATGGTCGCCGCGTCTGCCGCAGATGATGGGTTATTGGTCTATGAGTTCGCTCGGGTTGGCGAAACGGTTTATGGCTATGAACGCTATCTGGATGCCGCAGCTCATGCACGGCACGAGACGATTATTGAGCCGTATCTGCCAAAGCTGATGGAACTGGCACAATTTGAACGGATCATCACCCTTTCACAGCTTTCAGAAGACCAGCAAAGGCTGTTTGAAGGCATTGGCGCGGAAATCGGCCAACCCGTTGCAGGCGTGGCGCAGGACCGCCCTCAATAGCCTGAAAGCACCAAAAAAACAGGAACTAAGTCAAAACGGGATTGTTCATGAATATTCGGATTTTCATTTTAGTCTTGCTTTTCCTAGGAGCGCTTACTGTACGCCCGGATGGTGTTTTCGCGTGTGACGCCGCATGCGAGGCCGCTCGAAAGGCGGCTAACCCGCTGGCAGACACAAAGGCGCTCATGACGGACAACACGATCGCTTTCAGGACCGGCACAAATGACGAGGACAGCTATAACTTTCAGCTTCAGCCGGTTTACTCGGTGCCACTTGAAAGTGCATCACTTGTGTTGCGCGGGATCATCCCTATTCAAGGTGTGCAGCCAGGTGCAGTTCTGCCGCCTGGCATCGTCGACCCTTCACCCGAAGATGACCTGACTTGGGGCATAGGCGATTCAACGGTACAGGCCTTTTATGCGCCGACACCGGGCGCGAGCGGGATTGCACTCGGATATGGCCTGCAGGTTTCGATGCCGACCCACACAAATGATGCGCTGGCCGGTGCCGGTTGGGGGGCTGGACCTGCATTTGTGGTCTTTGGGCAGGCGGGCGAACTCTCATGGGGAGCAGTGGTCGCGCACATGTGGGGCGAAGACGACTTTAGCGTAAGCATCCTGCAGCCAATTCTGACCTACGGGTTGGGCGAAGGTTGGTACGTTGGGTACAATAACGTGATTTCCTACAACTGGAATGCCTTGGGAAATGACGAAGCATGGGCGGTTCCGTTGGGTTTAACTGTGGGCAAGACGTCAATAATCAATGAATCCGAGGGGACGGCTATGGATGTAAGCTTGGGGTACTATTTTTTGGAGCGTAGACCTGACGGTGGTCCAGACCGGCAAGTCAAAATTGGCCTTTCGTTCTTTTTCTGAGCGGCAACAAACTCGCCAGAACTCCAGACATCTCTGGCTGCAAGGCCACGAAAATAGCTAAGTTGGAATGTGATTCAACCCAAGGATTCAGTGCCCGCCTCGCAGACCATGTTTGAGGAAGCAGCAATGGCAGAATGTAACCGATACTCGAAAGTGGCCCGCGGCCTTGTTGCACTGGTTCTATGCATCTTTTTGCAGGTATCTCCACGGATTGGCCTTGCTGAAACTGTTCAGTATTTGACTGGGGGCTCACCTTCGGGCGCTCCGAGGTTTAACCAGGGTACGCACCAGATAGACGCTTCGTCCAGTTCAGGTATTTCCGGCATAGACCTGACCTCTCAAAGTCACTTAGCAGTCAACTGGCAGGTACTTTTGCCTCCGCTCAAATCCCTCGAGTTGCCGTTTGCGTCACTGCCCGCTCCGCAATTGGAAGCTATGCGGACACACGTGCGCTGGCGGACTTCTAGTGTATCAGAGCGCTCTGATCAGGGGTTTTTAGCCGAGCATGAAGCAGCAATTGCCCTTTTGAACAGGCACAATGTTGACGTGGAAAATCTCATGCGAGAGCGCCGCAAGATCATCGCCCAAAACAGTGCGAATGGCCGTGGCCCAAATCCGAATATCCTCGGCAAAACAATACGAATTCCAGGTTATATCGTCCCACTGACACTTAGCGGCGGTGTTGTGACCGAGTTTCTTTTCGTGCCTGTTGCCGGGTCTTGCGTTCATACGCCAGCGCCACCTCCAAATCAGGTCATTCACGTTGTTTACCCTGAGGGTGTCGAGTTCAGTTCGATCTTTGAAGCATTCTGGATTGAGGGCGAGTTACAAGCAGAAGAACGGCTAAGCGATGTGTCATTCTACGATGGCGCTTTGAAGGTAGAGTCAAACTACGGCCTAGAGGCTCGAAGCGTTCATTCTTTCGATGGCTAGGTGTGTTGGCAAATCAAGTTTCCGGCCAAGTCGTTTCGGGATTCAAGCCCATGCCCGTGTCTCTGGGTTTGTCCGTTGGTAAAACGACCAAAGCAAAGGAAGGGAACAGCTTTGGACCTGAACGCTGGAAATTTTGATGTTTCACGATATCTTACCGGAGATCCCAGCGGCCAATAAATGCTTGGTGTCTCATTCTTTGTCAGAACCAATTGATATAATGGGGAGTAAGTAATTCATGCGTAGCACGGTACTCTTGGCCGCCGCCTCAAGCCTGCTGGCGACTGCAGTTTCAGCGCAGACAGGGCGTGAGAATCCAACCGCTGATTACGCATTGATAAATGGCGCGATCCACACAATGGACGAAAGCGGGACAGTCGCCGAAGCCATCGGAATAGAAGATGGAGAAATTGTCTATGTGGGCAATGCCGAAGGTCTTCCAAATGTCATAGGGCTGGGAACCGAGGTTATCGACCTTGGCGGTGCGATGGTGCTGCCGGGATTCGTGGATGGTCATATTCATGCCGTTGCCGGTGGTCTCATCATGCTGGGTGTGGATTTACAAACGGATGACAAGGATGAGCTTTTCGCGTTGATCCGCGAAGAAGTTGAGACGAACAAGGATGACCTCATTCTTGGGTACGGTGTGCGCTTCAATCCGTGGACTGAAGGGAATCCGACGGCGGCCATGCTGGACGAAATCGAGTCTGAACGTCCGGTTTACTTTTGGGCGATCGATGGCCATGCGGCTTGGGCAAATTCCAAGGCTTTGGAACTTGCGGGTGTTAACAAGGATACACCAGACACGGTCCCGGGGTTTTCGTTCTTTGAACGCGACACAGAAGGAAACCCGACCGGTTGGATCGTGGAAATTCCCGCGCAGCTTCAGGTTCTCTCGGCGCTGATGGAAATCTCGCCTGAGTTTATGAAGGACGGCGTTGAGGTTTGGATAAACCGTTTCGCGGCTGCCGGTATCACTTCGATTCATGACCATGGCATTCAAGGCATGGGTCAGGACGAAGGGTTTCAAATGCTGACCGACTTTGAAGCCGCAGGAGATTTGCCTCTCAGGGTTGTTGGTTCGTACTATTGGAATGACGGCAATGTCGATCCGCTGCCAGGAACCCTGGAATTGCGTGAGAAGTTTAATTCCGACCTTGTTAAGGCGCGATACCTCAAGATCAACATGGATGGTGGCGATGACAAATGGACCGCGCTCATGGTCGAACCCTATTCTGACAAACCAGAAAATGTCCCACAGCCCATTATCCCCTACGATGTGATGCAGGACGCCGTTATCCGCGCAGATGCGGCTGGGGTCGATGTGACCTGTCACTGTTTCGGAGACCTTGCTGTTCGCAGACTTCTTGACGCAGTAGAAGCCGCAATCGAGGTTAATCCGCAAAGGGATCGGCGTCACAAAATCACCCACGGAGTTTACATTCATCCGGACGATTACGCGCGTTTCGGTCAGCTTGGTGTCACATACGACTCTTCGGGCGCTTGGATGAGTTTTGATCCGTTGATGCAATCAATAGCAACAAGCAGAGTGGGGCCAGAGCGCGTAGACCTCGCCTTTCCGACGACACGCGTTCTTTCTGAGGGTGGAAAGTTCTCTTTCGGGTCAGATTGGCCCGTTTCGGGCTACGTGTCCGAGTACCGGCCGCTTGCAGCCATAGAAGCCGGTGTCACGCGCACTCTGGACGGTCGTAAAAACATAGCCCCCCTTGGCGGCGATGAAGCAAAGATGTCACTCGACCAAGCGCTGCGTGCACATACCATAGATTCAGCATACGGCATGGGATTGGACAGCGAGATCGGCAGCTTGGAAGTCGGGAAGAAAGCCGATTTGGTCGTCTTGTCCCAAAACCTCTACGACATCGACCCGAACGACATTTCGGAAGTCGATGTGCTCTATACCATCATGGATGGCAACATAACTTGGGATCATACGAAACAGTAAATATCCCGGGATGAAAAGCCAACTTCGGGAGGAGGACTGAAGTGACCTACATTCTAAGAACCTTGCTTGCGACAAGTTTGGTGATTGGATTGACGAGCCAGGCGATTGCCTGTGGCAATCCACTGCAATGGGCCATGCTTTTCGAGCGTCACCCGGAGGCAAAGGTAGCTTTTACTGCGGATATGGAGGCGCGCTCCTCAGGATTGGTCCAAGCGAGGCCGTATTTGAGGCGGCCCGGTATTTCCTATCATTCCTGGTCAGTGCAATCCCTAAACCAGCTCGCGCAGGAAATGGCGCCGTCGGTTGCTTCTAGTTTGCAGGACGGAGACACACTTACGATCCTGCTGGCAATCGAAGTTGCCGCGATACGTTTCCACGGCGGAGACCGCGCACCCGAAGTTCTGGCGGCTGCCGAGCTGAAAACGATTTCAGACTACGACGTTACGACAACTGTAAACGTGCTTCATTCAGGTTGGCGGCACGATCTGGACTTCGCCGCGATGGTCGAAAACGAGCTTTTGATTGTTTCCCAGCCTCAAGCCGGTAATGCCCTCTCGGCGGTTTTTGGAGGGATAACCGAGGCTTCGTACAAACCTTGAAATTTGTGATGTGTTGAGAACTATTGGGGTAAACAAAGCAGGGCTATCGATGCCGGGCACGAAATGCAGTTCGGCGTCGGGTGCCGTGAAACTCTCTCAGTCCTTTTAGTTCTTGTCAGTGCCCGCTCAAACCGGTCACTAATAGTAGGTCGTGCAATACGAACAGCACTTATGCGATTTAGACCAACACGTAGCACCATAAGGAGAAATAGATGCCCCAGACAGCCGAAACCAACCGAAGGATTGTTCTGAACGAGCGTCCAGTAGGCTTGCCTGATGCGAACACGCTGCGGATGGAAACGAGCGAAGTGCCGACACCTGGCGAAGGTGAAATGCTGGTTCGTACCGTTTTTCTGTCACTTGATCCTTATATGCGCGGGCGGATGAATGATGCCAAATCCTATGCGGAACCCGTTGCCATAGGCGGGGTCATGACCGCCCAGGTGGTTGGGCAGGTTGTCATCTCTAACCTCAATGGATTTGAACCGGGCGACTATGTTCTGTCCGGGAGTGGTTGGCAGGACTATGCGATTTCCGACGGAACCCAAGTTATCAACCTTGGCAAGTCGCCCCAAAATCCGTCTTGGGCGCTGGGGATATTGGGTATGCCCGGCTACACGGCATATGCGGGTCTTCTCAAGATCGGAGAGCCGAAGCCAGGTGAAACAGTAGTTGTCGCAGCGGCTGCCGGCCCGGTGGGTGCTACGGTAGGGCAGATTGCTAAGCTCAAGGGATGTCGGGTTGTCGGCATTGCAGGCGGGGCAGACAAATGTGCACATGTCGTCGAAAATCTGGGTTTTGACGCGTGTATTGACCACCGTGCTGATGATTTTGCCGCACAGCTTGCCTCGGCCTGTCCTGAGGGTATCGACGTCTATTTTGAGAACGTGGGTGGTAAAGTCCTGTATGCCGTTCTGCCTCTTTTGAATCCGTTCGCACGCATTCCTGTCTGCGGCATAGTTGCGTGGTACAACCTGACTGACCTGCCTGACGGACCCGATATGGGACCCAATATCATGGGAACCCTGTTGCGGATGAAGGTTAAGATGCAGGGTTTCATCATCTTCGACAGTTTTCCGCAATCTGTGTATCACGAATTCAGTCGCGACATGACGGGTTGGATCAAAGATGGCTCGGTAAAGTACAAAGAGCATATGGTCGAAGGTCTGGAGAACGCTCCAGAGGCGCTGAACCAACTGTTGCAGGGCGGTAACTTCGGTAAAATGGTGGTAAACGTGGGATCCTGAAATGACGGATGACCCTGTTGAGTGAAACCTGAACTGGGTCATCCTTTTTCGGTCGGGAACATCCTTAGATCTTTGATATTGGATGCAGCCGGCATTATCCGATTGTGATGTCCGATTGTGCAGAGCAGGGCATTCAGGGAAACCAAGCTACAAGTGGATTGCTAGTTTCTGACGCACGCTGTGCGCCGCACTTTCTGCGCCTGACACTCATTCCTTCTTGTGCAATCGCCCTGAGAGTTTCTGCCGCTTTCAAAGATGCACTTTGGAATGGAGCGGGACCAGCCTTGTCGGGTTGTGCACACATCTTTTCCGGTGCATTGGGTGCCGCCACATGTTCTTGGAACCCACTGTTTCAAGGACTGGTAATTGCTCCACCCGTTGGGGCAGGAGTCCCCGGCAAATGCACAGACGGTGGTTCCGCGAATATCCACTGCGACCCCGCCTGTGCCAGCGCAATCTGCGGCAACGCCGCTTTGTGCGGACGCCGCCAGAAAGATGGTTGCGACCGACAAAAGCATCCTTGCCTGGCAGCGCATTGGACTCTCCGTTCCAGTTTGGTGGTTGGGATAGAGTGCATCATCCGGCTGAATTTGAAAACACTAGGGGTCTGACTGCCAATTCCGATTTACTGCGGGGTCAAATCCATCGCCGCCACAACCTTGTCATACGGCAGCCCGGCCGTGTCGTTCAGGCGACGAACCTGTTCGGCGCTTTCGCCTTCAAACAGGCACATGCAGCGGCCGTCCTCGGGCGCAAAAGTTGATCGGACATAGCTTATTTTGTCGCCATCTGCGGTCATGCGTGCTGCGGTGCCAATCGCCGCTTGCTGGGCTGCGCCAAGGTCTTCCATACTGATGCCCTTGAGGTTTCTTTCGACCATGAAAACAGACATTGTTCTTCCTTTCTGTCCTGTGAAACCGATGGCTCCATTGCACCACGGGGCTATGAAAGAGGGAACTACCGATCCTTTATGGCTTAATAACTCCAGGTTTGAGTAAAAACGTGTATCCTGTTGGCCGACTGACATCGGAAAAGAGAGGTCCCAAAGATGGAGATGTCTCAGATCAGATATGTTTTGTCTGCGGCCAAACACCTGAATTTCACGAAGGCTGCGGCAGAGTGTAATGTGAGCCAACCAGCCCTTACCAAAGGGGTAAAGTCGCTTGAGGCTGAGCTTGGCGCACAGGTGTTTCATCGAGAAGGCCGGAAAATCCTGATCAGCGATTTTGGCCGAACGATGTTGCCGCACCTGCAGCACATCGTTGACGAGGCCGCCGCGACTCGGATGTTGGCCCAGAACTTCAGGCTTTTGGAAAAAGTACCATTACGGCTGGGTGTTCTTTAAACGATCGGCCACGTGCGCCTCGCCCGTTTTCTGGCGCAATTTGAAAAAAGTCACAGTGGATTGGAACTGTCGGTCAATGAAGCGAGCGCCTCAAAGCTGAAGGACATGCTGGTCGAGGGGGAAATCGACGTTGCCTTCATGACATTGACAAACGAGCTTGAGGAAGAATTCCGGGCACATGCCCTATACACCGAGAGGTATGTTGTCGTTTTTTCACCGGATCATCGATTGAGGCAGCTCAATTCAGTTCCGTTGAAAGAACTGTCGGGCGAAAACTACGTGGACCGACTGGCCTGTGAGCTGCGAGAAATGGTGATGTCGGTTTGCCAGACGAAGGGCGTGGAACTTTATGCGCGTTTCCGTTCCGAGCGTGAGGACTGGATTCAGGCAATGGTCGCAGCAGGTATCGGGTTTGCGTTCATGCCGGAATATTCGGTTACCCTGCCGGGGCTGATGCAGCGGCCGCTTGTTCAACCGGATGTCGAACGCACGATCGCCGCCTTCACTGTTCCGGGCCGCAAATATTCCCCTGCTCTGGATGCGTTGATGCGGGCGTCGCATTCGTTTGCGTGGCCGGGGTAAGCGTATCGAGCTTGGCCCTGCGCACCAGGAAAACCACCAAAATTGGCCAACAGACGAGAAATATTGGCGAAATTTGATTTGCTGATAAACTCGATCCTCAGGAAGATGCCTGGGGAGGGGTCATGGGGACTTGGCTGAAAAGAATTATAGGCGCTGTCGTTCTGTTCGTTGTCTTAGCGGTCGCTTCGATCTGGTTGTTGTTTGCGGCGCCGCTTTTCTCGGACATGCGGCGTGGTCTGGTCGAACAAGTCCTTTCGGATCAGATCGGGCGCACGCTGCTGGTCAACGATGATGTCAGTGTCGCACTCGGACGTATCACCAGCATCTATGTCGGAGGGGTGGTCATACCAAGCCAGACCTTTCCCGATACGGCTCTTGCAGAGTTAAAGCTGCTTGAGCTGGAGCTTGATGTCGCGGCGCTTGCCAATGGGCGTTTGCAATTCGACAATTTGGTGGTTGAAGGGCTACAGACAAATTTGCTGACTGCGGCCGATGGCACAACAAGTTGGTCAACAAAGCGGCCTCGCACAAAAACGCCGCCTGAAAGCGCCGAGGCAGAGCCCAGTCGTGAACCTCAGGAGATGGAGGTCACTCCGGCCACGAACACTGAACCGAACAGTGGCATTCTTGCCTTTCTCAGCGACAAGAATGTGACTTTCACGTCTATTGGTTTGAAGGTCGATGACAAGGTTTCAGGGTTTTCTTTTGTGTTCGACCTCGAGTCTCTGGCCTTGGATCAGGTTGATGGTGAACAGCGAACGACAGTCTCTGGAATGGGGTTTGTAAATGGCCAGAGCTTCGGGATCGAGGGCGATTATCCACGCGGAGCGCCGTTCACCACACGCGCCAGTTTTGGCGAAATGACAGCCAGCTTCGATGGTGAGCCGTTGGATGAAGCTCAGGGTGGTGGATTTCAAGCGGCGTTGCAGATGGACACGGGTGAATTCGGCGATTTTCTCGATGTGCTTGGTCTTGAGCGCGTTCTTGAAGGCAACGGCCAGTTCCACGCCGAGATCGTGTCTCAGGATGTTCTCAAAGTAGATACCTTTTCGACATCCATCAGTCTTGAGGAAGGTCAACAGCTAACCGCAGAAGGATCGGTCGAAGACCTCTATACGGTTCAAGGCGTTGATATGGTATTTGACGCGCGCCTCTTTCCCGAAGGCCAGCCGCCCGAAGCGGCCAAGAAAATACAAGACCTAAAGTTCACTGCGCTTGAGATGCATTTGGTCGGGGCGCCGTCCTCGTTCAAGTTTGAGAAGCTGCTGTTCGAGACCAACGCATTCGATCAGGGGCTGGACGTTATCGGCCCTGCCTCTATCGAACGTGTGCGCCGTATGCCGGATGGTCGGTTGGCCATGTTAGGTTTGACGTTACAGGCCGGTCCGATCGAAAACCCAATCCTTGTGGCCCAAGGTGAAATTCTCGACCTGCTTCAGCTTGAGGATGTCACGTTCGAGGGGACTTTGAACGGTCCCGTGAATCTGCTTCTGCCAGATGTAGACGCGCAGTTCGTTGATCAGTTCGGCGGAATAAAAGCCGATTTTAGTCTGTCGAACGAGGGCGGTCCGGTTTCACTCAACAAACTGAACGCAACCAGTTATGGAACTGACCTTTGGGCGATGGATCTTGCGCTTTCCGTGAGTGAGCTAAAAGGTTTGTCGGGTCTGGATTTTGATATTGACCTTGATCTGGGCGACGGGGCGACATTTCTGACTGCTCTCGAATTGGAACCTGTTGAGACTGGTGCGCTTTCTATCAGCGCGGAAACGACAAGGCAGGCCGACGCGTTTCAGGCGTCGGTCGTGTTTGAAGCCGGGTCTTCTCAAATTCAGACAGCTTTGGACGCGAGCTTTCCCGGATCGGGAACTGTTGTTCGTGGCGGTCTGACCAGCGAGAGGCTTGATCTGAACGACCTGAAAAACCTGACTGCTGCGTTGAACCAACTCAAAAGCCTGGTCGGGGGCAATAGGCCAAAAACGGATTCTGAAACCCAACCACTGGTACTTTCTGACGATGATGACCCGGCAATGCAGCCCCTGGTCCTGCCGGAGAAAAAGGGCAAGCCGGCTGATCTTCTGGACGTTCAGCGCATGCTTGCTGAGGCAGATGTCGAGGTGGCGATCGAATTCAAAGAAATCGTTGGCCAGAAAGGTGTGACTGCCGTCACAAGCGATTTGACTGCCAAAGACGGAGTTGTGGATGCCGGGCCGCTGCAAATTAGTTATGGCGGGGGCAATTTCAGTCTGAGGGCGGTCGTGGACCTGCTTGAATCGCCGGATTGGGTATCATTGTCCGGTTCAACATCCGGGTGGGAATTCGGCGAAATCCTTGACGAGTTAGGGATTGGAATTGACGCGTATGGGCGTCTCAGTGGGGACTTCAACGTCGCTGGCAGTCTTGCTTCGGGCAAAGCCTTCTTGAACTCGATGCAAGGAAAGGCGGCGCTCTCTATGTCTCAGGGCTATATCAGCACCAGCCTTCTAGAACTGGCGGGGCTTGGTATCTTCCCGTGGCTGTTCTCGGAAGAACTTCGTCAGGGATACACTGACATTACGTGCGTTGTGGCCCCGGTTCGCATTGACGCTGGACGGGTTTATTCGGAGTCCATCGTGATAGAAACCGGTTCCGTTCAGTTGGTCGCGAAAGGACAGGTAGACTGGGCAAATGATACAATCGCGCTCAGGGCGGAACCGCGCCGCGTTGGAAAACCACTTTCCCGAAGCGCTTGGCCCATTGAAGTCAATGGCCAGCTTTCAGCACCAAAGTTCAAGCTGGACGTAGGCGGGTCAAGACAGTCCGTGTCAGGCAGCGCAGATGAAATGCCGGCGCAACGACAACCCTGCGTTCCAGACCTGCAACAACTGCAATAGCTGGCCGCAGTTTCATTCCGTGAGCGGTTTGGGCTGTTCTGCCTGACAAGCCTGTACAGCTTCAATCGCTTTTGCAGAGCCACTCAGGTCAAGCTGGACCGAAGTCCCGCTTTCGCCGGTTATTGTAACGCCCTGTCGTTTCCCGAATTCACTTACAAACTCGGGGTTATCGAAGAACGCATAACCGCCGGGGACTCCGTTCTTGAAGGTGCCAACCGCGTCCCCAGCGAACTTCGCATCGCCAAAATCGAAATTTACCAGACCTGTGGCACCGTCTTCGATCTGCTCCCACGCCGGGTTATAGGCCGCGAAAAAACCACCTTGCTGATTGGGGGCCGCGCCGATTTCGACCGTCATTCCATCGCCGAATTGCTTCCACGCGAGACACCCGTTGCCCTTTTCAGGATCAATCAAGATCGTCCAGTCGCCAGACTCGCCCCACCGTTCCATGCCAGCGCCAAGTACTGAACTTGCGGACATTAAGACGACTGCGGTTAGACCCCATTTGCGCATCCGGCACCTCGTATCTTGTTCCAAAGTCAGTAAATCAGAACTGTTTTCGCAGGGCCAATACTATTCTTGCCAGAGAATTCTGGGCTTGGATTTTGGCTGGGCGGTCAATTCGCAAGAGCAGCGGTTTTGCCTACGAGAAACCCCAACTAAATTCCGTTGCGGCAGATCAAGCGGCAGAAGGTTGAAGCAGTACGTTTGATTGGTATAGATTTTATACCAAACTGCCTCTTTGATTGAACCTCAGGATGACATCGCCTCTTGCCGTGCCGTTCCAACTTGGAAACAAGGCCACTATCCGCAACCGCTTCTTTAAATCCGCCGCCAGCGAACAGCTGGGGGATAAAAACAGGAACCCCAAACAGGGGCTTGCAACGCTTTATCGAACGTGGGCTGAAGGCGGAAGCGGGCTGGTAATGACCGGTAACGTGATGGTCGATCGGTCTGCCTTGGGTGAGCCGTATAACGTGGTGCTGGATGATCAAAGTGATCTGGACGCTTTTCGCTCATGGGCTCAGGCGGGCAAGGTCGATGGTGCGCATATTTGGATGCAGCTCAACCATCCGGGAAAACAAAGTCCAAAACAGGTTTGCCCTGAACCCATGGCTCCCTCGGCGGTGCCACTTGGACCCGCGTTGTCAAGTGGGTTCAACCCGCCGCGCGCTCTGACCGAGGCCGAGATCGAGGCTATTATTTCGCGCTTTGCGCGCGCGGCCGCCCTCGCTCAGCAGGCGGGGTTCACCGGGGTTCAAATCCACGGTGCGCATGGGTATCTGGTCAGTCAGTTCCTCTCGCCGCATCACAACCGGCGTGACGATAAATGGGGCGGATCGCTTGAAAACCGGATGCGTTTCGTCCTTGAAATCTACGCTGCAATCCGCGCGGCCACCGGGCCTGACTATCCCATTGGCATCAAGCTCAACTCGGCGGATTTCCAAAAAGGCGGGTTCAGCGAAGACGACTCCATCCGTGTCGTCAAAGCGTTGGAGGAGGCCGGAATAGACCTGATCGAAATTTCGGGCGGAACCTACGAGGCTCCGGCGATGATGAAGGGCAAGCGCGAGAAAAATGTGCGTGAGTCGACGCAGAAGCGCGAAGCGTATTTCCTGCAATATGCGGCGGAGTTGCGTAAAACGGTCAACGAGCCGCTTGTTGTGACCGGTGGTTTCCGCAGCCGCGTGGGAATGGAGGAGGCACTGAACAGCGGTGCCACAGACATGGTGGGGCTGTGTCGTCCTTTGATCCTGCGCCCAGACCTGCCAAATGCTGCTTTGGCCGACCCGGATTTCCGGTACGAGCTGAAAGAGCCCAGCACTGGTATCCGGGCGTTGGATTTGATGACAATGATCGGATTGACTTGGTACGAGGGGCAGTTGTGGCGTCTTTCTCCCGGCAAGCCGACGCGAACCAATCTGCCGCCAAAACTGGTCGCGTTGTCAATCATATGGAAATCGCTGACGGGTCCCCGCACCAGATTGCGAGCCTGACCCGGGCTACGACGAACGTTTGATGTGGCATTGACCGGCGGCCCACGCGGCCGTCACTGGGTGAGGGTGATTAAAAGCTGTAATATCCAGCATATTGCAATCGGCCGAGTTGTGCGAGGGAACTTTGCACCGGGCGCGACAAACCTCGCGCCCCGGTTCAACGGAGGGAGGGCAAAAGCTCGTGGACTATATTAATCAAGACGACCTGCGGTTTTTGGTTTTTGACTGGCTGAAAACCGAAGAACTGACAACCCGCGACCAGTTTGCAGAGCACGATCGTGAGACCATGCAGTCGGTTCTTGACCTTTCGGCACAGGTCGCACGCGATAAATTCGCACAGCATTTCAAGGTGTCAGATCGGCAAGAGCCATATTTGTCTGACGGAAAAGTGGTGCTGCCTGAAGAAACGGCTTCGGATCTGGCCGCCTTTCGCGAGGCGGGCTTCTTTGGGATGGGCTTTCCTGCCGAAAGGGGCGGGATGGGATTGCCGATGACGGTAACGATGGCCTCAAGCGCGAACTTTACAGCCGCAAATTGCTCTACCGCCGCGTATCCGTTTCTGACTCAGGGAAACGCCAACCTGATGTTGGCGTTCGCATCGGAAAAGCAGATCGAAACTTGGGTTATGCCTGCGATTGAGGGGCGAAATTTCGGCACGATGTGCCTGAGCGAACCTCAGGCCGGATCGTCTCTGGGGGATATTCGTACAAGGGCAGAGCCGGATGGCTCGGACGAATTGGGCGTGCGGTATCGTCTGCGGGGAAACAAGATGTGGATCTCTGGTGGGGATCAGGAGATCAGCGAGAATATCCTGCACCTCGTTCTTGCCAAAGTGCCCGGCGAAGACGGGAAGCTCATACCGGGGGTCAAGGGAATTTCGATCTTCGCGGTGCCGAAATATCTTCCTGACGGGTCCAAGAATGATGTGGCCGTTGCTGGCCTCAATCACAAGATGGGCTATCGCGGTACAACGAACTGCCTGCTGAATTTTGGTGAGAACGACGGTGCCATCGGGTGGCGGATCGGAGATTTGGGCCAGGGCTTGGCAATCATGTTCCACATGATGAACGAGGCCCGGATCGGGGTCGGTATGGGGGCCGCGGCGATGGCCTATCGCGGGTATGTTCAATCCGCCGAGTACGCGCGTGAACGGCGGCAGGGCCGGTCATTGGAGCGTGGCAAGGGTGGGTCTGATACCGCGATGATCCCCATCATCGAACATGTAGACGTCAAACGTATGTTGCTGTCTCAAAAAGCCTACGCCGAAGGTGCGCTGGCCTTGTGTCTGTATTCCTCCAGACTTTCGGATGATGCACATACGCACCCCGACGAGGATGAGCGCAAGAACGCAGCGCAGCTACTGGATTTGCTCACACCTGTCACCAAAAGCTGGCCCTCTGAATTCGGGCTGGTTGCCAATGACTTGGCCATTCAGGTGCACGGGGGGTATGGCTATACGCGCGATTATGACATGGAGCAACTCTATCGCGACAACCGCCTCAATCCCATTCACGAGGGGACATTCGGCATTCAGTCGGCAGATTTGGTGGGGCGCAAGCTGGGTCAGAACGGTGGTGCGGGCTACCGCATCCTGATTGATCGGGTTTCGCAGACCATCGCGGATGCGAAACAGGACGAGTCTCTGGCGCAGGAAGTTCATCGTCTAGAAGAGGCCGTAGAAGCGATGCAGAAGGCGGTGATTGCGTTGGCCGGGATGGGGCCTGTCCCTGCGGCTCTGGACAACTCCGGTGCCTTCCTCAGCGCCTTCGGCCATGTCGTGCTGGGTTGGCTCTGGGTGTCTCAAGCGCTGGCGGCGCAGGGCGATGATCGGGTGGCACGCGGCAAACAGGCGGCCTGCAGGTATTTCCTGCGCGTTGAACTGCCCAAAGCCGTGGTCGGCTTTTCCCAAGTCGAGCGTGCAGAAGCCTGCATTGCACAGACGGAAGCCGAAATTCTGTAAAACTGTCTTCAACTGGATTGAGAGCCTGCGGAACCGTGATGCGGTTCCGCGTTCAGGTTTTGGGACTTGCCCGATCTCCCGGCAGTGGATCAGCGTCTGTGCTTGCACGACCGGGTCCCCAATCTTCGTGCGGACTGTCCATCATCAGGCCGATGAAAACTGGGACCGGGAAAGCAAGGATCGGCGACCTTTTGCGGGTAGGTGCGAAACAGGTCTTTTTCGCTTAAGTGTTTCTTCGTGTCGCGCTTTGGGTGCTCAAGGGCTGTGGTTTCACAGTATTTTGGGCCCGTGATCATGCTGCTGAAAAATGGGCCCAGCCCGTCGAATTTTTGGGAATTTGCTCCAATTCCAACATTTTTGTGGAACTATGGGCGAAAAACGGTATTTTGCCCAGAATATGTGGAGAATATTGCATGGCCATACACGAAACTGTTTCTCCCAGGGAATTGCAGCTTCTTGAGGCACTGCGCCAACTTGGTGGCCAAGCGCGAAACGTGGAAATCGCGAGCCTGCTGAATGTCTCGGACGAGACGGTACGACGCACGATTAAATCCTTGTCTAAATTGGGCCTCGTTTCGCGGGCGCATGGGGTCGCGCGCCTGCTTGAACCCCAGTATGAGGCAAATTTCTTTCAACGTTTAGGCGAGTTCACGCAGGAAAAAGGTCAAATCGCAAATGCTGCGGCGGCGATGATACCGGACGGGGCAACTCTGTTTCTGGATGTCGGAAGCTCTACTGCAATTGCGGCCGAGGAATTGCGTGCCAAGCGCAATCTGACCGTCGTGACCAATTCGACGAAGATCGCGCACAAGCTGGTCGAGCACAATGGCAACCGCGTGTTTCTGCTGGGCGGTGAGATGCGCAAGGACGAGATGGGAACCTTCGGCTTTGTGGTCGAGGCCCAAGCGCGGCGATATTCCTATGACTTCGCAATAATCAGTGCGGATGCGCTGAACTCGAAATTTGGCTTTTTGTACAACAACTCAGCCGAAGGCGAGCTGGCCTCTGTCATACTTGAGCGCTGCAACCTGTCGATCATTTCAATGGTTCATCAAAAATTTGAAACCGCTGGGCCGCATCAGTGCTTTGACCCGAGTTTGGTCGATCACCTTGTGACGGACCGCGCGCCGGGCAAGAAAATGGGCGCGAAATTGGGACAGTGGGAGGTCAAGGTAACCGTGGCTGCCGAATGAACATGAACTTCCAAAATTCAAGCGACGATTTAGGACGGGTCGTCATGGGTTTTTGCCGGGAAAAGCAAAAGGGCAACTAGAGAATGGCAATTTTAACCTTCCTGATGCAGTTGGCCGGGGCAACGATGTTGCTTCTGTTTGCGGTTAGAATGGTGCGAACCGGGATCGAACGAAGCTATGGCGCTTCGTTCAAAAGGGTCTTGACGCGTAAGGAGAGCATGGTTGAATCCAGCCTGACCGGATTGATCCTGGCTGTTGTTCTGCAAAGTTCGGCTGCGGTCGCTTTGCTTGCTTCGGGATTTGCGGCTGGCGGGTTTTTGTCGTTTTCGAGTGGTTTGGCGATCGTGCTGGGCGGCGATCTGGGGTCGGCTCTTGTTATCCAGATATTGTCGTTCCGGTTGGACTGGCTTGTTCCTCTGCTTCTTGCGGTCGGAGGTTGGTTGTTCGTCAAAACCGAGCGCAAGAAAAGTCGTCAGATCGGGCGCATCCTGATGGGGATCGCTTTCATACTGATTTCTCTAAGATTTCTGCGTGAAGCCATGGACCCAATTCGGGATAGTGCGTTCCTTCCGGCAATCGCTGACTATCTGGTTCGGGACTACGTAACCGCATTTCTGGTGGGCGGTGCGCTGGCTTTTGTAATGCACAGTTCGGTAGCCGCTATTCTGATGTGCGTTACGCTGGTGCAGATCGGTGCTCTGCCGTTTCCAGCAGGTTTGTCACTGGTTCTGGGGGCCAATCTTGGCAGTGCCTTGATCCCGGTCTGGTTGACCCGCGGATTAGACGTGCGCGCGCGGCGTATTCCCTATGCAAATCTTGCACTGCGCGGAGTTTGGGCGGTCGCCTGTCTGTTTGCAGCACAATTGGCACTGCGCTCAGGTGTTTTGGCAGGCGACTATCAGGGTCAGATGCTGGTTAATGCCCATCTGGTCTTTAATGCGTCTCTTTTGATCTTGTCGCTGCCCTTCTGCAGAATCCTGCAGAAGCCGTTTGAGACGATTTTGCCAGACGCACGGCCCGTTTCAGAAACCGACCCTTTAGCGCGTCCGGCCAGCGCACTCGAGCCGGAGATGGCTGATACTCCGGCGTTGGCGATCTCTGCGCTCAAGCGTGAATTGCTGCGTATGGCGGAATTGGTTCAGATGATGTTCAACCCGTTGCTTGGGCTGTACAAGTCAGGCGACGCTGAACAGATCGGGGCAGTTCAAGCCATCGACCTGGAGGTCAATCAGTGCCTGAGCGACATTCGCGCCTTTGTTGCAAAGCTTCCTGCTGAAAAGATGGACAAAAGGAATTCGGATATCGCGCGGGATATGCTGGAATATGCCGTGCGTCTTGAGACTGCTGGCGATGTGGTGGCCAAACGCCTGACTGTATTAGCGACCGAGCTTGGCGGCTCTGGCAAGCAATTCTCGCCCGAAGGATGGTCGGAGGTTCAGGAAATGCACGAAAAGATCCTGGCCAACCTGAAGTTGGCAACCAATGTCATCATCTCTGAGGATCTCGAAAGCGCGCGATTGTTGAATCTTGAAAAAACCGAGATCAAGCGGGCCGAGCGCGACAGTCGTAAACGCCACTTCCGCCGGTTGCAGAAGGGTAGGATCGACAGTTTTGAAACCAGTGACGTTCATCTGGAAACATTGCGGGCATTGCGAGAGTTCAACAGCCACATTGCGGCTATTTCAACACCGATCCTCTATGCGAACGGCCAGTTGCTGGAAACGCGCCTGATCGAAGAATTGCCGCAGCACGAACGCAACGCCGAAGTGTAAAAGCTGCGCGGGTTTGTCTGCTTCGTGGTTTCTGCTGTGCATGCAACGACCACTGGGCGTGTCTCTTTGCGCGTGACGGTCAATTCTGCAACTGCCGAAAATTCCAGCTTCTTCTCAACCCATTGTTCACGCCGGTGGTGGTTTTGCGCAAATCATCGGCGGAGAATTTGTAAATTGCCGCATTTATAGCAGGTCTTGAAACTATAAGTACTGCTTATGATGTAGTAGATATTATCGATTTTTCTTAGTCCTGTATTCTGTCAAATTACTTCCACCAAAAGTTAGAAAATCAAAGCGCCGCACGAGAATGGCGTAGGTGTCATACTCAACTCAACAGAGGGAAACATGAAAAAAACCACGTCTAAGTTTATCGCTACTGTGGCTGCGGCCTTAATGGGAACAGCGGCAGCCGCCGAAACCGAACTGACCGTTTACACGGCTGTCGAGGCCGAAGACCTGGCCCGGTATGCGGAACAATTCAACGCCGCTTACCCGGACATCAAGATTAACTGGGTTCGCGATTCCACTGGTATTATCACGGCAAAATTGCTGGCCGAGCGTGACAACCCGCAAGCCGATGTCGTCTGGGGTTTGGCGGCGACTTCTTTGCTGCTTCTGAAATCAGAAGATATGCTTGAACCCTACGCGCCAGTCGGAGTGGAAAAGCTGGATGCGAAATTTGTCGACAGCGGCGACGTTCCCAGCTGGGTCGGAATGGACGCTTGGGTGGCTTCTGTCTGCTACAACACGGTTGAAGCGGAGAAGGCTGGTTTGACACCGCCGACCTCGTGGAAGGATCTGACAGACCCGCAATACAAGGGGCATGTCATTATGCCGAACCCGAACTCGTCCGGTACCGGATTCCTGGACGTTTCAAGCTGGCTGCAGATGTTCGGTGAAGATGGCGGTTGGGAGTACATGGACGCGCTGCATGAGAATATCGCGCGCTATACGCATTCGGGCTCCAAGCCGTGCAAGCTTGCTGCGGCGGGTGAGATTCCGATCGGAATTTCGTTTGCTTTCCGTGGCGCCAAGTCCAAGGCCGCTGGTGCGCCTCTGGACATCATCGTTCCGTCCGAAGGTGTCGGTTGGGACATGGAGGCGACAGCGATTGTCGCAGGAACAGGCAATCTGGAAGCCGCGCAGAAGCTGGTTGATTTCTCGGTCACCAAAGAGGCCAACGAAATGTACAACACCGGCTATGCGGTTGTCGCGATGCCGGGGATTGCCAAGCCGGTCGAACACTTCCCCGAAGGTTTGCTGGATGCAATGATCGACAATGACTTTGAGTTCGCAGCCAACAACCGGGCGGCCATCCTGAAGGAATGGCAGTCTCGCTACGACGGCAAGTCCGAACCAAAGAACTGATGAGCTTGGCAGGAGGGGCCAGGTGCCCCTCCGCCCTTTGGACAGAAAATCCCACACCTTCATGAGCGGCGCAGTTTCCCCTCGGCCCTGCCTTCGCTAATCTCAAGGATCTCTCCCAGTGCTTAAGAAAACCTCTCCCGGTGATCTCTATCTGAGTATCCAAGACCTATGGAAAGCCTTTGGTGAATTTCTTGCGCTGAGAGACATCTCGCTCGACATCCATGAAGGGGAATTCATTTGTTTTCTTGGTCCCTCAGGGTGCGGAAAGACTACTCTGCTGCGTGCGATCGCGGGTCTTGACCTTCAGACAAAAGGCACGGTGATGCAGGACGGAAAGGATGTTTCCAATCTTCCGCCCTCCGAGCGCGATTTTGGCATCGTGTTTCAGTCCTACGCGCTGTTTCCCAACCTTACGATCGAGAAGAATATCGCGTTTGGTCTGGAAAATACGGGTCGCAGCAAGTCCGAGATAACCGTGCGCGTGGCCGAGCTGTTGAAACTGGTTGGCCTGCCGGATCAGGGCAGCAAATACCCGGCGCAATTGTCCGGAGGGCAGCAACAACGGATCGCATTGGCGCGCGCCATCGCAACAAACCCGGGCCTGTTGCTATTGGATGAGCCGCTATCTGCCCTGGATGCCAAGGTGCGTGTGCATCTAAGGCATGAGATTAAAGAACTACAACGAAAGCTGGGCGTAACAACGGTGATGGTAACCCATGACCAGGAAGAGGCGCTGGCAATGGCCGACCGGATCGTGGTCATGAACCACGGCGTGATCGAGCAGGTCGGCACCCCAACAGAGATCTACCGTCACCCCTCCAACCTGTTTGTTGCAGATTTCATTGGCGAGATGAACCAATTGACCGCTGTCGCAGGGGATACCGATACTTTGGAGCTTGGCGGCTCGGCACTGAAATGCGAGCCACACACCCACCGTAAAGGCGACCGAGTTGTGGCCGCGGTCCGACCCGAGGATATTATTCCGCACGGCGACGGGGCGCGGTCGCCGGGTGCGCCGGATAGCATCTCGACACCCGAGAATGCGTTTGAAGTCCTTATTTCACAAATGGAGTTTCTGGGATCGTTCTGGCGCTGCCGGCTTCAGCATGAAACGTTTGGCGATGAAGAATTGATCGGGGACTTCTCAATCAACGCGGTTCGCCGCCTGGGGCTTGAAGAAGGTGGTCGGATGACAATCGAGCTGCCTTGCAACCGTCTCTTGGCCTTTAGTCCGGCGGAGCAGGGCTGATGACTCAATCCTCTGCACTACCCGCCGGTCCAATCATCAAGGGCAAACTGAGCCGCGACGACATTATCATGCGCGGAGGCATGATCGTAATCGCGCTTTACCTGGTTGTTACCTTAGCCTTCCCCTTATGGGCGATGCTGTCCAAGTCCTTTTCGACATACCGGATGGAATTGTCGCAATATGAATTTCAGGTCAGTGATGAAAACGGTGTTTTCGACGGCACGATCCTGAACGGTGCCCAGTTGAATTCGGAAACTGGGGCGTACTCCGATCAAGACCTGTCGACCGGTTCTGACGGGCGACTTTCGGTGACACCATTTTTCCCGGATTTCAGCTTCCGCAGCCCGGTGATGTACCAAATCCGAAACACGGTTCCAGAAGGCCGCTTTCTTGTCGGCTCGAATCTGCAAAAGGGTACCGATTGGGTCGAGCTTGATTCAAACACGTTTAGACGTGTTCAGCTACGGCCGGTGAAATCGACTGGTGTGGACAACTTCGTCAGCTACTTTTCCACTCCGGCGCTGTTCAATTCGATCAAGAATTCGCTGTGGATTGCGGTTGTCAGCACCGTGATCACTGTTTCGCTGGCCTTCTGGTTTGCCTATGCACTCAATCGCAGTTGCATGCGGTTCAAGGGCGTGTTCCGTCTGGTCGCAATGGCGCCGATCCTTGTGCCGTCGCTTCTGCCCGGTATTGCGCTGGTGTACCTGTTCGGAAATCAAGGGATGCTGAAAGAACTGCTGTTTGGTGCCAGTATTTATGGTCCCATCGGGATTGTGATCGGGTCCGTTTTCTTCACCTTCCCACATGCTTTCCTCATTATTTCGACAGCCTTGGCAATCTCGGACGCGCGTCTGTACGAAGCGGCGTCGAGCCTGCGTTCGACCCCTTGGCGGACCTTCTGGACTGTCACTGTTCCGGGTGCGCGGTACGGTCTGATTTCAGCGGCGTTCGTGGTCTTCAACCTTGTGATAACTGATTTCGGGTTGCCAAAGGTGATTGGCGGTCAATTCAACGTCCTCGCGGTAGACATATACAAACAGGTGATCGGTCAGCAGAACTTTGAGATGGGAGCGGTGGTGTCAGTTGTGCTGGTTGTCCCTGCGATCTTGGCCTTTGCGATTGACCGTCTGGTGCAATCGAAACAGGTTGCGTTGCTGTCCGCGCGGTCCGTGCCATACCAGCCTTCACCGAACGCGCGACTGGATGGGATCATGCTGGCCTATTGCAGCTTGATTGCCATGTTCATTGTCGGGTTGCTGGCTGTCTGCCAGTTTGCGGCCTTGATCAAGTTCTGGCCATACGACCTGAGCCTGAGTTTGAACAACTATCAGTTCGACAAAATGGACGGAGGCGGCTGGGGCTCGTACTTCAATTCGATCAAGATGGCATTTCTGACTGCGGTGTTTGGCACGTCCATAGTGTTTTTCGGAGCCTATTTGGTGGAAAAATCGAATGGTTTCAGAACCGGTCGTGCGTTGTTCCAGATGTTCGCCATGTTGCCGATGGCAATTCCGGGAATGGTGTTGGGTCTTGCCTACATCTTTTTCTTCAACAACCCGTCCAACCCGATGAATGCGATCTACGGAACTATGGCCATTCTGGTCACCTGCTCGGTGACGCATTTCTATACCGTGTCACATCTGACGGCGGTGACGGCACTGAAACAGATGGATACTGAGTTTGAGTCCGTCTCGGCTTCGCTCAAACAACCTACCATGAAACTGTTTGTCCGAGTGACCGTGCCCGTGTGCATGCCCGCGATCTTGGATATCTCGATCTATCTTTTCGTCAATGCCATGACGACGGTTTCAGCGGTTGTGTTCCTGTACTCGCCCAAGACGACATTGGCATCGATCGCTGTGCTGAACATGGACGACGCTGGTGATATTGCGCCTGCGGCGGCGATGGGAATGATGATCTTTTACACCAACGCGGCTGCCAGAATTCTGCACCTGGTCGCGTCTAAGGGTATTCTAAACAGAACTCAGGCATGGCGCAGTCGTTAGTCTGTGAACCTGACGTTCATTCGGCCGCCGCCTTTTCCGATTGGATGCGTTTTACAAAGTCCATGAACGCCCGGATGACTTTGACTTCGACGCGCTGCGTCAGGTGAATCATGCTTTCACCCATTTGCAGGTTTACGCCCTTCAGCTCGATCTGACGCAGCCGGTCGTCGCGACCGTATTCGGCGCGCGAGACAAATCCGATCCCCGCGCCGGATGCCACAAGCTCTCGTACCGCTTCGCGGCCTTCGGCGACGATGGCCGGTTTTAGATTTATTCTTCTGCTGCGCGCTTCATCTTCGAGTTTTTGTCGGGTCTTCGACCCCTGTTCGCGGAAAATCAGAGGTAGGCCTTTCAGCTCGTCGAAGTTCAGTTCAGTTGTAGTTTCCGGTAGAATCTCAGGCCCGGCAAACGCAACTATTTCCGTTGCCCCGAGATTGAGAACAGTCATGTCCTTGCCGGGTGAGGGGCTGCCCACGATCCCAATTTCCGCGTTATACGCCCTGAGCTCATCCAGGATCTCGTTTGTGTTTCCGGATCGGACCAAAACGGTTAAATTCGGATACATCGTCTGAAATGGGCCAAGAAAGTCGGCTAGATGGTGCGCTGAATCCGCAATGATGCGAAGTTCGCCGTCCACGGCCGCACTGGATTCCGACAGATAGTCTTCGATCTGGTTTTCGACCTCAAAATACTGCTTTGTGAAGCGAAACAGCTTTTCTCCCTCTGGGGTGAGAAACACGCGCTTTCGCTCGCGTTGGAAAAGCAGCAGATCGTGATCCTGTTCCAGCTTGCGAACCTGTTCGGAAACTGCGGGTTGGGTCAGGAAAAGCGCCTCGGCCGCTCTGGAAAAACCACCGTAAAGAGCCACATGGTGAAACGCTTTTAACTGGCTGTGCCGCATGTTTTTGCCTTTGAAGTCAAGTATAGGAGGAGCTTATCATAAGATTGATTTTTGCAATTTTACATATAGCCGATGACGTTGCAATTGTGTCTTTGAAACGTGTTATCGGAGCATGGTGATGACCAAACCTGAAAACTCGATTGAGCCTCCGAAGATGGGTGAGCCCTATCTTCTGACCCCCGGCCCTTTGACGACTTCGTATGCCGTCAAGCGCGCGATGCTCAAGGATTGGGGCAGTTGGGATGACGACTTCCGAGCCATGACCCGAGACATGCGCGCTAGGCTGCTGGCTTTGCTGGGCGAGGGGGCCGAGGAATTCGACTGTGTGCCGATACAAGGCAGCGGGACTTTTGCGGTTGAATCCATGTTGTCCTCTTTCATCCCGCGCAAAAGCAAGACGCTGGTCTTGGCAAACGGGGCGTACGGGATGCGTTCAGCGCAGACGTTGGACTATCTGGGACGCGGTCATGTGGTTCTGGACAAGGGCGACTACTTGCCGCCGCGTGGTTCCGAAGTGGCGGAGATTCTGGCCAACGACCCAACCATAACGCATGTCGTGGCAATCCACTGCGAAACGTCCTCGGGTATTTTGAATCCGGTCGAGGAAATTTCAGAAGCAGTCTATGCAGCCGGTCGCAAGTTGCTCATCGATTCAATGTCTGCTTTTGGGGCGATCGACTTGAAGCCTTCGGAAATCCGGTACGAGGCGATGGTCTCGTCCGCCAATAAGTGCATTGAAGGTGTGCCTGGTTTCGGCTTTGTCATCGCGCGCAAATCTGAACTTGTTGCCGCAAAGGGCAATAGTCACTCGCTGTCGCTGGATGCACATGCGCAGTGGGCTCATATGGAAAAAACGGGTCAGTGGCGCTTTACGCCGCCAACCCATGTTGTTGCGGCGTTTCTCGAAGCGTTGAAGGCGCACGAGGCCGAGGGCGGAGTTGCCGGACGCGGCGCGCGGTACACGTCTAACCGGGATGTGATGGTCGCTGGAATGCGGGAACTGGGTTTTGAGACGCTGCTGCAGAACCGCTGGCTGAGCCCTATCATCGTGACTTTTTTCTGCCCGGCTGATGAGCGTTTTGAGTTCGGCCGCTTCTACGATTTGATGAAGGATAGAGGGTTTATCATCTATCCGGGTAAGCTGACTGTTGTCGACAGTTTCCGTGTCGGCTGCATTGGGCAAATGGATGAACAAGTGATGCGGCAGGTTGTGGCCGCAGCCAAGGATTCTCTGGCCGAGATGGGTGTCGCAAACGCTGCCCCCCCGGTTCAGGCATTGGAAGAACGCGCCAAGCTGGCAGCTTAAGACACAAAGGACCACCGAAAATGACAATTCATTCCCCCGTGACCGCAAACGAGCGTGTCTATCCGGCCCCAAAGGTTCCCGCCATTGCCATTTGTCTGGATGGGTGCGAGCCTGAATATCTGGAAGTAGCCATCCAAAAGGGATTGATGCCCACGCTCAAGCGGATACGCGAGACGGGCACCGATCGGCTGGCTCATTCCGTTATTCCGTCCTTCACCAACCCGAATAACCTGTCGATTGCGACGGGTCGCCCTCCGATCGTGCATGGGATTTGCGGTAACTACCTGATTGATCCGGACAGCGGTGAAGAAGTGATGATGAACGATGTGCGGTTCCTGCGCGCGCCGACTATCTTCTCGCAGTTTTACGAGGCCGGGTATCGCGTCGCGATGGTAACCGCCAAGGACAAGCTGCGCGCATTGCTGGGGGCTGGCCTGAAGTTCGACGAAGACCGCGCCGTCGCGTTTTCGTCTGAGCGCGCAGGGGAAACCACCAAGGCAGAACATGGCATCGACAATGCCAGCGCGTGGTTGGGCATGCCCGTGCCCGAGGTTTATTCGGCCGAGCTGTCCGAGTTCGTCTTTGCGGCTGGCGTCAAGCTGCTGAAAGAGTTCAAGCCCGATATCATGTACCTGTCGACGACGGATTATATCCAGCACAAGTTTGCGCCGGACCAACAGGGCGCTCTGGATTTCTATGCAATGTTTGACAGGTACCTCGCACAGTTGGACGAGATGGGAGCGGCCATCGTTGTCACCGCCGATCACGGGATGAAGCCCAAGCACAACGCCGATGGCGAACCAAATGTCATTTATGCGCAGGACCTTATGGATGAATGGCTGGGTGAAGGTCAGGCGCGCGTGATCCTTCCGATCACCGATCCCTACGTGGTGCACCACGGTGCGCTTGGTGCATTTGCCACCGCCTATTTGCCCGAGGGCGCGGATGTTGCGGACATCATGGCCAAACTGGACGCTCGGGAAGAATTGATCCTTGTGGTCGATAAAGACGAAGCGATCCGACGCTTTGAACTTCCTGCGGATCGTATCGGCGATATCGTGATGATCTCGGGCGAGAACATGACCATCGGAACCTCGGCGGACCGCCATGATCTGGCCGCGCTCAAGGAGCCCCTGCGCAGTCATGGCGGGCTGACAGAGCAGGAAGTGCCCTTTATCGTGAACCGCGTGATTGATCTGGGCAACGCGCCCGATCTGCGAAACTTTGATGCGTTCTTCTACGCCACAACAGCGGCGGCGCAGTAACCATGAAAGATCAAGTCATGAGTGAAGCCGAAATCAGAAACGAAGGCATGCGGATCGGCGGAGAGGTTGTCTTTACCGATGACAAGGTTCCAGTTCTCTATCCCTACACGAACGAAGTGGTTGGATATGTTCCTGCGGGTAACGCCGAACATGCGCGCAAGGCGTTCGAGATCGCAGCGAACTACAAGCCCAAGCTGACCCGCTATGAACGCAGCCAAATTCTGCAACGCGCCGGAGAACTGATTGGCGAGCGTCGGGAATATCTGGCGAAGTGGTTGGTGCTGGAATTGGGCATCTGCCACCAGCACGCGATTTACGAAACGAAACGCGCGCAGGATGTCTATCAGTTCGCCGCGGCCGAAGCGCTGAAGGACGATGGTGAGATATTCTCGTGCGATCTGACCCATAACGGCAAGGCGCGTAAAATCTTCACAACGCGAGAGCCGGTGACCGCGATCAGTGCGATCACGCCGTTCAATCACCCGCTCAACATGGTCAGTCACAAGATCGCGCCGTCGATCGCCACCAACAACTGCATGGTCTGCAAACCGACGGAATTGACGCCGATGACCTGCCTGACGTTGGCTGACATTCTGTACGAGGCCGGTCTGCCGCCTGAAATGTTCCAGGTTGTCACTGGCTGGCCGCAGGACATCGGTGACGAAATGGTCACCAATGAAAATATCGACATCATCACTTTTACCGGCGGGGTTCCGGTCGGGAAGATGATCGCGGCCAAAGGTGTCTACAAACGTCAGGCTCTGGAATTGGGCGGAAACGATCCCCTGATCGTTTTGAACGATCTGTCGGATGCGGATTTGGACAAAGCCGCCACCATTGCCGTTGCGGGCGCTACGGGTAACTCGGGTCAGCGGTGCACCGCGATCAAGCGCATTCTGGTTCAGGAAAGTGTCGCAGACAAATTTGTGCCGCTGGTTCTGGAAAAGGCTAAAAAGATCAAGTTCGGCGATCCGCAGGACCCAGAGACAGAGCTTGGGTGTGTGATCCACGACAAGGCAGCGGAAGTCTTCGAGAACCGCGTCTTCATGGCCGAAAAGGAAGGGGCCGAAATCCTGTATCACCCCGGCCGACAGGGGGCTTTGCTGCCTCCGATTGTGGTTGATAAGGTGCCCCATGACAGCGAGCTGGTGATGGAGGAAACCTTTGGTCCCATCGTCCCCATCGTCCGCGTGCCCGACAATGACGATGATGTTATGGCGATTTCAAACTCAACCGAGTTCGGATTGTCATCTGGGGTCTGCACCAACGATCTGAACCGCGCGATTGCTTATATCAACGGGCTGAACGTCGGAACCTGTAATATCTGGGAACAGCCCGGATACAGGATCGAGATGTCACCGTTTGGCGGGATCAAGGACAGCGGGAATGGCGTGAAGGAAGGCGTGATCGAAGCGATGAAGTTCTTCACCAACGTAAAGACCTACTCGTTGCCGTGGCCAAATTGAGCCGTCGCCAGTCAACAATGGAACGGTAATGCGGCGAGGCTCCGGTAACGGTGCCTCGTCGTTTGATTTCAGCAAACAGCCAGCCAAAATCGAGAAACTGATGGACGTTAAAATCACCCATACCGAAGGCGAGTCGAATACGTCTGAAGCCCGCCGAAACTGGTTGAAGTCTTCGATTGGACCTCGATCTGAACCACTGTTAAAGCGCGACTCGAACGCGTTTCTTCATCAGAGTTTGTCCAGCCCCTGTGTGAGTACCATTGCCAAGGCCGAAGGCATTTGGATCGAGGATATGGATGGGCGCAGGTATATGGATTTTCACGGAAATTCCGTGCACCATATTGGGTACGGCCACCCTCGGCTGGTGGCTGCGATCAAAAAACAGCTTGATGATCTGCCCTTTGCTCCGCGTCGGTTTACAAATGATCCTGCCGTTGAGCTGGCCGAGAAACTGGCCGAGATCGCTCCGGGAGACTTGAACAAATCTCTGTTCACAACCGGTGGGTCCGACGCCAATGAGGTCGCATTGAAAGTCGCGCGTGCCTCAACGGGTCGTTTCAAAACCGTTAGCTTCTGGGATGCCTTCCACGGGGCGGGTTTCGGCGCATCCTCGGTCGGCGGCGAGGCGACATTCCGCAGTCATATTGCAGGCCCGTTGCTGCCGGGCGCGGAACATGTGGCACCGTTTGCCTGTTATCGCTGTCCATACAATCATCCCGGCCCGGAAACCTGTGGGCTGGCCTGCGCAAAAATGGTCGAGTTTGCATTGGAACGAGAAGGCGACGTGGCCGCCGTAATCGCTGAACCGATGCGTGCCGTTCCCTATGTGCCGCCGGCCGGGTTTTGGAAGTCCGTGCGCGAGGCATGCAATAAACACGGCGCCCTGCTGATCATGGACGAGATACCGACGGGCTTGGGCAAGACCGGAAAGATGTTCGCCTTCGAGCATGACGAGATAATTCCCGACATTGTAACGTTGGGCAAGTCGCTGGGTGGCGGCATCCTGCCCATCGCCGCGTGTGTCACCCGTCAAGACTTGGACGTCTGCGGTGATTTTGCGATCGGGCACTACACACATGAAAAGAACCCGGTTACGGCCCGGGCTGCATTGACTACGATCGAGATCATCGAAGACGAGGGGCTGGTCGAGCGTTCCGCCGACTTGGGAAGGCACGCCATGGCTCGTTTGCAGACCGAGTTGAGCGAGGTCGAAATAGTAGGGGACATTCGAGGGCGGGGTTTGATGTTCGGTGTTGAAATCGTCAAAAGCCGCAGCACTCGTGAGGCCGACAATGCCTGCGCCGAACGTATCTACTATGCCTGCCTTAATGGAGGCGTGAGTTTCAAGATCAGCCAGGGCTGTGTTCTGACCCTATCTCCGCCTCTAACGATTTCGCGGGAGGATCTGGACAAGGCTTTGGACGTCGTTATTGGTGCGATTAAGCAGCAAAGCTGACGTTTGTTCGGTCTGTGGGCGTAAGAGAGCTGCGTTTGCGCGACGGGTGCGGCATGTTCTGGCCCGCCTCGTTTCATTGACATATCGCAACCGGGGTCGCTGCCAGCGCCCAATTATTCACGGGGGCTCCCGCGCGTGACCCTTCGCGGTGGTCCGCCATATTCGCGGGAATACGCGCGCACGAAACTGGACGGCTCTGAATATCCGACGCGCCAGGCGGCTGCGGAGACGCTCAGCCCCGTTGTCGTCAGAAACTCATGCGCGATAGCGAGGCGTGTTTTTACAAGTGTCTTGCGAAAGGTCGTGCCCTCGTCGCGGAGCCGCCGGTTGAGGGTTCTGGGGCTGACACCTAGCAGAGCTGCGATGTCTTCGATTTTAAGCGTAGGTTTGACTTCGGATAGAACGGCATCCCGCACTCGACTTGTCCAGACGTTCTGGGCCTCAGCAGTGCGATTCAACAGGTCGCGGCATTGCTCAAGGCAGATGGCCAAAGCCTTCGGGTCGTGATGTGGAAGGGCAAGATCCAAAAGTGCCCTCGGCAACACGACGGCGTCCAGCTTGTCGTCTTTCTGTACGATCAGGCCAAGTTCTCTTTGAAGCGTTTCCAAGACCTGCGGGTCGCGCTCGGTCGTTCTGAACACGGGTTGATACAGTGAGGGGTCCACCAAAAGCGCATGGCTGAATGTCTGAAGTACCGCCAGATGCCGTTCAAGAACAAAGGTCTTTACCTCCTTGGGCAGGCCGGTGGTGTCATAGTTCAGCAAGATGCTGTCCCGGTCTTGAATCAGCTCCAGATGTGCGATCAGAAAGGAAAGATTGGCAAACTTTACGGCGGTCTCCAGCCCCGATCCCAGAGTTGGGCTGCTCAGGACAGCATACCCCCAGATACCAAACATCTCGAGGCGATACCTTCGGCCAATTTCAATACCCAAACCCACGCGGCGGGGCGCATGGCGCAGGAAGTTTGAGATCACGGTCAGTTCCTGGTCCCTCTTGATCAGGGTGTCGGAGTCATACAAAGAGAACGGATTTAATCCCGTTCTTTCAAGGCATTGTTCAACCGTTACGCCGAACTCAGGCGCAGCTTCGCACAATATTCTGAGGCTTTCGGGCCCGCGTGTCTGAGGGGTTTGAGTCATTTGGAACAGATATTCTTGATGGCGTAAAATGTCAAAAAATTTGCCGGAACGGGTATCGGCTTTTTGGCGACCTGCCCCAATCTTTAAGTGAGGAGGAGAAAAATGCGTTCATCGTCAACAGTCGTGGTGTCCCTAAGCCCTTTGGGCATTTCTTCGGCTGCCTGACTTTTCCCCTTGGTTCAATCATTGGAGACGAACATGTCTGCCCCTCATCTGACACCTGTCCAATCGGAACTTCCTGACCTTGAGGGTCTTCTTCTGGCGCAGAAGAAGGCGTGTCTTGGAGATCCGCTGCCGGATCGTGCGACGCGTGTGCGGCGTCTGGACAAGTTGCACAATGCGCTTTTGGACAATCGGGCACGGATTATTGCGGCCTGCAACAAGGACTTCTCGAACCGAGCGGCGGCCGAGACCGAGCTGGCCGAGCTCATGCCTCTGCTGGACGGAATTGCCTATTACCGCAAGCGTCTGCGCAAGCTGATGAAGCCCCAGCGCCGCCACGCGCCGATGACGGTGATGCCGGCGAAGGTCGAGGTGCGCTATCAGCCTGTTGGGGTTGTGGGCATCGTGGTGCCGTGGAACTTCCCGTTCTTTCTGGGGCTTTCGCCGCTGATCGGTGCCTTGGCCGCGGGCAACCGGGCGATGATCAAGACCTCGGAATTTGCGCCGGCGTCGGGTGAGCTCATGAAGGAGATCCTCGCGGATATCTATGCAGAGGACGAAGTCACCGTGGTGACAGGCGGTGTCGAGGTTGCGACCGAGTTCACCAAGCTGCCGTTTGACCATCTGGTCTTCACCGGTTCGACCCAGGTGGGTAAGATCGTGATGAAGGCGGCTTCGGACAATCTGACACCCGTGACCCTTGAGCTGGGCGGCAAGTCTCCGGCGATCATCCACGACGACTTTCCGCTGGACGAGGCGGCCAGCCGGATCGGTTTCGGCAAGGGCTTCAATGCCGGTCAGATCTGTGTCTCGCCTGACTATGTCCTGTGCCCGCGCGACAAGGTCAACGCCTTTGCGTCCGCGTTCTCGGATGCGATGACGAAGGCGTATCCGAGCCTGCGCGAGAACGCCGACTACACCGCGATCATCACCGAACGGCAGAAGGCCCGGCTTGAGGGTTATCTGACGGATGCCGAGGAAAAAGGTGCCGAGATCATCCAGATCAACCCCAAGGGCGAAACCTTTGGGGGCACGCGCAAGATGCCTCTGACCCTGGTTCTGGGCGCGGATGATAGCATGCTGGTGATGCAGGAAGAGATTTTTGGCCCGATCCTGCCGGTGATTGCCTACGACACGCTGGAAGATGCAATCGCCTATGTGCATGCGCGTCCGCGCCCGCTGGCGCTGTACTACTTTGACTGGGACAAGCGCCGTGCGGATGACATTCTGGCGCGGACCCACTCTGGCGGTGCCTGCGTGAACGACACGGTTTCGCATGTGGGTGTCGACGACATCCCGTTCGGCGGCATCGGTCCGTCGGGCATGGGGCACTATCACGGCGAGGAAGGGTTCCGCACCTTCTCGAAGGCCAAGGGCATCGTGCGCAAGGGCAAGTTCAACGCCACGGCGATGGTCGCACCGCCCTGGGGCAACTTCATGTACAAACAGCTCATGCTTATGCAGAAGCTCCGCTTCCGCAAGCGCAAGATCAACTGAAATACAGGCAACAAGAGCAGGCGCAGCCCCAAAAACAGGGCTGCGCACCTGATCAAATGACGGAGATAGACGTGACGAAAGACTCGTTGCTAGACCTTGAGCCAGAGGGCGGATGGAAGAAACTGGACTCTGCTCGACTGACCCCTTTGAGTAAGTCAGAACTTGGTCCTTACAAACGGTTCGTCCTGCACATGATAGTCAAGATTGGCGGTGCAAAATCAACGAACCTGTTTCAGACCTTTTTCCGAAATTTCCGCGTCTATTTCTCCTTTGCGAAATTCAACGCGAAGATCATGCCCAAAGGTGAACTGACCCGGCGACAAACCGAATTGGCGCTGTTGCGCGTAGGGTGGAAGACCCGCTCGTTTTATGAATGGAGCCATCATTGCGATATCGGAATGCGTGCTGGCTTGACCGTGGCCGACATACGCCGCATCCCGCAGGGACCAGAAGCCGAAGGTTGGTCTGCGGATGAACGCGCCATCCTGACGGCCGTCGACGAGATGATCGACGCGCACGCGGTCTCGCCAGAGACATGGAAGTCGCTGACAGACCATCTGGATCAGAAGCTCTTGATCGAGCTCTTGTTCCTGATCGCCACCTATACCGGACTTGCCAGCATTCTCAACAGCGTCGGCGTGCAGGTTGAGCCGGAAATCGAACAGATTATGTCTCGCACCCCGCTTTGAACGCGGTGTGCAGTCGAACGTCGAGAGGGAAGAAATGAGTTTCCGATCAGGCCAATTCAATATCGCAATCATCGGCACCGGATTTTCGGGGTTGGGAATTGCGATCAAGCTCAAAGAGGCGGGCTACACCAACTTTCGGATTTACGAGCGTGGGTCCGAGGATGGTGGAACCTGGCGGGACAACACCTATCCTGGTGCGGCCTGCGATGTGCAGTCCCACCTGTATTCCTATTCATTTGAGCCCTACGCCGAATGGTCCCGTGCCTTTGGCGAACAGGGTGAGATTCTGGACTACATCCGTCATTGCGTTGACAAATACGACCTGCATCAGTTCATCGAGTTCAACACGACAATCAACAGTGCCACGTTCGACGATCAACGCAATGTCTGGAAAGCCACGACCGAAGAAGGCAAAACCATCGAAGCCAATCTTCTGATAGCAGGCCACGGTTCTCTCAGCGATCCCGCTTATCCGCAGATAGAAGGTTTTGAGTCCTTCGACGGCAAGGTGCTGCACACGGCGGTCTGGGACCACGACTATGATCTGACCGGCAAACGAGTGGCGGTGATCGGCAGCGGTGCCAGTGCTATTCAAGTTGTGCCTGCCATTGCGGATCAGGTCTCGAAGCTAAGTGTGTTTCAGCGGACGCCATCCTGGGTTCTACCCAAACCGGAGCGGACTTTTGATGCAGTCAGCAAAAACCGCTTCCGCCGGTTCCCTCTGTTGCAATACCTTAGACGGCAACTGATCTATTGGAGCGCCGAGGCAAAATCGCCGGTCATCGTTTATGACACGCCGCTTACGCCGATCGCTCAGCGAATGGGTGAAAAACACATCAACAGCTTCATCAAAGACCCGGAAATGCGTCGCAAGGTGACTCCTGACTATAAGGTGGGATGCAAGAGAACTCTGCTGTCCAACGAATGGTACCCGGCGCTTGTAAAGCGGAATGTCGATCTGATCACGGACGGCGTGGGGGAAATTCGGGGCAACACGATAATCGACGGAACAGGGCGCGCGGTAGAGGTCGATGCAATCGTCTGCGCGACAGGTTTCAAGGTTCCCACCGAGGCCGCGCCCTATCCAATTACAGGCGCGAACGGGCTGAGCATTAATGACGCCTGGGCGGACGGTGCAGAAGCCTATAAGGGCGTAACTGTTTCAGGGTTCCCGAACCTGATGTTGCTTATGGGGCCGAATACCGTGTCCGGCATACTTCGATGATTTTCTATTTTGAGTCGCAGTTTAACTACATCATGGACATGGTTCGGCAGATGGATGCGGCCGGGGTTGCATCATTTGATGTGCACAAACACGTGCAGGACAAGTTCAATACCTGGCTGCAAAACCGCATGAAAAAGACCACTTGGATGTCCGGTTGCAACAGCTGGTACCTGACAAGCTCGGGGAAAAACACCGCGCTTTGGCCTGGCTTTTCGTGGGAATACCGCCTGCAGACGCGGAAAGTTCGGCTGAAAGACTACCAACTGACACCGGTCGAGGCACCTCGGCCCGTTTCTCTGGCGGAGTCTTCTGCCTGAATATCACATCTGGCCATTAACAAAGTTTTGAGGAGGATTTGGAGATGAGTGACGAGTCGCGTGAAAGGTTTCGGGCAAAATACCGGGCGAAAATAAGCCCCTATTACAGCGGCGGGATTCACTTGATGACCTTGTGTACCGTTGCCGGTGGGCTGATGTGGTTTGCTCTTTCCAACCTGAATGGTTTTGAATGGGTGGACTTGTGGATTGTCCCGATAGCGATCATCGGAAGCAATATCGCGGATTATTCTGCGCACAGGTGGTTCGGTCATCGCAAGACCAAGATCATGAAGCTGTTTTATCAGCGTCATACCGGTGATCATCATACCTTTTTTGAAGAACACGATATGGGTTATCAGATGGTTTTGGATTGGCGCGTGGTGATCTTTCCAATCTATCTGATCATGTTGTTCACAGTCCTGATTGCCGTTCCCGGCGGTCTGCTTTTGACATGGCTGTTCAATATGAATGTGGGTCTGCTATTTGGCACAGTCGTGATTTCGCAATATCTGATGTACGAGATTCTGCACTTCAGTTTCCATGTGCCTCGAAGCACAAGAACCGAGCGCGTTTTCAGTCTCCTTCCCGGTTGGAAATATCTGCGCCTGTTCCACACTGTGCACCATAATCGCGATATGATGCATGATGCCAACTTCAACGTTACTTTTCCTCTGACCGATTGGTTGATGGGCACTCTCCGTTTCTCGTCGGGTGACGACCGTGCGCCAGACCGGGAATGGGTCACCGCAACCTCACCGGCTGAGTAAACTGCGAGGGCGCGCGCCTGTAGAAATCACAGGCGCGTCCCGGATAATTTGAATATGGTTGCGATGCGTTTTGATCGGCCCAGAACCTTTCGCAGAGGGCGCTAATCTACGATCTTGTCCTCTGTGCCCGCCGGATGGAACCCATGAAGGCGTTGCGTGCCGATATCCAGACGCGACTTTCGGAAACCCGGATCGAGATCGCCCCGCTTGACGTTACTGACTTTGCCGAGGTTGGCCGGTCTTTTTCAGTGACGTGAATTTTCTGCACCTATAGATTCAATTTGGTAGCTTCGTCGGATATGACGCGGTGAGGCAAATCAGGATTGGGATCATGGGGCAGGGCGCAAATCAAGGGGTAGGCAGTTCTCTGCCTTTGGCGCAGGATCCGCATCGGGTTCGCGTCGAGAAAGAGCGCAACCTGGAAGTTGCGATTGGCAAAGAAGTCAAGGCGCTTAGGCAAAACCGTGGAATAACGGTCAAGGAATTGGCCGAGCAGACCGGCCTGTCCATCGGGATGTTGTCCAAGATCGAGAACGGAATGACTTCGCCGTCATTGACGACGCTTCAACTTCTGGCGCACGGGCTGGGAGTCCCTTTGACGACTTTTTTTCGTGGATTTGAGGAAAAGCGCGAGGCTATCCACACGCGCGCCGGTACCGGGCTTGAGATCGAGCGTGCCGGGACAAGGGCGGGTCATCAGTATAATCTGCTGGGGCATCTGGGATCGAACTCAAGCGGCATCGTCACCGAGCCCTATTTGATCACCCTCAGTGAAGAGTCGGACACCTTCCCGACATTCCAGCACGATGGGTTGGAGTTCTTATATGTTCTTGAAGGTCAGGTTCTGTATCGTCACGGGTCGCAAATGTATCATCTTAGACCGGGGGACACGCTTTTCTTTGACGCCGATGCCCCACACGGCCCGGAGGAGTTGATCGAGTTGCCGATCAGGTTCCTGTCCGTCATTTCCTACCCGAATACCGCTGGTTAAAAATTCGGTAAGGCGCGGCGGATCGGAGGATTTACCTTCCGAGATAGTTTCTTATCAGTTGAATAACATTCCTGACAGTGATATCTCTCCTGCAAGTTCACTACAGGAGATTCATCAGATGTGCGGGATTGTCGGCATCTTTTTGAAAGACAAGACCCTCGAACCCAGATTGGGCGAGCTGCTTACGGATATGCTGATCACCATGACGGATCGCGGACCGGACAGCGCAGGCATTGCGATCTATGGTCGGGAAACGGAAGGAAAAGGCAAGCTGACCATTCAGTCGGACACGCCCGATGTTGACTTTGCAACGCTTGCACATGAACTGGGTAGCGCCATTGAGGCCGAGGTTTCCTTGGCGGCAAATGACACCCACGCCGTTCTTTCAATGGACAGTCAGCAGATAGATCGGGCACGCCAAGCGCTGCGCGAACTGCGTCCGGGCTTGCGTATCATGTCCGGCGGCGATGTGATCGAAATCTATAAAGAGGTCGGCCTGCCGAAAGACGTCGCCAGTCGGTTCACGGTCTCTTCGATGCGCGGTTCTCATGGCATTGGCCATACGCGCATGGCGACTGAATCCGCTGTGACAACCGAAGGCGCTCATCCGTTTTCGACGGGTGGCGACCAGTGTCTGGTGCACAATGGCTCCTTGTCGAACCACAACTCATTGCGTCGCAAGTTGCGCCGCGAGGGTGTTCGGATCGAGTCGATGAACGATACCGAGGTTGGGGCGGCCTATCTGACGTGGAAGATGCAGAACGGTGCCTCTTTGGGTGAGGCGCTAGAGAGCAGCCTGGAGGATCTGGACGGGTTCTTCACCTTTGTCGTCGGCACAAAAGACGGGTTTGGCGTGGTCCGTGATCCGATTGCATGCAAGCCTGCGGTGATGGCCGAAACCGATCAATATGTGGCCTTTGGCAGCGAGTATCGTGCGTTGGTCAACCTGCCGGGAATCGAAGGCGCGAAAGTCTGGGAACCCGAACCCGCCACCGTCTATTTCTGGAGCCACTGATATGCAGACATACGATGTTTCTGTGAACGGCGTGCGTGGTCTCAACTCTGCTTTGCAGGCCCAAAACCAGGTTACCAACCAGTCTTTCTGGCAGGTGGTAAACCCGAAGGGTAGCCACGCCATAGCCGTCGGTCTGGACGCGCCGATTGAAGTCACGGTCAAGGGTTCGACAGGATACTACTGCGCGGGCATGAACAAACAGGCCACGATCAGGGTCGAAGGTTCCGTTGGTCCGGGCGTGGCCGAGAACATGATGTCCGGCACCGTTGTGGTCGAGGGTGACGCCAGCCAATACGCTGGCGCGACCGGGCATGGCGGCTTGCTGGTGGTCAAGGGTAATGCCAGCTCGCGCTGCGGAATCTCGATGAAGGGGATAGACATCGTGGTGCATGGCAATATCGGCCACATGTCGGCATTCATGGCACAGGCGGGCAATCTGGTGGTCTGCGGCGATGCAGGCGACGCGTTGGGAGATTCCCTCTATGAGGCGCGGCTATTTGTGCGCGGTTCGGTCAAAAGTCTGGGCGCGGACTGCATCGAAAAAGAGATGCGCCCCGAGCATCTGGACATTCTGGCTGACCTGCTGAAGCGCGCAGAAAGCGACGCAAAACCAGAGGAGTTCAGACGCTATGGTTCAGCCCGCAAGCTGTATAATTTCGACGTTGATAACGCGCAGGATTATTGAGGGATATGAAGGACATGGACAATAATGGCATCCCCCGCACGGCCCCGATTCAATCAGCGACGTTTTCCAACCCGATCAACGCCGAGATCCGGCGCGCGGCTGCCACCGGTATCTACGACATTCGAGGGGGTGGCGCGAAACGCAAGGTTCCGCATTTTGACGACCTGTTGTTTCTAGGAGCAAGCGTTAGCCGGTATCCGCTGGAAGGTTACCGCGAGCGTTGCGATACGTCGGTCACACTCGGCACTCGATATGCCAAGTCCCCCATCGAGCTTGATATTCCGATCACAATTGCCGGTATGAGCTTTGGTGCGCTGTCTGGTCCGGCAAAAGAGGCACTGGGGCGGGGCGCGTCGATGGCGGGAACATCCACAACCACTGGCGACGGCGGAATGACGCCCGAAGAAAGAGGCCATTCTACCAAGCTGGTGTATCAATATTTACCCTCGCGGTATGGCATGAACCCGGACGACTTGCGCAAAGCAGACGCGATCGAGATCGTTGTGGGGCAGGGCGCGAAACCCGGCGGAGGAGGGATGCTGCTGGGCCAAAAGATCAGTGACCGCGTGGCTGAAATGCGCACTTTGCCCAAGGGCATCGATCAACGCTCGGCCTGTCGTCACCCGGATTGGACCGGTCCGGACGATCTGGAGATCAAAATCCTCGAACTGCGTGAAATCACGGGCTGGCAAGTGCCGATCTATGTCAAAGTCGGAGCGACACGCCCGTATTATGACACTGCACTCGCGGTGAAAGCCGGTGCCGATGTTGTCGTCATGGACGGTATGCAAGGCGGCACCGCAGCAACGCAGGACGTGTTTATCGAACATGTAGGAATTCCGACATTGGCCTGTATCCGGCCCGCAGTCCAAGCGTTGCAGGATTTAGGGGTTCATCGTGAGGTGCAACTGGTGATCTCGGGGGGAATCCGTACCGGCGCTGATGTGGCCAAGGTGATGGCGTTGGGGGCGGATGCGGTTGCCATTGGCACCGCCGCGCTGATTGCGATCGGAGACAACGACCCGAAATGGGAATCCGAATATCAGAAACTGGGGACCACTACCGGAGCTTATGACGACTGGCACGAAGGGCAGGATCCCGCCGGCATCACCACGCAAGACCCAGAACTTGCCGCGCGTCTTGATCCGGTCGATGCCGGTCGGCGGTTGCGCAATTACCTCAAGGTGATGACGCTTGAGGCGCAGACCATTGCCCGCGCCTGCGGTCACAATCACCTGCACAATCTCGAGCCCGAGGATTTGTGCGCCCTGACTATGGAGGCTGCGGCGATGGCCAAGGTGCCTCTTGCGGGAACGGACTGGTATCCGGGCAAAGCAGGGTTCTGAACACTAGACGCGCGGTCCCTATGGGGGCTGCGCTTTTTGTACTCAAGCAACAGGGAAAGGAAAGCTGAGCATGACGACTGATCTGGCTGCTTTCGCCAAGGAAAAAGGCATAAAGTACTTCATGATTTCGTTCACTGACCTGTTCGGTGGACAACGCGCGAAACTGGTGCCGGCGCAGGCGATCGCCGAGATGCAGGAAGAAGGCGCAGGGTTTGCCGGGTTTGCCACTTGGCTGGATATGACCCCTGCGCATCCTGACATGCTGGCGGTGCCCGATCCGTCTTCGGTTATTCAGTTGCCGTGGAAGCCCGAGGTCGCCTGGGTTGCCGCGAACTGCGTGATGGAGGGCGACGATGTGGCGCAAGCCCCCCGCAACGTGCTGCGCCGCCTGATCGACGAAGCTGCTGCCGAAGGTTTGCATGTGAAAACCGGGATCGAGGCCGAGTTCTTTCTGCTGACACCGGACGGCGACCAGATCAGCGACCCATACGACACGGCTGAAAAGCCCTGTTACGACCAGCAGGCGGTGATGCGCCGCTATGACGTGGTTCGTGAGATTTGTGATTACATGCTGGAACTTGGCTGGGGGCCGTATCAGAACGATCACGAGGATGCCAACGGCCAGTTTGAAATGAACTGGGAATTTGATGATGTCCTGAGAACGGCTGACAAACATTCCTTTTTCAAGTTCATGACCAAATCAGTCGCGGAAAAACACGGCTTTCGCGCAACCTTCATGCCAAAGCCGATCGAGGGGCTGACAGGGAATGGCTGCCATGCCCATATCTCGGTCTGGGATGCACCGGGCGCGGAGGCGAAGACCAACGTCTTTGCGGGCGCAGGGGACGGCCCGACCGGAGAAGTCGGGCTTGGTGAAAAGGGCAAGCATTTCCTTGGCGGGATCATGAAACACGCCAGCGCGCTTGCCGCGATCACCAACCCGACCGTCAACAGCTACAAACGGATCAACGCTCCGCGCACCATGTCCGGAGCAACGTGGGCTCCCAATACCGTGACGTGGACCGGCAATAACCGGACCCACATGGTTCGCGTACCGGGCCCCGGCCGGTTCGAGCTGCGCTTGGCGGACGGGGCTGCAAACCCCTATTTGCTACAGGCGGTGATTATCGCGGCTGGTCTGTCCGGAATACGAACCAAGGCCGATCCGGGCCAGCGATACGATATCGATATGTATGCCGAAGGGCACACGGTTACGGATGCTCCGAAGCTGCCGCTCAATATGCTGGACGGCCTGCGCGCCTATGACAAGGATTCCGAGTTGAAAACGATGATGGGCGAGGAGTTCTCGACCGCGTTTCTCAAGATGAAGCATCAGGAATGGAATTCGTTCGTCAGCCACTTTAGTCGGTGGGAAAAAGAGAACACTCTGGACATTTGATCAGGTCAGGCGCGGCCGCCGGTGCCTCCGCGCTTTGCCCTTAGTGCGTTCGGGTTGAAGAAGAGGTTGGAAACCCTCTTGCACGGCTTCTGACCTGTGCGTCTATCCGCTCAGAGCATCCACTCGACGGGCAGCCACCTGACGACTGCCGCCAGAGCGCGTTGAAATCTGCTTGTTTCCGGGTCTGTTTCGTGAATGACTTTCGACCCGTCATTCTCTTCTTGAACCCAGATCATCTTGCCGTCGCCGTTGAGTTCAACGCGGTATGAAATGTCCGGCCTGTCCATCTGCGAAGCCAGAGATGCCGCGATTGCAGGGCTTTCGATCATCAGGCCCATTTCCGTATTCAGGCGTGCTGATCTGGGATCCAGGTTGTAGGACCCGATGAAAATACGTTCGCCGTCGGACCCAAATACTTTTGCATGCAATCCCGATGCGGACCCCGCAAGTATCTCGGGCAGAGTCCTGTCACGCTGTTCCCTGCGCAGCGCACGCAGCTCGAACAGTTCGACACCGCTTGCCAGCAGTGAGTCCCTGTACCCCATATAGGCTGCATGAACCGGCATCACATCGGTCGCGTCCAACGAGTTGGTCAAAACCCGGACCTGCACTCCGGATCGGGCCAGCCCTTCCAGAACGTCGGCACCCCTTTCGCCGGGAATGAAATACGCTGAAACAAGGTCCAATGATTGACGGGACTCGTTTGCGAACCCAATCAGTTGCTCGACGATCAGGTCTTCGGCTTTGACGTTGCCCAGACCTTTGGCGGGATCGTCAACGAACAGGGTGACTTCGCTCCACTCGAATTTCAGATTGCGCGCGGCTATCTGATCGGCAAGCTCATTGTCTCTGATCGCTTTTTGATAGCCTGCGCCAAGCGCCGATTGACGGGCAGCTTCGGCGAGGGATCGAAGTTGTTTTTCATCCGAGTAAGGTAGAAAAAGTTGCGCATCATAGGATGAGTCACTGTTCCAATAATCGTCGAAGGATCTGGAAACCTCCTCGACAATTGGTCCGATGGCTATCGCGTCTACATCCAAATAATGAGTGCCAGCCCCGTAGTCGAAGTAGATGTCCCCGATGTTGCGGCCACCGATGATCGTGACGACGCCGTCTACGGTCATGGACTTGTTGTGCATACGCCGGTTCAAGCGCGAAAAATCAAAGGCGTAGGACAGCAGCTTGGGTTTTCTGAGAGTGAAAGGATTGAAAATCCGAACGCTTGCCGTGGGCATCGCATCCAGTTCCGCCAGTAAGCCATCAAGCCCGGAGATACCGTTGTCGTCGACCAGCAACCTGACGCGCACACCGCGTTCGGCTGCTGACATGAGCTCGTCAAGAAGCATCAACCCGGTGACATCATCCTGCCAGATGTAATACTGTGCGTCGATCGACGACACGGCTTCACGAGCCAGGATCGCCCGAGCCGCGAAAGCTGCCCGGCCATTCCCCAGAGGGCGAACGCCATCCAGCCCGGGGTTGCGATTCAGGGCATTCTGTATCGTGGCGCCCAAAGGTCCGGTCCAGTCCGGATCCTGTTTTTGCGTCGCTGCAGAGAAGTTTGAATCTGGCAAAGGGAAGGCCAGCTTCAACGCGAAAACGACGACAAAAATCATCGCCGCTGCACCAAAACAGATCCTAATCAGCCGCATTGATGCCCCTGTGTGCTGTTGTCCAGATCAACCCTAGTTCCCAGCTTGCCGTATGGAACGCCATGCGGGAACCCCTTGGGTGGAAAGTTGTTGATACGCGTGTTCGCTTGTCGCCCGATCTGTGCACTTGATTGAGGGGGCGAACTTTTTGGGATTCCACCGTGCAATGTGTTCGGTCGCGCCTACGTATTGTGGTAGTGCCAATTTGATGGACAAGAAAACACATGGCTGCCAAACGAGTTAGGTAGATCGAGGTATGAAATGGCATCTTCTTCAACGCTTCTTCAGGGCGAGATTCTGAAATTCATTCGCGAGCGTCATTTTGAAAGCGGCGAGCGTCTTTTTTCGGAACGTGAATTTGCTGAAAAATTCGGGACGACCCGCTCTGCCGTGCGCGAAGCCTTCACAGCGCTGGAAGCGCTGAGGGTGGTTGAAAGGCGTCCGCAGGCCGGGATTTTCCTTAGGGATCTTGGTGCCGACAGCAGCATTGATACTTTGGTGATCGAGGTAAATGCCGGTCTTGGGCTCAACCTGAAACAAGCCGAAGAAGCGGGCGAAGTTCGTAGTATTCTGGAAGTGAAGGCGGCGCAAATAGCGGCAGAGCGGCGCACGGAAGAAGACTTGGACGTGATCCGAAAAATCCTGGCCGATACTGAGACGCGCATTGCGGAAGGCAAGCCGATCAATTTTGAAGACGAAGATTTTCACAAAGCGATCGTCGCGTGCAGTCGGAATTCGCTGTTGCTGCGCGTGGTGAACTGGTTTTACGAATTCACGCGGGAAAAGCGCCTGCTCTATTTCTCGGATGCGGAGCGTTCAAAGACATCGCACGCCGCCCACAAAAAGATTTTCAAAGCCCTTAAAAAAGGTGACGCCGAGTTGTGTTCGGAATTGATGCGCAAAATCTAGACACAGAGCGTCAGAGAAGGCAATCGGATTGCTTGCTCGCAATTATGGCTGCCCGTTTTGCAGGTGACATGGGGTGTCAGCCCCTGTTGCGAATTGCCGACCGGTTGCGGCAAAGGCCGCGCAAAGTTAACCTCTGGGTGTGAAAATAGCTCCGATCCGCCGAGCAGATGTGTAATCAAAATCAACAGGCCCAGTATGAAACGCAGTGACCTAGCTGGAAAACATTGTTCCATTGCGCGAGCCAGCGCGCAGATTGTCGACAGTTGGACTTTCATCATCCTGCGTGAACTGTTTCTGGGCAACCGGCGTTTTACCAGCTTGCAAAAGCAGACAGGCATGTCGCCCCGGTCGTTGACCCTTCGATTGCGCAAGCTTGAGGAAGAAGGAATCATTTCTCACCCCGGGTCCGACGGGGTCAAAGACTATTCTCTTACCGAGAAAGGTCAGGCGTTGTGGCCTGCGCTTATCATGTTGAAGCAGTGGGGCGATGACTGGTGCAACACGGCACCCGATGAAGATTTGCCGCTGATGAACATTCACAGGGGCAAGGGCCACGAAATGAAAGCAAAGCTGGTTTGCGAAACGTGTGGTGAACCGGTTTCGACTCATACGACCAAGTCGATATTGTCCGAGCGGTTTCAGTCTGAGCGGGATTGTGCTGGTGTGACGTAACGATCTGGCGGCCGCATACGCGTTGACAGTTTCCAATCTCGGTCCCTATAAAAATTATAGTAATTAGCCGGAGGAATCCCCATGCAGGGCAAGCGCGTTCTATGTGCGTCATGTGACATTTACTGCCACGTTGACGTCGAGGTCGAAGACCAGCAGGTCAAGCGGGTCAAAGCGCTGGACAACCGCAAATGGCGGGGCAATATCTGCATGAAGGGTGTGCATGCACCTGAAGGTTTTGCGCATTCCAGCCGTATTCTGCACCCTCTGAAACGAGTGGGCGAGCGGGGTTCCGGCCAGTGGGAGCAGGTGTCGTGGGAAGACGCCATGGCAGATATCGCCAGCCGTCTGAAAACCGTTATCGACACCCACGGCCCCGAAGCATTTGCTGTGTCCACCAGCAGTTGGAACACGCAGTCCGACAATGGTATGTCTCGGCGGTTCATGAACCTTGTGGGCTCGCCCAACTGGATTTCAGGCGTGGCGCTGTGCGCAGGCAATACGGCGGCGGTGAACCGTATGGTTTATGGCTGGTATCCTTATGCCGATCTGACCAAGACCGAATGTATCGTGCTGTTCGGCCACAGCCCCGGCCCGCATTCCTGGACGCCGATCTACAACCAGATCATGCGCGCTCGTGAACGTGGGGCCAAGCTGATCGTTTGCGATCCGCGACAGACTCCCAATACCGACATGGCCGATATCTGGCTGCCGTTGAAGGCAGGCACCGATGCGGCGATGATGTTCGGCTGGCTCAAGGTCATTCTGGACGAAGGACTGTACGACAAGGAGTTCGTGGAAAACTGGACCATTGGTTTTGACGAGCTGCGCGAACGGGTCGATGAATTCCCGCTGGAACGGGTTGAGCAGATCACCGGCGTCGACCGTGAGCTGATCGCCAAGGCCGCGCGGGTGTACGCAACCAATGGACCCTCGGTCATTCCGTGGTCGCCCATTACGGATCAGCAGCGCAACTCGACCTCGGCCATTCGTCTGCAGGGGATGCTGCGGGCGTTGTGCGGACATCTGGACGTGCCGGGCGGCGATGTGCTGCACGGGTTCCACCCCAAGATCATCCACGACTCGGTTCTGGAAATGCACGAGGCGCTGCCGCAGGCGCAGAAGGACAAGCAGCTTGGCGCGGATCAACACCCGGTTTTCACCTATCGCGGCATGGCCCCCTATAACGCCCCGGCGAAAAAAGTCTGGGGGTATGAATACGCCAACCAGCTTACGGGGTGCTACATGGCCAACCCCTCGGCCCTGTTCCGGGCGATGGCGCATGGTGACCCGTACCCGGTCAAGGCGTTCTTTGTTCTGGGGAACAATCCGCTGCTGTCCTACGCCAACATGCAGATGATCCATAAGGCGATGATGAATCAGGATCTGATCGTCTCAATGGAGCACGTGATGACCCCCTCGGCAGAGCTGGCCGATTACATCCTGCCCGGCGATGCCTGGACCGAGCGCGAAGCGTTGTCTGATGGCCTGGGCTGGAGCAGCATCTTCCGCACGTCGCAAAAGGCGGTCGAACCGCGCGGCGAGGCGCGCAATGTCTACGAGTTCTGGCGCGATCTGGCGATCCGTTTCGATCTGGGTGAACATTTCCCGTGGGAGACGCTGAAAGACCTGTTGGACTACCGCGTGGCCCCCATGGGCATGAGCTTTGACGAGATGTCCGAGTCCAACCCCGTGCATTTGGAGAAACTGCAATTCCGCAAATACGAACAAACCGGCTTTGCCACCCCCTCGGGCAAGGTTGAACTTTATTCGGAGACGCTCAGGGATTTCGGGTTCGATCCGCTACCCTACTGGCGCGAAGAACCGGAAGAAGGAAAAGACTATCCTCTGCGCCTGTTCACCGGTGTTCGCGAAAGCCCGTTCTTCCAGACTGGCCAGCGCCGTATCGAAGGTCTGCGCAAGTTCTCGCCCGAGCCGCTGATTTTCATGCATCCGAAAGATGCGGCCGAACATGGTGTGGACGAGGGTGACATGGTCGAGGCTGCGACGACCCATGGCTCGGTTACAATGAAAGTAACGCTGAAGCAGAAGGTTCCGCAGGGTCTGGTGCGTGTCCCCCATGGTTGGTGGCTGCCTGAAGAGGTCGGCAAATCCGGCGGCCTGAACAGCGCCTGGACCTTGGCCGACGCGCAGCTCTGCTCGGACGAGCCAGAGTTTCTGGACCGTGAACAGGGCATCCCGCATTTCCGGGGCTTGCCTTGCCGCATCACTAAGGTCGCCTGACTGTTTCCGCCTCAGGTTTTATAAAAAGAGAATGCCGATGAATAACTCCAACGGAGCCTGTCTTGTGATTGGGGCTGGTGTGGCCACAGGAGCGGCCGTTGCGCGTGCCTTTGCGCGCGAAGGGCTGACCGCTTGTGTGGTCCGGCGCCAGAACCACGCCGACGCGTTGGAGGAGTTGGCATCTTCGATCCGCAGCGAGGGCCACAAGGCAGTGGCCTTTCCCGCGAATGCGCGGGACGAGACTGAAATGAAAGAGCTGATCGAGCGCGTCGAAACTGAAGTAGGCCCGATTGAAGTGGCGGTCTTCAATGTTGGGGCAAACGTGAACTCTGGCATCACCAAAACCTCTCCGCAACTTTTTCGCGATGTTTGGGCTACTAATTGCTACGCCGGTTTCCTGATGGGTCATGAGGTCGCCGCCAGAATGCAGCAGCGAGAGCGCGGCACCATCATTTTCACCGGGGCAACAGCCAGCATGCGCGGCGGTGCCGGGTTCTCGGCGTTTTCCGCGGCCAAGCATGGTTTGCGGGCGATGGCGCAATCCATGGCGCGCGAGCTGGGGCCGAAGAACATTCATGTTGCCCACGCGATCATCGATGGGATGATCGACAGTGAATTCGTCCGTGCGGTGATGCCCAATGTCGATCAGCTGCGAGACAGCGATCAGATTTTGAACCCTGAGCACATCGCTCAGAACTATGTGATGTTGCACAAGCAACCCCGCACCGCGTGGACGCATGAACTGGATATGCGTCCCTGGAAAGAAAAATGGTGAGAGGAGCCATTCATGTCGCCAAAGGTTGATTTCATTTATGATCTGGCCAGCCCCAATGCCTATCTGGTTGATCAGGCCATCAGCTGGATCGAAGCGCGCACCGGCGCGAAGTTCAATTACATCCCGTGCTTGCTGGGCGGCATTTTCAAGGCCACCGGCAACCAGCCGCCATTTATGGCTTTTGCCAATGTCAAAGGCAAGATGCAGTATGATCAGCTTGAGAATGAACGGTTCATACGAAAACACGACCTGACCCGTTTCAAGATGAACCCGCATTTCCCCGTAAACTCGCTTTTGTTGATGCGTGGCGCAGCGGCGGCCGAGATTGACGGAGCGCATGAAGAATACATCAGGGCCGGTATGAAGGCGATGTGGGAGCAGGGTCTAAAGATGGATGACCCGGACGTGTTCGTAGAAGCGATGAACGCGGCCGGTCTGGATGGAGCGCGATGGCTTGCGCGCGCAGGTGAGCCTGACGCCAAGAAGCGACTGATCGACAACACTTCGGCTGCGGTAGAGCGGGGCGTGTTCGGCATCCCTTCGTTTTTTGTTGGAGACGAGTTGTTTTTTGGAAAGGAACGCTTGGGTCAGGTAGAAGAAGCGATCCTCAGCCAGACTACAGCAGGCTGAATGCTTGGGCGACGTCTTTGCGGCAAGGGTTCAATGCGGTGAAGGTCGCTGTCACGCGGACATCTGTTGGATGTTCAGGCCGCTCTGCACGCGCCTTATGATCGCGGGTCAGCCCGGTAACGCGACCCCCCAAGGCGTCAACAGGTTGGCGTTTTCAAGGTTCCCGATGTGTCGCGCTTGGTCCCAAGGCAGGTCGACACTCTGGCACCGTCACCCATAATGGAAAGTAAGACATGAGTACCTCAGACACCCCCCAGATAATTTCGGAACAGATGGGCGCTGTGCTGCGGCTGACGCTGAGTTCGCCGCGCACGAAAAACGCCATTACCAAGGGCATGTTCGAGGCGCTGAATGACGCCATGGACGCTGCTGCGGCTGACCCTGAAATACGGGTCGTTTGGCTGCGCGGGGCCGAAGGTGCGTTCACCTCTGGCAATGTCATGGCCGAGTTCGGAGAAACAGTTGCCGGTGAAAACCCTGTCGGCACTCATTTCCTGAGCAAGCTAGAGGCATTTCCAAAGCCCATTGTCGCGCAGGTCGAAGGCCCGGCGATTGCCATTGGCACGACTGTTCTGCTGCACTGTGATTTGGTTTATGCATCCAAGGACGCCAAGTTCATGTTGCCTTTTGTCAGCCTGGGCCTGATCCCCGAGGCTGGATCGACCTATTTGCTGCCTCGTTTGATGGGTCACGCCAAGGCCGCGGAACTGTTGTATCTGGGCGGCATGTTCGGCGCGGATGACGCTTTGTCCGTGGGGCTGGTCAATCTGGTCCTGGATGCGGATGAGCTAGAGCCGACAGTGGAGAAGGTTGTTGCCGCCTTGGCGCGTCAGGCTCCGCAGGCATTGGCTCAGACCAAGGCTTTTTTGCGTAGGCCGCTACACGGCACTGTTGCGGACCGCATGGCCGAAGAAATGAGCGATTTTCAAACCCGTTTCACCGGCGACGAGTTCGCCGAGGCAATTACGGCGATGAAAGAAAAGCGCAAACCTGTGTTCAAATAGACCGTCACAGACAAGGGAGTGACCTTCATGAAACAAGCCGTTCTCGTTTCAACAGCTCGAACCGGGCTGGCCAAATCGTTTCGCGGTGGATTCAACAACACCCATGGCGCCACCCTGATGGGTCATTCGGTGAAGCATGCGGTTGAGCGGTCCAAAGTGGACCCTGCGCTGATCGAGGATTCCTTTATCGGCTGCGGGTTCCCCGAAGGGGCGACGGGTGGCAATATCGCTCGGCAATCGGTGTTGCGGGCTGGCCTGCCGGTGACGGTCGGGGCCGCGACCATCAACAGGTTCTGCTCGTCCGGGCTGCAGGCGATCGCGATGGCGTCTCATGCCGTTGTTCAGGATGGCGTGCCAGCGGCGATTGCGGGCGGGGTCGAGTCGATTTCGCTCCGCAATCAGAAGCCAGGGTCGCACGACCGCGATCCGTGGTTGCTGGAACATAAGCCCGACGTCTATCTGACCATGATCGAAACTGCCGATATTGTAGCGGCCCGCTATGGTGTCACTCGCGAGGCGCAAGACAAACTGGCATTGGAAAGCCAGAAACGTACCGCCGCCGCGCAGGTTGCTGGCAAGTTCGACGACGAGATTGTGCCAATGGACACTGTGCAGTTGGTAAAGGACAAGGAGTCCGGTGAAATCTCTGAAATGGCCGTCACCATTTCCCGCGATGACTGCAACCGACCGAATACCACGCTCGAAGGTCTGGCGGGACTGGAACCGGTCCGTGGCGCGGATCAGTTCGTAACCGCCGGCAACGCTTCGCAGCTTTCTGATGGGTCGTCGGCCTGTGTGGTCGTCGACTCGGAGGTTGCCGAGCGGGAAGGACTGGAGCCTCTGGGCGCGTTCAAAGGGTTTGCCATTGCAGGGTGCGAGCCTGATGAAATGGGTATCGGTCCGGTCTTTGCCGTGCCACGCCTGCTAAAACGCCACGGCCTCAAGGTCGAGGATGTCGATCTTTGGGAGCTGAATGAGGCATTCGCCTCGCAAGCGCTGTATTGCCGAGAGACGTTGGGAATTGATCCAGAGATCTGCAACGTCAACGGCGGTTCGATCTCGATTGGTCACCCGTTTGGCATGACCGGAGCGCGAATGGCCGGCCACCTGCTGATCGAGGGTAAACGCCGGAATGCCAAATATGCCGTCGCCACAATGTGCATCGGTGGGGGCATGGGCGCAGTGGGTTTGTTTGAAATCTTCTGATCAGAAACTCTGCCTGGAAAACGCACCGGCGGCGGAAGTTGCCGGTGTATATCGTTCCGCATAGCGGAACACTTATCCGCATGTTGACTTACACTAGCGCGAACGGTAGAACGGCTGCGCAGCATCTGAGGAGAATGCATTGCGCCGAATCCACCAACTTATCGAAGACAAGGACCCGTCGACCTTGGCCGTCATTGATCATGATGGCGCGCGGATCAGCTATGGTGATCTGGTTGGCGCTGTTCGGACTGCGTCCGGGATGCTGCGATCTTACGGTGTGCGCCCAGGTGACCGGGTTGTGGTGTTGGCCGAGAACTGCGCAACTTACGCTTCGGTTCTTCTGGCGCTCAGTTCGCTTGATGCCTGGATTGTGCCCCTCAACGCACGCGCGACAGAGCAGGAAGTTGACGCTGTCGTCGAACATTCCGGTGCGCGCTGTGTGGTTTGCACATCAGATGTTTCGGGCGCGGCAAAGGCCCATGCGGACAGACTGGGGGCTGGATCGCTGGGGCGGCTGTTGTGCGGCAGGCTGGTTGTCTCGCCACTGCGGGACACAGGTGTAGAGCCCACACATAGCGACGCTGGGCAGGTCGCCGCCGTTCTCTATACATCTGGAACCAGCGGAGCGCCAAAGGGCGTAATGCTGTCTCAAGAGAACTTGATTTTCGCCGCCAACGCCTCGATGCAGCGGCGGCACGCGACGTCGGCGGATCAGGCGCTTGCCGTATTGCCCGGCACGCATATTTTCGGCTTTTGCTCGATCATTCTGACCACGTTTCTGGCTGGCGGCAGCTTGCGGTTTCAGTCCAGATTTGATCCCGCTCGTGTGATCGAGGGCATACAGGACGGGGCGACGATGTTCTCGGGTGTGCCGCAGATGTTTGCGTTGATCCTGAAGTATTGCAAGGACAACAACATCGATTCACTTGAGACTTCGTTGCGATACATGTCTTCCGGTGGCTCGCCCCTGGACCTGAGCTGGAAGCGACGGGTCGAGCGGATATTCGGGCAACCGATCCATAACGGCTATGGTTTGACCGAAGCGTCCCCCGGTGTTGCAACCACCCTGATCGAAAACCCGCCTGAGGATGATACGGTTGGGCCTGCCTTGCCGGGGGTTGAGGCCAAGCTGGACAACGTCGAGCCTGATGGCGTGGGCGAGATGTTGCTGCGCGGAAAGAACATCACAAAGGGCTACTACCGCAACCCCGAAGCTACTGCGGCAGCGTTTACGGATGATGGTTTTTTTCGCACAGGCGATCTTGCGCGTATTGCCCCTGACGGGTCGATATATATCGTTGGACGTTGCAAGGAGCTGATCATTCACTCGGGCTTCAACGTTTATCCGCCCGAGATTGAAGCCGCTCTTAATGCTCATCCCTCAGTTACGCAGGCCGCCGTAGTTGGGCGCGCGCGAGACGGAAACGAAGACGTTCTGGCCTTTGTTTCGCTGCGGGCACCTGCTTCGGCTGACGAGTTGAGGGCGTTTCTGGGCAAAGCGCTCGTTCGGTACAAGATACCGCGTCACATCGTAATCGTCGACGCGCTGCCACACGCAGCGACGGGTAAAATTCTTAAACACAAACTCGTCGAGACCTTTGCCGACGAGCTGGCACAACTGGACAATGAGGGTGAGGATGCTTGACGCGTATATTTATGACGGGGTGAGAAGCCCATTTGGTCGCCATGGCGGGACGTTGGCTTCGGTGCGTCCCGATGATCTGGCCGCGCAGGTTCTTGAGGCATTGGTCGAACGCAGTGAGTTTGACGCATCCGAGATCGAAGATGTCATTCTGGGCAATGTCTGCCAATCCGGGGAAGACAGCCGCAACGTTGCCCGGTACGCTGCTCTGCTGGCCGGATTGCCTGTCGAAGTCGGTGGGCTGACGGTCAACCGCTTGTGCGGGTCCGGGATGTCGGCGGCTTTAGATGCTGCGCGTGCCGTGACCGTGGGTGAGGCTCCGCTTTTTGTGGCTGGTGGCGTCGAAAGCATGACCCGCGCACCCTTTACCATTGCCAAATCGGAAACCGCCTATGCTCGGCAGGCGCAGATATTCGACAGCGCGATTGGAGCCCGCTTTCCCAACCCGCGCATTGCTGAGATGCATGGCGAATACCCCATGCCGCAGACCGCCGACAATCTCGCCGAAGAGTATCAGATCACCCGCGAGGCGTCGGATCAGTTCGGCTATGACTCGCAGGTTCGGTTTGAAGCGGCCCGTGACCGCGGTTTCTTTGACGCAGAGATTACTCCGATCACGATCAAGGGGCGCAAGGGTGCGACCCATGAGGTGACGCAGGACGAGCATCCGCGCCCGGATGTGAAATTGGACAAGATGGCCGCCTTGCGGACCGTGTTTCCGGGCGGCGTGACCACTGCGGCCAACGCTTCGGGGGTTAACGACGGCGCTGCGATGCTGATGATCGGCGCCAAGACAGACCGGGCTGCGCCTCGGGCGCGGATCGTGGCAGGGGCCGTTGCTGGTGTGCCGCCACGGGTCATGGGGATTGGTCCGGCCTTTGCGGTACCCAAGGCGCTCGAGCGAGCGGGCCTGACCATGGAAGACATGGACCTGATCGAGATCAATGAGGCATTTGCCGCGCAGGTTCTGGCCTGCTGTCAGCATCTGCAGCTTGACCCGTCCGACAGCCGCCTCAACCCCAATGGGGGCGCGATTGCAGTTGGCCATCCTTTGGGTGCGTCGGGTGCGCGGATCGTTCTGACCGCTATGCGTCATCTTGAGGAAACTGGCGGGCGCTACGCGTGTTTGTCCATGTGCATCGGTGTCGGGCAGGGGATCGCGCTGATTCTGGAGCGTGTGGCTTAAGTCACTGGAAGGGTTGCCGAATGTCAGACGCTGAACGTGATCGCCGGTTTGCTTCAACCCTTGCCAAGGGTTTGCGCATTATGCAGGCGTTCAAGCCTGACGATCAGTCGTTGGGAAACCGCGAACTGGCGCGGCGCACGGATATGCCTCCGTCTACTGTGGCCCGGATGACTTTTACGTTGGCTTCGCTGGGATTCCTTGAGCAGTTGCACCCGTCAGAGACTTACCGCCTTGGCCCCTCGGTCATGGCGTTGGGGTATACGGCGCGTGCTGCTCTGTCCTTCTTGCCGATGGCCGAGAACGTTATGCAGCAATTGGCTGACGAAACCGGTGTGTTGGTTGCACTGACCATGCGCAATGACGATGCGGTGATGCTTACACGCTGCTGGCGACCCCGAAACGCTTCCTCGCTTTGGCTGAGCGAGGGGCACCGTATCCCGATGGAGCAAAGTGCGGCGGGCCGGGCGATCCTAGCTGCGGACCCGGCCCAGAGCACCAAGACAGATCAGGCCCGCGCAGATCGCGATCAACTGGAAACGATGGGTTACGTGACTTCGTTCGGTGGCTGGAACAGTGGCGTCAATGCGTGCGCCGTGCCCTTCCAAACTGGTCCGGGGGCACAACCTTTTGCGTTTTTGTGCGGTGCAAATGAATCCAATCTGGACGCCGAAAAATTGGAAACAACCGTTGCGCCAAGGCTGCGCGACACAGTGCAGACGCTCAGGCTCAGCCTTGGGCATATGTAATCAAGAGACAGGAGACTTTCATGGCTGCGGTCGAAATTCGCAAGGAGGGCGAGGTTGCCCTTGTCAAAATCGACAACCCGCCGGTCAATGCCGCGGGGTATGATGTACGCATCGGGCTGGCAAATGCGGTGCAGGAACTTGCCGGGGACGACTCGGTAAAGGTCATCGCGCTGTATGCGGCGGGCCGGACATTTGTGGCCGGGGCCGATATTCGCGAGTTTGGAAAACCTCCCAAACAACCGGTTCTGCCTGAAGTGTGCGAAATTCTTGAAGCCAGCGCCAAACCTATCGTCTGCGTTTTGCACGGCTCGACATTGGGCGGTGGTCTTGAGATCGCACTAAGCTGCCAGGCGCGGGTTGGGATCAAGGGTTTGAAACTGGGCTTGCCAGAGGTCAACCTGGGCCTTCTGCCCGGCGCTGGTGGCACGCAGCGCCTGCCACGTCTTGTTGATGGCAAGACCGCACTGACGATGATCACTTCGGGCAAGCCGATCTCGGCCGAGGCCGCTCTGGAGGCCGGTCTTCTAGATGATCTTCAGGATGGTGTCCCCGAAGCCGTAGCTTTGGCTGCTGGGCAAAGTGTACTTGATGTGACGCTGCAAACGCGCGTGACCGCAGATTTGAACAATCGGATTACGGCCGAGGATCTGGAAGTATTCCGCGCAAAAGCCAAGGGTGAGGTTGCCAAACGCGCACTAAAAGCGGCCGAGGCGTGCGACTTGCCGTTGGCCGAGGGACTGCAGGCGGAACGCAACTTGTTCATGGAGGCCATGAAAAGTGATGCGCACAAGGGTCTGAAACACGCCTTCTTTGCGGAACGTGCGGTGGCTCATATACCCGAAGCCCAGGCAGAGGCACGCGATTTGGAAACCGGCGGTGTGATCGGTGGTGGCACGATGGGATCGGGGATCGCGACGGCGATGCTGTTGGCTGGTATGCCCGTCACTCTGATCGAAATGGAAGAAGAGCGCGTGGCTTTTGCCCGCGACACGATCGCCAAAAACCTCGACGGTGCGGTCAAGCGCGGCAAGCTGTCTGACGCAAAACGCGACGCTGCACTTGAGGCGCTGACCTGCACCACCGATATGGCGGCGCTGGCGGGTGCCGATGTGGTGATCGAAGCCGTGTTCGAGTCCATGGATGTCAAGCGCGAGGTGTTCGGCAAGCTGGATCAGATTTGTAAACCGGGTGCAATTCTGGCCTCCAACACCTCTTATCTGGATGTGAACGAAATTGCAGCCAGCACCAGTCGCCCTCAGGACGTGATTGGCCTGCATTTCTTTTCGCCCGCCCATGTCATGCGGCTGCTTGAAGTGGTTGTGGGCAAGGATACCGCGCCCGAGATCGTCGCCACCTGTTTCAAGCTGGCCAAGAAACTGCGCAAGATTGCCGTGCGGTCCGGCGTTTGCGACGGCTTCATAGGCAATCGGATACTCGCCCATTACCGCAAGTCTTCGGCCTATATGCAGCTCGACGGTGCTCCGTTTGAACAAATCGACGCGGCCCTTGAGGATTTCGGGTTCGCCATGGGGCCGTTTGCGGTGTCCGATCTGGCAGGACAGGATATCGGCTGGGCGACGCGCAAGCGTCAGGCCGAATTCCGTCCGTCCGAGGAACGCTATGTCGAGATTGCTGACCGGATTTGCGAACAAGGCTGGTTTGGCAGAAAGTCCGGGAAGGGATTTTATGTCTATGACGGTAAAGACCGCAGTGTGAACCCTGCTGTGGCCGAGTACGCGCAGGCAGAACGCGACGCCAAGAGTATCACGGCCCAAGACTTCACCGATAAGGAAATCGTGGATCGCTACATGGCGGCAATGGTGACCGAGGCCGCGCGCGTGGTCGAGGACAAAATCGCCCTGCGCCCAATCGACGTGGATGCGGTGTTCCTGTTCGGCTATGGCTTCCCGCGCCAATGGGGTGGTCCGTTGCAATATGCTGATATCACCGGATTGGACGTTCTGGTCTCACGCATTGAGCAATACGCCAAGGAAGATCCCTACTACTGGAAAGTGCCAACGCTGCTGCGTGAACTGGCCGATACCGGAAAAACTTTCAACGATCTGAATAAGGTAGCCTGAAAATGGACCTGAGTTTTACTCCTGAGGAAGAGGCGTTCCGCGCCGAAGTCCGTGCTTTTCTGGACGAAAACCTGTCGGAAGACCTCGTGCAAAAGGGCCGCAAAGGAGACGGCCTGACCAAGGAAGACATGGAAGACTGGCACGCGCGGCTGAACGCGCGTGGCTGGTTGGCCGTGACCTGGCCGACCGAATATGGCGGCCCCGGTTGGGGCGCTGTCGAGCGGCATATCTTCGAGGAAGAATGTGCACGTGCGAATGCCCCGCGCATCGTACCCTTTGGCTTGAACATGTTGGGCCCGGTCCTGATCAAGTTCGGCTCTGACGAGCAAAAGGCCGAGATTCTGCCGCGCATTCTCGACGGCTCGGATTGGTGGTGTCAGGGATATTCCGAGCCCGGTGCGGGTTCCGACCTTGCCAGCCTGAAAACCCGTGCCGTGCGGGAAGGCGACGAGTATGTGATCAACGGTCAGAAAACGTGGACCACATTGGGCCAGCACGCCAACAAGATTTTCTGTCTGGTGCGCACCTCGACCGAGGGCAAGCCACAGGAAGGCATTAGCTTTGTCCTTGTTGACATGGACACGCCCGGCGTCGAACTGCGTCCGATCAAACTGCTGGATGGCGGCCACGAGGTGAACGAGGTGTTCTTTACCGATGTGCGCGTACCGGTGGCCAACTTGGTCGGAGAGGAGAACAAAGGCTGGACGATCGCCAAGTACCTTCTGACCCATGAACGGACGAACATCGCTGGTGTGGGAATGTCGGGCAAGGATCTCGAAAAGCTCAAGATGCTGTCTCAGAAACTGGTTCGGGGCGGAAAGCCGCTTACACAGGATCCGTTGTTTGCGGCCGAAATGGCCGAGGTTGAGATCGACCTTGAGGCCATGCGCGTTCTGAACCTGCGGATGCTGTCGGCCGCCAAGGAAGGGGCTGCACCGGGGATGCAAAGCTCGATGCTGAAGATCAAGGGCACGGTTATCCGCCAGCGAATTCAGAGCCTGATCAAGTCGGCCCTTGGGGCGTCTGCCGCGCCCTTCCCCGCGCGCGATTTGCCTGAGAATGCGATTTCGGTCCCGGAAGACGCGGCAGGGGCTGCGGCCTACTATTTCAACCATCGCAAGCTTTCGATCTTTGGCGGATCGAACGAGATTCAGCGCAACATCATCGCCAAAGACCTGTTTGGAGGCTGACCCATGGATTTCAATTTGACAGAAGACCGTCAGATGCTGGCGGATACCGTGCGGCGTTATCTGGCAGATCATTATGACTTTGACACCCGTAACGGTGTGATAGACGCGACTCCGTTTCATTCACCGGACAAATGGGCTGAACTGTCGGAACTCGGCCTGATCGGTGCTTTCGTTTCGGAAGAGCAGGGCGGTTTTGGCGGCGCGGGTTTTGACATCACCACCGTGTTCGAGGAGTTGGGCCGGGGTCTTTGCCCCGAACCTATGCTGGCTGCTTTGATGTGCGCCAGGGCTGCGGCCGATTGCGAGGCTGAGGAACTGGTCGAACAAATCATCACGGGCACCAAGCGCCTGTCGTTGGCCGTCTTTGAACCTGACGCGGATAGCCTTTCGCTGATCCGTACCAGCGCGGACCAATCAGACGGCGGCTGGGTTCTGAACGGCCGCAAATCTGTTGTGTACGGGTTGCCCGGTGCGGATGGCGCCTTGGTTGCGGCGCGTACCGATGCAGGGATTGGCCTGTTTCTGGTCGAAGCGCCGGAAACCATCGATTACGCCATGATCGACGGCGGTGGCGCGGGTGAACTGATCCTTGATAGTGCATCGGCCAAATGCCTGAGTGAGAATGCAGCAGGCATCATCGAAGACGCCCTGAACGCAGGCCGTTTGGCGCTGTGTGCCGAAGCGGTTGGTGTGATGGAGGTGTTGGTCGACCTGACGGTGGACTATCTGAAACAGCGTAAGCAGTTCGGCCGTCCCATTGCCAGTTTCCAAGCCCTTCAGCATCGCGCGGTGGATATGGCGATTGAGATCGAACAATGTCGATCGATTACCATTCTGGCAGCGAGCAAGCTGGGAAGCGACGAGGCCGGGAAATATATCGCGATGGCCAAGAACCTGATCGGTCGCACCGGTGCGCTGATTTCAGAGGAAAGCATCCAGCTCCACGGGGGCATCGGTATGACCTGGGAATATCCGGGTTCCCACTATGCCAAGCGGCTGGCCATGATCGACCACCAGTTGGGTGACCGTTATGCGCAATTGCAACGCGTGATGGCGGCCTGAGCCATGAGCGATGCTGTCCTGTTCCAAACCAGTGGTCACACACTGATCGTCACCATCAATGAACCCGCGCGCCGCAATGTGTTGTCGCGGGCGGTCTACGAACCGGTAGAGGAGGCACTGCGCAATGCGACGGCGCCAAACTCTGACGTGCGCGCCGTGGTGGTCACCGGAGCAGGGCAGTTTTTCTCAGCCGGTGGCGATCTTCGGATGCTCAAAACCCGCCGTGAGCTTACTTTGCCCGAGCGTGAAGCGCAGATCGAATATTTGCACAGCATGATCCGCACCGTTCGCGCGTGCCCGTTGCCTGTGATCGCTGCGGTCGAGGGGGGCGCTGCAGGGGCCGGTGCTTCGTTGGCCTTTGCGTGTGATATGATCGTCGCTGCAACGGGTGCTAAATTCACGCTGGCCTATGTAAATGCCGGTCTGGTTCCCGATGGCGGCGGCTCAGGCTTTCTGGCAATGAACTTGCCAAGACAGTTGGCGACCGAGATGTGTCTGACCGGCCAACCGGTGCCGAGCGAGCGTCTGCATGACTTGGGCGTGGTCAATAAGGTAGTCGAGCCAGGCTCGTCGCTGGACGCGGCATTGGAACTTGCCGAAAGGTTTGCCAAAGGTCCGCGTCAGGCGCAGGAGTCGATCAAGGCTTTGATTGCCGCTCCGGATACGGACGCTTTTGACGCGCATCTTTTGCGCGAACGCCGACAGATGTCTATTGCCTTGGGCGGCGATGAAGCGTTGGAAGGTATCCGTGCATTCGAGGAAAAGCGCAGGCCGGATTTTGCATCGGTCCCGGTGGCGGCTGCGTCATCCTCTGTCATAGACAGCCCGTTGGAAACCGAATTGACACGAGCGTTTGGTATCCGCCTCCCCATTGTGGCAGGTGGCCTGATGTGGCTGGCAAATGCCGATTATGTATCCGCCGCTGCGCGGGCAGGTATCTTGGGTTTCATAACCGCGGCCAGTTTCCCCGAGCCCGAGCAACTGCGCGCTGAAATCAGAAAATGCCGCGATCTGTCAGATGGCAATCCTTTTGGGGTCAATGTATCGATGCTGCCCAAGTTGGTGCCGGGGGACAGGACTGAAGAGGTTTTCGGCATCATCATCGACGAAGGCATTGATATTGTAGAGACTTCTGGTCGCAGTCCCGAGCCGTTTTTGCCGATGCTGAAGCAGGCCGGAGTACGGGTTTTGCATAAGGTTCCAAGCCTGCGCCATGCAGAAAGCGCGCAGAAACTGGGGGTTGATGCGGTGGCCATTGTTGGCGCGGAATGCGGTGGGCATCCCGGCCTCGACATGGTTGGCAGTTTTGTGAACGCGGGGTTGGCCAAGCGCCGTATTCACATTCCCTGGCTGTTGGGCGGCGGAGTTGGAGGCGGTGAACAAATTCTGGCGGCGCGCGTAATGGGTGCTTCGGGCGTGGTGATTGGCACCCGCTTTTTGGTGGCCGAAGAAATCTGGGCAGACCCGGAATACAAACAGGCGCTGATCAAAGCGACAGAGCGGGACACTGCGCTGTCCATGTACTCGGTGCGCAACACAGTCCGGTCGCTGCAGAACGAAACGACATCGGTCCTTCAAGACCTTGAGCGTGAGAACCCGGACATGTCGATTCAGGACATTATGCATCTGGTTTCGGGCAAGATCGGGTATAAGGCTTATGAGACCGGCGACGTGCGTCAGGGTATCCTGTCAGCGGGCCAGAGCCTTGGATTTATTGAGCGTATTCAGCCGCTTGCCGAGATTGTGGCTGAACTCGAAAGTGAACTGGCCGAGGCGAGGAAAGTGTTAAACTGACCACTGGCTCTGGATTTGAGACAGGCTGCGCAGGTTCACGAACGCTGCGCAGTCAACGCGCCGGGGGGATAACCGAAGCTCCTTGAAAAGGCCCGGACAAAACTGGACGGCTCGGCGTAACCAGATCGCCATGCCACGGCAGAGACATTCAAATTTGTCGTTTTCAGAAGCTCATGGGCGACCGCTAATCGTGCATCCACGAGGATTTGGCGGAAACTTGTGCCTTCTTCGGACAACCTTCGCCGCAAGGTGCGTTCGCTGACGCCCAATTGGGCTGCTACGGCCTGGATATGCGGGTTTTCATAAATTTCAGGCATCGCGGCATCTCGGACGCGGGTGGTCCAACTTAAAGATTCTGTTTGATGGCTGTTCAAAAGGTTCCCGCACTGCTCCAGGCAATGCTGTACACATTCGGCCAGTATTTTTGGGTCATACTTGGGAAGCGGAAGATCCAAGAGCTGAGAGGACAGAACAACGGCGTCCACTGTTTCGCCCAACTGGACTTGATAGCCCAGCTTTTCGTGCACGACATTTGCGAATTCAACGTCAGTCAGAGTCGTTTTGAACGGTTTTTCCTGAATTGACCATTCGGGCAACAGCATCTGGGCGAAGTTGTCCAGAACCGTAAGGTGCCGTTCCAGCACAAAGCTTTTGACGTGCGTCGCCAAACCGGTTGTATCAAAGGTCAACATTGGGTGTTCGCGCGTTTCATCAAGGCCCAAAGCTGCGATCACAAACGAAAGATTGGCAAAATCTGTCGCGATTTGAAGGCAGCCACGCAGTGTTTTGCTGCTGAGGATCGCATACCCCCAGACGCCGAAAATTTCTGGCCGATACCGGCGTCCAATATCAATGCCCATTCCGGGACGATACGACGTGTGGCTCAGAAAATTCGATATCGTGGCCAGTTCCTGGGATATCGATACCTGAGTGTCGTTATTATACAGGTCAAATGGCATCAGACCTGTGCCTTCCAGACACTGGTCCGGGCTGACTCCGTACTCCGGAGCGGCTTCACACAAGATTCGTATGCTTCCCGGAAGTCGGGTCTGAGTGGCGTTCTTCATCGACGAGATTTTTATAGTATTTGGCCGAATATGTCAAAACACTGGCCATTTCTGACATCGGCTTTTCTTACCCATTTCCTAATTATTAGAAAAGGAGGAAAAGCATGCGATCTATCATAGCTATTCAAGAGGGCCAGATCACTCTGGACCAGATCAAGCAGCTCGAAGCTGCTTTGCGCAAGGTTTACGCTGAACTTGTTGGCCCGCATAAGCTGACGGTCATCTGGAATGTTGCGGCGGCCAAGCACACGGTTACAGACCTGCAATGGTCACGGTCTTCGGCCTGTTCGATTTCGGTTCCCGACGGGTTCCCATTGGACAAGCGTCAGGGCTTTTTGCTTGAGCTCGATCGTCAGTGGCGTGAGATCACCGGGCAACACCCCGACCAGACATCGTTTTCTGCGTTTGACGAGGAAAGCTACAAAGAAGTTCTCAAGGGAAATCTGGCGCGGTTCTCGCTGCTGGGCCGTGTATCGTTCCTGGCCAAGACTGCATTTCGGGCGCTGCGATCCAAACGGCGCAACGGCGTCTTGATATCGCATTTCAATCAGTAATTCGGGGAGGACAACATGCCACTTTATACAATCGCTACGCGTAAGCCGTTGCCGGAACAGATGCGTTTTGACATTGCGCAGACAATCACGGATGTGCATTGCGGGATCACTGGCGCGCCGCCCGAGTTCGTGAACGTGATCTTCATGACTGGATACCGTCTGCGCCGTGGATCGAAAATCGGTGTGAATGGCAATGTCCGCACCGGTGGAAACCGGGGCCAGGAAATTTTCGAATGTATCAATAAGACGATTCATGAAGAGGTGGCCAAGACTGCCAATCTGAAGGCTTCTAAAGTGTTCGTGAAACTGATTGGAATTGACTATCGGTGGGTCGTCGAAGGCGCGATGACGATGCCGGCACCCGGAGAAGAAGGTGACTGGCTAGAGCGTAAGAACGCCTTTCATGCGGAAATGGGCATTTCTTCGGCTGCCTGACCTTTCCCCTTGGTTCAATCATTGGAGACGAACATGTCTGCCCCTCATCTGACACCTGTCCAATCGGAACTTCCTGACCTTGAGGGTCTTCTTCTGGCGCAGAAGAAGGCGTGTCTTGGAGATCCGCTGCCGGATCGTGCGACGCGTGTGCGGCGTCTGGACAAGTTGCACAATGCGCTTTTGGACAATCGGGCACGGATTATTGCGGCCTGCAACAAGGACTTCTCGAACCGAGCGGCGGCCGAGACCGAGCTGGCCGAGCTCATGCCTCTGCTGGACGGAATTGCCTATTACCGCAAGCGTCTGCGCAAGCTGATGAAGCCCCAGCGCCGCCACGCGCCGATGACGGTGATGCCGGCGAAGGTCGAGGTGCGCTATCAGCCTGTTGGGGTTGTGGGCATCGTGGTGCCGTGGAACTTCCCGTTCTTTCTGGGGCTTTCGCCGCTGATCGGTGCCTTGGCCGCGGGCAACCGGGCGATGATCAAGACCTCGGAATTTGCGCCGGCGTCGGGTGAGCTCATGAAGGAGATCCTCGCGGATATCTATGCAGAGGACGAAGTCACCGTGGTGACAGGCGGTGTCGAGGTTGCGACCGAGTTCACCAAGCTGCCGTTTGACCATCTGGTCTTCACCGGTTCGACCCAGGTGGGTAAGATCGTGATGAAGGCGGCTTCGGACAATCTGACACCCGTGACCCTTGAGCTGGGCGGCAAGTCTCCGGCGATCATCCACGACGACTTTCCGCTGGACGAGGCGGCCAGCCGGATCGGTTTCGGCAAGGGCTTCAATGCCGGTCAGATCTGTGTCTCGCCTGACTATGTCCTGTGCCCGCGCGACAAGGTCAACGCCTTTGCGTCCGCGTTCTCGGATGCGATGACGAAGGCGTATCCGAGCCTGCGCGAGAACGCCGACTACACCGCGATCATCACCGAACGGCAGAAGGCCCGGCTTGAGGGTTATCTGACGGATGCCGAGGAAAAAGGTGCCGAGATCATCCAGATCAACCCCAAGGGCGAAACCTTTGGGGGCACGCGCAAGATGCCTCTGACCCTGGTTCTGGGCGCGGATGATAGCATGCTGGTGATGCAGGAAGAGATTTTTGGCCCGATCCTGCCGGTGATTGCCTACGACACGCTGGAAGATGCAATCGCCTATGTGCATGCGCGTCCGCGCCCGCTGGCGCTGTACTACTTTGACTGGGACAAGCGCCGTGCGGATGACATTCTGGCGCGGACCCACTCTGGCGGTGCCTGCGTGAACGACACGGTTTCGCATGTGGGTGTCGACGACATCCCGTTCGGCGGCATCGGTCCGTCGGGCATGGGGCACTATCACGGCGAGGAAGGGTTCCGCACCTTCTCGAAGGCCAAGGGCATCGTGCGCAAGGGCAAGTTCAACGCCACGGCGATGGTCGCACCGCCCTGGGGCAACTTCATGTACAAACAGCTCATGCTTATGCAGAAGCTCCGCTTCCGCAAGCGCAAGATCAACTGAAATACAGGCAACAAGAGCAGGCGCAGCCCCAAAAACAGGGCTGCGCACCTGATCAAATGACGGAGATGGCCGGAGGGGACTGGCCGTTGGGAGACGAATAAATGACTTACGACTATGTGATCGTCGGCGGCGGCTCGGCCGGTTGTGTGTTGGCGCGCCGTCTCACGGAAGATCCCAAGATTAGTGTCTGTCTGCTTGAGGCAGGCGGCGGCGGCAAGGACCTGTTTATCCGGATGATGCTGGGCGGGTTTTTCATGATTCAGAACAAACCGGTTCAGATTAACAACTGGTGCATGGAGACGGTGCCGCAGCCGGGTCTGAACGGGCGCAAGGGTTATCAGCCGCGCGGAAAGGCGCTGGGGGGATCCAGTGCGATCAATGCGGCGCTCTATATTCGCGGCCAGAAACAGGACTACGACGAATGGGCCAATCTGGGCAATGAAGGCTGGGATTGGGACAGCATGCTGCCCTATTTCAAGAGGTCCGAGAACAACCAGCGCGGCGGCGATGCCGAGCATGGAGCGGACGGCCCGTTGCAGGTGTCGAACCAACAAGTGCCACGCGAAATCTCTCATGCATTTGTTGAGTCCGCGACCCGCCTGCAACATCGCCGGACCGACGATTTCAATCGCGGGGATCAGGAAGGCGTGGGCCTCTATCAGGTTACGCATTTCCACGACAAGGACAAAAACGGCGAGCGTTGCTCGGCCGCTGCGGGTTATCTGTTCCCTGTGATGGACCGCCCGAATTTGACGGTGGTCACGCGGGCCGCGGTCAAGCGCCTGCTGTTGGAAGGCAAGCGCGCAACCGGCGTGTTGTATCAGCACAAGGGCAAAGACGTTGAGGTCAAGGCCAAGCGCGAGGTCCTGTTGTGCGCCGGGGCGCTGAAGTCACCTCAGATTCTGCAACTTTCGGGTATCGGGAATGGCGAGGATCTGTCCCGTCTGGGAATCGACGTTGTTCATGACCTGCCGGCCGTTGGTCAAAACCTGCAAGATCACCTGGACTTTTCATTGTCTTTCCGCGGCACATACAAGGACAACCTCGGCATCAGTGCATGGGGTGGGCTTAACCTGATGCACCATCTTTGGCGCTGGAAGAAAGATGGTAAGTCAATGGCGGCCTCGCCTGTCGCAGAAGGCGGTGCATTCCTGAAGACGACACCTGACTTGGATCGCCCGGACATCCAGTTGCATTTCATGATGACCATCGTGGATGACCATGTCCGCAAGCTGTATCTGGGTCACGGCTATAGCTGCCACATCTGTAAACTGCGCCCGGATAGTCGGGGCAGTGTCTTCCTTCAAAGCGCAGATCCGTTTGCGATGCCGGGGATCGACCCGGCGTTCCTGAGCGATCCGCGCGACCTTGAAACAATGATCAAGGGTGTAAGGATGACGCGCGAGATCATGAAGGCGGCGCCACTTGCAGACTTTGAATTGTCAGAGATGCACGGCACCGACACCGCAAAGACTGACGCGGATTGGGAATGGCATATCCGGGATCGCGCAGACACGATCTATCACCCTGTAGGTTCCTGCAAAATGGGCGTGGACGAGATGTCCGTCGTTGACCCTGAGCTGCGCGTTCGAGGGATCGAAGGGCTGCGTGTCGTAGATGCTTCGATCATGCCGAACCTGATTTCTGGAAATACAAATGCACCGACGATGGCGATCGCTGAAAAGGCGTCCGACATCATTCGCGCAGCCGCGTGATGGCTGCGTTTTGCACAATAAGGGAACCGAAATGAACATGATGACCAGCGCGGATACCGGATTTGCCAGCTATGCCGATATCGAGGTGTTTGAAAAGACACCTTTTTCCGATCGCGCGCTGCCGGAGACGACCTATGACGCTCTGAAGCAGGGGGCGGCAATCAACCCGTCTTCTCCGGCACTTAGCTTTTTCGTTTCGGCCAAGACGTTCGATACCCCCAAGACGCTCAGCCACAAAGAGTTTCTGGGGAAGGTGACCCAAACAGCCAACGCCTTGCGCCAGCTTGGGATTGGTCGCGATGATGTGGTCGCATATGTTCTGCCCAATCTACCAGAGACACATTTCACCATTTGGGGCGGCAGTGCGGCCGGGCAGGTTCTGGCCATCAACCCATTGCTCGAGGCTGACCAGATCGGTGATCTGCTGCGCGCGGCCAACGCCAAAGTGTTGGTGACCCTTGAAAAAACGCCCAAAACTGATCTGTGGCACAAGTCTGTGGCCGCTTTGGTCAATACACCTTGCGTTGAGCATGTCGTGACATGCAGCATCTTTGATTGGATGGACGGTGGCGCAGCGGCGGTATGGATCAGTTCCACACCATCATGGAGCTGGCATACGAAGCAGGATCCTCGGGCTATCTGGTTGGTCGCGCCTACTGGCTGAATACCTTGTCCGAATTCCCGAACTGGGAAAAAATGCGCGCGGATGTTTCCGGATACGCGCAGGACGCATTGGATGCGCTGAACGCATTGTCGGATAGGTGCGCGCGCCCTTGGACGTCGTTTCCAGATATGACGGATGAGGGCAACGCAGAGCTAAAGTTGGGTGCCGACTTTTGTCGTGCATACAAGTTTGAAAGCTAAAGCGTCCCCGCGATTGAAATTGAAGGCGGCGCATTTTCTCAAACCATCGGGGTACGCCGCCAATCCCCTTTTGTCTAAAGCAGTTTGGCCAAAGCTGCCCCAGTCGTGACGTGCGAAATGTGAAAGGCGTTGGCTTTGGTCAGCCTTAGTCTTGCTTTTTGGACAGGCAGGCAAGGCGTTTCCGGGCGGCGTCATTCGCTCCGGGTCCGGCAGTCACCACAAGGTCATCGATTTCCAGCTCGGCGCCAACCTTGAAACAGGGCTGGAAACCGCGAACAGGCGTACCCGAATGTCGGTTCAGAACCAGGTTGGGTTCTTCCCCATTTTCGTACAAATGTTCGTTGCTCCACAGGATAATGGATGCCAGCAGCGAGTTCAGACTCTTGCCTTTGTCGGTTATCCGATATTCGTAACGCGACCCAACAGCGCTGATATTCACTTTCTCCAAAACCCCATGCTCGACCAGAGTAGAGAGCCGTTCGGACAGCAGGTTTTTGGCTGCTCCGGTGTTGCGCTGGAAATCTGAGAACCGTGTCGTGCCGTACAACGCCTCTCTGACAATCAGCAGCGTCCAGGCGTCCCCAAATAAATTGAGAAAGCCTGCGATCGAGCACGTCTGTTTGTGTTTTCCGGCCATTTTCCCCAACGTAATCGAGCTACTCGAAGCATTTTGGTTGATATTGTAAACCAAAAAAATCATACGGTTTAAAAATAGGACCAAAGGAGGGATTTGCCAAGTCAGTTGGTGTCGGTCTACGGGGAGGTCAGGTTTTGTGCCGCATTTTTGCACAACCAGAGTTTCTCAGCGTGTCGGCGCAACAGGTGGCGCAATCCCCGGATCAGACGGAGATACCTCGATGGTTGAGAAAAAAGGCGTATGTTTGGTCGTTGGCGCAGGTGACGACACGGGGGCAGCCATCGCAAGAGCTTTTGCCCGCGATGGTTTGACTGTTTGCCTCGTGCGTCGTGAACGGCATGCAGATGCGTTGGAGGCGTTGGCGCAAACCATCCGGGACGAAGGATATCAAGCCGTGGCTTGTCCGGCGGACGCGCGGGATGAAGACGCAATGGTAGGTCTCTTCAACAAGATCGAGTCCGATATTGGCCCAATCGAAGTGGTCGTTTTCAACATTGGTGCGAATGTCCGGTTCAACATCACGGACACGACCGCACGTGTATACCGAAAAGTATGGGAAATGGCGTGTTTTGCCGGTTTCCTGACCGGACGCGAAGCCGCCAGCCGGATGTTGGAGCGCGGTCGCGGAACGATCATCTTCACCGGCGCAACTGCCAGCATGCGCGGCGGCGTGGGTTTTTCCGCCTTTTCGGGTGCCAAACACGCCTTGCGTGCGCTGGCGCAATCCATGGCTCGTGAGCTTGGCCCAAAGAACATTCACGTTGCCCACACAATAATTGATGGGGCCATCGACAGCAGCTTTATCCGCGAAAATGTCCCCCACGTTGACGATCTGCGCGAAAAAGACGGTATCCTGAACCCAGACCACATCGCTCAGAATTACGTGATGCTGCACCATCAGCCCCGTACCGCGTGGACTCATGAGCTTGATCTCCGCCCTTGGACGGAAAAGTGGTGAGGGCCAGGCAATGACGGTGACCGTAGACTTCGTCTATGATTTTGGCAGCCCAAACGCATATTTCTGTCACAAGGTTATTCCCGGGATAGAGCAGCGCACGGGTGTCCGGTTCAACTATGTCCCCTGTCTTTTGGGCGGCATTTTCAAAGCAACTGGCAACATGGCTCCGGCTTTTGCCTTTTCCAAAGTCAAAGGCAAACTGGATTATGAACGGATCGAGATCACTCGGTTCGTCGAAAAGCACAACCTCACGGACTATACGTTCAATCGGAATTTCCCCGTCAACACCTTGCTCTTGATGCGGGGCGCTATCGCAGCCCAATTGGATGGGGTTCATGATGCCTATGTCGAAGCTGGCATGCGGGCCATGTGGGAAAAGAACCTCAAGATGGATGATCCAGAGGTATTTGTGCAGGCGATGAACGATGCCGGACTTGATGGTGCGCGCCTTGCGAGCAGAACTCAGGACTCTGATGTCAAGGAGGGGCTGATGGCAAACACGGCTACCGCTGTGGATCGAAATGTGTTTGGCATCCCGACGATCTTCGTTGGCACCGAGATGTTCTTTGGCAAGGAACGCCTTGGGCAGGTTGAAGAAGAAATCCTCAATCAGAAAGAAACAGACTGACCTTGGCGAGGCCTTGGGGAAAAGGAAGACGACAATGAAAACCAAAATCACCGAGTTGCTGGGCATCCAACATCCGATCATTCAGGGTGGGATGCACTACGTTGGGTTCGCGGAAATGGCCGCCGCGGTTTCAAATGCCGGAGGGTTGGGCACGATTACTGCGCTGACCCAGAAAACACCCGAGGATCTGGCGAATGAAATCGCGCGCTGCAAGGATATGACGGACAAACCTATTGCGGTGAATGTCACGTTCCTGCCTACCGTGAACGCGCCTGACTATCCTGCGATCATCAAGGCCATCATTGATGGCGGTGTGAAAATCGTGGAAACAGCCGGACGGAACCCGGTTCAGGTCATGCCCTATCTCAAGGACGCCGGGATCAAGGTGATCCACAAATGCACTTCGGTCCGTCACTCGCTGAAGGCGCAGGACATTGGTTGCGATGCGGTGTCGGTCGACGGGTTTGAATGTGGCGGCCATCCGGGTGAGGATGACGTGCCGAACATGATCCTGCTGCCGCGCGCGGCGGATGAACTGGAAATCCCCTTTGTGGCTTCTGGCGGTCAGGCTGACGGGCGCAGTCTTGTGGCGTCTCTCGCGATGGGGGCAGACGGTATCAATCTGGGAACGCGGTTCATCGCGACGAAAGAGGCTCCGGTCCACCAGAACGTCAAGGACGCTATCGTTGCCGCGACCGAGTTGGACACGCGTCTGGTCATGCGCCCCCTTCGCAACACCGAGAGGGTCCTGACCAATACCGCAGTTGAACGCGTTCTGGAGAAAGAGCGCGCGTTGGGCGACAAGATCGCTTTCGACGATATCATTGACGAGGTTGCCGGAATTTATCCGCGCGTCATGCAGGACGGTGAAATGGATGCGGGTGCGTGGTCTTGCGGAATGGTTGCGGGTCTCATCAACGACATCCCGACGTGTCAGGAACTGATTGACGGTATCATGGCAGAGGCGGATCAGATCATCTCCGACCGTCTGGCTATGTTTAACCGCGCCTGAAGATCAGTTTGCGGCCGTAGGGCCGCAAACTCCGCTTATCGGGCCCAAACGGGCCGGTAACCCGCGCGGTGTTGGGGCGATGATCGACCTCACTGTCACAGCATTCTGATAAATTGCAAAACCGGGGCGTGACCCCGAAGGGATAACCCATGACCGAAGCCTATATCTATGACGCGGTACGGACACCGCGCGGCAAAGGCCGTAAGGATGGCAGCCTGCACGAGGTACCCGCGGTACGCTTGTCCTCGATCATTCTGGACGAGTTGAAACAGCGCAACAATCTGGATGCCGAAGGTGTCGAGGACGTGATCTGGGGCAATGTGTTCCAAGTGGGCGAACAGGGCGCATGCCTGGCGCGTTCGGCTGTGCTGCAATCATAGTTTGGCGACGAACTTCCGGGTGTCTCGGTGAACCGGTTCTGCGCCTCGGCGCTCGAGACTGTAAACATGGCGGCCAACCAGGTTCGAGGCGGTGACGGCGACGGCTATATCGCCGGTGGCGTCGAAAGCATGAGCCGCGTTCCAATGGGGTCTGACGGTGGCGCTCTGGCCGTGGACCCGGCGATTGCGATCCCGGCCTATGTGGTGCCGCAGGGGATTTCGGCGGATATTATCGCCACCGAATACGGTATCAGCCGCGAAGATGCCGATGCCTATAGTGTGGAAAGCCAGAACCGGGCAGCGGCAGCGTGGCAGGCGCGTCGGTTCGATGGCTCGATCGTCCCGGTAAAAGACATAAACGGGGCTACGATTCTGGATCATGACGAATACATGCGTCCGGGCACGACGATCGAGACTCTGGCCGCTCTGAAACCGTCGTTCAAGGAACAGGGCGAGGTGATGCCCGGCTTTGACAAGATCGCGATGCTAAAATACCCGCATCTGGAAAAGATCGACCATATCCACCATGCGGGCAATAGTTCGGGCATTGTTGATGGTGCTGCGGGCGTTCTGATCGGCAACAAGGAGTTTGGCGAGAAATACGGTTTGAAGCCTCGCGCGCGGTTCGTCGCGACGGCCAAGATCGGTTCTGACCCGACCATCATGCTGACCGGCCCGGTTCCGGTGACGGAAAAAATACTCAAACGCGCGGGTATGACCGCCAATGACATCGACTTGTATGAGCTGAACGAGGCGTTTGCTTCGGTTGTTTTGCGTTGGCAGCGGTATTTCGACATCGATATGGACAAGCTGAACGTCAATGGCGGTGCCATTGCGATGGGCCACCCGATGGGTGCAACCGGCGCGATGATCCTGGGCACCTTGCTGGACGAGATGGAGCGTACCGACAAGGAAACGGGTCTGGCGACCTTGTGCATTGGTGCGGGCATGGGCTCGGCCACCATCATCGAGCGTGTGTGATACGGGGCAGGAGACAAAGCAATGACTGAATTTACGCTGACAAAACACGACGATGGCGTGGCCATCATTACTTGGGACGTGCCCGGGAAATCCATGAACGTCCTGACCGAACAGGGCATAGCCGATCTCAAGGCAGTGGTTGATGCAGCCAACGCAGACGATGAGATCAAGGGCGTTGTTGTGACTTCGGCCAAGCCCGGCAGCTTTGCGGCCGGAGCTGATCTGAACATGCTGGCGGGCATTTCCGACACGTGGGCCGACAAGCCAGACGAGATGTTGGAAAACACGATGGCGACCCATCGCATCTTGCGTGCAATGGAACGCAACAACATGGACCCCAAGACGCACAAGGGCGGCAAGCCATACGCGGCTGCGCTGCCGGGCACTGCGCTTGGCGGCGGCTACGAGGTGGCGCTGGCCACTCATCGCATTTTCTGCGCGCCCAATCCCAAGGCCAAGATTGGCCTGCCCGAGATTCTGGTTGGTGTGTTCCCCGGTGGCGGCGGAACCACGCGCTTGATACGCAAATTTGGCCTGATGGCCGCCGCGCCCTTCTTGCTGCAAGGCAAGACTTTGTCGCCCGAAGCGGCGCAAAAAGCTGGTCTGATCGACGAGATCGCAGATGACCCGGTCGCCGCTGCGCGAGAATGGGTTCTGCGCGCGACCGACGCGGACCTGCTGAAGCCTTGGGATGCTAAGGGCTATAAGATGCCGGGCGGAACACCGTATCACCCGCAGGGTTTCATGACCTTCGCTGGCGCTGTGGTGATGGGAGTCGGTGAATCCAAGGGCGCGTTCCCGGCTGTCGAGGCGCTGCTGAACGCGGCGTATAACGGCGCTCAGGTGCCCTTTGACACCGCGCTCAAGGTCGAGGCGCGTTGGTTCAACAACCTGTTGATGAAACCATCGACCGCCGCGATGATCCGCACCCTGTTCCTGAGCAAAGGCGCGCTTGAAAAAGGCGCGAACCGGCCCGAAGCCCCGGACCAGACCGTGAAGAAGGTTGGCGTCCTTGGCGCGGGCATGATGGGTGCCGGTATCGCCTTTGTCTCGGCCAAGGCCGGGATTGAGGTTGTGCTGATCGACCAGACGCAGGAGGCTGCTGACAAGGGCAAAGCCTATTCAGAAGGTCTTCTGGACAAGGCGATCTCGCGCAGGAAATCCACCCCCGAGAAGAAAGAAGCGCTGTTGTCGCAGATCACTGCCACCACTGATCTGGAGGCGCTCAAGGATGTGGATCTGATCGTCGAAGCGGTGTTCGAGGATATGACCGTCAAGGCCGAGATGACCAAGAAGGTCGAGGCGATCATCCCCGAAGACTGTATTTTTGCCTCGAATACCTCGACTCTGCCGATCACCGATCTGGCCAAGGCCAGCGTGCGGGCGGACCAGTTTATCGGCATCCACTTCTTCAGCCCCGTGGACAAGATGATGCTGGTCGAGATCATCAAGGGCAACCAAACCGGAGATCGCGCAGTCGCCAAGGCTCTGGATTTTGTACGCCAGATCCGCAAGACGCCGATCGTGGTCAACGATGAGTGGTTCTTCTATGCCAACCGCTGCATCTTGCCGTATGTCGGTGAAGCAACGCGGATGCTGACCGAAGGTATTTCTCCGGTATTGATTGACAATGCGGCGCAGCAACTGGGTTTTCCGGTCGGGCCTGTGCAGTTGGGGGATGAGACCTCGATCGATCTGGCTGTGCGCATCATGAAGGCGACGAAGGCCGCGATGGGTGATGCCTATGATGCGTCCGAGGCGGACAACCTCATACTTTGGATGGAGGAACAGGGGCGGCTGGGCCGCAAGTCCAAGGCGGGCTTCTCGGACTATGACGAGAAGGGTAAGCGTTTGGGCTACTGGAAAGGTCTGAACCAGAAATATCCGCTGGCCGAAGAACAGCCTGAACTGGATTATGTGCAGAACCGCCTGATGATGGCGCAGGTTCTGGAAGCCGTTCGTGCGCTTGAGGAAGACGTGCTGATGGATATCCGCGAGGGCGACGTTGGCGCTGTGCTGGGCTGGGGCTTTGCGCCTTGGTCAGGTGGACCGTTCGGCTGGCTGGACGTCATCGGCGGCAAACGCGCGGTTGAGATTTGCGACCAGCTTGAAGCCAAGCATGGCCCGCGCTTTATGGCGCCCAAACTGTTGCGCGACATCGCGGACGCAGACGACAGCTTCTACGGCCGCTTCGCCGCTTGAAGATCCTCGGGGTTCCGGACTGATTGGTCTGGAGCCCCGGCAGGACAACGTTAGCAAGCAATGGCTGCAACGTGCCACGCAGGCTTTGGCAGCTAGGGATCGGGGCTGGCTCAAAGACCGGAATTGTTGACGTTACGAATGACAAGAAATCCGGGCAGCTTGTCTCTATACAACTTTCATTACCTGACGACGAAGCAGGCCAGCCTACAAGCTGTCTGGCTTCATCCCCAATGGAGGAAAACAAGAATGACACAGGACGCGGCCAAAAACGGTCAGATCATCGTCGAGCGCTTGGGGGCGGTTCTGCGCCTGACGATGGACAATCCCGGAAAGAAGAACGCGATCACGCGCGAGATGTACCTGAAGATGGTCGAGGTTTTGAACGAGACTGCGCAGGACAACAGTGTGCGCGCCGTTTGGCTGCGCGGCACCGGGGGCGTTTTCTCAAGCGGCAACGATGTCAACGGTTTCAACGCGCCCAAAGGGGAAGAACCTGCACCCGCACAGTTTGTCCGTGCCTTGATCCGTTTCCCAAAACCGATCGTGGCGCAGGTCGAAGGGCTTGCCGTGGGTATTGGTGTGACCATGCTACTGCATTGCGACATTATCTACGCCGCAGATGACACCAAATTCCGGATGCCCTTCGTCAATTTGGGTGTTGTTCCCGAGGCAGGCTCGTCATATCTGCTGCCGCGCCTGATGGGGGCACCGCGCGCGGCAGAGCTGATCCTTCTGGGCCGTTTGTTTGGCGCCGCCGAAGCGCACGAGCTGGGCCTGATCAGCCGCGTCCTGCCTCAGGCCGAGGTCGAAGCCGCCGCAGAGCAGGCAGCCGTTGCCCTGAGCAAACAGCCCTTGCGGGCGATGATGAAGTCCCGCGCTTTGCTGCGCAACGTGTCCGGGGACGCTCTGGATGAACGTGTGAACGAAGAGTTCCGCCAGTTCTATGAAGGGTTGCAAGGACCGGAATTTGCCGAGGCGGTCGCAGCTTTCATGCAAAAGCGCGAACCCGATTTTTCAAAGATCTAGGGTTGGTCTCAGGGCCGTCGGAATGGGCGGCTTGAACTTGCCCAATGGTGGCTATCGGCAAGGATGTCACCTGAGATGCGCCAAACGCCCGGTTCCGTCTACGCGGTTCCGGGCCAAACGGCTTCGCGTGGCTGCCCCGATCGCCCAGAGGCGATGATGCGAAATGGCCCCGCGTCAAAACTTGTTCACGTATTTTCAAGTAAATGCCTTGTAGACAGAAGGTTAAGCGTCGATTGTACCGGTGTTGATGAGATGCCGAATTTAGGAGAACCTATGCCAATGCGCCGTATGCACCTGCTCTCAGTTATTTTTCTGAGCCTCCTGACGTCTCATGCAAGTGCGCAATCATTGCTCAAGCTGGATGGGCACGACCATTTGTGTTCGTTTGCTCCGGACGAGGTGTTTGACGATGAAATCTATTCGTTTTCGTCCAGCCAGCAAGCCAAGGACATGGTCGCTCAAATTCTGTCAACCGTCGGGCTGGTTCCAAGGTTTAAGGTCTTTGCGGCGAATGTGCCCAACGCGGCCGCAGTTATTGACGGCGAGGAACGGTTGATCGTCTACAGCGAGGACTGGATACAGAACAGCATCTCAAACAATCGCTGGGCTGCCGTTGCGTTGCTGGGTCACGAAATCGCACACCACCTGAATGGGCATACACTGGAGGCAGGCGGAAGCCGTCCTCCGACCGAACTCGAAGCGGATAAATTCGCGGGCTTCGTTGTCGGGAAACTCGGCGGTGACCTGCAAGAGGCGCAGTGGCTATTTCGACAGCTTCCGGCAGCCGGAAGCGATACGCATCCCCCCCGAAGCGCCCGGTTGGAAGCGGTTGCCGTTGGGTGGCGCGAGGCGACCGGCGGACAGACAGTGGACGCTCGTGTTTCGACGAAATCCGAACCGGCCAGAAATAGTGTTGCCGGCGACTGGTTTGTCATCGCCGGTTCTTTCCCGCACGCAGCGATCGACCAGGCCAACGACCTCATGATGGACCTGCAAAGTGGTGGGGTGAACGCACGTATGGTCAACACGGATGACTTTTCCAAACTCAGGGATGGACTGTATTCCGTCGTTGTTGCGTCGAATAGCCGAAGTTCCGCTTTTGAACAGCTAGAGCAAGTTAAGCGGCATGTTCCTGACGCCTACGTGAAAAAGGGCAACTAACATGAAGGCAGTTCTGGTGGGCTTGCTTTTGTGGCCCGCGTCCCCTGTCTTGGCGCTGGATATCGTTCCGCGCAGTGAGTGGGGTGCAAAGCAACCACTGTTTGAAGTGGCCACACATTCTCCGGTCAGAATTACCATTCATCACACCGCGACCAGACAGAAACCATCCCGATCCATTGAACAAAAACTCAGGTCACTTCAGGCGTTTTCTCAGTCGACGGGTAAACTCGCGGACGGGCGCACCAAGAAAGCCTGGGCAGATGTGCCCTACCACTATTACATAGATGCGACCGGGCGCGTTGCGGAAGGGCGCGAAATCAAGTTTGTGGGCGATACAAACACCAACTACGATCCAACGGGGCACATAGCAATCGTTGTTGAAGGCAACTTTGAGGTGGAAACCCTGAACGAGGGGCAAAGAACGGCGCTGACTGACTTGGTGCTGGATTTGTCCCAAAAGTACGACATTCCTAAGTCACACGTGGGCCATCACAAATCTTATGCCAGCACCTTGTGCCCCGGTGCCAACCTGGCCAATGAGCTACAAACAATCATTGGTGGCTTGGAATAACGTTTTAAACATCCGAAAAGTGGTTCTGTCGGGTCGGTCACAGTGCTCGTGGCCTTTGGAGGTGATGGGGCTATCGCGAAGTTCGGTCAGACACCATTGCCCAGTCCAGATCGAACTTTTGCAGGTATTTCCGCAGGCGATCCGCATCGTTCTGCGTCTTGCGTTTTCCTCGGGATACAGCGAACAATGCGCGCCCGGCGGCGCTGAGGCTGGAAGACGTCTGGCAGGTTCTTATGACCTTGGCCAACTGCACCAAGTCGAATGGATCGACATCCCTGACTTCGGGTCCAAGCATGGTTTCAACCAACGTGTAATCGCTGTCCGTCGTGGCGGAATGCCAGTCCGCCAGCAAGGAGGCGATCTCATCTTCCACCATTGTTCGCGTAATTCGTCCGCGCGGAGCAAGTGTGCACAGCCGTTTTACCAGCCCGCTGAAATCGCGAAAGTTTCCCGGCCATGGGGTGGCCGGATCGGTGGCAAACTGCATGAAACGGTCTCGGGCGTCGATGTTGAACCCTACTTGTGTGCCCAAGCTGCGCTCTGACCGGGCAAGCTCGTGCATCAAGTTCGCTTCGATATCCTCTGGCCGGTCACGCAGGGCAGGCAGTGTGAAGTTCCACATATTCAACCGGGCCAGAAGATCCTGGCGAAAACGGCCTTCTGCCGCCAGAGTTCGGAGGTCTCGGTTGGCACCCGCTATGATCTGAAAACGGCTTGAAACTTCATGGTCCGACCCCAACGGATAAAATCGCCCTGTCTCAATTGCGTTCAGAATAATGGACTGTTCGGACCATCCCAGTTCATCCACTTCGTCAAGAAACAGAACACCGCCGTCAGCTTCGCGCAGCAACCCGCCGCGTTCTGTTCCGGCATGCCCAAGATGGCTTCGGCGCTGACCAAACAAGGCGGCCATTGCGTCGGGTCCGATCAGCGTGGCGCAATTAACGTGGACAAGCCGCCCCTTTACCCTCCGGCGATCCAGTTTGAGGTTGTAGATACGCTGGGCTAATTCGGTTTTACCGGTCCCGGTTTCACCAAGCAGCAAGATCGGTTCATCCGAATTGCTTGAGACAAGCTCGATACGGTCGATCAGTGCGTTGTATCGCGTGTTGCGCGTTTCGATCCCACCCTTGAGCTGATTGCTATACTCGCGGGATAGCCGGTCAAACCTCTGTTGAAGCGCATCGTACCGGCTGAGGTCCAAGTCGATTACATCCAACTTGGGTGCGCCGTTGTCTGGACCGGGCGGCCCTGTTTGTATCAACCGGGCCGGGATATGGCGGCTTTCGGTGAGCAGGAACCAGCATATCTGCGCCACATGAGTGCCAGTTGTCAGGTGAACGTGATACTGCTCCCTGTCCTCATCGAACCCATAGCCGCGGGCAAAATCGAACAGTTTTCCGTAGACTTCCTGAAAATCCCAAGGGTCATCCAGATCAAGCTGACGCAGCATGACTTCCGTCTCTGGCGAGGAGTCGGTGATTTCGTTTTTGACCTGATGTGCAAGCCGGTTGAACTTGTGGTCGTACAGCAATTCCAGACGGTGCACGTGTAAGCTGTCATGTTCCACCAAGCTAGGCGTCGGTTTCCAGCGCCTCTTTTTGCCCATATCCAGTTGGGTGCCTAGAAAGCCGATGACAACGTTCTTCATAAGTATCCACTACTATATTTTACGATAAAGTTTTATCGTACATTCGCGACGCGATTGCGTCAAATCCGGAATTCTTTGTGGCATTTCAAGATCTTGTGCCGGTTATTAGTTTTGCTGCAAATTGGGCGAGTTGCATGCCAAAACGTCCTTATTCTATCGAGGACAACGAAAATGGTTGATGAAAAGACATTTGACCCGGTCACAGGAGAGCACCTGAAAGACTGGGGCCACCGCCCGGGAAAACAGTTTCCGGCATTGCTGGCCCGTGCAAACCAGATGCGGGCCGAGGGGTTTGGGTTGGTCCGAATTCGGCAGGAACTGGAGGGTGAAATTCCGCCGCTGCCGATCACGTTGGATCTGCGCTCATCAGGAGAAATAGCCTTTCACGAGAATATTGATGCCGAGCATCCTGACGAGCAGGAAAACGTAGCGAACGTGCGCAAGACGATGACGGAGCTGATGCGGACTCCTACAATCGAGGTCGGCGCGATTATGCCAGATGCTTGTCCGGCAGGTCCGCTTGGCACAATCCCGGTTGGCGGGGTCGCAGGTGCGCGCAATGCAATCCATCCAGGAATGCACTCGGCCGATATTTGCTGCTCGGTTATGATCACTGATTTAGGGAATGCCGATCCGAAAGCCGTATTGGATGCTGCGCAATCGGTGACGCATTTCGGACCGGGTGGAAGGCCGCAAGGCAAGCGGTTTACAACTTCTTTGGAGCTTACGGATGCGTTCCGGGCGAACCCGTTTCTGGACAATCCCAAGTCTCTGCGCATGGCGCAGGTGCATATGGGTACTCAGGGAGACGGGAACCACTTTCTGTTTGTTGGTCGCTCGCGAAAGACGGGGCGAACAGCGATCGTCACGCATCACGGATCGCGTGGCCCGGGCGCCGTGTTGTACAAGAATGGGATGGCCATAGCGGAAAGGTTTCGGAGGGAGCTGTCTCCGAAGACCGCCAAACAGAACGCCTGGATTCCGGCTGATACAGAAGAAGGTCGAACGTATTGGGATGCCTTGCAACTGATCCGGAAGTGGACCAAGGCCAACCACAATGCGATCCACCAGGCCACTGTCGAGGCCGCACGCGTCCAAGACGTGGGCGACCGCTACTGGAACGAGCATAACTTTGTGTTCAAGCGAGGTGATCTGTATTTCCACGGCAAGGGCGCGACGCCAGCTTGGAATGACTATGCCGCCGACGCTACGGGTTTGACCCTTATCCCGCTGAATATGTCCGAGCCGGTTCTGGTGGTTCGGGGACAGGATGCAGCGCATGGACTTGGGTTTAGCCCGCATGGGGCGGGCCGAAACTTTTCACGTTCGGAACAAAAACGCCGGATGGGGAACGTGACGCCCGAACAAAAGCTAAAGACCGAGACGGAAGGGCTGGATATTCGGTTCCATGCCGGCGGCGTAGATGTGTCCGAGCTTCCGTCCAGCTACAAGAGCGCAGATAGCGTTGTTGCTCAGATCAAGTCTTACGGGCTGGCCGAGATAGAAGACTATATCGACCCTTACGGCTGTATCATGGCAGGCGATGTGCCGCCTTTCTGGATGAACAAGAAAAAGAAGCTGAAATAGCGCGGAAGACCCTCAAAACGGGGGTCTTCTGCGGTTTTAATTTCGCGTCATACGCGGGCCAACGAGATCAGACAGTCGCGCCCTTGATACGGATGGCCGACCCTATGGTTCCAGCGCATATTCCAACGACCACGGCGATCAGCAATTCGATCGTCTCTATATTGCCAAAGGACCAATGCGCAAAAATCAGGGTTTCAATCACACCCACGACCCCGCCCATTGCAGCGCCAATCCACAGGTTCCGGGTCATCATACCCAAAGCTAGCCCAAGTATTCCCGGCAAACTGATGATGTTGGCCCCGATCGTTCCCAGTAGTTCCAGCATATCGTGCCCCTTTTCAGTCTGCCCTTGTGGTCAGGAATGACCGGATCTCGTCGCTCCCATCAGCGACCTGCTGCTGCAAAGAGCTGGAAGGCTTTCCAGCCAAGGTTTCCGTAACTTCCTGGTAACGCTCGAGGTATCCGGGCGGAAGGCTGTGGGCGATACCCTGGTGACAGTCGATACAGGTCATATTCTCGTCGATTGCGCGCTGGTGCTCGGACGCTGCCCGTGTCTCTTGAATCGTAAAGTCCATGTATTCAAAGTTGTGGCAGTTGCGGCACTCGCGACTGTCCGACGCCTTCATCTTTTTCCAGACGGCGGATGCCATGCTCAGGCGGTGATCCTCATATTTTTCAGACGTGCTGATGGTGCCCGCCAGTTCATGATACACGTCCTTGACCGCCATGATCTTAGCTTTGATCTTGTGGTTCCACTCGTGCGGAACGTGGCAGTCGGAACAGATCGCGCGAACACCTGAGTGGTTGTTGTAATGTATCGTTTCCCGATATTCACCCAAATTGGTTTCCATCGAGTGGCACGAGGTGCAGAATTCCTCGGTGTTGGTCAGTTCCAATGTCCAGTGGAAACCGCCCCAGAACAGGATGCCGGCCAGAAACCCGGCCAGCAACAAAAAGCCAGAACTGAAGGCAACGGCCGGGGTCCAGATTGCATTCCAGATGCGGCCTATCCAACCGCGGTTTTCAGGGGAGTCTGCCATATCGGTGCTCCTTTCACACAAGCGTTGGATTAGTTGCCGGAGGAGGGTTGAAACACGTTGTCGACCAGTGCTGGGGCGTCGGCTTGCGGGACATGGCACTGGTTACAGAAGTACCGCGTGCCAGCGATGTGATCCAATTCGCGGCCTTCGCGGTCCAGATAGTGCGTCATTGACAGCGTCGGCGCGTTGCGCTCTCCGGCCTTGGTCCAGTCGTGGCAGGACAGGCATTGGTTGGTGCGCAGGTCGATCTGGTATTGCTCGATCGAATGAGGGATCAGCGGCGGTTGCTGTCGGTAATTGCGCTGCATTCGGCCTTCAACAGTTTTGTGGACCTGATCCAGCGCAGCGGGTTCGTCAACCTCGGCTCCACGCAGGGGTTGTACCTGTGTTGACTGCGCAAAAGCGAAACCGCTTAGGAGTATGACTGGGATCAGGGCGGCGACGCCGGTCAGGATTGGCTTGTTCATCTTGGCACTCCCTTAAATTGTTCTGGCTGGGCGCGGATCAGGCGCCGAAACTGGTTCGGACGGTGCGGCGACGTGGTCGTCGTACCGGTGGGTAAACTTGAAGACGTCGACTGCGCATACATCAATACAGCGGCCGCAGTTCGAGCAATCGGGTGAGAGGATCAGTGGCGACGTTCCCGGATTGCCTTTAAGTGCTGGCGAAATGACATGGTTTTCAGGGCAGACCTCATAGCAATCCATGCAGTCATTGCAGGCGGCGCGGTTGCTGGCGCTGACGCGCAGCAAGCTTCGGGTTCCGATCAGGCCGTAGAAAGCTCCTACAGGGCAGACGCGTCCGCACCAGCCGCGGCGGGACACGAACACATCAAAGAAAAAGATGGCTATGATCATGGCCCAGACGAAGCCCATGCCGAAGATCAGACCTCGGTGCAGCATGGTGATCGGGTTAATCAATTCCCAGGCGATGACACCAGTAAGGCCCGATACGATCAGCGCCGTGGCCAATATCCAAATCCGGGCGCCGCGTTTGGGTTGCCAGCCTTTTGGCAGGTCAAGCCTTCGGTGAACCCAATGCGCAGCATCCGTGACCGGGTTGATGGGGCAAACCCAGGAACAGTAGGTCCGCCCCCCGATCAGAGCATATACCGCCAGAACAATCAGCCCACCTATCAGCGCGGTCAGTTCGGGCCAGTGCCCCGCGACAATACTCTGTAGCAGAATGAATGGATCCGTCAGCGGCAACACCCCAAAGGTCAATGACCCCGAAAGCGTGCCCTGCACAATCCAGATGCCGAACCACGGCCCAAGTAGAAACACTGCCAGAAAAACCAACTGGCTCGTGCGCCGCAAAAGCAGGTACTTGTGCGCCGCCAGCCATCCTTTGACCAGCACGGCCTCATGACCCGCGGGCAAATGGGGTTGCGCGCTCATTGCCCGGCCTCCGGCAGGTTGTAGGCCGGTGCGAAACCGCCGGGTGTTGCTAGATTGTCCGTACCCGGGCCGGGAAGTCGGTCGGGCAGGTCTATGATTCCCTCGACAACCGGTCCACCATTGGCTTCTTTTTCTTCCCAGCCTTTGCGATAGTGATCAGCACTGCTGCCCCGCGCTAGACGTGCAGGAAGCACCTTGATGGCGGCCTCGGGTAGAACACAGCTTTTCTCGCATACGCCGCAGCCCGTGCAGTGGTCTGCATGGACCGTTGGTATGAATTGGGCGTGATGACCCGAGCGTTCATCGTGCCGTGTTTCCAGTGTGATAGCTTCGTCGATGACCGGGCAGACGCGGTAACAGACATCGCAACGCAGCCCGAGGAAATTCAGACAGTTTTCCTGATCGACCAGAACGGCGACTCCCATTTTGGCGTCGTCGATGTTGTTAAGACCTGGGTCAAGTGCGCCAGTAGGGCAGGCGGCAACACAAGGAATATCGTCGCACATTTCACAGGGAATATCCCGCGCGGTAAAATACGGTGTACCTGTGGCCACGGCGTCTGCACCGAGTTCCGCCAGCTTTAGCGTGTCGTAAGGACAATCCCGCACGCACAGGCCACAGCGGATACAGGCGGAAAGAAACGCGCTTTCCGGTAATGCGCCGGGCGGACGCAGAGCTTCGGCCGGAAGCGCCCGGGCGTCACGCGCAAGCCATGCCAAGAGAGACCCTGCCGCCACGCAGCCGCCTGCTGCGCGCGCCGAGTCCTGAAGGAACCGGCGGCGCTGCGGCGAAAGGGGTTTCTGGGCAAGGGCCATGTGCAATACCTTTGCGATCCTTGCCGGCTACGCGCGCTCGACTTTACAGGCGCATTTCTTGTAGTCCGTTTCCTTAGAAAGCGGGCAGGTCGCGTCCAGTGTCAGCTTGTTGGTCAATTGTCCTTCGTCGAACCAAGGCATAAAGACCAAACCGCGTGGCACCTTGTTTCTACCCCGAGTCTCGACCCGGCTGGTCACCTCTCCGCGCCGCGTGGATAGCACGATTTCCTGACCTCGGCGCAGCCCCCTGTCACTGGCGTCGTCAGGGTGCATGTAAACAACTGCGGCCGGGAAAGCACGGTGGAGTTCAGGGACGCGTCGGGTCATCGAGCCCGAATGCCAGTGCTCTAGCACGCGACCTGTGCATAGCCACAGATCGTATTCCGCGTCAGGTTCCTCCGGCGCTGTTTCATACGGCGCGAAAATGATTTTCGCCTTGCCGTCCTTATGGCCATAGAATTTGACCTCTGCGCCTTCCGGCACATACGGGTCATAACCCTCGCGGAAACGATAAAGCGTTTCTTTGCCGTCCACGACCGGCCAGCGCATTCCGCGCGCCTGATGATACATCTCGAACGGAGCAAGGTCGTGTGCGTGCCCACGCCCGAATTCGGCATATTCTTCAAACAAGCCCTTTTGCACGTAGAAACCGAAATGTTCGGATTCGTCATTGTCGAACCCTTCGGCGGTTTCGGACAACGGGAACTTGTCTACGCTGCCGTTTTTGTAAAGCACGTCGAACATGGTCTTGCCGCGGTGTTCGGGCATTTTGGCCAGTAGTTCTTCGCCCCAGACTTCTTCGACGGTAAAGCGTTTTGAGAACTCCATCAGTTGCCACAAATCTGATTTCGCCTCGCCCGGCGCCTTGACCTGCTGGTGCCAGAACTGTGTGCGGCGTTCCGCGTTGCCATAGGCCCCTTCCTTTTCAACCCACATCGCCGTTGGCAGGATCAAGTCGGCGGACACCGCCGTCACGGTAGGATACGGATCGGAAACCGTGATGAAGTTTTCCGGGTTGCGATAACCGGGATACCCTTCCTCGTTGATATTCGGGGCCGCCTGCATGTTGTTGTTGCATTGCACCCAATAGGCGTTCAGCTCTCCGTCCTTCAGCTTGCGGTGCTGCAAAACGGCATGGAATCCGGGCTTGGGCGGGATAGTGCCTTCGGGGACGTTCCACGCGGTTTCGCAGATCTGGCGGTGCTCGTCGTTGGCGACAACCATGTCGGCAGGCAAACGGTGGGCAAAGGTGCCAACCTCGCGGGCTGTGCCGCAGGCCGACGGTTGGCCAGTCAGTGAAAACGGCGAGTTTCCGGGCTCGGAAATCTTTCCGACCAGCAAGTGCACGTTATACATGAGTGAATTGACCCAAGACCCACGGGTGTGCTGGTTGAAGCCCATCGTCCACAAGCTCATGACCTTGCGGTTCGGGTCGGCGTATTGCTGAGCGAGCTTCTCAAGTTTGTCAGCAGGCACACCTGACAGTTCGGCCGTATATTCCAAGGTATAGGGCGCGACGGATTCGGCGTATTCCTCGAAGCTGATGGTCTCCAGCTTGCCCGAGTCCGGGTTGGCCGCTCCTTGCTGCAGCGGGTTTTCTTCGCGCAGGCCATAGCCGATATCGGTGGCTGTCTTGGTGATGTTGACGTGGTTCTTGACGAAGTCTTCGTTCACCGCGCCATTCTGAATGATATAGTTTGCGATATAATTCAGGATCGCCAGGTCGGTTTGCGGATTGAAGATTATGCCATTGTCCGCCAGCTCGAAGGAACGGTGTTCAAAAGTAGAAAGAACATGAACCTCGCAGTCCGGTTTGGTCAGGCGCGTATCGGTCAGCCTAGACCACAAGATCGGGTGCATTTCGGCCATGTTTGATCCCCACAGAACAAACGTGTCTGCGGCTTCGAGGTCGTCATAACACCCCATCGGTTCGTCAATGCCGAAAGTGCGCATAAAGCCCACAACCGCCGAGGCCATGCAGTGCCGTGCGTTCGGGTCGATATTGTTTGACCGGAATCCGGCCTTCATCAGCTTTGATGCTGCATAGCCTTCCCAGACAGTCCACTGTCCGGAACCAAACATACCAACGCTTGTCGGACCCTTCTTGGCCAGAGCTTCCTTCCACTTGGCCGCCATGACATCAAAGGCTTCGTCCCAAGAGACCGGTTCAAACTCGCCGTTCTTGTCATATTCGCCATTCGTCTTGCGCAAGAGAGGCGTGGTCAGGCGATCCTTGCCATACATAATTTTGGACAGGAAATAACCCTTGATGCAGTTCAGGCCACGATTGACCGATGCGTCGGGATCACCTTGTGTCGCCACCACGCGACCCTCTTTGGTGCCGACCAGAACTGAACACCCTGTCCCGCAGAACCGGCAGGCTGCCTTGTCCCAACGGATGTCCGGCGTTCCGATCTGAGCATTGGCTTGACCGGTCGCCATTGGAATGCCAGCGGCAGAGGCGGTTGCAGCGGCCGCTGTTGTCTTGAGGAATGTCCGGCGAGATTCTGAGATAGTCATAGCGTTGACCTCCGGCTGGTGGTTTGGCTGTGGGCATCGGGACGCGCGGAGGTTTCCGCAAGATCCTCGAAATGGTGATAAGTAAGGGTAAGTGAGATCACACCGGGAATTTGGTGAAGATCCATTATGATTTCAGATGCAAGGCGCGCAGGTGTGTCTTCGACTACGACAACAAAGCGGCCATCGTCCGATTGGGCGTGGATTTCGACGCCCGGCGTCTGCTCCATTGCTTGCGCAGCAGTGCTGACATGATCAGGTGCGATATGGGCAAGACAACCACAAATATTCATTGGCGCGCTTCCATCTGAGGTGAAGTCAGGTCTTCAAGGTTGATTGCGTCAGCGGGGCAGAGGGCTTGGCAGGCACCGCAGCCGTTGCATGCTGTGTCGTCCAGCGAAGGTGCAGCGCGTCCGCCTGTTTGAAGGGTGAAACGGATCGCATTTTGTTCGCAGTTATCCTGACAGATACGACAGCTCACGCCATTCATGGACAGGCAGCTTGCCGAATGGAATGTCGCGCGCCAAGGCCATTCGGACAGACGCTCGACGTCCAGCGCCGAAGTTGGACAGGCACGGGCGCAGTTGCCGCAGAAAGTACATGGGTTGTCGCTGGGATTGAAAACTGGAAACCCGGCAGGGTCAAAGGTGATCACGTTCTCTGGGCAGGCTTCGACGCATTCGCCACATTTGGTGCAAGCGTCAGAAAAACCATGCACAGGCGAACCCGGAGGCCGGACGAAGATGTCGTCCTCCCTGAGAATTTTGGCGCTCAGAAACCCACGTCGGCTGGTCACTCGGTTCATTCTGTTTGACCCGGTTAGAGACGATTCCCTTCTTCCAGTATTCCGCTTATAGCCTAAAATTGCAGCAAGTTTTGATTCAGATCATTTTTTGAGCAGCAAAAAAGTAAATCGTAGATTAATTTTTGAAAGCAGTGGTCTGACGTGACTTAAACGTCGCGGTTTGGCACGACATTCCGTCGACAGCCCAATTCAGACCCACGATCCTGTGGTTGGGCCGTCCGCAGTCTTTTTGAAACCCCAGACTAAAACGGAAGCGCTTGCAAATACAGGCTGGATGATTGTGGCTTCACGAGCTTTGACGCAGCTCTTTCCGAGCCAGCAGGGTTACCAATCTTTAGGCATCCGCAGCGAGTCACATGGCAGCGATCCGCGACTTCGCAAACTCGTACACAGCATGTTCCAGAGGATGCTGCTCGCAGAATTGGTCGCGATAATCTTCGGGCAGCGGTTGATCCCGCTTTGTTGCATTCACCGTTTCAAGCTTGGTCGGGTCAAACTTTTTCCCCAGTTTTCTCGAAATTACCTCAAGGCTTTTGGGCAAGTTTTCGGTGATGCCTATTTCGACGAACATTTCCTCAAGAATGTCTTTGAAATTTTCAAGATTCATCTCGCGCGGGAAATGGTTCAGCATGTTGAGGTCAGTCGATTTGATATAGTCCTCAAGACTTTCGGTCGGCACTCTGGATTGATCTTTCCAGTCGCCTGATACCTTTCGGACATAAAAATAATTGGAAATGGCCAACTCGAAAGGATCGCGAATGATCGTCACAAATTGCGTGACTTCAGGATAGTAATCTTCGATTCCGAAGCCGCGGTTCTTATTGAAATGCCCATAAATGGCTGGTGGTTTTCTAGTAAATTTTCGGGACGCCAGAGGCAACAAATCCGGCATCTTCCCTTTGGCTTCATTGTGGTAGTGGAGGTAGAACCTTCTTGGAAACCATCCCTGCACAATTTTACGAACAGCCATGCCCGCCGTCTTCGGAACGTGAATGAAGATTAGAGGCTTCTGGGCGTCAAAGGTGCGCATACTTAGTTTTGATCTCTGTCTATGGGTTCCAGTTCGGGTCACTTAAACCCTTTTGCGGCCCATTTCCAGAAGCGTTCGAGCGTGAATGCCGCCAGCCTGTCCTCTTTCCGGCACGGCAAAATACGCCAATTCAATGGGAGAAATGACCCGGAATCGCTGTGATTTTTGCGTCAATCAAATTTAATTTTAGTGAGAAGATCATATTGGTCGGAGTGAGAGGATTCGAACCTCCGACCCCTGCCTCCCGAAGACAGTGCTCTACCAGGCTGAGCTACACTCCGACCGTGGCGGGTGATCTATACCCGAGGATTTGGATGCGCAAGGGGGATTCTTTGCGTATCTCGTGAAAGGCCCGACGCGTGTTTGGTCGCGTCCGCCGCAGACGATGCGTTGCTATGGCAATGGGTCAGTCCGGTACAGCCGGATTTTTGTGCCGCCGTGATCCACGACCGGTCCCGCTGGCAAAAAAGGTAGACGTGAAGAGCGGGCAAGGGATGCGTTGCTTGTGATCATTCCAACCCGCCAGCCAGTGAACCTTGAGGCCAGTACTTTCCCTAGCGTTCCGTAGACAGAACGCAGACGCTTTTCGTCTCCTATTCTTGCTCCATAGGGGGGATTGACGATGACAAGCCCGGCACGATCTGATGGAGGCTTGATGTCGCTGACAGAGCGGGTTTGAAATCTGGTAACGCTGTCTACCCCTGCACTCTGCGCATTCGCGGTTGAGGCTTCGACGGCTCCTGCGTTTCGGTCCGAACCATAAAACGTATCCACAGTTTCCGACGGCGTAGCTTGCGATCGCATTTCGGCCCAAGTGCCGGGATCAAAGGACTTGAGATGTTCGAAAGCGAAGGCTCGATCACGGCCGGGATTAAGCCCAAGCGCAATTTCTGCTGCCTCAATCACGAAGGTTCCTGATCCGCACATTGGGTCCAGCACGGGTTCCGTTCCGCTGAATCCGCATTCGCGAAGGAACATGGATGCCATCGTTTCCCGCATTGGTGCCTTGGCGACGGCGGGTTTGTGGCCGCGCTTGTGCAGCGGTTCACCAGAGGAATCGATCGACAATGTGCATATGTCTTTTTCAATGCGAAGCATGACGCGCAGGTCTGCCTCGGAGGATATAGGTGCGCCCAGAGTTTCGGAGATTGCGCGCTCGATGCGCTGGCGGGCTGCTCCTGCGTGGTAGATTCGGGACTTCCGGTTGGTGGCCTCAACCTTGATCGGCACATCCGGGCACAGGAAAGTCGCCCACGGGAACTTGCGCGCTCGTTTATCCAGTTGCGCGAGGTGCACAGCCGGAAAACTTCCGAGCCGCACCAAAACCTTGTTGGCCCCCCGAAGGCACAAGTTGGCACGCCAGACTTCAGACCAGTTGCCGCGGCAGTTTACACCGCCGGGCACGATCGTGGCCTTGGCGAATCCCTTTTCGACTGCCTCGGCGTGAAGTGGTGCCTCGAGGCCCGGCGTCGCCACCAAAAATATCTCTAGATCGTCTGTCTGTTCCATTCAGGGTGCTTACACCGGAAGCACCCCGGGCGCGACATGCAAATTCAGACAGCCTAAAATGGGGCAGTTCGTCGGAAAGTGACATTCCGAGGTCGATTTCGGCCGTAACGGGTTTGCGTTTGTCAGCGTCCCCGCGTAAAGGGTCCGTGATTGAAAGAAAGCCATAGATCAGGATCAGGTGCTGCGCGCTTTTTCTTGCTCGAAGGCTCACACGTTCACAACGTTTTGTGCCACTATACGGGTGCTGACACGATGTGGTGCAGGAAAGAGGCTTGGAAGACCGTAGCGACATGCAAACTTTCAAACTGAAAAAGGGGTTGGAGCTGCCGGTGCAAGGTGCGCCGGATCAGACTATTCAACCAGGTCCTGAATTCTCGACTGTGGGGGTTTTGGGCAGTGACTACCTTGGCCTGAAGCCGCGGATGCTGGTTCAGGAAGGTGACGAGGTTCAGCGGGGGACGCCGCTCTTTTGCCACAAGGACGTACCTGACGCGATGATGGTTGCGCCGCTGACCGGCAAGGTCGTTGCGATCAACCGTGGCGCGCGTCGGGTGTTGCAGAGTGTCGTGATCGAGGTTTCGGACGCCAATGACACCGGTGTTGATTTCTCGGCCACAGGCGATGCGGAAAGTGCCGAGGGCATAACCGCCAAGCTGTGCGCCTCGGGCCTGTGGACCGCGTTCCGCACGCGTCCGTATTCAAAAATGCCCCAGCCGGGAACCAAGCCGTCTGCGATTTTCGTGACGGCGATGGACAGTGAGCCGCTGGCAGGTGATGCCGCTGTGATCATCAAGGACGCAGGCGAGGCGTTTGCAGAGGGTTTGAAGGCTGTCGCCAAGCTGACCGATGGCAAGACCTATCTGTGCCAGAGGGACGGCGATACATTGCCAGGCGCCGATGTTGCGGGTGTTGAACCGGCGGCGTTTTCCGGGCCACATCCGGCCGGTCTGGCCGGGACGCACATTCACTTCCTAGAGCCTTTGGCTGGCGAAAAGCTGGTCTGGACCATCGGGTATCAGGATATCATTGCGATTGGTCGCCTGATGCAAACAGGGCATCTGGATCCCAACGTCGTAGTTGCCCTGTCCGGTCCCGGCGCACGTCAGCCCCGTCTGATCCGCACGGTCATGGGGGCGTCGACAGATGATCTGACCAGCGATGAAGTCAATATTGAGGGAACCGCACGGACAATCTCGGGTTCCATCCTGTCCGGTAAGCTCGCCGATGGGCCGACAGCCTTTCTGGGTCGGTTCGCGCGACAGGTTTCGATCATTCGCGAAGATCCCGACCAGATTCCCATGGGCTGGATTCGCCCGATGCCATCGAAATATGCGGTGCAACCGGTTTTGGGTTCGGCCTTTGCCAAGAAACTGTTTGCTTTCACCTCTAACCTGAATGGCGGCCGTCGTGCGATGGTGCCAACGGGGACGTTTGAAGAACTGATGCCGCAGGATTACCTGCCGACACAGTTGCTGCGATCGCTGCTGGTGATGGACACGGACACGGCACAGGCGCTTGGGGCGCTGGAGCTTGACGAAGAAGATCTGGGCCTGGTCGGTTTTGCCTGCCCAGCGAAATATGAATATGGGCTGGCGCTGCGCGACTGCCTGACCAAGATTGAAAAGGAGGGCTGAGCCGAATGGGTTTGCGCAGCTTCTTTGATCGGATTGAGCCGAACTTTACCAAAGGCGGCAAGTACGAGAAGTATTTCCCCATCTATGAGATGGTCGAAAGCTTCATCTACACTCCGAAAACCGTAACCACCGCCGCACCACACGCGCGGTCTTACGTGGATATGAAACGGATCATGACATATGTCGTGATCGCGACCATCCCCTGTATTCTTTGGGGGATGTGGAACACGGGCTATCAGGCGAATTCGGCAATTGCCACGCTTGGCCCGGACGCCGCGACTGGATGGCGGATTGCCCTGCTGCAGATGTTCGGCATCTCGCTGGATCCCTCCAGCATCTTTGCCAATGTATTGCACGGGTTGCTTTATTTCCTGCCGATCTACATCACGACACTTGTCGCGGGCGGTATTTTCGAGGTCATCTTCGCCACCGTGCGCGGCCACGAGGTGAACGAAGGCTTTCTTGTCACCTCGATGCTGTACACGCTGATCCTGCCCGCAACCACACCGCTGTGGCAGGTGGCTTTGGGGATCATCTTCGGCGTCGTTATCGGCAAAGAGGTGTTTGGCGGCACCGGTAAGAACTTCCTCAACCCTGCATTGGTGGGGCGGGCGTTTTTGTACTTCGCGTACCCTGCGCAGATGTCAGGGGATTCGGTTTGGACGCCGGTAGACGGGTTTTCCGGGGCAACCGCGCTGGGTATCACCGCAGCCGAAGGCGTTCAGGCGCTGGCCGCTGACGGGATCACTTGGGCCAACGCGTTCTTCGGCACCATTCAGGGCAGCTTTGGCGAGACATCGACCCTGGCCTGTATGATCGGTCTGGCCTTCCTTCTGACAACGAAGATTGCCAACTATCGCCTGATCGTGGGCTGTCTGGCGGGTACGATCGGCTTTACCCTGCTGCTGAACCTGATCGGGTCGGACACCAATCCGATGTTTGCAATGCCCTGGTACTGGCATTTGGTGCTGGGTGGATACGCATTCGGCCTGGCTTTCATGGTCACGGAACCCGTTTCCGCCAGCCACACCAATATGGGCCGCTATATCTATGGCGCGCTGATCGGCGTCATGGTTGTGATGATCCGCGTGATCAACCCGGCTTTCCCCGAGGGTATGATGCTGGCCATCCTGTTCGGAAACGTCTTTGCACCTCTGATCGACTATTTCGTCGTTCAGGCAAACATCAAACGGAGGGCGCGTCGCCATGTCTGATACGCAATCCCCAGAGCCGAAAGGCGCGATTGCCAAGTTCCTTGCGGCCTCGCCTGATACAGTCGGTAAAACGATCTTTGTCGCGGTTGCCGTGTGTCTGGTGGCGTCAATGGTCGTGTCCGCCGCCGCTGTCAGCCTGCGCCCGGTGCAGGAAAGCAACCGCCTGAAAGACAAGCAGGTCAACGTTCTGCAGGTTGCGGGCGTCTATGAGCCCGGTATCGACGTGACCGAAGCATTCGCGGCGTTTGAACCGCACGTGCTGGAGCTGTCGACCGGCGAGTTCGTCGATGATCAGTTCGACGCGGCGACGTTTGACGATATCGCCGCGGCCAGTGATCCCGAGCTGAGCGTTGCTTTGGATGATGACCCAGCGGGTATTGGGCGCAAGTCCAAGTACCGGGTGATTTACCTGCTGCGCGATGATGCGGGCGATCTCGACAAGGTGATCCTGCCGCTGCATGGCTATGGTCTGTGGTCCACGCTCTATGGCTTTATCGCGCTGGAGAATAACGGCAACGATATCTACGGCCTGCAATTCTATCAGCATGGTGAGACGCCGGGTCTTGGGGCCGAGGTCGACAATCCGCGCTGGAAAGCCCTATGGAATGGTAAGAAACTGCGCGACGACGCGGGTGATCTTCAGATCACCGTCGCAAAATCGCAACCTGCGGCGGGACCTGACTTTTATGTCGATGCGCTGGCCGGTGCCACGCTGACATCGGTCGGTGTCGATAACCTTGTGAAATTCTGGATGGGCGACGCGGGCTACGCTCCGTTCCTGGCCAAACTGCAAGCAGGAGAGCTCTGATGTCCCAGACCAAGAAAGAGATGCTGGTCGATCCGCTTGTCGACAACAACCCGATCACACTTCAGGTGCTGGGCATCTGTTCGGCGCTGGCGGTGACCTCGTCGCTGCAGGTGTCGATCGTGATGGCGATGGCGGTGATCTTCGTGACGTCGTTTTCGTCCTTTTTCATCTCATGCCTGCGCAACCAGATCCCCGGCTCGATCCGGATCATTGTGCAGATGGTGATTATCGCCTCACTGGTGATCCTGGTGGACCAGATACTGAAAGCCTACGCTTTCGAGATATCGAAAACCCTGTCCGTCTTCGTCGGCCTGATCATCACCAACTGTATCGTGATGGGCCGCGCCGAGGCGTTTGCGATGAAGAACCCTCCGGTTGCGTCGTTCATCGACGGCATGGGCAACGGAATGGGTTATGGCCTGATCCTGCTGCTGGTTGGCTTCATCCGCGAGTTGTTCGGCGCGGGATCGCTGTTCGGCGTCACCATTCTGCAGACCGTCAACAATGGTGGCTGGTACGTGCCCAACGGCATGCTGCTGCTGCCGCCCTCGGCGTTCTTCATCATCGGTCTGATCATCTGGGCCTTCCGCACGTGGAAGCCGAACCAGGTGGAAGAACGTGAATACAAAATTCAGCAGGTAGAGGCCCACTGATGGAAGGTCTGATTTCACTGGCTGTAAAGGCCATTTTTGTCGAAAACCTTGCGCTTAGCTTCTTTCTGGGGATGTGTACCTTCATCGCCGTCTCCAAGAAGATTTCGACCGCGCTGGGTCTGGGGATTTCGGTCATGGTCGTGCAAGCGATCACCGTGCCCACCAACAACCTGCTGTTGAACTATCTGCTAAAGCCGGGCGCGCTGTCCTGGGCCGGGTTCCCGGATGTGGACCTGACCTTCCTTGGTCTGATCTCGTATATCGGCGTCATCGCGGCGATGGTTCAGATTCTGGAAATGATCCTCGATAAGTACTTCCCACCGCTTTACAACGCGCTTGGGATCTTCCTGCCGCTGATTACGGTGAACTGCGCCATTCTTGGTGGCTCGCTGTTCATGGTTGAGCGCGACTACAACTTTGCCGAGGCAGCGACCTATGGTCTGTCTTCCGGCTTTGGCTGGGCGCTGGCAATCACCGCGATGGCAGGTGTTCGGGAAAAGCTGAAATACTCGGATATTCCCGACGGCCTGCAAGGTCTGGGGATCACCTTCATCACCGCGGGACTGATGGCGATGGCCTTCATGTCCTTCTCGGGCGTGAAACTGTAAGGAGGGCGCAATGGAAACTTTTACCTTAGGCGTCATTCTTTTCACCCTGATCGTTGTCGCGCTGGTGACGGTCATTCTGGCGGCGCGCTCGAAACTGGTGTCGACCGGGGACGTGAACATCACCATCAACGGTGAGAAAACCATCTCGGTCCCCGCCGGTGGCAAGCTGCTGCAAACGCTGGCGGCAGAAAAACTGTTCGTCCCTTCTGCCTGTGGCGGCGGCGGAACCTGTGCGCAGTGCCGGGTGAGGGTGCATTCGGGGGGCGGGTCGATCTTGCCGACCGAAGAAAGCCATATCACCAAGCGCGAGGCCGCCTGTGGCGACCGCCTGTCCTGTCAGGTGGCTGTAAAGCAGGACATGGATATCGAGGTTCCGGAAGAAGTCTTTGGCGTCAAGAAATGGGAATGTACCGTTCGGTCGAACGAGAACGTGGCGACCTTCATCAAGGCTCTGACGCTGGACCTGCCGGAAGGCGAAGATGTGAATTTCCGCGCTGGTGGATACATTCAGATCGAAGCCCCTGCGCATGCGTTGAAATACACCGATTTCGACGTGGAAGAGGAATACCGCGAGGATTGGGATAAATTCAATCTGTGGCAGTATGAATCCGTTGTGGCCGAACCGATCGAGCGCGCCTATTCGATGGCAAACTACCCGGACGAGAAAGGCATGATCATGCTGAACGTCCGCGTGGCCTCGCCGCCTCCGGGTGCCGAAGGTATTCCGCCGGGCCAGATGTCGTCTTACATCTTTAACCTCAAGCCGGGCGACAAGGTCACAATCTCGGGTCCGTTTGGCGAGTTCTTCGCCCGCGACACGCAGAAAGAGATGGTCTTTATCGGTGGTGGTGCAGGCATGGCGCCAATGCGCAGCCACATCTTCGACCAGCTCAAGCGACTGGAGAACCGCGACCGCAAGATCAGCTTCTGGTATGGCGCACGGTCCAAGAAAGAGATGTTCTTTGTTGAAGATTTCGATCAGCTGGCCGAAGAATTCGACAATTTTGAATGGCATGTCGCCCTGTCGGACGCCCAACCCGAGGATGACTGGAAAGGCTATACCGGCTTCATCCACAATGTGCTGTTCGAGGAATACCTCAAGAACCACCCAGCCCCCGAGGACTGTGAGTTCTACATGTGTGGCCCGCCAATCATGAACCAGTCGGTCATCAACATGCTGCTGGATCTGGGCGTGGACCGCGAAGACATCATGCTGGACGATTTCGGCGGATAAGAATTGAAAAACCGGCGCAGCGAGCGCCGGTTTTTTTTACAGCCGCAGGTCGCTGGCCTCGGGCGGCAGGCAGGATTTGACGTCGAACAGCACGCTTTGATCCTTGCCAAAGCCGCGCACCTGCGCCGGGTCGAGCGCCAGAAACTCTCGATGTGCAACCGCCAGAACGACGCCGTCATACGCACCGGTTTCCGGCTGTTCTATCAATGAAATTCCGTATTCCTGTTGTGCGGCGGCGGCATTGGCATGAGGATCATAGACGTCAACCGTAACACCATAATCCTGCAACTCGCTGATAATATCGACCACGCGGGTATTGCGCAGATCGGGGCAGTTTTCCTTGAAGGTCAGCCCCATTACCAGCACGCGGGCGGCGGCAACATTGATCCCGTCGCGCATCATCCGCTTGACCAGTTGCGAGACCACATAGCCGCCCATGCTGTCATTCAACCGCCGTCCGGCCAGAATGATTTGCGGGTGATGGCCGACGGCCTCGGCCTTGTGGGTCAGGTAATAGGGGTCCACACCGATGCAATGCCCGCCCACCAGACCGGGGCGGAAGGGCAGGAAGTTCCACTTAGTCCCTGCCGCGCGCAGAACCGCATCGGTGTCGATCTCCATCCGACCAAAGATCATCGCCAGTTCATTTACCAAGGCAATGTTCAGATCGCGCTGCGTGTTTTCGATCACCTTTGCAGCCTCGGCCACGCGGATGCTCTCGGCCTTGTGGGTGCCTGCCGTGATGATCCGGGCGTAAAGCGCATCGACCAGATCGGCCACTTCGGGGGTCGAGCCGGATGTAACTTTGCAGATGTCCGCGATCCGATGGGTCTTGTCACCGGGATTGATCCGCTCGGGGCTGTAGCCTGCAAAGAAATCGCGGTTGAAGGTCAGACCTGAGATACGCTCAAGAACCGGTACGCAGTCTTCCTCGGTCGCGCCGGGGTAGACCGTGGATTCATAGATCACCAGATCGCCGGGTTTCAGCACATGGCCTACGGTTTCCGACGCGCGCAGCAGTGGAGTCAGATCAGGCTGCTTGCCTGCGGTGATCGGCGTGGGAACGGTAACGATATAGGTGTCGCACGCCGCAATCTCTGACGGATCAGAGGTAAAAGTCAGGCCAGTTGCGGCTTTTAGGTCATCGGGTTCGACCTCTTGCGTGGAATCATGCCCGGCACGCAATGCGCCAATCCGGTCGGGGTTAATATCAAACCCAACCACCGAAGCCAGCTTCCCGAACGCCACGGCCAGTGGCAGGCCAACATAGCCCAGTCCGATCACGGCAATTCTGCGCGAGTTTGGGTCGGTTTCAAGCATATGCGTCATTTTCCATGATAATCCCGGAACCACTCGACAAAGCGCGCAATCCCGTCTTTGAAATCTGTTTGCGGCCGATAACCCGTCAACTCCTGCAACAGATCGTTGTTCGCCCAGGTTGCCGGGACATCCCCCATCTGCATCGGCATGTAGTTGCGAATGGCCTTCTTGCCGACGGCTTCCTCGATGGCTTCGATAAAATCCATCAGCCGCACCTTGTCGCCATTCCCGATATTGACCACGCGCCACGGCGCGGCGGGGGACAGGCTGTCGCCCTCGGCAATATCTTCGGCGCTGTCCGGACGCACGGGGGGCACGTCGATCAGCAGCCGAATACCGCGTACCAGATCGTCCACATAGGTGAAGTCGCGATACATGTCGCCGTGGTTGTAGATGTCGATCGGGCGGTCATCCAAAATCGCGTCCACGAATTTGTACAGCGCCAAATCGGGCCGCCCCCAACTGCCGTAGACGGTGAAAAACCGGAACATCGTCGTCGGCAGGTTCCATAGGTGGGCGTAGGAATGACCCATCGCCTCGTTCGCCTTTTTGGTGGCGGCATAGATGGTCAGGGGGGTATCGGCCTTTTCAACCTCGCTAAATGGCATCTCTTCGTTCGCACCATAGACAGACGACGTCGACGCCATCAGCAGGTGTTCGACCTTGTGCTGGCGCGCCACCTCCATGACGTTGAACGTGCCCACCACATTCGAGTTGATATAGCTTCGCGGGTCCTCGAGGCTGTAGCGCACCCCGGCTTGCGCGGCGAGGTGCACGATGACTTCAGGCTGAAACTCGTCCGCGATCTGCACAAGACGGTCGTGGTTTTCCAGCAGGTCTTCGGTGGTCGAGAAACCTGGCGTTTGCAGCAGCATCTGATGGCGGCGCTGCTTGAGAGTCACGTCGTAGTAATCGGTCATCCCGTCATAGCCGTGTACCCGAAACCCTTCGGATAACAGCAGCTTTGCCAGATGAAACCCGATGAATCCCGCCGTGCCGGTGACCAGAACCCGTTTCATGCAACCCTCGAACCTATCGCAAACTTTGTCGCATCAGGGATACTGTCGCTGGTCCGAGGTCAAGGGGTTTCTCAGCCCACAATCATTTGCTTCATGCGTAATGCTTCGTATTCCAGCTCTTTCAAGCGAAAGTGGACGACGTCACCGATGGTAATGACACCGCGCAAATTCCCATCGCTCAGAACTGGCATGTGGCGGAATCGGCCTTCGGTCATGGTTTTCAATACGTCGTTCAACATGTCATCCGGGGCGCAGGTTTTGACCTCGCGGGTCATCAGGTCTTCGACGGATTGCGGGAGTGTTTGACCGGGGGTATCTGCCATCCGGCGCACGATGTCGCGCTCGGACAGAATGCCGTGCAGTTTCCCGTTCTGATCGGTCACGACGACAGCCCCGATCCGCTTTTCCTTGAGGATGTTTACAACCGAGTGGATCGTATCATTCGGGCGCACTGCGAAAACGGCGTCGCCTTTGCCCTCCATCAACTTCGCAACAGTCGTCTGGGAATGGGACAGGTTGGATTCCACGGACTGGCTGCGCGTTGCGGTTTCGGCCTTGTCGCCGCGCGTTGGGGGCTGATAAGAGCTTGGTGCCATGGGAAATCTCCTCTTCCTTTGTAGTTTACCTTACCGCAGCTTTGCGACCTGTATAGGGTTCAATTGCGTCAAGCGTGAAAAACCGCCTAACACACGGGATATTCTATCTTTTGTCTGACCTTTACCTGACACCTCCTGTTGCTGTGTTGATCTTCTTCGTTGTGGTCGTGTGTGGCCATAATTTCCGTATGGCGTGGAAACAACAGGCACCGGGCTGGCGAAAGAAGGCTTGGCTGTTCGGCGTTCCGGCAGGAATTGGCCTGCTTGTGCTGGGGTTTATGCCTTTGAAGCTGTAAGGCTGGTTTGACTCTGGCAAAGGCCACTGGCATACGCCGATCACGCTTTTCCACAGGAGATTCCCGCATGCGTCTTTTGCCTGTTCTGGCTGTTGCGACACTTCTTTCTGCTTGTTTGTTCGACAAAGAGCCGGAAGTCGTGCGTTTGTCTGGTGAGACGATGGGAACGACCTTCAACATCACGGCGATTGGTGTGGATGTCGACGAAGAAGCCCTGGCCGTTGCGGTTGAGGAAACCTTGGCAGACGTAAACGCCAAGATGTCCAATTGGGACAAGAATTCAGAGGTTTCCCAGTTCTCCAAGTCGCAGAGCACCGAGCCGACGCAGGTTTCAGAGGAATTTGCCCTGGTCATCGCGGCAGCCAATGACGTCCATGAAAAATCTGGCGGCACGTTCGATGTAACGCTTGGGCCGCTGATTGAACTCTGGGGATTCGGACCGCGCAAACCCGAAGACCCGGTGCCATCGGATGAGGACATTCAGGCGGCATTGAACAGTGTCGGGCAGGCGCGTCTGCTGACACTGGATCGCGAGGCTGGAACTTTGGCCAAGTCGGATGCCGGTGTCGGGATCAACTTGTCGGCCATCGCAAAGGGCTATGGAATTGATGCCGTCGCAGACACCCTGCGGGATGCAGGGATCGAAGATTACATGGTCGAGATCGGCGGCGATCTGGTCACGATGGGTGAAAACGACAAGGGTGAGGCTTGGCGGATCGGGATCGAGAAGCCCGAAGCAGGGTCGCAGAACTTGCAGCTGATCGTGCAACTCGACGATTTGGGCATGGCAACGTCCGGCGACTACAAGAATTTCTTTGAACAGGACGGTGTGCGCTATTCGCATATCATCGATCCGATCACCGGGCGGCCAATCACGCACCGGACCACATCGGTGACCGTTCTGGCCGAAAATGCAATGATGGCAGACGCGTGGGCGACTGCGATGCTGGCATTGGGTCAGGAAAAAGGTCTGGAACTGGCCGATAAGCATAAACTTGCCGTGTATTTCATCTCGCGGGATGTGACAGGCGGCGAAGATGCCTATATCACGGTACACAGCACCGCGTTCAAAGACGCCTTGGGCACCAACTGACAAGCAGGGACTGATATGAGTACCTTTATTCTGGCATTTATCCTGTTGGCCCTTGTGATGGTGGGCATGTCGCTGGGCGTCATGCTGATGGGAAAGACCATCAAGGGCAGCTGCGGTGGTCTGAATGCAATCTCGGGCGCGGATAAATGCGTGGTTTGCAAAAAAGACGTCGATCTGAACAGCCCTCTGCGCGATCAGTTGCAGTGCAAACGCGCCAAGAAAATGCTGGAACAGATGGAACGCGAAGCGCAGGCGTAATTTCCGCTTAACCGGGCGGCAGGGGTTGGCTAGTCTGCGACCCTGACGATCGGGGAGGCATCGGGTTGGGCAAAGCCAAAAACATTCTGTTCATCATGTTTGACCAGCTCCGCTGGGATTACCTGAGTTGCTACGGCCACCCACACCTGCACACCCCAAATATTGACCGATTGGCGGCCCGTGGGGTGCGGTTTGATCGTGCTTATATCCAGTCGCCGATCTGCGGGTCGTCGCGCATGTCCACCTATACCGGGCGCTATGTGCATTCGCACGGCGCGTCATGGAACGGCATTCCGCTCAAGGTGGGTGAAATCACAATGGGGGATCATCTGCGCAAAGCCGGGATGGAGTGCTGGCTAGTCGGAAAGACCCATATGCGGGCAGATGCCGAGGGTATGGCACGGTTGGGTTTGGAGCCCGACAGTCTGATCGGCGCGCGTGTCGCAGAATGCGGTTTCGACGTGTTTGAACGCGACGACGGGATGCTTCCAGAGGGACCGGATGGTTATTACGACCCTCACGGAGCGAAGGAATACAACAAGTTTCTGACCGCTAAGGGTTATGAGAGTGACAATCCTTGGCATGACTTCGCCAATTCCGGTTTGGATGCGGACGGCAATGTCCTGTCGGGTTGGTTCCTGAAAAACGCGGCCGCGCCTGCCAACATCGCCGAGGAGGACAGCGAAACGCCGTACCTGACCGGGCGGGGGATCGCGTTCATGGACTCTCATGACGGTCCTTGGTGCTGCCATCTGAGTTTCATTAAACCCCACTGGCCTTACATTGTGCCGGAACCTTACGCCTCGATGTACGGGCCTGAACATGTGCTTCCCGTTGTTCGCTCTGAAGCCGAGCGGCAAAATGCCCATCCGGTCCTCAGGGCATTCATGGGCACCAAGGTTGGGCAAGCCTTTTCACGTGAGGACGTGCGGGACGCGGTGATCCCGGCCTATATGGGGTTGATCAAACAGGCAGACGATCAGATGGGCCGTTTGTTTGAGTGGATGGAAAAAACCGGCCGGATGGACGATACCATGATCGTGCTGACCTCGGACCACGGGGATTTTCTGGGCGACCACTGGATGGGTGAAAAGACATTCTTCCACGACGCCTCGACCAAGGTTCCGCTGATCATTTACGACCCTTCACCCGAAGCTGACAGCACGCGCGGGACTGTTTGCGATGCTCTGGTCGAGTCCATCGACCTTGCCCCAACTTTCGTTGACGCAACGGGCCATAAGGTTTCGGATCACATTCTGGAAGGTCATTCACTGCTGCCCATACTACATAGCCTGCGCACCGACACGCCGCGGGATGTGGTGATCTGCGAATACGACTATTCTGCCTCTCCGATTGCGGAAAAGCTGAATGCGTCGGTGCGGGATGCCGTGATGTTCATGGTCGCCGACAAAAAGTGGAAGCTGATCCACTGTGAAGGCGGGCATCGCCCATTGTTGTTCGATCTGGAGAATGACCCGAATGAGCTGAACGATCTGGGCGACTCTGCCGCGCATGAAGACGTGATCGCGGTCATGTATTCTCATCTTTTCAAATGGACGCGTCGTCAATCGCAGCGCACCACCCGGTCCGAGCAGCAGTTGATTGAAATGCGCACCAAGAGCCGTGGGCGCGGAGTCGTGGTTGGGGTTTACGATGAAAACGACGCTCCGCTGGAGCTGACTGTGAAATACCGGGGTCGGACAACGCGGCCCTACAGCGATTTCACCGGCAAAGACTAGCGTGCCGGATGAATTCTTGGGTTTGGCGGAATAAAGGCGGTTCACCCGCCGCTGGCCAGACGATACAAGACCACGCAAGAGCAGATAATCCGGAGAGCCGAAATGACCGCCCCCAAACCAGTTGTCCTTTGTATTCTTGATGGTTGGGGACTGTCAGAGGACACGACCGCCAATGCTCCCTTGCTGGCAAACACGCCAACCTTTGACGCGATCATGGCCAACGGGCCGCATGCGACCCTGATCACGCACGGCCCGGATGTCGGGCTGCCCAGCGGTCAGATGGGTAACTCTGAGGTCGGGCACACGAATATCGGCGCCGGGCGCGTTGTGGCGATGGATTTGGGGCAAATTGATCTGGCGATTGAAGATGGCTCATTCTTTGAAAACGAGGAGCTGCAAGCATTCATTGCCAAGGTGAAAGCGTCAGGCGGCACGGCGCATCTGATGGGTCTTGTGTCAGATGGCGGTGTCCATGGGCACTTGAACCATATCGTTGCGGCAGCCAAGGCAATCACGGATGCCGGTGTTCCGGTGGCTCTGCACGCTGTGACCGACGGCCGAGATGTTGCCCCAAAATCCGCGTTTACTTACGTTGCCGAACTGGAAGACCGTTTGCCGGAAGGTGCGCGGGTTGTGACTGTCAGCGGTCGTTACTTCGCCATGGACCGGGATAACCGTTGGGAGCGCGTCAGCGAAGCCTATAACGCGATGATCAAAGGGCAGGGGCGCACGGCAGCTACGGCCCACGGTGCAATTGACCATGCATACAACCAGTCGGAAACCGACGAATTCATTGTGCCGACGGTGTTGGCTGGCTTTGACGGCATCAAGGATGGCGACGGGTTTTTTTGTCTGAATTTCCGCGCCGACCGCGCGCGCGAGATATTGCGCGCGATCGGAGAACCCGGCTTCAGTGACTTTGATACGGTTCCGCGCCCGCAGCTATCTGCGCTTTTGGGCATGGTCGAATATTCCGACGGCCACAACGCATACATGACAACGGTATTTCCGAAACGGGATATCGTGAACACGTTAGGCGAGTGGGTCGCAAAACAAGGCTTACGCCAGTTCCGTCTGGCCGAGACCGAGAAATACCCGCACGTTACGTTTTTCCTGAACGGCGGCAAGGAAGTCCCGGAGGAAGGCGAGGATCGCTTCATGCCGAAATCTCCCAAAGTTGCGACTTATGATTTGCAGCCCGAAATGTCGTCGGTCGATGTCACCGCCAAGTTCGTCGACGCGATTGAAGAAGGTTATGACCTGATCGTAACCAACTATGCCAACCCGGATATGGTCGGGCACACAGGCGATCTGCAGGCCGCGATCAAGGCGTGTGAGGCGGTGGATCAGGGGCTGGCAAAGGTTGTTGCCGCACTTGAAAAGGCAGGCGGGGCGATGATCGTGACGGCTGATCACGGAAATTGCGAGGTGATGGTCGACCCCGAAACCGGTGGCCCGCACACAGCACACACGCTGAACCCGGTCCCGGTCGCTTTGGTTGGTGGTCCTGAAAATGCATCGTTGCGCGATGGCCGCCTATCTGATCTAGCGCCTACTTTGCTGGATTTGATGGGCCTTGATCAGCCCGAGGAAATGACCGGCCAGAGCCTTTTGTCATGATACTACGCGCGCTCATTTTGGCGATGTTTTTTGCATCGCCTTCCAGCGCACAAACCAGCCCGTCTACGGCGGCCCTGAATGCGGCGCGCAAGCTGGAACAAGCCTCGATTGCTTTAAGCGAGGCCGACAGCGCACGTGACCGAGTGCGCGCTTTGACCGTGACAATACAGGCTTATGAGGAAGGGCTTGCGGCAATGCGGGATGGCTTGCGCAAAGCCGCCACGCGAGAAGCACAGCTAACAGCGGAGTTGCGCGCGCGGGAAAAGGATGTCGGGCAGTTGCTTGGCGTGTTGCAGACGATAGAAACAACTACGCCACCGGTTCTTATGTTGCATCCGTCAGGCCCGCTTGGGTCCGCGCGTGCGGGGATGATGCTGTCGGAGGTCACCCCGGGCCTCAATGCACGCGCGCAGGCGCTGGCCGAGAACCTGCAAGAGGTTCGGACGCTGCGCCAACTACAGCAGAACGCCTCGGAAACCCTGACAGAAGGATTAATGGGTGTGCAGACTGCGCGCACCAAGCTGAGCGAAGCGATTGCTGACCGCACAGACTTGCCCCGCCGCTTTGACGAAGATCCGATACGCACGGCCATCCTGATCTCGTCAACCGAGACTCTGGAAGGGTTCGCCAGCGGATTGTCAGAGATTTCAGAAGGAGAGATCGCGGAAACCGACGCGGATGTATCGGCCCGTAAAGGTCAGATTGCGTTGCCGACCTGGGGAGTCATACTGCATCGCGCCGGTGAGACGGATGCGGCCGGAGTTACCCGACCGGGCATAGTGGTCGCCACCCGACCACGTGCGATCGTTACATCACCCACGGCGGCCACTATTCGCTACCGAGGGCCGCTGCTGGAACTTGGGAATCTGGTGATTTTGGAACCTCAGCCGGGGCTATTGTTCGTTTTTGCTGGCTTGCAAGAGGTCTATGGCGAAACGGGTCAGGTGATCCCCGAAGGGTCTCCGATCGGTTTGATGCCCGGTGAAACGCCGGAAATAGGCGCTATTTTGTCAACAAGCGGTGATGGCACTGGAACTGACCGGTCAGAAACGCTCTATATAGAGGTAAGACAGGATAACAGCCCCGTGGACCCGGAATCGTGGTTTCGGACCGACAAGGATGGATAAACGAGTATGAAGAAATTTGTGATGGCCGGTCTTGCCGGAACTTTGGCAGGTATAATCGCAACCACTCAGGTCGCCGGCCCCTTGCTGGCGCAAGAGGCTGACCGCAAGGCCAGCGTTTACGAGCAGCTTGACCTGTTCGGGGATATTTTTGAACGCATTCGCGCGCAATACGTAGAGGAAGTCGAGCCCGAGGATCTGATCGAGGCCGCTATTGATGGCATGCTGACCTCTCTGGACCCGCACTCAAGCTATCTGTCGCCGGACGATGCCGAGCAGATGCGGGTACAGACCCGCGGTGAATTTGGCGGCTTGGGCATCGAAGTCACGCAAGAGGAAGGCTTTGTCAAAGTTGTGTCACCGATCGACGGCACTCCGGCGGATGAGGCGGGGATCGAGGCTGGGGATTTCATCACCCATGTTGACGGCGAAAGCATTCTTGGACTGACGCTGGACAAGGCGGTTGACTTGATGCGCGGGCCGGTTGGATCCGAGATTATCATTACCGTCGTGCGCGAAGGCGAATCTGATCCGTTTGATGTCACAATCATCCGCGACACCATCAAGCTGACGGCCGTCCGTGCCCGGACGGAAGGCACAAGCGTTGTATTGCGCGTGACCACGTTCAACGACCAGACATTCCCCAACCTTGAGGAAGGTCTGAATGAACAGATCGAAGAAATTGGTGGATTGGACAAGGTGAACGGAGTTGTTCTGGATCTCAGAAACAACCCCGGCGGATTGCTGACTCAGGCGATCAAAGTGTCCGATGCCTTCCTGAATGAGGGCGAGATTGTTTCGACCCGCGGCCGCGATCCCAGCGATGGTGAGCGGTTCAATGCCACACCCGGCGACCTTGCCGAAGGAAAACCCATCGTCGTGCTGATCAATGGTGGATCGGCGTCGGCGTCCGAGATTGTGGCAGGTGCCCTTCAGGATCACCGCCGTGCGATTGTCGTGGGGACAAAGAGCTTTGGTAAAGGGTCGGTTCAGACCGTCATGCCTTTGCGGGGCGATGGTGCCATGCGGTTGACCACATCGCGCTATTACACACCGTCGGGCCGCTCGATTCAGTCACTTGGGGTTAGCCCTGACATTATCGTAGAGCAGCCGCGCTCGACACCTCCGACAGACGAGGAGGAAGACGATGCGCGCACACGGTCCGAAGCTGATCTGCGCGGCAGCCTCAACAACGACAGTCTGAGCGAGGATGAAGTTCGCCAGATCGAGGAGGACCGCGCCAAGGCCGAAGCAACGGCTGAATTGCGGGAAGAGGATTATCAGTTGGCTTACGCCATCGACATCCTCAAGGGGCTGTCCGCGTTCAATCCGAACGGTCCATCCCAGTAACGGATGAGGGTCGCCAGAGGCGGCTCTTTTTCTTTGGTTCAGCTTTCGACTTTGCGCAGCTTTTCTTCGTCCAGAAGCAACGCCAGAACGACGCCCACTGATACGGATATAGCCGCAAAAACAAATGCGGTATTCATACCTGCGTCAAAGGCGGTGGCGATGGCGGCCTTTACCTTTTCCGTTTCGCCCGAGTTGAGCTTTGCCATAACTGATTTCGCGGACTCTGTCGTGAGGGTCCCGCCATTGATTGTTCTCTGATCGGCCTCGGACATGGTAATTCCTTCAGCCGCAAGTTGCTTGCCAAGGCTGGACAGGCTGGTGACATACATAAGAGCGGTTGCGCAGGCGACCGAGATTGCACCTTAGACCAAGTGGGTCATGAAACTTAGCCCTCCGACCAGTCCCGCGCGTTCGGGTTTTACGGCACAGACGGCAGCTGTTCCTGACGGTCCAACCGTCAGTGTAGCGCCGAGCCCGATCATGGCCATGCCGGGTAGGATCTGAAAATATCCAAAGCCACTCGGCATCACGACAATGCTGATCGCGCCGATCGTGGCGATCAGGTAGCCCCAGAACAGCAGACGTTTCGGACCGAAGTCATTGTACAGCGTGCCAGACACTATTGACCCGACGGCCAGAAGAACCGTCAGCGGGGCAAGGCCAAGCGCCGAGTGGAAGACCGACCATCCCAGAACTTTTTGCATGTACTGAGGGAAATACAGCAATCCTACAAAGGCCGCCGACACATTGAACATGTTCAGCCCCAGCGTGATCCGAAATTCCCGGTTCTGCATCATCTGGGGCAGCAGCAAGGGTTCCTTCACGCGCTTTTCGACTTTGGGAAATGCGAAGAACAGGACCGCGCTGACGAAGAACAGCATCAGCAAGGGGGCCGAGCCCCAGCCCCAATCTGCTCCAACGTCCAACCCGTAAAGCAGCAGCAAGACCGCAAAGGACAGGATGCCCATGCCTGCAAAGTCCAGGTGCTCGCCCTTTTTGTGTTGGGTTTCGCGCTCCATCAGGATGAGCGCGGTCAGCATAGAAATCGTTGAAAATACAACATTTGCCAGAAAGAACAGTCTCCAATCCCCAGAGCTTACGGCCCACCCGCTGATAAGAGGGCCAAAAACATTGCCGCTGGTGACTCCGGCAAGGATCAGCCCCATGATCATGGCCCTATGCTCCGGTTTTGAAACCTTCGTGGCACCGAAGGCCAGGGTGCAGGGCCACACACATCCAGCGCCAACCCCTTGCAAGGCGCGCGCTGCGATCAGGAAGTCCAGGCTGGGGGAAACGAAACACATCACCGAGGAAAACAGGAAAATCGAAAGGCCGATCAGCATCATCTTGCGATGGCCAAACATGTCGCCCATGCGACCGCCCGCGACCATGGTCATGGCAAAAAACAGGGCATAGATATTCAGCACCCATTGCGTGCTGGTAATGTCGGCGTCAAAACTGTTCTCGATGGCCGGCACCAATATCAGAGCACCAGTAAAGTCGATGCCGATACCAAAACCAGTCACCATCAACGCGATGACCTTGATTATGCTGGCGCGATCCATACGCTCATCCTGATTGCCTGGAACGGCAACAATGATGCATGGATTTCAATCGAAAGATAGGGGCGCGTGGGGCTTTGACTTGGGCTGGTTACTCGTCAGCTACCTGCGCGCGCCGAAAGGCTTGCTTCAACATATCCAGTTCGGCACGCAGCAGGTCGACTTCTGCCCGCAGGTCATCCGCGGCTGGGACACCGGCTATAACCGTGAAGTCGGCGAGTTTTCGGGACGTTTCCGCATCCACAATCAAGAAGCTGTGAACCCCGTCCGACAAAGCCGCGACGGGGACGGGAACGCTCAGATCCCACCCGCCATTACTTGGCGAGAGGACTACACCATCCAATGTCTGATCCAGATAACGCACCTCGATCCGGGGCTCGTTCTGTGCTGACAGATGCCCGTGCCAGATGCCGTTTTCCAAACGAAGAGGTGTCAGAGTCGGGTGCGTCATGTTTTCAAAGCTCACAAATCAGCGCGGTAGTGGCGGCAAAAGGTCAGGTCGCGCAGCGTGACGCGGTTCATCCTTGGGCTTTCCAGGATCAGGTCCATCCAGACCTTATCGATGCGCCGTTCGTTCAGTGGCAAATGCGCCAGGTCGAAATCGACCACGTTAGTGGTATTGGTCGGATCAAGCGCCCGCAGAACCTGATCGGTGTTGGGGCCGTGCTGGATGTTCAGTCGCGCCAATATGTTCAGCGGACGCTCAGTTTCGGTATGAATATCTGTTCGGATCAGGTGCTGCTTGGTCAACCCTTGCGTAACCTCGACCGGCAGATCGACGGTCAGGGACAGGAAAGATCCATTGAACCCGAACACTTCGATCCCCAGCCCGAACGCCGCCAAGTCTTTGTCACGGGCGTTTCGCGTTTGACGCAAGCCGATTTCGGACAGGGTACAGTCATGGAACAAGGTCACATGCGAATCCATGACGGCCTTGCGAGGCGCCGACGCAACACCTGACCTTGGCAGGGGGGTGCGCCAGAGGTCGGGCCGCCAGCACCAATCTGTGCCGAGTGGCTTGGGAAATTGGGTTGATCCGATCAACGGCCGCATCAAGCGGCCATCGGCTTCATGTATCAACTTGTCCAGATGGGCGCGCAGTCTGCGCGCTTCGTCGCGTTGCTTGCGCAAATTCGACGGAGTCGCATCCGGCGCGTCCTGCGCTGCCTGACGCCATCGCGCAATGACCTTGCGGTGAATATAGCGATCCAGAAGTCTGCCCATGATCCTATCGTCTGAACTCTGTCCTTCTTTAGTCAAATACGGTGATCGGGATAAAGCGGAATTCGCGTCTTGCGGGATTAATTTTCCGTCTTCAAGGATACGGTTATGGCTGGGCAGCTCTGCCCGGCTCTGGTAGGGCAGGTGCCGTTCTTGCAATCACCCGAGTCTGTGCTTACCGTCCGGCACCTGATTGCTGTGGATCATCCGCAAAACCGCATACCCAAATTCTCGATACAAGGCCGGGGCATGGAACCCACTCTATTTTCATTCATCTGGAAGTATTCAAAGAAACAACAGCTTGTGCTGCTGGTCCTGACCGTTCTTTCATTTCCGTTCCTGTACGCCTCGCTCGAATTGCCCAAGCAGATCATCAACGATGCCATCGGCGCACCGGGTGATAGCGTTACAGTGATGGGGATCACGTTTACCCAGGTCCAGTATTTGCTGATCCTGTGTTTTGCTTTTCTGGCAACCGTGATTGCCAGCGGGTTGATGAAGATGCGGATCAACACGATGAAGGGCGTGCTGGCCGAGCGGATGCTGCGCCGCCTGCGCTTTACGCTGATCCATCGTACCATGCGGTTTCCCAAGTCTTATTTTGCCACCACCAGTCAGGGTGAGTTGGTGTCCATGATCACCTCTGAGGCCGAGCCGATGGGCGGGCTGATGGGCGACGCGATTGCCCAGCCGGTGTTTCAGTTTGGTCAGATGATGACAATCGTCACCTTCCTGTTCATGCAAAGCGTCTGGTTCGGGCTGGCCAGCATCGCCTTGATCCCGCTGCAGGCATGGTTGATCCCCAAGCTGCAGCGCCAGATCAACCTGCTGAACAAAGATCGCATTCAAGAGGTGCGGAGTCTCAGTTCGGAAATCGGCGAAAGCGCGGCGGGGATCAGTGACCTGCGCGCAAATGGCGGCTGGCGATATCGTCTGGCGCAGTTCAGCCACCGTTTGGGAACCTTGTTCGAGATCCGCTTCAAGATCTACAACAAGAAGTTCTTCATGAAGTTCCTCAATAACCTGATCACACAGATCACGCCGTTCCTGTTCTATTCGGTCGGCGGCTATCTTGCGATCAAGGGTGAGGTCACGGTTGGGGCGCTTGTCGCTGCGCTTGGTGCCTACAAGGACCTAAGCGGCCCGTGGAAGGATTTGCTGACCTACTACAATCAGGTTCAGGACATGTCCCTGAGGTGGGAAATCGTGACCGAGCGGTTCGCCCCAGACAACATGATCCCAGAAGACCTGTTCGTGGGTGAACCCGAAACAATCCCGCACCTGACCGGTGATATCCAGTTGCACAACATCACGGTTCGTGACGATGACGGCAAAACGATACTTGAGGATATCGACCTGACTATTCCAAAAGGCGCGCGCGTGGCGATTCAATCGTCAAACGCTGCCGAACGCAGCGCCCTGGCGCAGTTGCTGACGCGAGAGATTTTACCTGTGCAAGGAGAGGTCATCGTTGCTGGGCACGATCTGCAGGAATTGCATCAGGCCGTCATCGCGGCCCGGATCGGGTACGCCTATTCTCGTCCTTACCTGTTTGATGGGACACTGGGCGACAACCTGTTGATGCCGCTTCGGACACATCCGCAAAGCCAGGAGGAAACGCAACAGGCACCCACCCGCTGGCAGATTGAGGCCGAGCGTGCCGGAAACCCCGTGGATTCACTGTCTGAGGAATGGATAGACCCGGGCTTGGCCGGTTTGGAGGACATCGACGACATCCGTGACTGGTGGTTCCAACTGGTCGAGGCGATGGGCATTGACGAGTTCATGTTCCGCCGCACGTTGCGAAGTCAGTTCGACCCAGTACAACACCCCGCGCTGGCGCGGGACATTGTGGGGCTTCGTGGACTGATTGCCGAGCGGCTCAGGGAAAAGGGGCTAGACCGTTATGTCTACCGTTTTGATCCGGAACTGTTCAATCCGACTGTTCCGCTAGGCGGGAACTTGCTTTACGCCGCGCCGTCGCGGGATATTTCGCCGGATATTCTGGCCGGTGACGGGCGGTTCATGTCGATGTTGCGCGCCCATGATCTGGATGATGACGCGATGGGCATTTCAAGCGCTGTATTGAAAACCCTGAACCAGACGTTTGGGCGTGATGGCACGGACCACCCGCTGTTCCTGCGGCTGGGTATGACCAAGGACATGTATTACCGGCTGCTGGACATCGAGGAACGACGCACGGCCAAGGGTGACGACGCGATCAGCGAACGCGAACGGGCTCTGCTTTTGACTGTCCCCTTCCTATTGACGGCCGAACAGATCGGCCCGGATTTCCCTGATGAATACAAGGATAAAATCCTCTCGATCCGAAGCGGTCAGGCGGAAAGGCTGCGTGCCTCGATGAACGGAATGTTTATCCCGGTTGATCCCGACGCCTATATCGAGCGGATGACGGCAATGGAAAACGCGTTGTTCGGGCGTATCTCGCTGACGGCCGGTGCGCATGCGGACGAAATTGAGGATGTTGTCGCCGAGGCAATGAATGAGGCGGGACTGCGCCGTCGCGCGGCTGCCATAATCTATGACCTCCCCTCGGGGCTGGGTGGAAACAACCTGCCGACGGTTTTCCAGGAAAGGGCTGCGTTCTCGCGCGCGGGTATCAAGCGGCCTGATGTGCTGATCCTCGACAAGGCGCTGGCCAGCCACGATTCGGAAAGCCGCCTGCGCACCCGGCTGAAACTGCGCGAATTGCTACCAGACTCCATTATGATTTTCATGGAGGATCACTTCGCGCATCCAGAGGCATATGACCTGTTTGTCGAAATCAAGGATGGGCGCATCGACGGTGTCTCGAAAACGCTCATCGAGGACGAAGCGGGCGCGATCGCCGATCTGAGCCGCAAGCTGAAGATCATATCTTCGACCGAATTGTTCTCGGGTATTGATGGTAAAAACCAACGTCTTCTGGCGTTTTCGGCGCAGTGGTACGAAGTCGCTGCGGGTCAGGTGATTTTCTCGCGGGGTCAGGCACCGGATGCCGCCTATCTTTGCATCTCGGGTGAAGCCAGTCTGGAATGGCCCGAGGACGGCGGAGGTTCCAGATCGATCTCGACGGTCGAGCCCGGTCGCCTGATCGGGGACTTGTCGATCATCACAGGTGATCCAAGACAGTTGAACCTGGTTGCGATCAGCGATTGTTCGTTCCTTCGGATCGGCGCTGAGGAATTGCGCGCGGTGGTGGAAAGCGATGCGAGTGTCGCGGTTCAACTGCTGGAAACGGTTGCAGGTTATCTGACTACGCTTGCGGATCGAATAAACGCATCCAAAGATTCGACCGTATTCTTCGACGAGTCGGAGCAGACAGAAAGTGAAAGCGAACGTGCCTGAATCCCGCCCCGCCTCATACGCTGCTCACGAAGGTCTTGTCTCTGGCGTCCGGGCAAGGCCCGAGCTTTGGCGGCTGCTTGTTGGTCTCGGTATTGTCGCGGCAGTCGTGACTGTCCTGAACCTTGTTCTTTTCAGCGTTGTGGTCGGTTTTGCGTCCCATGAGTGGACCGAAGCGTTTCTAACGGGTTCTTCACCCTTCGCGATGCTGATTCTACTATCCAGCTTTTGTTTTGTTACCTTGGGTGTCTGGCTGGCGGTCCGACGACTTCAGCGAAGAACCCTGAGTTCGGTTCTGGGACCATTTCGCGAAACTGTTGCGCAGTTCTGGCTCGTTTTCAGGGCACTTTTGATTCTTGGCGTCGCGGTTGTTGTTTTGCCGCCCTATGACATGGGCGCGGCGCTGACACCAAACGTGGAATTAACGACTTGGATCCTTCTTCTTCCTCTATCGCTGATCGCCGTGCTGATTCAGACCAGTGCCGAAGAAGTGCTGTTTCGGGGCTATATACAGCAAAGCCTCGCCGCACGTTTCCGATCTCCGATCATTTGGATGGGCCTTCCGTCGCTTTTGTTTGCTCTTGGTCACTACGCGCCCGCCGCAGCCGGTGAAAACGCAGGTTTAATCGCGCTTTGGTCCTGTGTGTTCGGGCTTTTTGCGGCTGACTTGACAGCTCGGTCCGGCACGTTGGGTCCGGCTATCGCCATGCATTTCTTCAATAATATGGTGGCTTTGCTGATTATTTCCCTGCCAGACAACCTAAGCGGTTTGGCACTGTTTATTTTGCCCTATGATATGTCGAATACCAGTGCGCTGCGGGCGTGGTTGTATGTGGACTTCGCGGTTATGCTTGTTAGCTGGCTGACTGCGCGCCTTGCGCTCAGGCGCTGATTGCATTTCTTTCCGTAGCGTCTTATTTGACCTCCAAGCCGCACTAGCAAGGTTCCGATATGAACTGGATCACAAATTACGTCCGCCCCCGGATCAACTCGATCTTCTCGCGTCGGGAAGTGCCCGAAAACCTTTGGCACAAATGCAATGAGTGCGGGACGATGCTGTTTCACCGCGAGCTGGCGGAGAACCAGAATGTCTGTACCCAGTGTGACCATCACATGGCCATCACACCGCGGGACCGATTCCAGCATTTGTTTGATGGCGGAATCTTCACCGAAGTAGACGTTCCCGCCCCAAAGGACGACCCGCTGCAATTCCGGGATCAGAAAAAATACCCGGACCGCATGAAGGCGGCTCAGAAAAAGACCGGCGAAAAAGAAGCGATGCTTGTCGCCAAGGGTGAAATCGGGCGCACGCCGATCGTTGCTGCGGCACAGGACTTTTCTTTCATGGGCGGGTCGATGGGCATGTATGTCGGCAACGCCATCATTGCCGCCGCTCAAGAAGCGGTAAAGCTCAAGCGGCCGTTGATCCTGTTCTCGGCTGCAGGTGGCGCACGGATGCAGGAAGGTATTCTAAGCCTGATGCAAATGCCGCGTACCACGGTGGCGGTTGAAATGCTAAAGGAAGCCAACCTGCCTTACATCGTCGTCCTGACCCACCCGACCACAGGCGGGGTCACGGCGTCATACGCGATGCTTGGCGACGTGCATATCTCGGAACCCAACGCTCTGATCTGCTTTGCCGGGCCGCGCGTGATTGAACAAACCATCCGCGAGAAACTGCCCGAAGGGTTCCAACGCGCGGAATACCTGTTGGATCACGGGATGTTGGATCGGGTGACCAAGCGTACAGAAATGCGTGAGGAACTGATCACCATCACGCGGATGTTGATGAACCAGCCTCCTGCTGTCAAAGGTGATCTTCCAGCTCCCAAACCTGAAGAAGCCCAGCCTGATAATTCGGCTGACACTGCGGAAGATAAATGACTCCTCAGTCCTCGGACCTCATCCTCGAACGGATGATGGCGCTTCATCCCAAGATCATTGACCTGACCTTGGATCGCGTCTGGCGTTTGCTTGGTGCTTTGGACAATCCGCAGGAAAAACTGCCGCCCGTCATCCATATTGCTGGAACAAACGGCAAAGGGTCGACGCAAGCCATGATCCGAGCCGGGTTGGAAGGGGCCGGGCTGAAGGCTCATGCCTATACTTCACCCCACTTGGCGCGGTTTCACGAACGGATTCGTCTCGCCGGAGAGCTGATTTCCGAACCCGCACTGACCGAAGTGCTGGACGAGTGTTACGCCGCGAATAACGGTGAAAACATCACGTATTTTGAGATCACAACATGTGCCGCGCTTCTGGCCTTTTCGCGCTCGGCTGCGGACTACACCCTGCTCGAAGTCGGGCTGGGCGGACGTCTGGATGCGACAAATGTTGTGCACGAACCCGCGGTGACAGTGATCACGCCAATATCCATCGACCATGAACAATTTCTGGGGAATACCCTTGGAAAGATCGCGGCCGAGAAAGCGGGCATCATCAAACCCGGAGTCCCGTGTATCGTTGGGCCGCAACAGGATGAAGCGCTGGAGGTGATTGAATACACCGCCGCACGCTTTGGCGCGCCCCTGTTGGTTCACGGCCAACACTGGCATGTCGTCGAAGAAAACGGGCGTCTGGTGTATCAGGACGAAACAGGCCTGCGTGACCTGCCGCTGCCGAATCTTCTGGGCGCACACCAGATTCAGAACGCAGGCGCTGCCCTTGCCGTTCTGCGGCATCTGGAACTGGGCGACGACGCGTACGAAGCTGCGGTCACAAAGGCCGAGTGGCCCGCCCGGATGCAACGCTTGAAATCCGGCCCTTTGGTCGAGCAAGCCCAAGATGCTGAACTATGGCTGGACGGAGGCCACAATGCCGCCGCAGGTGCCGCGCTCGCGGATGTGCTTGCGAAACTGCCATCGCGTCCGACGCATATGATCTGCGGTATGCTGAACACAAAGGATGTGACCGGGTACCTGAGGCCGTTGGCTGATCAATGTCAAAGCCTGACCGCGGTATCAATTCCCGGCGAGGCAGCAACCCTAAGCGCGGATGAGACAGCAGCCGCAGCCTCACAAGTGGGATTGACATCAACCACGGCAGGCAGCGTCACAGAGGCTCTCAAGTCCATTGTCGATAGTGATCCACAGGCCCGCGTCCTGATCTGCGGCTCCCTTTATCTGGCCGGGAACATTCTCCGCGAAAACGCCTAGCACTTCACCTGGCCTAAAAATATCCCGGGGGAGGCGCGCAAAGCGCGGCGGGGGCAGAGCCCCCTATTTCCCCCAATCCTGATCCTGCATCTCTCGCAGGCGCGACGCGGTACGCTCAAACTCAAAGGTTCCCTCTCCCTCGACATACAGCATCTCAGGCTCGGCCGCTGCCGAACAAATCAGTCGCACCCGGGCCTCGTATAACGCGTCGATCAATGTCACAAAGCGCTTGGCTTCATTGAAGTTGTTGCGCGACAGGCGCGGAACATCTTCGAGTACCAGAACCTTTACGACTTCAGCGATGGCAAGATAGTCCGCCGGCCCCAGCATTCGTCCGCAAAGATCATAAAAGCTGGCCCGCGCGACGCCGTTCCGAAAGGCAGGCAACTCAACGGATCGTCCATTGACCTGCAAAATCAACGGCTCGGCGGCTCCTCCGGACAGATCGTTCCAGACAGACTTGATGCTCTGCCGCGCTTCCGGTCCAATCGGAGTGAAATAGACCGGAGCACCTTCCAGACGGTTTTGGCGGTAGTCAGTCGGCGAGACCAATTCCCACACCTGCAACTGTTCTTTGATATGCGCAATGAATGGCAAGAAAAGCTGCCGGTTCAGACCATCCTTGTACAAGTCATCCGGATGGCGGTTTGAGGTTGTAATAACCACGACGCCACCTGCGTGTAACAGATCGAACAGGCGACCGACTATCATCGCGTCCGTGATGTCAGTAATCTGCATTTCGTCAAACGCCAGCAGTCTAACGGATTTGACCACGGCGTCAGCGACAGGGGCCAAGGCATCCTCTACACCTTCATTGCGGGCTTTGTGCATCCCTGCGTGGATTTCCTGCATGAATGCGTGAAAGTGCACCCGCCGCGCTGGGATGTTTTCAAGCGCCTCGACAAACATATCCATCAACATCGATTTGCCGCGCCCAACACCACCCCACAGGTATAACCCTTTGGGCGGCGGAGGAGCCTTGCGGAGGAAGCCTCGTTTGACCGGTGTGGACAGCGCTGATCGGATTCGTTCAAATTGGGGAAGAACTGCTTCTTGTGCGTCATCCCGTGTCAACGAGCCGTCAGCGACGCGCGCCTCGTAAAGCCTAATCAAATCCGTCATATCCCGAGGCATACCCTCCGCTCTGTCCGTTGAAAAGCAGCCATTTGAACGTCATATCAAATTTGCTTATCTGATGTCTCAAAACTCCTGAATTGACCCGCGGATGATTTCGGCTACCGTCCCGCTTTCCAGAGTTCGAGGATCCAATGCCGCAATCTGCCCGCCTGATAAATCCAATCCTGGTCGTGGGATGTATCATAGTCACGGTCAGTTTCGCCGTTCGTGCGTCTTTTGGTGTTTTTCAGATTCCAATCGCTGACGAGTTCGGTTGGCTGCGCACGGACTTTTCGATGGCGATCGCGATCCAGAACCTTGCATGGGGGATAGGTCAGCCGATTTTTGGAGCCATTGCCGAAAAGGTAGGAGACAGGCGTGCAATCTTCTTGGGCGCGTTGACCTATGCGGCGGGTATGGTGCTGTCGGCCTGGTCCGTTACCCCCTTTGAGCACCAGATGTATGCATGGCTGGTGGGCTTTGGCATTGCTGGTACTGGTTTCGGCGTCATTCTGGCTGTGGTTGGCCGCGCCTCCTCGGATGAAAACCGGTCGATGTCGCTTGCGATCGTGACGGCCGCGGGCAGCTTCGGGCAGGTTTTAGGCGCTCCGGCGGCAGAGTGGATGTTGACGTTCCTGCCCTGGCAGCAAGTCTTCATCGTATTCGCCGTCGTTATTCTGGCTTTGGTGGTGACCTTGCCTTTCATGCGCGCACCGCAAGCCATCAGCAGGGACGAGCTGAAAGAAAGCATGGGCCGGATTTTGACCAAAGCCTTCAGGGACCCATCCTATACGCTGATCTTTTTGGGCTTTTTTAGTTGCGGCTATCAGCTTGGCTTCATAACCGCCCACTTTCCTGCTTTCGTGACCGAAATGTGTGGCCCGATCCAACCGGGAGGTGTTCTTCATTCAATCGGCATTACGTCCACTTCGGCTTTGGGGGCCGTATCAATTTCTCTGATAGGAATGGCAAATATAGCCGGCACACTTTTGGCAGGCTGGGCTGGAAATCATTTCCCTAAAAAGTACCTCCTGGCCGGGATCTATACCGCTCGTACGCTGGCGGCGGCGGCCTTCATAATCTTTCCGATTACGCCGGTTTCCGTTGTGGTCTTTTCGCTGGTAATGGGGTCTCTCTGGCTGGCGACGATACCGCTTACATCAGGGCTGGTCGCACACCTCTACGGCCTGCGCTACATGGGCACTCTCTACGGGATCATCTTTTTCAGCCATCAGCTTGGCAGCTTCCTGGGTGTTTGGCTGGGTGGCCGTTTATATGACCAATACGGAGACTACACCTTTGTCTGGTGGATCGGAGTCGCCATTGGCGCGTTCAGTGCAATCGTCCACTTGCCAATACGCGAAAACAGAGTTGCAGTCGCTGCCTGATCTAAACGGCTTCGCTCGGCTTCAATAATCCTTCGGCTACCAGTCGCTTTGCCCAACCCTGCGGTCCGTCGAAATGGTGTGTCTGCCAGCCCCGTGATTGTGCCGTTTCGATATTTTCCATCCGATCGTCGGTGAACAGCAACGTCTCAGGTGGCAGCCCACAATCTTCCTCGACCATCTGGTAAATTGGGATATGCGGTTTCACGGCCCGCATCCTTCCCGAGACATAGTGCCGGTCGAATTCGTTTAAGAACGGGTAAACAGTTGTAGCAAAGTCAAAATTCTGGACCCCGAAATTTGTAAGAGCATAAACCGGGATACCGTTTGCACGCAGCGCGCGCTGGAGGCGAACAGAATGAGGGATTTCAGGTGCGGCAAGCTCGATCCACTTGTCATGCCACATTCGGATTTCTTCGCGCCAGTCGGGGTAATTCTCAGCCCAGTCATAAATCGTTTCGGTAAAGTGATGGCCCTGATCAACAAGGTCATTCATTCCGTGCAAATCCACTTCGGCAAACATTGCCCGGCGACGATCTTCTCCGATCACCTTGTCGTAGTAACGCTCGGGCTGCCACTCGATTAGAACATTTCCAATGTCGAAAATTACGGCTTCAACCGGCATGAGCGCACCTGTACTGCGAAATTCTATCGCCACCGACTGAACCAATATAAACAAGGATTTACAAGGCCCAACCGCAGCGCGCAGCGCTGCACGGCCCAACCGGACGAGCGCATCTTTGATGTGCGTCTGACGGGCGGGAGTGCTAACCCCTCAACGCGCTCCTGAGTTCTCGTTCCAAAGCATCCAGAAACCGAGACCGGTCCGCCTTGCCGAACGGCTTACCACCGCCGCCCGTACCCAACGGATTGGCCGCGCGCAGGTCGGCCATCAGGTCGCGCATCGCCAGTTGCTGCCCGATATTTGCCGCAGTGAAGGTTTCGCCGTTGGGTCGCAGGACCCGCGCGCCAGCCTCCACACATTTTGCGGCAAGCGGGATGTCGGATGTGACGACAACGTCGCGTGGCCCACAACGCTTGGCAATCCATTTGTCAGCCACATCCGCGCCCTCCGGCACGATCACAGTCTGCACCAGAGGGTTCGAGGACGGGCGCAGCCCTCCGTTCGACACCAGCTTCAGGGGCACTTTGTGCCGGGTGGCCACACGTTCGGCTTCGGCCTTCACCGGGCAGGCGTCTGCATCGATGTAGAGAGTCGTCACGCTTTTTTCGCCTGTGTCTGGACCGGCTTTTTGCGCACCTTGAACTCCTCGGGAATTGGCATGCGGTTGAAGGCATCCAGCCCCGCGATCTTGTAGGCTTCGGCCAGCGTGGGATAGTTGAAAGTGTTCTGCACGAAATAATCCACCGTGCCTTTCAGGTTCAATACAGCCTGGGCGATATGGATCAGTTCTGTGGCACCTTCACCCACGATCTGCACGCCCAGAACCCGACGTGTTTTCAATGAAAACAGCATCTTCAACATTCCGTGCTCTAACCCCATTATGTGCCCGCGCGAGGTCTCGCGGAACCGCGCGACACCGACCTCATAGGGGATTCCGCGTTCCTGCAACTCTTCCTCGGACATGCCGCAGGTGGAAATTTCGGGCACCGAGTAGATGCCATAGGGGTACCAGGGGCTTTCCGGCAGGGTAGGGGTTTCAAGCGCATGGCACGCTGCGACGCGCCCTTGCTGCAACGAGGTAGAGGCCAGCGAAGGGTGTCCGATCACGTCACCGGTTGCGTAGATATGGGGCACGGCGGTCTGATAGGTTTTGCGGTCCACTGTGATTCGGTTGCGGTGGTCCGTCTCCAATCCAACGGCCTTTAGGTTCAGGGCGGATGTTGCGCCCATTCTACCGGCAGCGAACAACAGCATCTCGGCGCGAACATGACGCCCGTTTGCCATCGTCACTTCAACATGCCCCCCGGCATCTTCGATTTTCTCAACCGCCGAACCCAGCCGCAGGTCGACACCGTTTTCGCGAATCTGGTGGGTAAAGTCGTGGATTAATCGGCTGTCGATGAAATCCAGGAAGGTATCGCGCGGTTCGATCAATGTCACCCGCACGTCCAGCGCCGAGAACATGGTTGCGTATTCGACACCAATCACTCCGGCCCCGATCACGACCAGAGAACGCGGAATCTCGGCCATTTCCAGAAAGTCGTCGCCGTCAACGACGGTCTTGCCGTTAAATGGCACATAGTCGGGGCGGTACGTTTTTGTGCCTGTGGCAATCAGGAATTTCGAGGCCGTCAGACGCGTGGTTTCGCCTGCATCCGTGGCTACCTCGACCTCATGCGGCCCTACAAACCTTGCCAGACCATTCAGGGTTTCAACATGGTTTCGGTTGAACTGATGCTCTAGCACATCAACCTCATGGTCCAACGTCATGTGCAACCGGGCCTTCAGGTCTTCGGCGCGGATTTGATCCTTTACCCTGTAGGACCGGCCATAAAAGCTGCGTTCGCGCCAGCCCGAGAGGTTCAGCACTGTCTCGCGCAGGGTTTTCGACGGAATCGTGCCGGTATGAACCGAGACGCCTCCGAAGCGGTCCTTTCGGTCGACAACCAATACACGCCGTTTCAGCTTGCCTGCCTGAATCGCAGCCGCACGTCCTGACGGGCCTGATCCGATGATGATCAGGTCAAAATCATATTCGCTCATGCCTCAGTCTCCGTATAGCGCCTCGGCGTGGAATGAGATGTGGTCTTCCATGAAGGTCGACACAAAGAAATACGAGTGGTCATAGCCGGGCTGTAGTCGAAAGGTTGCCTGTTGGCGACGCTCTGCAATGGCCTGCGCCAGTTTTTCCGGTCGCAGCAGGTCGATAAACTGATCGTTGGCCCCCGTATCGATCAGAATGGGGCCGTCAAAGCCCTTTTCTTTCATCAATAGCGCTGCATCATGTTTGACCCACTTCGCCTCGTCCTCGCCCAAATAGGCGCTCAATTGCTTGCGGCCCCAATCTGCTCCGGTTGGGTTGGAAATTGGTGCAAAGGCGGAAACTGACCGGTATCTTCCGGGCAGGTTCATCGCGAGGGTCAGCGCGCCGTGACCCCCCATTGAATGGCCCGTGATTGCTTGTCGGTCGCCGTCAATGGCGAAACGATTGATCAGCAATGCCGGCAATTCCTCGGCCACGTAGTCCCACATGTTGAAATGCGGTGCCCAAGGTTCCTGTGTTGCGTTCACGTAGAACCCGGCCCCTTGCCCCAAATCATAGTCGTCATGGTCGGCGATGCCTTCGCCGCGCGGAGAAGTGTCGGGGAACACCACAGCGATACCCTGTTCTGCGGCCCACGCCTGTGCACCTGCCTTGGTCATCGCATTTTCGTGGGTGCAGGTCAGGCCGGACAGGTACCACAAAACCGGGACGGGGCCGTCCTTGGCCTCGGCAGGCAGAAACAGGCCAAATGTCATATCGCACTGGCAGGCGGTAGAGGCATGGCGGTAGACGCCTTGAACGCCTCCGAAGCAGGCGTTTTCCGAAAGGGTTTCCATCTGGCTTGTGTCCTTACGTTAGGTTCGCGGCATGGCTATCCTTACCAAGCTCTTGCGTAAAGCCCGAGCGTGGCCGAGGGCAAGAATTCTTGGCGAATAACAAGACTAAGGCGCTCCGACCCAGGCTATGACCGCAGGTACGGTCAGGATACTTGCGACCGTGGACAACAAAATTGCTGCCGATGCCCTATGAGGGGCCACGCCATAATGTGCGGCCAGCATATAGACATTGCCAGCCACCGGCAGGGCGGCTGCGGCGATGGCAATGGATGCCGGGAAAGTGGCGACAGGAATTATCCAGATCAGAACGACGGCGACGCAAGCGGGGTGGATCACCAGCTTGCAAAAGCTCAGCCAGCCTGCGATCTGCACACGCTCGGCGGATTTGCTGGCCAATGATGCCCCGATAGCAAACAGGGCTCCGGGTGTCGCCGCTCCGCCGAGAATGGTCAGAAAATCGTTCAAGGGCGCGGGTACCGGAACTTGAAAGGCAGACCAAAGCAGCCCTGCCGAAATCGAAACGATCATGGGATTCTTGAGCAGCCCCAGACCAATCAACCGGAAAGTGGAAGGTGTCAAACGCCCGTCACGTCCGCCATTGATCAGGATCACAATCAGCGAGGAAAACACCACCAGATCAACGGTAAGAACCAGCATGACCGGTCCAATAGCGGCTTCGGTGAACAGGAGGGCCAACATCGGCAGGCCCAAAAAGCCGACATTGCCGATTGCCGCGCATTGCGCTTCGACCGCAGCGGTGGGGATATCCAGCCCCCTGATCCATGCAACGCACGAAGCCAGAGCGTAAACCGCCGCTGTGCCAACAAGATAGCCAACCACCAGCCGCGCGTTGAAAATTTCCGCGAAGGGAAGTGTGGCCGCGAATCGAAACAGCATCGCCGATAACGCAAAGAAGAAAACGAACTTGGTCAGGTATGCCGTTGCTTCTTCTGAAAAGAACCGGCTGCGCCCAGCCCAGAATCCCAGGCCGATGATCGCAAAAAAGGGAAGCGTGCGCAGAAAGATATCGACCATGCCCAGAGTGTTAGCATGGTTTGTCTCAGCGACAAGGCACGACGCACCCGTTGATCTGGCTGACAGCCCCCAACGGCCAGTCCATTCTCCGGCATGGTAAAATTGCCGTGCTCAACCGTTCCAAAAGGGAGCAGCCTGTGCGAATCGTTGAATCTGAACTGAACGGTTTATAAACTCGAAATCCGCATCCGAGGAGAGATCATGTCCGAAACAGCCGCCATTCTGCGTACAGGTCGAAAGTTCGATCAAGTGGTGCGCGGAGCCCGAGAGGTGTTCATGGCGGATGGCTTTGAAGGGGCAAGCGTCGATGACATCGCGCGCGCGGCCGGAGTTTCCAAGGCCACGCTTTACAGCTATTTCCCCGACAAACGCCTGTTGTTCATGGAAGTCGCCCAGACAGAATGCAGTCGAATGGCGGAAAACGTCGTGTCGATGGTCGACGATTCCAAGCCTGTGCGCGAGGTTCTGACCCTTGCAGCAACCCAGTTGACCACTTTCCTTGTTTCCGAATTCGCGCAGCAAGTATTCCGCATTTGCGTAGCCGAGCGTGACAGGTTTCCTGAACTGGGACAGGCGTTTTACGAAGCGGGTCCCAAGAACGGCGCGCGTCACTTGGTGGAATATCTGCAAAAGGCGGTGGACAAGGGCGAATTGGCGATTGAAGACCTGCAGATTGCAGCCGAGCAGTTCTCCGAGCTTTGTAAAGTGCGGGTTTGGTCGCGTGCCGCTTTCGGTATTCAGACCAGCTTTTCCCAGGCTGAGATAAACGAAGTCGCGTTGCAAGCGGTGGACATGTTCATGGCGCGCTACGCGGTTTGAACCCAGTGATCCCAAACGATGTCTAAAAAATGTGCATGCACCTGCGGGTGTGGCGCTGGAACGACTGTTCGATTTGACAGGCTGACAGTTCTGGAAAAACATCGGGCGGACGAAGCGAAGGGCATGTAACTTTTGACGACCGAGAATTCCAGCTTTTCCCGACGCCTGAACGACTTGCTTGTTCAGATATACCCTGAACACGATCAATCAGAGTTGGCGCACCAGATCGTTGAAGCCTTCTGGCCTCCTGAAACTCACAGGCGCAAGCAGGGGCGTAAGCCCGGCAACAAGCTGTGGTCGGAAAAGGACAGCGTTCTAATAACCTACGGCAATTCGATCGAGGATCAGGCACACAAGCCCTTGGACCTGCTGCACGATTTCCTCGTGCGACACTTGAGCGGGGTGGTAAACGGCGTTCACATCCTGCCATTTTTCCCGTTTACATCTGACGACGGATTCGCGGTTTCCGACTACTACAGCGTCAGTGCTCAGCTGGGTGACTGGCCAGACATCACCCGTATCGCGGATGATTTTCATCTGATGTCCGATCTTGTGTTAAATCACGTCTCAAGTCAGGGCGCGTGGTTCACCAACTACCTTCAGGGCAAGTCACCACACGACCGGTTTTTCTTTGAAGCATCACCCGAGGACGATCTTTCCGAAGTTGTGCGGCCTCGTACCACGCCTTTGCTGCGACAGGTCGAAACAAGTGATGGTGAGAAGTACGTATGGTGCACCTTCAGCCACGATCAGGTTGATCTGGATTTTTCGAACCCAGAGGTTCTGGTTGAAATGCTACGGATCATCCGCCTGCATATCGACAAGGGTGTTCGGATATTACGACTGGATGCTGTGGCCTTTATCTGGAAGGAAATCGGCACCAACTGCATTCATTTGCCGCAAACCCACGCGATCGTCCAATTACTTAGACTGCTGTGCGACTACGCCACTGAAACACTTGTACTGCTGACCGAAACAAACGTCCCGCGCACCGAGAACCTGAGTTACTTCGGCAACCGGAACGAGGCGCATGCCGTCTATAATTTCCCACTCCCCCCCTTGATCCTGCACGCAATGCAGTCGGGCACGGCGCAATATTTGTGTGAATGGCAGGCTGCGATGCCACCGGCCCAGTTGGGGTGCGCGTATTTGAATTTCACCGCCAGTCACGACGGAATAGGAATGCGCCCGGCAGAAGGATTGCTGCCGCCCGACGAGAAAGAGCGCATGATCGACACGGTGTGCCGGATTGGTGGTCTGGTTTCGATGCGTACCCTTCCGGATGGGCGCGAGGAACCCTACGAGTTGAACTGCGGCTATTTTGAAGCCATGCGCGAGACGTTCCATGGCGAAGATCGCTATCATCTGGCGCGGTTCATATGCTCACAAACCATCGTGATGTCGCTTGAGGGTATTCCGGCATTTTACATTCATTCGCTTCTGGCGACTCCGAACGATCACGCGGCCGTGGAACGTCGCGGTATGAACAGGGCGATCAACCGTCACCGCTGGCACTATCCTGACCTTTTGGCGCGGCTTGCAGATCCAGGCTCTAATCAGGCGCTTGTGCTTTCGGAATTGTCCCGTCGTTTACGTTTGCGCGCTCAACAGCCTGCGTTCCACCCGAATGCCACGCAGTTCACCCTGCGGCTGGATGAACGCGTGTTTGGCATATGGAGACAAAGCCTGGACCGCAGCCAGTCAATCTTTGCGCTGCACAACGTCTCGGCCGAACAGGTCCACGTCAGTCCTGCCGAGATCAACATGATTGCCGAAGAAGTATGGACCGATGCCCTAACCGGAGAGATCCTGCCCACAAATGGGCCAGATATCGTTCTGGCCCCTTATCAGTGCCGCTGGATCACGAACGCGGAGTAAACTCGTCGAGATCGCTGGATACGGCAGCCTTCAACCGCAAAAGAAACTCTGGGTCGGCTGAATGAACGCGGTTCCATGTTGGAATGAACGGAGTCTCGTGCGGGTTGTCCAGGAATACCTGTCCGGCGCGGATGATGTTTTCGGCGAACAGCTCGATGGACTTTTCTTCTTTGTGGCGGTCCAGCTCAAGCCCGTTCATTTTGGCATCGGTGTAGTAACCCTCGAGCAGGTCCAGCGCGGATCGGTAATACGTCGCCTTGAGTGTGCGGAAAGTGTTCGGCGTAAACACCGTGCCATCGGCGGCCAGCTTTCTGAAAATCGCCTTGCAGATATCGGTGGACATACGGCTAAGGCCGCGATTGGCGTCCTCGGGCGAAAGGTCCTGATGTTTGTGGTCGTAATTGTCGGCAATCTCGACTTGGCAGACCGATTTGGGCGCAAGGTTGCGCCACGCCTCAGACAGAACGCCTATCTCAAGCCCCCAGTCCGAAGGGATACGCAAATCAGGCAAGGTGGGAGTGCGGATCGCAAACTCACCGGACAGTGGGTAACGGAAGCTGCGCAAGTAATCTAGGTAATCTCGGTCGCCAATCACCTTTTTCAAAGCAATCAGCAGGGGGCTCACCAGCAAGCGCGTCACACGACCGTTCAGCTTGCCATCCCCAATACGGGGGTAGAACCCTTTTGCCATCTGGAAAGGAAAGGTCGGGTTCACCACCGGATATACCAACCGGTCCAGCATTTCTCGGTTGTAGGTCACGATATCACAGTCGTGGATCGCCATAACGGAGCTGTCGGCGCAGGCCAGAAGGTAGCCGATGCAAGACCAGACATTCTTGCCCTTGCCGGGTTCCTGCGGTGCCAGCCCCAATTCGCTAAGATGTGTTTGCAGATGCGTCAGTCGGGGGCTGTCGTTCCAGATAACGGCGTGGTTCTGCGGTAGGTCAGAAAAGAACTCACGCGCTTTGCGGTATTGTTCTTCATCCGCTTGATCCAACCCGATAATGACACGATGAAGATACGAAACCTGCGACAGTTCCTTCAGGATTCCGGCAAGCGCGGGTCCTTCCAGTTCGGAATACAGGCATGGCAGGATCAGAGTGATTTTTCGGGTCTCCGCAAAGACAGAAATCTCGTGCGACAGATGACCGGTGGGCCTGCTGCGCAAATTGTGCAGGGTCGTGATGTTTCCGTTCTGGTGGAAGTCTGCCATGTCTATAGCCTCGTTTTCTCAGAGGTCCGCGGTCAGTGTCAGGATTGCATCCGACCAGCCGCGGGGACCACTGTGTTCTGTTCTCAGTATGCGCGTTTCGATCTGTGGCGGGAAAGGTGGAATGCCCGGACCGTCCGGATTTGCCACCACAACACCTTGATCTGCCGCCTTCAGCATTTCTGTGTCATTTGGCGCGTCACCCAACGCGATAGAGCGCGCAGGTTTCAACTTGCGAACGACGTCGCGCAATGCGTCGGCTTTGGTCTTGCCGAATGACAGCGTCAGAAATCGCCCGCCCTGGCGGGCGTGGACACCCAACTTCAGAGCTTCTGCCTTGAAGTGGTCCAGTTCGGCACTGCTCGTTGCCCACAGCCCAGGTTCGCTGAATTTTCGCATGCGCGCACGGGCCGCCTGCGTGAGGTCAAGACCAGTTATGTCTGCCACGTCCTGGTCTGACATGTCACCAAACCCCACAAACCCCGCCGGCAATCGCTCAAGCGCAGTGCGAAGGTCACGATAACTCTCACTCTCGATATCGGGCGCATCAGGCCACAGGACACCCGCGCCGTTTTCGATGATTGCGGGCACATGGGCATAGCCGAGCTCGTCCTGCAGAGGAGTGATTTCAGCGGCTGTCTTGCTGCTGGCCAGAACAAGCCCTGCGCCGATCTCGGACAAGCGCATCAGCCCCGGTTTTGCCGCTGTCCAGCTATAGTCATGATGATCCAGCAAAGTGCCGTCCAAATCGGAGAATACGAGCAGTGGACAGGCAGTGGTCATGAGAGTGGGTAGTCAATTCGTTCGTTCATTGGTCCAAAGTAAAGGTCTGGGCGGGCCGGATGTAAATCCGCAGTGGTGAAACTCCGGTCAGATACTAAGCGTATGCCTAATTTTTAAGCGCAACTTTGTGCTAGCAAAGGTCGTTCAGTTTAGTTCGCACTAAAACGGGACGACGCAAAGACTCAGCGATGTCTGGCGCAGTTTCGAGATTTGCATTCTTGGTCTTACAACAAAATTTTTTGTGCGTAAGCCGCATCAAGGCGCGGTCCGTAGTCTCAACCTTCAACTAAGATCAGGAAAAGCCTGCCCTATTTCGACCGCCCTGTCTGAAAGCTGCCGCCGGTATTGAAGTCTTGATCTGAGTTGACAATGGATTTTGTATTTTGGATACATTGGGCGCAGATTTCGCAGCGATGAAAGTCGCCAAAGAATGTTCTGACCAAAGAGAGCAATGCGAAAATCCGACAAAAAATTTTTCTGGGAGGAACTCATGAAACTTAGATTATTGGCAGCGACCGCAGCGATTGCGTTGTCCAGTGCTGCGGCTCAGGCAAACACATTGGTGTATTGCTCGGAAGGGTCGCCCGAAGGTTTTGACCCCGCACTTTTTACGGCTGGCACCACTTTTGATGCCTCCTCGCATCCGATCTACAACAGACTGCTGGAATTTGAGACCGGCACAACCAATGTCATCCCCGGGTTGGCGGAAAGCGTTGAGGCCAGCGATGACGGTCTGGAATACACATTCAAACTGCGTGAGGGCGTAAAGTTCCACTCGAACGACGAATTCACCCCGACGCGCGATTTCAATGCCGATGACGTGATTTTCTCGTTCATGCGCCAAAAGGACGAGGGCCATCCCTACAATCAGGTTTCGGGCGGAACCTGGGAATATTTCCAAGGCATGGGTATGCCTGACCTCGTAGAGTCGATCGAAAAAATTGATGACTACACCGTGAAATTCACCCTTTCCAAGCCCGAAGCACCTTTCGTCGCAAACATGGCGATGGATTTCGCTTCGATCCTGTCTGCCGAATATGCGGATGCGATGATGGAGGCCGGGACACCGGAAAAGTTGAACACAGCACCGATTGGCACTGGTCCGTTCTCATTCGTGGCGTATCAAAAAGACGCTGTGATCCGCTATGCCCAGAACGCCGACTACTGGAAGGCACCGGCAGATGTGGAAAACCTGATTTTTGCGATCACACCGGATGCATCAGTTCGCTATCAAAAACTGAAGGCGGGCGAATGCCACGTGATGCCTTATCCAAACCCCGCCGACATTCAGGCGATGAAGGATGACGCCGACATCAACATGATGGAGCAAGAGGGTCTGAACGTCGGGTATCTGGCCTACAACACCACCGTCGCGCCGTTTGACAACCCAAAGGTGCGCAAGGCGCTGAACATGGCGATCGACAAGCAAGCGATCATCGACGTCGTGTTCCAAGGTTCGGGCCAGGCGGCCAAGAACCCGATCCCGCCGACCATGTGGGGGTACAACGACGCGATCACCGACGATCCATATGATCCCGAAGCGGCCAAGGCGATGCTGGAGGCCGAGGGTGTTTCGGGCCTGTCCATGAAGGTCTGGGCAATGCCTGTGCAGCGTCCGTATAACCCGAACGCCCGCCGTATGGCCGAATTGATCCAGGCGGATTTCGCCAAGATCGGCGTGGATGTCGAGATCGTGTCATATGAATGGGGCGAATACCTGTCGCGCTCGAAAGAGTTGAACCGCGACGGAGCCGTTCTGCTGGGCTGGACGGGTGACAATGGTGACCCGGACAACTTCCTCGCTGTTCTGCTGGGTTGCGACGGCCGCGAAGCCTCGAACCGCGCACAATGGTGCCACCAGCCGTTTGAAGACCTGATCCTGCAGGCCAAGCAAACCACCGATCAGGCCGAGCGCACAAAGCTGTACGAAGATGCGCAGGTCATCTTCAAGGATCAGGCACCCTGGGCCACCATCGCGCATTCGGTCGTTTACATGCCGATGCGGAATGAGGTGCAAGGCTACAAGGTGCATCCGCTGGGCGGTCACATCTTCTATGGCGTAAGCGTCGAATAAAACACCACTCACAGGCCGGAGCTGCCCGATGCGGTGGCTCTGGTCTACTATTTTGGGAGGTCGGCGCTCATGCCGGATTTGTCCGAATACCGTCAACTGGCAAAGGACATGTCAGTAGATGCCGTTGCACTCGTGCCGGGCCCGAATTTTACCCGCGCATTGGGAAAACCGTTCATGAGCCACGAACGGCCGTTCGTGGTCGTGATCCCGGCCAAAGGAACGCCGGCCGCGATTGTTCCCAATCTGGAACTTGGAACATGGGGCTTAGTTGGTTTTGACGGAGCTGTTTTCGACTGGATGGATCAAACGGGATATGACAATGCCTTTGCTGCATTGGCAGAGCATATGCCTTTGAGTTCGGTCGCCGTTGAAGGGCAAGTGATGCGGGTTTTTGTGTCCAAAGCCCTGACCAATGCGATGCCCAACTTGCAGATCGTGGACGCCGAACGCGAGATTTCAGGCTTGCGGGTCATCAAGACTGACGATGATATTGCCGCTTTGCAGGCCGCCATCAATATCTCGGAACGCGCCCTTGAACGGGTGATTTCCGAGGTCCGTATCGGTCAAACCGAAAAACAGATTGAACAGGCGCTAGTCCAGGCGCTGTTTGCCGAAGGCGCAGCTTCGCTGGCTTTTGCGCCGATAGTCGCCGCCGGGGATAACTCGGCGCAACCGCATGGCAAAGCACGCGCGGACTATCAAATCAAACCCGGCGACGCGTTGCTGTTTGATTTCGGAGCGCGCAAGCATGGCTTTGCCGCAGACATCACGCGCACTTTCTTCGTAGGTGAGGTCTCGGACGAGGGAAGGGAAGTCTATGATACCGTTCTGCGCGCCAATCTCGAAGGGTTCAAAGCCTGCCGTCCCGGCGTGACGGCCCATGACATCGACGACGCGGTGATCAGCGTGCTAGAGGCTTCGCCCTATGCCGATCGGATACGCACCAAGACCGGCCACGGTCTGGGCCGCGACGTGCACGAAGCGCCATATATCATGCGCGGCAACGACCAGAAAATCTTGCCGGGCATGGTCTGGACCAACGAGCCCGGCCTGTACGATCTGGGCAATTTTGGTGTTCGTATCGAAGATGATGTACTTGTTACCGAGGATGGCTGTCGGTCTTTGACCAGTTTTCCCAAAGATCTCACAATTATAGGTCGCTGATGTTTGGCTACGTACTTACACGCCTTGGCATGTTCGTTCCGACATTTCTGGGCGTGACACTGATTTCCTTCATGTTCATCCGGGTGCTGCCGGGCGACCCCATCATCGTCATGGCTGGTGAACGCGGCATGACCGAGGAACGCTATCAGGAGATGGTGGTCAAGTTGGGCTTCGATAAACCAGTTCTGCAGCAATACTGGGACTACCTTGTCGGCGTGATGCATGGTGATCTGGGCGAAAGCTTTGTCACCAAGAAACCGGTTTGGGATGAGTTCTTCGCCCTGTTCCCCGCCACGCTGGAACTGTCGATCTGCGCGATGATCTTTGCGGTGGCTTTGGGCCTGCCCGCAGGTGTGATCGCGGCGGTGAACCGAGGCAAGTTTTTCGATCGGGCACTGATGTCTTCGGCATTGGTTGGCTATTCGATGCCGATTTTCTGGTGGGCGCTGCTGCTGATCATCGTGTTTTCGGGCAATCTGGGCTGGACGCCGGTCTCGGGGCGGATTGACCTGCTGTATTACTTTCCAAGCGTGACCGGATTCATGCTGATCGACAGCCTGTTGTCCGGGCAGGAAGGCGCGTTTGGCTCTGCCGTCCGCCACCTGATCCTACCGACAATTGTTTTGGGCACTATCCCGCTTGCCGTCATCGCACGTCAGACTCGGTCAGCCATGCTAGAGGTGCTGGGCGAGGATTACATTCGTACCGCCCGCGCCAAGGGACTCTCGCCCACACGGATCAACGGGCTGCACGCGCTGCGCAACGCTCTGATCCCGGTGATCACGGTGATCGGGCTTTCTGTGGGCACTCTGTTGGCAGGCGCGATCCTGACCGAGACGATCTTTAGCTGGCCGGGCATTGGCAAATGGATGGTCGACAGCATCTTTCGCCGCGACTACCCCGTGGTGCAGGGCGGGCTGCTCATGATCGCCGTGATCGTCATGCTGGTAAACCTGCTGGTCGATGTTCTTTACGGCATCATCAACCCCAAAATCCGGAGGCGGTGATGACTGAAGTGTCTGCAAACGCACCCAGAACCGAGAACCGCCCCAGCGCCCTGCGCGAGTTCTGGTTCTATTTCAGCGAAAACCGGGGGGCTGTCATCGGTCTCTATGTGTTCGCGGCCTTCGTCCTCTGCGCGGCTTTTGCACCGTTGCTGGCGCCCTATGACCCGACCGAGCAGTTCCGCGACCACATTCTGCAACCTCCCTCTTGGCAGGAGGGCGGAAGCTGGGCCTTTCCGCTGGGTACCGACCCTCTGGGCCGGGATATGCTGTCGCGGCTGATCATGGGCTCTCGCTATTCCTTCTTTGTCGGCATCGTCGTGGTCTGTGTGGCCGTGACGGGTGGCGTGATCATCGGGCTGTTGTCTGGTTTTGCGCCGAAATGGGTGGATACGCTGATCATGCGGGTGATGGATATCATCCTGTCCTTTCCGTCTCTGCTGCTGGCGCTGGTTCTGGTGGCGATCCTTGGGCCGTCACTGACCAACGCGATGATCGCCATCGCCATTGTGTTCCAGCCGCATTACGTGCGCCTGACCCGCGCCTCGGTTCTGGCCGAACGGCAAAAGGACTATGTCACATCGGCCCGTGTGGCGGGCGCAGGCAAGGCGCGGCTGATGTTCAAAACCGTGCTGCCCAACTGTCTGGCTCCGATCATCGTGCAGGCGGCGCTGTCGTTTTCAACCGCTATTCTGGACGCCGCTGCGCTTGGCTTTCTGGGCATGGGCGCGCAGCCGCCCACTCCGGAATGGGGCACCATGCTGGCCGAAGCGCGCGAGTTCATTCTGCGCGCCTGGTGGGTGGTCACCTTCCCCGGTCTTGCCATTCTTGTCACGGTGCTTGCCATTAACCTGATGGGCGACGGTCTGCGCGACGCGCTGGACCCGAAACTGAAGCGGAGTTGACGACATGAGCCTGTTGGATATCCGAAACCTCACCGTCGAATTCGCCACCGCCTCGGGCAAGTTCCGCGCCGTGGACGGGGTGGACCTATCCGTCGACAAGGGCGAGCTGATGGCGATCGTCGGCGAAAGCGGCTCGGGCAAGTCGGTGTCGATGCTGGCTTTGATGGGACTGCTGCCTTGGACAGCGACGATCACAGCCGATCAGTTAAGTTTTGAGGGCATCGACCTGACAACAATTTCGGCCCGTGACCGCCGCAAGATCATCGGCAAGGACATCGCCATGATCTTTCAGGAGCCGATGTCCTCGCTGAACCCCTGTTTCACCGTTGGGTTCCAGATCAAGGAAGCGTTGCGTATCCATCTGGGACTAAACCGCAAGGATCGCCATCAGCGTGCGATTGAGTTGTTCGATCTGGTTGGCATCCCAGCACCCGAAAGCCGCCTGAACACTTTCCCGCACCAGATGTCGGGCGGGATGAACCAGCGTGTGATGATAGCGATGGCTATTGCCTGCAACCCAAAGCTGTTGATCGCGGATGAACCGACAACAGCGCTGGACGTAACCATTCAGGCGCAGATTCTGGACTTGCTGGTGCGGCTGCGGGACGAACAGGGGATGGGTCTGGTCCTGATCACCCATGATATGGGCGTTGTTGCCGAAACCGCTGAAAGTGTTCAGGTGCAATATGCGGGCCAAAAGGTCGAGGAACAGCCTGTGCGTGATCTGTTCCGCACTCCGCGTCATCCCTACACCTCGGCGCTGCTGAGTGCGTTGCCCGAACGGGCGACATCAAAAATGCTGCCGACTATTCCCGGTGTGGTGCCGGGGCAGTTCGACCGGCCCAAGGGATGCCTGTTCAGCCCGCGCTGTCAATTTGCGGATGATGTCTGCCGCAACTCGCCACCTTTGCCGCATAGCGCAGAGTTTGGCAAAGCGCGCTGTCACCATGTAGAAAAGATCGCCGCCGGAGAGCTGGTATGACTTCACCCATCGTAGAGGCGCGCGCGCTGGCTCGGCATTATGAAGTAAAGGGCGGGCTGTTTTCAAAGCCCGTCACGGTCAAGGCTCTGTCCGGTGTGGATTTTGAACTTGAACCAGGCAAGACCCTTGCCATTGTTGGCGAGTCCGGTTGCGGCAAGTCCACGCTGGCGCGGGTGGTCACGATGATCGAGGAACCCACTGCAGGCGTCCTGTCCATCGAAGGTGTCGAAATCACTCCGTCTCAATGGGCGCAAATGCGCGAGACTGTGCAGATCGTGTTTCAGGATCCGTACGGCTCGCTCAATCCGCGCCAGCGCATCGGGCAGATCCTGCAAGAGCCGCTGATTATCAACCGCCCAGATATGTCCGCCGCCGACCGTGAGGCGCGCGCACGCGAGATGATTGAGCTTGTCGGCCTGCGCCCTGAGCATTACGACCGCTATCCGCATATGTTCTCGGGTGGGCAACGGCAGCGGATCGCTATCGCGCGGGCGCTGATGCTGAACCCTAAGGTGTTGGTGCTGGACGAACCTGTCTCGGCCTTGGACGTCTCAATACAGTCACAAATCCTGAACCTTCTGGTTGAACTGCAAGAACGCCTGAACCTCGCCTATCTGTTCATTTCGCATGATCTGTCCGTGGTGAAGCATTTTGCCGACGATGTGATCGTCATGTATTTGGGTCGAGCGGTTGAGAAAGCTCCGAAAGAGCAACTTTTTGCAGCACCCCGGCATCCGTATTCAAAAGCACTGTTGTCGACAACGCCGCGCGCGGACCCAGAGGCCCGCAAGGAGCGTATCAAGCTGGAAGGCGAGTTGCCTTCACCGATGAATATCCCGCAAGGATGTGCTTTTGCACAAAGATGTTGGCTGGCGACGGACGCGTGCCGAGCGACTCCGCCGGAACTGAGCGGACAAGAGCATCAGGTGGCCTGTCTGCATCCACTGGATTGATGGTACTGGCTAGTCCTCGGTTTGGCGGGTTGCGACAACCATTGCCAGCAACTGCTCCTTCGTTCGCTGAATGTGATTGGTCAGCAATTCGCAAGCGGCATCGACTTGGCCTTTCTGCGCCAACGAGAGCAGTAGGCGATGGTCTTTCTTCGCAGGCTCACGTTGCTCCATCACGCTGAGATGCATCCGAACGTAACGGTCAGACTGTAGGTTGACGCGTTGAAGGATCTCGTTGGTGATCCCGCGATCCGCCGCCGCATACAGGGCTTTGTGATACTCGTAATTCAAACTACCCCACCGGCCGACGTCATAGGCTTCGTATGATTTCTCCATATCGTCCAACAACTGTTCACAAGTGGCGAAATCAGAATCTGTCATTTGCGGAATGGATCGTCTGAACAGGTCCACCTCTAGCAGGATGCGCAGATCAAATATCTCTCCGATTTCTGACAGGGAATGAGTCGTCACGGACGCACCGCGATTGTTGGTCAACTGGACAAGTCCCTCGGCATCAAGCCGTTTCAACGCTTCGCGGATCGGCATGCGCGATACATCATAATCTTCGGCCAATGCCTCTTGGCGGATGGTTTCCCCTTCGATCATCTCACCGCTCAGTATTCGCTCTCGCAGATCGTTTGTTATGACTTCGGGCAGGCTTTGACGTGGGATCGCGCGCGTTCTGGGCATTTGACAGTCTCAGGAATTACAGATTTGTATCCAAAATACAAAATGAAGTGACTATTTCCAAGAGTCTTGAATATGCTGTCTAGAATAGTCTGTATTCAAGACGCAGCGTTGGCGATTGAACCGCTTTTTGACCCGACGAACGGAGGAGGCAATGGACAGTCAGCGTTTCTTACCCAGAGGAGCGATTTCTGTAGACGTGCCCTATGACGGGCCGCCAAAAAGGTTCTACTTTTTACTGCTACCCAATACCACAATGCTGGCTTTCAGCGCAGCAATCGAACCGCTGCGTATTTCAAACCAATTGGCAAGAAAGCAGTTGTTTGAATGGTATGTTCTGACACCCACCGGGGCACCAGTAACCTGTTCAAACGGGATACGTATTCAAGCGGATCAGCCGATGCGCGATCTGGAACAAGGCGCCTATACATTCGTATGTTCCGGAACTGAGCCGATGTCATCGTTTGAAACCTCGGTCCTGAACTGGATACGCAAGCAAAAGGCGCATGGCTGTGATTTCGGCGGCATCTGCACTGGCGCTTTTGCATTGGCCAAGGCTGGCTTGATCGGAGACAAACGGTTTACCGTCCATTGGGAAAATCGACCCGGGTTCTGCGAGAACTTTGCGTCAATGGAACCAACGCAAAACCTGTACGAGATTGATGGCAAATTACGCACCTGCGGCGGAGGACATGCCAGTACGGACATGATGTTGGAAGTCATCGAGGAACTGTTCGGAAACGCTCTGGCGGTAAGTGTGTCCGAGATGTGTCTGCACCGTCGTGTAGGTGAAAGCGGCAGCAAGCAGGTTTCGCCTGTCTCGCCATTGCTTGGCACCCGGAACGCGAAACTGATCGAAGCCGTTCAGATCATGCGCGACAACATTGAAACTCCGCTCAGCCTTGAGGCGGTTGCCGACCAAGCATCACTGTCGCGCCGACATATGGAACGCCTTTTCAGGCAGCATGCCAATATGTCGCCGGGTCGGTTTTACAACGATTTAAGACTGGATCGCGCTTTCGCGCTTTTGAATGAAACCGATCTCAGCGTCGCGGAAATAGCCTTTGCGTCCGGGTTCACCAGCGCTGACAGGCTTTCGGTCCATTTCCGAGCGCGCTACAAAATTTCTCCGCATAATTTTCGGCGGTCGTGGTCTCACTAGCTCTCAAAGACGGCGACCTCTGTGCGAGCGATCAAGGCCGCGGTAGGTGAAAAACATGGTCCCGGAGCGCCTTTTGAACCGGGACCATGCAACGGCTATAGGGCAGGGGCGGGCCTATCCTTGAATGACAGCCTGTCGCTGTACGCCCAATCCTTCGATCCCAAGTTCCATCGTATCACCGGATTTAAGATAGGTTTGCGGTGTTTGCCCCATACCAACACCCGGAGGTGTCCCTGTCGAGATAACATCCCCCGGCTGCAACGACATGAACTGCGACAGGTGTGACACGACTGTAGCGACGCCGAAATGCATCGTTTCGGTCGAGCCGTCCTGATACCGGTGGCCGTTAACCTCAAGATACATTGGCAGTTTTTGCGGATCACTCACTTCGTCCCGCGTCACCAGCCAGGGACCGATCGGCCCAAACGTGTCTGCCGACTTGCCTTTGACCCATTGCCCCGAGCGATGGAGCTGAAAGTCCCTCTCGGACAGGTCGTTGACCACACAATAGCCCGCCACGTGGTTCATTGCTTCGGCCTCGGACACGTATTTCGCCTCTGTCCCGATGACGACACCCAGCTCAACTTCCCAATCGGTCTTGCGCGAACCTCGCGGAATTTCCACGGTGTCATTCGGGCCGATGATCGCTGAGGTTGCCTTGAAAAAGATCACCGGTTCGGCCGGCAATTCCATTCCACTTTCAGCAGCGTGGTCAGCGTAGTTCAGACCGATGCAAATGAACTTGCCGACCTGACCCACACAGGCGCCGATACGGGTATCCGCACCAACGGCCGGTAACGTCGCCAAGTCCAATGCGCGCAGTGAGGAAAGACCCCCGTCGCTCAGGACCGCGCCCGAGATATCATCAACAACGCCCGACAGATCACGGATCGTTCCATCATCGTCGAGAATTCCGGGTTTCTCCGCGCCTGCGGGACCATGCCTTAGCAGCTTCATTTCTAGTTCCTTTTCGGTTCAGATGGTCCAACCGCCATCAATGGAAAACGGTTGTCCCGAGGTGTATTTGCTGGCGTCACTGGCCAAATACAGCGCAAGTTCCGCAATTTCGTCCGCCGTTCCAATGCGCCCCATGGGTTGACGCGCGATGAAGTCGGTCATTGCCTTTTCATAGTCGCCGGTCGCCCTCAGGCGGTCATGCAGGCTGGGGCTGTCGACCGTTCCCGGGCAGATAGCGTTGCAGCGAATTCCTTGTGTCACAAAATCGGCGGCAACAGATTTTGTCAGGCCGATCACGGCAGCCTTGGACGCGCAATAGGCGAACCGGTTCGGAACACCCTTTATGGACGACGCGACCGAAGACATGTTGATGATCGATCCGCCACCGTTTTGCAGCATACCCGGCAGGACCAGACGGATCAGCCGGTACATGGCTTTGACGTTCAGATCAAAGCTGAAATCCCAGTCCTTTTCTTCACATTCAAGGATCGAACCGCTGGCCACAAATCCGGCACAGTTAAACAGAATATCCAGAGACGGCAGGCCCGCCGCTACTGATTGAACGGCGTTTGCATCCGTTACGTCCAGCTTCAACGCAGTCACACCTTTCAGATCATTCAGTTCGGCCAGAGCGGTGTCATTGATGTCACTGGCGATAACGTTGGCGCCTTCTGCCGCAAACAGCTCGGCCGTGGCACGACCTATACCCTGACCCGCAGCGGTAATAAGAGCCGTTTTTCCGGCAAGGCGACCGTTGGAATGTGAATCTGTCATGACGTACCTCACGCTTGCTCGGTCAGAAGTTCTGCCGGGATGTCCTGATAGCAAACCGGACGCAGGAAGCGCCGGATCGACAATGTGCCGACCGAGGTTGCGCCGAAATTGGTTGATGCAGGGTAGGGGCCGCCATGCACCATACTGTCACAGACTTCGACGCCGGTCGGGAAGCCGTTGGCAAGCAGCCGCCCTGCCTTTCGCTCGAGCACTGCAACAAGTTTACGGGCCAGAGTTTTATCGCCATCGTCCATATGCAGGGTGCAGGTCAACTGCCCTTCGACCGCGTTGGCGATCTGAAGCATTTGATCATCGTCACGGACTCGCAGGACAATCCCCATTGGCCCAAAAACCTCTTGGTGAAGGACCGGGTTGTCCATCCAGTCGTCACCCGAAACCACAAAAAGGTTTGGCGCGGCACTGCGTGGTTCGCTGTCGTTGGTCACGACCTGCGTAACACCCGCCTGATCCGCAATTTGCGAGACACCGGCGCGATACGCCTGCGAGATGCCCTCTGTCAGCATCACCTGCCCGGAGATTTGGTTCAGCGCGTCCTGCGCTGCCGTCTGAAACGCATCCGCATCTGGTCCGTCGATGACAACGGCAATACCGGGATTGGTGCAGAATTGCCCCGCGCCCATTGTCAACGAGCCAGCCCACCCTGTACCAACGTCCGCACCCCTTGCCGCCATTGCTTGCGGAAGCAGGAACATCGGATTGACAGATCCAAGCTCTCCGAAAAAGGGAATGGGCTCGGGGCGCGCGGCGCAAAGGTCAAACAAGGCGCGGCCTGCTTGCAGCGACCCGGTGAAGCCGACCGCTCGGATCAAGGGGTGTTGAGCAAGTGCAGAACCGACTTCGATACCGTCGCTTTGAATCAACGAGAATGTGCCCGCCGGAACCCCCGTTGCGCGGATCGCGGCATCAATGGCTTGCGCAACGATTTCCCCGGTGCCGGGATGCGCCGGATGGCCCTTAACGACCACAGGGCAGCCTGCGGCCAAAGCCGAAGCCGTATCACCACCGGCCACCGAAAAGGCGAGCGGGAAGTTGGACGCACCGAACACAGCAACCGGGCCGAGCGGTCGTTGGATCATGCGGAGGTCCGGCCGAGGTAAGGGCGCGCGATCCGGCAAAGCGGGATCATGGCGCTGGTCGAGATATTCGCCCTGCTCAATGTGGTCGGCAAACAGCCTTAGCTGGCCGACAGTTCGACCGCGCTCGCCCTGCAAACGCGCCTCGGGCAGGCCGGTTTCCCGGCAGCCGATCGCGGTTATGGCATCACCGCGCAGATCGATCTCATCGGCAATTTGGCGCAAAAACGCCGCGCGTTCAGTCCGTGTGGACCATCCGTAAGTCACAAAGGCATCTTCGGCGGCCTTCACTGCGGCATCCACATCCGCGGGGGTTCCGCTGGCAAAACTGTGACCCGGTCCGTGCGCCGGGGTTGATTGAAACGTCTTGCCCCCGCCGGTCCATTCCCCGGCAATCAAGTGTTTTCCACTCAGCATTTATCGGTCTTTCCTACAGTAGGCCACGTTCGGCCAGATTTCGCATCAGATGAGATGCCCCGAAACGCCATTCAGGACATTCTGTCGACAGGCGAACCGTGTTGGTCAACGCGCCGAGTTTGTCGTTTGAAATTGTGACGATATCGCCCAGCTTGTGAGTAAAGCCTCCGCCGGGTGTATCGCGATCCTGTGTGGGGGCAAAAAGCGTTCCGAGAAACAGCATAAGCCCGTCAGGATACTGGTGATGACGCCCAATAGTCTGGCGAACCAGATCAGCAGGGTCACGGCTGATCTGCGACATCGAAGATTGGCCGTTCAGCACAAACCCGTCCTCGCCGGTCACGGTCAGGGTCAAATCTGTGTCCCGGACATCGTCCAGCGAGAACCGGTCGTCGAACAGCCGGATCATCGGGCCGATCGCGCATGACGCATTGTTGTCCTTGGCCTTGCTGAGAAGGAGCGCCGACCGTCCCTCGACATCGCGCAAATTGACGTCGTTGCCTAGCGTCGCACCCTTGATCTCGCCCTGCGAAGTCACGGCCAGAACGACCTCGGGTTCGGGGTTGTTCCACGTCGAAATCGGATGCAGGCCGACATCCGCACCATGGCCCACGGACGACAACACCTGTGCTTTTGAAAACACCTCGGCGTCGGGGCCGATGCCGACTTCAAGGTACTGACTCCACAGCCCTTCCGCGATCAGCGCCTCTTTGACCTTCGCGGCATCTTCGGAACCCGGCACGATACAGGACAGGCTTTCTCCGATGCGAGTGCCTATGCGATCACGAATGGCATCGGCCTTGGCGGGGTCACCTGCGGCTTGCTCTTCGATTACACGCTCGACCATGGAACCTGCGAACGTGACTCCGCAGGCTTTGACCGCTTGCAAATCGCAAGGCGCCAACCATTGATGCCCTGAGTCCAAAGTTCCGATTGCAACGCCGGGCACCGAGCGGACATAGTTCGCCGCATCGCCCCGCTCCAGAACGTCCCTTACGGTCGGCGCGGTTTTCGACGTAATGTCAAATACTTGACCGTCTCGAATTGTCACCACAGCCGGACCAATCCCCGGGCGTTCCACACGCCCCAGCCATAGACCTTCACTGTCCAAATTAGGAAAAATCATTTCAGTCCCTGAGTTTATAGGCTCGGGCGGCGTTGTCCCCCAGAACCGCATTGCGTTCGGTTTCACTCAATGCGCCTAGCAGAGCATCCGTTGTTTCCAGCCAGCGCTCATAACTGCTGGCCAACGTGCAGACCGGCCAATCGCTGCCCCAAATCAGCCGCGATGGACCGAACGTGTCCAGCAAAAGCTGCACATAGGGGCGCAGGTCTTCGATGCTCCAGCTCTCAGCCGCTTCGGTGACCAGGCCGGACAGTTTGCAATAGGCCTTGGTGTTTCTGGCGAGCGCGCTCATATCTTGAGCCCATCCGTCGATAACGCCGTCCCGTATCAAGGGTTTAGAGCCGTGGTCGATGACCGTGCGCAAATCTGGGTGGCGATCCAATAGCTGGCTCAGGGGTGCAAGATGCTGGGGCAGGGTCAGCGCATCGAAAGTCAGATCATTCTGTTGCAGCGCTTCAAACGCCGGTGTCAGGCTGTCTTTGATCATCCACTCGGGGTCGGCAATATCCTGAATCATCGGCCGTAGCCCAACCAGAACAGGGTTTGCGGCCAGTGCCCCCATTCGCGAAGGCGCATCGTCGGCCTCAAAGTCGACCCACCCGACGACGCCCTTGATAAACGGCGTCTGATCAGCAAGTGACAGCATGTATTCGGTTTCCGCCAGTGTCGGAGCGGCCTGGACCAAAACCGTGCCCTCGATCCCGGCCGCATCCAGCAGCGGGGCCAGATCGGTTGGCCCGAAATCCCTGTAAATCGTCGCCAGATCAGGTGTGAGCCAGCCATAATCCCCCCGGCTCAACGCCCAGAAGTGCTGGTGCGCGTCGATCCTCATCCAATCACACCTTTCTTGAGGATGATGTTGCCATAAAGCCGACGCTCGCCGGTCTGGACGATCGCGAAGGCTGTCGAGGCGCGGTCGTAGAACGCAAACCTTTCCAGCCCTTGAACCTGAACCGGATGGTCTGCGGTATCCAAGATAATCTGCTGAAAGTCTGCAACGGCCTCGGGGATGGCATCTGGGTCGCCTACAACCTGCATGATCAGTGCGGGGTCGGGGACGAAGCTGTCCAAGGGCATTACGGACAAAACAGCCCGCAGGATTTCGCTCGCACTGGAACCGTCAGCCCGAATGCACTGTGGCCCAGAACTGGAACCCGGAAAATTGGCGTCTGCGATCACGATCTCATCTCCGTGACCCATCGCACGCAGGGCATACAGCAATTCGGGTGACAAAACCGGGTCGATGTTACGCAGCATCGGCGGCCTCCACGGGCAGTGGGGCATCAGGCCGGATCAGACCTTCGCTGCGCAGGTCCGACCATAGACCCGCAGGAATTTCCCGGTCGAGCAATGCGACATTTGCTTGAACCTCCGCCGCGTTGACGGCACCGGGAACAACCGTTTTGACACATGGATGCCCAAGGACAAATTGCAAGGCGGCTGCTATCAGCGGAGTGTCATGCGCCGCACAAACCGCTTCTATCTTGCGCACATGATCCAGAATTTCGTCAGGGGCATCAGCATAGTTATACTTGGCGCCAGGCACGGACCCGGTCGCGAGAATCCCCGAGTTATACGGTCCGCCCAGTATGATCCCGACATCGCGCTTTTCGCACAATGGCAGAAAACTGTCCAAAGCCTCTTGTTCAAGAAGCGTGTAGCGACCCGCAAGAAGGAAACCGTCAAAATCGCCGAGCCCGAGAAGTCTTTCGCAAACCTGCCATTCATTCACCCCAGCCCCAATCGCCGCTATTTCACCGGCGTCGCGCAATTCGACCAACGCCTTGTAGCCTCCGCCATCGAACAATTCACGGACCTTCGCGTCCGACATTTCCTGGCTTCCCTGGCTAAAGACACACACGTCATGAACCAGTAGAATGTCGGCGTTGGCTACACCAAGGCGTTCTCGGCTGGCCTCGTAGGACCGCATCACGCCGTCATAGGTGTAATCAAACACAATGCGCTTTTGCGGAACGTCTACAAAGGCTTCGGGCGTGACTTCGTGCGGCTCACAGTCCAGCAAAAGTCGTCCGATCTTGGTCGACAACTGAATGTTCTCACGCCCGAACCGAGCGATAGCCTCGCCAAAACGAAGCTCGGACCGGCCCAGACCGTATTGCGGCGCGGTATCAAAGAACCGTATGCCCGCGTCATACGCTGCCTGCAGAGCGGCTTGCGCATCTTCGTCCGACACCTTGCGGTATAGGTTGCCCAATGGCGCACCGCCGAAACCCATGCGGGTCAAGGGTACGGGCCGCGCCGTGCGGCTGTTTAGAAGTTCAGTGCCTGAAGCTGTCATCCTGCCTCTCGTGCGGGTTGGGGAGTGAGGTTGAAAAGACCGGGCTGTTCCTGCAGCAATACTTCGATCCGAGGCATAAGCTGCCCAAGATGGCCACGCATTGCGTTCTGTGCAGCGGCTTCATCCCGATTTTTAATAGCGGTATAGATCGCGCGATGTTCTTCCAGCGTCTCTGCGATCCGCCCCGGCGTCGGCAATAGCAGCATCCGCGCACGGCTGACCTGCAGCGACACGGTCTGAGCAACATCGGCCAGCCGGTTGAAGCCCGTAAATTCCATTAGCAAAGCGTGGAACTCTTCATCCGCCTGATAGAAACCGGGGATGTCCTCGTCTTCGATCAACAGCTCTTGTAGGCGCATGTTGCGGCTCAGCTTCTTGCGCTGTTCTTCCGTCAGATCGCGCGCGACCTTGGCGACCGTTGCCAATTCAAGCGCCTCGCGGAGGAACATTCCCTCGCGGATTTCAGACATCGAAAAATACGACACGCGCGTGCCGGATTGCGGAACCACGTCGACCAGACCCTCTGAAGCGAGCCGGGCGATTGCCTCGGTAACGGGGGCGCGCGAAACCCCAAGACGCTCGCATATGGGTGCCTTTCGCAAGTTGGCCCCGGGCGGAAAATCCAGAGACAGAATTGCCTGCTTGATGGCCGCATAGACCCGCTGCGCAAGCGAGCCTTCGGCCGAAGAAATCTCGCGCAGAAGCTGCGCGTCTATGTCTTGCGGTCTACTCATATTCAATCATCTAGCATACTAACATGTTAGTTGACAAGTACTGGATTCACGTTTAGCACTCGATTCAGGCAAACGGGAAAACGATGCAAATAGACCATGAAATAAAGGCTCCTCAGGCCACGACTCGCGACACGGTGAGGTTAAATCCCGATGATAATGTCGTCATTGCGTTGCGGGAATTGCAGGCCGGCGAGCACCCATCCGGCCTGTCAGCGCCGTTGGCGAACCAGGTTCAGCGCGGACACAAAATCGCGGTTGAGCCGATAAAGGTGGGCGACAATGTTATTCGCTATGGGCAGATCATTGGTCAGGCCAAGTCGAACATATCTCCGGGCGAGCATGTGCACGTTCACAATCTGGGCATGGGGGCACATCAACAGGACTATGCTTACGCAAGCGCAAATGCCCCATTGCCAGCAATCGCCGAAAGCCGAACCTTTCAGGGATTTCACCGAGCCGACGGCAAAGTTGGGACACGGAACTATATCGGCATCCTGACAACGGTAAACTGCTCGGGATCCGTGGCGCGGTTTATTGCAGAGGCCGCCGCCCAGTCAGAATTGCTCAGGGATTATCCGAATGTGGACGGAATCGTGCCGATCGTGCACGGAACAGGATGCGGCATGTCCGGCAAGGATGACGGTTACGCAACCTTGTTCCGCACATTGGCCGGATACGCGCAGCATCCTAATTTTGCGGGCATCCTGCTGATCGGGCTTGGCTGCGAGGTCATGCAGGTTGCCGATTTGGTCGGCGGACGCCCGATCCGCAAGGATGGTGCGCTGCGATATATGACGATCCAGAATGAAGGCGGCACGCGTCGCACGATCGAACGCGGACTTGAAGAGTTGCGGGGCATCGCGGCCTTGGCCAATCAGGTGACGCGCAAGCCTGCTCCGATCAGTGAAATCACCGTCGGGATGCAGTGCGGCGGGTCCGATGGGTATTCCGGAATTACCGCGAATCCTGCGCTTGGGTATGCTTCGGACCTTTTGGTTCGGCACGGCGGCACGACAATTCTGTCCGAAACATCTGAGGTCTATGGCGCCGAACACCTGCTGACCAGACGGGCCGAGAGCCCCGAGGTAGGAGAAAAGCTGATCGACCGCATTCGCTGGTGGGAAGCATACACCGAGCGGAATGGCGGTGAGATGGACAACAATCCCAGCCCCGGCAACAAACGCGGCGGGTTGACCACGATCCTGGAAAAGTCGTTGGGAGCAGTCGCCAAGGGCGGCACCGCGCCAATGCGAGACGTCTACAAGTTCGGTGAGATCGTCGACAAAAAAGGCTTTGTCTTCATGGACAGCCCCGGTTTCGACCCGTGTTCTGTCACGGGGCAGGTGGCATCTGGGGCGAACCTGATCGTGTTCACGACCGGGCGCGGTTCGGTTTCGGGCTACCAGCCAACGCCATGCATCAAACTGGCAACCAATTCCGAGATGTATGCGCGCATGGCCGACGACATGGACCTGAATTGCGGGGACATCGTCACGGACGGTGTCAGCATCGAGGCCAAGGGTGAGGAATTGTTTGAAATCCTGATCCGTGTTGCCTCGGGTGAGAAAACAAAAAGTGAGGAACTTGGATTTGGAGGGGTCGAATTCGTTCCCTGGCAAATCGGCGCGGTGATGTAGCCCGCGCTTTGCCCAAGAGGAGACGGGCATATAGGAGGAGAAATGAAAAAACTGGTCCACATGACAGGGATCGACAAGCACTTTCCCGGAGTGCACGCGCTCAAGTCCGTGCAGTTCGATTTGAACAGTGGCGAAGTTCACGCACTGATGGGCGAGAACGGGGCCGGGAAAAGCACGCTGATGAAAATCCTGTCAGGGATTTACCAGCGTGATGGCGGTGATCTGACGATCGAGGGCAAATCGGTCAGCCCAACCACACCCCGCGAAGCGCAGGATCTGGGCATAGGCATCATTCATCAGGAACTGAGCCTCATGAACGATCTGACCGTCGCGCAGAACATCTTTATCGGCCGCGAGCCACGCAAAAGCTTTGGCCGACTGGACGAAGCCGCGCTGAACGAGAAGACGGCCGAAATATTCGCCTCAATGAACTTGAACCTCGACCCCAAGGCCTTGGTTGGCAGCTTGACCATTGCAAAGCAACAAATGGTCGAGATCGCAAAAGCTCTGTCTTTTCGCTCCAAGGTGCTGATCATGGACGAACCCACGGCCGCCCTGAATGACGCCGAGATTGCCGAGCTGTTCGTGATCATTCGCAGACTGAAGGACGAGGGTGTGGGCATCGTCTACATCAGCCACAAGATGGATGAATTAAAGCAGATCGCCGACCGCGTGACCGTGATGCGCGATGGTGAATATGTCGGCACCGTGGGTGCCTCAGAAACACCTATCAGTCAGATTATCGCGATGATGGTTGGACGGGAGGTAAACGAAAAGCCCCTGGACGTACCCGATCTGGGTGGCGCCGAGGTTTCGTTGCAAATCAGGGGCTTGAACCGAGGCAAAGACATCCGGGATGTCAGTTTTTCGGTTCAAAAGGGCGAGATACTAGGCTTTGCCGGATTGATGGGGGCAGGGCGGACCGAAGTCGCAAGGGCCATCTTCGGCGCGGACCCGAAAGACAGCGGCGAAATTCGCGTACACGGCAAAGAGGTTTTCATCAGATCGCCCAAAGATGCTGTGCGCGCAGGCATCGGATATCTGTCCGAAGACCGAAAACACTTTGGCCTCGCCACCGGCATGAACGTCCGAGACAATATCGCGCTGGCCTCGATGGACCTGTTCACAGGCACCGGAGGCGTGCTGAACGACAGTGAAATTAGCACAACGGCCAAGGGCTACATAGCCCAGTTGGGCATTCGCACTCCGTCTGACGTGCAAGAGGTGCGGCTGTTGTCAGGTGGCAATCAGCAAAAGGTCGTCATCGCCAAATGGCTACTGCGCGATTGCGACATCCTGATCTTTGACGAGCCGACCCGCGGCATCGACGTGGGCGCGAAATCCGAGATTTACAAACTGCTCGAAGACCTGGCGGAACAAGGCAAGACGATCATCGTGATCTCGTCAGAACTGCCCGAGATCATGCGCCTCAGCCACCGGATCGCGGTCATGTGTGAAGGCCGCCTGACCGGGATACTGCCCGGCGGAAAAGACACCACTCAGGAAGACATCATGCATCTGGCCACCCAACGAGAAGCGGCCATGCAGGTTACAGGGACAATACAATGACCACAGCAACCGATATCGACAAGAAAAAGCCCTTGGCGGGTTTGTCCGAAAGCGGCGCGTACCAAAAGATGCTAGCGTTTGCCAGCCTGATCGCCCTGCTGATCGGGTTCTCGATAGCCTCACCGAACTTCATGCAAACGTCGAACATGATCGCCATTCTGCAAGCGACTTCGGTCAACGGCGTACTGGCCGTTGCAGCAACTCTGGTCATCATCACCGGTGGGATCGACCTGTCTGTTGGCACGCTCATGACGTTCTGCGCCGTGATCGCGGGCGTGGTTCTTACCTATCTTGGCATGCCATTGCTGATTGGCGTCGCAGCCGCAATTGCAGCAGGTGCATTTTGCGGTCTGTGTTCCGGCACTTTCGTCGCCAAGATGAAGATCCCACCCTTTATCGCGACGCTGGGCATGATGTTGATTTTGAAGGGCTTGTCGCTAGTCATTTCGGGCACGAGACCGATCTATTTCAACGACACGCCCGGATTCGACCAAATCTCGCGCGGGTCTCTGATAGGAGAGGTCATTCCCGCGCTGCCCATCCCGAACGGTGTTCTGATCCTGTTTCTGGTAGCCCTTGCAGCATCTTACATCCTGAGCCGCACGGTTTTAGGACGATATACGTTCGCGCTGGGATCAAACGAAGAAGCGGTACGTCTGTCAGGCGTGAACACTGACGCTTGGAAAATGCGCATCTATGCGCTGGCCGGAGGCATCTGCGGGATTGGCGGCATCCTGATTGCCTCGCGCCTGAACTCGGCTCAGCCCGCCTTGGGTCTCGGGTACGAGTTGGAAGCTATCGCGGCGGTGGTCATCGGTGGCACGTCCTTGTCCGGTGGACGCGGTACGATTCTGGGCACCCTGATCGGCGCACTGATCATGGCAGTTCTGACCAACGGGTTGCGCGTACTTTCCGTTGCGCAGGAATGGCAGACTGTCGTGACCGGCGCAATCATCATTCTGGCTGTCTACGCTGACATGGCTCGGCGCAAGAACAGCGGCTGAATTACCGAACCAAACCAACGACAAAAACACCAACTGGAGGAGAAAACATGTTTTCACGTCGTTTCATTCTGGGTGCGCTGAGCGCAGCCACCTTTGCAGCCCCGGCCTCAATGGTCTCGGCTGAAGATATCTACATCCCGCTGGTATCCAAAGGGTTCCAGCACCAGTTCTGGCAGGCCGTGAAGTCCGGGGCCGAGCAAGCGGCAGAGGAATTCAACGTCACAATTACCTTTGAGGGTCCTGACAACGAAACCATGGTCGACCGTCAGATCGACATGCTGGCAGCAGCATTGGCCAATAATCCCAAGGCGATCGGTTTCGCTGCACTGGACAGTCAGGCAGCCATTCCGTTGCTCAAGCAGGCTGACGAAAAGGGCATCCCAATCATCGCCTTCGACAGTGGTGTCGATAGTGACATTCCCGTGTCGACTGCGACCACGGACAATTTGGCGGCCGCAGGTCTGGCCGCGGACAAGATGGCCGAGATACTTGGTGGCAAAGGCAAGGTTGCCGTGGTCGCGCATGACCAAACCAGCCGTACTGGTATTGATCGCCGCGACGGATTCGTGAATCGCATCGCCGAGAAATACCCTGATATCGAGGTTGTAACAGTCCAGTACGGGCAGGGCGATCATCTGAAGTCGACCGAAGTCACCAAGGCAATCCTGACAGCCAACCCGGACCTGAATGGTATTTTCGGAACCAATGAAGGGTCGGCCATCGGTGTGGTGAACGGTGTGCAGGAACTGGGAACCGAAGGTCTGGTCATCATCGGCTATGACAGCGGCAAGGCGCAGAAAGACGCCGTCAAAAGCGGCCTGATGGCCGGCGCCATCACGCAGAACCCGGTCGGCATTGGGTATGAGACGGTCAAAGCCGCAGTCGCCGCCATGAACGGCGAGGAAGTTCCAGCACTGATTGACACTGGGTTCTACTACTACGATGCGTCCAACATGGATGATCCAAAAATTTCAGCCGTCTTGTACGACTGATAATTCTACCGCTTACGTCTTTCCGGCTCACCAGATTGGTGGGCCGGTTTGCTTTCACGCTGATGAAATTTTAAGTTTCACTGTGAGATATCGTCCTCTTGCGTGAATTTGGCGGTCATTTTGTTTCTAACTTCATAATTTTGGAACTTTTATGCTAATGTCAGCACAAGGTTTTTAAGAATTTGTTCAAAGGTAATTTTACTGGTGCCCGAAAAAACGCATAACTCATTCAGATTGCGCCCGATGGAAAAAGCGGATTTGGCTACTATAGCACCGTGGTTTCAGGACGTTGAAGATCTTGCCCTTTTTGACCGAACCTCACGCATCCCGCTGAGTCAATTTCAGACAGAAGAAAGCTGGAAAGACGCCTTTGCCCCGAATGGTGTTGGATGCAAGTGCTGGTTTGTCGTTGAATCCAGCGCCGGAAAAGCGCTGGGGATGACAGGGCTCGAAGCGATTTCAACGATTAATCGCGATGCGATTGTCGCGATGTTCATGCACAAGGAAGCCCGCCGCCTTGGCGTCGGAATCCGGGCGACCGCACTCGTGGTGGATTTCGCGTTTCGGCAGTTGGGTTTGAACCGCCTCACCTCGTATTACCGCGCGGACAACCAGAGCAGTAAGGATCTGGTGGCCAAGATCGGTTGCCAGGTCGAAGGTTCCATGCGGCAGGCGTGGTTCGCGGATGGGCAATTCCACGACATGGTTGTTGTGGGCATTCTAAAGCAGGATTGGATGTCACATCGCGAAGGATTGGCGCGAGAATTGAGCGACGATACGATCGTCACGTTTGGATCAAATTCACCCGGGGCTTGGTCATGGCCACCGCAGGATACGAACATGTAACCCTCATCCAAGATCCAGGGCAGTCGAAATAGTAATAATTTAGTATATGTTGAACACCGTGCGTGATCAGAGGTCTCGAAAAGAGAAATTCCAGTGAACACCAACAACTTGAACGTTCAAATGACTCAAAAGCTCGGCGCCGTCTTGTTCGCCGATGTTGTCGGGTATTCCCGGTTGATGAGCGAGAACGAGCTGGATACTTATAACGCTTTGAAATCATTGATTTCTCAGCTTGAAGCCTCGTGCGCCAAATACAGTGGGCGAGTGGTCGAAGTGCGGGGCGACGGCATACTGGCGCTGTTTGAAACAGCCACCAGCGCCGTGGAATTCGGGGTGGAATTGCACCAGATCGCAAGCCAGCACAATCACACGCGTTCCGAGAATCAGCGAATCAAATTTCGCGCAGGCATTCATCTTGGTGAAATCCTAATCGACGAACGTGGGATACATGGCGATAATGTGAACATCGCGGCGCGGCTTCAGGAAATCGCTGAACCTGAACGTGTCTATGTCAGCTCGGCGGTCTATGATCAGGTCTGTAATCGACTGCGATACGGGTACGAGTTTCTCGGCCCGAAGCACCTGAAAAACATCTTGAACCCTGTTTCTGCGTATTGTGTTCGCAGCGAAGTTTCGGGCGCGACCATGGCAGGCACGATGCGCCCGGACGTTCCGGGGGATTTGCTTGAACGACCAGATACCCCATCGGTCGCCGTCTTACCCTTCAGCAGCAACAGCGGCGATGAATCCGACAGTTGGATCGCCGAAGGGCTGACTGACGACATCATCATGAACCTCTCGAAGTTCCGAAATCTGTTTATCATTGCCCGGAACTCGTCTTTTTTCTTTAAAACGCAGTCCATGCCTCCAAAGGAAGCAGCGCAGCGTTTGAATGTCCGCTACATCGCCCGCGGCAGTGTGCGAAGATCGGCCAGCCGTATTCGGATTACAGCCGAGCTTGTGGATGCCAGCACAGAACGCACCATTTGGGGCGAGCGCTTTGATCGCAAGATCGACGACATCTTTGATATTCTCGACGAAGTCACCGAATGTATCGTTGCCGCCACCGCTGTCATGATCGAGTCACACGAAAAGCAGCGCATGGTGCAGGCCGTGCCTTCTGATCTTGCGGCCTATGGCTCGGTTCTTCAGGGTCAGCACCACATTTTCAAGTACACACGCAACGACAATCGCAAGGCCCATGACTTCTATCAATCCGCCCTTGAACGAGACGGCGGATACGCGCGTGCCGCGGCTGCGCTGTCGCGGACCCTGAACATTGACTGGCGGTATTCGTGGACCAAAGACCCCTCGAAAGCGTTTGAACAGGCGTTGTCCTACGCGCAGCGCGCGATTGAGCTTGATCCGACGGACGCCCGCGGGTTCGGCGAGCTTGGCTATGTGCACCTGTACCGAAAGGAGCATGACGCAGCCATACAGTCTTATCAGCGGGCTTTGGCGCTGAATCCCAATGACGCTGATATGCATTCTGACTTCGCGGATGCGCTGGCCCACTCGGGGGACAACGAGACAGCGATCACTCATCTACGGCAGGCGATGCGCTTGAACCCCTATTTCCCGGACCAATACTTGTGGCACTTGGGCGGCGCCTACTACAATCTTCGGCGCTATGAAGACGTGATCGAGACCGTCAACAAGATGAACAACCCGACCGAGGGCCAGCGCATGCTGGCTGCAAGCCACGCGCAGTTGGGGAATATGGAGATGGCCCGCCTCATCGCGGACAAACACCGTGAAGCGCATCCAAATTTCTCATTGTCGCGTTGGGCCAAAGTTCTGCCGGACAGGTTGGAAGACGACACCCAACATTTTGTCGAAGGTTTGAAAAAAGCCGGGTTCTAAATCACAAAAAAGGGAACGATCCTGCGCGAGCCTATTGGGGTCGACTCAGGGTCTGTGCACGTCACAGCGATCCAGGCCTTAACTTGCTTGTGCGACAGAGGGAGGAGGGGCGTCGTTCGAGCTTTGTGGTGCCCTCACGGACCGGTAAAGCCATCGCATGTCGTTATGTGCTATCCGCGGAAAGGGACCGCGCTGTGACGTTGGATGCTGACGAGCGAGCAGAACTGTTGGCTGAGCATCTGAAGCAATCAATTCTGCCAGCGCTTCACGAGATTACTACACGCTCGCAGGGATTGTCTTTGGGATCTTTTTGCGTGCTGCTGTATGTGACCCTGAAGCAGTTCGAGATTGGCTTCGAAGGTCAACCCTTGCGGGAGATTTCCTCGTCGATTGGCATTTCCAATGTCCCGAGGCACATTTCCTTCCTCTCGGATGGCACCCCAAAAAGAAAGGGCCTTGGACTGATTGACCTGGCCCAGAATCCTGAAGATCGACGTCTGACGCTTCCGAAGCCATCAGAAGCTGGAATTGAGCTGATGGCGGCAATTTCCTCCCGGTTGTTGCACCGGCCCGCTGCGGAGCTTCGAAGGCCAAAACCCGAAGCAATTGAAGCATTGGAGTCACCGGACGATGTCGTGAAGCTGAAGAAAGGTGACTACGACTACTTTGACCCGGACGCGCTTGAGAGATCGCATGATCAAAAGTCAAAATAGTCACAGTCGCACCGTGCACAGCTTGTTGAGCGGTTGTCGAATGGAATAGACAAGCCATTCAAGCATCGACGATATCCTGCAATGAGGGCCGAAACAGGCCCGCGCGGCTGGGCAATATGCTTGAGCGCATCCAGTGTATTGCGCTGTAGCGTAAAAGAGAAATTTTTACGTTGAAACGTAAATTACTATGGTTTACGCTGCGCCGTAAAAGGAGCCACGTCATGGATCTCACGGCACGAACGGCTGAGCAGATCGGCCAGGCACTTCGCCGGACGCGCAAGACGCGCGGCTGGACCCAAAGCGATATCAGCGCACGCACGAATTTGCGTGTCGCGACGATTTCGTCGCTCGAGAATGGCGATGCGGGAACCAAGCTCGCCACGGTGCTCGCCGTCATGGCTGCGCTTGGGCTTGAGTTTCGTTTGGTGGAGCGCGGTGGCTCGCTTGAGATCGAGGATATCTTCTGATGGCCAAACAAGGGCGTAGCGGCCTGATGCAGGTATTCCTGAACGGACGGTTGGTGGGGATTTTGCGTCTTGCTGGATCGGGAGCGATCAGCTTTGCCTACGATCAGGACTGGCTGTCGTGGGCGCACGCCATGCCCATCTCGTTGTCACTGCCTTTGCGTGAAGAAGCGCATCGAGGCGGCCCTGTCATTGCCTATCTGGAAAATCTGCTTCCGGACAATCAGGCAATACGTGAGCGCGTTGCCGCTCGGGTACATGCAGGCGGCACCGACGCGTGGCACATGTTGGAGAAGATCGGGCGTGACTGCGTGGGGGCGTTACAATTCGTTTCGGGCAAGATGCCCGAGGTTGGTGCGCTCGAGGGAGAGCCCGTATCTGCGGCGCAAATTGCTGACATGCTGCGCAACCTTGCGAGCGCCCCCCTTGGCTTGGACGCAGACGACGACTTCCGCATTTCCATAGCAGGGGCGCAGGAGAAAACGGCGCTGCTGCGCTACGATGGCGCGTGGATCCGCCCGTCCGGGCTCACTCCTACAACCCATATCCTCAAAACCCAGCTTGGTGTTCTGCCCGCAGGGATCGATCTATCCGACAGCGTCGAGAACGAGTATTTCTGCATGAGCTTTTGTCGCGCTATGGGAATGGAGGTGGCGGAGATCGAGATTGCCGACTTCGAGGATGTGCGGAGCCTTGTTGTGACACGGTTTGATCGGCGTTGGGCCAAGGATGGTCGATTGATCCGCCTCCCGCAGGAAGACTTTTGCCAAGCGCTCACTGTCCCGCCGAGCCAGAAATACCAAATGGACGGTGGGCCAGGGATCTCAGAAGGCGTTGGGTTGCTAGCGGCTAGTGATGACCCCGAGGCAGATCAGAGCGCGTTCTTCCGCACACAGGTGCTGTTTTGGCTCTTGGGAGCGACAGACGGGCACGCCAAGAATTTCAGCATTGCATTGCGTCCAGGCGGATTCCGCATGACCCCGCTCTATGATGTGCTGAGCGCCCAGAAAGCCGTAGATGACGGTCAAATTCGCCAAAATCGGATGCGTCTTGCGATGGCGATCGACGGACACTACCGGATCAACGAAGTGGTGCCGCGTCATTTCCTGCAGGCTGCGAAAGCGGCAGGTTTTGGTGTGGTGTTGGCGGATGAGGTCTTGGCGGGCATCGCCTCTGAGATTGAGCCCGCCTTGGAGAGGACGCTAGCAGACTTGCCGGATAGGTTCCCAATGCCATTGGCGGAAGCCATTGCTGCTGGCGTGCGACGTCGGGCGGCTGCCTTTCATGCGGTATGATCAGCAGATCATGTTTTCTCTTTTAACATAATTCTCATTATGCGCTTCAACGTGAGTCCACACTCACACTCACACACACGAAACCAGACCGGGCCGCCTAACCTGCAGGTCGTTAGGCGGCCCGGTCCGGTTTCACTTGGAGGGTCTTACAACCCGATCGCTTTGTAGTACTCGGCGATGCGGGCGATTGTTACCACGTAGGCCGAAGTCCGTAGGTTCGCGTCCTTCAGCGAACGTTTGCGGGCCATGATGTCGTCAAAGGCGCGGGACATGATTTCTTCCAGGCCGGATCGAACCACGTCAATCTCACGGACATCGCGCGTGATCTGAACGCGTTGGGTGTCTTGCAGGGGACGGCCCGCAATATCTTCCAGCGTTGCGACCAATGCAGCGCCCGAGCTGATGTTCTGGCGCCGGTCCATCAGGCCAAAGGGCAAGTGGGTAATGTTCTTAACCCATTCAAAATAGCTGACAACAACGCCGCCTGCGTTCACATACAGGTCGGGCAACACCACGACGCCACGCCTGTCCAAACACGCTTCGGCATCGGCGGTAATAGGTCCGTTGGCGGCCTCGACGATCAAACTGTAGTTCATTTCTTCACAGTTATTGGCGTTGATCGCGCCTTCCTTTGCCGCCGGATCAGCATCAGACCGCATCCCTAGGCTTTGGCCCAACCAGTCGCTGGCGGCCCGCCGCGCCAGCCGCATCCGGTGACCCTGTTGGGGTAGATGACTGATCTGTTGCGCTTTTTCCTGTTCAGGCGTCGCGCGATAAAGAGGCTGTGTCCTAGAAACTCAAGGAATTGCTAAACGCCCTAGTCTGCGCTCAGCCTGAATCAGCCCCCTTTTGCGTGTCGTGGCTTTGAGTTCTTCAATCTCCACCGCGCACTTTCGCGCCGCTGACTTTGGCACCGCTTACCTTGGCGCCACTAACTTTGGCACCGCTGACCTTGGCACCGCTGACTTTCGCGCCGGAAACCTTAGCTCCGCTGATCGCCGGGCTATCGAAGCCAAAGTAGATATCCAGCAGAACCTGTTCAAACTGACCGGACATCACATCCATACGAACGGTGTAGTCGGCCTTGTCGTAGGGCCAATACATAATGTCATCCGCCACTTGATAGTCGGCAGAGGCCACCCCTGATTCTGATGGGCTTTTTGGCGAACGCGCCATGGCTCCGCTGTCGGCTGCAGCCGTTTCACCAGGACCGTGCACCAGGAAGATCACCGGTTCTGGCAACTCGTAGTAGGTTCCTTCATAGGCAAAGCCGTAAATTCGAGCCAGCTTTGCGTCAGGTGAGTACTGGGACCGCAAAAGTTGGTTGCGCCCTTTGGCGCGGCCGCCCTTTTTCTTCTTTTTCTGGGCCTTGTCATCAATTTCGTCGAACGTCTGATCCGTTCGGTCGGCGTCAGTCTGCCGCCATTCTGTGTCGGTGAACGTGTTTCCGAAATCCACTGCCACCTGACCATTTTCAGGCACGTAAACGGCATAGCTCAAGTTCTTAGCGGCGTCCGCAACATAGATTCCGTTTTGGTTCTTTGGATTCTCCTTAACCAGAATTAGGTCACCTTCTTCGACCTCAACTCCATCGACAGTTTGCTGTGGGTCTGAAATGTCTATGTTGGCTGTCGTCGCAAGCCGAACGTTGACGAAACCTGTATCGACACTGAGGTCGCCCATTACTCTACCAAATAAAAGCACTTCAGAAAAACTCAGCAATGACTCGGTCATATCATTCTCTCCCAATTTCGGGATAAACGGAGTCCCAGACCTCGTCTCCCAAATTTAAGCGACCCGATCACGACCGAGCCAAAATATTCCACAAAAATCATCCCACGACTGCATGCCATAAAACCGCTTCAAAATAAAGGATTTTTGCCCATCAACCTGGAACCTGTGTTCGGACAGAATTGGCGTGGCTGTCTTCGTCCTGATCAGGCAGCCGAGGCCCGGCGCTTGTCACGCCGATATCGCGCATGCGGAAGTTGCCTTGGATGATCCTTTGAAACGCCCCGCCAGTTATTTCCTGATCCACGGCCAGCAAAGCCTTTTCAACTCCGAAATAGCTTAGCATATCGGCATCCAAACGTTCCCACGAGTCTGCAAGATAGGTGCCCAGATAATCGCGCGCCTCAAGCAGCGCGATGCGGAAGCCTTCGGGGTTTTCGGCATAGCGCGTGTCAAAAATCCCCTGCATCACGGCGCTATAGTCAGGAGAGTCCTCCAGTTGGTCCGACAAGTCTTCTTCTTCCGGCGAAATCAGACCATGCACCAACAAGCGTTCGTGGTAGATGTCCACGAAGATGTCGAACATGGCGCCTGTCAACGGCTCGGACAGGGCGTGTTCACTGGACCAGCCGGCGGCGAACTCGGACAAGGTGCGGTCATTGGCCGCCGTTCGAATCTGCGCGTTCTCCGACAGTTCCGCGAAACGGTTCAGCCGATTGAACGTATAGAGATTACCCCGCGTATTCTCTAGCAAGGCTTCAACGACGGACCCGAAATGCAGCGACGCAAGCAGCGCGACCAAATCGGCTGCGGATTCGTGAAAACCGTAATACTCTCCGGTCGCGTCCCCGTCGGTGGGCATGCCGATTACGCTGTATATGATGGCATGACCGATTTCGTGGGCGACCACGTCAAAGTTCAAGCTGTATGGCCGGTATTCATCGCCGTGATCATGCGTGCCCCCGGTTTCCAAGAACCCCCAGCCGATATGCGCGTTGTCGAGGCTGGGCAACAAAGACAGCTCCAACCGATCAAAATCCCGCGCAAAGTGCCACGGGATCTGACGGTCGAAATACCCCTGCCAGACGTCCATAGTGAAATAGGCCGATCCGAATAGATGAGCCGCCTCAAACGCCGGGTCAGTGGGATCGATATGGATGAAGTTTCCAACCTCATCCGGCATGGCGGGCGGCTGAACGTACCCGTTCCACGGCGGCAGGTACATGCCTGGTCCGTCTGGTCCGGGTACGATTGCACCGTATGGGGTCGTTTTGCCAACCGGGTTGACCGTATACATCCGCGGCCCCGAGGGACCCGGACCGATGCTGCCCTGTGGGGCGGAAATTTCAACCAATTCCAATTGCGGGTCCGATTCCAGGAAAGGCGACTGGGGAAACAACAGAAACCGAGTTCCAGGCTCCTCGGCTTCACTGGTCTCAGGTAAATCCATCAAGCGCCCTCCTGCGTCAGGTCGGTGGATTTTCATCCGTCCGGTGCTGTCGAGCCGACATCACTATGGCAATAAACAAACTCTGCTTCGATCAAATCATAAAGTGCATCTCGCCCAGCCAGACCCAGCGAAGATGCAAAGGATTCAAGATCATCCGGCATATCCCGGTCAAGCCTTGTTTCAAAAAACCAAAGGAGCATCTGCAAGCGATCCGCTCCGGCCTCGCGCTGAGCGCGTTCAGGAAGGCTGGCTTTCTTTGCAGCACGATCGCGTAGTTCGGCATAGCGCCCCATGCGACGCAGCTCTGCAAGCAGGGGGGCATCCAGCTTTTCGATCCTGGCTTCGGTGGCGGCATCCATATGCGCGGCACTCGTCAAAATCGCCTCATAGCGTTCGACGCTCAGGTCATTGGCCTCCAGCCACTTCAACATGTCGGCTTTGCGGGTGAGCCCGGCACTGTTTCGATGATCCGACATGAGTTTCACAAGCGTTTCACGGTCCGGCTTACGCTCAATACGATCAGCTTCTTCTTGCGCAAGCAGGCTCAGCACCGCTTTGGTGCGCAGGGTCGTGTAAAGCTCGGGGTTCAACCGTAATTCGTCGATTACCGCCTGACCTTCCCGAGCTTCGGAATCCACACGCTGGCGCAACGTCTTCCAGACCAAGGTCCGCTCGGTTCGAGCCGCAGACGGCTGGCGTGCAGGGGGATCGCTCAGATAGTCAGACATCTGCTGCAGCATGGCGCGTGCGTCGTTTGCTTTTGCATCTACCTGACCGTCCGGCAGCCACGCGTTGAATTCCTCCATGCCAGAACATGTCCCGAGGGCTTTCCCGATATCCGACCAATTTCGGTGCCGATAGTGCATGGACTTGGCCGTGCTCAGAATAGCCGAGGCTGTTTCGCTGGTGACAATTTCAGCAGCGACAGCGCTGGAAACCGTGGTCCGAACAGACACCATTGGAACACTCAATGGCTGAAACCCAAGCTCTGCCGGACTATGAACAACGGCAACCTCATCATCGTCCTGCAGAACGCCCGAAAGGTAGTCCTGGAAAATCTGCCCAACCCCGATCATTCCGAAATCGGCAAGCTCCGCCGCCCTGAGCGCACCCATGCTGGCGCTGCCGAATACAGGGATGCCATGCTCTAAAGCCCAAAGTATTTCCTTGTGCCAGACCGAGGGCACCCCCTCGAAATATCCATCGATGATCCCGATGGCCCGAGGACGATCCCTGGTGATCCGGTACACGTCGCCTTGCCGGACCGGTGGCAAGACGGTTGCATCCAAGTAGTCCACTACTTCATTGCGGGGCAGAGTAGGGCCAACGAAAACCGCTATGCTCATGCCTGACCTTCCAAGACCGACCGGGCCCGAGGTCCGAGCACATAATCCGGATCGTCATGCGGCGCCTCCAGCCCCGGAACAATCGCCCGGACAACCGCGATGTCAAACTCGGGCCGGGAAAGATCAACTCTTACAACCTGAGACAGTCCTACAGACTCCAGTTTACGCAATATCAGTTCGAGGTCTTCATCAAAGGACCCCGTCTCAGACGTCGGGCAATCAAAAAAGTTCTGTTTTGGGGCAGCCCCATCAATCAAATCACGTACATATCGACAACGCTCCGTCTGCGCCTGATCGGTGAACTCTGACGGATCCAAATCGTCGCGCGCGCCCGAGACATAGGTCAACCTGGTTTGCGCCGCTTCGGTCAGCGCACGAAGCAGTGCGATCGATCGGTCAGGATGACAGCCATCCCCAATTCCGATGTGACCATTCTGGCCGTCAGGTTCACAGACCACACACCGAAAACTGGCTATTCCTATGTCAGATGTCGTATCCCAGACCCCCAATTCCAACCCTGCCTCGGTGATCATCTGAACCGCTTTTTGGCATCGTGCATCGTCAACCGTCTCATGATCCAGACGAAAGCCTGCGGGCTTGTGATGCCACAGCGTTGTCGCGTCGCGCTCAACCAATTCACAAATCGCGTGACAGGTAGCTTCGACAACATTGTTTCCAGAAGCCAACCCATTTGTCGTGCGCGGAAACGCACCCTGACCTGCGCTTGGCCCAGAAGTGTAATCCGTGTCGACCATTTCCAACGGCACCCAACAATCGTGATCACCTTTCAGGTCACGCCCTTGAACCCATGGCATGCTTCGGTTCGGGTCGAACCGGCCCCCGGTCACTCGTGGAAGGGCGTTGATGTCCACGACGTGACTATCGACGATCAGATCCGCATGACGGGCAACGCGCTGAGGCAACTGAACACGTTCGGCGTGCCAAGACTCGATTGCCTCCATAACGCCCGAGGCTTGCGCAGCCTGCAACGACAATCCTTTTCCAAGCGACACCGCAACCGAACGAGAATTTGGGCGCGCAACCATCACCGTGGGCAAGCCGATCCTATCCAATCCCGTCAGGTTGGCGATCCGGGTAATACCCATCTCTTTTAGGTACGGTCTGACGATCCGTAAAGTCTGATCGGGATCACGTGACCGATGCGTATCAAGCAAGTATCGTTTTTGCGAGGCTTGTTGCATGCCAGAAACCCTAACCAAAACAACTTTGCGATTGGCCGCAATGTGGAAATCAATTTCAGATCAGGATGATAGATCAAATTACGCGGGTCAACCAAACCCTGCATCGAGATGGTTTATCGGCGCAACACGATGATAGAACCTCGGTTAACGCCATTGCCTCTACTTGCTGCGAAGCAAGGGGATACACCTCAGTCCATTTAGCAATAGACTGATAGTGTGGGTTTTAGATGCGGCAGCAAAGCTAAAGTGTCACCCAGAGGAAATCTCTGTCAGAGACGCTTCAAGAATAGCTTTCAGCTTGTGGGCGTCAATTGGCTTGTGCAGCAGAGAATATCCCCCTTCCCCGCAGATTTGGGACAGATAGGCACTTCTGTTGGCAGAGATGATGCACGCCGGCAGATGCCCGAATTCGCCAACCAACGCTTGGACGGCATCAGTGCCCTTTTTGTCATTATCCAACTGATAGTCAGCGACGACAATGTCGGGCAAAATGCCAATCTCACGCAAAAGGCTTGTTGCCTGCTGCTCGCTTGCACATTCCAAAACCTGAACGCCCCATGACTCCATGGTCATGGTCAATGCGCCTCGCAGGTTCTCGTCATTTTCGATCAGAAGTGCGATTGTACTGGCAAGTGTCTTGGGGTCCGTCTCTGTTGGTTCAAACACTTCGCCGGATGCGACGGTCAATGATTTGGCGAGCGGCACTTCCACCGAAAATACGGTGCCCTTGCCCAGTTCAGAATTCAACCGGATTGGATGCTTCAGCAACCCGCAAGCACGTTCCACGATGGCAAGACCCAGACCCATCCCCTCGGCTGCGCTTGCGTCGGAATGTAGTCGCTGAAACTCCTGAAAGACGATGTCACGCTGATCCGCCGCGATGCCTATACCTGTGTCCCAGACTTCGATCACAACAGACGTCTTGCGACGCCTTACACCGATCAGAACCTTGCCTTCGTCCGTATAGCGTATTGCGTTCGACAGAAGATTCTGGAGAACCCTCCGCAAATAGCTTGCATCACTCCTGACCAGAGCATCCGTGTGAACAAAGCGCAACTCCAGCCCTTTTGCCTGTGCCACCGGCCGAAAGGAATCTTCGAGTTGCGAGAAGATTTCACCGATAGAAAGCGTGGACAGGTGTACTGTGGCACGCCCGGAATCCAGCTTTGAGATATCCAGCAACGCCTCGAGAATGTGCTCGACGCTGCTCAGCGCACTTTCCGCCTTGGCAGCCACGTTTTGCGCGTCGACCTCGTTTAAGCCACTACCCAGCGTGGCCACATACAGCTTGGCCGCAGACAAGGGTTGCAGCAAGTCGTGGCTTGCCGCCGCAACAAAGCGCGACTTCGAGGCATTCGCCCGCTCTGCCTCGTTCAGCGCATCCGCCAGTTCCTCGGTACGCGAGGCTACCCTTTGTTCCAGCAACGCCTTTGCTTCGTAAAGAGCTTGAGCTGATCTGTGTTCCGCCGTCACGTCGGTGAACGATATCACGAACCCCCTGTCCGGCATTTCCTGCGCAAAGACGGAGAGGATCTTGAAACGGCCGGAATGCATCTGAAATCTAAGCGGAGGTCGCTCTGTGGATCGGTTCACCCAAGCGATCAAGTCGGCTGCGCTTACACCTTCTTCAAAACTGATCGTTGCGCTTAGCCGGTTGAACAGAGTTTCAAACTGCGCACCCATCTGGAATTGAGCGTTGGGAATAGCCAGCAACTCGCTCGCGCGATTGTTCCACCCGATCAGGCGGAGCTTGCAGTCAAAAATGCAGACACCCTGATCAATATGCTCAAGCGTTGCGCGGATCAGGCGGGCCTTGTCATCCAGAATGCGATCCCGCTCTTTCCGTTCGATCCGCATGATGTCGGTAACGTCGGTCTGAAGAATGACGGTGCCACCATCCGGCGTCCGGTGTTCGGATACCTGGGTCCAGCGGTTTCCGTTAAGGCGCACATTAAATACGACGTGATCATCTGCATGACGCGACATTCGGCGATGCGCCCAATCTTGCGGAGATACAGCTTCGGGCAGAGACAGGTATTTCGACTGGCTTACCAGTTCGACATATTGGGTAAACCGCAAGCCCGGCGACAACTGGCCCTGAATATCGGGCATGTGCATACCAAATCGGCTGTTGCACAGCACCAGTTCCTCATCAAGGTTGAACAGCGCAAACCCTTCCTGGACAGTTTCAATCGCGTTGGCGAGGTCAGCGCGCGCGGCTTCCGTTTCCTTATTGGCCTGAGCCAGCCTCGCGTTAGAGTCGTTCAACAGCTCAAGGGCGCGTTCCAGGTCCAAGGTGCGGGCCCGAACCTCTTGTTCCAAAGTCGCGGCGCGCTGAAACTGCGCATAGGCGGCACCGCTGGCGTCAGTGGACTCCTCCACTCGCCGCATCAGCGCCGCAGCTATCTTGAGCAGCTTTTCGTTTTGACGATCCAGCGGGTCGTCTGGGTTGATCAGAGTCTCAATCATGTGACGGCTCATCAGGCGGATAAATGGCGACGCCGGTCAAAGTCTGGTTCACATGGATCGAATTGAACTGTTCTCCGTAGGTGGAAAATCCGACAACCCTGTTGTCCGAAAGAATTTTGGACAGCGCACCCGTCATTTGCTTTTCCTGCGCTTCCAGCCTGCGCAGGATACAGTCGCACCCAAGTATGGCGTCGGGCTGTTCCTGCTGTTTCAAAACGTCGATTTCCTGTTCCAGATGCGCAGCCATGTCCATTGGCTCGGCCATTGTTAGAACAAGCCCTTCGTCTATCGCCGAAAAAAACACCAGATCGCCATTTCCGGCCACCCTCTGGATTGCCCGGACATGATGCTGGCCTCCAATCTGAACAACGACCGGATGGGCGGCAAAGGTAAAGGTATTCAGTTGCTCGGGGTCTTTGCCCAGTATTCTTGCATATTCACGCGCTGCGGGTTCTGCGTTGATCTCACGCACGATGCGTTTTGCGGGATCTGCTTCGGTAACGACCATACGCTGCGTCGTTGGAACAAGGTGATCCGTTTTGAACACCTTGATCGGGCAACGTGTGCGTATCTGGGTCAAAACAGCCGCGTTTTCATGCGCCTGCCCTTCAAACAGGACAAAGGTATTTCCAAACCGTGTTCCATCCCCGGCCGACCCTCCAAACAGAGGCACCGGCCCAAGCCCGATCGCAAGCTCGGATGTCAGGGCATCTTCTTTGGTAGACAGCCCATCTATCAGCAAAAAGGTGAACTCGTGATGCCAATCAAGTTCAGCTTCCGTCATCTCATTTCGATTGCGGATCATTTCATGAATGATGTCTGGCGCCGAAAAAGCGTCGAGGTCCGGCACTAAAACCGTTCGCGCCGCAAAATGAGAGGCGGGCAACCCAATGGCAACGATCTGATCTTCGGTATAGCCCTGCCCCGCCAACTCTCCAGCCGTGGTGCAGCCTACCACTGGGGTCGGGGCAAATACCGCTGCTGCTTCTTCGATAACAGACGTTGCCTCAGCACTGGCAGTGACAAAGAGAATGACAAGCGCCAGTTCGTCATCGCCCAGCAACGAAGAAAGCTGCCCGATCGCGTTGTCCGCGTCGTATTGCACAAATGCCGTTTTAACGATGCTGGACGCACGGGCCTGGGTCTCAGGCCGCCCGACTGCTTGCTCCATCGGGCCTCCTCCCCAACGCGATGAGGCTTGAGGGTATTACGGTTAGCCCTGCTCTTGCAAGACGCTGGCAAAGGACGCTTTTTTCGCAATCAGAACTGCCTGGGTTCTGCTTTGAACGCCCAATTTCCGCATGATAGCAGTGACATGCGCCTTGACCGTTGTTTCTGCGATGGACAGGTCAAAAGCGATCTGCTTGTTCAATTTTCCCTCGCATATCAGTTGCAGGATACGCGATTGCTGGTTGGTCAATGTTGCCAGACGGCCAACGGCATCGCTTTGTTCATCCTCGTCGTCTGGGTCAATCAACACGGCACCTTCAGGCAGGAAGGTTTTGCCGGAATGTACGGTCTCGAACGCGGTGCGGAACACGTCCCTTTGGCTATGTTTCGGGACATAACCAGACGCACCGGCGTGGATGACCTGACTGACAACCCTGTTATCTGTCATGGACGACACGACGATAACAGGCGCATTGACAACCGCCCTGAGACGCACCAGCCCATCCAATCCGTCAACATCCGGCAAGTTGAGATCAAGCAATACCGCGTCCGGCTTCAAGCCACTTTTGACAAGCTCCAGCGCACGCTCAAGCCTGTCAGCCGTATGCACTTCACCGATATGTGCAACGCTCTGCAATGTCATCGAGAGTGCATCGCAAAACAATGGATGATCGTCGATGATCAGCACGTTTTCAAAGTCATTTTGCCCTACGGCGTTTGCAAACATTGGAAATGGCCTTTGCAACAAGTTGCCCCAATCTAACAAAACCTAGCAAGTGAATGGAACCGCGCCTACTGGCGGAAGGTCGTAAAATGCGTGCATCCTGAGAAAGGCGATGCCGACCCAATTGCAACCGAAACTTCGCTGACTACACCCAAGGTCTTATAGGCACCGGATGGAACACCGCGTAGCTTAACGAAAAATACGGGAGGGAGTGACATGGAACTTCATGACAGCCGCGTCATCGCGGCCCCACGTTCCAAGGTCTGGGATGCCTTGTTATCAGCCGAGGTTCTGAAAGAATGCGTCCCCGGCTGCAAAGAGATGTCGGGCACCGCAGAGGACGGCTTTGCCGCCACTGTAGTCCAGAAAGTCGGGCCGGTGAAAGCAACCTTCAAGGGCGAAGTAACCCTGTCTGACATGGTCGATCAGGAAAGTGTAAAGCTGTCCGGAGAAGGCAAAGGGGGGGCCGCAGGGTTCGCCAAAGGCGCTGCGGATGTGACCCTGTCCGACGTCCCGGAAGGCACGTTGTTGACCTACAATGTCGATGCGCGTGTGGGTGGGAAATTGGCACAGCTTGGCGGTCGGGTCATTGATGGTGTGGCCAAGAAAATGGCGGACCAGTTCTTTGAGAATTTCCAGAATGCGGTTGAGGAAGAGCCTCAGACCAAATCTGCCGATGCCGCGCCAGAACCGTCGGCCGCGCCAGTTGCGCCTGAGCCAACGCCAGAGCCCGCTCAGGCCGATACGCAACCAGAAGAGAAAAAAGGATGGTTCAAGCGCCTGTTCGGCGGTTGAGCAGAATATTTCAGGGAGGAAAATCTGATGAAGATTTCGATGACTGTGAACGGCGTTGCTGTGAGCGGTGAGGTTGAGGGTCGGACGTTATTGTCTGGTTTTTTGCGTGATCATTTGGGGATGACGGGGACGCATGTTGGGTGTGAC